>NZ_CP020465.1:1200000-2400000 GCF_002076895.1 Cognaticolwellia beringensis
CCTTATCATCAGATAAATTTGCTGGTCGTGAACCCTCAACCGAAGGGGAAACATTAACCACCAATATGTTGATTTCGCAATTTAAAAAGCTAGGTTTAGCCCCAGGTAATGGCGACAGCTATCTGCAAGCTGTGCCAATGAATAGCATAGTAAGCGAGCCGGTTAGCCCATTAAAAATTGCAGACATAGCATTTGATTTTCCTAAAAACTATGTGGCAAGCTCACGCCAAACCCGTAAACAAATTAGCCTTGATAACTCTGAGTTAGTTTTTGTTGGCTACGGCATCAATGCTCCCGAGTATCAGTGGAATGATTACAAAAATGTAGATGTAAAAGGCAAAACAGTTGTTGTATTGGTTAATGACCCCGGTTATGCCTCACAAGATCCCGCATTATTCGATGGTAATACCATGACGTATTACGGCCGTTGGACTTATAAATACGAAGAAGCTGCTCGCCAAGGTGCAGCAGGCGCTATTATCGTTCATGAAACCAAACCGGCAAGTTACGGTTGGAATGTCATTGAAAGCAGCTGGACTGGCGCACAATACCATTTACCGGCTAAAGAAGTGAATGAACCGGTGGTTGATGTAGAAATGTGGATCAGCACCGAAAAAGCTCATGAGCTAATGGCGAAAGCCGGTTTTGACTTTACTGCCTTAAAAGCCCAAGCGTTATCGAAAAAGTTTAAAGCCGTACCACTTAAACTTACCGCTGATATCAACGTTAAAAACACCATTACAGACTCAGTATCTAATAATGTTGTCGCCACCATTCCTGGGCGTATCAGCCCAGATGAACATGTTATCTATATGGGGCATTGGGATCACTTAGGCTCTACGATTATTGACGGCAAGAAAGTCTTCTTCAACGGCGCACATGACAACGCAACCGGCACCGCAGGTTTAATGCATATTGCTAAAGCTTATAAAGTGTTAGATAAAACACCAGAACGCTCCATAACATTTATGGCTGCAACCGCAGAAGAACAGGGCCGTTTAGGCTCTCGTTACTTTGCTAATCACCCAACCATGCCGTTAAATAAAGTGGTTGGTTTGATCAACATGGACAGCCTAGATATTTCAGGCTTGAAAAAAGATTTAACCGTGGTGGGTTTTGGTAAGTCTGAATTAGAAGACTATTTAGCAAAAGCCGCTAAACGCCAAGACCGTACATTAACACCAGAGCAGACCCCAGAACGTGGATATTATTATCGTTCAGATCACTTCAGCCTAGCAAAGAAAGGCGTACCAGCATTAAGTGCAGGTGGAGGCTCTACATGGCTTAATGCCGAACAAAAAGCCATTGGTGACCAAGTATCTGCCTTAGTAGCAAAGTGTTATCACCAAACCTGCGACGAATACAACGAAAACTGGGGTTGGCAAGGCATGGTTGCAGAGCTACAAGTTTTCTTTGAAACAGGCTTTATGCTAAGTAACACCAAAGATTGGCCAAACTGGCGCGAAGGCAGTGAATTTAAAGTCGCTCGCGATGCCATGATGAAATAAAGTCAAAGTCAAAGTTAAAGCTAAAGTTAAAATATCCATAAATGGCTAGATGAAAATCTAGCCCTTTTTTTCTCCATTATAAATTGTTTATTTGCAGGTCGTGTAGAAGAAAAAGTAGCGAAAAAAATTATTGCTCTTGTAGATCGGGCTTCAGCCCGTCAACGGTAAAACGATCGATTAAAGTGCAGGCATCTGCAGAGATAGGGGAGGGGTTGTGAACACTTGTGCTAAACACCGTTAAATTTCATTTAACCTGATGGGCTGAAGCCCAACCTACATAACCCTAAAATGATATTGTAACGATGGCGAATAGTTCTTTTGTAGGTCGGCTGAAGCCCAACCTACATAACCCTAAAATGATATTGTAACGATGGCGAATAGTTCTTTTGTAGGTCGGGCTTCAGCCCGTCAACGGTAAAACGATCGATTAAAGTGCAGAACCTGCATACATCTGCAGAGATAGGGGAGGGGTTATGAACACTTGTGCTAAACACCGTTAAATTTCATTTAACCTGATGGGCTGAAGCCCAACCTACATAACCCTAAAATGATATTGTAACGATGGCGAATAGTTCTTTTGTAGGTCGGGCTTCGGCCCGTCAACGGTAAAACGATCGATTAAAGTGCAGAACCTGCATACATCTGCAGTGTAAGGGCTTATTTATGAACACTTGTGCTAAACACCGTTAAATTTCATTTAACCTGATGGGCTGAAGCCCAACCTACATAACCCTAAAATGATATTGTAACGATGGCGAATAGTTCTTTTGTAGGTCGGGCTTCAGCCCGTCAACGGTAAAGCGAGCGATTAAAGCGATGGTTGGAATATAAATACCCAAGCTCATTTCATCTGAGTCCAAAACAATAAACTAAAGCCGTGTGACAATTTTTATCAAATCACAGATAAAGTATCTGACCCCATTTTATTGGGTTGTCTTTGTTTATCAAATTTTAGGCGAAAAAAAAACTGCTAAAAAAGCAGGTTCTTTAATGTGGCTCCTCAACCTGGACTTGAAATAACCAACAGGGACAAACGCCTGTTTATTATAAGAGTACAGTCCGTTGCTCTACCAACTGAGCTATTGAGGAATTGTTCTTTTTACTATAACCGCTAGCAATAAAATTGATAGCCATCACATTTTATTGGGGTGTCTTTGTTTATCAAATTTTAGGCGAAAAAAAAACCTGCTAAATAAGCAGGTTCTTTAATGTGGCTCCTCAACCTGGACTTGAACCAGGGACAAACGGATTAACAGTCCGTTGCTCTACCAACTGAGCTATTGAGGAATTGTTCTTTTACTATTTTTACTATAACCGCTAGCAATAAAATTGATAGCCATCACATTTTAATGTGGCTCCTCAACCTGGACTTGAACCAGGGACAAACGGATTAACAGTCCGTTGCTCTACCAACTGAGCTATTGAGGAATTGTTCTTTTCTATTTTTACTGTAACCGTTTTTACTTTAAAATAAAAACCATCACATCTTTAAGTGGCTCCTCAACCTGGACTTGAAATAACCAACAGGGACAAACGCCTGTTTATTATAAGAGTACAGTCCGTTGCTCTACCAACTGAGCTATTGAGGAATTGTTCTTTTACTATTTTTACTATAACCGCTAGCAATAAAATTGATAGCCATCACATCTTTAATTTGGCTCCTCAACCTGGACTTGAACCAGGGACAAACGGATTAACAGTCCGTTGCTCTACCAACTGAGCTATTGAGGAATTGTTCTGAAAGCCTCTATTGGCTAACGGGGCCGAATATTAAAGGCCACATGTCATACTGTCAACACAAAAATTAGAAAAAAATCATTTTATTGGTTGTTTGCTCAAATAGCAGGCATTGTTGGCAGCATTTCTTCATTTTTTGATGAATAAATGCTCAAGGTGAAATTTTGTTATCAAAAAATATAGTTATCAACATAATCTGTGGATAACTATGTGAGTTAAAGTGTAAGCTTTCGTGTAGTAAACGGTAGAATGCGGCTTACAGCATAGCGAGTCTTTATTGTACTATCTGTTATTTGTCTTTTTTAACAATAAGTTACTTTAGTTACGTTGGGTTTTTACTCATGCTCGTGTGTTTTTTGTTCAAGAGTGATATTTAACTCATTTAGCGTGCATTTATACAATAAGCAAGCTAAGTCGATTTTTCCTTGTTATATTATTTTTTCTTTAACTTGCTATATTTTTATCTGAAATAAAATATATACGTAGCGAGTCCTACCACGATCTTTTACAATGGTAATTGTATTCGAATTATAACTTTTTCTGAAAAATTAATGATCCAAACTAAAAAAAGTCACCAAATAAACCTACTTAAAGATCCTGTAGCGCCAACGTTAAAAACAATGACCATTCCGATGATTTACGGCATGATTTTATTGATGACTTTTAACTTAGTGGATACGTTTTTTGTCGGTTTATTAGGAACACAGCCTTTAGCTGCGATTAGTTTTACTTTTCCCATAACCTTTACCGTCATCAGTTTAACCATTGGCCTAGGCATTGGCACTTCAGCCGTTATTGCTAAAGCGCTAGGCAAAGGCGACAAAGCGTCGGCAAAAAATTTAGCCACCAGTTCATTATATTTAGCAGCAACCATTGTCGGAATTCTTGCTTTTGTTGGCTATTTGCTCATTGACGAAACTTTCTTGCTTTTGGGCGCTAGCGAAGCACTACTCCCCTTAATTCATCAATATATGGACCTTTGGTTTTTAGGTTGTATTTTATTAATAGGCCCGATGATAGGAAACGCTGTTTTACGTGCTGACGGCGACACTAAAACACCCAGCCTAATTATGGGCAGTGCAGGCTTAATAAACGCCATATTAGATCCTATTTTTATCTTCGGTTTTGGCCCAGTACCCGCGATGGGTATTCAAGGCGCTGCAATAGCGACATTAGTCTCTTGGGTTTTTGGTTTAGGCTATGTTTTATATATTTTAGCGGCTAAACGTGGCTTAATTCATACCCATTTAATGTCGATTAAAGACTTTATTTGCGCGTCACGTGATATTTTACATATTGGTTTGCCTGCTGCTGGCGCTAATATGTTAACCCCAGTAGCTTCGGCAGTTTTAACCGCTATTGTTGCTGAATACGGCGTGTCAGCGGTGGCTGCATTTGGGGTAGGTTCAAGAATCGAATCAATCGCTTGTTTAGTTGTGTTAGCGCTTTCAATGACCTTACCGCCATTTATCAGCCAAAATTTTGGAGCGGGAAACATGAAGCGTGTTGAAGATGGCTACAAAACCTCAATAAAATTCGTTATAGCATGGCAGGTATTAATTTATGTCGTGCTAGTGTTAGCCGCGCCATTTATCGCTGATATATTTTCTAAAGAGCAAGCGGTAGCTGATATTATTAAACTCTTCATTTGGATTTTACCCTTAGGTTATGGTTTACAAGGCGTAATTATTCTCACTAATTCATCATTTAACGCACTACATAAGCCGATGGTTGCCTTGGTATTAAGTGTTATTAGATTGTTTATTTGTTATGTGCCGTTAGCCTACCTGGGTAGTGTATGGTTTGGTTTAGAAGGCTTTTTTGTTGGCGCTTTACTTGGCAATGTAGTAATGGCGGCGATTTCATATAATTTATTTAGCAAACAATGTGAAAAAGATCGATTAACGGTAGAGGTTACTGCTTAATGAAAGCGTTAAAAATACATTCAGATTATACGCCAAGTGGTGATCAACCAACCGCAATCGCAAAACTGCTTGATGGTATTGAATCTGGCTTAGCGCATCAAACCTTATTAGGTGTAACTGGCTCAGGTAAAACTTATACCATCGCCAATGTTATTGAAAAGCTCAATCGTCCCACTATGATGCTAGCACCGAATAAAACCTTGGCCGCGCAATTATACGGTGAAATGAAGGATTTTTTTCCTGAGAATGCTGTAGAGTATTTCGTTTCTTATTACGATTACTATCAACCAGAAGCCTACGTACCCACTACAGACACTTTTATCGAGAAAGATGCCTCTGTAAATGAACACATCGAACAAATGCGCCTATCGGCAACTAAGTCACTGTTGGAGCGAAAAGACGTCATTATAATCGCTTCTGTGTCGGCCATTTACGGTTTGGGTGATCCAGACTCTTATTTAAAAATGATGTTGCATATCAGCGTTGGCGATATTATTAATCAACGCGATATTTTAAGACGCCTAGCCGAGTTGCAATACACCCGAAATGACGTGGCATTTCAACGTGCTACATATCGTGTGCGCGGTGATGTCATTGATGTTTTTCCAGCAGAATCAGACCGCATGGCCCTGCGCATTGAGTTATTTGATGAAGAAATTGAGCGCATTAGCGTATTTGACCCATTAACGGGGGCCGTTGAACGCACTGTTGCGCGGGTCACGGTGTATCCTAAAACCCATTACGCGACACCTCGTGAAAAAATATTGGCTGCCGTTGATAAAATAAAAATTGAATTAAAAGACAGATCTGCTCAACTAAAAGAAAACAATAAACTCGTGGAAGAGCAGCGCATAGTGCAACGTACTCAATTCGATATTGAAATGATGACAGAGCTTGGTTATTGCTCAGGTATAGAGAACTACTCTCGCTACTTATCAGGCCGTGGCCCAGGAGAAGCTCCACCGACATTGTTTGATTACTTGCCAAGCGATGGTTTGTTAATTATTGATGAGTCACACGTCACCGTGCCGCAAATTGGCGCTATGTATAAAGGTGACCGTTCACGTAAAGAAAATCTGGTTGAATATGGTTTTAGATTACCTTCAGCACTTGATAACCGACCAATGAAGTTTGAAGAGTTTGAAGCCTTATCGCCGCAAACCATTTATGTATCAGCAACGCCAAGTCATTATGAACTTGAAAAATCAGCCGGTGAAATTGCTGAGCAAGTTGTTCGCCCAACCGGATTACTCGATCCTCAAATAGAAGTACGTCCGGTTGAAACGCAAGTTGATGATCTACTTTCTGAAATTCGCAAACGCGTAAAAATTGATGAAAGGGTATTAGCCACAACATTAACCAAACGTATGGCGGAAGATTTAACCGATTATTTAGACGAACATCAAATAAAAGCGCGCTACTTGCATTCAGATGTGGATACCGTTGAACGCGTAGAAATTATTCGAGATTTTCGTTTAGGCAAGTTCGACGTGCTAGTAGGAATTAACTTGCTGCGCGAAGGCTTAGACATGCCAGAAGTGTCACTTGTGGCGATTTTAGATGCTGATAAAGAAGGTTTCTTGCGCTCAGAACGTTCACTTATTCAAACGATTGGCCGAGCAGCACGTAACATTAACGGCAGAGCAATTCTTTATGCTGGACGCATTACCGGCTCAATGCGAAAAGCGATTGACGAAACTGACAGACGCCGTGCCAAACAGCATCAATACAATCTCGATAACAATATTACCCCACGTGGTGTAAGACGTAATATTTCAGATGTTATGGACCTTGATGGTGGTAAAACTCGCGCGGCAGCAGCTTTAAAAGCGGCAGAGCCAGCGTCAGAGTACGAAACATTAACCACCAAACAAATTGACGTGAAAGTGCAAGAACTAGAAACGCAAATGTTTAACCATGCGCAAAATCTAGAGTTTGAATTAGCCGCATCAGTAAGAGATAAAATTAAACAATTACGCGATTTACAGCTGGTCACGTAAGATCAGAGTAAAGTGATTTAAAGATTGAATAACCAAAAAATCAACCGCAGGCTAATGTAGCTCGATGTCGGCCTATGTAGGTTGGACTTCAGTCCATCAAGTTAAATGAAATTTAACCCGCATTGAAATTTACCCTTAGCCAAATAATGACTAAAAAAAAACACCAAAAATGTTTGTAGACCCATCAGATAATTATCGTGTGTAGCGGTTGACGGACTAAAGTCCGACCTACAAAAAAAACAATCACCTGCAGGCTCAAGTAGCTCGATGTAGGCCTATGTAGGTCTATGTAGGTTGGACTTCAGTCCATCAAGTTAAATGAAATTTAACCCGCATTGAAATTTACCCTTAGCCAAATAATGACTAACAAAAAACACTTGAAATGTTTGTAGATCGATTGGATAATTTGCGTGTTTAGCGGTTGACGGACTAAAGTCTGAGAGATCCCCACAAGTTTCTCAATATAAACTTTCATGAATCAGTGCCTTCATTGCACTGATTATCATCTTATCCGATATATAATACCGCTTATGTTGTAGGATCCTTAGCGCTAAATACCCATAAGATAGCACACGCTTAGTTTTCACCGAGTTTGCTTGGAATTGCCGATGATAGCCTGCTGATTCCGCTGCCTTGCCTACACAATATAGATAAAATTGAACCATCATACTTAACAGTAAAATAACCTGCAGCCTTTCTACTGAACGGCTTAAACTACGAGACAAGCCTAAGCCATAGTATTCATTTTTACAGTCTCTAAAGGATTCTTCAATGGCCATTCTTCGTTTATACATATTCACTAAATGCTGCGGTTTAAATGTATTTCTAGGTAAATTAGATACTAAGAACCAAGGCTCTTTAGCTGACTTTGAACTCTTTATATTGGTTTTACATTTTGTGGTTACGCCCTTTCGATTAAGCTTATGGCGATACATCTTTCGTCCTTTGAATAAGACACCACGACAAACAAATTGATGAGCCTTTGATAAGATTACGCCTTTGAGCTCACTTGCTATAGAGAGCGCAAGATGGTGACATTTGCTCACATAATGCCAATCGCTTTCACCTTGACGTTGGCATTTTACAGTGCCTCTTGTCCTTGCAAGCCAGTACCATTGCTGAGCCTCGATCGCTTTAAACCACGGGATTTTAAAGCCCGCATCCGTGCATATAATAGGCTGAATATCTTCAGGTAATATCTTTTTTAAATTAGCAATGAAGTTCAAGTGTACTTGGTGGTTCGTGTGTTTACTTTCAGGATGAACTTCCTCATAGATCGTAACTGCACGTCCTCCAATAGAAATGGCGGCTCTGAGCATGACGAAGTTATAGTTGTAGACGGTGGACCAGTCCACATGAATAAGTGGGTGGGGTGTCGTAATAAACAGCCGTGCAATGTCCTGGTAAAATGACTGCCTATTCTGATATAAAGGCTGACTCCCAAGCAGTCTATCGATACGTTTTATCGCGTGTTTTTCTGATTTACCCTGCAAGCTAGCAGCGTGTCTTCCCATCGAGGTTAAGGTCAATGCCGCACCATTGATGAGACTATCAGCAGCAGTAAAAAGAGATTTTGTAATTCTAGGATCTAAAGTGTTTGAATCAAAGGTGAATAAGTCTGATAATGAAGGCATAGCGCTTGTATTTGGTATATTTGTTTTTTGTGGTGATTAACATTTTACCAGATATCAAGCGCTTACTTCTTAAACTTGTGGGGATTCCTCAGACTAAAGTCCGACCTACAAAAACAATCACTCGCAGGCAAATTTAGGCTACTGTAGCTCGATGTAGGTTGGACTTCAGTCCATCAAGTTAAATGAAATTTAACCCGCATTGAAATTTAACCCTTAGCCAAATAATGACTAACAAAAAACGCCTGAAATGTTTGTAGAACGATTGGATAATTAGCGTGTTTTGTGGTTGACGGACTAAAGTCCGACTTACAAAAAAAACAATCACTCGCAGGCTCATGTAGCTCGATGTAGGCCTATGTAGGTTGGACTTCAGTCCATCAAGTTAAATGAAATTTAACCCGCATTGAAATTTACCCTTAGCCAAATAATGACTAACAAAAAACGCCTGAAATGTTTGTAGACCCATTAGATTATTAGCTTGTTTAGCGGTTGACGGACTAAAGTCCGACCTACAAAAAATAAAATAGCTTAAACCATTCAATCCACTAAAGTATCGCTGAAATATCACTAGCAATATCGGCTGGTTTGGTCGTTGGGCTATAACGTTTTATCACTTTCCCTTGGCGATTGACCAAAAATTTTGTGAAATTCCATTTAATGCTTTTACTGCCCAAAATGCCTGGAGCTTCACTTTTCAAATGCTCAAATAAAGGGTGGGTGCTTTCGCCATTAACTTCTATTTTACTAAAAAGCTCAAATGAAATATTAAAGTTAAGATCACAAAAATCTTTAATTTCATTGTTGTCACCTTTCTCTTGTTTACCAAATTGATTACAAGGAAAAGCCAGTACTGCTAATCCTTGGTCTTTGAATTGCTTGTATAAGTCTTCTAACCCTGCATATTGTGGGGTAAAACCGCATGCGCTAGCCGTATTAACCACCAGCATTACTTTACCTTGATAAGTAGATAGCGCTACAGGCTCGCCGACATTGTTATTAGCACTAAACTGATAAATGTTGTTATTCATAAAAGCCCTTAAAGCAGGATTAATTGTGCATAAATTTGCGACAATTTAACTCCAAACAAAGTAAGTGTTTTTTACCCTAAATGCAAAAATAAATCAGCGAAAATATATTAAACAAACTTTCACACTAGCATCTATTAAAATATGGCTAATTTTATTAACATAGAGCGCATAAAACGCAATGCGATGCCGCAGGTTAATAAACACTGTTAAGCACGGCCTACAAACAAGAAAATAACAATGGCGACAACTCATTAATTAGCAATTTGGTGTGATATCTGCACAGAATTATTAGCATGATTATGAACAAGCTTAAACTAAAATAATTCAAGCTGAATTAATTTAAAGCAAGTTGAATTAAAAAACTGTAGCAGAATTAAATGCAGAGTTGAGTGTAGAGTTGAATACACAGTTTAATGCAGACTTTCCCAAAATTTAAATCGTTTAAACAAAATTAAAATAAGGTATATAATTTCCATGAATAATATTGAAAACAGTAGTTTAGATGACTTGCTCACGAGCATTAAACAAGCGAAACACCCGATAGAGTTCCCCCAAGTCATGCAAGTTATTGCCGACAATTATCAATATCAACCTACAACGTTTACCAATGGTGAACTTGTTAATGACAGCGGTACTAATGAAGGCTCTTGTAAAATATTTTACTTTGCCCAGTTAAATAATTTAAACCCACAACAAACGCTCGCTTGTTTCGGGCGCTATTTTCGAGAAGATGTTTTAGATAACCCTACGGGTAATGATCACCAAAACATTCGAAATTTCATGCAAACTGGCTGGCAGGGTATTGAATTTAAATCAGTTGCTTTATCACCGATAAAATAAGTAACAATAGCGCAAGCTATGCTGTACTAACTTCAACTAAATATCAGGTATTAATCAACTTGGTATTACATAAGGATTCGTTCGATGAAAGTAGCATTTATTGGTTTAGGCGTTATGGGATACCCCATGGCAGGGCATTTACAAAAAGCCGGGCACGAGGTTTGTGTTTTTAACCGTAGCCAAGCAAAAGCGGATAAATGGCAGGCCGAATTTTCGGGTACTAGTGCTAAAACACCGGCACTTGCCGCGAAAGATTGTGAAATAGTGTTTTGTTGCGTAGGTAACGATGACGATCTTCGTCAAGTGGTATTAGGTGAAAACGGCATATTAGCAGGTATGCCCAAGGGCAGTATTTTAGTTGATCATACCACCGCATCGGCAGAAGTTGCTGTAGAGCTTGCTGGTATTGCTGCAAGCCAAGAACAATACTTTTTAGACGCCCCCGTTTCTGGTGGACAAGCTGGCGCAGAAAATGGTGTGCTAACAGTCATGGTTGGTGGTGACGAAACTATTTTTAATAAAGCTGAGCCAGTTATGGCTGCATTCGCTAGATTTAGTCAATTAATGGGGCCCGTTGGCTCAGGGCAATTAGCTAAAATGGTAAACCAAATTTGTTTCGTTAATACCGTACAAGGCTTGGCTGAGGGATTAAACTTCGCCCAAAAAGCGGGATTAAACATTGATAAACTGCTAGATACTATCGGCAAAGGCGCTGCAGGCTCTTGGCAAATGGATAACCGTGGTAAAACAATGTGTGCACGAGAATTTGACTTTGGCTTCGCTGTTGACTGGGTAAGAAAAGACCTTGCTATTGCGTTTGCAGAGGCTGAAAAACTAGGTGCAGATTTAACCGTGACTAAACAGCTCGATGGCTACTATAAAGAAATTCAAGAAAATGGTGGCAACCGTTGGGACACTTCAAGCTTAATAAGTCGCTTTAAAAAGTAAAACGTTAACGATGTATTACTTTTCACTTTATCATTTTGTAGCTGAATAGCAGTATCCAAGCTATTGTAAACTAGCCGACTTAATGTAAATAAGTCGGCATTATGTTAATTTTGCACATACTCATATAATGCTTTAAGTACCGACATTTTACTTTGATTTTGTTCATGTTGGTGCGCTAAGTCTTCAATTTTTATCATAAACTCATCAACACTCAATAACCCTTTTTTACCATGCTGAAGACGATTTTGACAATGCGCTTGCCACTTTTGTTGTTCGCTATCATTTAAGGTATAAGGAAAATTACGCGCTCGATAACTAAATAACAGCGTGTTTAATCTCTCATCTTGAAACTGAAAAGGATGCGTACCTAATTGCTCTGGCGCTAGTTGATGCAATATATCCATTTGCGCTTTATCGCTATGCGAGAAGAACTTGCCACCATAAAGTGCAAACTCAGCTTCTACAGGTTCATCACCAAAGTCACTTTCAGCAAAAACATCGGTTAATTTATCTCTAAGCTCAGTATATTGCTTAAGCCTTTTTAAGTTCTCAAGGCAAAGCTCGCGAGGAATAGCCAAACGTTCAGCATTTTCAGGTAACAGTGTTTTTGCTGGCGCGACTATAGGGCATTTATTTAAGTGTATTAACTTAATCGGGATCGGTAATTCGCCTTCGTCTAATTCATCAAAACGGGTATATAAACGCGCTTTAATCTCTTCACTCGAAAGCTCAAATAACGGCGTAGGATCTCGCGCTAAATCGACTGCAATAACGGCATTTTTATTAATCGGATGATAACAAACTGGCGCAAACCAACTTGTGCAGCCATGAACAGAAGACACTTTGCTAGAGGTATGCACAACGGGCGTCATGTTATAAACATCAATTAACTCAGCTACTTGCTTCTTATTTTTCAAATTAAAAATAAAGTCGTATAACTTTGGCTGTTTTTCTTTAATCAGTTTTGCCATCGCAATAGTGGCATAAACATCACTCATGGCGTCATGCGCCGCTTCATGACTAATACCATTAGCTTCTGTCAGCAGTTCTAAACGAAAACTCACCACTTGTTCACCATCGCGCTCAACCGTTGGCCATTCAATACCTTCAGGGCGCAGAGCATAGCAAGCACGCACCATATCAATAATATCCCAACGACTATTACCATTTTGCCATTCGCGCGCATAAGGGTCGTAAAAGTTACGATAAAGTAAATAACGGGTCACTTCATCGTCAAATCGAATACTGTTATAACCTGCAACACAAGTATCAGGCTGAGAAAATAAACCATGAATACGATCAGCAAACTCAGCTTCAGTTAAACCCTCGCGTAAGGCTTTTTGCGGCGTAATACCGGTCACTAAACAGGCTTCTGGTTGTGGTAAATAATCTTGCGGTGGCTGACAATAAAACATCTCCGGCTCACCAATAATGTTTAAATCAAGATCGGTGCGAATGCCAGCAAACTGGGAAGGTTTATCAAATTTTGGTGAAATGCCCCAGGTTTCATAATCGTGCCAGAGAATAGTCGCTTGATGTTCAGTGTTTTGAGCAGAAGAGTTAGGTTTCATTTTATCCATGTAAAACAACTTGTAGTTTTATTTTAAATATAGCTAAAGATTTCAAGCTATTGGTAAGCTAGAAGGTCAAGCTACTTTATTGCTCTGACTTTAGCACAGGCAAGGGATAAAATCCTACAAAAAGGGCGGTTGTTAAAAGCGGTTAAATTGCCTTTCGCACGGGATACCGTCTCTGTCACCATCCATTTTAGTATTGGGGCAATTTTGAAGAAAATACTTCGCCTCATCATAAGATGACATTTGACTACAGTGCTGTCGTCCATCACAAGAAAAACTAGGTTTAGGTTTTGTTACTTGCCGTGGTGGAATAGTTTCTGTTATTGGTGCTTTATATTGCTGTTGTGGCATAGTTTCTTTTATTGGTGCTGTATATTGCCCTGCTGGAATGGCTTCTGTTACTGGAGCTTTATATTGCTGTGTTGGTACCTGCTGGGTTTTTATGTTTAAACGTTGATATGCAAAAGTAGATATCCCTATTACTGCAAATAATAAGAAAATTTTGCTTTTTGACTTAGGTGAGGTTTTATAAACGCGGTGACTTTTTTGTTTTAAGGCTGTAGTTGCAACACCTTCAATACGGCAGTTAACGGCTCTACTTTTGCCATTTGATTGTTGTTCTACCTCAAAGTAAATGTAGTCACCAACCTTAGGCTTTCTACTCATATTATTTAAGCTAGAAATGTGGATAAAGGTGTCTTGTTTTAACTCTGGAGACTCAATAAAGCCAAAACCTTTATTATCAATCCAGTTTTTTAATTGCCCTTTGTGCATCACAGCTCCTTTGTTGATGTCAGCGTAAAAAGTGTTTTAATTCTATGGCAATATTACTTAATAACAAAGCATCACTTGGCATTATATTATTATTTATTCGAGCGATAAAACACAAAAAGGCATTATCAATTGTTGATAATGCCTTTGTTAATATGCACTCTAGTGCTGAAATACAGATATTATTTTTACTTAAACTTGATATCGATACAGTAATAAATCCTATCAATATTTAAAGCGCTAATATCGGTTTATGTTCAGCAAACTTTATTTTTTTTCGCTTTCATGGCTCAACTTAAGCTTTGAAAAACTTACGCTGGTATAATCTCCGTTTGCTTTATCTGTTGGCCAATCTCCCGTGCCAGAACAACCGGCATACCAAATGCCGTCAGCGTCTAATGTTGAACATTGGTTATAAGCGCCGGCTTTGAAATAAAGCCAATCGCCGGCATAGCCAGCAGAGTTATCTTTTTCGTCAACTTTACCGTAAGCGTCGACATTGTTTGAAAGGTCAATGTTATAAACGACCGTTTTTTTATCTTTTTGGGTAAATGTTAAATGCATTACACTGCCAATAACATTTATCGTATAACTAAATTCTTCACCTAATGCGATACCAGAACTTTTAGGATCGTCTGGGTTTTCCCAGGTGTTTCCCCAAATTGGGTAAGCTATGTCAGTTCTATCTGGGTTATCTTTTTCGAGGTTACGCTCATAAGTCCAAAAAACTGAGCCAGTGTCGTGGTTTGGCCATTTTTTGTAATAAATTTTTATCGGTTCATTACCCCAGCCAAAACCATTTCCTTCGGCAATAACTTCTTTGTCTTTTCCTGCATGAATTTGCCCAACTACCACAGAATAAGCGGGTTTTTTCGGATGTTTAGCGTTTTTAGCAACATGGTTTACTTTTAAACTTGCGTCTAATCGACCACCTATTTGATCAAAGTAAGCGGCATCTGAATGCGCAGCAATCGCAAAATTGTTACTGTAAGATTTAGTACCAATTGACGTGTCTAGTCCACGGATCATTTGTCTTAATTCGCTACGCGTATTCGATGATGCTTGTGTTGTTACGGCTTTATTTGGCGAGGTAAAGACCATATCGCCATTTGTATCGATATAGAAAAAGTCAGAATGCTGATAGTTTTGTAATGCCTTAGTGTCGATATCGTCGGCCTTACCATTGTTATCACGATCTAACGGAATGGTAATTTTCCAATGAGTCAGATCAAATTTTCCTGCAGGAGCATCAGATGTGCTCGCACAACCTGTCATTAATAATGCAAGTGAAATAGTAGATAGTGAAATAGTAGATAGTGAAATAGTAGATAAAGCTTTAAACATAAAGCGCTCCTGAATATGAGATTTTAGCGTTCTAAAAGGTATGTTATTAGTATTAGCTGTTATTATTTTAGAGCTATAAGCCCTTAATAAACATTAATTGTTAGAGAAAAAAATAGCGCTATTGAAAGCGCTATTTTTATTGAGCATTTGCCATTAATGTTATTTTGCTTTTTTAGCTACAACCGCTTCAGCCGTACTAGAGTTATAAGGTGATGAAGCATTATCCGTATCGAGTGAATCTCCTTCAGCATAAGCTTCAAAGTCATCCTCATATTGCACTGTAGTACCCGCTTTATCTGAGTAGAGCTTGAAGTCATCAACAAAATAACCCGGGACACCAGTTTCAGAGCCATTATCACCTAATTTAAAGATAACCGTTTCAACGCCCACTGCGACATCACTTAATGATGCAGAAACTGAGTCAAATGGTGCCGTAGTCACACTCGTGCCATCAATAGTCAGGGTTAATAGCGGTGGAACTGTGTCTGAAGCACTCGTAGCATCCCACGTTATTTCGACATCTGTCCACTTATCTTCGGTAAATGGAATGGTAACGGCAACATCATTATTGTCGCGAATAACGTAACCATCACTTTGAATGCGTAAATCGATCAGCGCATTACTGGTGCTAGTTGAAGTACCATACAATCCAATATAAGCATCTTTTGCAATACCCGCTTCTTTTAGGAATGATACGGTTAATTTACCTGCAGCAATAATATCACTTGAAGACAACTTATAACGCAATTCACCCGCGTCATCAGTCATGTTGTCGGTAATTTTTGCCGTCAGGTTATCAGGGTTTACAGTGCCAGAGCCTGAAGCGCTAAGCTGCTTCACAAAAGCTTCTGCAGTACTCGAATTATAAGGAGAGGCTGCGTTATCAGTATCGAGTGAATCACCGTCTGCATAACCTTCAAAGTCATCTTCAAATTGAATTGTAGTGCCATCAATGTCGGCATAAAGTTTGAAGTCATCAACGTAATAAGCGGCGTCGCCTGAAACTGAGCCATTATCACCTAATTTAAATATAACCGTCTCAACACCTACAGCGACATCACTCAATGATGAAGAAACTGAAGCAAATGGTGCTGTAGTCACACTCGTGCCGTCAATAGTCAGGGTTAATAGTGGCGCAACCGTATCTGAAGCACTCGTAGCATCCCAAGTCATTTCAACTGTTGTCCACTTATCTGCGGTAAACGGAATAGTTACGTCAACATCATTATTGTCGCGAATAACATAACCATCAGTTTGAATACGTAAATCGATCATCGCATTACTAGTGCTAGTTGAAGTACCATACAAACCAATGTAAGCGTCTTTTGCAATAGCGGCTTCTTTTAAGAAAGAGACCGTTAATTTGCCTGCTTTAATAATATCGCTCGAAGACAACTTATAACGTAATTCACCCGCGTCATCAGTCATGTTATCGGTAATTTTGGCCGCTTTGGTCGCGGCGAAAACTTTGGCACCTGTAATGGTATAAACTATTTCAGCTACCGTACCATCAGTAGAATTAATGGTAACGGTATCTGTAACAATATCATTCTCATTCGCTAATGAAGCTACCGTTGAGTTTTGCGTATCAAGCGTATATGTCCATTCACCTGTTGCCAAAATAGAGAACATGCCGAATGTTGTTGTTATATCGGTTTGAGCTTCAGCCATATTTTCATTAACGTCATCATCGCTCACAACAACTGTGCCAGTAATAGCACCGTTTACGTCGTTAGCCACTGTTGCCATTAAGTTACCTGAAAATGTGGCGGGTGTATTTGCAGAAGCAGAGGAAATAGCAGCGGTGGCTTCAGAAGTAAGCGATTCGTTATAACCATCTAGATCAAAATAAGTTGCCGTAACAACCACTGTTTTACCTACTTCATTATCGGTTAATGCTAAGGTTGATTCAGTTGCGCCGTCAATGACAACGCTATCGGCAAGCCAGCTATAAACTACGCTTTGTGGAGCAAAGTCATTGTCATCTAGTAAAGTCGACGTGAGTAACTTTCCAGACTCTAAAGTGCCGGTAATATCAATGGTACCAGCAAAGTTAATTAACACATCAGCCGTTGAGTTAGAGGTGATTTTTTCACTGTAATCATCGTTATCGGTATAAGAAACGCTAACCTTGATATTTGCGCCTGTATGTTCTGCAGTTAACATTAAAGAGCTTGATGTTGCACTTGCAATAGCAACGTCGTCTGCCATCCAAGTGTAAGAAACAGCTGATTCATCTAAGCCATTACCATCTGTTAACGTCGTTGTTAGTGTTTCACCAACTTTTGCTTCCCCTACAAGTGCAAGTTGACCAAATGAATTCCCATTTTTATCCGGTAATGTATCTGTTTTACAACCAACCATTGCTAAAGCAATGGTTGATATAGCAATCGTTTTATTCATTAACTTTTTCATTATTATAATCCCACTATTTTTTTGGTAAAAACATTCGCTGCTATTTGGTTTGTTATTTATACTAATTTGTATAGCCACTTTGTCAACCAATATATTTTTATTGATGACATATTCATCAGTTTTTTAGCGATAAGTAGCCAAAAAAACTGTAAAATTTTATTATTAAAAATTTTATTATTAAAAATTTTATTATTAAAAATTTTATTATTAAAAATTTTAATATTAAAAATTTTATTATTAAAAACTTTATAAAGCCTTTAGTTGTATTGAATCCATGCTTTCTCTTGCTAGGTCTAGCCACTTGTTTTTATATTTTTTATCGGTTGTAGTGAATGATATAAGTGTTAACTTTCCGTCAACCGGAAGGGTATAAGTGAGGTTGTACTGGTATTTACCAATCGATTTAATTTCGTACTCAAATACGGCAACTTTAGTGCCTAGGCGGCTATATACCTTGTCTTTTTTCCATCGCGCTTTGTCATTAGCTTTACGCAACATACCGGATAAAGACTTATGAATTTTATTCATGCTTTTCTTCTCTGCCGGTGTTGAATATTGCGTAAAAGTAAAGCTTACACTTTGATCTTTATCGCTAAATGCATAGGCTGGAGGGTTTTTCTGTTCTCCATAGCGTTTGTTTAAATCCGACGCAGATAACGCTCTGAATTCAGTTGACAGCTCAATAACTAAATTCTCATTGAAAAAATGTTGAGTGTTTGTTTCTGCTGCTAAGCTAGTAAAACTGAGCAAAAAAAGTAAAAAATAGAATTTTTTCATCGTTAACCTCTTATCTTATTGTTTTAGTATGGATAGCCGCTGTGACTATTATCGATTTGGTAGAATGTCGCCTGGACATAATCATGCGCATCACCTGAATTATTTTGGTTATATACCCCGGCTTTAAAATACATATATTGGCTACCCACATCATATCCGCTTTGTGTCATGTCAACGGTTTGCTCAAATTCACTACCATCGGCTTTTGTAATCGTCACAGTCAGCGCGTGGCCTACAACCGTTATTGAATAACTAAACTTCTCATTCAAAGCAATACCGTTTGTGGGGTTATCTGCGCTATTAGACCGACTGCCGATAATCTCGTAATAAGTATCATCGCCACCAAGTTCTTCATGGGCAATGTAAATAGCACCGTTTGAATTGTTAGGTAATTTTCGATAATAAAGTCGTACCGGCTCATCGTCATTAGCATGAATTTGGCCAATAATAACGCGGCCTATTTGGTAGTCTTCGCCTGTGGTGGTAACGCTATTGACCGCTAGTTCAGCAGTAAGCTCGCCGTCGATACCTCCGGCATTGTTTAGGTCTATTTGTGGCGCAGTAGAAAACACCCAGTTATTTTTATTAACGCCTTGAGTGCTGTGACTTGTGTTTCCTCTGCGTAACATTTCACGCAACTCTGAACGCACGTAGTTAGTATTGGTAGAGGTTTTATAGCCAGTAACCGAAGTGCTAAATATTAAGCCACCATCTTTTGATAAACTGAAAAAACGCGGATCAAAATAACCATCGGCAAGATCATCTTCCTTAATGCTGTCAGACTTGCCGTTATTGTCTTCATCGGTTGGCACACTTAAATACCAGTCAATTAATTCGATGTTATGACTGACATCGCTTTCGCAGCCTAGGGCTTCAATTTCTAAGAGTTTACTTGGCTCAGAAACCTCATTGCCTAATAGCTCTATCTTTAAATATTTTGCTGTTGCTGTGCTTATTTCGTCTAAGCGAATTACATCAGGTATAAGCGTATTTTTTTCACTTTGGTCTTTGCTATTCAGTAATTGCCAGTTTTCTTGGTCTTTAGAGGCATAAACATTGTAAAGATGTGCGTAGTTTAAATTCTGCCAAGTAATAACCATTTGCTTTATTAGCGCAGGCTCTGCAAGCGTTATGACTAGATTACTGTTGGTTTCAGTGGCCTGCCAACTCGACACATTGGTTTTGTTTTTATCAAAAAGGGTCGGTAGGTTACCTTCTTCAGAATCGCTATTAATCATCGAAATTTGCAGCGGATAACTCACATTACAGCTAATGTCATCTATGTAAGCAGGCGTGGCAGTTTGAACGTCAGCTGGCTTTGGCGCCTCTTGTGGTGTGGTGTTACTTGACGTACTGCCACCACAGCCAGCTAAGCCAAATAGAGTCATAAAGGTTAAAAGTGATTTTTGTATTTGCATAGTTATCCTAACTGCTTACTTAAATTGAATACGTCATTGCCGCTATCAAATTTTGGTTTCTTTTATTTGAGTTTTTATATTTGTTTTTTTGTCAGGTCTTTAATCAGATAAAGCTTGTGCTTAAGGCAAAAAAAACTTCATTTTAATGCTCTGTTAAGGTTTTTTACACTACGTAATACACCTTGGTCAACCAAAATATTATTTTGGTAAATGTCTTTTAGTGTGTTTGAGTGGCTTTAAATATTTTTAATTATTGCGATTATAATTATGTCTGATGCAGGTACTTTGGCTTAGCTGTTGTTGAAAAATAACAGCTGAATACTAGATAATAAACGTATAAATAAAAATATAATTGGTTAATGTTTGTTTTGCCATTGGTAATATAGGTTTGTCTGTTTTTTAATGTTTTGTGTTGCCAAATTGGTTGACAATATCGTTTTATATTGTTTGAATAAACAACAACGAAAATAAAAACTATAATGAATCGGGAATATAAATGGCTACTTTCAATAAGTTAAATAAAATTAGCTGCGTTGTGCGCAAGCAGGCCAGCTACCCTAAACAATTTCTTTGTGCATCAACGCTATTAACTTTACTTGCATTTCCTGCTGTAGCGGCGGAAGAAGAAAGTGAAAAAAAAGTAGACGCTGAAATTGAAGTAATTGAAGTTAGTGGTGGCTTAAGGCGAACGATGACGCGTTCACTGAATGAGAAAAAGAACAGTACGGCAATTGTTGATGCGGTAGCCGCAGCAGACTTTGGCGATTTACCTGGTTTGTCATTATCAGACGTTATCGAAAATATTTCCGGTGCCTCTGGTCACCGTTTAAAAGGTAGTCAAAACGAAATCTCTATCCGTGGTTTGGGTTCATATTGGGGTTACTCAACCTTTAATGGCAGAACCATTACCAATGCCGGCCCAGGTCGTGCAGTAAACTTCAAAAAATTTCCCTCTGAACTTGTCGACAAAGTGGTTATTTATAAATCACAACAAGCTGACCTAGTTGAAGGGGGTACGTCAGGCACTATCGACGTTAATTCTTTACGCGCTGTTGACTATGGTGAGGCGCAAACTACCGTTCAAGCAACGGGTGTTTATAACGACTATTACAGCGACGTTGATGGTGACACTTCGCCTTGGGGTAAAAAGTTTGTTATCTCAACGGTTCAACAATGGGAAACAGAAGATTTAGGCGATATGGGTTTTACCCTAGGCCTTAACCATTCAGACTCTGCAAACCCAGAAGAAAACTTTGGCGGCAGTTCACAAATGGCAGTATGTGCACTGCGCGCTGCTGATGGTTCAAACTTAATTGGTGGCAGTAATTGTGCCACGGGTCAACAAGGTGTTAGCTCAGGTCGCGTGGGTCGCGAGCCAGAATTAGGCATAGACACTGACTTAGCCGACTTTGATCAAAGCAGTATTTTTTATGTACCCAATGACGCCTACTGGCGAACAGGTGAAGATGAAGATGTTCGTACCGGCGCAGTATTTACTTTTCAATGGATACCTCGTGATGATTTAGAAATTAATATAGATTACGAATATTCAGATTTAGAATACACTGAAAAACGTATGGAGCTAGCGCTAGATTCAAGACGAGATGATTTAGCCGACCATATTATTGCAGACGATCACACCTTGCTTTATGCAACAGGTGAAGCACGTCCAACATTGCAAGGTGAAGACCGTAACCAAGTTGATGAATATCGTGGTGGTGGTATAGAAATAGAATATTCACCTACTGAAGATTTAACCCTCGCACTCGACTTGTCTTACTCTGAATCATATCGCTACCGTTTACGCCAACGTACTAAATTTCGTTCAACAGAGCGTTATAACTATGCATTAGATTTTCGTGGACGTAATGTACCTACATTAACTTGGTTAGACGATAATCGCTTAGGTCCTGACGATTCAGGATTTGTTGGTTCAGACGTGTTTGACGCAAGTGATATGGGTAATTTTGTTAACGATGACCATGCTTATGTAGAATATCGTCGTGCCCACGAAGAACGTAACGATGACATATTCGCCATTAACCTTGACGGTGAATATCAATTAGACAATGAATATTTTTCAAGCGTCAAAGTGGGCGTACGTTATTCAAAAGAGCACCTGCTTGACTATGTAACTAATGACGTATCATTAGTGCTTGCCGATGGCACACAAAGATACGGGTCAAGTGACAACGAAGATAATAACTGGGACGGCTTAAACCCAGATGCTAACTCAGCGTTAATTAATGGCATTATTGACAACTGTCAAAATGGTCATTCAAACAACATTCAATTTACTGAAGAACCTGGCAGTGGTGGCGACGCAACACGTTATGCTACTTACGATCATAAATGTTTTATTGGTCAAGTATTGGGGCAATTACCCGGCGCAACTAGTACCGACTATTATGACATAGGTGAGCGTGAAGATGGCCGTGATGGTGCTGACCGTGATGTTACCGAAACCATTACCGCAGGTTACGTAATGGCGAACTTTGATGCCGAAATTGGTGGGATCCCTGTTTACGGTAATGTTGGTGTTCGCGTTGTAACAACCAAAACTGAATCTGAAGGTTGGGGTGACAAAGTCTATATTACTACTGACGAAGAAACCGATACCTATGCCGCTGAAATTAACCCAACAGGTGACATTGAACGCGTAACTTTAGCATCAGAATATACCGAAGTATTACCTAGCTTAAACTTAACATTCCACGTTACTGATGAGTTTTATGTACGTACTGCAGCTTATCGTTCAATGTCTCGTTTTCAATTAAATGCCATGTCAGCAGGTGTTAGTTACGAAACCTGTGAAGATGAAGACGACACCATTTGTGACGCAGCAACCAATAACGATTATTCAGAAGTTATTCGTGGCGGTGAAGCCAATGGTAACCACTTAGACCCATACACAGCGTTAAACTACGACCTATCTTTTGAATATTATCCGTCAGAAGATGCCGCGGTAACCTTAGCGCTTTATCATAAGTCGTTCACTGGTGGTTACGAAACAAATACAGAACAACGTGACATTATTGTTAACCTTGATGGCGTTGATACAACGTACACAGGTGTTAGTCATTTAGTGAAACAAACCTCTACTGACGAATCTGTCATTAAAGGTGTTGAAATAACAGCGCAAAAACATTTTGTTGAATTACCTGCACCGTTTAACGGATTAGGGGCTAAGGTTGCGTGGAACTACGCAAGTTCAGACTTTGTTACCGAAGAGCCTGCCAGTGCGGGTATTGTTCCAGATGCAAACTTATTTGGCTTCTCTAAAAATGTCGCGTCAGCGTCAGTTTACTGGGAAGGTGACAACACCACAGTTCGCTTAATGTGGAAGTATCGTTCTAAATATTTACAACCTAACAGCCTGCCATTTCCAGACCGTTCACACCGATATGTGCAAGACGCTGTCTATATGGACATGTCTGCAAAATACAAAATCAACTCAAATGTTAGTGTTTTCGTCAAAGGGCTTAATTTAACTAATGAGCCACAACTTATGACCCGAGGCAACGATACCACCATCGCCGATTACTCTCGCTCAGGTACAAAATGGGAGTTTGGTGTAAAAGCTAAATTTTAACCGCTGGTTTATCAATATGTTTAAGTGCAGTTTGCGCTGCTCTTAAACAAAACGTCATCAGTGTAGTTGAATTATCACCATGGATATTGTTTAGGCACATGGCGGTAATTCACCGTTAAACCTTAGCGATTTATTAGGAGAACATCATGACAAAACCAACCATTGGTTTTATCGGGCTAGGCCTTATGGGCGCTAACATGGTAGAAAACCTGCAAAATAGAGGCTACCAAGTTACTGTTTTAGACCAAAAGAAAGCATCAGTTTCAGTTTGTGTTGCGCGCGGTGCTAACGTAGCCGCCACACCAAAAGAATTAGCGGCAGCAAGCGATATAGTTATGCTTTGTCTTACCACATCAGCCGTGGTTGAAAGTTTAGTTTATGGCGAAACAGGCATTTTAGCGGGGATTAAAGCCGGCGCAGTATTAGTCGACTTTGGTACTTCAATTCCAGCATCAACTAAAAAAATTGGTGCTGACTTAGCTGCCAAAGGCGCAGGTATGATCGACGCACCACTTGGCCGAACACCAGCACACGCCAAAGATGGTTTATTAAACATTATGGCGGCAGGTGAGCAAGCAACCTTTGAAAAAGTTAAACCGGTATTGCAACACCAAGGCGAAAATGTATTTTACTTAGGCGCGCTAGGTGCAGGGCACACAACGAAACTTATTAATAACTTTATGGGCATGACCACCGTTTGCGCTATGTCACAGGCGTTTGCTGTGGCTGATTTAGCGGGTGTTGACCGCCAACAACTATTCGACATTATGTCAGCAGGACCGTCGAATTCACCGTTTATGCAATTTTGTAAAAACTACGCCGTTGACGGTGTAAGTGACCTTGGCTTTTCTATCGCTAACGCGAATAAAGACTTAGGATATTTTGTAAAAATGTTGGAAGAATTAGGCACAGAATCAAGAATTGCTGAAGGCGCTTCTACTAACTTACAAGCCGCAGTAGACGCTGGCTTGGGTGACGGTAACGTACCTGAAATTTTCGATTACTTTCGTCAACTCGAAAAATAGCATAATCAAATAACGATATTTTAAGGCTTTTTCTTACACGGAGTTGTTAAAGTCTTAATCCTGTCCACTTCAAATAGCAAATAACGAATAACAAAAGTTTAATATAAAAAGCAGTGACAACAACGTTACTAACTTTTACAACGCTCATAAGCTGGAATATTAATAAAGTCATCATCGCCTCGCGCAATAGCCGCTTTTAAACTAGCTTTTCTACCACGGCGCTCGCTAATACTTTCACCAAATACATCAAAGTGCGCTTGCTCCATCACAGCAACAGCCTCTTCATGTGATATAACACCCAATGCTTTACCGGCATGCATAAAGCCCTCAGTTCTACACTTTTGTTTTTCATCTTTTTTGTGTTGGCTTGCAAGCTCAAAAACCTGCACTAATTGTTGATAACAGCTCTGTAAGTATTCTTGTTTGTTCATTGTTTAGAATCGTCATTTCATAAAATGGCTTACACATTAACATTACTAAACTGATAAATGTGAAGTAAGTTAATTACTTAACTTTAAATGCTCGTTGACAATTAATTACATTTCAATCAACCTTTGTGTTACATAATGTATTGTTGATATTGACATCTAGCATGGTATTAATATCTCAAAGTTATTATTTTGAGTAAATGGACGTAGTGCAATTAGGATGATGCAGTGACACCTCAGTATTATAATGAAAATGCAGAAGAGCTTGCCAAACAATACCTTTCAAAGTCATTTGAAGAGGTTCATCAAAGTTGGTCGCAATTTCTGCCAGCCATCATTGAAAACCCTAATGCACGTATTCTTGACTTAGGCGCTGGCGCAGGTCGCGATGCAAAGCATATAGCCGAACTAGCCGAAAAACAGCATAAAACCGATAACAATATTCAAGTTTATGCGGTTGAACCCGCAACTGAGCTTGCCAATTTAGGCGCTGAAGTCACCAAAGACTTAAAAGTAAAATGGCTCAACGATGCTTTACCATCTTTAAGCGTTATCACTAAACAAGAAGTTAGTTTTGACTTAATCTTGTTAAGTGCAGTTTGGATGCATATTCCTCAAAGTGATCGCGCTCGCGCAATTCGTAAACTTGCCAATCTATTAAAACCCGGCGGTAAATTAGTTATATCACTTCGCCACGGCCAAACTGAAGAAGACTTTAAACAGCGTAAAATGCATATCGTGTGCACTGATGAATTAAAGCAGTTAGCGACTGATGTTGGTCTATTTACCAAGTTAGAAACACAAAAAGAAGCAGACAAACTCGGAAGAAGCCACGTTTCTTGGCAAACCCTTGTGTTGCAAATGCCAGACGATGGCACAGGTGCATTTCCATTTATTCGCCATGTTGCAATTAATGATGGTAAAGCAGCCACTCATAAACTGGCTTTGTTACGAGTATTACTAAGAATTGCCGATGGACACCCAGGTGCTGTTTTGCGAAGAGAGTCATCACCCTTTGGTGATCGCGTTATTTTACCTGCGGGTTTAGTCGCACTTTATTGGTGTCACCAATACAAAGACTTAATCGATACGCATCAGTTATTTCAATCACCTAATAAAAGTCCAAACATGGGTTTTATGAAGCCTAATGGTTGGCACAAGTTAACGCACCGTAGTGCTTCAGATTATCGCATCGGTAATTTATTCACCGGTGAAGATGCCATAGCACTTCATAAAACCATTTCAGCGGCAGTCAGTAATATTAAAACCATGCCTTGTCGTTATATTACCTTTCCTAATCAAGAGGCTAATAGCAGTGCAAAGGTATTTGACGTTGCCAGTAAAACCGTTAAAGCCAAAGACAGTATCTTCCTAGATTTGCAAACGCTTGAGCAATGGGGCGAGTTCTCATTACCTGAATCAACATGGTTAGCGTTTAATCGTTATGCATGCTGGATTGAACCCGTACTGGTAAGTGAGTGGGTTAAAACCATGGCGAGTTATTCGGGCAACAGCCAATATTCATCGCCTGAAAAGCAGTTTCATTTATACCAAGCACTGAATTGGTTAGAGCCAAAACGAACAACAACCGAAGTACGAAATCGCTTTGAACAGCTTAAGCAACAGTTACCGAAAAGTGAGCAAATTCAGTGTGTGTGGTCAGCAAAGTCGTTACAACAAAAATACGATATTGATCACAGCATGCCATTTGCTCGTTGGCCAAATAACGATTTATGGAATTTGTTGCCGACTGATAGCCAAATTAATAACCAAAAAAGTGACCGATTGCCGACAGAGCACAAGTTAAAAACAGCTAAAGCAAGAATTCAACAATGGTGGCAAACTGCTTGGTTGAACGATGATATTAGCTCAGCTAGCGCAGAAGAAATAAATAATAAGCATGAAGTAAATGAAGCGCCAATAGGCTACTTGATCAGCAATAAGCTTTTTACACCGCCAAAAACGCTAGAGCAAACATCAAGCGTCACAGCAGAAAGTAAGCGTTTTTTTGCTGAAGCGAATATTGCATTGCCAGGATTAAATTCAGATAACACTTCAATAGATGACTTGTTTGAAGCTCTGGTAATGCAACGCGGGCGATTGAAAGAAATGCAGCAATTGAGAGAGTGGTGATTACTTAAATTAAACGGATAAGTTGATTACTTATTGGTATTGAATATTTTATAGAAGGAATTTTTATGAAAACAGAAACTTTGGATGTAATTGTTAAAATAGCGGCTTGTGTATGCGGTAAAGACGGCATTATTTCTCAAATGGAAGAAGAGAGTATTTACAACACAATCACTTCGAAAAGCTCAAACTATACACTGGAATTTTTTAATAAGGCGATCGATGACTTTTTCGATGAAAACTTACAGCTTGAAGATTACTTAGAAAAGGTAAAAATTTTAGGTATACATGAGTTTGTAATTTATTTGTGTGAGGTTAGTGCTAGTGCCGACGGTTTGGATATTAAAGAAAATATAGCACTCAATAAAGTTAAACTTATTTTAGGTGATAAATTATGAGTCGCTTTACTGATGCATCCCCAGATCCAAAATCCCATATAAAAACATTAATGAGAATTGGTTATACCATGCCTTCAGCTGTGTCAGATATTTTGGATAATTCTATAACAGCCAATGCCAAAAATATTGAAATCCGGTCACTTCCTGGTTTAGAAGAACCCAATATTTCGATAGTTGATGATGGCGATGGGATGTCTCCTGACGAGCTTATTCATAATATGCGAATTGGCTGTAAGGACCCAAGTGACGAAAGATTAAGGGGGGATTTAGGGCGCTTTGGTTCAGGTTTAAAAACAGCCAGCTTTTCTCAAGCTAGAAGGTTGACAGTTATTTCTAAAAAAGTAGGCGGTCCGTTGTGTGCTGCCATTTGGGATATTGACCGTATTGAGAATGAAAATACTTGGTGTTTAGAGATACTTGAAGAAGATGAACTTAAATCGCATCCATTACTTTTACTTGATAGTCAATTGGGGCAGGGCACTCAAGTTATTTGGGAGAAACTGTCTTGCATTAATAAAACAAGTCATTCATTAGACAATGAAACAATTATGTCTGCTAATTTAAGTGATTTATCAGACTATATATCGCTGCACTTTCATAAGTTTATGGAAGGGCAGAATAAACGGCGCTTCTCAATAAATGGAAGGAAGCTAGAACCAATTGATCCCTTTATGTCTCGCTCTCAAGGCTATCAAGAAGGTCGCTCTGAAAAATTAAGATGTAAAGGAGGGTACATTGAAATTAATACGCACGTATTACCGCATTTTAATCGAATGGAATCAAAGCCACTTGAGCGATTAGGTGGTGCTAACGGCATAGTACAAAATCAAGGTTTGTATATATATCGAGAAGGGAGATTGATAAATGCTGGAGGGTGGTTAGGTTTAGCAAAAACAAGTCAACTAGGTGCTTTAGCTAGAGTAGAGGTAAACGTACCTTCATCACTAGATCAGGATTGGTCTACAGATGTTAAAAAGGCAAGCTTACAGCTACCGCCAAGAATTAAAAAAGAACTTCGTAAGTTTTTATCAGATCCAATTAAAAGATCTAAACGTGTTTATAGGTACCGTGGTAAACAGGATGTAGCTAATAAGTATTGGAATATTCAAGAAAATGAAAATGATAAAACGATCAGTTACCAAATATCTGCTGAAAACGATCCATTACTTGAAATATTTAGTGAGCTAACTAAAGAGAAAAAAAACAAGTTAATTAAGTACCTAGGCCAGTTAGCTGAAAATTTACCTTTAAACCATATTTATCAAAAAATGTCTGAATCTCCGCGAGATATAGATCAAGAAAATACAACAGATGCTTTATTGGAAGCGTTAATGAATAGGGTTTTTGAGGAAGAAATAAATGAATAGTTCTTTTTTTAATAAATTAATATCACAAATAGCATCAAAACTAAAAATGATGGAAGAATTAGGTGTTTCAATTACCCCTAGTTTTATTGATGAAACTGTGAAAAAAGTAGTACAAGAGTTTAAACAGATACCTGACTTTCAATTTAGCGGAGAAGATTTCAAATTACTTAAATTTCAACTTGAGAGCATGTTTAACATAAAAATTGGTGAGCGAACTATCAAGATAGCTAACCCCGACTTACCTCTATGGTTCAATAATAAAAAATCTCAAATAGATTGGGCACATTGGAATGCATATAAAGAAATGCTTATATCTCAAGCTAGAGCTATAGATGTCATAAATGAAAATGAAAAAGTGATAGATTCAATTTTAGACTACTCTGGTGACCCTAAAACCCCAGGTACTTGGTCTAGAAAAGGGCTTGTTATGGGAAATGTTCAATCGGGTAAAACTCAAAATTATCTTGGATTAATTAATAAAGCTATCGATTGTGGATATAAAACCATAATTGTTTTAGGAGGTCACTTGAATGATCTACGTAAACAAACCCAAGAAAGAATAGATGAAGGCGTTCTAGGCAAAGAATCAAAACATTTAATTTTAGAAAATAAAGCTACGGCAGCACCAATAGGCGTTGGCATTTTTAATCCTAATAAAATCCATACTGGCACATCAACAATGGGAGATTTTAATAAACCATCTGCTGATAACTTTGGCTTTAAGCTCAATGGTTCTGATCCTGTTATTTTCACTATTAAAAAACATACAGGTGTTCTTGAAGGCTTATATAAATTCATTAAAGAAGAGCATTTTCTTAATCCTGAATCTGGTAAAAGACTAGATGGGCCTTTGTTACTAATAGATGATGAAGCTGATTATGCTTCAATAAATACAAAGCATCATAAGGAAGAAGTAACTAAAACTAATGACTGTATACGGAACTTATTAACTCTATTCAATAGAAATACTTATGTTGGTTATACAGCTACGCCTTTTGCTAATATTTTCATAGACCCCGATAGTAATTCTTATACGGATGAAGATGACCTATTCCCGCGTGACTTTATGATAAAAATCCCAGTCCCTGATAATTATATGGGCCAGGATTTCTTTTTTGGGGATGGGACTCCACAAGAATTAGAAAGTGAAGAGGTAACTAATGAAAAAGACATAATAACACCTGTAATACTTATAAGTGACCACCAGCCAATTTTTGAATTAAAAAAAATACAAAGCGTCCCTTTATTACCTGAAAGCTTAAAAGAAGCTATACGAGCTTTCATTATTGTAGTTGCTATAAGATGTATTAGAGGTGAAAACGCTGCACATAATACGATGCTAGTAAATGTTTCTCATTTAAAAGATCATCAAAACCAATTAGAATTTTTTATCGAGGAATACCATAAAGAAATTAATCAAGCAATTATAGCTTATTCTGGTCTTGATATTGTAGCCGCAAGGTCGAGTAATAGGTTAGCTGAACTTGAATCAACGTTTAACAAAATTTTCAATGTTAAAGAAAACTATGAAAATGTATTTAATCGACTATTAGAGGCTTCTGGTAAAATTGAAACATGGGCTATAAACCAAAGTAACAAAAAATCCGATAATAAAGATTTAGATTATTCTAAGCATAAAGAATATGGGCTTTCAGTAATAGTCATTGGGGGGCACAAGCTTTCTAGAGGGTTAACCTTAGAAGGTTTGTCAATTTCGTATTTTGCAAGAAATTCAAAGGCATATGATACATTAATGCAGATGTGTCGTTGGTTTGGTTATCGTCCTACTTACAAAGATCTATGTAAAGTTTATCTCCCTGAAGAATCTTATGATTGGTATTCATTTATTTCTTCATCGATAAAAGAAATTTATCAAGAATTAGATTTGATGAGTAAAAGAGGTGATAGGCCAAGTGAGTTTGGTTTAAAAGTTAGAGAACACCCCGGCGCTATGATAATCACAGCCAAAAATAAAATAGGGGCAGGTACGTCAGAAGTAATAAGACAAGATCTTTGGGGGCAAATTCAAAGACGTTTTAAGTTTAAGGAAAATAAGGATGTTAATATTAAGAACCTTGCTTACGCAGGGGCATTTATTCAAGCATTGACCGACGGCGGGAAAAAAGACAATACACTTTCAAATAAATATAAAGGAGGCCCTGTTGTTTTTTCTGATGTGAGTTATGAAGATATAATAGCTTTCGTTCAGAATATTGATTTACCTGAAGATGATATCGGAAATCGCGCTGTAATTTCGCACTTGAAAAGTATGAAAAACAAAGGACTAAAAACACCGAAGGTTGCCTTATTTAATCAGAGTAAAAGCCGTAATCCAAAGTGGGTTGATTTACTTGAAAGTAACGATGAGAAGTTCATAAATACGCCATACCCATTCGTTGGGGAAGATATCATATTACCAAAGCGAGCTATGAATTTTAAAGATGGAAATTATTATATCCCAAGTGTACAACTTGGTAATCCAGATGATGAGAAGATATTTTTAGAGAACCCTGAATTAGTTTCAAACTCAATGGATACTAAACCTGTAAATTTTGATTACCTTTGCGCGGAAGAAAGAGACTTTCCAGGTTTAATTATTTATTTATTTGCTGTCGCTCATGTCACACCATTTCCTTATAACAAAAAGCATAACCCTAACCCTAAGATTAAATTAGCTCATGGTAACAAAGCTACTTTGGGTTTTTCTTTATCGTTTCCTCGTATTGATAAATTGAAAGGGCTGACGAGTAAAGAAATCATCGAATTAAATAAAACAACAAAGCATGAATATAAAGTTAATAAGATTCAAAGTAAATTAAGAGAAATTGCAGATTATGATGACTATGACGAAGAGTAATTATCAGAAGCTTTTTAATGATGATCCTTGGGAATCATTAGTTAATGCTTGTTATCCTAGCGGTAGGCGTTTGTATTTGAATGATGAACGCTTTTGGGTTTCAATTGATGGCCTTGGGAAAGTAATGTTTTTTGTTCATGAAGTAGGTGAATTCAATATAATGGCTTTGGAAGGCTTAGCTGCTTTAGACATACAAGTAGATAATGACTTTATTGGAGCGACAAGACTCTGTTGTACTTTAACTGATTTGAATCTTGAATTAAGAACCAAGTTTTCTATAGTTGCAAAAGACATTGCTTACAATTGTAGTCAATTTTCAGGTCATGAATTACTAGATAGAGTACAAGCAAGAATTAAGTCTTGGGCTAATTTTTTAAAGCCTCAAAGAACTGGTTTATCTGAAGCTGAATATATTGGTTTATGGGGGGAATTATTTACTCTTTCAGAGGTTATTTTACCATATCATTCGCCTTTTGAATCAATACGTTTTTGGGTAGGACCCGAAGGTAAAAAACAAGATTTCACTTTAAACAAAATTGCCGTTGAGGTTAAAACTAGTTTCTCAAGTGAAGCTAGAAAAATAACAATTAGTTCATTAGAGCAACTAGATATAATAACTGAAAATTTGTACTTACTGCATATTGTAGCGAACCCCTCTGACTCAAAGTTTGGGTATTCACTAAAAGATTTATACGATAATTGTCTATCTATGATTAGCCAAGATCTTTCAACAGAAATTCTTTTTATACAAAAAGTTTTTGATCTATATGGCAAGGCAAGTGAAAAACAACTTAACAGCAAAAATACTTTAATTTCACAAACGCTTTATCAGATTAGCGACTCTTTTCCATGCTTAAGAAACTCGGATGTACCAAGTTCTATTGCTGGTTTACGTTATGACTTGTTAGTTTCTGCGATTAAAGGATATGAAAGTAAAAAATCAATTGAAGAGGTAATTAAGAATGGATGACCTTTTAGCATATAAAAATGAACTTTATAGTATTTCTAACATTGACGCAGACAAGAATGAGATTTTCCCTGAAGAAAGCTTTTTTGAACATGTAAGCGAACTTTTATCCGAAGCTGGTATTTTAGATGATGTTCAGTATTGTCCGTATCGCAATACCCATAAAGGTATGAAATTAGATGGCTATAGCTGGAATGCACTTGAGAAAACTATTTGTGGAATTGTTGTTAACTTTACAAATGAACCAGATTTTATTGATACCCTTACTAATACCAAAATTAAAGACATAAGCAAAAGGGTTACCAAATTTTTTGAAGGGAGTGTCGATCAAAACTTTATAAAAAACCTTGAAGTTACTGACCCTGGAAGAATGGCGGCAGATGAAATCAGTCATTATCTTGATGATGCTATAAAAATCAGAGTTGTTATATTCACAGATCAGCAATTAAGCACACGAGTAAAGAAACTAACCATCGGTGAAATATTAGAGAAAGATACTTCTATCGAAATCTGGGATATCGAAAGATTAAAAGATTTAACTCAGTCAGATGGTGATTCAGAAGAGTTTACTGTAGATATTAAAGAGTTAGGAGGTGAGCTCAAAGTTTTACCTGCTAATGATTTAGAGAATGGCGTAAGTACGTATTTAGGTATTATGCCAGCCACATTACTTAGTGATATATATGATGAATTTGGTCAACGTCTTCTAGAAAGCAATGTGAGAACTTTTTTAGATTTTAGAGCTGGGACTAATAAAGGAATGCGTAAATCGCTATTAACTGAACCAGAACGTTTCTTTGCTTATAATAATGGCTTAACGGTTACTGCGACAGCAATTAAAACAGAGTTGTTAAATGGTCAAACGTTAGTTACTGAACTGGAAAACATGCAAATTGTGAATGGTGGTCAAACAACAGCTTCAATATATTTTTCACCTCGTGATAAGGGTAAATTAAAAGGAGAAGATAGAGAGTATTCCTATAGTGAAATTGACTTAACTAAAGTGTTTGTTCAGATGAAACTAACAGTTGTTGGAGAAAAAGAAACTGCTGATATTTTAAAAAGTAATATTGCCACTTTTGCTAACTCTCAAAATTCAATTCAGCAATCTGATTTAGTTTCTAATCATCCATTCCATACAAATATTGAAACTCGTTCTAGGAAGCAATTAATGCCACCAGGCGAAACTGGCTTCCCTACTAAATGGTTTTATGAAAGAGCAAGAGGGCAATATTCAACACAATTAAGAGCAATGAGCACAAGTAGACAAAACAAATTCATTGCGGAATATCCCAAAAATCAGGTTTTTACAAAAACTGATATGGCCAAGTATGAAAATACTTGGAGAATGAAGCCACATGAAGTTAAAAAGGGGGCCCAAGCTAATTTAAAATTACTAGGGCAATCGATTCTTAAAGAATTTGAAAAAAATGAAGATGAGTTTGGAGCCGTATTTTTTAATGACCTAGTCGCTAAAATGATTTTATTTAGGGCTGCTGATTATGCTATACCCCGCTCTGATTGGTATAAAGCTGAAAAGGGATTAAAAGCTGAAGTAGTAACATATACATTAGGGCTGTTAAGGTTCTCCTTAAAAAAACACGGGAAAGATATTAATTTAGAGCGTATATATAAGAAGCAATCAGTTTCTGACAGCTTTCTTGATTACATCGTACAGTTAGGTAAATTTGTTCGTAATAAAATAACAGACCCTTCATTTCGAGGTGGTATAGCTAATCCCTCAGAATTTTGTAAATCTGAAAAAGGTTGGCTTAAATTTCAAGAATTAGATATTGATATAAGTACTATTGATCCTAAAGACTTGTTAAATAACAAGCAGCAACTTGAAGTTAAAGTTAAGAAAAAAGAATTAAAACAGACCTCAAAAACAATAAGTGATTTAGAGTATGTTATGAGTATTTCAGCTAAAGAATGGACTTTATTATCTGAATTTTATTCTGAAACGTATCCGCCATTTCATTTGAATGTAGAAATGCCATTAAAATATGTAAATTTAATTAATTATGGGAAAGTACCGACAGATAAGCAATTAAAGTTGGCGGTCAAAATCAGGGAAGGTGCGTATGCTCAAGATTTTGATTTTGCAGGGTGATTTCAAACTTTATTAATATAAAGGAGAGCATACTAAGCTCTCCTTTACTTTAGCTTAGTATATTTGAAACGACCTTAGCTATTTTATTTGCTAGTAATGGTGGTACTGCATTTCCAACTTGTACATATTGTTCTGTGCGATTACCAACAAAAAAATAATTGTCTGGGAATGTTTGAATTCTTGCCGCTTCTCTTACTGTCATGCTTCTACATTGCAGGTAGTCTGGATGAATGTAGGAATGACCATCTTTAGATATATGACAGGTAATAGTGGTAGCAGGCAGATCCCAAGGTTGGACTCTAAACCTGTCGGCGAATTTTCCGCTGTCAAAGTTTTTATGTTTTGGATATAGATATTTTGGATAATCTTTCGATTTTGGGCTGCGAGGGGTCCAATTCAATCGTTTGCTTACGGTACCCCAAACACTACAAAATAAATAGCGTTGTAAGTCAGCAGTTAGGTGGCCTCTAGTCTCATGGTTAGTGATATATTGGCCTAGTTTTTTATCATAAAACCAGTCACTTAATTCTTTGCTTTTGATACTTGATGTGCGCTTTAAAGAAAATACTTGTCCTTGTTTTTCAGTAGGGGCTTTAATAGATTTATATATCAATTCTATTTCATCTGCTATTTCAGGTAGTTTGTTCTCCTTTAATGACTTTATGGTTTTCTTTACATCCTTTTGAATATTATATACCCAATTGTTATCTGTGTTTTCTAGTTTAGATAGTCCACTTCTCAATGCTGGCAAATCAGCTAGAACTTCTTCTATTGAAGTTTGAGTACTAACTTTTTCAAGGCAAACATCTTTGATATTTGGATATATATCTTGCCTTATACCTAATAAAATAACCCTGTGCCTTCTTTGAGGTATACCGTGATTTTCGCTATAAACAATATAATCTTTCGGTTGAACATCCTTCTTGTTAGATTCAGGTACAGTTAAAGATAAAATCTTATAGTTATGTCTTATACGGTTTTTTTGAGGTTTTGTTTTTACTGATTTACAAGGGTTATGTAAATCAGTAAAAATAGTATCATAAATGGATTTGCCATTTATTTTAGTTGAAAGCATACCCTTAACATTTTCCATCACAAAAACAGTCGGTTGGAACTGTGCGATGATTTTTAAATACTCTTTATAAAGAAAGTTTCTAGGATCGGCAGTTGGGTCGTAATCTTTCTTATTTTTCTTGCCTGCATTTGAATATGCTTGGCAAGGCGGACCACCTATTAAAATACATTCATCTTCACCGATAACTTCTAATATTTTTTTATTTATCAGATCATTATCTTTACCAAGCTCTAAATTTTGAGCTTCGAGTTCCGCTGCGGCTACTTGAGCCATATATTTTGGTATTTTATAAAGTTGTTCTTCGGGGGTTTTCCCTAATTTCCCTTTTAAAAAATCGTAATACTCTTCTGGGACACTTCCTTTAAACTGGCGAAAAAAAGCTCTTAATTTAAGTGTACGATGAGCACTTTTTTCTTTTTCAATTGAAATAGCTATTTTGAAAGGGGAGTTACCATCATCATCTTTTAATGCTGCAAAGCCTTCTCCGAGGCCACCGGGGCCTGAAAATAAGTCGATTATTTTAATTGGTTTATTCATTAATTACATGGGATAGTTTTTTATGTGGGTATGATACCAGGTTATGAAAATATAAAAACCTCGTTTTCAATTTTACCTATCAAATAATTTACTTTTGCATTCAAAGTAAGAATAGATAATAACCGAACTAGTCATTCTCTAAAATACGACAAACAACCAAATAACAGATATAAACACTACAACAAAATAGAATGATATAAGTCAGTGATATTTAATTGTATCAAAATGTTTTACAATCGCTAAAGCCTAGATTAGTTCATGGAAGATAACAGCAGTGTTTAGCTTTTAAATTTGCAAGTACATATGAATTTAAAACTGAATTTAACACTTATGATTTCAGTCCAAGCCATTAAAATTTATAATAAAAATTAGGTAACTAATGAAAGCATTAATTCAATTCTTAGCGATAGCTTACATCACCTGCTTTTTGGGTTCCTTGAACGCGTATGCAGCTGAAACTAATCAAGTAAAACAAGCTAAGACTTTAGTTTTTGGTGTGGTTCCTCAGCAGTCTTCTTCTAAATTGGCCCGCAAGTGGCTACCTGTACTTAAATTTATTAGTCAAGAATCGGGTGTCGAACTTCAGTTTGCTACTGCCCCAGATATTCCTACTTTTGAAAAACGCTTAGCTCAAGGTCAGTATGATATTGCTTACATGAACCCTTATCATTACGTGGTACTCAGTAATGAAGTCGGCTTTAAAGCCTTGGTGCATGAACAAGACAAGAAAATTGAAGGTATTATTGTTGCCACTAAAAACAGTAAAATAAATAAACTTGACGATTTATCATCGCAAACTATCGCTTTTCCGGCTCCTGCATCTTTTGCTGCCACACTTATTCCTAAGGCAAACCTCGTTCAACGGGATATTAGTTTTAACAGTGAATATGTTGATTCTCATGACAACGTTTATCGCAATATTGCTGCCGGCCGTTTTGTCGCAGGAGGTGGCATTAAGGCCACTTTTAATGCTTTACCTGATTATTTTAGGGAGCAATTAAAAATTATCTGGACATCGCAAGGCTATACACCACATGCTATTGCTACGCATCCGCGAGTGAATGACGATATTCGTGAAAAATTGCTTAATGGCTTTTTAGCGGTTAAAAAGTCTGCTAAAGGTGAAAAGTTACTTAATGCCTTACAAATGAAGGGGTTTATCGCGGCGAACGACAAAGCTTGGGATGATGTTCGTAATTTAAATATTCAGCTTGTGCTTGGGCAAAATTAAAAGCGTTAATTTTTCTCGGGTTTTTGCTCGGTTATTTACTCGCTTATTTGCTTGGGTATTTACTCGGTAATTTACTCGGTTATTTACTCGGAAGTAGAACAAACATAAGTTGTGAATTGTAGGATTAGACAAATGTTATCACTTTACCCTGATATTGAGCCATTTCATCATGATTACCTCACCGTAGGTAATGACGCATTATCAGTAGAAGACACAGCACAAACACACCAACTTTATATTGAACAATGTGGTAATCCAGCCGGTATACCTGTGGTGTTTTTACATGGTGGCCCAGGCTCAGGTTGCAGGCCTTCGCATCGATGTTTTTTTGATCCTGAGCTTTATCACATTATATTGTTTGATCAGCGTGGTTGTGGCCGTTCTCGTCCTCAGGGGGCGTTAGTTAATAATACTACCGCGCACTTGGTGCAAGACATCGAAGCCATTCGTCGCCATTTATCTATCGACAAGTGGTTGGTTTTTGGCGGCTCTTGGGGCAGTACATTAGCGTTATGTTATGCACAACAATTTTCCGAAAGGGTAACGGGTTTAATTTTACGCGGAATATTTTTGGCTCGCCAACAAGATATAGACTGGTTTTATCGCGAGCAGGGCGCGGCTAAAATTTTTCCCGAGGCTTGGCAACACTTAGTTGAGCAGCTTCCTATTTCGGCACAAGCTCAGCCTTTATCGGCAATATATCAACAACTTTCTAGCGATGAAAAGCAAATATCAAACGCTATGCTGCTTAAAATACAGCACTGGGAAACCAATCTAATTCATTGGAAAAACCTAGTCAGTACTGACGATATTACCCTAAAAGAAGATGACAAAGCTGCAGCTATTATTCAGTTGTATTATTCAATGCATCAATGCTTTATTGAAAATACCCCGTTACTTGAACATATAAATACGATTCGCCATATACCAACAACGATCATTCATGGACGTCAAGACATGGTGTGTCCCGTTGAGCAAGCATGGTTGTTATCGCAAAGCTGGCCAGAAGCACAATTGTTCATTATTGAAATGGCAGGGCATGTCGCCAATGAGCCTAAAATGATTGATGCGCTTGTAAATGCCACTAATGAATTTGCAAAAGGTCAGTAAATACGGGCTAACTTATCTTGTTTATGATGCTGCTATTCGGGTTGAATCTCTTAGCTAAGCCATTAAAAGCAGCATTTTTAACATACATGGTTCGAGCCCTTTTTTTATATCTTTTTTATTATATTTGCCTTTATCCATACATGCGCTTAGGCTTTTCCATCTAAAGTATGATTTTTTATTAAATGGAAATTAAATACAGTAACAAGGTAAGCAATGTTGTAGTTAAATTTTATTAACCAAAGAGGAATAAATTATGTGGATTAAGCCTAATTTTGAAGAAATGCGTTTAGGATTTGAAGTTACTCTTTACATCAGTAATCGCTAATTTTTTAAGTCATTAAGAATAAATTACTTCAGTTATTTTCAATTGACAAAAAACTGAAGTAATTAATTATCTCTCGCTAGATTCTCTTTTCCCACTTGTTTTTATTTCGAGGCACACATGAAAATTTTAGTGCTAGGCTCAGCTGCAGGTGGCGGATTCCCTCAATGGAATTGTCACTGTGCTAATTGTAAAGGTTTACGCGAAGGTACAATTAAAGCAACCCCGCGTACACAATCGTCAATAGCGGTTAGCCCCAATGGCAAAGACTGGGTTTTAATTAACGCCTCGCCTGATATCCGTCAACAAATTAACCAATCTCCACAACTTTGGCCTGAACAGGGCAGTCGTGGCACTAATATTCGTGCCGCAATTTTAACTGACAGCCAAATAGATCACACCACGGGGCTGTTAACCTTGCGTGAAGGGCTGCCACTGGAAGTTTATTGCAGTGATGTAGTTTATGAAGATTTATCAACGGTTTTTCCACTGTTTAACTTGTTAGAACATTGGCATGGTGGACTTAATTTTAATCCTATAGATACAACCAATAGGCCGCCTTTTAGTGTTAAGGGTGTTGAAAGCATCGTATTTGAACCGGTTATTATTGAGTCAAATGCGCCGCCATATTCACGCTATCGCGACAAAGTAGTCGACGGTAATAACATTGGCTTAAAAATTATTGATAAAAGCACGGGCAAATACTTATTCTATTTACCCGGTATTGTTGAAAGTAATGCTGAAGTTGAAGCCATATTGGCAGAAGCCAGTTGTGTACTTATTGACGGTACATTATGGCTAGACGATGAAATGATTGCGCTAGGTGTGGGTAAAAAACTAGGCTCAGAAATGGGCCATATGCCGGTAAATGGTGAGTTTGGCACCGTTGCCTTGTTGAATAAATTCCCGATAGATCGAAAAATTCTTATTCACATTAACAACACTAACCCCATTTTGAATGAAGAATCTGAACAGCATAAGTTTGTTTTAGACAATGGCGTTGAAATTGCCACCGACGGCATGGAAATAACCATTTAACCTCACTTGATAGGATCCATTTTTATGCAAGATTGGACCAAAGCACAGTTTGAAGAAAAACTAAAAGATAAAGGCCAGCTTTACCATATTCATCATCCTTTCCATATCGCCATGCATAAAGGCGAGTGTAGTAAAGCCGAAATAAGAGGCTGGGTCGCTAATCGTTTTTATTATCAAGCTAATATTTCTATTAAAGACGCCGCCATTATGGCCAATTGCCGAGATATAGAAACTAGGCGTTTATGGATACAGCGTATTCTTGATCATGACGGCAGCGTGGGCGACAAAACCTTAGGCGGCATTGAAGCTTGGTTACGTTTAGGTGAAGCGGTTGGGTTAAATCGACAAGACTTATTAGATGAAAAATTTGTGCTGCCAGGGGTGCGTTTTGCCGTTGACGCTTATGTAAACTTTGCCCGTAGAGCAAACTGGCAACAAGCGGCTTGTTCGTCGTTAACTGAAATGTTTGCGCCTGAAATACATCAAAGCCGACTTGACTCTTGGCCCACCAATTACCCGTGGGTAAAGCCTGAAGGATTAAGTTATTTTCAAATGCGTTTATCGCAAGCTCGTCGGGACGTAAATCATGGTTTGCAAATAACATTAGACCATTTTACTAGCCGCGAAGCACAAGAAGAAGCCTTGAATATTCTACAATTTAAGCTAGATATTCTTTGGAGCATGTTAGATTCAATTTCATTAGCTTATCAACAAGGCAAGGCTCCGTATCAAGCTATACTGGGTGAAGATGCCGTATTAAATCCTATTTACCATAAAGGAATTTTTAAGTGAGTACATTAGCCGAAAACAAAATACCCTCACTTAATGCTATGTTTAGATTTCAGTGGGAAAAAGCACAAAACTGTTTTGTACTTTTGTTTCCTGAGGGCATGGTTAAGCTTAACGAGGGCGCTGGCGAAATTATGCAGCTAATTGACGGCAGCAAAAGCGTTAAAGAAATTACCGACACGCTGCAGGAAAAATTTCCTGATGCCGGAGACTTATCGGCTGATGTAAATGAATTTATAAGCACCGCTATTGAAAAGAAGTGGCTCTATTATGAGTAATCAAACCGCGATTGAGCAAACATCAAGCGAAACATCAGCTGTGAGCATAAGCACGGTTGGGCCACCACTGTGGTTACTTGCCGAGTTAACTTACGACTGCCCATTGCATTGTCCTTATTGTTCAAACCCAACACAGTTAACAGAAACCAAAGACGAGCTAAGTACCGAGCAATGGTGTCAGGTATTTACAGAGGCCCGAGATATGGGCGCGGTGCAACTGGGTTTTTCTGGTGGCGAGCCGCTATTACGAAAAGACTTAGAAGTACTGGTAAAACACTCTAGAGATTTAGGTTTTTATACTAACTTAATTACCTCGGGAATTGGCTTAACGGAAAAACGCATTGCTAAGTTAAAAGTGGCGGGGTTAGATCATATTCAAATAAGTTTTCAGGGCGCTGACCCTGAAGTTAACGATGCTATTGCTGGAAAAGGTAACGCTTACAAGCAAAAATTTAAAATGGCTAAATCAGTTAAAGCGCAAGGTTATCCTATGGTGCTTAACTTTGTCATTTCTAAACAAAACATCAGCCAAATTGCTGAAGTTATGCGCTTAAGTTGTGAATTAGAGGCTGATTATGTTGAATTGGCCACCGCGCAATATTACGGTTGGGCATATCAAAATCGTGATCATTTACTTCCTACTCAAGCAGAGTTAGTTGAAGCTGAACGTATTGTTAACGAATTTAGAGATAAGCAACAGGGCAAAGGGCCACACTTTATCTTTGTCACGCCTGACTACTTTGAAACCCGACCAAAAGCCTGCATGAATGGCTGGGGCACTACTTTTTTAACGGTTACGCCCGATGGCTCAGCGTTGCCTTGTCATAGCGCAAAAATGTTACCACTGACTTTCCCTAATGTTAAAGACAAGTCGATTGCTGATATATGGCAACAAGATTTTTCATTTGAATACTTTCGCGGCGACGATTGGATGCCACAACCTTGTAAAGGTTGTGACGAGAAGGAAAAAGACTTCGGCGGATGTCGTTGTCAGGCGTTTATGATGACAGGCGACATGCACAAAACCGATCCGGTTTGCAGCAAATCTGAAGATCATCATTTAATTCAGCAGGCTATAGCAGAGGCAACTAAACCCTCTAAAGCTATTGTTGACCGCATTAACCAAAGTACGGCAATGAAACATGCTAAAAATGCAGAGTTAAACATTGTAACGGTTAAAGTATAAGCTTGGCTGCTTCATTGTCGTCCATGAAAGCAGCCATGTATCGCCATGAAAATGGACTAAAGCATGTCAATATTATTAATAATGACGGCTTTAGCGCGCTGTTTGTGGTGAACACACCAATATTTGATAATAGCGGTGTTGCACATGGCGTCGAACATGGCGTTTTTCGTAGCAGCATTGCTTTTCCTCAGTCTGAAACGTTATTTCAGCTTACCTCACTCACTGACGCAAAAATTAATGCTTCAACCTTTGCTGATAGTACTTATTTTCATTGCCAAAGCCAGTGCGAAAATACCTTCAATTTAGCCATAGAGTATTTATTAAATGGCTTGTTTTCGCCGATATTCGATAAAGAATATTTAAGCTGTGAAGTTTATGATGGCCAAGGTAAGGGTATAGGTACAGGTAAAGCTAAAGGTGTTATTTATCGAGAACTTATTGGTATAGAACAAGCGAATAAAGCCAGCACTAACAGTGATGAAAGCGAGAACAGTAAGAACAGAGAGAAAAGTGAGAAAGGTAGTGAGTTTAGCTATGGGGGGATCAGCAGCACCATTGGTGAACTAACCCTTAACGATTTAAGCGCTTTTCATCAACGCTTCTATCAAGCAAGAAATATGATCTTAGTCACCGCTAATGCCGATATTGAAAAAATATCAGAATTAATTTCTCTCCTACCTTTGCAAATACAACAAGAGCAAGCCTTAAAAGTTGAGCAAAAATCTGAGATAAATGAAGCTGCTAACAATGATGATATTGCTCAACATCAAGCAAAGTATTCTCCAGCAATTAACACGCTTATAAATACTTATTATTTAAGTTTGCAAACGTCTAAGCAACATAGCATAGATAACTACACAGAAATTAAATATACAAGCAAAGCATTAGAAACTATGGCTAAGGCGCAACCTAAAGCAGATAACGCAGGGTTAATCGCGCCTTTAGTATCTTTAACAGATAAATACCTTGAAGCAGCTAATAACGAGCGAAAAATTGATATTAGCGATAAAGCAAAAGCTAAAACAGCAAGTCAGACACTATTGCCTAAATTATTTAACACGCTCTGCCTAGAAGCTAAAGAACAGTTTTTGCTAAATGACATATCAGGAAAAAACTTAAATAGAAATGAGTTATGTAAAGACGAGTTAAGAAAAAGAGAATTAAGAAGTAGAGAGTTGTGTCAAAGTAAGCACGAAGTTAAGACGCTTGAAACCGTTAGCGTTTGTAATCAACATAACGCCTTATGGTTAACAAAAGTTAGCAAAGTTGAACAAGCCATTGCCAATATCACCAGTTATATTGTTAGTGCTTACCCCGCGTTTTTAGCGCGTCGCTGCCAAGGTTTTTGCTACGCAACTCAAGCATTAACGATTGAAAATTCGACTTATTTCGCAATTTATAGCGCTTTCGATATTGCCCCAGATAAACAATTAAACACCATTCCACCGTGTTTGTTGGCCTTAAGCGAAGATAATCACTTTATTAGTGCGAGCCTAGCGCTTGCTAAAGCAAAATACTGCCGAGTTCATCAAGTAGATGGCCGTAATATTAAGGATATAAGCCAAGAAGATATTTCTGGCTACTTGCAAAAAGTGGTCGGAAATTAGAGGGTTAAATAAAGTTAATTAAAGCTAAATAGCTTAGTGATTAGTGATTAGTGATTAGTGATTAGTGATTAGGATTAGTGAATAGTGCTTAGTGAGTTGACTAATACTGGCTACTATCAGTCAACTCCGTGCGAATGTATGTTTAAACTAACTTTTCTGCAAAAAATGCTAAGGTACGATCCCATGCAAGGTCTGCATTTTCTTTATCATAACGTCCTGTAGAGTCGTTATGAAAACCATGATTAGCATTTTTATACATGTGCATTTTGTAAGAGACTCCAGCTTGTTTTAAGTCGCTTTCATACTCTGGCCAAGATTTATTCACTCGTTCATCAAGCTCACCTAGTTGCACAAGTAACGATGCTTTAATATTTTTCCTAAGCTCTTTTGATGCTGGCGTGCCATAAAACGGTACGCCAGCGATAATAAGATCAGACTCAATAGCAGCTAAGTAATTAACCATGTAGCCGCCAAAACAAAAGCCAACAGCCCCGAGTTTACCGTTACTGTTTGGGTGCTGTTTAATAAATTTTGCAGCCGCTACAAAGTCATGTTGAATTTTAGTGTGCTCCATTGTTTTTTGCATGGCTCTGCCTTCATCGTCATTACCTGGGTAGCCACCTAGTGGAAACAGGGCATCGGGTGCAAAGGCAAGATAACCCGCTTTAGCCAACCGGCGCGCTACATCTTTTACGTAAGGATTTAGGCCTCTATTTTCATGAATAACGAGCACTACGGGTAGGGTGCCTGTTTTATTGGTTGGCGTAACTAAATAGCCTGCGCCTTTGCCGTAACCATGTGGAGAATCAAAAGATTCATAAGTGGCTTTTATATCTGCATCATTAAAAGAGACTTGTTCAGCTAAGGCATAATTAGGTAAAAGTGCAGATGTCAGCATTGTCATTGAATAACCTACAGCAACTAAGGTACCGAGTTTTTTCATAAATGTTCTACGATCCATGCCACCGTGTGCATAAGAGTCGTACCAGTCAAACGCTTCTTGCGGGATATCACTGTTTAGTTTTTTTGACATTTTAATCTCACTTATGAATGGGGCAATTTTGAAACACGATAAATGCTTTTACCTAGCTATAAAGTAGAATAATTTGTAGCGCTTCACAACTTAAAAAATCAATATTTAGACCACGTTTAAAGGGAAGCAGCAATTTCGCTAGTAAATTAAATAGCCAATAATTTTAACAGGCAATAACTTAATATTTGGTTATTTAAACAGGCTATTGCTTCATACGTTATTACTTCAATAAGTTATTACTTCAACAAGTACAGCATCGAGGTTTTCAATTTCATCGGCTTAACGGGTTTGTTCAGCAATAGAACATCGTTATTTTTAGCCTCATTTTTTAGCTCTTTACTGTAATTGGCAGTGATCATAATGACAGGCAAAGGGTTGTCTCGCACATTGTTAATGTCGTTAGCCACATCTAAACCGTTTACACCGTCGTCTAGGTGGTAATCAACAATTAATATATCAGCATGCTCTGCCTCTACATCAACCTGTTGTTGTAAATGCGTAAGGCTTGTTGCTGTGGTGACAATAAAATCCCAACCACCTAATAATTCTGCCATGCCTTCGCATACGCTGACATCGTTATCGATAATCCAAATTTTACGTTTAGCTAAAGCCATGTTATCTAGTATGAAATTTTGTGAGTCAACGGTTAAAGGTAAGTCACTCAGTTTGCCTAAAGGTACTTTTACCGAGAACACAGAGCCTTTACCTAAGGTAGAGTTAACCATAATAGGTTGCTTTAATACTTTAGAAATTTTATCAACAATGGCTAAGCCTAAACCTAGGCCATTACGAAATGCTGATTGAGAAGATTTAAGTCTTTTAAACTCTTTGAATATTTCTTGCAGTTGGTCTTGGGCAATGCCCATACCGTTGTCCCACACTTCAATTGAAACATGGTTACCTTGGCGCCTACAACCAAGTAAAACTTTACCATTTCCAGCATATCTAAAGGCATTAGAGAGAAAGTTTCGCAGTATACGCGCTAACAATACGCTGTCAGAATTAACGACTAAATCGCTACTGACATAGCGTAATTCAACTTTAAATTGTCCGCTGGTTTGTTGGTATTCACTTGCGAGGTTGTTCAGTAGCTCTGATAATTTAAATGAGCTTTTATCGGCTTTTACCACACCAGCATCGAGCTTAGAAATATCGACCAGAGTACAAATTAAGTTTTCTAAATCGTCTAATGAATTCGATACCGAACCTAACAGCTTTTTGGTGTTAGTTTCTAAGGTTTTTTCCATTAATGAACTAGTAAATAACTGTGCGGCATTTAATGGCTGTAATAAGTCGTGACTAACAGCGGCCAAAAATTTGGTTTTTGTACTGTTGGCAAATTCTGCTTCGCTTTTCGCTTTGTGTAAGTTAATTTGCGCCTGACTTCGTTCGTCTACTTCAACAATCAGCTTGTCGTTTAAGCTTTGTAATTGCTCGGTTCTTTCTTGTACGCGAATTTCAAGCTGGTCATGCGCTTTTTGCAGGGCTAGGGCATCTTTTCTACGCGCAGTAATATCACGAATGAGTACGAAAAAACCGAGCACATGGCCATTAACATCACGATTAGGCACATAAGATTTTAATAAGTAACTGACATCACCTTTTTTGTTGGTTTCTTCCATTGAAAAACTAACACTTTCGCCTTTTAAAGCTCGGTCTACATAAGACTTTAATTCGGTGAAGTTTGTATGAACCCGACTTTGCTCTAACTCTAAACCGTTAAGGCCACCTTGGGGTAAGCCATACCAGTCAACATACACTTGATTGGTAAATTGATACTTAAGATCTTTACCTATGTAGGCGATCATGGCGGGTACGTTATCAGTGATCAGTCGTAACCAACTCTCACTTTTTCTTAATGATTCAGCATAACGATGACGTTCGGTAATATCGCTGTAGGTTTTAATTATTTTGCCGTTGTTTAGGCGGTGATCTCGTATTTCTAATACGGTGCCGTTCATCAGCGTTTGCGTGTAATAATAATTATCGGTACTTGATTTAGGTGCTAGGTCGAGTTCCGTTAAATTTTGTACGTTGGTGGTGTTGGGCATAGAACGCAGAAGATTAGGCGATAATTGACTGATTTGAGCGAAGCGCATGTTCCATACTTCGATTTTGTTTTGGCTGCTGATCAAAACCACCCCTTGTGAGAGGTTATCAATTAAGTTTTGCAGTAACAGTGATTTTTGCGCCATGCCGCGCTCGTATCGAGCACTTTCTGCATTTTTTATGGCGGTAATATCGGTGTAAAGCATTACCCAACCGCCTTCACTGGTGCGATGCTCGTTTAATTGAAACCAGCGGTCGTCTGACAGTTGATAAACCGGACTAGCAAAGTTATCACCGGGTGCTGCACGGCGAATAATGCCGCGTGTTTTTGCTAACTCTTTTAAGTCATTCAGGTTAGCACCTTCAACAATGGGTAAACCTGAGTCGCTCCAAAAACTCGCAAAATTACTGTTCTGTAAAATAATGCGGCCATCGCTATCAAGTAAAACAAACGCTTCTGTTATGCTTTCTATTGCATCAATAAAGCGCTGTTTGAATAGGTTAGCGGTATCATTTGCTTTTTTTAATGCGCGATTACTGGACTCAAGTTTGGCCAGTGTTTCATTTAACGTTTGGGTTTTTTCTCTTACTTGCTCGGCTAAATGCACGGAATGCTCAAAGGCGGTGTAGGGCGCGTATTGATTCTCACCACTGTCTTCAACACGTTGCATTAGCGCATTGTTAATCTTTTTTAATTTAGCATTTTGATGCTTTAATTGTGCAATCTCTTCTTGTAAAGCTTGTTCACTCATCTATGCCTCCAGCGATATAAACGCCGGTAAATGTTTGATTTAAATGAATACCATTAGTGTGCTCGCCATAAGTATTGAAACCGGCAATATTGTATTTAGTATTTAATTGTCTTACTTTTGACTCTAAGCCTTTTTGTTCAATTTCAAGCCTTCTTAAAAAACAATCACAGGTTAGCACCAGTTCAGGCTCACCGTAGCGTTGTGATATTTCACCTAGCTTTTCAATCACGGGTGAAAATATATCGCCCATTTCTACCGCGGTAAGCACAATACCTACGTCTACAGCGCAATAAAATGTCAGGCTTAAATCGGCTTCATTTACTTTTTGAATTGACCTAATGTAGTAATCGCCGCCTACTTTTACCGCCAACGGATTAAGTGAAAATACTTCCGGGCTTAAATCTTTTAATTCCATGTTTAATAATTTTGCATATTCGAGTGCTGCTGGCTCAGCGTTTAGCTCGTATACCGTTCGAGTAGCGGGATTTGCATCGGTTACCACTAACTTTTCGGTTGGGCGTTTTATATGATGACAAGTAAAAACTTCAAACGGCAATATGGTATTAACCATAATAACAATGGCGGCGTTTTGATGAAATTTCCCACAATAATAAACGTGGGTTTTGGTTAACGATATGTCGTCTCCGGCAGAACCACCAAAATGAGGAATAGCTCTAGCGGCTGAATTGAGGGTAACCAAAAACTGCTCTTCGCTTGAAGAAAGTCCGTCGAGTAAGGTCAGTAAAAAACTGTTGTTTTTAATCACCGTTAACTCTTTCGACTGACATTGTTCTATCAAGCCATTGATAGTCGACTGAGCATTGACCGTGTCGAATTTTTCCATTGACTCGATAAGCGTGGCACAAATAGCGAAATATTGACTAGAGAAACCTATAGCAACAATAGAATGCTGCTCGTAACCGTGATTTGTAACTTCGCCTGCCGTGGTGCAACCGACTATGTCGATGCCTTTGAAAGTGCTTTCCATAGTTTGTGCAAGAGTGTCTAACGCATAAGTTGATGAGCAATAAAAGAGCACAAAACTGATGTTTTCTTTGTGAAGTTGCTGATAAAGCTCTTGGCTTGCAATGAAAGGGTCAGTGGCTTTACTGACTGCTGTTATCGTTTTAATTTCATTCATAACATGGGCTCTTAATTGCGTATCTAACTATCATATAGTTTACTGGTTACAGTTCAATATTTTTATCTGTGAAGGCTTTGTTTTATTTGCATATTTGTTAACAACACACAGTTTTGGACTTTCGATAGTGACTACACATTCTAAACATTGAATACATTCAGCATAGTCAATATCGCCCGTGGGTTTTATTGCGTCTATACCACATTTTTTGTTGCGACAAAGTTGACATGGCGAACCACATTCTTCACGACGCCTTATCCATTTAAAAATTGGGTATCGGCCAATAATAGCGAGTCCAGCACCTAGTGGGCATAAATAACGACAGTAAAATTTATGAATTTTAAGACTGAGTACAAGCAGTAAAACCGCGTATAAAACAAATGGCCAATAACGGACAAAGTTGAGTGTTATGCTAGTTTTAAAGGGTTCAACTTCGGCGAGTTGCTCGGCAAGTGTTAGCGAATAAAATGAGCAAGCAACCAAAAGTATAAGCAGCACATACTTTATTTTTTGCGCCGCTGTATGATATTTTGGCTTAATTTTAATTTGCTTAATTTTTAGTTTAGCGGCGATTAAGGCAACCACTTCTTGCATAGCGCCAAAAGGACATAACCAGCCACAAAATAAACCTCTACCCCATAAAAATAGCGTAATAAAGACAAATACCCATAAAATAAATATTACCGGATCAAGTAAGAATACCTCAATGTTAAAGCCCTGTTTGAGTGACAATAATAAGGTGTAAATATTAACCACGGATAACTGGCCCTGCGAATAAAACCCAATAAAACCGATCACGAATATCAAAGATAAAAAGCGCACTTGGTGGGTAAGCTTTGCATTTTTTGCCAGTGCTTCTTGTTTAATAAATATTATGATTAACGCAATGAGATACATGCTCAAAACTATAATTTCTACGCTGCGTTGTATCCAAAGTTTGAGCCATAGCGGTTGAGCTTTCTCAGGCTTAACTAAAGGCGTTTGGTCGAGAAATAAAACTTCTGGCAATATACTATCAAAGCTAAAGTTGTATTGATTTTTAGATAAAAATGATTGGTTGTAATTAACGGCCAATGACAGCGAAAGGGTTTTATTCAGTTCGAAACCTGACTGCGACTTTATTCGAAATACTTTTATTTCATTATAATCAGGTATTTCAAGTGCAAACCTTGGATTGAAATAGCTATAAAAATCAACATCGCGTATATCAACCGGTAGCGAAGCTTGGGCTGCGCTTAAGCGACTAGGTACGGTTTGTGGAATGAAGTCTTCGCTAACAAAAGCATAGTTACCGCGATTGAATACCATTAAGGCATGCTCACCAGGGATTAAATTCTCTAGTAAGCGTTGATATTCTGTTTCACCTAATAAATTTTTACCAATGATAGGGATATTAACGAAACCAAAGTACAAATTGATAAAGTTATTGGTATCTTCGCTAGCGATGTTTATTGCCTTTGCTAATGCTGCTGATGAACTTTCGGTAATCGCGAGTGCTTCATCACGAGTTAGCTGCCAGTGCTGAATGTATTTTTGTTCAACGAGTTGGTCAAAATCAAGTTTTTGAAAATAATCGGGATTAATCACGAAATTTGATGGTGCAACGAAACCCGATAATTTTTCTCGTGCTACTTTAAGGGCTGAAGCGATAATGGTGTCGTTAACCACTAATACGGAAATAGTGGCGCGGGTAATACCGTCGAAATACGTAGCATCTTGTGCAGATTTATCGCGGGCATTAATAATAAAGCGTTCTTTAACTGAATGGTTTTGATACTGATTAACAAAATTGAATAATGGCGGTTCGCCTAAGCCGTGCAAAAATATCGGTTCATGATGATTTAATATTTTTAGCCCAGTAATAACGCCTTGGGTATCAATACCAATAAGAATATTGATGGTTTGCCCTGAAAAACCAATGAAATTTGTAAAGTCGTCTGATTCAAAAACATAACCGAGTAAATCACCCAGTTGATATACAGGTGTTACGGCAATTTTTTTGTCTACAGGGCCAATGCGCGTGGCGCTGGGGAAAATTTCTGCGATATTATCTGAGATTGATGTGGTGTTTTGAGCCTCAACAGGGGAGAAGGCAAAAGAATAAAAAGAGGGTGCCAGCATAAAAACAAGAATGAAAATCATCCTTGTCATTAGGAAGTTGAGTATTTTTAAATGCATGCTAACCCCCCCATAAATCGTTACAAACTGATTAGTATTCTCAGAATAAAAAGGTGTCTATCTACTTAAAGAAAGACACCCTTATACACATTGAGGGTAAGGTTAAAAGAAACCTAAAGGACTGGTACTATAGCTCACTAATAAGTTTTTAGTTTGCTGATAATGGTCAAGCATCATTTTATGGTTTTCACGACCAATACCTGATTTTTTATAGCCACCAAATGCCGCATGAGCAGGATATAAATGGTAACAGTTAGTCCATACGCGACCCGCTTGAATGCCTCGACCCATACGGTGTGCAAGGTTAGCGTCACGTGTCCATAAACCAGCACCTAAACCATAAACAGAGTCGTTGGCTATTGCTAGCGCTTCCGCTTCGTCTTTGAAGGTAGTTACTGCGACAACGGGTCCAAAAATTTCTTCTTGGAAGATGCGCATTTTGTTATGACCTTTCAAAATGGTGGGTTGAATGTAATAACCAGTTTCGAGTGAATCACCTAAACTCTCTTTATTACCACCGGTTAATAGTTCAGCGCCTTCATCTTTACCAATAGTTAAATAACTCATGATCTTCTCAAATTGTTCTTGAGACGCTTGAGCACCGACCATGGTTTCTGTATCGAGTGGGTTACCGCGAATAATTTTGTTGGCTTTTTCGATAACTTTTTCCATAAATTCATCGAAAATATCTTCTTGAATTAAGGCACGAGATGGACAAGTACAAACCTCACCTTGGTTGAAGAAACCTAAAACAAAACCTTCAGCACATTTATCTAAGTAGTCATCTTCAAACTGTGTAATGTCATTAAAGAATATGTTTGGTGATTTACCACCAAGTTCAACCGTTGAAGGTATAAGGTTTTCGGCTGCACATTTAAGAATATGTCCACCAATAGCAGTAGAACCGGTAAAGGCAATTTTACCAATACGTGTACTTGTTGCTAGGGCTTCACCCGCTTCTTTACCAAAACCATTGACGATGTTTAACACGCCCGGTGGAAGTAAATCGCCAATAATTTCCATTAATACTAAAATACTAACAGGTGTTTGTTCTGCTGGTTTTAATATTACACAGTTACCCGCAGCTAGTGCTGGAGCAAGTTTCCATGCCGCCATTAATATTGGGAAGTTCCACGGTATAATTTGACCTACAACACCAATTGGCTCATGAAAATGATACGCAACTGTGTCGTTGTCTATTTGTGAAAGTGACCCTTCTTGCGAGCGAATACAGCCGGCAAAGTAGCGAAAATGATCAGCACAAAGTGGAATATCAGCTGCAAGCGTTTCGCGAACTGGCTTACCGTTGTCCCATGTTTCAGCGACCGCAATTTTTTCAAGGTTTTCTTCAATACGATCAGCAATTTTTAGTAAGATTCTTGAGCGGTCTTGAACTGATGTTTTGCCCCATGCTTCTTTAGCTCCATGAGCTGCATCAAGCGCTAATTCAATGTCTTCGCTGCTTGAACGAGGAATTTCACAAATGACTTCACCAGTAACGGGTGTGGTATTGGTAAAATAATTTCCCTTAACAGGAGCTACCCATTGACCATTGATAAAGTTTTCATATTTAGGTTTAAAAGAAACGACAGAACCTTCACTGCCTGGGTATGCATAGATCATATATCACCTCGTATCGAGCCCAACCAGAGTAAACTCTTTCCATGGCCCTGTTTAAGTTTGCTTTAATTTGTTATTAAAGCGCTTTGTTCGTGTATCTATAGTAGTTCGCTGCAAGCAAGTGACACTATTACCCATAGGCTTTAAAAACATCATACTTTGGAATGAGTTGATAGATTTCACTTGGGCTGTAAACGAATTATTTAAAATAAAAAATGTAAAAAAAAAGCTTTTGAATAAATTCAAAAGCTTTTTATAAGCAACCAAGTGCTAACTATTTAGGTAGTTTAAATGTCCAAACACTGCCACCTTGGTTGAAGTGTTTAATACGTTCAGCAACGTCACCACCCCATAAAGGAACAGCGCCGCCCCAGCCAGATAATACTGATAGGTATTGCTCGCCATCCATTTCCCAAGTAACAGGTGACCCAACGATGCCAGAACCGGTATTAAATTTATATTTAACTTCACCTGTTTTAGCGTCAAGCCCTAGCAAGTAACCTTCAGGTGTACCTGTAAATACTAAGTTACCACCAGTGGCCAATACACCACCCCACAATGGCGCATAGTTGTTGTAACGCCAAATAACTTTACCCGTTTTAGGATCGATTGCTTTTAATACACCAATATATTTTTCATTAATCGCTTTAATGGTAAAGCCAGCACCTAAGTATGCCGCGCCTTTTTTATAAGCGGTTGGTTCATTCCAAATATCCATTTCCCATTCGTTTGAAGGCACATAGAATAATTCAGTATCTTGGCTGTAAGCCATTGGCATCCAGTTTTTAGCACCCAAGAAGGCTGGCGCTGAAACTACAGTGCTACCTTTATTACCGTCTTTAGATTTACTCGGATCGCTAGGTCTGTTGCTATCAACATAGATCGGGCGACCCTTATCAGTAAGTCCTGAAGCCCAAGTAATTTTATCTACAAATGGGAAACCACGAATAAAGTCACCATTTTCACGATTAAGTACGTAGAAGAAGCCGTTTCTGTCAGCTGTAGCTGCCGCTTTAATCGTTTTACCGTTTTCTTTATAGTCGAAAGAAATGAGCTCGTTTACACCATCAAAATCCCAACCATCATGTGGTGTGGTTTGGAAGTGCCAAACAATTTTACCGGTATCAGGATTGATAGCTAAACGCGATGATGAGAAAAGGTTATCGCCTGGACGTAAATGTGAATTCCATGGTGCTGGGTTACCAGTACCGAAAAATAGTAAATCGGTGTCGGCGTCATAAGTACCGCCTAACCAAGGAGCTGCGCCCCCAGATTTCCAAAGTTCAGCTGGCCATGTTTGTCCTGGTTTGCCACCAGAAATACCATTGTCCATTTTTTTGCCATTTTTCCAGATGTAGCCCATATGGCCTTCAACGGTTGGACGTTCCCAAACTAATTTACCATTGATGGCATCGTAAGCTCTTACTTTACCCACTACACCAAACTCACCACCGGCAACACCTGTGATAACTTTGCCTTTAACAATAATAGGAGCCGCAGTAATTGAGTAACCCGCTTTATAATCTTCTACTTTCTTCTTCCAGACTACTTTACCTGTGTCTTTGTGCAGCGCGACGAGTTTTGCATCTAGCGTACCAAAAATAACTAAGTCATCGAAAAGCGCAACACCACGGTTAATAACATCACAACAAGGCATTATTCCATCAGGTAATCTTGCGTCATATTGCCAAAGCTCGTCACCTGTATTTACATCGATAGCATACACGCGAGAGTATGATCCGGTGATATACATGACGCCATCTTTAATCATAGGTTGAGATTCTTGACCACGTTGTTTTTCGCCACCTAATGAGAATGACCAAACCGGATGCATTTGCTTAACTGTTTCGGTATTTATTTTATCAAGTGGACTGTAACGCTGACCTTTTAGGCCAAGTCCGTAGGTCACTACGTCATTAGTTGTCATTTGGTCATTGGCAATATCTTTTTCGGTTACACCAGCGTTTGCTAGGCCAGTTAACGTTAAAGACATGGCAATGGATAATGACAATATTTTATTTTTACCTGCTGTTATCATTGTTATTTCCTCTTGGGGTTTAAATATACGTAACGATATTTTTGTCTACTTTCCTTCCTGTTAAACGGCACTAGATTGAAACTATTTGGCTATTTGAATCAAAGCATTTTTACAGGCTATAGCCATATTAAAGCCTGGAAATTTTACTGACTATCACTCAGCCGTAGAATTTTTTTCATCACTTAGTATGATTAAAGGGATGATTATTAATCAGCTTACTTTGTTGCAGAATAGAACTCAGGAAGCTGATAAATGGCATGATAATCTTCAAATATATTTTTCATTACGCCTTGTTTTATCATGGCCTCAACGATGTCAGCGATGGCGTAACCTAATTGTCGATAATCACTTTTTACTGCCATGCCTATATCCCATTGTTGCTTGCCTATATTTGGAAAAGCATTAGCGGCTAATTGGTATTTAGGGCTGGCTAGCTGCTGCTGGTAATAACTGACTTGACTTCTAAGCCCCATCACCGCATCAACCTTTTGTTCATTCATTGCTGCAATAGCTAATGCGAGTGAATTAAACTGTTTGGTTTTTTTACTCATACGGCCATTAAAAGCAGAGATGAGGTAAAATTGTGGAATAGAGTCTACTTCTACGCCAATATCGTGATATTGGAAAACTGCCATGGTAGATACCTCTTCAATTTTTGTATTATTGAAAACTATTTTCCATGACTCAGTATGGTAGGGGGCAAACATATGCACTTGCGCATGCACCAACTCACCAATGTCATCTCGTAATTGAGAATATTTTTTATCGTAGGGAACGCGCAGCATTAGGTCAGCAACTGTGCGTTTTAGGAAATGTCCTTTCCAGAGGTTATTGCGTAAATCGTCTTCTACGTTTTCATCTGCGGTAACCCAGCGCAAGCGAAGTTCAACACCCAATTTTTTGGCAATATATTTTGCTACTTCGACATCAATACCCTTAGCCTCGCCATTTACTTGGAATGAGAAGGGGGTAAAGTCACTATAGACTGCAACAGTAATTTCATTGCTTTCTATTATGTCGTCATACGAGCGTGCAAAAGTTGTTGTGGCAAATATGCCACAACAACTTAGCCAAAAAATGAGAACGCTAAAGTTATTCTTTTTCACTGACTGACTCTAACCAAGTACGGATAGACCAAAGTGCTTCTTGGTTTAAGTGTTCTGTCATTTTCGGCATATAAACCGCACCGTTACGAACAGCACCGTTTTGCACTCGGTAGACATACCACTCATCACCGTCATAATCGTTGGCTAATTCACGCAAATCAGGCGCAATACCACCTGATATACCTTCTAAACCATGGCAGCGAGCACAATTTTGGTTATAAGCTGAAGCACCAACGCGTAAAATCTCTTTACGTGTATCACCTTCTGATTCACGGTAAGGGTTCGTTTCACTCCATTCTTCACCTAAAGTCGGCAGTGTTGAGGTGTCGATAGATTGCGGCGTTACTGGACCATGAGCCGCTATGCCGAATGAGCAAATTAATATTAATGCAATTAAATAGTTGCGACCTGAATTAAGCTTTAGCATTGCTGAGTACCTCGGTTTCTATGTAAATTATTCGTGGAGTTTAATTTTGATAACTCATCATAAGGATGTCAGCAGGGTTCAAGAATTATACTTTAGCGCGTTAGGCATCATCCTTTAGTATGACTTTATTGTCTAAAAAGCTAGTTAATCATTACTATCTAAATAAATAACAATGACTTATGTTTTTTCGTGGGCGATATATTAGACTTTTAACTTTAGGTGTTTCTTCTATATGCTAAGACCTGGTATATCAAGTTGATTGTTTAGTCTTAGGTCTTTACTTATGTTCGAGTTTGCTATGTTTATTGTGCCCCTATTTATTGTGATCATGTTTTTCCTGACTAAGGCTAGGCTGGCTATATTTAGGGCCAAAAAGGTAAGGATTAAAAAATATCTATTGGCTGGCATTATGTCCATTATGTCGATAGCTTCTTTAACGGCAACTTCTCAATCAATAACAATTGATATCAGCTACTTAAATTTAGATCAGCAACGACCAACCAACGTACTTAATATTTTTAATACCCCGAAAAATAGCGGTTATATGGGCGCTAAACTTGCTATTGATGATTCAAATACCACGGGTAAATTTTTACAACAACACTTTAATCTACACTATTTTACAACGCCGAAAAGCCAGGAATTTTTAACTTATTTAGATAGCGAATATCAGCAAGGGCGACGGATTTTTATTCTCGATGCGCCATTATCAGACTTAGTTAAAGTTGATTTTTGGGCGAAAAACAAGCCCGTGCTGTTATTTAATGTCAGCGAGTCGGCTGATGAACTTCGTACAACTCAGTGTTTAGCACAGGTATTTCATACAATTCCTAGTAACGCGATGAAATCTGACGCACTAGCGCAGTGGTTATTATATCGTCGGATGAACAAAGTATTATTAGTTCATGGCAGTAAACCAGAAGATATAGCTTTAGCCACATCATTTAAACGTTCCGCGAAACGGTTTGGCTTAAAGCTTATTGACGAAAAACAGTGGGATTTTAATACCGACCTTAGGCGAAGTACCCAACAAGAAATTCCGTTATTTACCCAAACCGTGCAAGATTACGATGTGGTGTATGTGGCTGATAAAAGTAAAACCTTTGCCGAATTTTTACCGTTTAATACTTATTTACCGCGTCCTGTTATTGGCTCAGCTGGCTTGGAAGCTTTAGCATGGCACGGTGTTATTGAACAGTGGGGCGCAACGCAATTGCAAAACCGTTTTAATGACTTAGCTGATAGAGCGATGAATGAAATGGACTTTGCAGCTTATATAGCGGTGCGTAGTGTTGCTCAATCGGTGCATAAACTTCATTCAAACGACAGTAGTAAACTCCAAGACTTTATAAACTCAGAAAAATTTGAATTAGCGGCATATAAGGGGCGTAAACTCGGTTTTAGGTCTTGGAACCGACAATTAAGAATGCCGTTAGCTTTGGTGCATCCTCATGCTTTGGTGTCGCAATCACCACAGCCGGGTATGCTACACCCGATAACCGAACTTGATACGCTTGGCTTCGACGTTCAAGAATCACATTGTAAATAAGGCTCATCATACTTATGAAATATACAAAACTTGTTAGATTATTATGCTTAGCTGCTGCTCTTAATATGACTTCTGGCTTTGCTGCTGAGTTTGCTTATGTCACAAATGAAAAAGACGATAATATTTCTGTGATTGATTTAAACGAAAATAAAGTCATTAAAACCATAGCGGTGGGTGAGCGGCCACGTGGCATTATTTTCAACAAACAACATTCACTTGCTTATATTTGTGCCAGTGAGTCAGACAGAATTCAAATTTTAGATCTTAATACCGAACAAATTGTTGGTGAGCTACCTTCTGGCGAAGACCCTGAAACCATAGCCTTACATCCTAATGGTAAAATTATTTATACCTCGAATGAAGACGATGCCTTATTGACGGTGATCGATATTGATACCGCAACCGTTATTGCGCAAATTGATGTTGGCGTTGAGCCTGAAGGCTTAGCTGTAAGCCCCGATGGAAAGATTGTTGTGGTGACTTCTGAGACCACCAATATGGTGCATTGGATAGACACACAAACCAATAAAAACTTTGCCAACACCTTAGTTGGCGCTAGACCTAGATCGGCTAAATTTACCGATGATGGTAAATATTTATGGGTAAGCTCTGAAATTGGTGGTGCAGTGGTAGTGCTTGACGTGAGTACGCAAGAAATTGTTCATGAGTTTACTTTTGCTATTCGTGGTATTCATCGTGATCGCGTACAACCTGTCGGGGTAGAGTTATCAAGCGATGGACGTTACGCCTTTGTCGCATTAGGGCCGGCTAATCATGTTGCAGTTATTGATCGCAATAATATGAAAGTAGAAAAATATTTATTAGTCGGTCGCCGCGTATGGCAGCTTGCTTTTAATGATGATCAAAGCCAGTTATTAACCACTAATGGCATAAGTGGTGATGTGTCGGTAATTGATGTTGAGCAGATGAAAGTCACAAAATCTATTAAAGTTGGCCGATATCCGTGGGGCGTAGTAATACGAAAAGTGCCATGAGTATAGTCACTGAGCAGCTGAGCTTCCATTATGGTAAAAAAACGGTAATTGATAATCTAAGCCTGAAAATTAACAGCGGTTTTAACGTGTTACTTGGGCCAAATGGGGCCGGGAAAAGTACCTTGTTTTCAATGTTAACAGGCCTTTCTCAGGCGTCTATTGGTAACGTTCACATTAATGGTTATGACCTTAAAGAAAATCGCCCTAAAATCATGCGTTCGATGGGCGTGGTTTTTCAGCAAAGTACACTAGATTTTGATTTATCTGTAAAACAAAATTTAGTTTATTATGCCGCGTTGCATGGCATTTCAGCATCGAAAGCCCTGAGTAATATCAGCGATATATTATCGCAATTACAATTAACGCAGCGACTTAATGACAAAGTCAGATCGTTAAATGGTGGGCATCGTCGCCGAGTTGAAATTGCCCGCGCGTTAATTCATCAACCCAAAGTATTGTTGTTAGATGAAGCCACGGTAGGTTTAGATATTGATAGCCGAAAAATGATCACTGATTATGTAGGGAAACTCTGCATAGATTTAGATATTTGCGTGTTATGGGCTACACATTTAATTGATGAAATAGCAGAGAATGATCAACTTATACTGATCAACGAAGGAAAAATCACTGCACAGGGCTTAAGCCGTGAACTATGTAAGAAGCACAACGTTGACGATATATATCAACTGTATCGCCGATTAACCACTAGTACGGAGCTTGTCTAATGAGCAGCCAATATCTGTATTGTTTTAATGGCATTGTTAAACGTGAAGTTTTACGCTTTTTTCAACAACGTTCTCGTTTACTTAGCGCGCTCGTTAGGCCTTTATTGTGGTTGGTAGTATTTGCAGCAGGCTTCAGGGCGGCTTTAGGGGTGTCAATAATGGAACCTTACGGCACTTATATTACTTATCAGCAATATATTACTCCTGGCCTTTGTTGCATGATTATTTTATTTAATGGCATGCAAAGTTCCCTTTCTATGGTTTATGACCGTGAAATGGGCAGTATGAAAGTGCTTTTAATGAGCCCATTACCGCGCCCCTATTTATTGTGCTGTAAGTTAATTGCCAGTGCCTTGTTGTCGCTTTTACAAGTGGTTATTTTTTTACTCTTTGCCCAGTTAGTCGATGTAGATATTCCACTGCTAGGTTATTTAAGTGCAATACCCGCTATTTTCTTGATTGCGTTTTTTCTAGGCGCGCTAGGCTTGATGTTGTCTAATTTGATTAAGCAATTAGAGAACTTTGCTGGCGTGATGAATTTTGTTATTTTCCCTATGTTCTTTCTATCTAGCGCCTTGTATCCGCTTTGGAAAATGAAAGAAGCGAGCATTTGGCTATATTGGATTTGCCAGTTTAACCCTTTTACGGCCTGTGTTGAGTTATTACGATTTGCACTTTATGGACAATTGAATTATTCGGCATTATTAACGGTATTAATTGCCACCAGCATTGCATCATTTTTTGCGTTAATGAGTTTTAAGCCACAACTTGGGCGTAAGTAAATATTATACCAATTTGATTAATCAAAATTACTCTCTTTTAGCTTAAGTTTGAACAGATGAGTAGAGTAGATCTATAAATTGAATGACCGCTATGTCGAAATAAGTGTCACTTTGATGTAATGTTTAAATGACCGCCATGGTGGCGCAAAAGTAGACCATGGCGACTAATAATCAGAGTGACTAGTCTATGTTTTCTGCAAGCTTAAAACTGCCGCTGAACTTCCATTATTTAATGTTAGCTTTGAGCCTATTATTGAGACTATAAAAACTATAAATTGGATGCAAATTAGCTAAACCACTACACTTCAAAGCGATAATCTCAAACGATGCCTACATACTATAGGATTGATGCTACTTGTCTTTTAGTCATACGACTCTTTATTATAAATACGCGTAGATGGTCATAACTCAAGTTAAAAATGAACGCATAAATAGTAATGAAAATTGTTACCCCTAAATCCATTATAAAAGCATCCCAAAAACTCAAATCTAGAATAAAAGCCATAACTGGAATAGTAAAAAACAATAATCCCGCTTCAAATAAAAATACATGCACGATACGAATCAACAATGACCGCTTAGTTTTTTCGCCTTTAACGTAGAGATCAAACACATAATTAAAACTGTAATTCCAGAACATTGCCATACTAGCGATAACTATCATTGTTTCTGATAGTGCGCTGATGTCATGCTGCGTGAATATTACTAAACCTGTAATTGACATAATTAAGGCTAACACTTCAAATGTTACTGAATGAAAGACTCTCTCTATTTTTCCCATTGTTTTTTACCTAAAAAATATGATTAACTTACTTTAGAAGTTGTTATTATGTCAGGAATAAAATAGATAAAAAGTTAACAACCATCACGCTTGGTGATGGTTGGCTTGAAATCATTCACCATGAGACTTGTTAATGTACAGCTTTGAACAACTAAAAGTATTTATCACAGTGTGCGAGATGGGATCGTTCTCAGCGGCTGCACGTAAACTAAAACGTGCCCAATCAGGGGTTAGCCAAGCGATCGCGAATCTTGAAATATCTATTAACCAGGAGTTATTTAATCGAGAAAAGAATACGCCTGTATTAACAGCAAATGGTAAAACGCTGTTACCCATTGCAAAATCAATTATTCACCAACAAAGATACTTCGATCAAAAATTAGAATCTTTAAGCAATAAATATGAAAATGAGTTAGTGATTGCCATAGATGAAAGTTTAGTGAGTAGTGATTTGTTAAACATTTTCACTCCTCTTTCAGAGCAATTTCCTATCACTCATATTGAAATTATAAGCACTTCAACTTTTGAAGTTGAGGAGTTAGTACGAACAGGTAAAGCACAAGCAGGTTTAATATACGCGGATAGTGAATTAAAAGTAGATATGGATTTCTTCTTGCTAGGGCAAGCTAGATTTTTAACTATCTGTGCACCTGAGCATCCATTAGTTGCACTTAATACAGTGGAAGATAATGATTTAAAAAGATATCGTCAATGTGTACACCGTTGTATTAAGCAAAGAGAGCTGTGGTTTAGCTATGCAATAAGCACAAAAGTTTGGTATGCCAATACGCACAAGACCTTAATCGATTTGGTTCTCCAAGGTACGGGGTGGGCTAGCGTACCTGAGCAGTTAATAAAGCAATACCTAGACCAAGGGAGTCTTATTGCTTTACCTGTTGCACATGAATACAGCGGATGGCTAACACCTGTGGGTTGTTTAATTTCCAGAAGTCATCCAACGGGCCCTGTATTAACCAGCCTGATAGAAAGCTTACAGGAATACCACTTTAGTAATGATCATTGGGAAATTAGAAATAAATAACTGGGTCTATTTAATTCTAATATAGTGATTTAATAACATAAAAGGTTTATGCTGGAAAATATCTCTTACCTGTGCCATCTAATAACATTTAACTGTACCACTCAATTACATTCAGCTGCACCATCATTAATTCATATTCAGTTAGCATTAGTTAAACTCTGAAGTGATGAAAATATAATTCTTTGAGTATCAAAAAAAGAACTATTCTTTTAAAATAAAATTTATAAAATTCTGATAAGAGGTATTTTAATATGTGTAAAGCAGATCCAATCCCTGATATTCAATTTTCTGCAGGTATGGAAACTCAAACGGGGAAAGTATTAAAAGGTACTTTTAGGAATCAGTTTATAGATGCTCAGAATGTCATTGAACAACGTAACCTTATAGGTAACTTTTATTATCGTGATGACAACTCATTCCAACGTGAAATTGCTGTTGCTACTGCATGGCTAGCTCATGCGGTTCGTCTAGAGTGTCGGAAAAATATGAATAGTAAATTAACAGCTAGAGTAATCAGTGACTTAATGACAGCCTGGGGAGTTAAGCAGTTTGGAGAAATAGATAAAATGCCTGTGCAGGTCAGCTCATTTACTGCAGTAGTAGCTTTAGTCTTGTTTGAAAGTGCGGGGGTTCGTATTTCATTTAAAAAAGAAAACCACTATCCTTATACGAACTTAACTAATTTAAGTTCAAAGATTCTTGATAATAAATGGCTCAAAGGAGAATCAGGGATAATGCACCGAGAATTACAAATATTATAATCCGTTGATTTTCTTTTTTACAATCAACTCTTCGCCAAAACTATATGGATGCTAATTGTCATAACGGTAATGTAAACACTTTTATTAAACTTAAGTTAGCTTACAAATACCTACTACATCACATTTATTGAGAAATAAGTTCGGATTGATGTAGTAGATAGAATTACAGATATTTCCTGCTAAACAGTTATTTAGCTTTTGCCTTAGCTCTTCTCATTGATGGTCCTTTTAATAATACATCATGAGAGTTATGAACAATTCGGTCTATTATTGCATCGGCAATAGTTTCATCTTTAAATGATTCAAACCATTGAGGAATAGGATATTGTGTCGTTAATACTAATGAACCATTCATGCTTCTCTTATCTATAATTTCTAATAAGTGAGGGCAAAACCGGTTATCAATTCCACCTAAACACCAGTCATCGAGTACTAATATTTTATATCTAGCTAACTGGTTTTTTAACTTACGAAGAGATCCATCCGCAACCGATTAAGTGTGCCACTCATAATAACTCCCTTTGCAAATTATCTATCTTGATTACGATTAACTATGCCACCCATAATAACTCCCTTTGCAAATTATCTATCTTGATGATTTGTCGATGTTCTCTATAACCTTAGCCGCAGCCTTGGCTGTCCGTTATAGCGGTAGACTGTACAAAAATTCAAATCCCTGAACACCAGCAGAGCGGTTTAAACAAGATGTTGCGTTGAACAATTGAACTCACATGGCAAAGCGGTCTATTTATTGTGGTAAATTCAAGGAAAGATTAGGTCGGCTTTTTGGAATAATTAGTGTGAATAGTAATGATCGTTATGACCGTAATGTCGGATAAAACGACAAAAATCGCTATGTCGAATTGAAGCTCAAAGCTGACGGTGAAGGATTAAGTATGCCACCCATAATAACTCCCTTTGCAGATTATCTATCTTGATGATTTGTCGATGTTCTCTACAAGGATTAAGTATGCCACCCATAATAACTCCCTTTGCAGATTATCTATCTTGATGATTTGTCGATGTTCTCTACAACCTTAGCCGCAGCCTTGGCTGTCCGTTATAGCGGTAGACTGTACGATTAACTATGCCACCCATAATAACTCCCTTTGCAAATTATCTATCTTGATGATTTGTCGATGTTCTCTATAACCTTAGCCGCAGCCTTGGCTGTCCGTTATAGCGGTAGACTGTACAAAAATTCAAATCCCTGAACACCAGCAGAGCGGTTTAAACAAGATGTTGCGTTGAACAATTGAACTCACATGGCAAAGCGGTCTATTTATTGTGGTAAATTCAAGGAAAGATTAGGTCGGCTTTTTGGAATAATTAGTGTGAATAGTAATGATCGTTATGACCGTAATGTCGGATAAAACGACAAAAATCGTTATGTCGAATTGAAGCTCAAAGCTGACGGTGAAGTTCAAGTTTTATATGTTAACTATGAGCCTAAAGTTACTGTTTTAAATCAAAGTTCGCTTTACCAATATCCAACTAACATTAACAACGGATAATTCTCCGGGGGCAAGTTATTATGACTGGCTTAAAAAACCTTTTATTTACAAGGTCTTATCTAAGCGAATATTCTGTTCTCGATACACTAGCCTTTGTCATATCCTTTGTCGCTCATACAGCTTTGAATGGTTGAGTCAAAGACTTGTTGCCAATCTTCTTGTGCTTTCTTATTTTGTTCTTTAATTTTCTTTTGGGAAAAAGAACAAGAGGGATCGAATCTAGTCGAACATTTAAGTAATGGTTGACTCATCGGAGCTTCACCTGCTTTTGTGGTTGCCAAAACCTTGCAATCATCTAACGCTACTTTTTGTTTATTTTTTTCACTGGTGGCTTGCTTTACCCACTTTGTTTCGTTCTCGGTGGCAACACATCCAGCCAGCATTAAGACCAAACTACAAAAGATAAGTTTTTTCATAAAGGTTCCTTACTCTATTGAGTGTTATTTATAGGTTAGAAAATTGAGTTTAACTAGCATAAACCACCAGCACGCCTGACACAACAAGCTATGATTAACTATGCCACCCAATGATAACTCCGCAAAGATAACGCTCTGAAACACCGCTATCCTAGGGTCAATCAACAATGCATGTATTTCATATTATAAGCTTTTGTATGTCGATTTTTATCGATTTTGATTAAATTAGGGAGTTTCAGGCATGCTTTGGTTGCTACCTAAAGGTAACTATATTTTTATTGCTGTCTAAGAATGTAGTTAAGTTTAAGCGCTATTTAAACAAGCTTCAGCATTGCTGATACCATGTGCTCGTTTTAAGCCGACATGCTCGGTAAATTCACATAAATGCTCTACGGTGCCAACTGCGCCAGTGAATATACCTTCGAAGTTTGTTGTGAGTTTTAGCCAGCTTTCGTCGCTAATGTGCAGCCTCAACAGTATATTTGCTGTATTAGCACTGATAGCTCCGTGTTTGTCTGCTCTTATTACGCGACCTGTTTCATCTACAAGGGCTAAGTAATCTTTCAAGCTAAAAGAAATACCTGTAGTTTGTGCTTGCTTTTCATTGCCGGTGAAAGGTAGTAATTTCTTCGGTTGTTCGCCATTTAATGCGGCTTTGATACGTAGTTGAATACTAGTAAAACTCGATTTTTCAGGTGTTGGCGCAATACCTGCGCGTACAGGATTTAAATCTACATAAGCCATGCAAGCGAGTAATGCTCCTTCATCTAATAAAGCTTGTGATTTAAAGCGTCCTTCCCAAAAGTGGCCTGTACACTTATCTTCTTTATTTGCTTGCCTGGCAATTGGCTCGTTTAATGCGCGCATAAACCAACTGATATCGATTAAGCGTTGTTTATAGACTAGTGCTGTTTCTTCAACCATGTCCATTTCAAATTTAGTTAGCGATTGCTCTGCTTGATACTTTCTGGTCAAAATGGTGCCTTTAAACAACTTATGCCAACGGGTAAGTACATCTAGGGTAGACCATTTTTTCACTTGTGCACTATCAACGTGAAGCACTAAATGTAAGTGATTATGCATTACAGCATGGGCGCAAATATCAATAGAAAAAACTCGAGATAGTTGAAAAATACGTTGCTCAATCCAGCTGCGCCTATGCTCATAACTCACCCCGGTTTCTTTATCAATGCCACATAAAAATGCCTTGCGGACAGTTCGGCTGCAAACATGATAATACGGAGTATCAGATAAACTAATCTGTTGTGAACGAGGTTTAGGCATAATAATCACCACACTTAAAAGAGTAAATTAAGTGTAGTATATTGGTGAAAATAAGAGCAAATTATTATGGGTGGCTTAAAAGGAAAAGGAAAAGGAAAAGGAAAATTTTGTTAACTTTACCAATGTACAGCCGACCATTCAGATAAGTGAAATTAGAATTTAGTAATACTACAATCAAATAAAATGCATAAGTGGACATTTTTCATCGTGATAAAGGTATAAACACAGGGGAGTAAATTAGTCATACTTTAGCAGGAGGATATTTGAGTTTGTTTTATGTAAATATCTGATTTTATATGTTTTATTTTATTTTTATGTTTCATTGTTCTTGTAGGTGATATTGATTAATTTAGCCATCAGGTTACATTGTCAGCTCTTCATTTTATTTTGAGAGTTGTTATGAAACGGACGTTAACTTTTTTATTTATTTGTGCTTCACTCCCTACTTTAGGGGACGATATGAATGGTGTTGAGAATATTAGTATTTATGGACAAACACCACTTTCCACTAATGACCTTGCTGAAGAAAGCACCTTTGGTAGTGTTCAAACAATTAATGCCGAGTCGATAGCACAATCTCAAGCTATTTCGTTAGCTGAGCACATGAAAAATAAGCTAACAAGTCTACATATTAATGACATACAAAATAATCCCTTTCAGCCTGATGTGCAATACCGTGGCTTTACCGCTTCGCCTTTATTAGGTTTACCTCAGGGGATTTCTGTTTATCTTAACGGGGTGCGATTCAATGAACCTTTTGGCGATACGGTAAACTGGGATTTAATTCCGCTTGCAGCGCTTGATAAAGTAGCGTTATTTTCTGGATCAAACCCTGCTTTTGGGCAAAATACTTTAGGAGGGGCGCTGGCACTTACCACTAAAAATGGTTTTAGTTATACCAAGCATGAGCTTGAAGGACGTTTTGGTAGTTTTGGACAACAGCAATTTACTGTGCAATCAGGCGGTAATAAAGGTAACTGGGGCTATTATATTATTGCTAATCGTTATAAAGAAGATGGTTGGCGAGATTATTCAGAAAGTGAATTAAAGCAATTTTTAGCAACATTAAGTTATGCAGATGAAGATCGTACCGTTGATTTTACTTACTCTGCTAATAATAACCAATTGCTGGGAAACGGTGCTGTGCCTGAAATATTGGCCGAATTAGCGGGCAGAAGTGCCATTTACACCCAACCTGATAAAACTCATACAAGATTTCAGCAATTTAGTATTAAGTCTGACAGTGTTATTAACGAGCAAATGTCGTGGCAAGGTAATGTTTATTATCGTAAGAATAAAATTAACAGTATTAATGGCGACGACAGCGATTATGAAGAGTGTGAGTCTGGTGCACTATATAGTTTGTGTGAAGAAGATGAAAATGATGAGTTAGAACGTGTTCATTTTGTTGGCTTTGATGAAGACACTTGGTTAAGTGAGCTAAGAGATATTGATGCGGACGACGTTGATGGTACTTATAATACCGGTTTTACTGATAACGAAAGTTACGGTGTCGCGTTGCAATGGGTACGCTTAAGCCATTTTGACGCAACCGATACTCATGCGGCATTAGATAACGAATTTATTTTCGGGCTAGGAATTGATAAGGCGGATATCAGCTTTAGAAGTGATACCGAGTTCGCGGTGCTGCATAACGATACAATTTCTGATGATCGTTCAGTCACGGGCATTGGTTTATACGATATGGAGTCGCGTGTTAAATTAGAGGTCAGTAATAAACAGCAATATTTTTACTTCTTAAATACGTTATCAATAGGGGAGGATCTTACGCTTAATCTTGCTGGACGGTATAATCATACTCACATAAGTATGCAAGATCAGATTGAAAGCGGGCCAGGTTCACTTAATGGCGAGCACTATTTCAACCGCTTTAACCCTGCTATTTCAGTGAATTACCTATTAACGCCTGAATATACAGTGAAACTAAGTTACAGCGAATCATCACGCGCCCCTAGCCCTGCTGAACTTAGTTGTGCAGATGAAGAAGACCCTTGTAAATTACCCAATGCGTTTGTTGCTGATCCGCCGCTTGAGCAAGTTGTGGCGAAAACAGTCGAAGCTGCTTTAGAGTTTAAAAACGATAATTTTTCTGCTTTAGCGACCGTGTTTTCAACCATGAGCTATCAGGACATTATATTTCAACAAGCGGGTAATAAATCAAACCAAGGGTACTTTATTAACCTTGATAAAACGCAACGCCAAGGCATTGAGTTGGCAGCTTCTACCCAAATTAACTCGGTTGATTTAGGGGCGAGTTATAACTATTTAAATGCCACTTTTGAATCGTCTTTTGTTTCTTTTAGCCCGGTAAACCCTTTAGGTGCAAACAGGCAAGTTGAAGTGGGTGACAACATTCCAGGCCAACCGCAACATCAATTAAAATTTCATGCGAATTGGCAGTTTAATGATGCACTAAATATGGGTACCGAGATGTTGTATGCGTCTTCATCATATTATCGTGGCGATGAAGCGAATGAGAATAAAAAAATTCCATCTTATGCGGTGACTAATATTTATTTTAATTACCAGATAACTCAACAACTGCGTTTGTCAGCTAAAGTCGATAATCTGTTTGATCGCCAATTTGACACTTTTGGTACATACGGTGAAGCAGATGAAGTGTTAGAAGAAATTTATCCGGATACTGTATTTGATGAATACTTTGTTGGTCCGTCTAGACCGCGCTCTGCAAGCATCAGTATTAATTATCAATTTTAACTACTCATTTTAACTATAAATTTTAGCCATCAATTTTAGCAAATGAATAGTGATTAATAGTCTCAACAGTACGGTTCTAGTTTGGCCGTACTGTTTTATTATTTATGCGCGGCGTATTGCCATGCACCAACGAGCTTTTAGTTTGCTGGTTGAACGAATTGTTTAAATTTTTTGGAGAAACTCAGTGCACACGAACTTATTAACAACAAACGCTAGCGCTGTGAATTATGAGCGGGCAAGTATTGCTGTATCGCCACTACGACAACAAATTGCACAAGAGTTGCATAATAGACCGTCACCGCAAGTCCATGTGCCAACCTCTATTACCCACATGGCGGTGCGTTTGACAGAGCAAGAGCGTGAACAAGAATATCAGCAGATATATAGTTTTTGTCAGCGATATAATGTTAATCCACCTACCCGTGAAGCCAGTTGTTACTATCAGGACTTTGGCAGTTTTGAACTAAGATGGGAACGCCATCTTGAGTTTTCTAGTTATAGCTTTATTCGCAAAGGGCTAGGGCAGTCACTATTTGATGGCTATGCCACTGAGTATGTACCGCAAGAGTGGTTTGACAATATCGTTGGCGAACTCGTTAGTGCGGTTAATTTGGTTGTAAACCAAGCTGAATTATCGGAGCAAGAGCTCTGTCATGCTTTTGAAAATCATCAAGTACTAGGTAGCAATGTTGCGGATAATCGGGCCAATGTTTATACCTCGTTCAAGCTGCATAGTGACGGTTTTGGACGTATTATAATCCAGAGCAAGTTACTCAATAGTTATCAAGCTGGTCGTTTAATTCAGCGAATGTTAGAAATAGAAACTTATCAAATGATGGCACTGTTGAGTTTGCCTATTGCTCGTTCGTTATCACCTAAAGTAGCAAAAATGGAAAGTGATTTAGTTGCTATTAATCAGCAAATGGCAGATAGCGACAAAACTAATGATGGAGAGATGCTAGATAAACTTTCTGAATTAGCAGGAAAAACTGAGCAACTTATTGCCGATATTAGTTATCGTTTTAGTGCCACCAATGCTTATTATGAATTAGTGTGTTCTCGACTAAGACAGTTAAAAGAGACTGATATCGCCGGTACTGAACGCATTAACGAATTCGTTACTCGAAGGCTCAGCCCTGGTATACGAACGTGTCAGGCGCTATCTGTTCGACTAGAAGACCTAACTCGTCGAATAGCTCGGGCAAGTAGCCTGCTTAGAACTCGTGTTGACCTAACGATTGAGCAGCAAAATCAACAATTATTGTCGGCGATTAATAAACGCGGTGAAGTGCAATTGCGCTTACAGCAAATGGTTGAAGGGGTTTCAGTGGCTGCGATGGCTTACTATTTAATGGGGTTGTTAGATTATGTATTGAACGCAGTTAATGTTTCAGGTTTTTCCGTCAATAAAGTGATGGTAAAAGGCTTTGCAGTACCCATTATTTTACTTTCTACTTGGTTATTAGTTAGGTTTGCCATTGGTTATATTAATAAAGGCAAAGATTAATAGCCGAAATAATCGTTCACTAAATGTTTAAAAAATATTTTAAAAAGTGTTTGAAATATTGTCTTGAGTAGCAGGAACTTAAGCTGCTTAAGGCATCAGCTTTACTTTATCCTCCTTGCTCCTCCTAAAGCATTAGGCCTTTAGCTTACGACTAAAGAGCCGTTTATTTGGTTAAGTTGACTCATTTTATTTACTCAGGGATTTTTTATTATAAGTACACATTTATAATAAAAAACCGGAAGCATAAAATGACTAAACGATTTAAAGTAAGCTTGATCACCGCTACATTAGCTATGGCCGCATTTAACAGCAGCGCCGCTGTTGAAATTTATGAAAATGACGGTATGTCATTTAGTGCCGACGGTCTAGTGAATGTATTCTATGTAAACAGCTCTGTTGAAGCTACAGACGCTAGCGGCAACGTTAGTGACCGAGACCAGTCTCGTGTTCGCATGGGGTTCTTACCTAATAATATTGGTTTTAATTTTTCTAACCAATTATCAGATCTAAAAATTGGTATGCGCTCTTCATTTTGGGTTTCAATTAATGACACAGATCAAAGTCGTGACGCAACACCAGGCGATTTAGGTACCGGCTCATTGATTGACGTTCGACAGTTTTACGGCACGGTGAGTGGCGATTGGGGCGAAGTTTTATTGGGTAAAGACTTTGGCTTATTTAACCGAGCGAATATTTTAGGCGACGAATTGTTATTAGGTTACGGCCAAACATCTGATTTTTTTGGTTTAGTTGATGGTGGTAACGTCTCTTTCGGTAATATTAGTACTGGTTATACCTACCCATTTCCAAAATCACAAATTACATACCGTTCGCCAGATATGAATGGCTTTAAATTAGCGGTTGGTATTATGGACCCTAATAAAACGGGTTCTGATTCATCGGAAGACTTACCACGTTTTGAAGCTGAATTAATGTACACAACAACCATTGATGAAACATCGATTAAAGCATGGGTCAGCGGTGTTTCGCAGTCGAGTGAAGCTAATGGTGTTGAACAAGACCAGTCGGGTATAGGCTATGGTGCTAACGTTAAGTTTGGTGGTTTATCACTTACTGCTTCAGGGTTTAGTTCAGAAGGTTTAGGACATGTTGCTGGCCTAGATAATATTGTCGGTGATGATGCAATTGAATCAGATGGTTACTTAGTGCAAGCGTCTTACACAATGGAAGACAACCGTTTTGTTGTGACATATGGGGAAACTGAGGTTAAAAACACCGGTAGTGTATTAGATGCAACACATACCAATACGGGGGTTGCATACTTTAGAACAATACGCCCTGGTTTAACGCTAGTGTTAGAATATAACAATACCGAAGCGGACGTGTCTGATTCATTGATGGCTGAAGATAATAATACCTTTGCAATCGGTTCTGTTATCACTTTTTAATTAATAATTATGCACTTGTATTATGGATAATTAATCCCCTTTAAATAATGAATACCAGTTCAATTAACCGAATTGGTATTTATTATTTTGAATTAGTGCACCCTAAAAGATGAGCTTTCTACAACTTTAGGAGGGTTAAATAATTTCTCATAACCTGCTATGGTTATCTCGCTCATTCATTTTACGGTAATTCGCCTTATGTATAAAATTTTGGTTGCAGATGATCATCCGTTATTTAGAGATGCAATCGTTAATATTATAGGCATTAAATTTCCTGGTTCCACTACCTATGAAACTGAAGATGTTGAATCTACATTGGCGTTTGTTCAAGACAATGATGATATAGATTTAATACTCTTAGACTTGAATATGCCAGGTATGTCCAGCCTTAACGGTTTGTTAGATATTCGTAATCAATGTCCGACAACGCCGGTAGTTATTGTTTCTGCCGAACAAGAAAAGCAGAAAATTTTGCAAACACTTTCGTATGGAGCTGTTGGTTTTATTTCTAAGTCTTCCTCAAAAGATGTTATTGGTGAAGCGATAGAAAGTGTCTTTCAGGGCAATGTTTACTTACCTTCAGATATTATGCGATCGCAGGTTGATGCAACGACAACTAAAAAAGAATTTCAAGTAGCACCAGAGAATATATCTTTACTGACACGCCGTGAACTCATCGTGTTAAAGCACTTAACCAAAGGTGAAGCCAATAAGCAAATAGGCTTTAATTTACATATTTCAGAAACCACGGTTAAGTCGCATGTTTCATCTATTTTAAAGAAACTAGGTGCCTCTAACCGCGTGAAAGTGGTATTGGGCTGTAGTGATGTTGATTTTAATCAGTACTTAAAGCGCTAGAAATACTTACTTAACGAGTTAGCCTTGTCGATGCTCAAAAGACAAGGCCGAATGTTAACACCAAGCTACTTTTTCGTATCTTAATTAGCTTAAACTACCGTTCATGTTTTCTGCTAGAGTTTGACAAGCTATTAGTGCTTAACGGTAGGGAGTATTTAGGTTTTTTCTAGAACTCAAAAGTTATTCGCTCAATATAATGAGTGTTCAATTAAGCGCCTACCTTGATTTATCCTTCTTTCTGCAAGATGAAAAAATTTAATAAACTGACTATAAAATCCACTGCTATAAACGCGATTTTAGCTTAGCAAAAAAATAGTTAGTATGATTTTTAATTGATGTTAACTATCATTTAATCCGTTCATTGTGCTGTTATACCAAGTTGATTAATTAACTGCTCATTTTTAATGGTTAAAATTAATAATGACGGCTTATAACATTTATAAGTAAAATAACTACTGACTAAATTTTATGCCTTGTAATTATCCATTTTCCCTCATGAAAAAGTAGAACACTTAATTAATCAAATTGGTATTAAATTCCATTATGGAACAGCCTGTTTCGAAACAAGCGACTGCACCAAAGTGGTGCTAGTGCATCAGTTTTAAGCATTATGTGATATTTTGATAAATATAAATGTTTTTTATATTGTATTGTTTTATTTAATTTATTGATTTTTATGTGTTATTTATTGATGCTGTAATGTTTTTAGTATGCTGTTAGTGGTCTGTAATGTGCATGTAACTTATCAGTTGTATTTTATTACTGATGTAAATATCAGGTTGTTTTAAGGGAACAAATGGACTCCATACTTGTTATTATTGCTATATCGTTAGCACTTGCTAGCGTAATAAATATAGTGTTAACGAAATTTTCTATTTCTCATATTATTGGTTACATAATTACTGGCACCATCGTCAGTAATTTTTTCGACTTTAACGGCAGCACCACACCGCATTCTCTTGAACTTATTGGTGAGTTTGGTATTGTTTTTCTTATGTTTACTATAGGTTTGGAAATGTCTTTTTCTAAACTAGGTAAAATGAAAGAGCTGATATTTTTTAATGGCTTTGTGCAGGTCGCGTTAAGCTCTTTAGTTATTTATGTTATGAGCTTTTATGTTTTTAATGTTGCCCCTATTCCATCATTAATTATTGCCCTGGCTTTTAGCTTGTCTTCAACGGCTATCGTTTTGCCGTATTTAAAAAAATCAAAAGATATTGTTACCCCTTACGGTAAAAAATCAGTCGCTATATTAGTTTTTCAAGACTTGGCGGTTATCCCTATTTTATTACTGATGGGTTTTTTATCTAATAATGAATTATCAATGACAGATATTTTATTAAAAACGGTATTGTATGCAGGCGTCATTATTCTTTTCATGTTTACCATTGGCAAAAAAATTATTGCTTGGCTACTGCACTTCTCGGCAAGTGCGCGTATGGAAGAGCTCTTTTTAAGTTCAGTGTTTACTATTGTGGTAGGTGCATCTTTAATCGCGCATGAAATGGGTTTTACTTATTCTTTAGGCGCATTTATCGCAGGCATGATCATCGCCGAAACTAAATTCCATATAAAAGTAGAGTCAGATATAGCTTCATATAAAGACTTATTATTAGGGGCGTTTTTCTTTGCTATTGGCACAAAAATAGATGTATTTTATTTTATCAGCAACCTGCATTGGGTACTGGGTGTATTAGCACTAGTGATGATTATTAAGGCCGTTATCATTTATTTACTGATAAAAATTAAGTCTAACAAAAGTGAATCTATAAAATCTGCCGTGGCATTATGCCAAGTTGGCGAGTTCTCTTTTGCTATTTTTGCTATGGCTATAAATTATGAATTGTTATCAGAAAGTTTAGGCAGCTTTCTGATATTGATCACTGTGTTGTCGATGATTTTAACGCCTTTTATGGTAGGCAATATATACAAATTAGCCGCCATTTTTGTTGTTGAATTTTTTGAATCAGACAAAATAACAACCGTAAAGGCAACTAATCACACCATAGTGTGTGGTTTTGCTATTTTAGGGAGAATTGTTGCCAAAGAACTCAGCAATAAAGGGGTTAGTTTCTTAATTATTTCTGATAATTTACAGCATGTAATATTGGCAAGAAAGCGTGGTTATGATGCTTATTTTGGCCACTTAGATAAAGCACCGGTATTGGAAGCATTAAGAGTAGATCAAACTAACAGTATTATTGTCACGGTTAACTCTTTGGTAAACAAACAAATTATTTGTTCAGCGGTACTCGCTCATTATCCAAATGCAAAATTAGTTGTCAAAGTTAACACCTTGGAAGAAAAAGCCGCATTAGCCGATATCAAAATTAGCTCGTTTGTTCATGCTCAGCATGAAACAGCGGCGCTTTTAGTTAAACAAAGTATGGTTTGAAATTAAGGGGTCGATTACTTTTACATCTGCTGTTTGGTTTTAATATCAAGTTTGTTGAGTTTATTTTAATGAACAAAGGTGGTTAACTAATTTAGGCCACTAATTTTTAATTAATCAGTATTTTTGTTTCATTAGGAAGTGAGATGCTAGATATAAACTAATGTTTTGGCTATTTTTACATTGGTAATAAAAATGCCTTGAATTGTACTGAATCAATTCAAGGCATTTTTATGAGGTATTACTAATTAACGCGTTATAAAGATGCAAAACGTTTGGTATGAGTATCAGTACTACCAAACAAAAATTGAATGGTGGTTAAACGTTTGAACAGATGTCCTACATCAAGTTCATCAGTCATACCTATAGCGCCATGCAGTTGTACTGCTTCACGGCCGACTAAATTCGCCGCTTTACCAATACGACTTTTCGCTGCTGATAATGCTTTGGCATCTTGGCCATTATTGCTATCCATTTTTAATACAGCCATTAACAGTATCGATTTAGCTTGCTGATGCTCGATAAACATATTGACTAGTCGATGTTGCAGTGCTTGGAAAGTGCCAATAGTACGACCAAACTGTTTACGTGTTTTTGCATACTCTACTGTGCGTTCATTGGCTATTTGCATGGCACCAACGGCTTCGGCACAAACGGCGAGTGTGGCTTTGTCGATAATATTGTTAATGGCTGGCAAGGCATTGTCTTGCTCACCTAACAATCCTAGGGCCGGGGTGTTATCAAACCAAATGTCAGCGGCTTGGTGTCCGTCAACATTGGCATAACCTTCACGTTTAACGCTTGGGTGATTAGCATCAACAAGGAATAAACTGATGCCATTGTTGTCATTTGTTGCACCTGAAGTGCGCGCGGCAACGATTAAAGTATCGGCATGGTTACCGTTTAACACGACAGACTTATGGCCTGTAATAACAAATTCACCATTGCTTTCGCTAGCGCTACATTTCACGTTGTTTAAATGATAACGACTTTGTGGCTCAGCATAGGCAAAAGCCATTTGTAGTTCACCTGCCATTATTCTAGGTAGGTAATCGTCTTTTTGCGTTTGATTACCCGCCATGGCAATTAAGCCACCCGACATAACGGCAGTTGCCAGAAATGGTTCTACTACCATGCCTTTACCAAACTCTTCCATGACCAGCATAAGGTCGACCATAGAACCACCTAAACCACCGTCTTCTTCGGTAAATGGCAGCATTAACCAGCCAAGTTCAGCAAATAAGCGCCAATTTTCTTGACTAAAACCTGTGGTTGATTCCATTATTTTTCGACGTGTTTCAAAATCGTAATCGTTGAGAATAAACTTCGATACACTATCTTGAATCATTTGTTGTTCGCTATTTAACGAAAAGTCCATTGTAAACTCCTAATGCTAATTTAAAGGCCTAAAACGGCTTTGCTGATAATGTTAGTTTGAATTTCGTTACTGCCACCGTAAATGGATGCTTTTCGGTTATTAAAGTAACGTAATGAACTATTCGTTGCCATATCAGGACCAATATTTTGCCCGTTAAAGTCATCATTGAATTGATCAGGAACGAACGGCATTGAATAGTACCCAGCGGCTTCAACATATAACTCGTCTATCGCTTGAATAACTTGGGTGCCAACAATTTTTAATATTGAAGATTCTGGTCCCGGTGCTTGGCCTGTACTGATCGCTGAAAGGGTGCGTAATTCAGTATATTCCAAAGCTAATAAGTCTATTTCTACTTGTGCGACTTTTTGCGCAAAAATAGTGTCATCAATCAGTTTGTCATCTCCATCAGGAGATGTTTGCGCCAAAGCTTTTAATTGCACTAGGCGATCTTTGGAAATAGCGACTCGAGCAATACCGGTGCGTTCATGTGTTAATAGGACTTTAGCGTATGTCCAGCCTTTACCTTCCACGCCAATAAGATTTTCTGTAGGTACTCGCGCATTGTCAAAATGAACTTCATTAACTTCATGTCGACCATCAATAGTAATAATGGGTGATACAGTAATTTTAGGGTCGTTCATGTTGATTAACAGGAAACTGATCGCTTCTTGATTTTTCGCGCTAGGCTCTCCTGTTCTAACTAAGCAGAATATCCAATCAGCATGTTGCCCGAGTGTCGTCCATGTTTTGGTGCCGTTAACAACATATTCATCGCCTTCTTTTACCGCTGTTGTTCTAACCGACGCAAGATCAGAACCTGCGCCAGGTTCCGAATAACCCTGACACCACCAAACATTACTGGCTAATATATCAGGCAAAAAATGTTGTTTTTGTGCTTCATTACCAAAGGTATAAATGACAGGTGCAACCATTTTTAATCCAAAAGGGATCACATCTGGGCCACCGGCTTTAGCGCATTCATTGGCAAAAATATACTTTTGCGTTGGTGTCCAACCGGTTCCGCCGTGCTCAACTGGCCAATTAATACCGGCCCAGCCTTGTTTATATAGTATTTTTTGCCACTCGATACATTCATCTTTTGATAAATGTATCGAGTTTTTGGTTTTTTGAGCGATGTTTTTTGGCAATTTATCTTGCAAAAATTGCTGCACTTCTTGTTGAAAGTCTTTTTCTTGGGCGGTAAAATTTAAATTCATTGTGCAAATCCTTCGTTGGTCTTAATTTATTAAATGTCTCTGATCATATTTTTGGCAATAATCATTTGTTGAATTTGTGTCGTACCTTCGTATAACCTGAATAACCTAACGTCACGATAAAGTCTTTCTACTGCGTATTCTGAAATATAACCTGCACCACCATGAATTTGAACAGCTTTGTCAGCTACTCGTCCAACCATTTCAGTTGCAAACAACTTGCAACAAGATGCTTCAGTGCTTATCTTCTTGCCTAAATCTTTTTGTCTTGCAGCATCAAGTACCATGCATTTCGCGGCGTAAGCTTCAGCTTTACTGTCTGCTAACATGACTTGAATCATTTGGTGCTCGGCAATGGGTTTACCAAATTGCTTTCTTTCTATTGCGTACCTTAATGCATCGTCAATTAAACGTTCAGCAATGCCAACACTTAAGGCTGAAATATGCAGTCGGCCCCTATCTAATACTTTCATTGACGTTATAAAGCCTTTGCCTTCAACACCACCAATAATATTTTGGGCTGGAACATGACAGTTTTCAAAAATAACATCGCAGGTATGAGAGCCTTGCTGACCCATTTTTTTATCTTTAGCACCCAGTGTAATACCAGGCGTAGAAGCATCTACTATAAAGGCCGATATACCTTTAGCACCTTTAATCGATAAATCTGTTCGAGCCATCACGGTAAAAGTGCCTGCTCTTGGTGCATTAGTAATAAAGCGCTTAGTACCATTAATAATATACTCATTGCCTTTTTTTATTGCCGTAGTTTTTACTGCTGAGGCGTCAGAGCCAACGTCTGGCTCTGTTAAGCAAAAAGAACCGATAAGTTCACCTGAAGCATATTTTGGTAAGTATTTTTGCTTTTGTTCCTCTGTACCGTCAAATACAATTGCGGCAGAGCCAATGCCATTGTTAGTTCCAATGAGGGAGCGAAAAGCAGGTGATGTTCTACCTAACTCAATGGCGACGAACGCTTCCTCCTCCATTGTCAGACCTAAGCCATCATATTCTTCAGGGATTGTCATACCAAACAAGCCCATAGCTTTCATTTCTTGCACAATATCATCTGGAATAGCATCGTTTTCTGCTACTTCATTTTCCGCAGGGACTAAACGTTCTCTAACGAATTTAGAAATACTGCTGAGAAATTGATCCAACATTTCTTTATCTCGAATCATTAATAACCCCTGGATAAAACCTTTACATTCCGCACAGTGGAACACATGATTAATATAATATCAAGATGTAATTATAACTAATAGCTCGATAGTCACTGAGTAAACAATAAATTTAGATTTAATTTTAACTCTAAATAAATTTTATTAATGTTAAGTCAAATTTAAATTAGTGGAATGATTGGTTAAATAAAGTACTTGCATATTCCGCTAGGCAGAACTAGTATCAGTGCAAATTATTTATTAGTGTGAAGATTTATTATTATATTTTTAATTTGAACAGCGTAGGAATTAACCTTATTGCGGTCGGATTAATAAGTGATTCTTTAACGCAGAGTATGCTCTAGATACAAGACTGCATGTGCAGTTTTCTGAGCCTTTATAAATATTTGATGTGCGAATTTATTATTACTTTGCAACTAAGACGCTGGCGGAGATTTATCGTAGTTAACAAAATAATTAACGGCTATTGGCAGTTACCAAATAGCCGTTAATTGAAAATATTAAAACCATAATAAAACAAAGTGAATAACGGGGAAGCAGATGAAAAATACCAGATTAAAACAAAACGCTATAACAATCGCCATCAGTGCGGTGCTTGGGTTAATGGGCAGCAGTGCTATATATGCCGAAGAAGTAAAAGAAACTGATGCAAAAGATATTGAGAAAATTCAAATTATTGGTTCTCATTTAAAAGGTTCAGCACTTGAAACCTCAGCGCCTGTACAAACGATTAGCCGAGCCGATTTAGAAAAAATTGGCTCTCCATCTATCGTTGAAATGACACAAAAATTGTCAATTAGCTCTGGTATTCAAGGTAATTCCAATCAATACGGCTCTAATGGCACCGAAGGTACTTCCAACATTAATTTAAGAGGACTCGGGGCAGGTCGTACATTAGTGCTAATTAATGGTAAAAGACACACCTTCAATCCTTACGCTATTGTTGACCAACAAATGCTTTATGTTAACACTCAAGACATACCTTCAATGGCGGTTAAGCGCGTTGACATGTTAAAAGAAGGTGCAGCGGCGATATATGGTTCTGATGCAATAGCAGGTGTCGTTAACTTTACAACCCGAGGTGATTTTGAAGGCTTAGAAGTAAAAGCGGACTATAAAAACTTACAAGATAGTGATGGCGATTACGGCTTAGGTTTAATCTTTGGGCTAGGTAATGATGATACCCACTGGGTAACTTCTGTGAGCTATGATAAAACCAATACCATAAGCACAGCAGATAAAGATTGGGCGGTACAAGATTATGCGACTAACCCGCAAGGTGGCTGGTCATCAATAGGAAATCCGCCATCGATATTTAATGCAGCTTGGCTGGGTGATGATTCACAACCTAAATATTTATTAGATCCTGGCTGTGAACTATTAGGGGGCACAAGTGCCGGCTTATGTCGGCTTCAATATACACCATTCTCAGCATTAAATGATGGTGATACACATTTAAAAGTTTTTAGTGAATTAAATCATGATTTTAAAAATGATGTTAATTTACATGTTGAAGTGTTGTATTCAGAAACTGAGGTACCCACTACTTATGGCTCGCCGTCTTATCCTCCACAAAAGTTGGTCGATTTTTCAGATCGTTATGTACCGACTTATCATCCGGCATGGCAAGACTTAGTGGCTAGCAATCCAGAATTTGCCAGTGCTCCTCATCCTTCGTTAAATCGTGTCGCTTATATTGGCCGCACCGTAGGTGTTACGGGGCCGTCAAGTGAAGGTGGTTTAGATTATAAAACTTATCGTATTGCAGCTGACCTTGAAGGTAAATTTGATAATGGCTATAACTGGGAAACAGGTTTTGCTTATTCAAATTCAAAACTTGATTATAGAAGCAATCCCGACACCTTAATCGTGCCATTGAAGAATGCCTTGTTAGGCTATGGTGGCGATAACTGTGATATGGATGCAGGTGTACCAGGTGCAAATGGCTGTTTATTCTTTAATCCGTTTTCTAATGGCATTGAAACATCGGCTTCTAATGGCGCGACTAATCCAAACTATAAAGCTGAACTAGCTAACACTCAAGAGGTGTTAGATTATGTTTCGGGTACAAGAACTTCACAAAAAGAAACTGAATTACTTGTGCTTGATGGCTTACTTTCAGGTGACTTAGATATTGAATTAGATGGTGGTATTGTTGAGTTTGCTGTTGGCGCTCAGTATCGTTATGAAACTTTTTCAAATGAAGTTAATGACCTCGGAAATTTAGCGATAAATCCATGCCCAGAGCTTGGTGCAACAGATTGTGCAAACCCAACGGGTGTTTTTCATTTTCGTAGTGGTGAGCTAAATCAAGATTCATCACAAAGTATCTATGCTTTATTTAGTGAATTAGCCTTACCCGTAACAGATGATTTGAAAATGCAAATTGCTTTACGTTATGAGGATTATGGCGGAGATGTTGGTGATACCTTAGATCCAAAAGTATCAGCGCAATACACCATTAATGATAACTTTTCATTACGAGGCTCTGCCAGTACCACCTTTAGAGGACCAACACTTAATCAACTAGAAGGTAGTAATACAACGCTTTCTTATGTTGGAGCTCCTGCCGCCTTTAAAGCTGTTGATACTCAAGGGAATGGTGCCTTAGCACCTGAATCTGCCGTTGCACTAAACTTTGGTGTTATTGGTGAGTTTTGGGGTGATCGCTTATTCGCAACCGTTGATTTTTGGTCATTTGATCTCAGTGATCCAATCATTGTTGAGAACTATAATGCAGTATTAGCTGCTGCAGTTGCCGGTAAACAACCTTATGTTGATCAAGTGCAATGGACAGAGCCTGGTAACGCAAACACAGTTGAACGTATTGAAACTAAAATAATCAATGGCGCTGATGTTAAAACGAGTGGTATTGATGTTCAATTACGCTTAAATGTTACCGATTATTGGACCTTGGACATGAATGGAACGTATACCGCTGAATATAAAGTGGCTGGCGATGATTTATCAGAAGCTTTTGATGCAGCTGGTTTCCTAAATAATACTAATTCTAATCGTCCAATACCTAAGTATAAAGCTACCATGATCAATAGCTTCGATTTCGACAATCACAATGTTAGTTTATCTGCTTATTATGTTAGTGATTATAAAGATGAGCGAGATTCGTTATTTACCACTAACACTAGAGGTCAAGTCATTGATAGCCAAGTACAGCTTGATTTAAGTTATAACTATATCTTTAACGAAGACCTAACCAAGGTTAACTTAACGGTAAGTAATTTAACGGATGAAGAGCCTCCTTTTGCTCGTTTAGATTTAAACTATGACCCATTTACACATAACCCTTTAGGTCGTACATTTAAAATAAGCGTTGTGCATAAATTTGGTGAATAATCACTAAAATAAGACAAAGCAGTTAAGCCATTTGCTAATGCAGATAAGGTGTTAATGCTAGCTTTGTTGACTGATGAGAGAAAAATCCGATGGCTAAAATCATCGGATTTTTTATGTACAGGAAGTACGGTATGTTGCGGACACCGGAATGTGTTAGAGCGAAGAGCGCCTATTAATGGCGTTTATGATTAAATAATATAAAAATAAATAAAGGTCATTATGCTTATTAAACTTAAACTTAAACTTAAACTACTTTTAGTTTTATCACTCAGCGTATCTGTATCGGTATTTTCAGCACCGCTAACATTAACAAGTCAGGATATTACACAAGGCGAATTTATGTCTAAAATACATGAATTCAATGGCTATAATTGTTCAGGAGGTGACTTGTCGCCACACCTTAAATGGTCTGACGCACCTAAAGGCACCAAAAGCTTTGCCATTACAGCTTATGATCCCGATACGCATTCAGGCAGCGGTTGGTGGCATTGGCAGATAATAAACATACCAATTACCGTGATGGAAATACCAACCGGAGCAGGAAGTAAAAAAAACAATAGTACGCCAATCGGGAGTACTCAAATAGAAAATGATTTCAGTATCCCAGCTTTTAGTGGCGCTTGTCCGCCTAAAGGCGATGGTTTGCATCACTATCGTTTTACAATTCATGCATTGGCTGTCGAAAAAATTGAATTGCCAGAAAACGCCTCTGGTGCATTAGCAGGTTACATGATAAATCTACACTCTATAGAATCAAGTACTATTGAGTCTTTGTATCAGCGCGATTAGTCTGAATATATAACTTGTGATTGTATTAAGCTTACTTGGCTTACTATATATTTAGTCGGTGAACTGAACTTTAACGGTATTGCATACGTGCTATATTTGCAGTTAAAAGTAAGCAGAATTAAATGGAAAATAAATGATTTTTGATGTTTCTAAATTAGAAAACCAAGAAAAATATCGTCTCTTAAATGGAGGTGTAACCCCTAGACCCATCGCATGGATCAGCACCCGTTCAGGCGGTAATATTGATAATTTAGCACCTTATTCATTTTTTACCGTCGCAAGCTGTAATCCTCCTGTGCTGCTATATACACAAGTAACACAGAGAAGTGGCATTGATAAAGATACCCTACAGAACTTAATTGAAACGGGAGAATGTGTAGTCAATATCGTTAATTCCGCTTTATTAGAAAAAATGAACCTAACCAGTGCAAGCCTGACGAATGATGAGAGTGAATTCGATTTCGCTGATGTGGAAAGTTGTGCAAGTTATAAAGTGCAACCTCGTTCAGTTAAAGAGGCTCCAATTCGTTACGAGTGCAGCTTAAGAGAAGTAATTCCTGTGAGTGATTTACCCACAGGAGGTACGGTTATTCTTTTGGATGTAAAGTTTGTCTATGTCAGAGATGACTTGTATAACAACGGCAATATCAATCAAGGTTTAATTGATTCTGTTGGGAAGATGGGCGGGGATCACTTCAGCTTTACGTCTAAAAATGTAGAACTTAAACGCCCTTAATATTGCTACTTTCACTTTTGTGTTAAAACTAATAAGTGCCCGATGCACACAAACCTTTAGTGTGTGCTAATGATGTTTAACGACCACAATAAACGGTTGAAAAGTGGCTTTAACCTCTTTACTAATTACACAAATAATATAAGAAAAAGGTCTAAAGCCAATAGTACTATTATGCTGTATAAGCCATTCCACTTTACCCCCATTTCAAAGGGAGAAATTTCAGTTATTCTAGCGCTAATACGAACAGAGGTAGTAGAAGGAGAGCTACCCGCTACTACCGCCCAAGTCATCATCATTACTAACGCAATCGTCACAGGCATATTTTCGACACTGGGTAATTGAGACAAGGCGCCTGCCATCAAAGTGACAGAAATCATCGGACTGACAAATAACATTGCTGCTATGTATATTAGCCATGAAGATGCAATTAATATCTGCGCGGCAGATATGTTCAAATGGGCTAATTGTTGTGCAAACCAGTCAAGATCTAACACCGCCAATAACAAACGTCCAATGAGAACCGATCCTGCAAAAAAAACGATTTCTGAGCGCTGTAACGGTAATCTAAAAAATATGTCGGTTCTAAAACGTTGAACCGTTAATCGCACTGCGCTGAATTTATTATATGATCGACGATACTGCGAATATATCCAAGCAATGCTGACCATCGGCGCACTGACTAACACGGCAGAAATCGGGCGTAATGGAGTAGTAAGGATCAATAGCCCAGATATTAATGCTAACGTGAGGACAACAATAATAATGGGGTAACTCACCTTCAAGTCTGATAAATTGTTGGAAATTTTTGGCACAAGATGTCTAAGATGTTTAGGCGCCTGAACATGATCGAGCCAAATGCCAAATAAAAGTAGTGCTAGGGTGAGGTATAAACCAAAGGGAATAATATCTATCCACTGTAAATTAGGGATGGTGGTTACTAACAGCGTAATGGTGATTGAGGTAGGAGCCCATAGAGGTATGCTACAAAACCCTCTTAGTACCGCTAACATCATACGCTGCTGCCTTGCACTGCTGATTCGTGTATCAACGGTGTCTTTATTTTCAAGTAAACTTCTCTGGATCATCGTGCCTAGTAAATTAATGGCGCCAACACTCATCAAGATGCCCAAAATATGGCTGGCAAAGCTGATCAGCGCATAGCGTCTGACAGGGTGTTGCTGTAAAAGCACATGGCCGGTTAGGTTTACTGAATTTGATCTTAAAGCTGCTTCTTTTAATAGACCAAGGGCAATTAAAAAGAAGGCAAAAAAAACTACGCTGCGACTTAACATGCCTAACTGGTGTAAAGATATTTGAGACAATAATAACAATGAAATTGTTAAGCCAATAGCAACCAAGGTGATGATTTTTGTTGATAAGTCTAGAGATTTCCATTCAACAATAATAAATATTATCAGCATGAATACAGCCAAAAGTGCTGTTGGCTGGTATCCCGTCCACTCTGTTATCAAGGTCGCGAAAAAAATAATCACTAGGCATAAAGGCGACAGCCAATAAGCTGACGGGTTTAAGTTGTTATTGCGCTTTATGTCACTCGTGTTATTCATCAGTGTTTTTCTTTTACATGGATGGTTGATGTTAAAAATAGCATTACAAAGCTTTCGTTTTTAGACGTTGCCATTTTATCCTTTAACGAGAGTTTTTGTTCAAGTAACATGGATGCTGAAGGAGATATTTAATTTTATTCATCCATGGATTGCTTAGTGCAGTATCAAATTACTGACTATAGGTATTGAATAAATAATACCATGGATTACCGCATTGCGGAATTTCATTTTGCAATTTAGCTGTTTTCTCTTCTTATCAACTTGATGAGTTCAATCAAGTTTTTGAGCTTATCTGCTCTTTATTTCTTAAAGTTAACTGTTATTATTTAATGACTTTACAAAGAACATGAAATAGCTTTTTGAAAAACACTTGCAAAATACAGTTCCGCATTGCAGAATGCGTAAGCTGTTTTACTGCGTAATTAGTCTTGTAGTAAGAATAAAAAAATAAAATTGTATTAGAGTGAGCACTTAATGTCCAAACCAACAGAATTAGAGTTACTTGCTGATTTAGAAAAAATAAGTTACCAAGACCGATATCATTGTAAAACAACTTACGATATTTTTTGCCATGCTGCAGATGAGTATCCAGCTGATGTTGCAATAGCTGAGCATGTTACTGCAACTCGAGATGAAGTTGCTAAAGAAATAACGTTTGCCACTTTATTTAATAAACTTAATCAAACAGCAAATCTATATAAAAAATTTGGCGTCGGTCGTACTGATGTTGTCTCTATTTTACTGCCCAATTTGACAGAAACTCATCTTAGTATGTGGGCAGCACAAGCAGTTGGAATTGCCAATCCGGTTAACTATCTTCTGCAAGTTGATCACATAATAGAAATACTCAATGAGGTAAAAACTAAGGTATTAGTTACTGTTTCTATTGATGAAGGAACAGAATTAGGGAAAAAAGTGCATGAAATTATTGCACGGGTGCCTTCACTTGAACATATTCTTATACTCGATAATAACCATGGTGAAACCAGTAATAAAAACTTAACCATCACTGATTTTAATGAGGGTATATCTACTCAATCGGGTGAGAAACTGGCGCAAAGTCTACAACCTAAAGGTGATGATATTGCGATGTATTTTCATACTGGGGGCACAACGGGCCGTCCTAAAATAGCCAAATTATCTCATGACAATATCAGTTTTGTTGTGCAAGTTTATGCAGGGTTTAATGCTTATCATGGGAAATCTGCGGTTTTAAATGCATTACCATTATTTCATGTCTTTGGTGTTATTGCCGCTAGTTTAGCTATGTTCTTTGTGGGCCGTACCGTTGTTATTATGACCCCTGAAGGTTTTAGAAACCCTAATACAGTGAAGAACTGGTGGTATTTTGTTAATAAATATCAAGTATGTTGGTTTCCTACCGTACCGACAATCATTTCTGTTTTGTTACAGCAGCCAGATGAAAACATCGATTTAAAATGCTTTGAACATGCCGCTTGCGGTTCAGCACCTTTACCACTTGAATTGAAATTATCTTTTCAGCAACGTTTTAATTGTAATGTTACCAATGGCTACGGTATGACAGAATCTTCTTGTGTGGTTGCTAGGGTACTCCCAGGCTTCGATGTTGCTGGGGTTGCCGTCGGAAACGCTATACCTTATAGCCGTGTGATTGCTGCTGAATTAATTGATAATAAAATTAGCCGCACATGTGCAGTTAATGAACCTGGCATTATTTTGGTGAAAGGACCTAATGTTTTTCAAGGCTATTTGAACGAAATTGATAATGATGGTGCTTGGGTAGAAGGAGATTGGTTCAATACCGGTGATTTAGGTGTGATTAATGCGTTAGGACATATTCAGCTCACAGGTCGAGCAAAAGATTTAATTATTCGTGGTGGTCATAATATTGATCCTCAAATTATTGAAGATGCATTATTAGCCCATGCCAATGTCATTCAGTCAGTAGCTATTGGTCAACCTGATGCACATTCAGGTGAAATACCTGTTGCTTATGTAGTGGTAAAAGACAAACAGCATACAACTGAAGCTGAATTATTACTACATTGCCAAGAACACATTAGTGAAAGAGCGGCAATTCCTAAACGAGTCGAAATACTTGATGGCTTTCCATTAACGGCTGTTGGTAAAGTTTTTAAACCGATATTACGTAATAAAGCCACTGAGTTTAGCGTTAATGCCTTGTTGAAAAAAAATGATATTACCGCGCAAGTTAAATCAGAATTTGATCCAGAAAAAGGTCAGATTGTTGATATTCAGTTATCAAACCTACAAGACAAACAAAAAGTCGCTAAATTATTAATAGCCTTTCCTGTCTTAGTTAATTACACCCGTTTCATTAATTAGGTGAGCTATTTTAACCGTTAGAACACCATAAAGTTTAATACAAAGTTATAAGGACAAATTATGAAAGATGCATATATATACGATGCCGCACGAACTGCCTTTGGACGTCATGGGGGGATTTTATCCTCAGTTCGACCAGATAATATGCTCGCACACCTTATAAAAACTTTAGTGCAACGCAACGAGTTTGATTTAAGCCTTTATGAAGATGTTATTGCTGGCAGTACTAATCAAGCTGGTGAAGACAGCCGCAATGTGGCTCGTTTTGCCGGGCTATTAGCCGGTTTACCGATTGAAACAGGTGGCTTAACAGTTAACCGTTTATGTGGTTCAAGTTTGTCGGCGGCCCTAGATGCTGCACGATGTGTAAAAGCCAATGAAGGTGAGCTATTTATTGCTTGTGGTGTTGAGTCGATGAGTCGTGCGCCATTTGTTTTAGCTAAAGCCACTTCAGCCTTTGCTCGCCAGCAAGAAATGTTTGACACCACCATGGGAGCTCGTTTTACTAACCCCGAAATTATTAAAGCCTATGGCGGTCACTCGATGCCTGAAACCGCTGACAACATTGCCAATGATTTAAATATTAGTAGAGAAGACTGCGATGTATTTGCTGCCAACTCACAAGCCAAGTATGAAGCAGCAAAAGTAGCAGGGTACTTTATTGGTGAAATTATTCCTGTTGAAGTGCCGCAAGGCCGTAAGTTGCCGCCAATTTCTGTTGTAACTGATGAGCATCCACGCCCAGCTTCAACGGTAGAAGCGCTTGGTAAATTAAGACCATTATTTGATGGCGTAGTAACCGCAGGTAATGCTTCAGGCATTAACGACGGGGCTTCTGCCATGATTATTGGCAGTAAAGAAGTGGGTGAAAAAGCGGGTATAAAACCTCGCGGTAGAATTATAGCGGGTGCAATTGCCGGCGTACCACCACGTGTTATGGGCTTAGGGCCAGTTCCTGCTTCACAAAAAGCCTTAGCAAGAACGGGTTTAACATTAGCAGATATGGATGTTTTAGAATTCAATGAAGCTTTTGCAGTACAAGCGTTAGGTTGCATGAAACAACTAGGCATTGCCTTTGATGACCCCCGTGTGAACCAAAATGGTGGCGCGATTGCGATTGGACATCCTTTGGGGGCGAGTGGTACGCGTATTATGCTGACGGCATTGCGCCAATTAGAAAAAACTGGTGGTCGATACGCATTAGCAACCATGTGTATTGGTATTGGTCAAGGTATCGCTGTCGTTATTGAGCGTGTTTAACTTTCTAAAAGTAAGGAATTAAGTTTATGTCAGTTGTTAGTTATCAATTAGAAGGTGATATCGGTGTTATTCGTTTAAATAACCCGCCAGTTAACGCGCTTTCTCATGCATTACGGTCAGGAATTAAAGAGGCGTTAGCACAAGCACAAGATGATGCTTCATTAGCCTTAGTTTTGATTTGTGAAGGGCGCACTTTTATCGCAGGGGCAGACATTTCTGAGTTCGGCAAACCCCCTATGTTACCTTCGCTACCTGAGCTGCTTAATGTTGTAGAAGCATTTACAAAGCCTATTATTGCTGCCATTCATGGCACCGCATTAGGCGGTGGTTTAGAAACTGCAATGGCTTGTCATTATCGTTGTGCATTGGCTACTGCTAATGTTGGCTTGCCTGAAGTTAAATTAGGTTTGTTGCCTGGTGCTGGTGGAACACAAAGAGCACCTAGGTTGGTTGGTGTTAAAGCAGCAATGGACTTAATTACGACCGGTGTACCAATTTCGGCAGATAAAGCACTGAGTATCGGTTTAATTGATAAAGTAGTTGAAGGTGATTTACTGACCTCAGCGATTAAGTTTGCCCAAGAAGTTATTGCACAAGGCGATGTAATTAGAAGAGTAAGAGATATAGAGGTTGATAAAGAAAGCGCATTAGATGATTTTTTCGCTGATTGTAGAGCTAAATTAAGTCAACGATATCGGCTTCAAGAAGCGCCTCAACGTATCGTTGAATGTATTGAAGCGTCAATGAATAAATCTTTTGAAGAAGGTCTTAAAGTTGAAAGGCGTTTATTTATAGAGTGCATGAACTCATCACAGTCTGCAGCATTACGCCATATGTTTTTTGCCGAAAGAATGTCCTCAAAAATTAAAGATTTACCAAAAGAGACTCAGTTAAAAGATATTAAACGCGTAGGTATTATTGGTGGCGGTACCATGGGAGGAGGCATTGCAATGAATTTTGTTAATGCGGGTATCCCTGTGACACTACTGGAAATTAACGATGTAGCATTGCAGCGTGGTAAAGATATTATCGCTAAAAATTACGCGATGACCGTTAAAAAAGGTAAATTGACTAATCAGCTCGCCACACAACGCCAAGCGCTGATCACCGGCACCACTGATTATAACGATTTAGCTGATATGGATTTGGTAATTGAAGCTGTTTTTGAAAATCTAGACATCAAAAAGCAAGTCTTTGCTAAGCTCGATAACGTGTGTAAACCCGGTGCTATTTTAGCCAGTAACACCTCTTATCAAGACGTAAATTTAATTGCAGAGTCAACTTCTCGCCCGCAGGATGTTATTGGTCTGCATTTCTTTAGTCCTGCTAATGTCATGAAATTACTTGAAATTGTACGCGGTGATAAAACGTCTGATCAAGTGTTAGCAACATCGATGGCAATGGCTAAAACCATTAAAAAAGTGCCGGCATTATCTCGCGTTTGTTATGGCTTTATTGGTAACCGTATGTTGCGCCAATATGCGCGTGAAGCCCAATTATGTTTACTTGAAGGCTCCACACCTCAAGGTATAGACACCGTCATGCAAAACTTTGGTATGGCAATGGGGCCGCTTGCTGTAGGTGATTTAGCAGGAATAGACATTGGCTATAAAGCGCGTGAGGGTTTAACTGATGAAGAAAAGGGTGATGTTAGAACCTACTGCATTGCTGATGCTTTATATGACATGGGCCGTTTAGGTCAAAAAACTGGTGCAGGTTATTACCAATATGATCCCGACACAAGACAGCGTATGGCTGACCCGGTAGTACTTGAAGTTATTGAAGCACAAGCCAAACAAAGAGGGGTTGAGCGCAAAGCAATTGATGACGAGACTATTTTACAGCGTTTAACTTTTGCTTTGATTAATGAGGGTTTCAAAATACTTGAAGAAGGTATCGCACAACGTCCGAGTGATATTGATGTGGTTTACGTCTTCGGTTATGGATTTCCAGCTTATCGAGGTGGTCCAATGTTTTATGCCGAGAGCATAGGTTTAGAAAAAATCTATCAAACAATATGTGAATTCGGCGCCATTTACGGTGAAGAGTTCTGGCAACCAGCCGCATTATTAAAACAACTCGTCGAGGAAGGTAAAACCTTGACTCAGTGGGCAAATAGCCAATAGCCAAAGAGTGACAAAATTAGCGATACCATTTTTTTTGGTATGGCTAATTTTTTATCACAGTAAATATGTTCTAGGGGATCAAAATGTCAATGCCGAAAACCTTACAAAATAAATTATCTTTACCTGTCATCAGTGCCCCTATGTTCATCATCTCGGGACCAGAATTAGTTATCGCAGAGTGTAAAGCCGGTATTGTTGGCTCTTTTCCTGCTCTCAATGCGCGCCCACAGTCATTACTCGCTGAATGGCTGACCACCATTACAACAGAATTATCGCAGTATCAGGAAGCTAATCCGAGCGCTATTGTTGCGCCATATGCGGTTAATTTAATTGTTCACAAAAGTAATGACCGATTAGAGGATGATGTAAATACTTGTATTGAATATAAAGTGCCGATCATTATCACCAGTTTACGCGCGTTAGATCCTAAGTTAGTTGAACGTATTCATGCCTATGGCGGCATTATTTTTCACGATATTATCAATGTTCGTCATGCCGAAAAAGCCATAGAAGCAGGTGTAGATGGTTTAGTTTTGGTGTGCGCTGGCGCAGGTGGTCATGCTGGAACCTTAAGTCCTTTTGCTTTAGTTAGTGAAATTAAGCAATTTTTTGATGGTCCTATTGCGTTGTCTGGCTCGATTGCTAATGGCGCGTCAATACTATCAGCACAAGCTTTAGGTGCTGACTTTGCCTATATAGGTACGTGCTTTATTGCCACCGAAGAAGCTAATGCTGATCCAGAATATAAAAACATGTTGGTTGAATATAGCGCGAAAGATATTGTTTATAGTTCACTATTTACCGGGGTTCATGGGAATTACCTTAAGCCAAGTATCTCTAATGCTGGTTTAGATCCTGATAACCTTGAAGAGGGTGATAAAAACAAAATGAAATTTGGTTCATCAGGTGGCAGTAAAACTAAAGCTTGGAAAGACATTTGGGGGGCCGGCCAAGGGTTAGGCAGTATAAGGGAGATCACGAATGTGTCTTCTATCGTTGAACGCTTCAAAACAGAATACGATCAAGCGCTATCTCGTTTAAATCGACTGAACAACCAATAGGCAGAACAAAATGACATCTCAAGAAAATATATTAATTCACAAAGACAGTGGTGTTTTACACATAGGTATTCATCGTCCAGAAAAAAAAAATGCTTTAACTAGTTTAATGTATTTGGCTATGGCTAAAGCACTTAAAGATAGTGTTTCAGATGACAGTATTAATGTCGTACTTATTCACGGCACAGCTGATGCGTTTTCTGCAGGGAATGATTTAAACGATTTCAATAATCGTGATGCCAATAAACCTTCACCGGCATCGTCCTTATTATATGAGCTACATAACTACCCTAAACCGATAGTTGGAGCCGTATCGGGTGTTGCCGTTGGTATTGGCGTAACCATGCTACTACATTTTGATTTTGTTTATGCATCTGAAACTTATTTTAAAATGCCTTTCGTCGATTTAGGTGTATGCCCTGAAGGAGGTTCAAGCTTGCTTATTCCTCAATTAGCGGGTCATCGTAAAGCGGCTGAAATATTAATGTTGGGCGATGCTTTTAATACCCAAACTGCGATTGATATCGGTATAGTCAATCAGCAAGTAGATAAAACTGAAGTATTTGACTTTGCTTTGAGTAAAGCGAAAGCATTAGCCCTGAAACCACAAAATGCTTTACGTACCACTAAAAAACTTCTTAAAGCACCCCAGCAAGCAATACTTACCGATATTATTAACAAGGAGTTAGTGATTTTTGCACAGTTACTTCAAAGTGAAGAATCTCAAGCGGTAAGAAACAGAAAATAAGAGACTAAAATGAAACCTTGGGCAAATAAAGAAATGCCGCCATTTAATGATCATTTAGGCTTTGTGATTGAGGAATGGCGAGAAAATCATATTAAAATAAGTGCTGAACTTAAACCTGAGCATTTAAATCGTTCAGGCATCCCACATGGCGGCTTTATTTCAGCCTTATTAGATGCAGCAACTGCACTGACTGGTGCCTATAGTGATGATCCACATGACTATAGAAAAGCGTTAACTTTATCGTTAAACATAAACTATTTAGGGCAAGCTCAATCAAACAAAATTTATGCTATTGGAAGAGTTACTGCCTCCGGTCGAAATATTTATTATGGCGCTGCCGATGTATACGACACTTTTGATAATATCATTGCTTCAGGTCAGGGCGTTTTTCGGTATAGGAAAGAGTAACTTAATACTAAGATGAATCAACTAGTTTGAAATGGTTTAGGTACAGTTGGGCAGTTAGCATATAGCCTTAGAAGTGGAGAATATTTTGAAAGATCAATTAAATCACTATCCTTATCAATTAAAACATCCCGTAAGGTGGGGAGATATTGATATGTTAGGACATGTGAATAACAGCAATTACTTTCGTTATTGTGAAGAAGGTAGAGTGAAGTTTTTCACTGACAGTAATATCAGAGCAGCCCTTGGGGGCGATAAGTTAGGATTTGTCGTTGCCTATATCGATTGCAAGTTTAAATTTCCGGTGACATATCCCGATAATCTGATTATTGCCACCAAAGTTGAGAAAATAAGTAGCGATAGGCTCACTTTAAGCCAAGTTATCTTTAGCGAAACATATCAAAAGATTGCCGCTAAAAGTGAAAGCATTATTGTTTCATATAGCCATGAAATGCAAAGCAAGATTAATCTGCCTAAAGCGGCATTATCTTTGTTAGAAAAAGAATTAAACCGTCAATTTGAATAAATTAAAAATATAACGAAGCAAATTTTATCAGGTCCCCATTGAGGTAAAGAAAATTTATGAAAGTATTAGTCCCAATTAAACGAGTCATCGATTATAACGTCAAAGTACGTGTTAAACCGGATAACTCAAACGTTGATTTAGCTAACGTTAAAATGGCCATTAACCCTTTTTGTGAAATCGCCGTAGAAGAAGCTGTTCGCCTTAAAGAGGCTGGCACAGCAACTGAAGTTGTTGCTATTTCTATTGGTAATAAAAGCTGTCAAGAGCAGCTTCGGACTGCACTTGCTCTAGGCGCTGATCGTGCAATTCATATCGATACAGAGTTAACGCTCGACGCGTTAAATATTGCTAAGCTACTACAAAAAATTGTCGAAGAAGAACAACCGCAGCTAGTTATCTTAGGTAAACAATCAATTGATAGCGATAACAACCAAACCGGCCAAATGCTTGCTGCATTAACTGGTTTATCACAAGGTACTTTCGCCTCTGAAGTTAAGGTTGAAGGCGACAGAATTAATGTAACACGAGAAGTTGATGCTGGATTACAAACGGTTGCACTAAATTTACCCGCAATTGTGACAACTGACTTACGTTTAAATGAGCCCCGTTACGCCTCTTTACCGAACATCATGAAAGCTAAACGTAAACCACTAGTGGTAATGTTGGCTGCTGATTTTGGTATTGATTTAACCCCACGTAGCAACTTATTAAAAGTGACACCACCTAAAGAACGACAAGCGGGTATTATTGTTGAATCGATTGATGAGTTAGTTGAAAAGTTAAGAAATGAAGCGAAGGTGATCTCATGAGCATTTTAGTCTATGCAGAACACGACAACAGCACGTTAAAAGCTGATACCTTAAAAACGGTTGCTGCGGCACAGCAAATGGGTGGCGATATTACCATTTTAGTTGCCGGTTATAACTGTCAAAGCGTTGCTGAACAAGCCGCTAAAGTGAATGGTGTTACCAAGGTACTAGTTGCAGATAATCTAGTGTACGAGCATCAACTGGCAGAAAATATCAGTTTATTAGTCACCGAATTAGCGGCGGATTACCACGTGGTTCTGGCTACAGCATTAACCACCGGCAAAAACTTTATGCCTCGCGTTGCCGCTTTATTAGATGTCGCTCAAATTTCAGATATTACGGCGGTAGTGAATGCTGATACTTTTGTGCGTCCAATCTATGCCGGTAATGCTATTGCTACCGTGCAAAGTGTAGATATTAAAAAAGTAATCACAGTGCGTTCAACTGGATTTGATGCAGTTGCCACTGATGGCGCTGCAGAGATCACAATGCTAGATAAGGTTACAGATGCAGGTGTTTCAAGCCATGTCCGTGATGAGTTAACGGTTTCTAAGCGCCCAGACTTAGGTGCAGCAAGCATCGTTATTTCAGGTGGTCGCGGTATGCAAAATGGTGATAACTTCAAGTTATTAGACGGTATTGCTGACAAGTTAGGTGCTGCCATTGGCGCATCACGCGCGGCTGTAGATGCTGGCTTTGTTCCTAATGACATGCAAGTAGGCCAAACAGGTAAAATTGTTGCGCCAGACTTATACATTGCGGTAGGTATTTCAGGCGCAATTCAACATCTTGCGGGTATGAAAGATTCGAAAGTGATTGTGGCGATAAATAAAGATCCAGAAGCACCTATTTTCCAAGTAGCTGACTACGGCCTTGTGGCCGATCTATTTGAAGCGTTACCTGAATTAGAAAGCGCCTTGTAAAGCGATTGGATGATTTGTTTCAATTACTATAGGTGCTGACTTTACTATTGTGACCTGATGCTCATCATACGATATTGACACTAAAATTTAGAATTAATCTTGGTGCTAACCTTAACTTTTAATCATGGTTAGTCGTGTTGATGAGTAACAATAATAAGGACTTATTTCAGCGATTTTATTTGTTGGTGTAAGTTCTCGACAATTATATTTAGTAATATAAAAGTTATAAATAGTCTTCGATAACTTTACATTTTCCGCTCAGAAAGAAACACTACAAGAAAAAATAACAGATTGTTATCGATAATAAATTAGCTATATTCCAGCACAAATAACCAGGTAGAATGTTATAAAATTTTTAAATTATGTGCTTTTTTCTTCTTTAGAGAAGAGGCTGTAATACATTTGGAATATTCGATAATCTCGTTTTTGGTCAATTTACCGTAAAAAAGCTCAGTAACTAAAAAATCAAGTAACTTATCATAGTCTATTTTAATGCTATTCCTCTAATTTGCGGCTAATAATCTATAAACCTCATCTTTAAAGCTATCTATAATCTTTATTTTCAGGGTAAATAATGAGATTATAACTACCATAATTTGAAAAACGTTTTGACAGCTAAAACAAGTCAATGCGCCTAGTATCAAAACAATTGAGTAGTCCAAAATGAATACACCAACGGGTATGCCAAGAGATACAAATGGGGAAGTCGATCGTAAATTCGTCGAAGCGCTTGCTAGAGGATTAGATATATTACGGGCATTTAACCCGGGAGATGGATTTCTTGGCAATCAGGAGATAGCTCAACGTACAGGTTTGCCTAAGTCGAGTATATCAAGGTTAACCTATACCTTGACAAATTTGGGCTACCTGACTTATTCAAAACGCTTAGAAAAGTATCAGCTTGGCGCTGGTGTATTGGCTTTGGGTTACGCATTTGTGTCAAACCTAGCAATTCGTCAAGTGGCGAATCCCCAGATGAAAGAACTTTCCATTGAAACTGGTACATCAATAGGTTTGGCAGACAGAGATCGACTTGACATGATTTATGTGGATCATTGTGCTCCAAAAGATATTGTTACCTTTAAAAAAGATATTGGCGACAAAATACCGATGGCAACTACGGCAGCAGGGCGAGCTTATTTAGTGGCTTTGTCAGAAGAAGAGCGTGACTTTTTTATGAGACATTTTAAAGAAAAACTGGGTGATAAGTTCGAGGCTGTCAAATCTGGCGTTGATCAAGCAGTGGAAAGCTATAAAGAATTTGGCTTTTGTCACTCTTGGGGCGATTGGGAACGAGATACCAATGCCATAGCTGTACCACTGAAACTCACGCAAGGGCAAATTTATGTATTCAATGCCGGTGGCCCAGCATTTAGGTTGTCGAAAGAGTTTTTGAGCGGAGAAGTCGCGCCACAATTAAAAAGTATGGTACGTAATATCGAAGCAACGTTAATTCGATTTTAATACCTTTTCTTAGTTTATTATTTCACTGATTGCTAAAAGGCCCTTGTTTATTGCAAAGGCCTTTTTTGCAATTGGCAGATGATTATATTTTATTGATTTGGCGCTAAGTGAAGGAGAATATAAAATACTTATACCGAAGTTTGGCACATAAAGCCTTACTTTGGTTATTATTTTATCGAGGTTAAGTGGAGTTGAAAATATAGAATGATCGCAATGTATGACTTGAACAGTTATTGCTGTTGGCGGTAGGCCATGTGCTGGCCAAACCGCTAATAATAATGGCTACATCATAAGATTAGGCAATAGCAGCGATAGTATCGGGAAGGCGATAATCGCAATCAATACTAAGACATCCATGACCAGAAAACGTGTAACGCCCATAAAAATGTCATATACCGCTACCGAAGGTTTAGTGACACTGGAGATAACAAAAACGTTTAATCCTACCGGCGGGGTGATCAAGCTTATTTCAAGCAATTTTATTACAACCACGCCAAACCAAATTAAGTCTAAGCCATAACCTTCTACCATAGGAATTAAAAAAGGTAGAGTAAGTACCATAATACCTAGTGGGTCAAGAAACATACCTAGTAGGAAATATACACCAGCGATCATTACCAGGAGTAGCCATAGCGATACGTCGGCAGATTCGATCAGCCCAACCAGTGCTGGTGCCATACCTGTTAGCGCAACAAAGCCAACAAAAATTTTTGCTCCGGCCGCAATAAAGAAGATAGTCGTGGTCTGCGTACAAGTTTCCTTAACTGATTGGATAAACTGTTGCCAATTAAGTCGTTTTTGTAAAGCGCCAATAATGATTACCGAAAATGCACTGATCGCTGCTGCCTCGGTAGCGGTAAATATGCCACCATAAATTCCGCCAATAATAATAGTAAAAAGCAACATAGCAGGCCAACATCTTATAGCGGCTTTTCGGCGATCTCCTTTAACAAGTAAGGTGGTATCAGCCGGTGCATCACTGGGATTACGTTTCACCCATATGTAGATCACCACTAAAAAACCCAGCAAAGATATCAGACCAGGGATAATACCTGCCAAAAATAGGCGGCTAACTGACATTTCGGTAAAAATACCGTAAACAATAAACAGAACACTCGGTGGAATAAGCGAACCAAGCGTGCCACCAACGGCGACGGTAGATGTAGCTAATCGCTTATTGTAACCCATGCGTAGCATTTCAGGCACACAGATTTTACCCATCGCTGAAGCACAAGCGATGCTCGAACCTGTAATAGCGGAGAAGCCCCCACAGCCAAAAACAGAGGCCATAGCTACCCCGCCAGGTAAGCGTTTTAACCAAACTCGTGCCGCATGATAAATGTCAGTAGTGATACCCGTATGGTAGGCAATATGACCTAAAAGCACGAATAGCGGTATCATACTTAGATCATAAGAATGGACTAAGTCGAAGGCATTAGATGAGATCATGGTCAGAGCGGGTGCCACCGCTGTGTCAATGTCAAAGCCACCGTTTCGCATAGCAAAAAATAAAAATATAAATACCGATGACACGCCAGCCAAGCTAAAAGCGATTGGTACACGGAACATAAGTAAAAGCAACGTACAGGCAAAGCCGACGAGCCCAAGCATCAATGGATCCACAGATTAACCCTCTTCAATTGTATCGTATGCCGCGTCTGAGCGCTGCGCGAGATAGTCAGTATTACCACAGATTGCTGCTCGAAAATCAGCAACGAAAATTATCGTTAAACGTATAATAAATAGTGCTGCCCCAGCAAAAAAAGCAAATCTTCCAGGCCACTCAGGCAGGTCTAATTGGCTAAAGAAATAAGCGCCACTGCTTGCTGCGTGGAAAAATCCTTTCCATGCAGCGAATACAAGTGGTAGTAATATTAATAGGCTGATGAGAGAGCCAATGGCAAGCATCCATAATTTGGTATGCTTACCCAAGCGTTTAAATAAGAACTCTATGGTGATGTGGCTGTAATCTGCGGTAACATAAGCTAACGGTAGAAAAACGGCTCCTACCATGAGTTCTCGAACGATAACAACATCGTCAGTTACTCCCCATCCAAAAAGGTTACGTGTAACAACCGTTAGCGTGATCATTAGCCCGAGCGTGATAATACACACACCTGCTACAATCAATGCCCCTTGTTCCATTTTTTTCAACATAATATTAAACTCTATGTGATACCAATTTGACTAACGTTATGATCATTTTACTGGTTAAAATAAACCGCTCTTGGGTTATTTTTATGCCTATAAAGTAGAACACCTCATTAATTAAACGGGTGTATTTAAGTTAACGTGCCCAAGGGTAGCCATTGAGGTCCCGCTCTTGGCTGTATTTTTTAAGAGAAGCTTTGTAGTTTTCCACCATGGTTTTCCCAGCTAGGCCACTTTTATTGGCTTCTTTTTCCCATTTCGTAATGTGATATTGACTCGCGGCATATAATTGAGCTGAACCTGAAGAAGGCAGAGTAATCATTTCCAACTTGCGACCCTCAATTCCTTGTGTCAGTAGGTCTTCTGCTCTTTTGTCAGCTTCCATTATATTTTCACCAAGGTAATTGATAAAGTCAGCGCCAACTTCATTTATTATATTTTTCTGAGAAGGACTCAATTTCGTTAGCGCATCTTTATTTATAAATATTCCCAAACCGGTATAAGTGCCCCAATTGAGCTTGGTTAGGCTGTCAGACGCCTCATGCTGTTTCAAGGCAATTGTGGCGCTCATGTAACCTAGACTGCAATCGAGCAAACCGTTACCTAGCCCCTGATAAGCCTTATAAATGCTCATGCTGACCAAATTGGCTCCTAGGTCGCCAAATATTTTACCGAAGGTACCAACACCACGAATTTTTTTACCTTTAATATCTTCAAGTGTTCGAACAGCACCCCCTTTACATAGCACGATAACGTTGGAGAGCATGTATGAAGTGACGAAGGATAAGTTTTGCTTGGCTAAATTACTGGTAACTTCAGGGGATTGCATATGATCAAAATTAGCTTTTAAACCAACCCAAGGATCGAGGTTTTCAAAAGGTAAGTTAGTCAGTGAAAAAGACACCATCTCTTTTGGAAAGTAATCGGGGATAATAGTTCCCATATCGACCACGCCCGCAGCAATAGACTGTCTTGAGGCATTAGCCTTAAATAAGGCGCCACCCCACTTAATTTCAATTTTTAAATCGCCACCAGAGCGCTTTTCAACTTCCTGTGCAAACCATTTGGTAGCTCCAGCACGAGCGCCTCTATTTGGCCCAGGTTCACCATAAGTGAGAACCGTTTCAGCTAAAGCAGGGATTGCACTCAAAGCAGCAACTGTTAATGTGGCTACTTTGAAAAACTTGCTAATGATATTCATTTTTGGACTCATCAAAAAATACCTTATGTTTCGCTTGGCGGAACTTGGGTGCCACTAAAGTTCATTACTGTACAATAACAAACATGGCGCCGCAAGCATAAAAATAGCTATAAATTAAAGATATGAAAAATATAATAACTATATATTGTTTTTATTTTTGTTTTGAGGATAGAGTGAAGCGATAAATTAAAAATTACTGTAAAACAGTATTTAAAAAGAGCAATACTATGAGCCAAAAATTAACCCCATTTAATTAGCAATATCAGATGTTTCTTGATAATCAACTCACCGAAGAAGTGCGTATGGTCCGTGATTCTGCTCATGGTTATTGCCAAGAAAGGCTGCTGCAGCGTGTACTTGAAGCCAACAGACATGAACATTTTGATCGCGAAATGATGCGTGAATTAGGTCAATTAGGTTTATTGGGTGCTACTTTGCCTGCTAAATATGGCGGCAGTGAAGTCAATTATGTCCGTTATGGTTTATTTCGCGTGAAGTAGAGCGTGTAGACAGTGGTTATCAAAGCGCAATGAGTGTGAAGTACTTATTGTTATTTAAAACTGTGAAGTCCCAATCAGCTTCATCATAATGAAGTAGATCAAATAGTTTTTTTATTTTGTAATGATTTACGCTCTACAACGCTAGGGTGCTTATCAATATGCTGCTGTATGAAAGCGACTTGCGACATTGATAAATAAAGTCCTCTTTTCGTTCGTCGCCATATGATGTCTTCAACATTAATAGCCCATTCATGTTCGATTAAAAAGTTGATTTCCAGCTCATATAAATCAGCACCAAAACAAAATCCCATGGCTTCAATACTATCTATATTATTTAATAAAGCGAAAATTATTGTACCGTAGCTACGGATCAATCGAGTACGCAGTGCTGAAGGCAACCATGGAAACTCTTTTTTAATTCCTTGAGTTAATAAGTCTATATTATCGAAATTTCCACCAGGCAGCGGGGTGTCTGCTGTCCATGTAGGCCCAATGTTTGGGAAGTAAGGACTAAGTTTATCAACTGCAGCTTCTGCTAGTTTACGGTAAGTAGTTATTTTACCACCAAAAACTGAAAGAATAGGCGTTTTGTCTGCTAAGTCTTCTAGCTCTAATGTGTAGTCGCGGGTAACCGCTTGGGCATTAACTGACTCGTCATCTAATAAAGGTCTAACGCCAGAATAGGTCGTTATAATATCTGCTCGTGATATTTTTTTCTTAAAATACGCATTAGTACTGTCTAACAAGTAGTCAATTTCATCATCCGATATTTCAACATCCGATGGTTCACCTTTATATTCAACATCAGTAGTGCCAATTAACGAAAAATCATCCTCAAAAGGGGTGACAAATATAATGCGCTGATCAGCATTTTGTAGCATATACGCTTCTGGTTGAGCATGAATACGTGGCACCACGATATGGCTGCCTTTAACTAGTCTAATATTTTGAGGAGATTTAAGGCTGAAAGCATCTGAAAACAATTGAGCTACCCAAGGTCCTGCAGCATTAACGATACTGCGAGCACGGATAAAACTGATGACGCCAGTTAAACTATCTTTTAACGTAATAACCCAAACCTTATCTTCGCGTATCGCTTTTATACATTGGGTTTGCGTTTTTATTATGGCGCCATTGTCTTGTGCTGAAAGCGCGTTTAGGATGACTAATCTTGCATCGTCTACCCAAGCATCTGAGTATTCAAAGCCTTTAGTTATATTACTCACTAAAGGACTGTCATGTGAAAACTTAATACCTTTAGAAGCCGGCAAACTTACACGCCTTGCTAGGTTGTTGTAAAGAAATAGCCCAATGCGGATCAGCCAAGCGGGCCTTAAATGAGGCTGATGAGGTAAGCGAAATTGTAGAGGTTTAATAATATGAGGGGCATTTTTTAGTAAAATTTCACGTTCTGCTAACGCTTGTCTAACGAGCTTAAATTCATAATGCTCCAAATACCGCAATCCACCATGAATAAGCTTACTGCTTTTAGAAGAAGTAGCAGAGGCAAGATCGTTTTGTTCACACAGGACAACATTTAGTCCTCTGCCAGCAGCATCTGCCGCGATACCAGCGCCATTTATACCACCGCCAATAACAGCAAGGTCAAATACTTCATTTATTGCATTCATATAGCGTACCTTGCTATTTTATATGATAAATATAATCTTCGTTAAACAACTGTAATGTTCATTTAAGGTTGCTAGAGCGCCATTAAGGCTACCACTGTTAGGTAGCTTAAAACAAATGAAAACTATCTACACTTTAGTTGTTTTTCAACATTAATTGTTCAATCACATTTTCGAATATGGTTATAGTTGTTGTAAGCTCTATTTGGTATCGGCATTATTGGGTAAGATTTAATTATTAAATAAAATAAATAGGAAAGATGTTGAAATACTTATTGGCCATCGATCAAGGAACGACAAGCTCTAGAGCAATGCTTTTTACTAAGTTCGGAAAAGTGCATGCCTCAGCTCAAGAAGAGTTTGAACAACACTTCCCTAAAGATGGCTGGGTTGAACATGACCCTAGCGATATATGGCAAACAACTTTGCGTACTTGTCGAAAAGTACTGTCAGACAATAACGTGCTAGCGACGGAGGTTATTGCCATAGGTATTACAAATCAAAGAGAAACGACTTTGGTATGGGATCGCAAGTCAGGTGAGCCTATATATAACGCTATTGTTTGGCAAGACCGACGCACGGCAGAGTATTGTCAGTCAATATCTACTCCTGAAACAGAAGCTCTAATTAATGATAAAACTGGCTTATTACTCGACCCGTATTTCTCGGCAACTAAAATTAGATGGATACTTGATAATGTCGAAGGAGCACAAGAAAAAGCCGAAAACGGAGAGCTAGCGTTTGGTACCGTTGATAGCTTTTTGTTATGGCACCTTACGAGCGGAAAAGTGCATAAAACGGACGCGACTAATGCCTCGCGCACCATGATTTTTAATATTCACCAGCAAGTATGGGATGAAGAATTACTCGCGTTATTCAATATTCCTGCCGCTATGTTACCTGAAGTCATGGATTCATCAGATAACTTTGGCTATGTCGATAGTGCATTACTTGGCAGTGAAATTCCCATTTTAGCTATGGCAGGTGATCAACAAGCAGCTTTATTTGGACAAGCGTGTTTCGAAGAAGGAATGGCGAAAAGTACTTATGGTACAGGTTGCTTCTTAATGTTAAATACCGGCAGTAAAGCACTTAAGTCTAAAAATAAACTATTAACCACCGTTGCCTATCGACTAAATGGTAAGCCAACTTATGCTATCGAAGGCAGTATCTTTATGGCGGGGGCGACCATACAGTGGATTCGAGACGGGTTAAAGTTAATAGGCTCGGCATGTGAAACTGAATCCATCGCAGAAAAAGTGCCGTTGGACCATGGTGTTTTTCTTGTACCAGCATTTACCGGTTTAGGGGCACCTTATTGGGATCCCAATGCGCGAGGGGCTATATTAGGACTTACGCGCGACTCAGGCATTAAAGAAATTGTTACGGCCGGCCTGCAATCTGTCTGCTATCAAACAAAAGACTTACAAAAAGCAATGGAAAGTGATGGTCTTAGGCCGAGTTTAATTCGTGTTGATGGAGGCATGGTCGCTAACAACTGGTTGCTCAGCTTCTTATCCAATATCTTAGGGGCAACAATAGATCGACCTGAAATCATCGAAACCACCGCATTAGGTGCTGCATATCTAGCCGGGCTTAAAGCGGGTGTTTATAGCTCAACTGATGAGTTGGCAAATATGTGGCATTGTGAAAAACGATTTACCCCCACAATTGATAACGAACAACGAAATAATTTGTACGGAAAATGGTTAGCAGCGGTTCAAAGAGTGAAAAGTTAATTAGCTGTTTGTTAAGTTACTTATAGCTTGATTAATACAAGGTATAAAAATGCCACTTTCATGGCATTTTTAATGTTGATTAATTCATTTCTTCACTTTAATCACTAATAGGTGATCTGAGCTATTTTTTCGTAATCTAGTTAATTTTTTAATCATTTTGGCCTAGCGATATTCATCGCTTGGGTTATTTCCTGCACTGAATTTGTTTCAGAAAAATCTTCCAGCGACACCGGTAATTTTTGTAACCAATTGGGGTGTTCATCGATAGTGCCTGGAATATTGACTTGCTCTGATATCTCAAGGACATCTTCCAACGGTATTAGTTGTATATGGCTAGGTGACAACGCTAAATACTTTTGTACGCTAATACTGAGTTCGGTATTCATTTGTGCGGGTGCTATTTGTGGCGCTTTGCTCATGTCGATAACCTGTAAATCTTCTAAAGCGGCAATGAGGTTTTCTCGTTCACTCGTTCGTGCATTTCTATCAGCTTGTCCTGCTTCATCATTTGGATAAAGATTAAGTTGCTCACGCCATTGTAGATCTCTGCCTTGCCACCAACCCGATAATGTTGCGGTATCATGCGTGGCAATAGTGACGATTGATTGTGGAGGGAAGTTGTCAGGGCGTTTGAATAAACCTGATTCCCATCGTTCAAAAAATAAAACTTTGAAAGATAAAAGACCGGCATTTTGAATGGTTTCACTGAAGCCTTCAGGCACATTACCTAAGTCTTCACCAATAACAACACAGTTATTTCGACGGGATTCTAAGGCGATAATCCGCAAGATATCATCCCAAGGAAAACTTATATAAACCCCTTCATTTGCTTCCATACCGGGGGCGACCCAATATTGACGCATTAAGCCTAAAATATGATCAATGCGCAAAGCCCCAGCATATTGCATACTGCTACGTAGAGCTTTGACTAATGGTTGATAGCCTTGTTTTTGTAATGCCACAGGATTCATTGGCGTTAATCCCCAATTTTGTCCTAATGGGTTCATGCCATCAGGTGGAGCGCCGATTGACGCACCGGCAACATAAACTTCTTTATCAGACCAAACATCAAAACCTGAGCCATCACAACCTACCGCTAAGTCAAGATATAGGCCAATGGCCATATCTTTATCAATTGTCTGTTGAGATACCGCGCTTAACTGTTGATGTGCTAGCCATTGTAAGAAACAAAAATAATCAATGCGTTTAGCATGCGATAGTTTAAATTTGTGAACTTCTTCACTATCGGGATCTTGAAAGTTTGTTGGCCAATCGGGCCAACCATAAGAATTTTCATCAGCTAAGTGAAAATACTCATATAAAGCATCAAAAGTTGCAAAACGTTGTAAGTCAGTGCCATTGGCTTGTTTAAAATGCTCAAACTCATCCGACATATTCTTATAACATTCATTTTTACTAGTAGAAGTCATGTTTTGATAAAAATCTTCAAACAACAACTCAGTAATTTCAAATTTAAGTTTTGCGACTGCAGGATAATCAACCAAATTGCTTGCTTTAGCATTTGCAATACCCTGCTGGAAGATGTCACTGTTTACTTTTTCTTGTGCAAGAGTACAACGTTGAAAGTTTTGTACTTTAGTTACATCTATATAGAGTGGGTTTAAAAAGCAACGACTTGAAGGCGAATAAGGGCTTCGGTGCGCGGGATTATGTTGATAAAGCGGATGCAATGGATTTAATCCAATAGTCGCGGCCTGTTGTTGTGCTGACTTTTCAACAAGATTGCTTAAATCTGTGAAATCGCCCATTCCCCAATTGTTTTCACTGCGCAATGAATATAATTGTGCTGTGTAACCCCATACTTTATTTACCGAAGCTTCTTGAGCGCTAAAGCAGGTTTTTGGCGCATAGATCAGCGAGCAACTTGCATGAGCCTCACCAAAGCTGATCGTAAATTGATAATAGCCTTGCTCCAATACAGGTAAATGTAATAAATATTGGCAATATTGAGTTTCATCTATTGTGGTTTCTGCAATAGCTTGCATGTCTGCAATATTAAAGACACCAACGACTTCGTGACCTACTTTACTGCCAACTTCAGGAGTGACTTTCCAGTTAAGTAATAAACTACCAATTTTGGGTAAGCTTATTTTAATCGCATGTTGTTGCTCTTCGAGTTTGGCAATATGTACAACAGGTAAAATATCTATCCACTGGCTATTATTTAAATAAGATATTGATTTAATGAGGGACTCTTCATCTAATTCGAAACCCATTGCTTGTAACAGGGCCCTTTTAGCAGGGTCTTTAGCGTGCACTTTATCGCCAAATGTGCCTGTGTAACTTGTATGGAAACCTACTAAATTAGCTAATTGTTCGATAAGACTCATATTAAACTCTTCTTATTATGAAATAAAATTACACTTTAATGTAACTTTAACAAGTTATAGGTTATAATTACAGCAAATAAAGCTTTGATTGTTACTTATTTTAGCTGTATATTCATTAAATGTAATTTATTTACATGAAATAGCAACGGAAAAATAATTAGCATTACAATCAAATATGAAATTACTTTAAAGGATTGTTGCTTTTTTTATATATTCGGCTCGATTTATGCTTTTTCATCATGCCGACATATAAATTGGCTATTTTAAATTGAATACGCACATTATTGGGGCTTAGTAGTAAAATTTAGCACTTAAATAAAGCAAAATCAGTAATGTTAAATTAATTAGTGCATGATTAATGGAGAATAACAATGCTAACTAAGAAGTTTTTTAAAACTAAAGATGAAACAGAAGTAACCTTTGAATTTAATAGAAGTGATGTAACCACAGCCGCATTGGTTGGTGATTTTAATGACTGGCAAGCTATTGAAATGAAGTTTAATAAAAACTCAAAGAGTTTTAAAACTAAGGTGAGATTGCCTAAAAACGGTGTTTTTCATTTTCGCTACCTATTAAATGATAGTGAGTGGGAAAACGACGACCAGGCTGATCAATACTTAGCTAATGAATTTGGCAGTGAAAATAGTGTGGTACTGACTACACCGTAAACGTAACCGAAGATGTATTTATGATGAGCAAAGTCTTGAATTAAGACTTTGCTCTTACTTCATAATATAAATACTTATTTAAATGAACTAAAGTTAAAAACGACTGTTTAATTTATATAAAAGTTCTTCCCTGTATTACTTTAAGCAAAATGGCATGTTGTAATAATTCAAACAATGGTCATCATTTTTTCTTAACTGGAGAAGCATGGAACAATATAGAATGGAGCCCGGAAGAGTACATCCAATAGGCACAACTGTTGATGATACCGGGGTAAATTTTGCTATTTTTTCAGCACATGCTGAAAAAATTGAATTGTGTATCTTTGATGAACAGGGTGACAAAGAGCTAAAGCGCTTTGTTTTACCTGAGTGTGAACACAATATTTGGCATGGTTTTCTTAAAGGCGCTAAAGCAGGTTTAGTTTATGGTTATAGAGTCTACGGGCCTTATAGACCAGAATTCGGTCATCGCTTTAATCATCATAAATTATTGTTAGACCCTTATGCTAAAGCATTAAAGGGCAATTTTTCATGGTCAGAACGTCACTTCGCTTATAATATTCATGATGCTAAGACAGATTTGTCTTTTGACGATAGAGATAATGCAGATGTCATGCTTAAAGCGGTTGTCATGGATGCCTCAGCTCCTCTTATTCCAAGAAAACCCTTTGCTTGGAAAAACACTGTAATTTACGAAGGTCACGTTAAAGGCTTAACTGCACTTAACCCAAAAGTGCCTGAAGCATTACGTGGTTCATTTCTAGGTATAAGCCACCCGGCGATGATCGCTCATTATCGCGCTATTGGTATTACCACCATTGAATTATTACCGGTACAGCAATTTGTTTCTGAACAATTTCTTACCGACAAAAAGCTCTCAAACTATTGGGGCTATAACTCATTGGCGTTTTTTGTTCCTCATAAAGATTATTTAAACCAACATCAAATTCGCGACTTTCAGCGTATGGTCGATGAACTTCATCAAGCCGGATTTGAAGTACTTATTGATGTGGTATACAACCACACTTGTGAAGGCAACCGTTTAGGACCGACACTAAGTTTTAGAGGCATTGATAACCATTCTTACTACCGATTAAATCCTGCAGAACCACGTTATTATATTAATGATACTGGTTGCGGAAATACCATCAACATTAGCCATCCGCGGGTCTTACAAATGGTAATGGACAGCCTACGTTACTGGGTTCAAGTGATGGGAGTTGACGGTTTTAGATTTGATTTAGCGACTATTTTAGGCCGTGAATTACATGGTTTTGATAAAAGTAACGGCTTTTTAGATGCGGTATTACAAGACCCCATTTTAAGTAGTGTAAAAGTTATCGCAGAGCCTTGGGATATTGGCCCAGGTGGCTACCAATTAGGTGGGTTTCCATCGCCGTGGTCTGAATGGAACGATCGGTATCGAGACACCATGAGACGCTATTGGCGCGGAGATAAAGGTTTATTACCCGAATTTGCTCGCAGAATTCACGGTTCAAGTGATATTTTTGAGCACAGTGGACGTCAACCGTTTGCGAGTATCAATTTCCTATGTAGCCATGATGGTAATACATTACGTGATTTAGTGAGTTTTCAAGAACGTCATAATGAAGCTAATGGTGAAAACAACCGTGATGGTCATTCTGATAACTTTGCGCATAATCACGGAATAGAAGGTGAAACTACCGATAGCGCCATTTTGTCTGTTCGATTACGTCAAATCAAAAATATGATGGCAACGCTTATGTTATCTCAAGGCGTTCCTATGATACTTGCGGGTGATGAAATAGGTCGTACACAAAAGGGCAATAATAATGCTTACTGCCAAGACAATGAAATAAATTGGTTAAATTGGGATGAAGACGCGTTATACGCAAAAGAGCTTAAATTGTTTACTGCCAGTTTAAGTGAGCTGAGAAAACGTTTTTCTATGTTAACCCATGATCGATTTATACATAAAGATGATAAGAAATCTGCGGTTGATATTATCTGGTATCACCCCTCCGGCTTTGAGATGCAAAAAGATCATTGGCATTCACACCATGCGGCGACTTTAGGTTACTTGATTCATGAAAAAGCGCCTGATAGCCCATCACTTTTATGTCTTTTCCATGCTGGTAGCGAGCCGATAGAATTTCAATTGCCGGAGATTGACACCATACAACATTGGCAAGTGATGATAGATACCACGGCTAGTGCAGAATCAAAAGAAGTGCAGAATATACCTGCAGAACGAAAAATTACCATGGCTCCATTTTCAACAATTGTTTTATTAAATAATTGTTTATAAATAATAAATAGGATGTACTGATTGTGAATAAAGAAAATAATCAATGTGAAGTTACTTCATCAGATGGCAATGTTTTGATGAACGAACACACTTTTTCCGAAGATTTAGCACGACACTTCCATTTTTCACTCGGCCGAGATACGGTTCAAGACTCACACTTATATCTCTATAACGCACTTGCTATCACCATTCGAGATCGGTTAGTTGCACAATGGCGAGAAACGCGTGAATCTCGAGGACACCAGCGCCGAGTTGGATATATTTCATTAGAATTTTTAATGGGGCGAACTCTTAATAACGCTATTTTAAATTTAGATTTAGATGACACGGTTCGTGATGCGTTAAAAGGTTATTGCTGTGGGTTAGAAGATGTAGAACAAGCAGAGCATGACGCTGGTTTAGGTAACGGTGGTTTAGGTCGATTAGCCGCTTGTTTTTTAGATAGTTGTGCCAGTTTAGCTCTACCGGTTATTGGCTATGGTATTCGTTATGAATACGGCATGTTCAATCAACAGATTAAAAATGGCGCGCAAATCGAGCATCCTGATAATTGGTTACGTAATGGTAATCCTTGGGAAATTGCAGCACCTGAAAAAGCCATAAGAGTGAAGTTTTTTGGTCATGTTGATGTGATTAAAAAGCGCAGTGGTCAGCAGTATCGTCAATGGAATAATACCCAAGACGTACTCGCTGTTCCTTATGATATGCCAATTCCTGGTTATCAAAATGGAATTGTGAATACTTTAAGATTATGGAAGTCTGAAGCGACTGATGAATTTGACCTTGGTGAATTTAACGCGGGTAGCTATACCGAGTCAGTGGCTAAAAAGAATTTAGCTGAACAAATCACTATGGTGCTGTATCCAAATGACACCAGTGAAAACGGTAAAGAACTTCGTCTACGCCAACAGTACTTTTTATCTTCAGCATCTTTGCAAGACACTATAAATAGTTATGTCGAAAACTGTGGCAATAATTTTGATGAGTTTATTGCTCTGAATAGTTTTCAACTTAACGACACGCATCCAAGTATTGCAGTGCCTGAGTTAATGCGAATTTTGATGGATGACTATGCAATATCGTGGGATGACGCGTGGAATATCACCACTAAAACTATGGCCTATACCAACCATACTTTATTACCTGAAGCATTGGAAAAGTGGCCAGTAAGTTTATTCGCAAATTTATTACCGCGTATTTTAGAAATTATTTACGAAATAAACGCTCGTTTTCTGCTGCAAGTGGCTGTTGCATGGCCTGGCGATTCAAGTAAGCAGCAAGCCTTGTCATTAATTGATGAAGGCCATGAGCCCCAAGTGCGTATGGCACACTTAGCTATTGTTGGTAGTTATTCTGTTAATGGAGTGGCGGCTTTACATACCAAGCTTTTAAAAGCTGGATTGTTTAATGACTTTTATCAACTTTGGCCTGAAAAATTCAATAACAAAACTAACGGCGTTACGCCACGTCGCTGGTTATCGCATTGCAACACCAGTTTAGCTGAGCTTATTTCAAGTAAAATTGATAAAAACTGGGTTGCTGATTTTTCCCATGTTGATCAACTCGCTAAATTTGCTGAAGATCATGCCTTCCAAAAACAATGGCGTGAAAGTAAGAAAGCCAACAAAGTTGTTTTAGCTGACTTTGTTGAGAAAGCCACAGGTGTAAAGTTTGACGTAGACATGATGTTTGATGTGCAAGTTAAGCGAATTCATGAATACAAACGTCAATTATTAAACATTTTACATGTTATTGGCTTATATGACCGAATTCGCAAAGGCGATACTGCAGATATTACACCACGCTGTGTGTTAATTGGTGGTAAAGCGGCACCGGGTTATGTGATGGCAAAAGAGATTATTAAACTCATTAATAATGTTGCCGACACGATTAATTTAGACCCGAAAGCGGCTAAGTTTTTAAAGGTTGCTTTCGTACCAAATTACAATGTTTCTGCTATGGAACTTATTTGCCCAGCGACAGATTTATCTGAACAAATATCAACTGCAGGTAAAGAAGCATCTGGTACAGGTAACATGAAGTTTATGATGAATGGTGCACTAACTATTGGTACATTAGATGGTGCAAACATTGAAATTAGAGATGCCGTAGGCGAAGATAACTTTTTCCTTTTTGGCGCACAAGCTCATGAAATTTCAGATATTAGAGAAAATTATCAACCTAATGAGATCATAGCCAACTCTGAAACATTATCAGCAGTTATGCACTTGTTAGAAAGCGGTCACTTTAATTTATTTGAACCTAAGATATTTGATTCAATTATTAAAACTATACGTGACCCAGATGATATGTGGTTAACAGCTTACGATTTTGATAGTTATTTTCAAGCTCAACGAAGTGTTGATAAAACTTATCAAGATCAAACGTTGTGGACCAAAATGAGTATTTTAAACACTGCAGCGAGTGGTGTGTTTTCGAGCGATCATACGATCAGGCAGTATCGAGATGAAATATGGAAGCTTTAGTAATTTACTGATATACCAAGTGATTAATTAAATTGGTACTAAAAAAGTAAAACGCTATTTATTGAACGTTAATTAATGTTTGTGAAGGAAAGGATACGTTATGCCCAATTATGTAGAAAGAAGAATAAGTAGTCTAACAAAAGAAACTTATGCGTTAGTTTTGGCGGGAGGCCGAGGTTCACGACTTTATGAATTAACCGATAGAAGAGCTAAGCCAGCGACCTTTTTTGGTGGTAAGTTTAGGATTATCGACTTTCCTTTATCAAACTGTATTAACTCAGGTATTAGACGTGTAGGCATTGCGACTCAATATAAATCACACTCGCTTATTCGTCACGTTAATCGTGGTTGGGGACACTTTAAAAAAGAGCTTGGAGAATCAATTGAGATTTTGCCAGCATCGCAGCAAACCGGTGATGGTTGGTATTTAGGTACGGCTAATGCGGTTTTTCAAAACATCGATATCATCAGACATGAATTACCAAAATACGTCATGATTTTATCAGGCGACCATGTTTATCGTATGGATTACGGCCCATTATTGGCTCAGCACGTTGCTAGTGAAGCTGATATGACAGTATGTTGTATAGAAACTTCTGTGGAAGAGGCGGCTGGGCAGTTTGGTGTTATGACGGTTGATGAAGATAGTCGTGTTTGTCGTTTTGATGAAAAGCCGGCTAATCCTTCTGAAGTTCCCGGCAAACCTGGTGTTACATTAGCTTCAATGGGTAACTATGTATTTAATACAGAGTTCTTATTTGAGCAGCTAGAAAAAGATGCCGCTCAAGAAGGTTCGAGTGGTGATTTTGGTAATGACATTATTCCTAAAATAATTGAATCACATCGCGTTTTCGCCTTCCCATTTAAAGATCCAGATAGTGAAAAACAACCTTACTGGCGTGATGTGGGTACTCTAGATTCATTCTGGGAAGCTAACATGGAATTAGTTGCGCCAGAGCCTCAACTTAATATGTATGATGAAAGTTGGCCTATTTGGACTTATCAAGAACAAACCGCACCCGCTAAATTTGTATTTGACCAAGACGAACGACGCGGAATTGCAATTGATTCTACTGTTTCTGGTGGTGTTGTTGTTTCTGGTTCTACGGTGAAAAGATCTTTATTATTTTCAAAAGTAAGAGTTAATTCTTATTGTGATATTGATGAATCGGTTATTTTACCTGGTGTTATTATTAATCGTAACTGTTCAATCAAAAAAGCCATTATCGATCGAGGTAGTGTTATTCCAGAAGGCATGGAAATTGGCATAAATCATGATAATGATCGTGCAAATGGCTTTAGAGTTACCGATAAAGGTGTTGTTTTAGTCACCATAGGTATGCTTGATAAACTTAAAAGTAAAAATAGCTAGCTGTCGATAATCAATTATTAACGTTATGGGTAATTTCGAATGGAATGAAATTACCCTTGTTAGATCAATGGTATTGGAATTTATTTTAAATATTTAAATAAGCTATAAAATATAATCACACAAAAGTAATCGTATAAAAAGTTAACGGTATACTAGGAAAACGCAATGAAAAACCTAGCAAAAAGCTTGTTAGATAACGAAGAAGTTTCAGCAATAGTTAATGTAAAGCATAGAGATATTTTTTCTGTTTTAGGCATACATAAACATCCAACGGCAGGCGGTTTGATTGTTAGAGCCTTTTTACCTGAAGCGTTAAGTGTTGAGGTGATTGAAACGAAAACTAATGCTTTGGTTGCTGAACTTAGCCAAGTCAATCAAGCTGGATTATTCGAAGGTAAACTAGGCCGAAAACGGAACGTTTTTGACTACCGCTTACGTGTTGTATATAAAAATGAAACTGTCATTGTTGATGATCCTTACCGTTATCCTTCTTTACTAAAAAGTGAAGATCTCTATCTTTTCTGTGAGGGAACTCATGAACAAACCTATCAATGGATGGGCTCTCATGAAAAAGCCGTAGATAATGTCAAAGGGACACATTTTGTTGTATGGGCGCCTGATGCTTCTCGTGTTTCTGTTGTAGGAGACTTTAATTTTTGGGATGGTCGGCATCATGTAATGCGAAAACACCCTGGCTCAGGCGTTTGGGAAATTTTCCTGCCTAATGTTTCAGCTGATGCTAGTTATAAATATGAAATTTCTGATAAACATGAACAAATTCAGCCATTAAAAGCTGATCCATATACATTTTCTATGCAACTCGCCCCAGAAACAGCCTCTAAAGTTATTCAAAATAGTGCATACCAGTGGCAAGATGCTAAATGGATGAGTGAACGCGACTCATCTTCAAATCATTATCATGGCGCGGTTTCTATTTACGAAGTGCATTTAGGCTCTTGGAAAAGAAACGCAGATAATCGTGCGGACAATTCACATTCACCAAGTTATTTAACTTACCGTGAATTAGCTGAACAATTAGTGCCCTATGTTGTTGAAATGGGGTTTACTCATCTTCAACTTATGCCAGTAAGCGAGTACCCTTTTGACGGTTCTTGGGGTTATCAGCCTATTGGACTTTTTGCGCCTACTGCCCGTTTTGGTAGTGCGGAAGACTTTAAATATTTTGTCGATTGTTGTCATAGTGCAGGCATTGGTTTACTGCTTGATTGGGTGCCTGGGCATTTTCCAACTGATGAACATGGTACGGGTAAGTTCGACGGTTCATGTCTGTATGAACATGAAGATCTACGTAAAGGTTTCCACCCAGATTGGAAAACCCTTATCTATAACTACGGACGCTCAGAAGTACAAAGTTATTTGCTCAGCAATGCTATTTACTGGCTAGATCAATACCACATCGATGGTTTACGTGTTGATGCCGTTGCTTCTATGTTGTATTTAGATTACAGCCGCGAAGCTGGAGAGTGGCTACCTAATGTTCATGGTGGCAGAGAAAACTTAGAAGCGATTGATGTATTACAAAAGGTCAATACACGATCTTATGCAAAACATCCCGGCGTTATGATGATTGCTGAAGAATCAACCGCTTGGCCTGGTGTATCTAAACCCGTTGACGGCGGAGGTTTAGGCTTTGGTTTTAAATGGAACATGGGTTGGATGAATGACACGTTAAAATATATGGAACGTGATCCTATTTATCGCCAACATCATCATAGTGAAATGACCTTCGGCTTAGTTTACTCCTTTAGTGAAAACTTTGTTTTACCTATAAGTCACGATGAAGTTGTGCATGGTAAAGGTTCATTACTGAATAAAATGCCCGGCGATGATTGGCAAAAATTTGCTAACTTACGCGCTTATTACGGTTTTATGTGGACTCATCCCGGTAAAAAATTACTGTTTATGGGCTGTGAGTTTGCTCAACGTGCTGAGTGGAATCATGACCAAAGCTTAGATTGGCATTTACTTGAACATGACAGCCATAAAGGCATGCAAACACTGATAAAAGATCTAAATCATACGTATCGAAATATTCCTGCATTACATGAACTTGATTGTGATGGCAGTGGTTTTGAGTGGTTAGACTCTCAAAACAGTGCGCAATCTATTTTGGTTTATTTGCGAAAAGGTCAAGCAGGCACAGCACCGGCGTTAGTTGTTGTTAACCTTACGCCAACAAGTTACGAAAACTTTTCTGTCGGTGTTCCGCAACCGGGTTTTTATCGAGAATGTTTAAATACAGACAGCAGTATTTATGGTGGCAGTAATGTTGGTAATAGTGGCGGTGTAAACTCAGTGAATGAGGCTTACGCTGGACAAGCGAATAAAGTTTCCTTGTCAGTACCTCCGCTTGCGACCATGATTTTTGAATTACAGCAAAACGATTAATTCGAAGCGTATTGGGCAAGTTTTTTGTAGGTCAAACTTCAGTCCGTCAAACGCTTAGCAGACAATTAATGCGATAGTTTGAATAATGCTTGCAGCGGGTTTTATTTTTTAACGCGCAATTAATAAAGTCATCCATTAAATCGGGATTAAATTGGGATTAAAGCTGATGGACTAAAGTCCAACCTACAAGTGCTTACGAGCGATAAAACAGAGTTAGCAGGTGTTTTGTAGGTCGGACTTCAGTCCGTCAAACGAATAGCAGACAATTAATGCGATGGATTGAATAAAGCTTGCAGCGGGTTTTATTTTTTAGCGCGCTAGCTATTAATACAGATAACGAATAAATCAGGATTAAGCTGATGGACTAAAGTCCAACCTACAAGTGCTTACGAGCGGTAAAACAGTGTTGGCAGGTGTTTTGTAGGTCGGACTTCAGTCCGTCAAACGCATAGCAGACAATTAATGCGATGGCTTGAATAATGCTTGCAGTGGTTTTTATTTTTTAGCGCGTTATTAATACAGTCATCCGTTAAATCGGGATTAAATCGGGATTAAATCGGGATTAAACCTGATGGACTAAAGTCCAACCTACAAGTGCTTACGGGCGATAAAACAGAGTTGGCAGGTGTTTTGTAGGTCGGACTTCAGTCCGTCAAACGCTTAGCAGGCGATTAATTCGATGGATTGAATAATGCTTTCAGCGGGTTTTATTTTTTAGCGCGTAATTAATACAGTCATCCGTTAAACCGGGACTAAACCGGAACTAAACCGGGATTAAACCTGATGGACTAAAGTCCAACCTACAAGTGCTTACGGGCGATAAAACAGAGTTGGCAGGTGTTTTGTAGGTCGGACTTCAGTCCGTCAAACGCATAGCAGGCGATTAATTCAATAAATTGAATACAACTTGCAGTGGTTTTATTTTTTAGCGCGCAATTAATACAGTCATCCGTTAAATTGGGATTAAATTGGGATTAAAGCTGATGGACTAAAGTCCAACCTACACAGGAACTACACGTTATTTAAGCGCATAAATACATTATTTTTAAGGGTAAGTTATGACAACTGAACATGTGAAAAAAGCTAAGCACGTAAAGACTCAAGCATTTACAGATCAAAAGCCCGGTACTTCAGGCCTTAGAAAAAAAGTTAAGCAATTCCAACAGCCCGGTTATTTAGAAAACTTTGTCCAAGCTGTGTTTAATACCATCGCGCCTTGTAAAGGCAAAAAATTGGTTGTCGGTGGTGATGGTAGATTTTATAACCGTGAAGCGATACAAGTGATTATTCGTATGGCGGTTGCCAATGGTTTTTCACATATTTTGGTGGGTCAGGGCGGTATTTTGTCGACACCTGCAGCCTCTTGTGTGATCAGAAAGAATCAAGCCTGTGGTGGTATTATTTTATCAGCTAGTCATAACCCTGGTGGTCCAGATGAAGACTTTGGTATTAAATTCAACGGTGAAAATGGCGGACCAGCACCAGAAAAGTTAACCGATGCAATATTCCAACAAACCTTATCGATGGAGCAATACCTGAGTATTGACGCCGACGATATTGAATTAGATCAATTAGCTACTTTACAAATTGAGCAATGCCAAATCGATATTATTGATCCCGTTAGTGATTATGCTGATTTAATGGAGTCGATGTTTGATTTTTCTGCCATGAAGTCATTGCTTGCTAAAGGTGACTTTCGTTTATGTTTTGACGCCATGCATGCGGTTAATGGGCCTTATGCAAAAGAAATTCTTGAAAAACGCTTAGGTGCACCTGCCGGCGCTGTTATTAATGGCGTGCCATTAACCGATTTTGGTGGCGGGCATCCTGATCCTAACTTAGTGCATGCGCATGAGTTAGTTGATTTAGTTTATGGTGAAGATGGCTTTGATTTTGGCGCGGCTTCAGATGGCGATGGCGATCGAAATATGGTGCTTGGTAAAGCGTTTTATATTAACCCTTGCGACAGTTTAGCGATATTAACCGCCAACGCTAATTTAATACCTGCTTACGCAAAAGGCATTGCCGGTGTTGCGCGTTCAATGCCAACAAGTCGAGCGGTTGATCGTGTGGCCGAAGCGTTGAACATACCCTGCTTTGAAACACCAACAGGTTGGAAATTTTTCGGTAATTTATTAGATGCAGGTAAGATAACCTTATGTGGCGAAGAAAGCTTCGGTACTGGCTCAGACCATATTAGAGAAAAAGATGGTTTATGGGCGGTGTTGTTTTGGCTGAATTTAATTGCTGTCAAAAAACAACCGGTCAGTGAAATTGTGAGAAACCACTGGATGCAATATGGCCGAGACTATTTCACTCGCCATGATTATGAAGCCGTAGACAGTGCTAATGCGCATGAAATGATCAATCAATTAAAAGCTAAAATTGCTACCTTATCTGGCCAAGAGTTTGCGGGAGTTAAAGTAACATCAGCAGATGATTTTCAATATATAGATCCTGTTGATAATAGTAAAACGACCGCGCAAGGTGTTCGCATTTATCTAGAAAACGGCGGACGCATTGTATTTAGACTTTCAGGTACAGGTACCCAAGGCGCAACGTTAAGAGTTTATTTAGACTGTTATCAGAAAGACCCCGCTTTGTTAGAGCAAGAAACACAACAAGCGCTTGGTGAATTAATACAAGTGGCAGAATCTGTCGCGGGCATTAAACAATTTACCGGCAGAACAAAGCCTGATGTGATCACATAATAGGTAAGTTTTTATAGTTGACTCTACAAGTTAACCCTTAAGATAAGTATCGAATAGTTAAGATATAAGATAGGTATAAAATGAAAATATTAATGGCTGCCGCTGAAAATGATGCATTACCGCGCGGAAAAGTAGGTGGTATTGGTGATGTTGTACGAGATATTCCAATTGCTTTGGGGAAAATTGACCAAGAAGTCGATGTGGTTATACCTGGGTATGGAAGTTTTTCTAAATTAGAAGGGGCTCAGCACGTTACTTCATTAGAGGTGACGTTTGGCGGACAACAAGAAAAAATTGATATTTTTAAAGTAGCGTTGAAACCATCTGCAGAAAACTCCTCTAAAAATGTCACTCAGTGGGTAATTGAGCATCCTTTATTTGCCATAGGCGGAGAAGGAAAGATTTACTGTGATGACCCAAGCAATCGACCTTTTGCGTCTGATGCCAGTAAGTTTGCATTATTTAGTGCTGCTGTTGCTAAAGCAGTAATTAGCGATGTTTTTGGTAAAATAGACGTATTGCATTTACATGACTGGCATACCGCTATGGTGTCAGTACTACGTGCCTTTGATCCTGAATACCAGCAACTAAAAACGATTAAAACCGTTTTCACCATTCATAATATTGCATTGCAAGGTATTAGACCTTTCGATGGTGATGAATCATCGTTAAAGGCTTGGTTTCCGTATTTAGCGTTCGATTATAGTAAAATTAACGATCCTCGTTATCATGATTGCTATAACCCTATGCGTGCCGGTATTACGCTGTCAGATAAAGTGCATGCGGTTTCTCCTACTTATGCAAAAGAAATATTACTGCCTAGCAATATTGAAGAAGGGCACTTTGGTGGTGAAGGTTTAGAGCATGATTTACGTTATGCCGCTGAAACAGGCAGACTGCATGGTATATTGAATGGTTGTGAGTACCCTGACAGTGCCGTTGCACCTCTTAAACTAAAAGCATTATTAAAGTTGTGCGCAAAAGAAGTGATTAAATGGCTAGGAGATAAGCCTTTAGTTGATCAAGCACACTTAATTGCAGCAACCCGTTTAGAACAAATTGCAAATATAAAGCATAAAAAACAACCCTTAGTATTAACTTCAGTTGGGCGTATTACCGATCAAAAAGTTCGCCTTTTTCAAGAAGTAATGTCCAATGGTAAAACCGCCTTAGAGCACTTATTAACGATATTAGCTGATGATGGCGTTTTTATCTTATTAGGTAGTGGTGACAAAAAATTAGAAGAGTTTCTAGCTAAAATAGCGGTAAATAATAGTAATTTTATTTTTCTCAAAGGCTATTCAGAAGCGCTATCGATTAACATGTATAACTCTGGCGATTTATTTTTAATGCCAAGTTCATTTGAACCTTGTGGTATTAGCCAAATGTTAGCAATGCGAGCAGGACAGCCTTGTTTAGCGCATAGTGTTGGTGGCTTAAGTGACACAATAACCCATAACGTAAACGGCTTTACGTTTAATGGTGACACCCCTCAGCAGCAAGCCGAAAATATGCTCAGTTGTTTCCATTCAGTCTTAGCACTTAAACAGCATAGTCCAACAGAATGGGCAACAATCTCTGACAATGCGTTAAAGTCACGATATTTATGGCGTGACGTCGCACATGATTATATTAAACACTTATATAGTCATTAAAATAATCATTAAACTTAAGATAAAACATACAGATTGGGCAACACGTCATTGTAAAAGGTAGGGCGTTCAACTGATATATTATAAATTTCATCGATAAATTGAGTACTTAGACAGTTTTTGTCGTAGTATTTTAGTGAAGTAATACCAATTTCAATAATTAGGTGATCCATTTTATACGTAGGAAAAATGGCCAAATACAAGTCATTTATTTTAATAACTAGTTGTTCTAATTATTAAATAAATAACGCATTAGTTGGCCGTTTTAACCAGTATGTATGATCAGATAATAAATGAGATTGGTATAATACCCATTGCTATATTCACTAAAACCCTGATGCTAATTCAGGGCTCATGACCGAGAAATAATATGCTAAAAAAATACGCCCATTTACTGTCTTCACTAATTATCAGCTTTGTTTACTTATTTTCGCTATCAGCCAATAGTACAGAGCAAATGTGGCCTGGCAGTGAGTATTCCCCTTCAATTCCTACTTTTAAAGCTGTGCTCGGTTACGATGTTGGAGAAAGAATCACTAACTATGGTGACATGCTACGTTACTTTGAAGCACTAGAGCGCGCGGCGCCAAAGCAGATTAGACTCTTTGAATACGGGCGCACCTGGGAAGGTCGTAAGCTTATATATGCAGCCATTGGTAACCGTGATGTCATCGCAAACCTTGATGGCTTTGCCGATAAAATGCAAAAACTGTCTGATCCACGCATCACCGATAAAAGTGCGGCTAAAGCGTTAATTGACCAACTGCCATCTTCTGTCTGGTTAGGTTATGGCGTGCATGGCAATGAAATTAGTAGTACCGATGCGGCAATGATGACGGCATATCATTTACTCGCCGCACCGAATGAAACAACCAACCAAAAAATCTTAAAAAATACGCTTGTTTTTATTGACCCTTTGCAAAACCCTGATGGCCGTAGCCGATTTACCAGTCGTTATTACGCTACTGTTGGCATGCAACACAGTGATGATAGATTAAGCGCCGAGCATAATGAGCCCTGGCCAAGTGGTCGTTCTAATCACTACCTGTTTGATATGAATAGAGATTGGTTAGCGATAACACAACCTGAAACCGCTGGTCGTATTCGTGCAATGAATCATTATCGTCCTCTAGTGGTGATTGATTTACATGAAATGGGCGGTGACAGCAGTTACTACTTTTCGCCTGCGGCACAACCTTTTAATCCGCATATGACCAAAACCCAAATTGATAATATGACCGCGATTGGCAAAAATCATGGCAAACATTTTGACCGCCACGGTTTTGATTATTTTACCCGTGAAGTTTTCGATGCTTTTTATCCGGGCTATGGTGATAGTTGGCCGATATTCTATGGTGCGTCTGCGTCAACCTATGAAGTTTCTTCTTCAAGAGGGGAGATTTTTAAGAAAAAAACGGGTGAAATGTTAACTTATAGAGATACCGTTCAACGACATTTTGTCGCATCAATTTCTACCGCTGAAGGCGTAGCCGACAATCATAATAAATTACTTAATGACTATTACAATTATCAAACAAGTGCGATTAAAGTCGGTAAAAACAACAAAGAGCGGGTTTATATATTACCCAATAAGCGCAATGTCGCAGGCAGTCATCGCCTTGCAATATTAATGGCACAACACGGTGTTGAAGTTAAACAAGCAGACCGCGACTTTAAACAGTGTGGTAAAAGCTATCAAGCGGGGGCCTATTTTATCGATACTGCCCAGCCTAAAGGACGCTTTGTTAAAACAACCTTTACCCAGCAAGTTGATATGTCATCAGCCTTTGTTAAAGAGCAAGAGCGCCGTCGTGCTAGAAAATTGGATGATGAAATCTATGATGTCACGGGTTGGTCATTGCCGTTAATGTTCGATGTTGATGTTGACGCCTGTTCAAAAGCGGTAAAAGTCGCTAGTCATTTAGTTGAAAGCAATGACAAACTTGTTGGCAAGGTCATTAATCCTGATGCTACTGTTGCCTATTTAGTCCCTTGGGGTGATATGGCGGCAGGTCGATTTTTAACGGCTGCACTGCAACAAAATATTACGCTTAAAAGTGCCGATAAAGCGTTTACGCTAGAAGATAATCAACAGTTTACTGCGGGTACACTCATCATAGAAAAGCGCAGTAATAATGATGACTTAGCGGCTAAAATTATCGAAATAGCCAAAAATACAGGCGCACAAGTTCAAGGGGTTAATTCGAGTTGGGTGACTCAAGGGCCAAGTTTTGGCAGTAGCCATACCGTGACGATGACTGCGCCGAAAATAGCTATGGCATGGGATAACCCTGTTAGCTCGCTAAGTGCTGGTAACACGCGTTTTGTTATTGAACGTCAGTTTAATTACCCTGTTACCGCAATACGCACGCTTACCCTCAAAAGTGCGGACTTATCAAATTACCAAGTGCTTATTTTACCTTCTGGCGACTATAAAGAACTGTTGGGCATCAGTGGCGCTGATAATATTAAGCAATGGGTAAAACGTGGTGGGGTATTGATCACGCTAGGTCGTGCTACGCAATTTGCAGCCGAGCATGATATTGCCTTGCTCGATGTAAAAAGAGAACGTGCGTTTAAAGGCAAAGAAGACGATAAATCAAAAACAGCAGAAGAGCCTGAAGGTGAATCCATGGTGGATGGGCAACTATTCGCCAATAAAAGTGAATTAGTTTCAGCCAGCGAGAATGCCAAAGAGAGCCCAGACTTTGTTGCTGGAGTATTGGCAAATATTGAAGTCGATCAAGAACACTGGTTAACCGCCGGGGTGCATAAAAATCTAACGGCTATTGCTTATGGCAACGATATTTACACGCCAATAAAGTTAGCGTCAGGTAAAAATTTGGCATGGTTTAGCGATGCTGAAAACGTTTTGGCCAGTGGGTATTTATGGGCAGAAAATAAAAAACAATTAGCTTATAAACCTTATCTTATTCATCAACCAATGGGCCGTGGCATGGTTATCGCTTTTACCCAAGAGCCAACCACAAGAGCTTATTTAGATGGTTTAAATGTTATGCTGATGAATACTGTTTTTAGATCGGCAGCGCATGCAACACCGCTAAAATAATCGTTAATAGTATACGGATGGGTATAATATGGGCTTGCAGAGACAAAGCAGCCCATAGCTAAATTTTCAAAAATCGATTAACGTCGCTTTTATCTCCAAGGACTTTATAAGGCGCTCAAGATATGTTACTGACCGAAATTCACCATGATTTTATGCAATTACCGAACGGCATTAGACTAGCCTACCGCGCTTGGATGCCAACGAATGCCGAACAACAGCCAGTACCGGCTATATTAGAGTACTTACCTTATCGTAAAAATGATGGCACGATTGTGCGCGATGAACTGACCATGCCCGCAACCGCAAAGCATGGCTACGCTTGTATTCGTGTTGATATTGGCGGCACTGGAGAGTCAAAGGGATTGTTTGATGATGAGTAAAGTGAACAAGAACTGTCAGATGGCGATTAGTCATAGATTGTATCAGCAAGCAAAAATAGTGTAATGGCAATCTCGGTATTTCTTGGGGGGATTTAACTCCTTACAACTGGCATGTCTTTTTCGTTACCTCGCCCTTGACGGCATAAATGCCGACCTACCAGGTAATGCTACTTTTATTTTGAATGGACTCAATTATAGATTAACGATTAACTGTATTAGTGGATATTTTATCGTGTACGAAAAGTAAAATTAGCCCCTGTAAAATAATTAGCTACAGGGACTAAAGTTTTAAATTTTTTCTTATCTCTTTAACTTATAGTGCGTCTTTTTCGGCATATGTCAATCAAGCCTTTGGTTGAACCGTCCATATCTAAAGGCATTTCAATATTAGTAAGCTTATTGAATATTTCATTACCGAGTGCTTTACCTAATTCTACACCCCATTGGTCAAACGAGTTTATTTGCCAGATTACGCCTTGCACAAATACTTTATGCTCATAGAGTGCAATAAGGCTACCTAAAGCCTTAGGCGTTAATTTAGGCATTAATAAAGTGTTACTGGGTTTATTGCCTTTCATGACTTTATGAGATGACAAATAACTTATTTCATCGGTACTACATTTTGCTTTGGTCATGGCGGCAATCACTTGTTTTTGAGATTGACCTTCCATTAACGCTTGGCTTTGACCTAAACAGTTCGCAATTAACATGTCATGATGATCTGAAATATCAACATGCGGGTTAAGCGGTAGAATAAAGTCGACAGGTATTGGGGTTTTACTTTGATGGATTAACTGATGAAATGAATGTTGTCCATTGGTACCTTCACTACCCCAAATAATAGGGCCAGTATCATAGTTAGTTTCTTGGTTATCTAAATTCACCGATTTACCGTTACTTTCCATATCAAGTTGCTGTATGTAAGCGGGTAAACCACGTAAATAATGATAATAGGGCAACAATACTTGCGACTGAGCACCATGGAAGTTTCTATACCAAACGCCAAGCAATGCCATAATTACCGGCATATTTTCTTCAAATGGTGCTTGTCTAAAATGTTCGTCCATTTCAAAAGCGCCATTTAAAAACGCTAAGTAATTATCATAGCCAATACCAATGGCAAGCGGTAAACCAATTGCAGACCAAATAGAGTAACGACCACCGACCCAATCCCACATTGGAAATATATTTTTTTCACTGATACCAAAGCTTTTAGCCGCTTCAATATTACTCGAAACACAGGCAAAGTTATGTTGAATGTCTGCAACTTCGGCTTGATTTAAGAACCATTCTTTAGCCGACTCGGTGTTTCTAAGGGTTTCTTGCGTGGTTAATGTTTTTGATGAGGTGATCACTAAAGTAGTTTCAGGATCTAAACCTGACAACACATCATGGATATGACAACCATCAACATTGGCAACGTAATGTACATTCAAGTGTTTTTGACGGTAAGGCTTTAAGGCTTCAGACATTATTTTAGGCCCTAAAAATGAGCCCCCAATGCCAATAGCGACAATATCTGTAAAAGCCTTGCCGCTATAACCTTTTGTAACACCTGACGAAACGTCATTCACAAATACTTTGATTTTCTCTAAAGTGCTTTTGACCAATGGCATAATATTTTCGCCATCTACATAGACAGGCTCATCAGAAAAATTACGCAGGGCGGTATGTAGAACGGGGCGGTTTTCAGTGGTGTTAATTGGCGCACCTGAAAACATTTGCTCTATTTTGTCTTTAACACCACATTGCTGTGCTAAATCAACCAGCAATTTTTTTGTTTCAGGTACTAAATGATTTTTTGAGTAATCTAAAGTTAGCCCTGATGCTGATATGGTGAATTTATCAAAGCGTTCAGGGTCAATTCGAAACAAAGATTGTAAGTGTATTGTTTTACTGTCTAAATAATGAATTTGTAAGTTTTGCCATGCCAGTGAATTAGTTAACATGTTTAATAAGCCTTAATAATAAAATTTATGTTTGTTTCAACAAGTAGATTAGTTAGCCAAAATGACTATTTGAATAAACAGTTCAATGCTGTTTATTCAATGTTAGTGCTAGTAATTTAAACACTCGCAGGGCCAGCTAATTGACTTAACACTTCTTCATGGGTCGGTGGTTGACAACCAATTTTTGATACGTTGATAGAAGCCGCTAAAGAGCCAAATTTTAAGGCATAAGCTAAGTCTGCTTTCTTAGCTGAAGGTGTTAGCGCATTATCACGAAGTAGTTGAGCCAGCATTGCTGAAAAGAAAGTATCGCCCGCACCCACAGTATCACCCATCGGAACCGCTTTAAATACATCTTGCTGAATATTAATGTTTTCGGTAATAAAATGAGCGCCGTTTTCACCTAATGTTAATACGACCATTCCATTAGTCATGTTCTCAAGCATCGCGGTTGCAAGCTCTTGAGGATCACCAATCAAATCTTGCAATAGTAAGTCTTCGTCACTCACTTTTACGATATCTGCATAGGTAATTAATTGTGCAATGGTGGCAATATATTTAGCGTGATTAATTTCAACGCCTTTACGAACATTGACATCGATACTAATTTTTACGCCTCTAGATTTAAGCTCTGTCATCACCGGAATTAATACCTCGACCATTTCTGGTACTAGTGTTAAAGAACCGGTATGAAAAAGATCTAAATCTTTCGGCAACATATCTAAAAGCGTCTGTGCGCTAATATCTAGGTCAGCAACTGACTTACGATATAGCCTATACTCTGGGTTACCTTGTGAATTTTTATAAACTAATGCTAATGAGGTGGTTTGAAAAGACCGGTTATTAGCCGGTATCTTAATACCTTCGTCAACAGCTGACTGGTAGATTTTATCGCCGAATAGATCATTCGAAATAGGTGATAAGTAACTACATTCGAGCCCTTGCTTAGAAAAGCTTCTTGCTACGTTATAAGGTGATCCACCAATAAATGGACGATAATCGCCATTTTCCTGCTCGATCATGTCAAAAAGAGCTTCACCGAAAACAGCTACTTTAAATGTCATTTTAATTCCTTACTCTACCGGTTCTTAGTGCGTTAAAAACACTTTAATTGTTAGCTCGCTCAGTGCTAAAAAATGCAACTGAGTTTAATCTATACTTAATATACGCTCAGCTGTGTATTCATTGGTGATTAAACCATTGATTAATTTCGATCTGAGGGCGCCAAGTATGGCGAATACTTTTTCTTCACCGGCAGCAATGGCATATACCGCTTTATCAGAGTTTACTTTTAGCGGAGTACTGGCGACTCGTTGGTTAACGGCGCAGTCAATTAAGTTGCCATTGATATCTAAAACCCAACTAATTAACTCACCTACAGCGCCTTTGGTCTGTAATTCTTTGAGCTCTTTAGGGGTGACAAAACCATCGATATGAAGCGGTGAATTAATCGCTAAATTACCAACACCGACAAAAGTCACATCGGCTTGTGCTGCTAACTTTAAGTTATTGGCGATATAACGTTGCGCATGCAACTGCTCTTTTTCTTCCTTACTACTAGGCAGAACAGGTAATGGCATAGGGTAATGTTTAGCATTAATATGTTCAGCCATGCGCATAACAACATCGTATGACGAGGCCGAGCCATCTGAAGCCATGTTACCTAGTAAGGCAACTATCTGGTGTTGCTCACAGTTCAATAAAGCCAATTCCTCGACGCAAGCCCTTAAAACTCGACCTGTGCCCATCGCTATTACTTTCGGCTCTGCTGATTTTAAATGAAGCTCTATCTCTTTAGCACCCGCTTGAGCAAGTCCTAAAGTAGATGTTGGCTCATTTTCATCACTTGGCACAACAATACAAGATTGTAAGCCAAAGCGATTTTTAACTTTTAATTGTAAGTCCATACACTTAGCGATTGGATGTTCTAGCCGGACTTTAATTAAGCCTTCGCTCACCGATAAGGCAACCATGCGTTGTGCTGATTGACGAGAAACATTGAGTTTTTTAGCTATTTCTTCTTGCGTATTGCCGGCAACATAATAAAGCCAACCTGCTTTAGCTGCATCGTCTAACTTTCTTATTTCTGCATTAGATCGTTTTAACACGGTTTACCTCTCGTTATTAACTGATGAACTAAGCGAAGGAACTAGTTCAAATAACTGGTTCCAATGTCCTATTGTACTAACATCATCGAGTATTTGAGTAGTAATATCTTTATTTTTCAGGTGACTAGCCCCAATATACCGGATTACATGCATATTGGCCGCCTGAGCAGCACGGATGCCCGCGTTAGAATCTTCTATCACTAAGCAATTATGAGGTTCAACGCCCATTTTTTTAGCAGAATGTAAAAACAAATCTGGTGCTGGTTTGCCATTTTTTACCTCAGAGGAGGTAAATACTCGGCCGTCAAAATACTGTTCAAGCTTGGTATAGTGCAACGAATGTTTTACTTTTTCAGGACTGCCGCTCGTAGCAACACAGCTATTGACATTAAGTTGGGATAATATTCGGTCAAGATGCTCAGTTTGTTGTAACTCCGAGGCAAATACATCTATTAATGCTGCTCGATAGCGCTGGCGGAATTCGCTCGTTAACTTAACAGCAAAGTCGGCGAAAACTTTAGCGGTAACATGCTCAAAATTATAGCCTAAGAAGTTGATCAGAAAATAATCTTCTGATACCACAACACCGATTTCTGCAAGCATACTAAGGAGTACGCGTTGGCTTAATATTTCGCTATCTACTAATACACCATCGCAATCAAAGATGACCAAATTTATGGAGTTATGTCTGGATAAAGCCTTAGATTCAGTCATCTTTGTTTTTCCTATTGTATTATTATTTTAAATATCGCTCTAGGGTAGCAAGAGTACCGATATCCCAAAGCATTTCCAACCAAAAGGTAAAGTTTTTAGTAAAGTTTTCGTCATTACTTAGATTTCCAAATATATCATTCATTTGTAAAAATACTGACGGGTTTTCTTTAGCTAAAGTTGCTTGAGATATTAATCTTGCTGACTGCGGATCATCAAGCGTAAAATCACTTTCATCATTACCCCCTTCAAAACAAAGTCGGCACCATAAAGCCACCACAAGTGCGAGTCCTTTACAGTCCCTATTACTTGCTATGTTCGCGGCTATAATTGGCAAAATAAATTTAGGTAAACGGTTTGACGCATCTTGGCAAAGTCTAGGCACAGTATCGCGTACTTCAGGATTAGCGAATCTTGATTCGATTATCGAAAAATACTCGTCAAAGCTAACGCCAGGTACCGGTGCAAGGGTCGGAATAACTTCTTCGCTCACCAGCTTTTTAAGGTATTGACTGATCATAGGATCGGCCATTACATCATGGACAAAAGCAATATTTAACAGCGATGCAGGGTAGGCTATAGCAGCGTGACCGCCATTGAGAATGCGCAATTTCATTAATTCAAATGGTGCGACATCTTCAACAAACTCTACACCAACTTCCTCTAAAGGAGGGCGACCATTAACAAAATTGTCTTCTAATACCCATTGTCTGAAAGGTTCACAGAAAACTGGCGCTTGGTCTTCTATGCCAAACAAAGTTGTTAATCGTTCACGTTCTTGCACTGATGTCGCTGGCGTAATGCAGTCAACCATTGAATTAGGAAAGGTAACATTTTTGCTGATCCAATTTGCTAACTCAGGGTCAATTGCATTGGCCATTTCAGCGACAACACGTTGCGTAACATTGCCATTATGCGGAATATTGTCACAAGACATCACCGTGAAAGGTTTTATGTTTTGCGCGCGGCGAAATTTAAGTGCCGCAATAATTAAACCAAATACCGTAGAAGGTGAGTCGATATTAGCAATATCGGCTTGAATTTCTGGATGAGCAAGGTTAAAAGCACCTGTTTTGTCATCCATAAAGTAACCACCTTCAGTAATGGTTAAAGATACGATTCTAATTTCACTTTCACTGAGCGCAGTAATTAGCGTGGCAGCGTCATTTTCAATAAAATCGGTCATCGCTGCAGTCACCTGAGCGGTAAGATTTTTATCATCTAATTCAACAACGGTTGTTAACCAGTCTTGTTGCTTTAGTTTATCGCGCATTGCTGCATCGTATGACTTGATGCCCGCACCACGAATGGCCCAGTCGTGAGCAATTCCAGCGTTAAATAATTTGTGCATGTACATCGCTTGATGCGCACGATGAAAATTACCCACACCGATATGAATGATACCGGGCGATAAAGATTCTCTGCTGTAGTTAGGTTTTTTAACCTGACTTGGCAGCGTATCAAGGGTTTTATTGTTTAGTTTAATAGACATAGGTATTTGCTCTTAATTTCCAACAGGCTAAATTGCAACAACGCTAGCGTGTTGTTGTGGCAAAGTGACACCTTGAGCATCAAAATGAAGCATCTTGTTGTCCACGGCACTTAGAAAAATTCGGTCGCCATAAACAAAAGGACAATCTCCACCGGCTTTAACGGTAAAGGTGCCACTGCCTTCAACATGCACATGTAAAAAAGTTTCAGAGCCAAGGTGTTCAATGACACCTACTTTACCAGCCCACATGCCTTCTTCGGTTGATATTTCTATATGCTCTGGTCTTATGCCTAAGCAAGAGGTTGGATCACCAGCGATTGGATCGACATCAACAAAGTTCATTTTTGGTGAACCGATAAAGCCAGCGACGAATTTATTTACTGGGGTATTATATAGTTCAAGAGGGCTACCAACTTGCTCGATTATCCCGGCATTAAATACCGCAATTCGATCGGCCATTGTCATTGCTTCTACCTGATCGTGCGTTACATAAATCATGGTAGTGGCTAAGGTTTTATGTAGCTCAGAAATTTCTAAACGCATATTAACGCGTAAAGACGCATCTAAATTAGATAAAGGCTCATCAAATAAAAATGCCGAAGGTTGACGTACAATTGCTCTACCTATCGCTACACGTTGGCGTTGACCACCTGATAATTGCCCAGGTTTACGCTCTAGGTAATCAGACAAGTTTAATATTTTTGCAACATTGGCAATTTTGCTTTCAATTTCTTCTTTGCTAACTTTTGCACGCTTTAATGGAAAAGCGATATTGTTGCGCACCGACATATGTGGGTACAAAGCGTAAGATTGAAACACCATAGCTAAACCTCTTTTAGCTGGAGGTGTAGCGGTGGCATCTTCGCCATCAATTTCTATGTTGCCGCTTGTGGTGTCTTCTAAGCCGGCAATCATTCTTAATAATGTTGATTTACCACAACCTGATGGACCAACAAATACGATAAACTCGCCGTCTTTAATTTCTAGATCAATCGGTTTAATTACGCTTACATCGCCGAAATCTTTAGTTACTTGCTTTAAATTAATACTACCCATTTTCAAATCTCCTATTTAACTGCGCCGAAACTTAATCCACGCACTAATTGTTTTTGACTAAACCAACCAAGTATTAAAATCGGCACAATGGCCATTGCTGACGCTGCAGACAACTTGGCATAAAATAAGCCTTCTGGGCTTGAATAACTGGCAATAAATGCGGTTAGCGGCGCTGCATCAGCTGCGGTTAGAATGAGGGTCCAAAAGGCTTCATTCCACGCTAAAATTACATTTAACAATAATGTTGAAGCTATACCTGGTAAGGCTATCGGTAACAGAACATATAATATTTCTTCGCCGATAGTTGCGCCGTCCATTCTTGACGCTTCTAGCACTTCACTTGGGATCTCTCTAAAGTAGGTATATAGCATCCACACCATGATAGGTAAGTTGATCAAGGTCATCACAATAACCAAACCTATCTTAGTATCGAGTAAACCAAAATTACGGAACAACAAGTAAATTGGAATAAGCACACCTACTGGCGGCAACATTTTGGTTGAAAGCATCCACATTAATAAATTTTTAGTGCGCTTAGTTTGGACAAATGCCATTGACCATGCCGCTGGCACCGCAATTAACAGGCCTAAAATACTTGAACCTAATGAAATCACGATAGAATTCCAAAAATGATTAAAGTAAGGAGATCGTGCTAACACGTCTTCATAATTCTCTAATGTCCAATCAAACATGAATAAACTTGGGCTAGAAGATATAGCTTCAGCTTCTGTTTTAAAGCTGGTGATCAAGGTCCATAATATTGGGAAAAATATTAAGCTACTGATTGTCCAAGCTAAAAAGGTATAAATTAATTTTGATTTATGACTCTTATTTATCGACATCACTTAATCCTCCAAGTTCTTACCAATTAGACGCATTAAGAATATTGCAACTATATTGGCGATAATAACGGCAACAATGCCACCTGCTGAACCACCACCTACATCGAACTGTAGTAATGATTGTGTGTAAATTAGATAGGTAATATTGGTTGACTCATAACCTGGTCCACCGCTGGTCGTTACTAGGATTTCAGCGAAAATAGACAGTAAGAATATAGTTTCTATTAAAATTACCGCGGTAATTGCTCGCCCTAAATGAGGCATAACGATGTAATAGAACTTACTGAATGGTCCAGCACCATCTAAGTCTGCTGCTTCAAGTTGCTCACGGTCGAGTGATTGAATTGAAGTCAGTAATATTAGCGCTGCAAAAGGTAACCACTGCCATGAAACAATGATAATAATTGACAATAATGGTATTTGAGCAAAGAAATCTATTGGGGTAACGCCAATCCAATCGGCAAAATGAGCGAATAAACCATTAACAGGGTTCATCAACATATTTTTCCACACGAGAGCCGAAACAGTCGGCATAACGAAAAATGGCGCAAGTACCATAATACGGACATAGTTACGTCCCCATATAGCCTGGTCGAGCAATATAGCTAAACCAATACCGCCGCCTAGGGTGATCAATAAAACACCACCAACAAGTAAGATTGTATTAAAAAATGAAGTAATAAATGCCGGATCTGTTAAGAAAAATTCATAGTTTAAAAAACCAATAAATTCATTGTTTCCGGGCGTAAGCAAATTGTAATCTAAAAACGAAAAGTACAATGTCATGCATAACGGCACTAACATCCAAGCCAACAGTAAAACTACTGAAGGAAATAACATTATCCGAGCGAGTGTGCGTGAGTTTGTTGTCGCCATCACAGAGACCTTTTAAAAGTAAATAATTGGGTAAGCACTTACGGCTTACCCACCAATAACAAATGAACTATTTTGGATAACGCGCTTTTTTCATTGCACGTTCAACTAGGCGTTGAGAAGTTTCTAACGCTTCTTTCACTGTCATTGTTCCTGTTAATGCGGCAGAGAACTGTTGTCCGACTGCTGTTCCTATACCTTGAAATTCAGGGATAGCAACAAACTGCACACCGACATAAGGTACTGGTTTTACAGTTGGATTTTTAGGGTCTGCTGATTGAATTGAATCTAAAGTAATTTGTGCAAAAGGAGCTGCAGCCATATATTTAGGATTTTTATAAAGTGAAGCTCTTGTTCCTGGAGGAACATTTACCCAACCTTTTTTGTCTGCTACTAATTCAGTGTATTCTTTAGACGTTGCCCAACTAATGAATTTCATTGCCGCGTCAGACTTCTTACTACTTGCAGGTACGGCTAAAGTCCAAGCCCATAACCAGTTACCACGTTTTCCAAGGTTATTATGAGGGGCTAAAGCAAAACCTACTTTATCAGCGACTAGAGAATCTTCTTTGTTGGTAACAAATGCGCCAGCAACAGTTGCATCAATCCAGATACCACATTTACCCGTTTGGAATAACGCTAAGTTTTCATTGAATCCGTTAGCTGATGAGCCTGGAGGACCTGATTCTTCCATAATATCGACATAGTATTGTAATGTGTCATGCCATTCTTGCGAGTCAAACTGTGGTTTCCAGTTTTCATCGTACCAGCGAGCACCAAATGAGTTAGACATAGCGGTAATAAGTGCGATGTTTTCACCCCAACCTGCTTTACCACGTAAACAGATACCGTAAATACCTTCTTCTTTATCCGTCATTGCTTTTGCTGCTTTGCGAATAAAATCCCAAGTTGGGCTTTTAGGCATTTTAAGACCTGCTTTTTCGATAAGGTCAGTGCGATACATTACCATAGAGCTTTCACCATAAAATGGTGCAGCAAATAGCTTATTATCAAAGGTTAAACCACTGCTAATAGCCGGTAGTAAATCTGCTTTGTCATAGTTAGCGCCTAATTTATCAAGCTCTGTTAACCAACCTTGTTTTCCCCAAATTGGTACTTCATATGTACCTATGGTCATAACATCATATTGACCACCGCGCGTAGCGACATCAGTTGTCACACGTTGGCGAAGAATATTTTCTTCTAGTGTTACCCACTTCAGTTCAATACTCGGATTTTTGTCAGTAAAATCACTGCTCAGCTCTTTCATGGTGATCATGTCACCATTGTTAACTGTAGCTATGGTGATGGTTTCGCTTGCAACAGCAGCGCTCATCGTCATAACGCCACAAGCGAGCATTAATAATTTATTTTTCATCTGGTATTCCCCGTATTCAAAGTTAATGTCTCACCTAAAGGTACTAAATGAGACTGTTTTTTTTAATTGTAATTTACTTTAGTCTAGAAAAAGTAAAGCCGAATGCAATATAACTTAACTAACAAACAGCTTTACATCTCTAAGTAATAAACCGACAGAAGCCGGCTTATAACTTAAAATTTAACAGAGATTTCTGAAGTGAAACCGTCAAATCCAGTACCGATTTGACCGCCTGAGTTAACACCTTCTTCTTGATCAACATATTCAAACTTTAATAATGTCTTGTCATTGAACCAGTAACCTGCGGCTACTTGAATACGCTCTACATTGTTATCAGTTTGTGCAATTAAATCTGAAGTATTTTCAGCATCAGAGTAACGAGCTGCTACATAGAATTTGTTAGGAATAATGTAGTGCTGTGCTTCAATAGTATAGTACTCAACAGAAGTATCACCTTTAATTACGGTATTTGAATCGAAGGTTGTTCCGTTAGCATCAGCAACACCATTATCGCCGAAGTATGTAACACCTGCTACTGCATTACCTGCAGCATCTGCGAAGGTGTAATCATCAGTTGACTTACCAACCATTAAAATAACACTCGTATCAGGGGTAGGTTGATATGCTAGGTTTAACTGAATAATAGATTGTTCAAGACCAGGCATTGCGCCAACATGTGTATCACGTTCGCTTGAAGGACCCGCAGAGAAGTTGTAGTTCTCACCATCACCAAAACGGTAATTAGTCGTTGTTACACCAGCCATACTTGCTACGCCGTTTTCAAAGCGTAATTGATCGCCTTGATTAGCTTGGAAATAATTTAAACCTACTTTAAAACCGCCTTCAAATTCAAGCGTACCTTGGATGCGGTAATTGAAGCCTCGATCTTCTTGGAAAGCTTCGCCAAAACTTGAAGTCGTCATATGACCTGCAACATTGTAGCCACGAATAGTGCCGCTATCATAAGACTCGCTGTAGCTTAACTGCATGCCATTTTCTGCTGTTGCATAGTCAGTGATGCCGTTACCAATTAATGCATTGCCTTGGTTATCAGCGCCATCTTGAAAACCTTTAAATTGGAAAGGAGCTGCACCAATGTTACCTAAACGCAATGTTAGGTTTGCGTTTTCACGTGCTTGACCACTAAGGCCAAGTAATTCAAATTCTATGCCTGCAAAATCTTGGTGAAAGGCGAAATCTCGGTCACCGTTGTTACCGAAGTCATTTGGCTCTTCAGCAATGTCGACATCGGCCACGATATGCTCGTTAATGTGAAACTTAAGTTGTAAATTTACTCTTAAACGACCAAATCCTGAAGACTGTTCTTCATCAGCAGGACGGAAAGCACCGTCTTTCGCTTGAATTGATTGGTAGTTTTGCAATGCTAAAAAATTAACTTCTGCAAGACCGTCTAGAAATTCAGCTGATTGCACGTATGCAGGTGATGATGCTGCCATAACCGCTGCAGCTAGCATACCTAGTTTACCAAATTTCGATGTTGATTTGTTGTTAAGAGCTTTGTGTGTTTTTGAGTTAGACATGTATATTTCCCCTTTCCGCCTAATGGCAGAGTTAGTTTTTTTATACCTCATTCAAACTAAAGTATGAATAAGAGCAAAGTATGAATATTTTATATTTTATTAATAATTCTACTGCTTTTACATTGTTATCTTTGGTTGGCATAAGACCCAAAAAGGGCAATTGCTCAACGCGTGGTCATATTCCCACGTAAGGTTTTTGTCGTCAACCAGTTTGTGCGAAAAACATGCTAAATCTTAAGTTTAAATTATTTTATTGTTTTTATTCAATTTGTTATGAAATTTATTTTTTTAAAACAAACTAATTTATTGGTGGTGGTAGTTAATTTTTTGTTAATTAAAACCTTCTTATATGTAAATATTTATATAGCTTTAAACATGACAATCAAAATAAACTAAATTAATTGTAGTGTTTTAGAAGGTGTGTAAATTCATCGAGTATAAGTATAGATAGGGATTTTAATTTATAAAGAAGGGACTTATAGTATTAAAGTTTGCCAATTTTAATTGCAATAATTTAACAATGTTATATCAGGATTAGCATCAATATGATGCTCGTTTATTACTTAATTAAACGACTTCATTAAACGACTTAATGAAATTACATAAGACTAATGAATTTATGAAAGCCTTTGGCAATTACTCTTACATCTTCGGGATAAAATTTTACATGTGGCATTTCAGACATATCAATATATTCAAGATTAATAGTTAATAGTGTTTTTTCTAACTTTCTCCTTTCAGGTGCGGAGTTTTGGAATAAACGCAGTAAATCTATTTTTAGGTTAATAACACCATCTTTTGAAATAGTTTCATCAGATATGTCAAAATTTAATTCAGTATAACTCTCGTCGAAACCAATATGATAGACCAATGGCAGTGGGTTATTATTTATTGTTAACGTACCTTCCAATAACAAAAACTTATAACCTACTTGCCAGTTCCAAGCCATTCTACTATTAGGATCTAAGTCACCAGAAAACATTAGTGTGCCATTTGCTTTCGGATCTATGCCAACACCAAATGTTAATTGGTTAAGGTTACTAATCTCGATTTTGGGGATAACCATTTGGTGGAAAGCCTTATTCCCGTCAAACCGGATAAGGTGATAGCTTTCTTGTTCCGAAATGCTATTGCCCGGAAAGCTTAAACGAATATTGCTAATGAATAACTGAAAATCTCTGATTGAAAATTCACCATTACCACCAGGATTTTTATAGCTTTGAGTGTTCAGCACCAAAGGTTTATTGCCAACAAAGGGGTGAAAGCGCAAAGTTAAGTCTTGTGGAGAAGGGCGAAGCCAAACTGAAATCACCACTAATACAAGTACTAGTATTAATACACTAATAAAAATTTTGCTCTTGTTAACTTTGCTGTTGTTAGATTTAGTCATCACTATTCTCGGCGATAAAAGGGTCTGAAAAAGCACGGTTAGCTAAGAACTCTTCATCAGTTAACGTATGTAAAAATGCAATGATGGCGGCTATTTCATTATCATTGAGGTTTAAGCTAATATGAACGTTTTGTGTTTTCGGAATATTATCTGCTTCAATAATTAATGGGCTGAGCGTTTTACTGCGCTTAATGCCGCCATTGTAATGCGCTAAAACCTCTTGCAAAGTAGCAAAACGGCCATCATGCATATATGGAGATGTAACCGCTATATTGCGTAATGTGGGGGCTTTGAATAAGCCTCGGTGCGCTTCATTCTGTGTTAACGTAAATAAACCTGGTTGTAATGTTTGATCATTATCTAAGCCATTATTGCTAAAGCCATCAAACATAGTGCCAAAGCCGCTGGTGAGAAATTGGCTATGACAATCAATGCAATTTCCCCCACGTAATACCACTTTAGTATCAGGATGAGCCATAAAAAGCTTACGACCTTGTTCTTCTATGGCGGTAAGAGATATTTCGCCACGTAAATATTGGTCGTATCGTGAATTAGCTGAAATCAATGTTCGCTGAAAGCTTGCTAGCGCTTTCGCTATATTTTGTGCACTTATATTTCCAAAAGCTTGTTTAAATAGCTTTTTGTAGGTCTCATCATTATTTAAATCAACGATCAGTGCTTCGATATTACGCGCCATTTCATCATGGTGTGTAATGGGAATAATTGCTTGTTCTTCAAGCGATGAAGCACGACCATCCCAGAAAAAGTGCTTGGGTCCCCACATTAAATTCACTAAGCTCATGGAGTTGAAATCAAGGGGGATTCCTGACACGCCTACGGATGTTTTTAAACCGTCAGTAAAGGCCAATGCTTGCTTATGGCAGGTCGCGCAAGACACTTTGTTGTTGCTAGACAATATTGGGTCATAAAAAAGCCTTCTGCCGAGTAATACTGATTCTTGGGTTAAGGGATTATCTTCGGGCAAGTTAAAACGGCCAAAAACAAATGGTGCGGTTAATTCGACGAGGTGTGTGTCTAGTTTTTTATTCTGTTGTGTGTAAATAGTTGACGCTATAAATAAAACAGCGATAGCGACAACTATAGTAGCAATTTTCATGATGATTAATGATGGTGCGTAAAGCCAGAGCCAAATAAAGCTTCAATGTTATCGATGCCTTTTTTGTATTTTTCTTTGAAGTTAATTTCGCCAAGTCGCTCTCCTGTGAGAAGGTCATGTACGGTGACTGAGTGGTGATTTAATTTCACTAGAAAATCAACGTCAGTTGGATCATTGTCTTTAGCATCGCCTAAATTTAATAAATTATTTTGTACGGCAATAAGCTTGCGACCGGCCGCTGTTTTATAAAATATCATATGGTGAGCACCGCTTTCTGCTTTTATATCTTCGCCTGACGATACTAAGTTAGGTAATTGTTTTAAATCGTAGCGTTTGACTATACCGGGCACGCCATGGCTGATAAATAATTCGTCTTCATTACCATAAAACTCTAACGGTACGGCTGTACCTGCTGTGGCTCCGTCATATAATTTTTCAGGCGTATTAAAAGTTTTGGTTTTCTCATTGTAGGGAACTTTCCAAGTTTCAAAACCGAATAAGGTGTTTACTAAAATAGCAGGCTCGACTCCTTCGACAATACTGGGGCGCACAAAAAGCACTTCGACAGGAGACGATGGGAACCCAACAGGCTTGGCATCTTCAATGACAATGGTTTCTATTGGTTCTAAAGTGTTTAAGTCGATAATGGTTATGGTATTGCCAATTTCTGTAGCAATGGCTGGGTGAGTGGAAGATGTTACTACCATTCTATCGCCATAAGCTGAAATACCATGCGGGAACATGATGTAAGGCTGACCAGCTTCAACTTGAGACTTTCTTGCTTCGATAATTTTAATGACTTCGTTGGTTTGGGCGTTGAATACGCCGACCGTACCAGCGTCAATTTGAGTTAAATCAGAGCCGCCCATAAAGGTAACGAACATCGTTAGTTCACCATTGACGTTATGCCACATAATATCTTCTCCGACATTTTGTCCATTGGTGTTCAGGCATTCGAAGTTACTAATTATCGGCTCAGCTTTGGCGTTTCTCACCAAGTCAATTTCAGCTAAGCTGCATTGAGAGCCAAGCCCCGTGGCATACAAACGTCCGTTAGGGCTGTAATAAAGGTGGTGCATAGGCGCATCAAGTTTGGGGAGTGGGTAGTCATAAAGTATATTGCCAAAATTGGCCGAGTCGGGATCCATTTCAATAATAGCAATGCTATCGGTAGTCCCTAAGGTTGGCAGACCGCTAAGTAATACCATTGCTTGAGTTTCTTCAATGTTAATAGCATCATTTTGTGTCGTCGTTTGTTCTATAGTCGCTTTACTACTCGTTTCAGTTTTATCAATTGTTGCAGTTCTCGATGTTTTGCTGGCGTCGCCACAACCACTGAATAAAAGTATAGCTAAGGAAATTAATATTAGTTTGCTCATGATAATGTCCCTTTAATTATCTGTTTGTATTATATTTTTGAACAAACTTATAAAAACAGATAAACATTACGCCATACCCTTCACTGCAATTAACTACTGCCATTAAACGTATGTCTGTTTCTCTAATACTAACTATGTTCTTGCTGAGTAGATGTCGTTGTTTCATCTATATAGGTGAAACAGTTGTGTACAACCTACAAGTTTAGTTGAAATCATGAGTATCACAAATGGTTGTTATTTTAGTTTTAACCCTGTTTACCCGGAGCGTCTGATCATTTGCGTATCTTCATGATAAACTTCTCCCTAAATTAGGACTAAAAGGATGAGTGATGCATTTTGTTATCGTTGGGTGCGGTGCTGTTGGTGGTTATTTTGGTGGCCGTTTAGCGCAGCACGGTGAACATGTGACGTTTGTTGCCCGTGGCGAGCAATTTAAAGCCATGCAAACATCGGGGTTAACTATCAAGAGTATTGAAGGAGATGTGCAACTAAATAATGTTAATGTGGTTAATGGCGAAAGCTTAACGGAAAATAGCTTAGCAGCACCTGCCGATGTTATATTTCTCTGTGTAAAATCGTATCAATTACCCGCCGCTCTTGCACAAATAAAACCATTAATAGTAAATAATACCCGCGTAATACCTTTATTAAATGGCGTTAATGCTGCAGATATTATGCAAGCGCAGGGCATCCCACGAGAAAATATTATTGGCGGTTTAGCAAAAATCATTGCCGAGAAATCGGCTACGGGGGTTATCAATCATACCGGCGCTAAACCTCATATCACTTTAGGTGCTTTTATTTATAAACCGACAGTGAATAGTACGACTGTAAAAATGAGTGAGCAGGGTGCTGCCTTGCAAGATGAAGAAACTGCACGACTTAGTGCAATAGCCAAGCGCTTGAAATTAGCAGGTATTAGCGTTGGGGTTACCAGTGATATAGAACTGGCGTTATGGCGAAAGTATATACTTGTTGCTGCCTGGGGAGCTTTAGCCTCAGCGAGAAAGCTAAATTTAGGCGAAATTCGTTCACAAAGTCATATCGCATTTTTATTAGAGCGCATTGTTAATGAATATGCCGATATTGCGCGCAAATCTGGCGTAAACCTAGGCGATAAACATATCAAAGAAACATTGAGCTTTTTATCACGCTTACCCGACAGTAGCGAAACCTCAATGCAACGAGACTTTGCCGCGGGGAATAACTCTGAATTTGATGTGCTAGTTGCTTATCCTATGCTACTAGTTAAAGAGTTTAATTTATCAGCGCCGGTGTTAACGCAGTGTTATACCAAGTTGAGTACTTAACTACTCATTTTTAATGGTTAAAACTAATAATGACGGCGTTATAAAATTTATAAGTAGAGTAACTACTAACTAAATTTTATGCCTTGTAATTATCCATTTTCCCTCATGAAAAAGTAGACCACTTAATTAATCAAATAGGTATTATCAGAAAATAACTGAAGGTTAGATAGTGTAAAATTTGATTGCAGGCAAAACGTGTCAAGTACAAATAAAGATAAAAAATTTATAATAAATAACAAATTCACTACTGCTAGCACTTCAGAGGGCGTTAAATTTATGCTATTGTATCGCGAATTTTTATCGTATCAATTAAGTGAAGATTAAATAATGTCTGAAAATAAACTTGAAACAATCGAACAACGCGTAAGTTATGGTGTAGGTCGTCAACTAGGTGACCAACTTCGTAACAATCCTTTTAAAGATTTTGACGTATCTGCTGTGCAAGCTGGTTTAGCTGATGCAATTGCAAATACTGAAAGCCAAGTATCTGATGAAGACTTAAATGAAGCCTTTGGTATTGTATCTAAAAAGATGCAAGAACTAGAGCAAGCTGAAGCTAAAGAAAAGTCAGCTGAAGGCGAAGCCTTCTTAGTAGAAAATGCAAAACGTGATGAAGTAACAACCACTGAATCAGGTTTACAGTATGAAGTAATTGCAACAGGTGAAGGCGCAACGCCAACAGCTGCTAGCACAGTACGTGTGCATTACCATGGTACATTCATCAACGGCGATATCTTTGATAGCTCTGTTGATCGTGGCCAACCTGCTGAGTTTCCAGTAGGCGGCGTTATTGCTGGTTGGACAGAAGCATTACAATTAATGACTGAAGGTTCAAAATGGCGCTTATATGTGCCTTACGGCTTAGCTTACGGTGAGCGTGGCTCGCAAGGTGCAATTCCTCCGTACGCAACGTTGGTATTCGACGTTGAGTTATTAGCGGTTGTTAGCTAATTATTCTATTTTTTAAAAGCCCTCAGTTGAGGGCTTTTTTATAAGCTTTATTTAAAAATATATAATACCAAGTTTGAGTTATCTCATAGGCATTAAAGAAGTCATGTACAAAACAGTTATCGAACAGTTATTCCAGCGTTATATAAAGGCGTTTCATCAGAAAAATATGGCAGATACGCAAACCTGCTATCAGTTGCCTTGTACTTTACATACACCCGATAGAGTTGTTTTAATTGAAAGTGATACAGTTTTTAAACGAGAGTTTATAGATATATTTACCGTACTTAGTCATGCAGAGATAAAGCGTTTCGTCGCATTAAAAGCGAGTTTTAGTGTGTTGAGCGAAAATTTGGTACTTGCTTGTATTGATTGGCAGTTTATTGGTCCTAAAGATGAAGTTTTTACCGATTTTTCAGCTTTTTATCACTTAGCGTTGAGTGACGGACAATGGCGGATTTTTAATGTGGTGTCACAAGAGCTTAGCCAATCAGTTGCTTTAGATACCGCTTTTGATATTGCTTATAATACAGCAGATGCTGATATTACCCCTTATAACATTACACAGTAGGAAGAAGTTGCTATGAAAGTGAAAGTAGCCATTTTAGGATGTAGCGGGCGCATGGGCCGCAATTTAATACAAGCGGCAATAGAGCATAAATCTGTTGAGCTTGTCGGTGGTAGTGTTCGTGTTGGTTCATCATTTGAAAATTTCGATTTAGGTGAAATCGCTGGTATTGGCGCTATCGGTCAAAAAACAACAACGGACTATCAAGAATTATTAGCAGCTGATGTGTTAATTGATTTTACGTCAATTGAAGCCACGCTTGAGCATATAGAGTGGTGTCAGCAACACAATAAAGCCTTAGTCATTGGCACTACGGGTTTTTCAGACCAACAAGTAGAAACCCTTAAAGTTGCAGGCAAGAATATACCCGTTATTTTGGCACCTAATACTAGTGTTGGTGTAAATTTATTGTTTAAGTTGCTCGAAATTACGGCCAAAGCGATTGGCGACTATACTGATATAGAAATTTTTGAGGCGCATCACAGATTTAAGAAAGATGCACCATCAGGTACCGCAGTGAAAATGGGCCAAGTTATCGCGGATACCTTAGGACGTGACCTTAATGAAGTCGCAGTATATGGCAGAGAAGGCATTACAGAAGAGCGAAGCCGAGAAACTATAGGTTTTGCCACAGTGCGTGCTGGCGATATTGTTGGTGAACATACTGCTTATTTTGCAGACATTGGTGAACGGTTAGAATTAACCCATAAAGCAAGTTCCAGAATGACTTTTGCTTTAGGTGCAATGCGAGCGGCTTTCTGGTTAAGTGAAGCCGAACCGGGTTTTTATGATATGCAAGATGTATTGGGTTTAAAAGATTAACGCAGCCACTTTAATAAATATAAACCTGACTAAATGGTTAGTATTTATAGGGGCTGCTCATAGAAAAGTGTTGTTTATGACGTCTTTACAGCAATAACGTCAAAAACAGAGAGTTTTTACAATTATTACTAGACGAAAGAAGCTTACAAGCGTAAAATAAGTGGATTTTGTCAAAAATTTACTGTTCATGATGAACTGGCATAGGTTTTTGGCATTTTTTGTGCGTATCGCTTTTATCGTTAATGGTTAAATTCTTAGTTGTTTTACCATTAATTTTCTTTCTTCTTAACGGAGGTTACATTGACTAAATCTGCCATTTTAGTGCTTGAAGACGGCACTGTATTTAAGGGCACCGCTATCGGTGCAGAAGGGGCGGCTGTTGGTGAAGTTGTATTCAATACTTCAATGACTGGCTACCAAGAAATTCTGACAGATCCCTCTTATGCAGAGCAAATTGTTACCCTTACATATCCACACATAGGTAACACAGGTACCAATAGCGAAGATGAAGAATCTAGCACTATTTGGGCAAAAGGTTTAGTAATTCGTGACTTACCGCTATTAGCAAGTAATTTTCGCAATGAGCAAAGTTTAGACGACTACCTAAAAGCAAAAAATATTCTAGGTATTGCCGATATAGACACCCGCAAACTTACGCGTATTTTACGTGAAAAAGGTGCACAAAATGGCTGCATAATAGCGGGTGATTTTGTTGATGAAAGTGTAGAAGCAGCAAAGGCGTTAGCTCAAGCACAAGCTTTCCCTGGCCTTAAAGGTATGGACTTAGCAAAAGTTGTTTCTACAAAAGAAGCATATCAATGGACAGAAGGCAGTTGGCAACTAGGAAAAGGCCATGTTACTCCAGAAAAATCAGAGTTTCATGTCGTTGCATACGATTTTGGTGCTAAACGTAATATTTTACGTATGTTAGTAGACCGAGGTTGTAAATTAACCGTGGTGCCAGCAGAAACTTCTGCGGAAGAAGTATTAGCGATGAATCCTGATGGTATTTTCCTATCAAATGGCCCAGGTGACCCAGAGCCATGTGATTACGCTATTACCGCAATCAAAAAATTCTTAACAACAGATATCCCTGTTTTTGGTATCTGTTTAGGCCATCAATTATTAGGCTTAGCCAGTGGTGCTAAAACCATTAAAATGAAGTTTGGTCATCATGGTGGTAACCATCCGGTAAAAGATTTTGAGCGCAATGTTGTGATGATCACCGCACAAAACCACGGTTTTGCTGTTGATGAAGATAGCTTGCCTGAAAATTTAAAAGTGACGCATACATCACTATTCGATGGTTCAATCCAAGGTATCCACCGTACAGACAAGCCTGCTTTTAGTTTTCAAGGTCATCCTGAAGCGAGCCCCGGTCCAACAGATGCTGCACCATTGTTCGATCATTTTATCGACTTAATCGTTGCTTCGAAAAAAGCTTAGCCCTTAGACAAGAGAAGAGAGAATAGAAAATGCCAAAACGTACTGACTTAAAAAGTATCTTGATCTTAGGCGCGGGACCCATTGTTATTGGTCAAGCATGTGAATTTGATTATTCTGGTGCACAAGCATGTAAAGCACTACGCGAAGAAGGTTACCGAGTTATATTAGTTAACTCGAATCCTGCAACAATAATGACCGACCCTGAAATGGCTGATGCAACATATATTGAGCCTATTCACTGGGAAGTTGTGCGCAAGATTATAGAAAAAGAACGCCCTTGTGCGGTATTGCCGACTATGGGCGGTCAAACCGCATTAAACTGTGCGCTTGAGCTTGAAGCTAAAGGTGTATTAAAAGAATTTAATGTTGAAATGATTGGTGCTACGGCTGATGCGATTGATAAAGCAGAAGATCGTAGTCGTTTTGACAAAGCAATGAAAGCCATTGGTCTAGAAACGCCGCGCGCTGAAATTGTCCACACTATTGCAGAAGCACACGCAGCGAGCAAAAATTTAGGCTTCCCTTGTATTATACGTCCATCATTCACTATGGGTGGCTCGGGTGGCGGTATTGCTTATAACCGCGAAGAATTTGATGAAATTTGTACACGTGGTTTAGATCTTTCTCCTACTTCTGAATTATTGATTGATGAATCTTTAATCGGTTGGAAAGAGTATGAAATGGAAGTAGTTCGCGACAAAAATGATAACTGTATCATTATCTGTTCGATTGAAAACTTCGACCCTATGGGAATTCATACGGGTGACTCGATCACGGTTGCACCGGCACAAACATTAACCGATAAAGAATACCAAATCATGCGTAATGCATCGATTGCCGTATTACGTGAAATCGGTGTTGAAACGGGTGGTTCAAACGTCCAGTTTGGTATTTGTCCTGATACCGGTCGTATGGTGATTATTGAGATGAACCCTCGTGTATCTCGCTCATCTGCGCTCGCTTCTAAAGCAACGGGTTTCCCAATTGCTAAAATTGCTGCAAAACTGGCTGTAGGTTACACCTTAGATGAATTAACTAATGATATTACTGGCGGCGCAACACCGGCATCTTTTGAACCGACTATCGATTACGTTGTAACAAAAATTCCACGTTTCAACTTTGAAAAATTTGCTGGCTGTGAAGACAGACTAACCACCCAAATGAAATCAGTGGGTGAAGTTATGGCTATTGGTCGTAACCAGCAAGAATCATTACAAAAAGCATTGCGCGGCTTAGAAGTTGGCGTTAGTGGTTTTGACCCTATGGTGGATGTGACTCAACCTGGCGCTAAAACTAAGATCATGCACGAATTGCAAGAAGCGGGTTCTGACCGAATTTGGTATATCGCTGATGCTTTCCGCTTAGGCTTATCGGTTGACGATATTTACCGTTTGACGAAAATTGACCGTTGGTTCTTAGTCCAAATTGAAGACATTGTATTAGAAGAAGCAAAAGTTGCTGATGGTGGTTTGAAAGTATTGAACCCTGTTTATTTGCGTAAATTAAAACGTAAAGGTTTTGCTGATTCTCGTTTAGCCGATTTAATTGGTGTTGCTGAAGCTGAAGTGCGTAAAAAACGTCATAATGCGGGGATTTTCCCCGTATACAAACGTGTTGATACTTGTGCTGCAGAATTCAGTTCTGACACGGCTTATATGTACTCTACTTATGATGAAGAGTGTGAAGCCAACCCGACAAATAATGAAAAGATCATGATACTCGGTGGTGGTCCTAACCGCATTGGTCAAGGTATCGAGTTTGATTATTGTTGTGTTCATGCGGCATTAGCATTACGCGAAGACGGTTATGAAACCATTATGGTTAACTGTAACCCAGAAACGGTTTCAACAGATTATGATACGTCTGACCGTTTATATTTTGAGTCAATTACCTTTGAAGATGTACTTGAAATTGTTCGTATAGAAAAGCCAAAAGGCGTTATCGTGCAATACGGTGGTCAAACGCCACTTAAATTAGCCCGCGCTTTAGAAGCAGCAGGTGTACCCATTATTGGTACATCTCCAGATGCCATTGACCGCGCAGAAGACAGAGAGCGCTTCCAACAAGCGGTAGACCGTTTAGGTTTATTACAGCCTGAAAATGCCACCGTTACCTCAATTGATGAAGCAATGGCGAAAGCTGAAGCGATTGGTTTCCCATTAGTGGTTCGCCCATCTTATGTTCTAGGTGGTCGCGCTATGGAAATCGTTTATGATTTAGATGACTTACGTCGTTACATGACTGAAGCAGTTAATGTATCGAACGATTCACCGGTACTGCTCGATCATTTCCTTGATGATGCTATTGAAGTCGATATTGATGTGGTTTGTGATGGTACAGATGTAGTTGTTGGCGGCATTATGCAACACATTGAACAAGCGGGTGTACATTCAGGTGACTCAGCATGTTCATTACCTGCCTATAGCTTAAGTCAAGAAGTACAAGATGTCATGCGCAAGCAAGTGACTGATTTAGCGTTTGAATTAGGTGTTGTTGGTCTAATGAATACGCAAATGGCAGTAAAAGACGGCAAAGTATATTTAATTGAAGTTAACCCTCGTGCTGCGCGTACTATACCGTTTGTATCGAAAGCCACTGCGGTGCCTTTAGCGAAAATAGGTGCCCGAGTAATGGCGGGTAAATCACTGAAAGAGCAAGGGATTACTAAGGAAGTTATTCCTCCGTATTTCTCTGTGAAAGAAGTGGTTATTCCGTTTAACAAATTCCATGGTAGTGATCCTTTAGTTGGACCAGAAATGCGTTCAACCGGTGAAGTGATGGGCGTAGGTAATACCTTTGAAGAGGCTTACGCAAAAGCTAACTTAGGTGCAGGTGTATCTGTACCGAAAGATGGCCGCGCGTTAATTTCAGTTCGCAATAGTGATAAAGGTCGTGTAGTTGAACTAGGCAAACAAATGGTTGCTTTAGGTTACGAGCTAGATGCGACTCACGGCACAGCGGTTATACTTGGAGAAGCTAATATACCTTGTCGCTTAGTAAATAAAGTACACGAAGGTCGCCCACATATTCTTGATAGAATTAAGAATGGCGAGTACACCTACATTATTAACACGACAGAAGGCCGTAAGGCGATTGAAGATTCTAAAGTGTTACGTGGTGGTGCTTTACGTTACAAAGTCGCATATACTACAACTCTGAACGCTGCATTTGCCGCCTGTCAATCACATGCTGCAGATGATCGTAATATCGTAACCTCAATACAAGAGTTACATAAACGTTGTATATAGACCGCTTAGAAATGAATTTGCTCACTGTATGAGTGCGAAATAAAGCATCATAAAAGCGCAAATTCATTTTAAGTTTTATGTAAGCGAATTATTTTCAAAAGGTGGTTGCCTACGACTAGTCGTATAGGTAAGCCGCCTTTCTTGTTAGAAAAAGAAGAGTAAAATGACAAAATATCCTATGACACTGTTAGGTGCTGAGCAATTAAAAGAAGAACTCAGAATTTTAAAAACCGAAAAACGTCCGCGTATAGTCAAAGATATTGCTACGGCTCGTGAGCATGGCGATTTAAAAGAAAACGCAGAGTACCATGCAGCTAAAGAAGAGCAAGGTTTCTGTGAAGGTCGCATTCAAGACATTGAAGGCAGACTGTGTAACGCACAAGTTATTGATATAACTGCAATACCTAACCGAGGTAAGGTAATATTCGGTACAACAGTAAAATTGCTAAATCTAGATACTGATGTTGAAGTGACTTACCAAATTGTTGGAGACGACGAAGCCGACTTTAAAACCGGACGTATCTCATTAAACTCACCGATTGCCCGTGGCTTAATTGGTAAAGAAGTTGATACTGAAATCGAAATTACCACACCGGGTGGCGTGGTTGAATATGAGATTATCGCGGTAGAACATATTTAATCACTAAATTATTTTAACCTTAAGCGCACTTAACCTCGTGCTAAGTGCTGAGGGTTATTAAAACCAGTCCCGTTAATTAATTTTACGTTACTGGTTTTTTTGTGCCTGACGAACGTCGTCATGCGGGCTACTTATGGCTTTAACATTTTTATAGCCAATACGTTGCAGTTGCTCTGCGGCTAATGCTGCTCGACCACCTGAAGCACAATGGACATATATTTCCATTTCCGCGTCTGTGCAGTGTTTAGCAATATTCATTTCTAATACACCTCGTGGAATCGTTATTGAGTTTTCTACCGGAGAGGCAGTACACTCTTCAGGCTCTCGAACATCAATAAAAGTCGCACTTTTGCTTTTAAATGCTTCTGCTGCGCTAACACAATTAACCAATTTTTTAGCTTGTTCGACTAATTCAGGTACAGATAAAATCATTCCAAAACCTTTAGTAATTTATGTAAGGGTGACTATACTATGCCAAGCATAATTCAATGTATATTAGTTTTTAGTAATATAATGAGTCACTAATTTAAAGTGGTTGTAGAAAAATATAAATCGTTGGGTACAAAAAAAGGGCTAAAGCCCTTTTTTTTAAATTACCAAAGCGTTTAATTAAATATTTCATACAGAATAACGCAGCAAAACTTTGTTATTCTGTAGGTATCAGAATATAACTAATTAAATTTTTGGAATACGAATTTTCTTTTCTTCCGTTTGACGGAAGATAACTAAGGTTTTACCGATCACTTGTACTTTAGTTGAATTTGTTTCACGACAAATAGCTTCAACAATAAGTGCTTTCGTTTCACGATCATCCGTAGGGATTTTAATCTTAATTAATTCATGATGATTTAAAGCGTAGTCGATTTCTGCTACTACTGCTTCTGTAAGGCCGTTGTTACCTAGCATTACAACGGGTTTAAGGCTATGTGCAAGGCCTTTTAAATACTGTATTTGTTTATTATTTAAGTTCATTAACAATTTTCGTTACAAGTTAGCTTGAATTATAGCTATTTTACCTCCATCTAGTTTGTAATACTAATATTGTTTGCAAACTGTCAGCTTTTTCCCGACTTTTAATAATTATTTCGGTTAAAATCAATTGAATAATTCTATCTAAGTGATGAATTCACAGGCCTAATTGGTATAATATAGCCTTGGCGTTATTTTAATGACAAATAAAGTAAACAATTAACCTAGATGCAAGTAACAATTAAACAGCAAAAAAATATAAGTGGATTGAATGAGTAAGAATAAGGTCAGTGTCAGTAGTGCTCGTTGGCTAAAAGAGCACTTTGATGATGAATATGTAAAAAAGGCACAACGTTTGGGCCTTCGCTCACGTGCTGTTTTTAAAATTGAAGAGATAAACAATAAAGATAAATTGATCAAGCCTGGAATGAAGGTGGTTGATTTAGGTGCGGCTCCTGGCGGTTGGTCTGAATACGCCACGAAAGTGGTGGGTGATAGCGGGCAAGTTGTTGCATGTGACATTTTAGCGATGGACCCTATTGCAGGTGTGGATTTTCTGCAAGGTGACTTTCGTGAAGAAGCCGTACTAGATGCTTTATTAACTCGAATTAATGGTAAAAATATCGACGTTGTTATGTCTGACATGGCAGCAAACTTTACCGGTAATGACGCTGCAGACGCGGCGCGCAGCATGTATTTAGTGGAACTAGCACTAGATATGTGCAACCAAGTTTTAAAGAAAGATGGCGCTTTTGTAGTGAAAGTGTTTCAAGGAGAGGGCTTTGAGCAATTTATTAAAGATGCTAGAGCCGCATTTAAAACCGTTAGAACTCGCAAGCCTGAATCGTCACGTGCTCGTTCACGTGAAGTTTATCTTGTGGCGACCGGCTTTAAATTGTAGTAAATTAGGTGGAATTATTTCATCGCACCATTTTGAACATTAGCAAGAGGTCATTAAGTTGAGCGATATGGCAAAAAATCTTATTTTATGGTTAGTTATTGCAGTTGTATTAATGTCTGTTTTCCAAAGTTTTACCCCTGGAAGCGGCAAAGATCAACAAGTGGATTACACACAATTTGTCCAAGACGTACGTCAAGGGCAGATTCGAGAAGTAGACGTTGATCGAAACGGCGTTATTAATGGTATTAAACGTAGTGGTGAACAATTTGTTACTGTTATACCTGGCGGCTATGATCGTGATTTAATCAACGATTTAGTTAAGCAGGGTGTTAACGCATCGGGCGAGTTGCCAGAAGAACCTAGTTTCTTAATGACTATTTTTGTCTCTTGGTTCCCAATGATATTGCTGATTGGTGTGTGGATATTCTTCATGCGTCAAATGCAAGGTGGGGGCGGTAAAGGCGCGATGAGCTTTGGTAAATCAAAAGCGCGTTTATTAGGTGAAGATCAAATTAAAACCACTTTTGCTGATGTTGCTGGTTGTGATGAAGCAAAAGAAGAAGTGTCGGAATTAGTTGATTACTTAAAAGACCCATCACGTTTTCAAAAACTAGGTGGACGTATTCCATCAGGTGTTTTGATGGTTGGTCAGCCAGGTACAGGTAAAACATTATTAGCAAAAGCAATTGCTGGTGAAGCAAAAGTGCCTTTCTTTACAATTTCGGGTTCAGATTTTGTTGAAATGTTTGTCGGTGTTGGTGCATCACGTGTTCGTGACATGTTCGAACAAGCAAAAAAAGCGGCACCATGTATCATCTTTATCGATGAAATTGATGCGGTAGGTCGCCAGCGTGGCGCAGGTATGGGCGGTGGTCATGATGAACGTGAGCAAACGCTTAACCAAATGCTAGTTGAGATGGATGGTTTTGAAGGTAATGAAGGCGTTATTGTAATTGCTGCTACTAACCGTCCTGATGTATTAGATCCAGCGTTATTACGTCCTGGTCGTTTTGACCGTCAAGTAACGGTTGGCTTACCTGATATTCGTGGTCGTGAACAAATTCTTAAAGTACATATGCGTAAAGTCCCTTTAGGTGATGATGTTAAAGCATCGGTTATTGCTCGTGGTACCCCAGGATTTTCAGGTGCTGACTTAGCTAACTTAGTTAACGAAGCGGCTTTATTTGCGGCACGTTCAGCACGTCGTGTTGTTGGTATGGCAGAATTTGAAAAAGCTAAAGACAAAATCATGATGGGCTCAGAACGTCGTTCTATGGTAATGACTGAGTCAGAAAAAGAAATGACAGCATATCATGAAGCAGGACACGCGATTGTTGGTCGTTTAGTACCAGATCACGATCCTGTTTATAAGGTGAGTATTATGCCGCGTGGCCGTGCGTTAGGTGTCACTATGTACTTACCTGAGCAAGATCGTTTTAGTCACAGCAAGCAGCATCTAGAAAGTAACATTTCATCTTTATACGGTGGTCGTATTGCTGAAGAAATGATTTACGGTTTTGAAAAAGTGTCAACGGGTGCTTCAAACGATATTGAACGTGCTACACAACTTGCGCGTAAAATGGTAACACAGTGGGGCTTTTCTCAAAAAATGGGTCCTATGCTATTCGCTGAAGAAGAAGGTGAAGTATTCTTAGGCAGAACATCGTCTAAATCGTTGAATATGTCTGATGAAACTGCTCGTGCTATCGATGAAGAAATTAAAGAATTTGTTAATCGTAACTATGAGCGTGCAGCAACTATTTTAAAAGAAAATGAAGACATCTTACACGCAATGAAAGACGCTTTAATGGAATATGAAACCATTGATGCTTTGCAAGTTGATGATTTAATGAATCGTACTAAAGTTCGTCCACCGGCTGATTTTGAGTCTAGGGACTCTGACAATAAGTCAGACAATAATACTGATTCTAGTAAACCATCGGCTAAAAAAGATGAAGAAGCAAAGGATGCTAAAGAGCCTAAAAGCTCAACGGATAATTCAGATATTCCAGCTTCATAGTTGATACAATAAACATTTAAAGCCTCAAAGGATTAAATCAGCAGATTTAATCCTTATTGAGGCTTTATTATTTTAACTTTTTAAAACTGCTCAAGTGTTTCAGAAGTTAAAATAATAAAGAACGCGTTATAAAAAGAGATTTCAGTGCTTAACCAACTTATTTGTCCTAGCTCAACATTAGATTTATCAACACCACAGGTGATGGGTATCCTAAATGTTACTCCTGATTCATTTTCAGATGGTGGCAAGTTTGCTGATTTAGAAAATGCATTGGAACAAGTTCAGCGTATGATTAGTGATGGTGCCACCATTATTGATATAGGCGGAGAATCTACACGCCCTGGTGCGGTAGAGGTTAGCGAAGCGGATGAATTAGCTCGTGTTATTCCCGTATTAAAAGCCATTAAACAACGTTTCAATATTTTAGTATCAATTGACACTAGCAAAGCCTCAGTGATGAGTGCGGCCATAGATGCTGGTGCTGATATTATTAATGATGTTCGAGCTTTACAAAATGATGAGTGCTTAACCGCAGTTGCAAATAGCAATATCCCAGTTTGTTTAATGCACATGCAGGGCTTACCCAGAACTATGCAAAGCAGCCCTAGCTATGACAATGTGATTGAAGATATTTTGGTCTTTTTTCAACAACGCATTGATGCTTGCGTTAGTGCAGGCATAGCACGAGAACGAATAATATTAGATCCTGGTTTTGGTTTTGGCAAAACACTAGAGCAAAATTTTCACTTACTGGCAAACTTGTCAACGTTTGGTCAATTAGATTTACCCATTCTCGCTGGGTTGTCGCGAAAGTCTATGATCGGAAATTTATTAAATCGAGATGTTGAACTGCGCCTAGCGGGCAGTTTAAGTACTGCAATGCTTGCTGCTCAGCAAGGAGCAAATATTATTCGCGTTCATGATGTTCAAGAAACTGTGGACGTATTAAAAGTATTAAAAGCGGTAACTGATAATAGCTAAATTAAGTCAGTTACGTTAATTATTAAAAATTGCTAATAGAAGAACAGTAAGCACAAGGGAAATAATAATGTCACAGAGAAGATATTTTGGCACCGATGGAATTCGAGGCTTAGTAGGCCAATATCCAATTACCCCAGAATTTGTCATGAAATTAGGTTATGCAGCTGGTCGAGTATTAGCAGCACAAGGCACTAAAAAAGTATTAATTGGTAAAGACACCCGTATTTCAGGCTACATGTTAGAGTCGGCATTAGAAGCAGGCTTCTCTGCCGCTGGTATTGATATTGGTTTGTTAGGGCCAATGCCTACGCCTGGTATTGCTTATTTAACGAAAACTTTTCGTGCTGAAGCAGGTATCGTCATAAGTGCCTCGCACAATCCGTTCTACGACAATGGCATTAAATTTTTCTCTCAAGACGGACAAAAGTTACCCGATGATGTTGAATTAGCCATTGAAGCAGAATTAGATAAAGAGATGAGTTGTGTTGAGTCCGCTCATTTAGGCAAAGCAACACGTATTGCCGATGCAGCAGGTCGTTATATCGAATTTTGTAAAAGTAACTTCCCAAGCCAATACTCATTAAAGGGTATGAAAATCGTGGTTGATTGTGCTCATGGCGCAACCTATCACATAGCACCGAACGTTTTTCGAGAGTTAGGCGCAGAGGTTATAGAAATAGGCACCTCACCTAATGGCACTAATATTAACCACGAATGTGGTGCAACGTCGATGGCAGCAATTAGTGCAGCCGTTGTTGAGCATCAAGCCGATTTAGGTGTTGCACTGGACGGTGATGGCGATCGTTTAATGATGGTAGACCATACCGGTTATGTTATAGATGGCGATGAAAGTGTTTATGTTATCGCTTGTAATGACTTACAAAATGGCAGTATTGATGGTGGTGTTGTTGGCACATTAATGAGTAACATGGGCTTAGAGCTTGCACTTGCTGATATGGATGTACCTTTTGTTCGTAGTAAAGTGGGTGATCGCTACGTAATGGAAATGCTTAAGCAAAAAGGCTGGAAATTAGGTGCAGAAAACTCAGGTCACGTAATCAACTTAAACCATACATCTACCGGTGATGGCATTATTGCCGCGTTAAATGTTTTAACGGCAATCTGTAATTCAGGTAAAACATTATTTGAATTGCGCCAAGGTATGACGAAATTACCGCAAGTATTAGTGAACGTAAGGTTCTCTGGTGACACTGATCCGTTAACTAATGCTGAAGTTGTGGCATCTGTTGACCGAGTCAATGAAAAACTGACCGGTCGTGGTCGAGTGTTACTCAGAAAGTCAGGTACAGAACCTTTGATCCGCGTCATGGTTGAAGGTCCAGAGCATGATGAAGTTACCGCCTTAGCAAATGAAATTGCCGACGCTGTAAAGCAAGCTTGCTAGGGAAAAAGTTCGTTCGATTTTAAAGTCGAATGAATAATGAGCAATTAAACATGATATTGCGTGAAATACTTGTATCTTGTCGACAGGTTAGTTAATATCTCGCCGCTTTGATTTAGGAATGAAAAATGAATAGACTTTCGATAGTTGCAGCAAACTGGAAAATGAATGGCAGTTTAGCTTTAGTCAACTCAATGGTTTCAGAGTTAAATAACGTAACGTTAAATGAAAATGTTGAAGTAGTTGTTTGTCCTAGCTTTCCTTACTTAGCGGCATTTAGTTTAGCAAGCGATAATGTAAATTTGTCAAAAGCATTTAGTTTAGGTGCTCAAAACTTAAATGAATTTGCTAACGGCGCATTTACTGGCGAAGTATCAACGTCAATGTTACAAGAAGTTGGTGCAAGCTATGTCATAGTCGGGCACTCTGAGCGTCGAAGTATTTATAACGAATCAAGTGTTTTAGTTGCACATAAAGTTAAAGCAGCATTATCGGCAGGGCTTAAACCTATTTTATGTATAGGTGAAAGTGAAGACGAACGTGTAGCAGAACAAACCGAAGTTGTTTTAGCGGCGCAATTACAGCCCGTAATAGATGAAATAGGTATTGAAAATTTTAAAAATGTTGTTATTGCGTACGAGCCTGTTTGGGCGATAGGTACTGGAAAAACAGCATCGCCAGAAATGGCACAAGCAACTCATCAATTTATACGTGAATTTATCGCAAAAGTTGATGAAAACGTCGCAGTTAAATTGCCATTGTTGTATGGTGGCAGTGTCAATGCGACTAACTGTGAAGAATTATTTGCACAAGCTGATATCGATGGTGGATTAATCGGCGGTGCTAGTTTAAAAGCCGAAGAATTTAAAATAATTTGTTCGGCAGCAAAGGGAAAATAAAATGTTGTATCAAGTGTTAATTGTAGTGTATTTGATCGTTGCTTTATGTTTAATTGGTTTAGTACTAATTCAGCAAGGTAAGGGTGCTGATATGGGCGCATCATTCGGCGCTGGTTCATCAGCCACTATTTTTGGTTCAAGCGGTTCTGGTAACTTCTTAACAAAATCGACAACTTACTTAGCGATAGCATTTTTTGCCATCAGCTTAGTATTAGGTAACTTAACAGCTAACCGTGTTAAAGCAGGTGCTGACTTTGATGACCTAGCTGTGCCAGTAGAACAAAGCATTCCAGCTGATGCATCAGTTGTCGAACCAAAATTTGATAACGCTGATGTACCTGCGAGCGACGCTACTGCAGAAAAAGGCAGCGACGTACCAAACTAGTTTTATAATATTTGCAGATATGGCGGAATTGGTAGACGCGCCACCTTGAGGGGGTGGTGCCTTAGGGCGTGAGAGTTCGAGTCTCTCTATCTGCACCAAATACAGGTTCGATAAGAACCAATAAAGACCGGAATAACCTTTATAATAAGGTGTTCCGGTTTTTTTATGTCTTAATATTCTTCAGAAAGTAACCTAGTGTACAGAGTAACTTTATAGCGCTATAACTGCTTCTTCACTTTTTGGATATGCATGAAGCCATTGAGCAGTTATCACTAAAAATATATGCATTATAAATGGTATTAACAAGCTAACGCTCGGTTAAATCAAGATGTAATTCATTACATAACCTGTGTCAGGGTCATAGCGTAGTATGCAAAAATCAACTTATCTCCTTATTTAATAACACCTTAAGTACTATAAATATGAGAGTTAATGATAACTTAAGAATGTACTTTATTAACTTGATAGGCAAGGCTATGCAGTGTAAATGAATGCTAACGTTGGCTCGTGTCATAGTACATTTCTATAAATTTTCGTATCAAACTATGTTACTTCTTTATAAACATTTTGCTCCAATAATTTAAGTGCCAAATGCTTTATGCTCTGCAATGATAATAAGTATGAGTAAAGTGCCTATCAATAGACAAATATTAAGTTGTTTTAACGGAGCGATAATTACTTCTACTAGATTTACTTATTATTAATAATCATAACAATTGATATGTTGACGTTACGGCTTAAGGGCCTTTAAAGCGCTGCCGACACAGTTTATTAACGAATTGTTGGGCGCTATGTAAGCGAAGGGGGTTAATGGCTTAAAATTGGCTGCTAGTTTGCCTCGTTATGCTTTTTTTATAACGAGTATGATTTATGACGGTTTATATTTATGGAACACTTTGCTGAAAAATTACACATTAGACATGTCAGATTTAATAATACTCTTTATATAATGCCAACTAAGGTTATTAATCTTTTGGATTACAGATAAAACTGTACTGAAATTGCTCAAAGGCGAACGCATTTACATTTATAAACGTACTTTTTAAGCTTATGCGAAATTATGGGGGTTGTAATTGATACTAAAGAAAGGAAACTTGGTTGAGATATACTTTGTTTTCACTAGAAGCCTAGTTTATATAAAGCTTAAAAAACGAAGTGCCTAATACACTTCGTTTTATTAAAACTATCTTACTCAACTGACTATATTCGTTATTTAATGCTTTCTAACAACGCTTTAGCTTCATCTTGCTCGTAAAAATTAATATTGCTAGAAAGCGCACGATCCAATTCTCTTCTTGCTTCCTCAACTCGGTTAAGCTTCATTAATGTATAGCCTAAATGGTAGTTAATTGCCGGATCATTAGAGTTCATAGTATAGGCTCGTCTAAGTAAGATTAAGCCTTCTTCAAATTCTCCTCGTAAAACTTTTATCCACCCATAAGTATCTAGTATAGCGGAAGATGTATCATCTAGTGTTAATGCGTTGGAGGCATATTTTTCAGCTATAGCTAGATCTGACTTTATTAAAATATTGGCTAAATTATTAAAAATTATTGATTTATTTTGCAGTCCATCAACATCTTTTAAAATTTCATAATGTATTTTAGCATTCGCTATATCACCCATATTTAAATAATAATGAGCCAAAAGGTTACGCATAAAATGAAAGTTTTCATTTTTTGTCAAAATTTCAGTGGTCGTGTTTTTAAATGCTTCAAGACCATAGCCTATAGTAGTCATTTGGTACAATTTTACGGATGCTTGAATAAAACTGTGATCTAATGAAAGCGCTGTTGCATATTTTTCACTGGCCAGAGTTAACTTTTTTTGTTTTGCCAGTAAATCACCACGAACTAATAAAACATTAGGGTTATTTGTATAGGCTTTTTCAATAGCAATAAGTTTGCTGTCGGCTAGTTCTAGCGAATTTAATTGAATATCTAACTTAACTATTTGTAATTGTATTAATAAGTTTTCAGGGGCTAATATAAGTGCTCTTTTTAATAATGCTTGCGCTTTTAAAGGCTCATTAGTCTTCGAATATAATTGGCTTAGTTCATAAAATGCTCTTGGTCCTTCTACTATTCCTTCAAGTATTTCAATTTGCTTTACAGCCTGTTTGGTATCTTTTAGGGCTAAATATATTTCAATTCTTTGTTTTATATATTCAGGGTTTAAAAACACTAGTTTATTGAGGTTGTCTAATTCGTTTAGCGCTGATTCATAGTCACCTTGTTGCATATAAATATCGACTAAAACTTCAGAGGCTTTGATGTTAGTTTTACTCGCGCTGGTTAATTTAGTTAGCTTCTCTAAGGCGAGGGAGATATTGTTCATGTCTCGATCAAGCTTAGCGTCTAAAATAATTAAAGGGGCAAATGCTGACTGTGTTTCTAAAAGCTTTGTTGTTATAACTTTAGCATCCTCAAATTCACCTAATGCCGCTTTAGCGTTAGCAATATTAAAAAGGCTGTTAAAGTCTCCAGGTTTAATAGATAAAACTTGCTCAAATGTTTTAACCGCGGGGCTCCATTGCTGCTGTTGTAACAACAACACACCTTTAAAGGTCAAAAAATCGGAATTTAATGGTTCTGCTTCTAAGAGCGTGTCGGCAATTTCATTAGCTTCAACTATCTTTTTATTAGCTCGGTAGACAAGGCCTTTAGTAAGCAAAAATATAGCATTAAATTCTTTTGGTTGATGTTGGTCAAGTAAGGCAATTGCGTTATCAAATTGCTCTATTTTTGATAAGTAATTCACTTTCGCGAATAGTAACGCCTGGCTGTTTTTAAATTCGTCTTCTAAGGTTGTTATTAGTCGCTCAGCTTTATAAATTTTTTGATTGTTTAAATATAAATCTATTAGTTTTGTTGCTAGCGGTAAGTTGTTAATAATCAGCTTTTCTTTCGCTTCAAGTAAATCTAAGGCTTTATCTTGTTGGTTTTGGCGTAAATATATGTCAACTAACATTTTTATAGCGGCAGAGTCTTGTGGTACATCTCTTAAATAGGCAAGTAGCTCTTTTTGAGCTACTTCAAAGTCATTTTGTAAATATGCAGCAGCACCAGCAACATAGGTTAGTGAGGCGTTAGTATTTTTTTGCTCGTCAGTATATAAGGATAATTTTTGGCTGATGTCTATAAGCACGGCTTTAGCTTCTTCAAACTTAGCGGTATTGGCTAAGAGTTCGCTTTGTAGTAATTTTGCCATAGGATCTTCAGGGGTATTAATCAAAATTTTATTAACCAATAAGAGTGCTTCTTCAAACTTGCCAGCGTTAGTGTAGGCATTGGCGAGTGAACGCTGCACAATAGGGTCGTTATTATCAATGTTATAGGCAGTTTCGAAAGCATTTAAAGCACTTTTATTATCTTTTTTTCTTATGTATAGCTGGCCTTTAAGATGCCAAATTCTGCTTTGTTGAGGATATAAAGTAATGACTTGTTCGATTAATTTTTCTGCTGTGCTGTAATTTTGTTGGTTTAATTCAAATGCGGCAAGAGAACCTAGCGCTCGATCATTTGTTGGTGCTAGGCTTAGCGCAAGATTAAAATATTTACGAGTCTCCTCTATATTGTCTAGCGCACGATAAGCGTTAGCCGATAACAGATACCATGTAAGTTTATTTTCGGCATTTAACGATTTACCTTTTCCTAAATCAATGACTTGTTGAAACTCTCGAGCGATCATCAAGGCACTGCCTAACTCATTTAAGAATAAGTTAATATCAGCACCACCCATTAATGCTTCATCGAGTATCGCTATGCCGTCACCAAAATATTGTTTATGCATTAATACTTTACCCATTAATACTTTAGCCGAGAGGTTTTCAGGCTCGTCTTGCATAACGTTTTTTAAATGAATATAAGCTTCTTCAATTTGATTACTATTATAAGCGGTGAGGGCTTTTTCAAAGTTGTTGGCAGCAGCTGTAATAGAGCTGATAAGAAAAATACTGAATAAAAATAATCGCATGGCAATCCAAAATATAAAGGGTGAATAAACTAACATAAGTAATTATTGCTTAATCTAACCTATTCTAAAAGTAAAAATAAGTTAAATTAACGTCATAAGAAGAGTAATTAAAAAGCTTAGGGCATAAAAAAAGATGGCTTAGCCATCTTTTTTCTTGAAAAATATTTATTACTTTAGCTTCTTACGACTAGAGGCGAATAAGCCAACGATTGCTAAACCGAACAATGCAATTGTACTAGGCTCAGGTACGCTTGTTGCTGGAAGTTGTTGGCTAGTGGTAAACTTAACCCCAGCTAACTTCATACCATCATTGCCTTCCCAATCCGTTTCACCACCAAAAGCAGACGCATTTAATGCCCCAATTAACCAAAAATTAGAATAAACACCTGCCAAGTTATTCGCATTACCTTCACCGACCACACCAATATTAGAGTAATAGTGGTGAGAGTAGTTACCATCGTGATACAACTGAGAGTAGTTAGAGGTTGTAGTTGTATCGCTACCTATATTACCCCATGTATTACCATCAATGCTCCCAGCACTATCTGAGCTAATAGCAGCTACACTTACCTGGTTGCGACTTGCAACAACATCACCGTCAGTACTATTATTCTGACCATACGCCCAGCTATAAAAAGCTTCTGATAAAGCTACAGCCGCAGAAAACTCAAGTAAAAAGAAGTCATAATCTTGATAATTACAATTGTTATTTGCTAGATTGTCAGCTGAATGGGAGTAGCCACAATTTCGAGTATTACGTTCATCTTGATTGATCATGGACCAACCATTACGATTAGGGTCTAAATCGTATGCTCTTTCTATAAAAGGGTCAGCATCATTATCATTACCATTAGCATTGATACCATTACTACTAGAATTTTTTGTATCTGACCAAGCTGAAACGTTGATATCGATACCATCAACCGTAAGGCTAAATTGGTTAAATGCAGAACTGCTCTCACCAGTGATGTTATTACTATGAAAGTCAGCAGTTGTAACACTTGCTATAGCTGACGATGATACAAATAACGCAGCGATCAAACTTATATTTTTTATGTTATTTAACATATAAACTCCATTTACCTATCTAAGACATCTACTGAGATTTATTTCAAATCTCAACATAGAGATAAAATTATATATTGTACTTATAAGCAAATAGCGCACCAAATAAATTAATTCATTTTTATACAATAAGTTACCAGTAATTAATTGTTATTTTTAAGCACTATTGTAAATTATTATGACACTTTCTATTTCCATATTTCGGTCAATTATAACGCAATAACAAATAAAATCATAGTGGTTATACCAGTTGGTGTGATTGTCTTACATTAGTCTGAGCTTCTAGGGGGGTCTTGCATCCAACACAATAGCAATAAAGCTAGTTTCAGTTAAATCGCTCATGATTTGTTTTTTGTTTTTTTGCACTGCACTTATTTAACTAGCACTAAGGTAGCACTTCTTTTAAGGGGAATGTTTATTACAGTTAACCTTGTTCATTAAATGAACATTCGTAAAAACTATAATTAATAAGCGAGCCAAACATGAAATCAATCCCCTTAAAAGCATCAAGCAAAATAGTACTTTCTCTATTACTGACTTTTGCAACTCAAAATGTTTATGCAGCCTGTGTTGACAATGTAGTGTTAGTACATGGTAATACCGGTACACCATCTGATTGGAACAATACCTATGATTTACTCAAGGCAAAAAACTATAAAGACAGCGAGATTTTTCGGCCATCTTGGGGCGGCTCTTCTGCTAGTTATAACAACCATAGTGGCTCAGAAGAAACGCCCGTTAAGAATGCGATCAACAGTGCAATAGCCAGTTCTTGTACAGGTAAAATTGATATCATTGGTCATTCAATGGGCGTTACTCTAGCCGCGCAACAAGTTATAAAATTGGGAAAAAGTAATAAAATAGATGCATTTGTTGGTGTAGCAGGTGCATATCGCGGATTATGGACCTGTGGCGCTTATCCTTGGAATGTATGGACACCAACTTGCGGTGCTAGTGGTTTATCGGTGTCGAGCCCATTTTTAGATTGGTTAGAGGGTAAAACAATTGCAAGTCGGGTATATTCTATCAAGAGTTGGAGTGATCAAATAGTTTGTGGCAGTGGCACATGTCGTGCTGGTGGTATTCATTCAAGCCAAATTGATAATGAAAATGCGACCTATAGTTATAATTTAGATCATTTTGGCCTGCAAACAAATACGGCTCAAAAACAATACGATCTAATTAAATAAGTATAGAGAATTAAGCTTAACGTTAACTTTTAGCGTTGTGCATTATAAATAATTGCCGATAAGGAAGCCGGTAACTTATTGCATTAAACGTTTATGCCCCGGCGTTGTGCTCAGGTTAGTAACTATATTGCCGGCTAATTTTTGTCAAAAGGCATTTTTAGTAATGACAACAACGTTGCTGTTTTATTATCGGCCTTATAGCTTTTAAGGCCGATATCTAAATCTTCATCAGGCTTCTTAGCTTGAGATTTATAACTCCCAAATAACCTGTCCCACCAACTGACACTAAAACCATAATTACTATTAGTTTCTTCAACCACTTGGCTATGATGAATACGGTGTAATACTTGTGTAATCAGTATGGCGCGTAATGGGTACTCTAACCAACGAGGTAATCGAATATTGGCATGATTAAATAATGCAAAACCATTAAGGGCTACTTCAAAAATAATTACAGCAATAGCAGGTATTCCGAGTAATAGCACAGCTAAACCTTTAAGTAATATGCTTAACAAAATTTCAATAGGATGAAAGCGCAAGCCTGTACTGGCATCGATATGACTATCAGCATGATGTACTTTATGAAAACGCCATAACATGGGCACAAGGTGAAATATTCGATGCTGCCAGTAAATCATTAAATCTAATAACAATACGCTTAAGGTGATGATCAGCCAGTTGGGTAAGTTAATATTATTGAATAGCCCTAACCCTTGTGATGAAGCGTATAGAGCAATGCCGGTAACACCAATAGGCACTAATAACCTAGCGACGACTGACGATATAATTAAAAGTGAGAAGTTACCTAACCAACGTACGCGCTTAGTCAGCTTGCTTTTTCGTGCAGGGAAACAACTTTCTAGCACGAGCATAGTCAGTAAAATGATGAAAAATATACTTAATCGTAAACTGGCATCGGTCATCTAGCTATCCGTTTTAATATTGCTTGTATCTGCACTTTCTTTAGCAGAGGCTTGAATATTTATCGTCTGTAATTTCAAGGTATGATAACCACCATACACTCTTGTAACTATTGTTATACCCGCTAAAAAAGCAAAGCCATAAGCGAGTTCAGCAAAATATTGCGGCCATAAACAAAATGCGATGAAAACAGCTATGGTTTCGGTACCTTCGGTTAAGCCGTTTAAATAATAAAAACTTTTGTAAGCAAATTGGGGTTTTTCTAAGTTGAATTTTTCTGCCGGAATAGCAAAAGCTAAAAAACTGGAACCTGTACCAATAAATACCGCTAATAATACCGCAGCAGCTAATGCATTATGTTCAGGGTTGGCTAGAGCAAAGCCTAAAGGTATAGCAGCATAAAACAAAAAGTCGAGGCAAATATCTAAAAAGCCGCCAGCACTTGTGCTGCTATTTTGGTGCCGCGCTAGTGCGCCATCTAAACCGTCAAATATTCGATTTAAAATAATGGCCGCTAAGGCAAAATCCCACAAATTAAAGGCCAATAAAGGCACGGCAAATAAACCTATAATAAAACCAATAACGGTGAGTTGATCAGCCGTTACGTTTTTTTTATCTAAAAGACTCACTACTGGATGTAATAAGGGCTTTATCACGGGTGTAATATATTTATCTAACATGAAATTTCTTCTTAACTATTTTATGTTTATGGCGCATTTACGTTGATATTAGCTCATTCATTGACTAATTTATCGACTAGTTCATCGACTAATTCATCGACAAGTGAATAACTTTACCGTTAGCGGCAATCGCATCAGACTCATCATGGGTCACCATTATAGCGGGTAACTTGTGTTGCTTTATTTGCTCAAAAACCAACTGTCGGGTTTCTTGGCGTAATTGACTATCTAACTTACTGAACGGCTCATCTAATAATATAGCTTTAGGTTGACTTAATAACACCCTTAAAAGTGCCACTCGTGCTTGTTGTCCGCCTGATAAACTGTCGGGATGACGATGATCTAAACCTGCTAAACCAACTTCAGCGAGGGCGAAGCTAATTTTTGTTGCCCTAGCTTTTTTATCACCTTTTGGCATGGCAAAAGCAATGTTATCAGCAACTGATAAATGCGGAAACAACAATGCGTCTTGATACAGCAAACCCATATGGCGTTGATAACTTGCTGTGTGGGTAATATTAGCGCCATTTAAATGTACATTACCATCGGCATTAAATCCTTTAGGTAACATACCCGTTAGCCAGTTCAATAAAGTTGACTTACCACTGCCAGAAGGGCCCATAATGGTTAACACCTCACCACCTTTTATTGTTTCATTAAGTGATAATAGCGGGGCTTTATCTCGTGATATGGTTAAATTTTCTATCTGTAAACTGTTGTTCTCGCCAGTGGGGTTCATAAGGTAACCTCGGTTTTCATCTGTTGCGCTCTTTGTTTGTTTTGTCGTGTCGATACTAGCCATATCATGGAAAAAGCAATAGCAGGTAATAGCATTTGTATGAGTGCGTATACGGCACTGGTGCGACGACTAGCGCCATTGGCTAAGCTTACCGCTTCAGTAGTGACAGTATTCAATCGACCACCGCCAACAAGTATCGTAGGTAAGTATTGACTAAAGCTAATAGCAAGCCCTAAAGCACTGGCCATTAAAATAGGCATAAGTAGTTGCGGTAAACTCACCTGTAAAAATATCTTTAAAGGTGAGGCGCCTAGGCTTGCTGCAACTTGGGCATACCGAGGATCCAGTTTACGGTAACTAGTTGCTAAAGATAAAAATACGTAGGGTAAAACAAACAATAGATGTGCCAAAGCGACATTTATAAAGGTTGTTTTACTGTGCAGGGCTTCTTGTAACCAAACTAAACCAAATAAAAAAGCAATGGAGGGGATCATCAGCGGTAAATAAATAATCAAACTACTGTAATTTGAAAGTTGAGCACCATTTTGTTTTTCAAACTCTAAGGTTAGTAAAGTTAAAATGACCGCAACACTTGTTGACACTAAACCGATACTGAGTGAGTTTATGATGGGGGTTTGTACTTGTATCAGTGCAGACTTCCAATGCAGAAGCACCCATTGCTCAGGTAAGGCTAACGGAAACTGCCAGTAGCCAGCAAACGACCAAAACACCATGCCAAGTAATGCTAGCGCAATAGAGCTGATCAACAAAACGGTAAAAATACTGATGACTTTAGCCCACAAAATATCGCCGTACTGGCGTTGACCATTGCTGAGGCTTTTGCAGGTTATAGCCAGTGTTAACTTTTCTAATATCCACCATGTAATGAGAACTGCAACGGTAATCAGTAGCTGTAATAAGGCTCCTGCAGATGCTTTTATTCGCAAACTTAAATCAACATCATGAAACCAATTCATTATCGCCACGGCTAATGTCGGTGGTGTATTTGGACCTAGTATTAATGGCATTTCTACACTAGCACTCGCGTAGGCGAGTATGGCTAATATGGGTAAGCGCATTAATGGATATATGTTTGGCAATACCGCTTTGAAAAAGGCGGTCATTGGGTAATAACCTAAGCTAAGGGCGAGACGATATTGAGCGCGCAACTTAATATTGAGCGCTGGTTGAGCAATAGCACTTAACGTCATCAGTAATAGAAAGGGCAGTTCTTTTAGCGTTAACCCCATGATAATGCTTATACCGTATGGGTCGTGAGGTAGAAGCCAGTCAATTGGGCTTTGCCACCCGGTTATCCATGGTGATAGTAAACGGGCGATCATACCCGACGGCGTAATTAAAAATGCAATGGCAATTGCGGCTGCCGCATGTGGAATAACTAAAATGGGCCCTAGTAAACGCTGGATGCGCGCTAACCAAGGGCTGTCGAAATATGTTGCGATTAATAATAATGTGATAATAAACGCTAGCAAGCCACTGACAATGCTGGTGAAAAAGCTCAAACCTATCATCTGCGCTATACCGGGTGTTTGCATTAATTGCTCAAACCCTTGCAAGTTAAACTGGGTTTTATCTAAGGCCGGAAGCCAGCCAAACGCGGGTAATATTACGCCAAGTAAGCCACCAAGTACTGGCAAAATTAATATGGTCATTAACAGTTTAGGGCTAATGTTAACTATCGTGCTAAAAAAGCTATCACGCGTTTTAGTTTTAGTTTTAGTGATCAATGAATTGCTCATAAATTATTGCGCCCCATAGCGTTTCAGCCATTCACGGCTGATGAGTTTAGACCAGCTAGGGTGAGGTTCACTTAATGCTTTTATTTTACTGCTGATCGGTAATGCACTTGGAGACTGCTTATTTGTACTAAACAATAATTGTTGCGGTGACGGTAATTGTGAAACATCGATAACGGTACTATCACCCCAAACTTCAGCTTGTTGTTTTTTTGCTTGTGCTTCAACGCTGAGCATAAAATTAGCAACTACTTTTGCTGAGTTACTATTCGCCGCATTATAAGGAATAGCAACAAAATGTATATTACTTAAGCTGCCATCTTGCATAACAAAACTTCGGGTGTTTTCGGGTAAGTTATATCGCGCGACAGACGCTGGAATTTGCGCCGCAGAAAAGGTGAAACCAAGATTTATTTCACCGTCACCCACTAGCCTTTGCAGTGCAGTGCCACTGGCAACAAAGTATTGTCCTTGGTGCCATAAGTTAGGGTGTAACTTATCTAAGTAGCGCCATAAAACGGGTAACAACGCAGCTTGGCTTAGTGGTGTTACTGCTTGATACAAACCTGATTTTATTTGCTCTGTTTGAAATTGGTTTAATGCGATAAGCGCATATTTAAGAAAACTTAACGATAAGAAATCAGGCGGTTTGGGGTAAGTAAAACGCCCAGGGTTTTGCTCAGCCCAAGTGAGTAGTTGCTGAACATCTTTAGGCGCATGTTGAATACTCTCTTGATAGCTATGCTGTGCAAAATTAAATTCATTGCTTTGATGCGTCGGCGTGTAATAAAAAGTCAGCGACGCTTGCCCCCAAGGAGCTTCCATGCCTTGTGTTGGCAGACCGAAATCACGGGTCATGGCCTCATTCTCACTAGGGTTAGTCAACGAAAAATTAGGTAATTGCGCAACCCAGCCTTTAGCTAAAAGTTGATATTGAGCCATAGATGCAAAGTTTTCGCCGTTAATCCAGACTAAATCAACTTGCCCTTGCTGATGGTTCTCTGCCGACTTTTCTGCTAATACACGGCTAACAGCTTCACTGGTGTCGGTTAATTTTACATGGTGTAAGTCGATATTATGTAATTGTTTTACTCGCTTTGCTAACCACTGAATATAACTATTAATTTGTGGGTCACCGCCCCAAGCATGAAAGTATACGGAGTGATTTTTACCTGATGCTTCAATGGTATTCCAACGAGTTTTTAAGGTTGTTTTTTGGGTTAATACTTCAGGCGATTTTGCTGCTGATGTTTCACCAGATTTTTTACCAGATAATTCATCTGATATGGCGGTTTGATCAGTGATTACAGCTGAAGAAAGTTCGGCATAACTTAATGATGATAAGGGTAGTAGGGCGACTGATATAATGGTTAACTGCCAAAATTTCTCAATAAAGGCTGTTACTTTTGAGGTTGTAGGACGTTGTGCTTTTAAGTCAGATGTTTGCTTACTGGATAATGAAATAATAAATTTATTCAGACAAACATAAGTAAAAAGAGTCGTTAAACGACTCTTTTTACTACTCATTAGATGCTGAAGCTTACCTCGCAGCATTGAGTGCCCAATCATAATTTAAAAATTTATTATCCATTTTTTCAGACTTTAATAATGCTAGTTGAGCGGGTGTTAAATTTAATGCTTCATGATAAAGCAATATAAAAGCAGGTAAAGAATTACTGCCACGAAAGCCTAAAGCGAAGTCATCACCATACCATTTAAAAATAGCAGAAAGCTCCATTGAACTGTCGTTAAAACGGTTACGGCTTGTATCTGTTAAAAAACGCACCGTTTGTTCGTTTAACTGTTGCTCTAATTTTTCTGCACTATAAGCTTCTTCACGCAAAGCAGGGCAACCAATACTGGCACAATTAACGGCAAAATGAATACGTGGGTCACCATATTTATTATCGCCACGAATTAATTGGTGTTCAATATTATCTAAGCTGCGTGTTTCGCCGAGTAATGGAATAAATTTTTTACTCCATGGCGAACTAAAAAAGCTACCCAAATCTTTAATTGATGCTAAATCTGGATATGCGGTTAAAATAAACTCAACGGTCCAAGCATTATAAGCGTTGATTAAAAAAGCCAATTGCTTAGGTGCTGGCCATTGAGCAAACACGTCTTTATCAACTGAACCAAGTGCAGCTAAATAAGCTTTTAACTGCGCTCGTTCCATTTTCATGCCCGCGTAATCTACTTGGCTTGAATGACCATTATTTATCGGCTTTACATGCTGAGCTAATAACGTTTGCCATGGTTGATGCAAGGTTTCTTGCGCCACACTAATGGCGCTATAAACTGTACTTAACACTAACAATAAAGCTAACGGTAAAGATTTAGCCCTTAATAGGGCTTTGTTTAAGTTAACCATGAGTATTAACCTCTTCTCCACGTATGGAACTTCTCTAACCAGCTTAAAACGGTTTCAGGTGCATGGTTACGTTTCCATTCGCCAGCGGCGTATTTATTACCTTCAGCCCATGTTGGGTAACTGTGAATTGTGCCTAATATTTTGTTTAATCCTAAACCATGTTTCATCGCTAAAACAAATTCTGCAATTAAATCACCGGCATGTTCAGAAACAATAGTGACGCCGAGTATTTTATCTTTGCCTTTTGGCGTGATCACTTTGATAAAACCGTTAGCAGCACTGTCAGTAATAGCTCGGTCTAACTCTTCAAAGTCAAAGCGGGTTATTTCGTAGTCAATGCCTTGCTCTATCGCTTCTTGCTCATTAATACCAACACGCGCTACTTCTGGGTCAATAAATGTCGCCCATGGGATAACACGATAATCGACTTTAAACTTCTTAAAAGTGCCAAACAATGCATTAACTGCAGCATACCAACCCTGATGAGCGGCAACATGAGTAAACTGATAAGGACCAACAATATCGCCCGCCGCAAATATATTAGGGTATAACGTTTCTAAGTAGTCATTAGTTTGAATAGTACGATTAGTTTCGATACCTAATTCTTCAAGACCGTAACCTTTCAAGCGGGCAGAGCGGCCAACAGCACACAATAACTCGTCGTATTCGATAGCCATTTCTTCTTCTTGCTCTGAACCTTGCTCGTGCTTAAGGTTTTTAACAATGATGAATTTTTTACCATCGCGTTGCTCACAACGTAAAGCTTGATGTGAGGTCAGGATATTAACACCACTTTTTTGTAAAGACTGACTGGCAAATTCAGAGACTTCCAAGTCTTCTCTGATCATAATGCGCTCAGCCATTTCAATTTGTATGACTTGTGAACCTAAACGAGCGAAACTTTGTGCAAGTTCACTGCCTATAGGTCCGCCGCCTAATACGACTAATTTTTTCGGCGCAGTATCGAGTTTGGCAAATTCTGTCCATAAAGTATCACTGGTAACGTAACCACTGTCTTCAATACCCGGTAATGGCGGTACAAATGGACGAGCGCCGGTTGCAATAACAATACTGCGAGCGGTGAGTGTTTGCATGGTGCCATCGTTAAGTTTAATTTCTACCGTCCATGGGTTAATTAACTTTCCGTAGCCTTTAATAACTTCTACACCTAAGTCAGTGTAGCGTTCAACACTGTCATGCGGGGCAATATCAGCGATAACTTGATGAACACGAGCCATGACTTTCTTGAAGGAAAATTGTGGTGTAGCGTTTTCTAAACCGTAGTGTTCGCCATGTTTAATTTGATCGACAATTTTTGCACTTTTAATGATCGCTTTACTGGGTACACAGCCATAGTTTAAGCAGTCGCCACCCATCTCACCCGCTTCAATTAACGTAACTTTCGCTTTTACTGCTGCTGCAATATAACTCGTTACTAAACCACCAGCACCCGCACCGATAACTAATAAATTACGGTCAAAACTTTTTGGTTTTTGCCATTTTTTATAAACTTTACGTTGCTTTATTTTATTAACAATTGCTTTGCCAATTAAAGGTAAGAGCCCTAATAAAACAAAAGAGAAGATAAGCTTAGGCGATAATATACCTGACAAGCTTTCTATGTCAGCTAGCTGTGTGCCGGCGTTAACATAAACTACAGTTCCGGCAAGCATACCTAGTTGGCTTACCCAATAAAACGTCCAAGCTTTTATGCCAGTAACGCCCATTAATAAATTGACTAAAAAGAACGGAAAAACAGGTACTAAGCGCAATGTAAATAAATAAAACGCGCCTTCTCTTTGAACACCTTCATCAATAGCTTTTAAGCGTTCAGGAAACTTCTTTTTAATGCTTTCACGTAATAAATAGCGTGAGACTAAAAAGGCTAATAGTGCGCCAATGCTTGAGGCAAATGAAACAATAATAAAGCCTTCAACTAAACCAAATAAAGCACCAGCAGCCAAGGTTAAAATGGCCGCGCCAGGTAACGAAAGTGCAGCGACTAAAACGTACAAGGCAAAGAAACCACCGATGATTAATATTGGTGATTGTTCACGCCACTCGCCAAATTGATCCATTGATCCTTTCAGACCTTCTAGCGTAAGTAATTGGTTTAAATCGTAATGAAAAAACAATGCTACTAGCGTAATAGCAATAACTAATAATAAGACTTTCTTAAACATGAAATGTGTCCTTAAAAACTGTGCGTTAAAGTGAGTTTGGCATTGATAGGCAATTCAGGGAAAACTAATGTTGAGCCAAAATATCCCCCTTCAAACACGGGGCGCCAATTTTTTTGATTAGTGACGTTATTAATATCGAAACGCACTTTAGTGTTTTCGGCTATGGTATAACTGGTATTAAGACCTAAGGTGTATTGATCGCGTATGTTCACCGTTGCCAAATAATCTAGCGGGTAACTAGAAGTATATAAAGCGGCAAAACCTGCTTGCCAATATTCGCTTAGATAAATGCCACCATTAACACTTAAAGATTGCTCTGGAATACCTTGAACACGTCGAGTAGATGGCGCAAATGCAGTAAAGCTTGGCGCACCAACACTGGACCCTTGAATAATATCAGGGCGTGAATTATCAAAGGCATCGGCTATTTGTGATGAGCTTTGACTGCTAGCTGAGTTATCATATCGAGCATCAAGGTAGCTGTAACTAACGTTAAACCAGTAAGGTGCAGCGTCATAAAAAACTTGCAGTTCAACACCTTTGGTTTTTATACCTGTGTTACTACCGTCGCGATTACGTAAACTACGACGTTGATTAAATATTGAACCATCAAGATACCAAGCACTATTGTCTGGGATATATTTAATACCGACTTCATTGAGGGTGTTTTCAGTGGCAAAGTTCTGTTCACTGATCAAATTGTCACCGCCTAGTGAATTACCACCGGCCATACTGTTTGATGTTGCTTCGTTGTAGCTTGTTGCCGCATAAATGGTTAAATCAGTATCAAGCTTATAATTAATACTAGCTTGTCCTGAGTGTAATATTTTATTAATGCTATCTTGCGCTGCTACTTGACCTACAGGTGCAATAGGATCTCTGGCTTCTACGTCATAAAAGTCGATACGGTAACCAAAGTTTGTTCTTAAACGTTCGCTCCATTGACTATCTTGTTGAATAGCAAAGCCTGTCTGCCAGCTAGTAGAGTCGGTAGTATCAGATAATGAAAAATCACCCACGTTGTCATTATTTATATCATATTGTCCACCGGGTGAAACAAACACACCGGGGCTGAGTTCTACAAGTCTAGCTTGTTGTTCAAGTGTAAGTGGAATGCGTCGATTTTCAATGGGCCCTGTTAAATCGATAGGGTCGTCAGCCTCGGTAGTAAATTGGCTATAACCGCGTACTTTATTGTAACGAACATCAAAGGCGAAAATGGTTTGTTGTTGGTTGTTCCAATCATGACTTAGTTCTAGTCTATTTTGTGCCGTATCTGCGGCATCTATAATTTCCACAAAGCTATTTTGAGCAATTTCATCACGAGTTAAATGCTGATAATAAGTGCTGTTTTTTAGTCGTGTTTGTCCACTTAATTCGCGCGTATATATACTGTGAAGTAAAAATGTTTCGGCTTCGTTTGCGTTATCAGGGTCGGTTAATACAGTACTGCGGCTGATTTGAACCTGTCCAGTAGGTGATATGATGGCACCAGCACCAGGTATAAGGCTGCCATTAGGCTGTACGCCTTGGCCCGTTATATATAAGCCATGATCGATCAGTGCTTGCGTAGGTCGGTTGATACCGGCATTGTCAGTAAATTCAACTTGGTAAAATTCAACGTTTATATCCCAAGTGCTTTTCTCATCTGGCAGGAAGCTAAATGCGGCATAAAGGCTGTCACTTTCGAAACTTGAATGATCGTAAAAGCTGCCATTATCAATATGCTCAGCGCTGATCCTAAAGCCACTTTCACCTTTAACTATAGGAGCCGATATATCAAGTTGTGCACTGTATTGATCCCAACGACCAGCAGTAAACTTTACTTTTGCTGCACTTTCTTGCGTTGAAGCACGTTTAGATTGTAAATTAACAAAACCGCCGTTACGTTGGCTACTACCAAATAACACGGGTGGCGCACCTTTTATAACATCAAGCTGCTCAACAGAATTAAAAGAAAGTGGCACACCAAAGCCATTATTACCCGCTTGACGACGCATTCCATCTTGAAACAGTTCGCCAAGTTGCCCACGTAACGTTGGTAGGCTTGGTGCACCAAAACCACTTGCTGAATAACTGCTTGGTGAGATAGCTAAAATATCTTGTAAGTCAGTTATGTTTAATTGTTCCATCATGGCACTAGTAATGGGTGTCATAGAACGTGCAATGTCAGCTAATGCTAAATCATCGCCAAAGGGACCACTTATTTTAGTGTTTTTAGGTGAAAAACCATGATTAATAATACGTTGACCGGCTACTTCAATAACTTCAATACCTGTTGCTTCAGTTTCTGCTACTGCTTGAGCATTCGCTACTTGAGCTTGAAAAACGATATGAATGCTAAGAGCGATTAAACTGTATTTCATTTATTAGTACCTATTTTTTTATTATTAATCATGGATTGAATATTACTTATTTAAAATGCTATGAGGGACTAGACCCCTCTTAAAAGTAAAAAATTTCAAAGACTGTAATTTACACTACGTTTATTTTTAGAATTAGTTCATAAAGCTACTTGTAAAGTCGTTGATCTACTAATTAAAATGTACGTGAACACGCATTATCAGTGTATTAATGAAGTTAAAAGGCGTTTAAAAATATTGAAATTTTACGTAGAGAGCTTTTAATCGTTTAGATTAGCTAAAATGAAGTTGAGTTAATCTTGTGGCATTTACTGTATTTAAATATAGCAAAATGTAAGCCAATAACCGTTAGTGTTCGCGATTAATAATTATTGTCTTAAGCAGTTTTGAGAATAGGTGAGCTAGTAGCTGTGGAAGATGGCTTAGGTGTGGTTGCATTAGGTGTGGCTATATCTTGCAGCGTTATTTTTATGTCTGGTTGTTTACGTACTGGATATGACGATGCTTGAGCATTGGTGTTAATGTTTTTGTTAATAAAGTCTAAGGTAGACTTGCTCATTTTTCTCATCATATGCCCTTAATATTAATAAAAATGTACCTAAACCGTTCCAAGCTGAAATATTTTACTTGTTAAATGGCTTAGGCACAGCGCTATATTTTGCAGTTGAATTGAGAACGAAGTATTAAAAACAACCTCGTTCTCGATAACCAACTAATAGTAATTACTTAGTTACTATTTTTTTCGCACTTGTTGCTATTTTAGCTACAACACGACGGTTTAACTGATTAGCAGTACGAGTTGTCTCTGTTGATAATAACTGAGACTCGCCGTAGCCTTTTGAAGTTAGGCGACTAGCTTCAATGTTGAATTTATTGATAAGAATGCTTTTCACTGCGTCTGCACGTTTTTGTGAAAGCATTAAGTTATAGTCAGCAGGACCGGTAGCTGAACTATGTCCTTCAATTTCAACTGATGTCGCTGTATATTCCTTCATGAAATCAGCTAAACGTCTGATATCATCAACTAATGCTGGTTGAACAATCGAGCTGTTATTAGCGAAAGCTATGTTTAGCTTAATTTCAACGGCATGTTCTGAATATAAAGTACAACCTTTAGAATCTACTTTAACTGTTGCTGGTGTATTAGCACAACGGTCAACACCATCTGCAACACCATCGTTGTCACTGTCTAAAACTTTAGCAACTACAGGTTGTACAGCAGGCGTAGGCTTAGCAATAACAGGAGCTTGCTCAACATCGCCAAATGCATATTTAAGACCAAGCTTTACACCTTGGTCGATAAAACCATAGTCAACATCTTTATAAATAGCGGCTTCAGTGTAAAAAGATAAACGGTCGCTAACTTGAAAGTTATAACCAGCACCAATATTTACAGCATTGTAGCTTTTAACGTTGTTAAAACGTTTAACACCAGCAAATACATATAAGTCGCTATCTTCTAATTTGTAAATAGCGTCTATACCTGCACGTGTGCCGTAATCTTTGTCATTTCCGTTGATTACATCATAGCGAGTTTTTGCAAGTTCAATGCGCACATCCCAGTAGTCGTTAATGATTTTCTGTAAATCAATACCGATAGATTTTCCGGCTTCAATTTGGCTCCAATCAGCTTTTGCATCTTTATTGGTGCTCGACTTTATATAGTCGCCAAACACGCCTAATTCCCATGTTTTATCGATATTTTCAGCAGCTAGTGGTGAACTGATAAGGGCTGCAAGAAGAGTTATTTTAAATGTTTTCATTTGGTAATTCCTTTTTAGGTCTAAATAATTTAATAATTTCTATCTTGTATAACGAAGATGAATATAGAAAGTCACAAATTAATTTTTTTAATTAAATTATGCATCTATATTTTGACGATTATTTGCTTAAAGCGCCACACAATACGGCGCTTATTTTGATAAAGATCACTAATAATTAAAATATTTTAAATAATTTGTGACAAACCTTTTCATAACTAGCGTAAAATTCACCACAATACTGATACTGCTAAGTTTTTGTCACTAATATAAATAAAATTATTGTGACTTTTTAGATTAAAAATCGTTGTTATTAAAGAGTAGAAAATTATAGCTAGGGGGAACAATGAATATTATAGAGCAAAGTTTAATAGAGGAACTTGAGCGTGAAGATGAAGTTGCTTTCATTGCATCAGATGAAGAATTATTCAAACGTGCTGAAAACACCGCTAACGTGCAACAAGGTAGTAAAGATTTAATTTCGCTAGGTATGGCCTCAATTTGGGTGGTATTTGCGGGTTTGTTTATCAATGTTTTAAAGCCAACATTTAAAAATATGGCTGATAATAGTAGGAAGAATAATGAACACTGAAAATATTACGGATAAAACCTATAACGGACTTCTCGCTATTTGGCATAAAGTGGTTACCTTTATGCCTGACTTAATTGTTGCGTTACTGTTTTTACTTGCTGGTTGGGTTATTTCAAGTTTAATTAAACGTCTGCTTAATAAATCGTTAATAAAAATAGGCTTTAATACATTCTTAGATAAGCTTGGTTTAGACACCTTGCTGAAAAAAATGGACTTAAAAGTTAAAGGCAGCCAAATAGTCGCAAGTATTATTTCGGTTTTCATCTTTTTAATATTTTTATTAGCAGCGTTAGATATTGTTGGACTTGATATGTTGTCAGGCTTGATTGACACAGTCGTCCTTTTCTTGCCTAAATTACTTGCTGCACTGGCAGTATTACTTTGTGGTTTTTTTGTTGCGCAAATTGTTTTTAACGCTGTGAAAATAGCGTCAAAAAATACTGGCGTCGATTATGGCCGATCTGTGGCAGAGGTTTGTCGTGGCATTATTATCATTATTACGGTTTCGCTTTCTATCACTCAGCTTGATATTGATGTGTGGCTGCTCAATAGTATTATTTCAGTGGTTATTGCTAGTGTTGGCCTTGCCGCGGCTATTTCTTTAGGCATAGGTACAAAGTCGATGGCACAAGAAATTGTTGCGGGTGTTTACCTCAGAGAAATGTATCAAACGGGTGACAACATTGAAGTACAAGAAGTTAAAGGTGCACTTGTTTCAATAGGTAGCGTTGCGACTAAAGTTATAGGTGAAAAAGAAGCAATAATTACCGTACCTAATACCTTTTTGTTAGCGAATAAAGTCACTAAGCAGTAGGCTACTTTTCACTTGAATTCGTTTAGCGAACGCCAACTCGTTGCCTTAGTGCAAGAGGGCTTACCTTATGATACGCGCTTTTTTCAGCAGCTGATCACCCCATACTTGCCTAAATTAAAAGGCTATTGTGTCAAAGTGCTTGGTAACCAGTCTGACGCTGAAGAGGCGGTGCAAGAAACTATCATTAAAGCCCTGACAAATTTGCAAAGCTTTAAGTGGGTGGTATCATTTAAGTCTTGGTTATTTAAAATAGCACACCATGAATGCATTAATAAAATTAGGGAGCGTCGTTGGGATATAATGCGATACGATGATGATTACCTTGATACCCTTGAAGCTAAATTACCTGAAGAAGAGGATATAGCTATGTTGATTTCAACAATGCTTGAGAGCTTATCTTTTGATGATCGTAATATCATGCTGTTGCGCTACCGTACAGGATTAGATTTTCAGGAAATTGCAGATATTTGTGAAATGAAACTTTCAGCAGTAAAAATGAGGCACAAAAGGGTACTTGAATTTTTGGCTTGTCAAATAGACCCAAAATAAAAATAAAAATAAAGATAAAAATAAGCCCCTAATAACTTTAGTTATTAGGGGCTTATGCTAATTCAAAGCGAATAATTTATCACTCCGATGATATTGTTATTGTTTCTTTACCCAGTTTCCGGCCGCATCTTGAATAAAATGACCAGACTGCGTTTTGCTGAAGGCCTTTTCACCGGCTAGCGCTGTGACTTGTGCCATGGTGATTTTATTTTTACGCGCTAAATTAAGATAAATGTTTTTACGCTTTTCGTTAACATTCTCTACCAAACTTTGCGCTTCAGGACTATCTACCACAACACCTAAGTAACCATTTTGCATTTCACCAATTAAGCCTTGTTGTTTCGCATCGTCAAGCGAAATAGCCCATGCGGAAAATGCCATAGTGGTAGCAAATAGCGCAAAAGTAAATTTTTTGACTATGTTTTGGGCTATGCTATTGGTAATGTTTTTTGTAAGTTTATTCATAATTACTCCCTAAAATACGTCGCTATCGTCACTAAATATGTCATCAAGTTGTCTGTCGACTTTTACTTTGATTTCATGATCAATTTTTAAATTTAAATTAATCGTGATGGGCTCTTTGGCGCTAACTTCTACCCGATGTGTACAGCCACTTATTATAAAAATAGCTAACACTGTGGTTAGTATTTTATTCATACATACTCCTTAATGTTTTTGTAAACCTTTGATAATACGTTCTTCAAATTGCTCGGTAATTGACATTGATTCAAGCAAGCCTAATAAGTCATAGCTTAAGTTTAAGTTAAGATTTACATCGTTGTCGATGTCTGGGTTTCGGCCTTTGATTACCGTCTGCAATAACATATAGCCGTCGTCTGCCATTGAAACATCAGAGGACAGTTGATGATAGTGTAAGTTTTGCAGTGCATCAAACGCTAACTTTAGTTGTGTGTTACTGGCTTTAAGCTTATCTACCGCGGGGTTATTTATCACTTGAATTAGGCCGTTACTAACATTATGTAATTCGCCTTTTTCCATAGTATATTTTTCACCATCATATCGAATAGGTAACTGCCCTGATATATCACCGGTAACCACAATACCTTGCTTCTTGTCTAACGCCAACACTTGCTCTAAGTCTATACGAGTAAGCTGAACGTCAACTGAATGATCTTGATCTAGCGGCCATTGTATTTTTGGAATGGCGAAGCTGCCACCTAAAATATTACCTTTCAGTTTTGTTGCTGAAAACGTAAAGTCTTTTTGATAACGCCAACGGGTGTTAATTGAAAATTTTGTTATTGGCGTAGGGGTATCGATCAGTGCCACCGTTAGGTTCCCTGATGAGTTTTCTGTTGCATAATTCAACGTACTAAACTCATTATTTGAAAATTGAAAGTTTTGCTGCCAATTTAACTCTTGTATCCAAATATCGTCTATTTCTCCACTCAGTGATGTTATAGCGACGGATAATGCTAAGGGAGTATTCTGAATATTTTTAAAATCAGTGACTTGGCCTTTTATACTGTAACTTAGCTTACCGTCAACTAAATCAACTTTTTTGGGTAATTTAATATTTAACGAGAGCAGTTCAGTGAGTTGTAAACTATTAGCTGTTAAGGCGAAATGGGGTTTATCTATTGCTCCTGATATCGCTAAGTTTCCAAGCAGAAGATTATCGGCAGTGGCAGTGGCATTCAATTTAATATCATCTAAATTACCCGTAACGCCAGTATTTATAGCCAATGTTTTGATTTCAATAACCTTGCCAGCACGTAACTTTTGAGCCTGACTATTTAGATTTAAATTCAAGGTAATGCTTGGCTTTTCTTTTATTTGAGCCATATTTTTAACTTGCATACGACTTTGTATTTCTACATTACCTTGTATTTGCGTTGAAAACTTTTTAATCGATAATAGCTTTTTATCAGCTGTTTTTTGTTTTGATAATATTGCGATAGAGTTGCTAGTCAAAGATGAGTTTTCAAAAAAGCTTATAGTTGTTTTTTCGTGGTTTTGGCTTATGGAGCCTTGTAGTTTTATTTCTATAGGGGAGTGAGTAAAGTTATCCATTGCTGATAATTTCAATGGGCTATCAAGCTGAAAGTCTAACTCAGCAAGCTGCTCGGGGATGTTTTGTGCATTTACTTTCACTGTTTTTAATTCTAGCAGAGTAGTACTGACGTTGTTCTCGTTTTGGTGAGTACTTTCAGCATTAATAATTTCAGTGTTACGGCTGTCAGTGATAGTACTTTCAATCTGCGAAGGCAGATGATTTTCGTCAATAGTAAGATCGGAACTTAGATAATGACTCAGGTCTAATGCGATATTATTTAAGTCCAGTTGATGCACTAGCAGATCGATTTTTGCCTTTAAGCTTAGGGCTGATAAAGAAATTTTCTGGTTGTTCAGGTTATAAGTTAACTGGCCTTTTGGGCTGAATGTTAATTGATCAACTGGGTTGTCTGTTAGTAGCTTAATAATATCAGCAGAAATAGCGTTCTGGCTTAAATAGTCAATCAAATATTGATGACTAAATTGTAGCTGTAAAATGTTATCTTTTTGAAACTCAAGATCAATACTGTTAATTGCTTGGTTATCTGCTGATTTTTCATCTGGCGCGAGATTAACTTGGCTGTGCAGATTAAGCGCCCCAGTCAGCGTAAATGGACCACTGCCTTCAATACTTTTAGTCGTTTCGATTAATAAATCTTTCAATTGGCTAGCTAAAGTTAATTGACCTGCTTGATAATTTACTACGCTTTGAAAATTGCCGCTGGCTGCAACCGTTTCTAAAATTTCTAGTATTGCTGGCGATACAGGGAGTTTATGAGTGAATAAAAAGCGCTTTAAAGGTTTTAACTGGCCAGAAAACTCAGCTGACAATTGATGCTCTGTTGGTTTTTTAGCAGAAAAGTTAGCGGTAAGAAAGCTAGTACCTTGGAGATTATTTAATGAAAACGCTACCGTATTTTGTACTACTGAAAATTGGCCAGAATAGCTCGTTGTTTTTGTTGTATTGTTAGCCGTTATTTTTTTGCTACTTTCAAGTGAGAAAGGCGAATAGCGTACATCTGCAACATTCATGTTAAAAGGTAAATTCACTTGTGAAAGTTGCGTTAAATAATGGTCGAGTTGCTGTGCTAACGTTCCATCTTTACTGTCTTGTGGGCTGGTGTTGAGTTCTGTGAATAGCTCAGCTGTTCCTTTTACTATTGCAGTTGTAATATCAATACGTTTAATTTTTTGCTTAGCAGCTAAGTCTAACGTTATGGTCATAGCTTCAATGTTAATATCTGCTTGCGGGGTTTGCAGGCATAAGCGACTAACTTCAATTTTCAAATCAAAGGTAATGTTAAAGTCTAAACAGCTTATTTTAGCTTGATACAGCGCAAGCTGTTCTTCACTAATATCCTTTACAAGAGCAACGCGGGCAAGATAAAGCCAAAAGATGGCAATTAATATTGTACTTAGCAGTATGGCAACAGTAAGTAAGCTTTTTTTTGCGAATGTCATTGGCTTGTTTTCATTCCTTCATCCATGGTTAATGCCGTTTTTAATCCGTTTAAGATAAGCTACGTTATTGTTGTACCATAATATCAATCAAAATCGTTGATTTAAATACACTGCTAGAAATAGCACAAGACAAGAATATAATTTCTCCTGCATGAGTATATTTTAATTAATCAGTAGAAGCGGTATGATATCGGCATTTTTTACTGTAACCATTATAAAGAGAGAAGCATGTCTGCTGCCCCATTAGAACGAATTACTATCGAACCTACATCATCTGCCACCGCCTGTGTTATTTGGTTACATGGCTTAGGAGACTCTGGCGCAGGATTTTCACCCATAGTGCCAGAATTAGGTTTACCTAAAAACCATAGCGTACGTTTTATATTTCCTCATGCACCTGAGCAACCTGTAACGATTAACCAAGGATATGTTATGCGTTCATGGTATGACATTAAAAGTATGGATTTGCATAATCGTGCTGATATGGATGGTGTGCTTGAATCTGAAGTTAAAGTGCGAGCATTAATTTCTGAGCAAATTTCAGCAGGCATTCCAGCTAGCAATATAATTTTAGCTGGCTTTAGCCAAGGTGGTGTTGTGGGTATGTTTACGGGGTTACGATTCCCTGAAAAGCTTGCGGGTATTATGGCGTTGTCGTGTTACTTACCTAATGCTGATGCACTTCCTGAGCAACTTAGTGCGGCTAACAGCGACACTCATATTTTACAACTTCATGGTGATAATGACGATGTAGTGCAATTAAGTGCCGGTAAAATGGCTAATAAATTACTTAATGAGAAAGGTTATCCGGTTACATGGAAAACTTATCCTATGGCGCACAGTGTACATCCAACTGAAATTCGAGACATTGCTGCGTGGTTGGTTGCACGTTTAAACCTTGCATAACACTGACTTTGTTTAATACCGAAAAGATAGAAAAATAGTATAGGAAAAATAAATGCCAGAAGTTAACGTGAAACTCGTTTTTGAAAAAGAAAACAAAAATAGCATCCGTTTTAAAGAAGTCCCTGAACCCGGAAAAGCAGAGGCTGTGGGTAGCATATATTTACAGAAGTGGCTTGCGGGTGATGCTAAGTCGATTGAGATTTCAGTAAAAGTGCCGGATTAGTCGTTTTTAGTCAATCGATTTAAGTCTGTCTGTGCCGTCTGTGCCGTCTGTGCCTGTCTGTACATAGTTAACTCAATTGTTATCTGATATAACACGGCTTAGTTATCAAATATGACAATGCGCTAGTTTTACTATTAGCGCATTTTGCTTTTCTGCAGTGAGATTTTTGTCAATATAATATCCATTGGTAGGACTTAATCTATCTTTCTAAATTCCAGTAAACGATTATTGGCAGGCATTTCGTGATCGTGTTCCAGAGTTAACCCCGCCTTTTCAGCTAATGCTATTATGGCTTCAATATCGCGAATCGCACTTTGGCTATCACGCTCTTTAAGCCATATATCAAAACCGGCATTACTTTCACTGCTGTATTTACCTTGATAATTAAAGGGTCCATAAATACACAGTTTTCCTTGTTGGTTTAAATGTTGTGATACGCCACTAAAAAAGGCTTGTACTAATGGCCAGCTAACAATGTGTAAGGTATTGGCAGTGTAAATAGCGTCAACTTTTTCAATTGGCCATGGGTGGTTAAGATCAAGCTCAATCGGATATAGTAAGTTCCCCGCAGGATATTCCTGCAACCATTGGCTGATGCCTTGATGATTTAAAAGCATATCACTGGTTTGCCAACTTAACCACGTCATGTGTGGCGCAAAAAATACCGCGTGTTGCCCCGTGCCCGAGCCAACTTCTAAAACGCTTTTACTGTTGCTAAAAGCTTCTGCTAATAAGGCTAGAATAGGTAACTTATTATTTTCACATGCTTGGGAAAATGGTTTATTCATGATTTATTACTCAAGTGTTTACTTTAAATGAAGGCTAAAATTCTTATTCATATTATGCCTGATGTAGTTAACGGTTTTCATCGTTTGAATTAAAAGGTAATAATTGCTGGCACTGGGCTTGATAAGTGCGCATTTGTTGTTGCTCTTGCAAACAAAATGCTTTAATGGCGGGTCTAAAACCTGCATGTTTAATCCAATGATATGAGGTGGTAAGCTTAGGTTCAAACCCGCGTTGTATTTTATGTTCGCCTTGCGTACCGGGATGAAATAAGCACAACTTATTTTCAATACAAAACTCTATACCTTGGTAGTAGCACAATTCAAAATGCAAATTATTGTACGACTTTGTGCAGCCCCAAAAGCGACCATATAAATGTTTATCGTCAAAAAAGTACCAAGCACAGGCGACATCTTCACCATTACAGCTAGCGATGATAAGCAGAATATGTTCGGGTAGTTTTTGTACTATGGATTGAAAAAATTCGAACGATAAATGTGGTGTATGCCCGCGCTTTAAATACGTTAGCTGATAAGTTAAATAGAAAAATGTTAATTCTGCTTCACTGATATCTTTGCCGATTATGCGCCTAACATCGATGTTTTGTTGTGTTATTGAAAGTCGCTCTTTGCGAGTGTTTTTTCTTTTTCTTGCGGTAAAGCGGGAAAGAAAATCTTCAAAATCTCGGTAGTTATAATTAAGCCAATGAAATTGAACTGTGTTGCGTTGATAAACATCTTCAGCTTCATGCTCTGTTGGCGAGCAATATAATAAATGCCAACTATTTAACTGTTGATGTTGGCAATGGTGAGTTAATATTTCAAAAACGTCAGTAAATGCAACATTTTTGGACAGAAGTTTATGACTAGTTACTGGCGTAAATGGCGTGGTAGCGACTAATTTAGGGTAGTAAGGAATATTATGTTGTTGGTACGCATCGGCCCAAGCCCAATCGAAAACATATTCTCCCCATGAATGTGATTTAACGTACATGGGTAATATCGCGTTAATTTCACTGCTATCGTTATTACGTAATTGTAAATGATGAGGTTGCCAACCTTGATCATTAGAAACCGAGCCGCTGCTTTCCAAACTCTGAAAAAATTGATAATTGGAAAATACCGAAGGATCACAGTTTAAGCGCTGCCAGTCATGTTCAGTAATATCTGAAATACTCTTTACAATCTCAATTTTCAATGATTATTCTGTTACTTATATATGATTAACTGCAGCTTAACAGAAGGTTAAATTAATAGGTATACCTGCTCCACTTCATTATGCAGCTTTGTTTAGGTTTAATTTTGAAACTTGAAGTTACTATTAAGGGGATATTAGATGATAATATTCATCTATCGCTTAAGTAGCAAAGACCAGGATAAAAGCATGTGTGGCAGACTTAGTATTATTGACTATCCGTTATGTAAAATTGTAAGTGAAACGACAGGTGTTAACTTTAATAGCGAAAGTAATGACAATTTGTGTCCAAGTGAATCCGTATCTACCATTGTGCAGTCACACGAGCAACTCACCCAAGTTAATATGCAATGGGGAATTCAACCGTCTTGGTCGAAACGTTTGCTGATTAATGCCCAAAGTGAAACTGTTGACATTAAGCCTACGTTTGCCCAAGCATTTGCCTCTCATCGGTGTTTAATACCGTGTAGTGGTTGGTATGAATGGCGAAAAGAGGGCAGTAAAAAGCAAAAATATTATTTTAGTCATGCACAAGAACAGCCATTATACATGGCTGGGGTAAGCTATTATGGTGTTAACACCCAACCGCAAGTGGTGATATTAACCACCAAGCCAAACAGCTTATGCGAACAATATCATCATCGTATGCCAGTGTTGATTTTGCCTGAAAATATTAATGTTTGGTTGCAGCCCACAAGTCCAAGCTCCAATTTATCACCATTAATGTCTGCAATTCCTGAGCAACACTTACAAGTAATAACAAATTAATATCCTCTGATTTAATTCAATTGGTATAATATAAAAAACGTTCTTAAGGTAATAAAACAAATGAGCACTGAAACAACATTGAAGTCATTTTTAAATCAAGTTAAAGACACCCAAACTCTTTGGGCGTTACAAGATAAAAACAGCGAAGACTGGGTAGTACTAGATTCAGTAAATTTTGAAAATACGGAAGTCATGCCGCTTTGGTCAACCGAGGCACTTGCTATAAGCCATTGTGTTGAAGAATGGGCTGACTATAAACCCGCTGCTATTAAGATTGCAGATTGGATGGAGTTTTGGGTTGAAGACTTACTAGAAGATGGCGTTATTATCGGCCTCGACTGGCAGGAAAATGAAGCCTGTTTTGAATTAGAACTAGCTGAATTTACTCAAGCATTAGCGGAAGTTGAAACGTTATAATAATGTTGTTCGCTTTAAAGAGATAAGCTTTATTTATAGCTAAATGACTTATTAAACAGCCTTAATGTGTATTTTATCGACAAATTTTGAAATTGCTCAGTCACTTATCGGGTCAAATAAAATAGTTCCCCATAAACAACTAAAGCAAATAGGAATAAACATGGTAAAAGCACTATTGAATAAAGGTTACTGTCTATTAAATTCAACGAGAAAGTTGGATTTTCTTGCCCCGTTACTATTACGTTTATATTTAGTACCTATTTTTTGGATGGCGGGCACGACTAAAATAGACGGTTTTGACAATATAGTGCAATGGTTTGGTAATGATAATTGGGGCTTAGGATTACCGTTTCCGTATATTCTGGCTATTTTAGCCGTTGGTGCTGAGGTTATTGGTGCCATTGCATTATTATTAGGCTTAGGCGTACGTTTAATGGCTGTTCCTTTGATGTTTACCATGTTCATTGCTATGACTTCAGTTCACGGACAATATGGTTGGCAAGCGATTGCAGATGCCAATGCCCCCTTCGCTAATGAGCGAGTAGAGGCGTCGGTTGAGAAAAAAGAAGTAATTATTTCTATTTTGCAGGAGCATGGTAACTACGAATGGCTTACCAGTAGCGGCAACATTACTATTTTAAATAACGGTATTGAATTCGCAGCGACATATTTTATTATGCTATTGGCATTGTTTTTTATCGGCGGCGGGCGCTATGTCAGCCTTGATTATTGGTTTAAACGCAGTTTTATATCAGTAACTTAGCGCATAAGAAATAGATTAAAACTAGATTAAAAAACAGATTAAAAAACAGATTAAAAAAAGATTAAAAGATAGATATAACCTGAACACTGGAGAATCTTTAAGCTCTTATTAATACTGAACTTTACAAGCGTCAATAGCGTTTATTGGTAACCATTTCATTAAACGCTATTACATGAATAAATAACAATATGTTGTTCCATCAAAAATACGTTATGTCATTTATTGCGCAGTTCGCCGCCAAATATAGTTTTCTTACATTTTTCATTAAAGTAAGTATTGCTACTCGTCTTAAATAAGCTTACTTTTATCAATAGTTAAAAAATCGAAAATTTTTTTATTTATTTATAAAAAGATAATTAAGCGCAGTAAAATTTTTATGGAAATAAATTAACTTAATGTTTAAGTCTTTTTCTAATCGTGTCGTTGTCATCGCAATTATTATCTCCGTGCTATCTGGTTGCGCAACCTTTCAACTTTCTGATCTCTTTCAAGGTTACAATAGCCAAATGCAACCGGTGAAATTGGCACAGCGACAAGGCGACTTTCTTAAAGCGCAAAACCTGCTGGGTGAACGTGACCAAAGCAATAATACTTATGTATTAAGCTTGCTAGAAAGAGGGCGCTTACAGTTTTTAGCCGCTGATTGGCCAACTAGCCAAAAAACCTTTGCTCAAGCCTATGTTCAAGTTGAAGAGCAACGTAACAAAGCGAAAATTCAAATCAGTAAAGGTATCGAAAAGTTAGGTGCTGTGGTCAGTAATGATAATGCGACGTCTTATGAAGTACCTTATTATGAACAAAGCATGCTTCATAGTTATCAAGCGTTAAATTATCTATTTCAGAATGACTTATCCGGTGCGTTAGTTGAGATACGTCGTGCGAATTTAGTTCAAGAGGCCGCACTTAAAGCTTATAAGGATGAAATATATAAAGCACAAAATGAGCTTCATAACTCGGGCATGAGTACCGATAGTTTGCAAGGTGGCTACCCAAGTATGGATAGTGCCATTGGCAAAGTGAAAAATGGCTTTCAAAATGCTTTTACCTTTTATCTTTCTGGTGTTTTATATGAAGCCAGTGGCGAATTAAATGATGCTTACATCGATTTTAAGCGAGCGATCGAAATATACCCAGAAAATCATTATTTGCAACAAGATGTTTTACGGCTGGCAAGCAAGTTAGGTATGCAAGATGATTTAGTCAGTTTCCAACAACGCTTTGGTAAATATCAAGCTCGAGAATCTAAAGGTAAAGGGCAAGTGGTTGTGCTTGTCGAGCGAGGTATTGTTAACAGTAAGCAAGATATTGGTTTAAACCTGCCAGTAGGTCGAAGCAATAACGGGTTTAAATTTTTCAGTTTTTCTTTACCTGTTTATGAAGGAGCTTTGCCACAGCATAATAAGCTTATCTTTAACAGTGCGGGTGAAAGTTATCAATCGAATGAAATTGTGCGAATTCAATCGTTAGCGGCGAAAGATTTAAAAGATCAACTACCGATACTTCTCACCAGGCAAGTAGTGCGAGTTGTTGCCAAAGAGCAAGTACGACAAAAGCTTAGCCGAGAAGCCGGTGATGTCGGTAATATTTTAGCCAGTATTTATAATATTGCTTCTGAAAAGGCTGATACTCGCAGTTGGTCTACATTACCAGATCAAGTTGATATAGTGCGTATGGATGTACCGGTAGGTAAGCAAATATTGCAAGTGCAGGTTAATGGACAACAAAAAAATATTGAAGTAGATGTACTACCCAATAGAATTACCTTGATTAATTTTTCAGTTATCGGTAGCTATACTGGTCATCAAGCGATTAACCTATAAAATAATGTTAAATGAATAATGAATCAGGAGGAAATATGTTAAATAGCAAAAACACGCTCAATACTCGTCAAAAAATCATTGGCAGTGTAGCGGTAATATTAGTCAGTGCTATTGTTACTGCTGGGTGCGCAAATAAAAAGCCTCCTGTAACCTCAGGCACAGGCACTAGTGCGATGACGCAAGGCGATGACTTTAGTAAACACCTTGAAGTTCATAACAAAGCTTTAGCGAAGCGATTATTTATTAGTGATGTTAAATCACGTAAAAGTAATGACTTACTGGAAATAAATTTAACCTTGACCAGTCGTTATGATAAATCGCAAAAATTACAATATCATTTTAATTGGTTTGACGAAGCTGGCTTTGTTATTGAAGCCGGAAAAACACCTTGGGTTCCTTTAGAATTACACGGTAAACAATCAACAACTTTACGAGGATTAGCGCCGAACATTAATGTCAGCACTTTTAGTGTTTATGTCCGCGAAATCCCTGAAAAAGCATACAAATATTAATTGTTAAGGAAAAGCATTATGAATAAATTAGCACTGGTAACAACACTCGGCTTAACCCTAGTAATTGCAGCGGGTTGTGCTAATAAATCAGTGGTTCGCTATGGTGATGCCACCGCGGTAGAAACGACTGATATTAACTTTGGCTCAACCGATTTACAAAAAGTTGCCGCCCAAATGACCGACTCGTTATTATTATCACCCGTTGTTGGCACATTAACGCAAAACACGCGTCCAGTAATGTTTGTGGAACGTTTAAAAAATAAAACCAGTGAGCATATTGATACTGAGTCAATAACTGACTCAATTTCTACTAAGCTTTTGCGTTCAGGCAAGTTCCGCTTTGTTGATATGGGCAGAGTAGAAGCAGCACGTGAACAACTTAAATTTCAACATGACGGTGGTATGGTTGACGCAAGTAAAGCGACTCAGTTTGGCCGCCAAATCGGCGCGCAATATATGTTATACGGTAACTTATCGAGTATCGTAAAAAGTAACCAAGATAAGTCAGACGTTTATTACAAGTTTACCCTGCGTTTAATGGATCTTGAAAGTGGTTTAGTTGAGTGGGCAGATGAAACTGAAATTCGTAAAACTAAAGCAAAAGAATCAGTAGGTTGGTAAGTTTAAAGCTAGATAGATAATTGATATTTCCGTTGAAAATTAGTTAGCTACTTCTACAAAATATTTATTTTTAAGTCGCTGACTAAGGATGTTGTTTATCAAATAAAAGGTGGGCAAAATGAAGACAATCTATATAACGTTAATTTGTTGGTTGGCACTAATCCCCTTTGCAAATGCTGAATATGAGCGAAATAAAGCTGTGCCAGTTGAAAAAGTGCTGTTTGGTCAAGTAATGTCAGTACGTAATATTACTGAACAGGAGCTGATACAAGATAAAAATGCTGGCTGGAAAACCTTTGGCGGTGCGCTGATTGGTGGCGCGATAGGCAATCAATTTGGTAGCGGCAGTGGCCGAGGTGTCGCCACGGTATTAGGCGCAATTATTGGTGGTTCAATAGCCCATGATAGAAACCCTAAATATCATGAAAAAACGTTATTGCTAGTTGAGCTAATGATTAAAGTTGAAAATGGTGATGAATATATGGTGATACAAGACTTAGATCACCGTATGCTATTTCAACAAAAAGATGATATTCGTATGATTTATCTCGCCAATGGTACTGTGCGTATTGATAAGCAAATGTGATTTTTTCTTTCAAAATTCAAAAATGGCTGAGTAGTGATACTAAGCCATTATTTTATTAATTTTGATTCATTTTGCCAATCTTTGTTCTGTTAGGCTTAATCGTTTTTGCGAACTATACACATGCTGTTTTTCATGACCTTTGATCAGAAACGCTTCCATTTCCACAGAGATTAACGCTGATTTGGGAAAAACTTCTAGAATACCGAGTTCACCAAGCTTCGCAGAGAGAAGTGCGGTTTTACCATTAGCGAGAAAACTAGTGTCTTGATCTCTACAATCACCGTCGATATAAAGTTTTGTACCACGTGACCATGAATTTACAATTTTAACTTTATGATCTTTTACTGTAAATTCGAATTCTTTTCTCATATTGAAACTCCGTTTAAAAAAATAGTGAAACGCCTAAAATAGACCCAACAAGCCAGTGATGCGATAACCTTTGCTTTTTATTCATTAGCAAAGGTTTGTTATGTATCGGTATAGCTAACTTTTGTTTTGGCTACATAGTCGTGTAAGCAACGTCTTTGCTTACCAAAAATAAATAATGGGTTTACGATACCTGAAATAAATTGGCCTACCGATGGTACAAACCCAATTAATTGCATTGGCAGCATGCGTTTGAGATAAATAGTCGATAAAGTCGCTTTGCTACCATCTAAGTTCTCAATTCGAATAGACATATAATGTTTGCCTATGGTTTGTCCATAATAATACAAAAGGTAACCATGAAAAATTAAGGTAGTTAGTAGGCCATAGAAAAACACAGCGCCAATGAAAGTTATGGTTGGTTCAGTGAATGCATCAAGTCCAACAAAATAAAATATAGGGATTAATGAGATAACAGCAATAGCTAAGTCAATCAATGAAGCAACCAACCGATCAAATTTTGATGCTTTATCTCCTGCTTGTTTTGTTTTATTAATTTCTTCAGGACATTCAGTTTCTTTCTGACGAATTATGTCATCTATTTCTTTTGCTCTTTGAGGATATAAATCTCGATCAATAGACTCAGCGCAAGTATAAAGTTCGTCTAGAGAATACGAAGAAAAGTTAATTTTAGCATCCATGTTTTTTAGCACTCCTTGTTGTATAACATCATATTCGCAAACGAATAAGAAACTCCTATTTACATAGTTATCTTTTAATTTAGAACAAGCTTCTGATATTTCAAGTTTTAATTTATAAAGCTGAAATTATTTTATAAAAAGAGTATAAATTTTAATTGCTTAATCCTATTCAGCAGGCGTTGGTACATCATTTTTACTGACTTGTTTTTGATTTGTGATCTCTTCAGACCATTTTTCTTCTTCTGCTTCGGCTTTTATACCTTCTTGGTCACTGCCGTGTGGGAAAGTAAATACTAGTCTAGTTAGCAAAGGGAAATGATCTGAATCAATAGACGGTAAGCGTTGTATATCACGTAGTGTAAAATGCGAGCTGTGAAATAAATGATCTAATGGCCAACGGGCAATTGGGTAATCTACGTGAAAAGTGTTAAAGGCGCCGCGGCCGACACGAGGATCTAACAAACCACTAATTTTACGGAACAATCGAGTGGTTGCAGACCAAGCAACGTCATTAAGATCGCCGGTTACAATCACCGGTTGCTTGCTCTTTGCAACGCTTTTCGCCACCATAATTAATTCTGCATCACGCTCAGCCGATTCAGGGTTTTCTGTTGGACTAGGTGGCGCTGGATGAAGAAAATGGGCACGCACTTTATCGCCGGTTCGTAATGTTAAGCACACATGTATCGACGGCACATCTTGCTCAACTAAGTAACATAATTCTTGCTCGTCTAGCGGCAGCCTTGAATAAACATGCATGCCATAAAGGTTATCGAGCGGGCATTTAATGCTGTAAGGCATATCAGTTTCAATCACTTTAAGCTGGTCTTGCCACCATTGGTCGGACTCAAGAGTCACTAACACGTCAGGCTTATGCTGTTTAACTAAACTGATTAAGGCTTTAGCGTTACGATTAGGGGTGAATACATTCGATGTCAATATACTCAGTTGCTTTTCAGCGGTGTTATCATTTGATGTTGCTACCTCTTTACGCCATAAAAGAGTAAAAGGTAATATCCACCATAATTGCCATATTAAACATGTCGTAGTGGCAAAAATTAATGTCTGTACGACTATTGTTTCTCGATCTAACAATAGCAGTTGGGCAATTAATAACGCAGCGGCAAATATCATAAATTGCAAACGCGGAAAGTCCATACCTCTGATCAGCCAATGTGGGTGTCGCCATAAAGGCAGTAAGGTAAAAATGAGAATGAGCAGTGTGCAAAGGCTGAGTATTTGTAACATATAGACTTTTCTTTAATCGTTAGTTTTATATTATATCAATAGGGCTAAATAATTGTTCAATTTGGATTAATTAATATCTTGCTCGAAGCAATGGGCAAATTAATTGTATATTTTCGCTTTCACCATGACGTATCAATAAAGATACGGCTTTTTATCGACTAAGAATAGCGCTAATTCTTTGTTTATTTAAAAAGTATTATAAATAAAAACCAAAATACCTTTTACATCGTATAATCGTCATTAACTCACCAACTGGTAATTAATTATGTTTTCAATATTTAAGTCAGACCCACTAAAAAAGTTAAATAAGCGCTATGAAGCCAAGCTTGAGCTCGCTATGCATGCCCAAAGAAATGGCGATATTAAAGGCTATGCCATGATTACTGCTGAAGCTGAAAAAATAGCAGTTCAAATAAAAGCGTTAGAAATATCATCTAATAGCTGATTAAATCACAAGGGCTATATTATGCTAAAGTCAGAATTTATCATTAGATTATGTGCTAAAGCAGCTGTAAATAAATGATATTACTTCATCATAAGATTTGTTTATATTAAATTAATATCGTTGATTACATATTACCAAGATTAATTATTCAGATGATTTATCTTGCTGTTTATCCGTGTTAACACTAATGGGTTGATTAAAAGTAAGCGTACGATAAGGGAAAGGTATTTCGATACCCGATTTATCAAGCGCAGATTTTACTGCAGCCACAACTTCATCTCGAGACTCTCGAATGTCTAGGGGCTTAGAGCCTGTCCACCAAGTCACTTCAAAATTTATTGATGAGTCTGCAAACTCGTTGGCAAATATTTGTACGGGTCGAGAATCACTAATAACAGTTTTACAGTCGGTTACAGCTTGTTTTATAACTGCTCTTGCCTCATCTACATTTTCGCCATAGCCTACGCCACAAACAATGGTTGTTCTTCGCTGGTCAAGATCTGTTCGTATCGTGAGTGGGTTCTTAAATAATATACTATTAGGCAGTATTACTAATTCACCATCGGGTTGACGAATATGTGTTTCACGCACGAGTATTGTTTCAACGGTGCCTTCATAACCCTCACAGGCAATAAAGTCATTAATGCGCATTTCTTTACGAATCAAAATGATAATGCCGGCTAAAAAATTTTCAAATATATCTTTAAATGCAAAACCAATAGCAACAGAGCCGATACCTAAACCGGCAAGCATTTTGGTTGGGGTTAGACCTGGGAAAGCGATAATGGCGGCAATCATGATACCAATAATCCAAATTGCTATCGAAGAAAATAGAATCAGTAAATTGATTAAGCTCTTACGTAATTTTGTTTTTTTAAGAATACGTTGTGCTATGTTTTTTGCTAATTTAGCGAAAGCGTAAGTTAACAATATTATGACTAATGCAATCAATAATTGCGGCATAACTTCAATAGCACCTCGGGCAATATCGCGAAGTTGCGCAACCAAAATATTAATAGGTTCCATCTTTAATTCCTTTTAGCTTCATTAGGACTGAGTTATGAAAACATTTAGTGCCTGATATAAAGTCGCTAAATTGTAGCTAGTTTAATTATATTATTTTAGCTTAGAAGTTAACGTTATGCTTTTGTGGGTTTTTCTAATGCTTGTATTTTTTGTCTAATTATAAGTGCTTCTTCAGCGAACATTGAAAAAGCACTTATATCACCGTGTTTTTGCGCACAGATAGCTTTTGCAAGTTTTTCCTCATAACGTTTGTTTAATTTTTTAGTTTCGTGCTTTATAAATAATGAAAACATATAAATATCTCGTGAGTTACTTATAAGTCTACATACGGCTACAAATAGCTTTTGGTTTTCTTTTTATAAATTAAATCATAACTTTCGATCAGTTGAGCTGATCAATAAACCCATTTTAAAATATTATTGGAAGGCTAGACTACTCGATGTAGTTGTCTGTAAGATTAGCTTTTTGCAAGCTGATATATAGTTGAAGTACGAGTAATTCATTGATATTGATGTTTTTTACGGTTTTATTTATGTTTTAATAGCGTTAAAACCAACTGTCGTTTGGCTTGTTCAATGTAAACAGTTGTTATAAATTTTGATGAAATAACGCGATGTGCGGCAGGTTTTACCAAAGGCCGCACATACCTTAAATGCTATTAATCTTGCTTCGCTACTTTGTCCTGCTGATCTGCTTTTGCTACATCATATTTAGCAAACCAGCCCATAATGTTATCGGTTTTAGCAATTAAACGGCTAGGGCGTGACGCAATATAATGCGGTGCGCTGGGCACTCTGATCAGTGCCGTATCAACACCTAACATTTTAAGTGCAGTATAAAACTGCTCAGCCTCCCATGCAGGCGTTCGATAATCTTCTTCCCCCACCATCATCAAAGTTGGAGTTTTAACTTTATCAACATAGCGAATAGGGGAAAACTTTAGGAATGCTTCAGGGTTAGACCAAGGGTCTTCACGTATCCAATGTCGTCTAACATAAGGGGCAATATCACCGGCCAATGCCATTGTCATCCAGTTAATTACCGGTTTTATTGACGCCGCAGCAGCAAACCTTTGGGTTTTAGTTACAATCCAAGCGGTTAAAATTCCGCCGCCAGAGCCACCGGTGACAAATAAACGTTTATCGTCGACATACTGACGAGCCACTATTTCATCCACTACACTCATTAAATCATGGTAATCATTACCAGGGTAAGCGCGATCAATTTCTAGCGCAAAGTCTTCACCATAACCTGTTGAGCCGCGAGGATTAGCCCAAACAGTGACATAACCTTCAGCAGCGTAACGTTGCATTTCGCTAGCAAAGTAAGGACCGTACATAGTGTAAGGACCACCATGTATCTCTAAAATCATAGGAAAGCTACCATCGGCTTTAAAATCAGGTGGAAAAGCCACCCAAGCTTCAATTTCTTTACCATCATGACTGGATTTAACTTTGATCTCTTCAACTGTTGCCATCTCAAGATAAGGCAGTAAATCATCATTCAGTTTGGTTAAAATCTGTTGTTTCTTACCTTTATAATCGCTCAAGCCAACTTCGGCTGGACGATCAGAAAATCCTGCCATATAGGCAATTTTAGGTTTACTTTGGTTACTGATGGAGAAACTACCATTGGCATAGGGGCGGCCGATAGAACCACCACCAATTCCAGTCAATATTTTTGAAATATTATCTTTTAAGTCAGTACGATACAGGCTAATTACGCCGTGATCCTCAGATGAAAAATACAATGATTTACTTGTCGAATGCCATTTTATTTGTCCAATGCTACCAGAGAAGTCAGCGGCTATTTCTCGAGCATTAGTGCCATCTGCGTTCATGATATATAAATTACTTTGTTGATAGGACAGCACCTTGTCGTCATAACCAATATAGGCGATATATTTGCCATTAGGCGAAACCGTTGCACCAGCATCTGGACCGTCACGCTTAGTTAATGCTGTTATCGACAAATCCTGCAATTCAATGGCATATATCTCGCTTTCAATGAAGTCCATGTCGCGGTCTTCTGCTGAATTACCCGTAACTAGTAGTGTATCTTTGTCTAACCAAGCTGAAGTATTCATATCAGCATCGCCATGAGTTAATTGGCGTACAGAGCCGCCTTCAATCGGTATCGTAAACACTTGCGTGGTACCTTCATCTAAATAGCCTCTTCCATCAAATCGAAATGTAAGATCGTCATATACCTTCATTGCATCATTCCATTGTGCACCTTCGGGCTTATCAACAGCTGGGGCAAAGCTTGGACTTTTACCTTTGACAAACATATTGAAAGCTATGTGTTTGCCATCAGGAGACCAGATGGCGCGTGACGGAGCGCTGGCAAATTGAGCTAAGGCAATATGTCGGTCTGATTGCACATATAACAACCTTAATTCAGGCTTACCGTCAGTTGCGCTAACAAAAACTAATGTTTTTCCATCTGGTGACCATCGAGGAGAATGAGAAGGCGCTTCGCCATCAATTAATGGTAGGTGCGTGCCTTTAGCAATATCGAGCAACCAAATGTGGCTTTGGTCATTATCACTCATTCTGTCCATAGAGTGGCGCACATAAGTAATGTGCTTACCGTCAGGTGAAATCTGAGGGTCGGTGGCATATTCCATATCAAACACTCGCATCGCGGTAAAACGTTTTGATGGAGTGTTGTTGTCAGCCGCTAAACTGCTAGTTAACGTAAATAATGAACATAAAAAAATGAAACCTAGATGACTGTAGCGCATTTTCTATCCCTGTTATTTATTCTTAGTTTAAGGTTTATATGCATTGCATTGACTTGCACAGGTTTGGTAAGGATAGCTTAGAAACAAGCATTTAACCAAACCTAGCAGTGTATACCTCTAGCATGTAAATGTTTTGAAAGATAAGCAGTGCTTTGGCATTGCGACCCGCAGCAGAAAAGCACCCACTTGATAAAATAGCAGGTTGATTTAGTTATTTTAACGTACTAATAAAGCCCCGCTATTCGATGTTAATGTATCTGGTATAAAACTATGAGATAATTTCATTTATTGAATTTTTATGTTCCATACTTATTAATTACTGAGGAAACGTTAGTGTTAGCTAACTCGATAGTCGTACTGGATTTTGAAACAACAGGTTTATCACCTGATCAAGGGGATCGCGCCATTGAAATTGGTGCAGTTAAACTTGAAAACGGCATTGTAACTGACAGATTTCAAGCCTTGATGAATCCAGGGCGACGCATCAATAGTTTTATTGAAAACTATACCGGTATTAGTAATACCATGTTGGCTACAGCACTTCCGTGTGCAGAGGTTATGACCGACTTTGCTGACTTTATAGGCGAAAGCAATTTACTCGCGCACAATGCCTCTTTTGACTCTCGTTTTCTTACGGCTGAGTTTTCAAACTTGGGGCGTCAGGTTTTAGGCGAATTTACTTGTTCATTATTAGTGTCGCGACGTATTTATCAAGATGCACCAAATCATAAGTTAGGCACGTTAATTAATTATAAAAACATCGCCGCCGATGGCAGTTTTCATCGAGCGTTATTTGATGCAGAAATGACCGCTGAATTATGGTTAATTATGTTAAAGGATATTAGCGAGCGCTATGGTTTAGAGAATATACCTTTTAGCTTAATCAAGCGACTGACCAGAACCCCAAAAGCTCAAATAGCTAAACTACTTACAAATTATGCTGCTAAAGTGCTTTAACTGAATAAGTTACACTGAAAATTTATCTATTCTAAACTCAAGTCATAGTTAATTATAAACTGGGATTATTAGTAATATAATACCTCCAATAGATGCTTTATAGCTATAAGCATTAAAGCATCTATAAAACACTTTGATGACGTGAATAAAGCGACAACAACGCTGAAAAAATTTCGCTATAGTGTTAACGGCCGAAAGTTGGAGCTTGATCACGTCATTATTGAACAACCCCTACAAATACGATTGCTGTGGCAAGCACAAGACTGCACTTAACTACAAAGCAAAGTGGATTCATTTGTAAAACGTTGATTGGCGTTTGTGACCATTGCAGGATAAATATTAATAATTTAAACAACTTAATTGATTTTAAAAGCTAAAAAATCAGCATACCCCAGCTGATATAAATAATAATTACTTTAACTTGAGCTTATTATATCCGCAGTAACCATCTAATAATTCATAATATTGGTATTAACACTATCTCCCATTTAAAAAACTGTAGAGTTTGCATGCACGCTAATTGTGTTCATTATATACTTAAGCCATTTGTCAGTTAGCTTTTCTCAGGTATGCTGTTTATATCATGAAAATAAGAGGAGTTAACATTGACAGACAATATGTTCAAAACGGTTAAAGGTTTCGCTTTGGTTCTAAGTGATGAAAATGAGCTAAAACCTTCGCAAAGAATAAAGCGCATTGAAAAAACATTACCTGAGCTTAAGCCTGGGCAAGTATTAGTTAAAATGTTGGCCACACCCGTTAATCCCTCTGATTTAATGTATTTGCTAGGTAAATATGGTCTAGCAGCACAAGATGGTGCCTTTGTTGGCTTTGAAGGTTGTGGCATTGTAGTCGAAGCTAATGCTGGGCTTTACGGCCGGTGGTTAAAGGGCAAGCGCGTAGCTCTATCAGCACAACCCGGTATTGATGGCGTATGGGCTGAATATGCTATTACAAAAATAAATTTTTGTTTACCGGTGCGAAAAGAATTAAGTGATGACCAAGCGGCAACGATTATCGTTAACCCATGTACATCTGTTTGCTTAGTAGAGCGGGCCATAGCTCTTGGCAGTAAAGCCATCGTTATTAATGCAGGGGCAAGTCAAGTAGGTAAGGGGGTTATCCGTTATGCAAAGCTTAAAGGTATTAAAACTATAGCGACTGTTCGTAGTGAAGCGAATGTTGAGGTTTTGCAAGCTTTAGGAGCCGATTGTGTCTTACTAACTTCACATGAAAATTTTGATGAATCATTAAAGCATTGGGCGAAAAAACTCAACGCTAAAGTTTTATTAGATGCTGTTGCAGCTAACGATACCCCTAGAGTTTTAAAAGCGATGCCCAATAGTTCTACAGCCATAGTTTATGGTCGTTTAACTGAAACTCATGATGCGCTTGGTGGTTTATTTAGCGTTGCTGATGTCATATTTCGTGATATCAAAGTAGAAGGTTTTTGGTTGGCAAAATACATTGGTGATGCCTCTGTATTACAGGTATTATCACTAAGTTCTAAAGTGCAAAAACTGTTTGCTCAAGACGTTTTTAAGACAGATATTTATGCCAGCGTGGGCTTTGATGATTTTTCCGAAGCATTAGATCACTACGCGAAACATAAAAGTGATGGTAAAGTGATATTAATGCCTAATAATTAAAAATTATATTTTTCAATGATATTTTGATATTTATTGCTCGCTTTAAAGGTTTTTAAAGCAGAGTTAAATACTTCGACATCTCCACTATTTTTAAATGCTACCTGATACGGACTTAACGGAAAAATATGGTGAATTTGAATATCACTTTGTTTTACCGTTTTACTGAGTTTATTCAAAAAGTGTAAAAATATTTTAGTATCCATTACGATGATATCTACTCGACCTAGCAGCAGCAACTCAACTTGTTTTTCTTGATTGGCGACTTGAATATAAATCGAACTATTAGTAACTGCTGCGGAAAATTCTGCTCCCAATGCTTTGTGGGCTAACTGGAATGCTGCAATAGAATAATCGGCTAATTCCGCAACATTATTGAGTGATATCGCATTTTTTTTCATGGATATAGCCACATTTTCATAGCTAATGTAACTTTTGCTTAGGTACTGACTATTCGGAAATATTTTCTCATTCACTGTCAATACAGCATCAATATCTGGTAATGCGAGCATTTTCTCGGAACGACCATAAGGGATGAAAATAAATTCTGGCTCTTTGCCAATCAAGGTTAATAATTGCTGAATTAACTCTAATTCAAAACCAGTTTGACTTTCTTCAATAACATAAGGAGGTTTTGATAACCCCACCACGACCTTATAGGATTGGTTTGCCATGCTATTTGTCGAAAGTAAGAAGATAAAGATAAACAAAATAATATTTATTGGCATATCAACTCCTAGCTATTAACTCTTAAGGTTACGTAATTAAGCTTAGTATATATTACTCGCTGCTTATATCAGCATAAATAGCTTGCAGCGATAGTACAAGGTTTTCTGGCGGTAACTCTATTTCTAAACCGCGCTTACCACCACTAACAAAAACGGTATTTAACACTTCTGCACTTTTATCTAATACGGTTACTAAGGTTTTTTTTTGCCCTAATGGACTAACCCCGCCTAGTACATAGCCAGTTGAGTTTTGTACTTTATTTGCATCTGCCATTTTAATTTTTTTAGCGAGAAGAACTTTGGCTAACTTCTTTAAACTGAGTTGTTTTATCACCGGGATTATAGCAACCGCTAAATAACGACTATCAACTTCAACAACCAAGGTTTTGAAAACGGTTTCAGCACTGACGTTTAGTTTCTCAGCTGCTTCTAGACCGTATGATTTACAATTAACATCATGCTGATATTGATGTAGCTTATACGCTATAGCTAATTTTTTTAATTGCTTAACACCAGGTGTCATATTGATAATTCCCTTTAATGTTTACTCAACTGCGAGGGTATTTGCTATTTTTTTAGCTAATTGACCAACGCTTTTTCGCATCTGCTCTACGGCGTGCTCATAGCCATCTTGGTTTAGCGCTACTGTTAGATTAAAGTTATGCTCAGCTATTTCGCCTTTAAAGTCTTTATCTTGCAGCCAAAAAGTTCCGGTAAGTATGGCTTGAGATTGGTGAGTAGCATGAAATGCACTTACTTTAACGAATACGACATCGGTTGATGTTTCATGGTTTGAAGCTTCGGTGCTAATATAATTTACGCGACTATTTATATCATTTAAATCTTGCGATAAAGCTTCTAGAAAACTGCTCTGTAGAGGCTCAGCCCACATATGAAAGTGCGAGTAGTGCAGTTGATGACTGGAAAGCTGTAAAACTAAACTTGGTTGCTTTAAATAATCAGGTAGTTCTATTAGTGTAATGGCTATGTTTTGATTGTTTTTATTATGAATAGGGGCAGTGCTAGTGCTCGTTGGACTATTAAGTAAATAATATTGTGTTTTTTGTGGAGTATTAGCACTACAAGCAGTGAGCAGTATAATTGACACAATAGAGGCTATTAATATCGGTTTCATTATTGTGATCCATTTATTTTTGTTGGTATTGGCTCAGAACCTTCACCACTATTAAATATTAAGCTATTAGGTTTGTGCTTTAGCTGATTAAGTAGAGGCTTTAATTCGTTCATTGTCGCCGTTAGGGTATGTAATGTGCTGCGCAGTTCTTCATACCCTTGAGAGCCAGATGATAAGTCTTTAGCTAATGTGGTAATGCCTTGCAAGGTTTTACTCAGTTCGCTGCTGATTTTTTGTTGCTCAACTTGACCGAGTAATTTATCAATACTTTGGCCTACCTTTTGAATTTCATGTGCTGTTTGAGTGATTTCGAGCATTAATTGATTGGCATTTTTACTCATACTCTTGAGCGGGATATTGTTTAAGTTATCTATAAATTGTTCAGCTTTTGCTGTGATTTGTGAAAATTCATCGCCATTGGTTGGTATGATAGAATAGTCACCATATTTTGCAATTTCATTGATCGGTTGGCCTTTATTATGCTGTAGATCAACGAATAGGCTACCGGTTAAGATATTACCTGTTCGAAGTACCGCTTTTAAGCCATTTTCAATCCAATAAACGTTTTGCTCAATCATCAAATTTTCGCCTACCTCATTATCAGGCAGTCCAACTCGACCAGGCTGTAAGCTGATGAGCACAGGAATTTTAAAATCTTCTTCTATTAACTGTGCTTGCTGACGCGAGCGGATTAAATTTGTTGACAGTACTTTACCTATTTGTACTCCTTTATACTCGACTGGAGCGCCAACTGACAGGCCTCTAATAGAGTCATTAACCAGTATTACAAACTCGATTGAGCGGCGATATCGTTCATCGTCAGCTTCCTCATAACTTGCGTAAATATCATAATATGAGCGTTCGCCAATTTTCTCACCAATAGCCATACCTTTAGGTATACCGAATGTTACCCCATTGGTTAACATAGTCTCAAAATTCCCCGTTTTAACTGAAATACCATCGGCATTTAAATCGAACTGCAGACCACTAACATCCCAAAACTTGGTATTACTGGTAATAAGCTGATGATAAGGTGATTTAATAAAGACATTGTAATAAACAACACGCTCTTCAAAATTGAAATAGATATCTTCAAATTGTCCGACGGTTAAGCCTTTATAGATAATAGGGTCACCTTTCTTGTAAGCAAATTGGTCGTTGCTATTCAGGGTGATGTGTAGACCAGGGGTGCCCGCTGGTGTTAGCGGAGGTGAGTCTAAAGCATCAAATAAATGACGCTCGCTTTCACTTTTTCCTGGTGATATTTCAATGTAAACACCTGAAATTAAAGTACTTAGTCCCGAAATTCCGGCATGTGATATTTGTGGTGAAACTACCCAAAACATACTGTCGGTAACTAAGAATTGTTCTGCTGATTTTTTTATTTGTGCTTTTACAATTACGCCATTACCATTTTTATTGAGCTCAATTTTGATCACTTCACCGATATCTACATTACGTGACTTAATTTTAGTTTTTCCTGCTTCCATGCCCTCTGCGGTCGGGAAATTGATGGTAATCGTTGAGCCTTCATTGCTCCATTGATAATAAATCATCCAGCAGCCAATTAAGACCGCGATAACAGGAATAAACCAGATTGTAGATACGGTTTTAATTGGCTTTATTTTCGCGTCTGGTGTGTGTGTATCATTCATATTTTTTTCTATCATTCCAAATCAATTGAGGTTCAAAACTCATGGCCGCCAGCATGGTGACAATAACTAAGCCTGAAAATGCTAATGTAGCAGCACCGGGTGTAATGCTCATAGTCGGTCCAAGTTGAATTAAACTCGCTAGAATAATAACCACAAAAACATCGATCATTGACCAGCGACCAACGAATTCAGCCATCCGATACAATTTAACTCTTTGTAAGCTTAATCTATGACTTTGTTTTTGAACACTATAATTTAACCAAGCCAGCACTAATATTTTAGCTACGGGTATAACAACACTGGCAAAAAATACAATCGCAGCAATAGGGTAAGAGCCTCCTTTCCAGAGTAAAATAACCCCTCCAATAATGGTGCTAGGATCGTTTTGACCTAAAAAGTGTGTTGTCATGATCGGGAGTGTATTTGCTGGTATGTATAATATTACCGCGGTAATAAGTAGCGCCCATGTCTTTTGCACACTCAGTGCATGGGTTATTGGGTTTTCTTGAGCGACTTTAGACTGACTTTGTTGTATTTCTATTTTATGTGCTTTTTCAACTTTAGCTAATAATTGGTAAAGCTCACGTTTATCAATATGCAAAATCACTATTGTCATTGAAAGCGCAAATAAAATAAAAGCATAAAATGATAACCCTAGTTCTATTTCTGCCATTGAAATAATTTTAATTAAACTAACCAAGGCGCCGATTAGAAATATTTCTACCATGCTCCAAGGTAATAATTTAAAAACCATCGCTAATACTTTTCGGCCGTGCTTGGGGTATAAACCTTTATTCATCGGGATAAGTAAATAAATAACTGATAATAAAACAACGGTGGGGATGGCAAAAATAGTAAGAAATTCAATCAGTGCTAAAAGTTGGTAATTATTGTCGATTAACACAAAAAAACTTGTGATGGCGTCAAAATGATTTTCTAAACCATTTGCACTAAAAGACAAAAATTTAAAAGGTAATGACGCGATTAAAAATATTAATGCAGTAATGGCGAAAGCGACAATTCTTTCATTAGCATTACGATGAATTGCACTTAAGGTATAGCCGCAACGGGGGCATTGTGCTTTTTGACTTTCTTTTAATATGGGTAAGTTTACAGTCAATGCACATTCGTAGCACTGAACTTCAACGGTATATATTTCCGTGGTTTGCAAGTTTTCTGGCATTATAAATGCCGTCCTCATTTTAAATACTTTGTCATAGTTTAAATTAGCATAAAATAGACACATCAAACTAAATTATTTTAACTAAAAGATAGTATTACGGGTAATATTGACCAGTATTCAAGCTTTTTATCTCTTTAGCTTTATTTATTAGTATTAAGTACTTTTATAAGCGCTTTAATATGAGCTTGTAATTCAGGCACTACCTTGTCTTCAAACCAAGGGTTTTTCTTTAACCAAATATTATTTCGTGGACTAGGGTGCGGTATAGGCATAATTGCAGGGCAAGTACTACGATAATATTTTTGCCAATTTTTTACCGTTGCTGTTAATGTTTGCTCATTATTATCGGGCAGGTGCCAATGTTGAGCATAACTGCCAATGGCAACAATTAACTCTAGTTGAGGTAATTGTTGGAGTAATTTATCACGCCATTTTAGTGCGCATTCAGATCGTGGGGCTAAGTCTCCTGATTTTGCTTTTCCAGGATAACAAAATGCCATGGGCAAAATGGCAAAAATATCAGCATTGTAAAAAAGCGCAGAATCAACACCTAACCACTGCCTAAGTCGTTCGCCGCTTTTATCATCAAAAGGTATGCTTGATTGATGTGCTTTAAGTCCCGGTGCTTGGCCCGCAATAAGAACTTTAGCCGATGGCGATATTTGTAATACTGGATTTACCCCTAGAGGTAAAAAATCCTGACAAAGGGTGCATTGATGAATATCATCAATTAATCGGATAAACAAATCAGACACTGGAGTGAACCTTGCGTTGTTGGTATTTTTATATCTAGATAATAAGTTTAAATATAGCAATCACTCCCTTCAGTGAAAACGATACTAGTCAATAATATCGCTTTTATTTTTGACTAGTGTCGTATTATGCCAATTTCACTCACTATTTGATCATGATTGTTGTCAGGCAATTATGCTGCTTACTCGGTAATACAGCGGTCCTTTGTCTTGAACAACGAGTTGTTAACATAAATGCTTTATATTTGGCTATTTTTCAGGGTATAAAGTAGACCAACTAATTAATGAATTTGGTATAATATAATTTATAACCGTGAAAAACGTAGTAATAAAACTTATTAGGTAACTATATGAATACAGAAGCAGCATACCCTATTGGTGAGTTAGGTAAAAAATGGACTGATGGTGATAAGGAAATATGGTTTCAACAACAACAAAAAAAACGTAGTTACTTTGACGAAGTTGTCACTAAATTAGATAGTTTAAATGAGCATTTTATTATTGAACAGTATGGCAGCTTGCTCTACGACGCCGAAAACTATCCATTATATGCTTTAAAATCCTTAAATTGGTTAGAAGATAAGCCCACTATTTTAATTACTGGTGGCGTACACGGTTATGAAACAAGTGGTGTTCAGGGCGCTATTCGGTTTCTACAAACAGCTGCTCAGCCATTTCAAGAAGCGTTCAACTTTGTGGTTTTACCCTGTATTAGTCCGTGGGGTTATGAAACAATTAACCGTTGGAACCCGCTAAGTATCGATCCTAATCGCTCATTTTATGAAAATAGTCCAGCACAAGAATCATTAGCTGTTATGCAGTTTATGAAAACATTGGGTCTTGAGTTCATGGCGCATATTGATCTACATGAGACCACCGATTCCGATAATAGTGAGTTTAGACCAGCACTTGCCGCCAGAGATGCTATTGAACAGAAAAGCTGGAATATACCTGACGGTTTTTATTTGGTAGGTGATAGCGCTAAACCCCAAGCCTTGTTTCAAAAAGCGATTATTGCTTCAGTAGAAAAAATCACTCATATTGCTCCTGCTGATAATGACGATAAATTGATCGGCGTGCCTTTAGCCCAAGTTGGTGTGATTAACTATGCTGCTCGTGAATTAGGTTTATGTATGGGCTTGACTGAAGCACCATATGTTACAACTACTGAAGTTTACCCAGATAGCCCAAGCGCCGATGATGAAACTTGTATTCTTGCTCAAGTAGCTGTTATTACTGGAGCATTAAACTATTTAATAACGCTTTAACCAAGGGATTTAAGAGATATTACCTTGCATAATAAGTAATTCATGTTATTTTTCTTTGATAAATTAATTTAGGATGGTTTTTCATGCCAAAAGCTAGTGATATAAAAAAGAATGCCGCGATAGAATATAACGGTAAAGTAATGATTATTAGAGATATTGAACGTTCAGTACCGCAAGGTCGAGCCGGCGGTAGTTTATACAGAATGCGTATGTATGATGTAGTGACTGGCGGTAAAGTTGATGAAACGTTTAAAGCTGACGATATGCTCAATTTTGCTGACTTAACACGTCGTCCAGCAATGTTTTCTTATATTGACGGTGAAGAATATGTCTTTATGGATAACGAAGATTACACGCCATATAATTTGAATGAATCTTCAGTCGCGGATGAAATATTATTCATTAATGAAGAGACTCAAGGTTTACAAGTGATTATTGTTGACGGTGTACCGGTTGCTATTGATTTACCGTCAAGTGTTGAATTAGTGATCACTGAAACAGACCCTTCAATTAAAGGGGGTTCGGCTACTGCTCGAACTAAGCCAGCTATTTTATCAACGGGCTTAACGGTGCAAGTGCCTGAGCATATTTCAATCGGCGATAAAATTAAAATCAATACAGAAGAGCGTAAATTTATGGGCCGAGCTGATAAATAACGCTTTGCGGTTAAATTTCGGCATCACCTAAGTATGCTTCTGGTGATGTTGGCTAAGTAATATATTAAAAAACCAGTTAATTCGTTAACTGGTTTTTTAATTTTTAGGTGACCCTTTAAATATTCACGAAATAACGGTTATGAGTAATAGATATGAGCATAAAATTTAGTCCGCTTAGCAAATATGACGTTAACTATTCAAATGTTATAGAACTTTATAAGGAAGCATTCACGACAGTTAGACGTGTACCATCATGGATCCTTAAATACATGATGAGAAATGGAAAAATAGGTTTTAGCGTGCTTTATGAAAATGATACTTGGATAGGTTTAATCTATATAACTGAGTATAAAGATATTATTTTTGTCCATTTTTTTGCAATATCTGCATCTCAGCGTTCAACGGGTTATGGCAGCAAAGTAGTCGATGCAATGAAAGAGATATATTCTGATCACAGAATTGTACTTAATATTGAAGAGCTTGAAGAACAGTCAGAAAACTACCCGCAGCGGTTGAAGCGAAAGGCGTTTTATGAAAAGAATGGCTTCAGTTCTTCAGGGTATATTGTTAAAGAGCCAGAAGAGCGGCTTGAGATGCTTATACTCGGTGGATTTATCAGTAAAGAAGAGATAGAGGCAATGTATAAAAATCTTTTCGGGGGAGTTCTTGGTTTCCTATATCGGCCTAAAGTAATAAAGCTCTGATAAATAATTTATGTCTCTGCCAAAAGCAATACGCTCAAGGGGATGAATTATCTATTGCGATCCTGTTGACCTTTAATTCGAACGTTTGCGACTGTCACCTCTTGGCATATAGAAGCCCCTTTTGATACAGGTTTATATTCTTGGAAAAGCGCCCGAATATGTCGTGAGCAATACTTCGGATTAAATTTAGTATCGATAACGCCATGTTAAGCGACCAAACTGTTGGCGGACATTATTCTTGTAGTGAAATAGCCAACTTATCTTTCCGTTATAGTCACTGTTAGTAAACTCTAAGTAAAGGTTTTGATATTTAGCAAGTGATTGACGCTGCAACTGCTCCTGTTATTGCTCTGAATAATAAGATGTAAATTCGGGTGGTATTGCTTGAAACATTTAATGGCATAGGTGCTGATTATGTTGAAAATTAATTGAGTGTGTTTAGGTTTATGGAGGATATTAAATAATAGTCGCATCAAAGGAGGCGTTATAATTTTAAATTTCAAGTCCTCAAACCAAAAGGCAGCATAAACATCGATTTTGTAAAGAGTTATAGGTGATTAAACTTACTTTGTCAGCTAAGTTTATTTTGATACTCATTGAAATATAAAGCGCTAGAAAAAGGGTCTTGGTCTCAGCGCTACACTCAGTTATATTATGGCTACATTTACGACCATTAAACGATTTGCTATGAATATTCGCTCTAAACTAACGTTAAGTTTTGCAGCTACAGTTATTGTGCCTATTATTGCTATTGCGATTGTCAGCATATCAATGACGATCTCTAAATCTTCAACAAGCTTTGTCGAACGCACTCAAGATGAGTTAAGACAAGTAGACAACGGCTTTCAACTGTTTTTTCAACAAATAAAAGCTAATGTAAAATTTTTAGCTGAAAATACGCTAACAGCTCAACTTCCTGATAATACTCATACCTATATTGGCGCTGATCATATGATGGTGCCGAAAAATGACTCTGTCGAAGAATTAGATTTATATAAGCTTTATGAAGACTTTGGTACATCCCACCCTGATTTACTCTATGTATACACAGGCACCAAAGACGGTGGTTTTGTTCAATATCCATTAGAAGAGCTTGGAGGTTATGATCCAAGAGAACGTCCTTGGTATAAACAAGCACTAGCTTCTCCTAATGCTCCAATTATTACCGAAGCATATCAGGATGTCATAGGAAAACCCGTAGTAACTTCTGCTTTAGTGGTTAAAAATAAGCAAGGCGATATCGTCGGTGTACAAGGCCTAGATGTTACCCTTTCAACCTTAACGGATATATTGAGTAATACAAAACTAGGTGAAAGCGGTTACCTCATTCTAATTGATGATTCAGGTACGGTATTAGCTGATGCAAAAACACCAGAGAATAACTTCAAAAATCTTAAAGATCTTTCATCGCCATTATTTTCTATATTACAAAAAGCACCTAATCAACAGCATTTTTCTACCGAGCATTTAGGTGAAAGTGTTAATGTTGCAAGTTATTATTCCAAAGAATTAAAGTGGCGTTTTGTTGGTGTTATTCATAGTGATGAAATTTTAGCGCCTGCATATAGTATGAGTATGACCATTACCGTGATTGCCTTAATCATGGTGACATTATTTATTGCTATAGGGTTTTGGTTAGCCAATCGTATTGTTCAACCGATAAATCGTGTCGCCGAAGGTTTACGTGATATTGCGCAAGGTGAGGGAAATTTAACTAAGCGACTAGACATTATTGGTCAAGATGAAGTAAGTGAGTTAGCTCAATGGTTTAATCAATTCTTAGATTCAATTCATCAGCTTGTTGTGGATATTAAAGCCTGTGCATCGACATTAAATGTGGCGGCTAATGAATCAGGCTTACAAATCGCTGATGTAAAAGCTGTCAGCCATCAACAAGAACAATCTATAGATAATGTGAATAATCTTATTGCAACCATGACAGATATAGCGCATCAAACTTCAAGTGATTGCCAAGAAAGTTCTACGACTATAATGAAAACTGAAGAGTATTCAAAAAAGGGAACTGCATTAATTTCTGTCACGGTAAGTGAAGTGAGTTCATTAAATCAATCGTTAAGTGAATCATCTCAATCGATGAAGTCACTTGAAATGGAAAGCGAAAATATTACAAAAATATTAGATGTTATTAGGAGCATAGCTGAGCAAACTAACCTGTTAGCACTTAATGCGGCTATTGAAGCGGCAAGAGCTGGTGAACAAGGGCGAGGTTTTGCTGTAGTCGCAGATGAAGTAAGAACATTAGCGCAACGCTCGCGAAGCGCTACCGAAGAAATTGATACGGTATTGATGAACTTGCTGGATAAAACACGTGTTGTTTCTCAACAAATGGGCGTGAATGTCAAACAATCGACACAGACTATTGAAAAGATTGAACAAGCGAACCAATCATTTAACGAAATCAGTTCTTTGGTTGGACAAGTGAAGGAAAATATTTCACGTATTACTCACGCCGCTGATCAACAACGCAGTTCATCAGACTTGATTAATGACAATATTAGTGGGATTAATCAATCGGCAAAAGGCATTGTTGATACCGCTGATACACTGGCCGATGGATCGAATGATTTACTCGTGGTATCAAAAGACTTAACAAATTTAGTGGGTCGCTTTAAAGTCAGTAATTAACACGTAATATTAGTACTAAGTGATAAGCCAGTATATTTTAACCATTTATACTGGTTTTATTTTAAGTGATAAATCTTCGGTATTTCGGTTAATTATTGGCACAAAGGTGTCAAAGATACTGTAAATACGTCATTAAATAATAAAGACATTACTTTAAATTAATTCAGCAACGATACGTTTTAACAAGAATGTTTCACGTTCAATCGACAAGCCTTTTTTCTCACTGTTTTTTATCACATATTCATTATGATTGATGGCCTCGTGAATATTCATCCAAAGTGCTTGCATACCATTTCGTAATTCATGGGCTTCAAATTCTGGTGCTAGTAGCTCCTGATCAATTTCGCAGGTATAACAATAAGAAAGCATATGCATTACATCAAAATCTGCTTTATACCAATTACGATACTCCTCATAACAGCCAAATGCTTGCACGTTGGTGACGTTTTGCGCACCGGTTTCTTCGCGTAATTCACGTATTAAGCCAGTAATATTATCTTCGCCATCGTCAATACCGCCTCCAGGTAAGCTGTAATCGTGATATCGCTTGGTATAAAGCAGGAGGATATTCTCACCTTTTAATACAATGGCGCGCGTTGCTTTACGTGTAAATTGGTGATTAATATTTGGATGTAAATCGGATACTTGTGTTGATTTTAATAGACGCATAGATAATTTTATTTATTAATGTTGTTCATTTATGGGGATGGTTATTAGCTAATTCAATAGAAAGTTGATTAGTGTTTATAAAACACAAATGGAAGTAGCTATAAAAGCTTTTAATAAGTGTGCTTTTGTAGAGGTCTCTGGATATATTTGTTTCAATTTTTGATTAATTGGTTTCGTTTAAGTTATGTTTTAGTGTTTTTATGTTTCGTTCTGTAATTTATTTTGAATTTCACCGTGTAAAATGAAAGTTAGTATGTAATAATACAGGGGTGGTAACGTTAATCAGGAGAGCATTATGGCTCACGAAGAAACAGTGAATGTAATAGAACCTAGCGAAAACGCTAATGGCATGTTAAAAACTATTGATCAGCAATTAACTGACGCTAATGCAGAAATTGAAGATCTTAGAATGCAAATTGCTTGGTTAGAACGCTCTTACGAATAGAAAATATTATTCTGAAAAGGCCAGTATGAATTTCATACTGGCCTTTTTTTTACCTAAAATTTGATCAGATAAATACACTTTTTAAAAGTGAGCCGTTTCAATATTCGTTTTTACAAATTAATGACGGAGAAAAAAATTAAATTTTTTATGAATTCGTATGCAGTTGGTCAGAATGCAATTTAATGTGTACTCTCGAAATATTGTCTTTGTTGTTGCCTTATTTCTGAGATTGAATTTAATGGGCAGCATTAATATTTAAGGTTATAAAATGCGTCGTTGTGTATCAAATATTACCCATTTCGGTAGACTAAAAATTGTGGCTTCAAGTTTAATCTTAGCCAGTTTTTTACCCGGTTGTACAATTGAAGATGGAGAGTCGATGAACTTAAATGATTTAAGTAACGTACCGGAAGTTGCAACTAGTAATGAACATACTGAACAAGGTAAGCCTGTTGTTTATCAAGTGTTCACTCGGTTATTTGGTAATAAAAATACGACAAATAAACCTTGGGGAACGATAGATGAAAACGGTGTGGGTAAATTTAGTGACTTTACTAATACGGCATTACTGGGCATTAAAGAGTTAGGTGTTAGTCATATTTGGTACACAGGCGTTCCACACCATGCCTTGATTGGTGACTATACAAAATTCGGTATTAATAATGACGACCCAGATGTAGTAAAAGGTCGCGCAGGCTCGCCTTATTCTGTTAAAGATTACTACAGTGTTAATCCAGACTTAGCCGATAACCCAGCTAAGCGCTTAGAAGAATTTGAAGCCTTAATTGCCAGAACGCATCAACAAGGCATGAAAGTGATTATTGATATTGTGCCAAATCATATTGCACGCGACTATCAATCGTTAGGTAAACCTGAGGGGGTACGTGACTTTGGCGCTGACGATGACAAAACGGTTGAATTCTCAGCGGATAATGACTTTTATTATGTTGTGGGTGAAGACTTTAAAGTACCTAAATCTAATGATGGTTATGCTCCATTAGGTGGTGAAAAACATCCGTTAGCTGATGGGATATTTAACGAGTCACCTGCAAAGTGGACTGGCAATGGTTCACAAGCGGCGCAACCTAGCATTAACGACTGGTATGAAACCGTAAAAGTGAACTATGGTGTTAAGCCTGACGGCAGTTATACCTTCGCAAGGTTACCTGAAGCATACCGTTTTAAAAGTTATCAAGCGCATAGTGAATTTTGGCGTCATAAAAAAGTGCCTAATTCTTGGATGAAATTTCGTGATATTACACAATTTTGGCTGGATAAAGGCGTAGATGGCTTTCGCTACGATATGGCTGAAATGGTACCCGTTGAGTTTTGGAGTTATTTAAACTCAGCCATAAAAATGACCAATAAAGATGCTTTTATATTGGCAGAAGTTTACAACCCCAAACAATATAGAAACTATATTCAGCTAGGAAAAATGGATTACTTGTATGACAAAGTCGATTTTTATGATCGCCTGAAAGATATTATGCAAGGTCACGGCAATACCGCTGATTTAGCTAATATTGCGCAGCGTTACAGTGATATTGAACAACACTTATTACATTTTTTAGAAAATCATGATGAGCAGCGTATTGCCAGTCCTGACTTTGCCGGCAGCGCCGAAAAAGCAAAGCCTGCCATGGTGGTTTCCGCGCTAATTAGCCGTTCACCCACCATGATTTATTTTGGCCAAGAAGTTGGTGAAGATGGCAGTGAAGAAACAGGCTTTGGCGACCCAACGCGTACCACTATTTTTGATTATGCTGGCGTACCTGCGCATCAACGTTGGATGAATGGCGGTAAGTTCGATGGTGGCCTGTTGTCTGATAAAGAGAAAAACTTGCGTGACTTTTATCAACGCTTGATGACCATTTCAGCGCAAAATAGCGCAATGTTAGGGAGTTACCAAAGCTTACATGAAAATAACCGTAAAGCGTTAAGTACTTATAATCATCTGCAATTTGCATTTGTTCGTTGGCAAGCACATGAAAGGTTAGTTGTTGTTAGCAACTTCGATAGTGAAAATAGCTATCAATATAATTTGCAAATACCGAGCAATTTAGTGAATCAATGGCAATTACCTGCGGGTGAATACCCGCTAGTAGATTTACTTTATGGCAGTTCAAATATCCTAACGGTTCACGCTGATAAAACCGCCACGGTTAACGTGACTATGTTGCCATTAAGCTCTTTTGTTTATCAACTGCAGGCAGCTAAGTCATGATGAAAAAATCTTTATTTGAATCTAAAACCGTGATGATATCTACCGTTATATATCTTATTACTTTGATATTAATATCTATTAGCTGGCAAGGCTTTACTCGTGATTATATTGCTTATCAATTATCAGGTAGCACCTTAGAAGTCACTACTAGCGATGGCAAAGTTGAAATTAATGCGCTCAATCAATCTGCGTTCGAAGTGCATTATCAACCGTTTGGCTTTAAGCAATTGCCGTCATTTGCTATCGACAACGCGAGCACTTTAAACAAGAAAGATAACAGAAACTTAACGGTTGTAGATTCTGCGAAAGCGTTAACCTTGAGCAGTAAAACCTTGGTGGCCATCATCAATAAATCACCTTTTAGTATTCGTTATACCAAACCCAATGGCGAGTATATCGCCGCTGAAGAGCTTGGGCTTTTTACTCAGAAACCTCAAGCTGTAATGCCAAAAGTCACTGTAAAAACTGACGAAAATACACTTGCCGTTGACAACGAAGTTATTGAAGTAGCAGACTTAAATGCAGCGCCTCCGATTGAATTTACTTTAGGGTTTCGTTTTAAATTACAACCTCAAGAGAAAATTTTAGGTGGTGGTCAACGGGTGTTAGGCATGGATCGTCGTGGTCACAAAATGCCACTATACAACCGTGCTCATTACGGATACGAGGCTCACTCAAACCAAATGTACTATGGTTTGTCGGCTATTATGTCGAGTAACAAATATATTATTGTCTTTGATAATTCGGCGAACGGAGAACTTGATATTGGCCATGACGAAGCCGATATATTGCAGTTTAGTGCCATTGGCGGTCGCACGTCTTACCTTATTATTGCCGGTGATAGTTATCCCAAATTAATTGAAAACTTAGTTGATGTTACCGGTAAACAACCATTACCTCCACGTTGGAGTTTAGGTAATATTGCCAGCCGTTTTGGCTACCATAGCGAGCAAGAAGCGCGTGCTGTGGTACAAAAATATCATGATGAAGACTTTCCGCTTGACGCTATTGTGTTTGATTTATATTGGTTCGGTCCTGATATAAAAGGCCATATGGGCAATTTAAATTGGGACAAAAAGGCATTTCCAACGCCAGTTGATATGATCAAAGACTTTAAAGCCAAAGGTGTTAATACCATTATGATCACGGAGCCCTTTATTTTAACTTCTTCAAGTCAATGGCAAAGTGCGGTTGAAAATAGCGCCTTAATGAAAAACGCCCAGGGGCAACCTGAAAAGTTTGACTTCTATTTCGGCAATACGGGTTTAGTCGATGTTTTTGATGAAAACAGTCAAGACTGGTTTTGGCAATATTATCAAAACCTCGCCGAGCAAGGTGTTGCAGGATGGTGGGGTGACTTAGGCGAACCTGAAGTGCATCCTGCGAATGGATTGCATAACTTTGCTGGAGGTAAAATTACCGGTGATGAAGTGCATAATGCTTATGGTCATAAATGGGCTGAAATGGTTTTTAAAAGGTTACAGAAATTTCAACCTGAAACACGGCCATTTATCTTAATGCGTTCAGGTTTCATTGGTTCACAACGTTACGGCATGGTGCCATGGACAGGTGATGTCAGTCGCAGTTGGGGTGGTTTTAAACCACAAGTAGAATTAGCACTTCAAATGAGCGTGCTCGGTTTAAGTTATATCCATTCAGATTTAGGTGGCTTTGCTGGCGATGGCCCGATAGATAAAGAACTTTATATCCGTTGGTTACAATACGGTGTTTTTCAGCCCGTTTATCGCCCACACGCTCAAGAAAATGCCAAGCCAGAGCCGATATTTCATGACACTGAAACTAAAGATATTTTGCGTGAATACGTTAAGTTACGTTATCAGTTGATGCCTTACATTTACTCGTTAAGCATTGAAAATGGCTTAACAGGTATGCCGATCATGCGTCCGATGTTTTTTGAAGATGAAACAAAGCTAAGTCTTATTGATGAAAAGGACAATTACTTTTATGGCAATGCCTTACTGGTAACGCCCGTTACTGAACAAGGTGCCCGTAGTGTCGAGGTGAACTTGCCAACAGGTGTTTGGTTTAACTTTTGGAATGATAAACGTTATTCAGGCAACCAAAAAGTGACTATAGCTGCACCGCTAGATCAAACGCCGGTTTTAGTACGAGGTGGCGCTTTTATTCCTATGGTTGAAGCGGTGCAATCAACTAAAGACTACAACACTAAAAATTTAATCTTACATTACTACGCTGACGCATCGGTAAAATCATCTTCTGCAATGATGTATAACGATGACGGTAAAGATCCTAATTCGCTCGCTAACGGTGATTATGAAACACTGACCTTTAATGCCGAACAACAAGGCAATAACTTGTCGTTTAACTTGCAACAAGCGGGCGACTTTTCAGGAATGCCTGCATCACGTAAATTGAGTGTAATGATCCATAATTTTGAAAGTACTCCTGTGAAGATAAAAGTTAACAATAAGGCGATAAAACTAGTAGCGAATCAACAGCAGTTCACTGATCACGCTATTGCTGCTTGGTATGATAGCCATACTAAGCAACTGCAAATTAAAGCTGAGTGGAATAAGACGGTGAATATAACTATAAATTAAATGAGTTCATGAGCATTAACTTTGTTTAGTGCTCATAGTTTACTGCTAATTTTTTCGATGTATCGGCTGCTTTTTAATACAAATATATACTGTTGATTTGTATTGAAATGTTACTGCTTTTTTATGTAATATCGAGCTCTCCTTGAAGGTTACACAATTTTTTAACCACTTAAACCAAAATACAATAAGCGGTTGAACACTCATAGGTTGAAGCCCACTATTAATTAACTTACACTGCTGTTTCGTTGTTAAGAGAACTAAAGCTGTGTTTAATCGTCTGTTAATTATAATGTTTGCTCTTTTGTTTGCTGGTCAAACAATTGCGTCTGCTTTTGATTTACACAGCAGCCATCAAGATACTGATTCAACACAAAACTTGTCTCATCGTAACTTAGATGAATCACATAAATCTCATCAAGAAGGCGCGTTAGCTAATACGCTTAATAATGCTGATGTCGGTGAGCAAGACCCATACGACTGTCATCATTGCTGCCATTGTCATGCGCCATCCGTTGTTTATATTACTTGTACTATCGCAACAAGTTTTATGCACAAAAGTAATGATAATATTTCGACCAGAAAAGTGGCCTTAGTGTCACTTTGGATAACACCCGAACATCGCCCACCCATAGTTTAAAACTTACCGCTACTTTATCTGAACAAGCAACACGCTGGTTTGGATATTTATGCTTTGTTAATCGATAGTGTTTGTTTTTTTAACGACATTCAGCTGAGTTACTTGCTTCATGCGAGTCAGCACTGTTTGATGTGTTTTAGTCAATCAAGTCAATAAACCTCGATTTTCAATCTTAAAAGTAATCTTAAAAAATAAAATTAAGAGTATCACTATGAGTAAGTTTCACCTTAGAAGCCTTAATATGGCTGCGCTATTTATACGGTATATTTCAGGTTCTTCAAATCTAAATTCTCTAGCAAAGTTCGCTGTTTTACCATGCATGTTCACTTTCAGGAGAGGAGCAGGTTTATTAATACCTTTAACCTTAACTATGGTGTTTAGTACTTCAGTAATGGCACTGGTAGCCGGTTCGACAGCCGAAGAATCATCTGCAATACCTGCAACATTATTAGAAAACCATGCCAGTCATGCTCACAAAGAAAGTGAAACAACTGAGCAAAAAACACATAAAACTAAAGCAGCTCCGCACCAGCATGGCGAAGACGTTGGTGAAGCAGTTCATGTGAATGAAGGCGATAAAAATGACCTTAGCCAAAACTTTTCTCAAAGCGCTTTACAAGCTTTATCAACGGGTAATGAATCTGCAGAAGATAACCATCAAGACGGTGTAAGTTTCAGTGCTGAAAAAATGGCACTTGCCGGTATTGAAGTTTCAGCAATATCAGCAAAAACATTTGCCAGTCATGTTTATGCACCAGGTGAAATTAAAGCCAATGGCTATAAAAGCTATATTGTTTCTCCGCGCACTGAATCTGTTGTGGTTTCTCGCCATGCCACATTAGGGCAACATGTTGAAAAGGGCGATGCTTTAGTCACTCTGTTCAGTGAATCGGTTGCCGAAGCACAAGCGAAATACCGTGTTGCCTATAATGACTGGCAACGAAATAAAAAACTCGGCAAAGAAACCGTGAGTGAAAGCCAGTTATTAAGCGCAGAAACCGATTATATTGCCGCCTACAGTCGTTTGAAAGCCTTTGGCTTAACTGAAACTGCTATTGCACAAGTTGTTAAAGGTAACTTATTAAATGCTTATGTAGAGGAGTTAGGCGAATACACCTTAATTGCACAGCGAGCAGGAGCGGTACTCAGTGATGATTTCTCGCAAGGGCAAAGGCTATCAGCTGGAGACGCCATTATGGTGTTAGCTGATGAAAGTGAGCTTTGGGTTGAAGCGCGCGTTTCGCCAAATAAGCAATTGAATTTACCCAAAGGCACGCAAGCGGTTATTGAAATTTCTGATCAATACTTTGTCGCCACTGTCATTCAAGAGGCACATACCATAGACCCAAAAACGCGTACCCGTATCGTACGCTTGGCGGTTAAAAATGATCACGACCGTCTCCATCCTGGCATGTTCGTTAATGTAAATTTTAGCTTTGAAACTAACGCGGCAGTAATGGCGGTACCCGAATCAGCACTTATGCGTTCAAGTGATGGCGATTGGACGGTATTTGTTGAAGGACATCCTGGTGAGTTTTCTGCGGTTGAAGTGATATTAGGTCGTTCGTTAGGACGTTTTCGTGAAATCTCAGGCCTAGCTTCACAAACTCGTATTGTAACAAAAGGTGCATTTTTTGTGGCTTCTGAAATAGCTAAAGGCGGCTTTGACCCGCATAACCATTAATTCATCGATAGCGAAGAAGTAGGAGCAGAATATTATGTTTAATAAAATGATCGATTTTTCTGTCAATAATCGACTATTGGTGATGTTGATGTTAGTGGCAACACTGGTTGGCTCAGTGTTTATTATTCCGCAATTAAATTTGGATGCTTTCCCTGATGTGACTAACGTACAAGTCGCCGTAAATACAGAGGCACCAGGCTTAGCGGCTGAGGAAGTAGAGCAACTTATTACTTACCCTATTGAAGCGGTAATGTATGCCATGCCTGATGTTGAGCAAGTGCGCTCAATTTCAAAAACTGGTTTGTCGGGTGTTACCGTGGTTTTTAAGGAAGGCACGGATATTTACTTTGCCCGTCAATTAGTATTTGAACGTTTACAAGCGGCAAAAGAATTAATACCACAAGGTGTAGGTACGCCAGAAATGGGGCCAAATACCTCAGGATTAGGGCAAGTATTTCAATACTTACTGATTGCTGATGAAGATGCCGGATATGACGCGATGGCGCTACGAAGCCTTAACGATTGGATTGTTAAGTTATTGCTGATGCCGGTCGATGGCGTGACCGACGTATTATCGTTCGGCGGTAATGTTCGTCAATACCAAGTGAATATTGAACCGAGTAAATTACTCTCTTATGAGCTGAGTCAAAGCGATATTGTTAGCGCGCTAGAAAATAACAATAGCAATGTCGGTGGTTGGTACATGAATCGCGGGCAAGAGCAATTAGTGGTGCGCGGAACTGGTTGGTTTAGTGGTGGTGCAGCGGGTTTGACTGATATTCAGCAAGTACCCGTTAAAACGGTAGCTGGTACAGTCATTACAGTTGCGGATGTCGCCACCGTTGTACTTGGCAGTGAAATTCGCCAAGGTGCGGCCACTATGACTAGACGTGGCAAAAATGGTGAAATTGAAAGCCTTGGTGAAGTGGTTTCGGGTATCGTACTTAAGCGTATGGGCGCAAATACAAAATCGACCATTGATGGTATTAATGCGCGCTTACCTTTAATTGAACAAGCACTGCCAAAAGGTGTGCGTTTTGAAGCTTTTTACGATCAGTCTGACTTAATCGTGAAAGCGGTTAACACTGTTGTTGAGTCACTTATTCTTGCGTTTATTTTTATCGCCATTGTACTAGCTTTGTTTTTAATGAACTTGCGTGCAACCTTTCTAGTATTAATATCCATTCCTATTTCAATAGCGATAACGTTAATGATCATGTCGTACTTGGGCTTATCGGCCAATTTAATGTCTCTTGGTGGAATAGCCGTGGCTATTGGCATGTTGGTTGATGGCTCAGTAGTGATGGTTGAAAACATGTTTAGGCATCTTAATCGCCCTGATGAAACACATTTAAGTCGCGCGATTGCTCGCAATGAAAGTGTGGGCTTAATTACTGCTCCAAAAGTAAGTGATAAAGAATCGAATAATAGCGCGCTGAGTGAGCGTAAAGCTGCTGACCCTGACCCGCATGATGTGGTGCACGATGACAGTAGCGGAATACCATTAAGATTAAAGCAAGCAGGTAAAGCGGTTTCTCGGCCAATATTTTTTGCGGCGTCAATTATTTTAGTGGTATTTATGCCGCTATTTAGCTTTGAGGGTGTTGAAGCTAAATTGTTTCAACCTATGGCGATAAGTATTATTTTAGCGGTAATTTCGGCTATTTTTGTCGCTTTGATTGTTGTGCCTGCACTGGCAACATATATGTTTAAAAAAGGTGTTAAAGCGCGTGAAAGTATTATTTTACGCCCACTTGAACGCTGGTATCGCAAAAGTTTAGCTCTCGCGATGCATCAGACCAAAGTGGTTATGGGTATCTCATTGATATTGCTGTTTAGTGCCATGGCTATAGTGCCGCAAATAGGTACTGAGTTTGTGCCCGAATTAGAAGAGGGGACGATTAACCTGCGCGCTACATTGGCCCCTTCTTCAAGCTTAGCTACCGCATTGCAAGTAGCCCCCATATTAGAGGAAAAGTTAATGGCTTTTCCTGAGGTTGACTATGCCCTTAGCCGCATGGGAAGAGCTGAAATTGGCGGTGATCCTGAACCTGTAAACAACATTGAGATTTATATTGGTTTGAAACCGGTTAGTGAGTGGACAAGTGCGAGCGACCGTTACGAACTTCAGCGGTTAATGGCAATAGAGTTAGAACAATTTCCTGGCCTGTTGCTTAATTTTTCACAGCCTATTGCTACCCGTGTAGATGAATTATTGTCGGGGGTAAAAGCGCAATTAGCGATTAAACTTTTTGGACCTGATTTAACGATTCTCGCATTAAAAGGGCAAGAGATTGAAAGCGCTATTAAATCGGTAGAGGGTGCTCGCGATGTTGCTATGGAGCAAATTGTTGGTGAAGCGCAGTTAGTGATTAAGCCTAATAGGCAACAGTTGTCTCGCTTTGGCTTTTCTGTTGGCGACGTAATGTCATTGGTGCAAAATGGTATTGGCGGTATCACCGCAGGGCAAGTTATTAATGGTAACGAGCGTTATGATATTTATGTGCGCTTACAGGAGAAGAGTCGGAATAGCCGCGATGCCATTGCGGAGATACGTCTGCAATCGCCTACGGGTGCTTGGGTGCGTTTAGGCGACATTGCCGATATTTCGCTTGAATCTGGGCCACCACAAGTGCGTAGAGATGATGTGCAACGCCGAGTGGTTATTCAAGCCAATGTGCAAGACCGAGACATGGGTAGTGTTGTAGCTGATATTCGTGCGGTTATTGCCGCCAATGTGGATTTACCTGCGGGCTATTCAGTCGCTATTGGTGGTCAATTTGAAAATCAGCAGCGCGCGCAGGCAAGACTCGCTATAGTTTTACCTGTGTCATTAGCTTTAATAGCATTATTGCTATATTTTGCTTTTGGCTCAATCGGGCAAGCTATGCTGATTTTGGTGAATGTACCATTAGCTATTATCGGTGGTGTGTTTTCATTATATCTTTCAGGGCAATATTTATCGGTACCTAGCTCTGTAGGTTTTATTACATTGTTTGGTGTGGCGGTATTAAATGGTGTGGTAATGGTGGAAAGTATAAACCAAAGAATTCAAGGCGGCTCAGTGGCCTCAAAAGCCGTATTTGAAGGCGCAACTTCACGTTTACGACCGGTACTGATGACGGCGATAACTTCTGCATTAGGTTTAATTCCTATGTTAATGTCTAATGGTGTAGGAGCAGAAATACAAAGGCCTTTAGCTAGCGTTATTGTGGGTGGGCTAGTAACGGCAACTTTGCTAACATTATTTGTATTACCGGTGCTTTTTAGTTGGTTTTCGAAGGCTAAAATAATGGAATTGAAACGTTAATATAGCGAATGAAAGCTAGCGTTTAGATGGTGCATGAATAAGGTCAATGTCGGCTTATTCATGCTGTTTTTATTATTAGTACTACCAAGAGGTAACTATGTCTGGTAATCATTCTACATCTCGTAATCACTTAAATAACCAGTCACATAACCATTCTCATCGTCACTCTCATGGCCACTCAGGCAACGGGAAATTGACTGTTGCCGTATTGATTAATATTTTACTCACCGTTGTTCAAATTATTGGTGGTGTGCTATCGGGTAGTTTATCTTTGATCGCCGACGCCTTGCATAACTTAAGTGATGCCGGCGCGATTTTAATTGCTATTTTCGCTCGTAAAATTTCGGCTAAGCAAGCGGATGAAAAGATGACATTTGGTTATCAAAGAGCCGAAATCATAGGTACGCTGATCAATAGCATTACGCTGATTATTGTTGGCCTTTATCTAATTTATGAAGCGATCAGTAAATACTTTAATCCAACTGAAATCGATGGCTGGATAGTGATTTATATCGCCGGTATTGCTTTGGTTATTGATATTGCCACTGCAGTATTAACTTATATGTCAGGCGCAAAAAGTAGCATGAACTTGCGCGCTGCGTTTATTCATAATGTTTCTGATGCTATGGCGTCTGTTGCGGTAATTATTGCCGGCGTTTTGATTATATTTTATCAGTGGTATGTAGTTGATATCATTGCGACGATATTAATTTCAATCTATGTGCTTTATCACGGTGGTTTACTAGCGCTTGAAAGTATTAAAATATTGATGCAAGCAGTGCCAGAAACATGTGAAATCAGTGAGCTTAAGGCGGATATTGAATTAATTAAAGGTGTGAGTGCAGCTATAGATATTCATGTTTGGCAACTCGATGAACATAAATTGTTTTTAGAATGTAAGGTAGCGTCTGTAACAAACAAGGTTTCCATAGATTTAGCTGAGATTAAAGCGATGTTAGCAAAAAAATATGGTATTAAACATTCAACCATTGAAGTTAACCAATCAGGTAAGGCGATAGAATCTAGTTGTTATTAAAGCGTAATTTTTAATAGCGCTAATAATTAACTTTAAAATTTGCTAAGGTAGAATACTTTCTTAAATTTCATCAATAAATCAATTGATTGCTTTATTATAACCGCATGTAACAACATGGCTAATGGGGATCTGTAATAATGAATTTCGAACAAATTGTATCGAGTATTAACAATGTTTTATGGGGCGAAGGGCAAGTACTCATTTATGTGTTGTTATTCGCAGGTTTTTGGTTTTCTTATAAGCTGAAATTTGTTCAAATCCTCAACTTTCGTCACATGTTTTCAGTGATGAAAAATAGTAGCAAGAATGATGAAAACTCTACTGAAAGTTCAGGTATTAGTTCGCTACAAGCACTTTTTATTGGCTTGTCTGCGCGGGTAGGTACCGGTAATTTAGCTGGGGTTGCTGTTGCCATTTCACTCGGAGGCAGTGGCGCGATATTTTGGATGTGGGTTATTGCGTTGCTAGGCATGGCTACTGGCTTTGCTGAAAGTGTTTTAGGGCAACTCTATAAAGTTAGCGACGACCATAAAGAATATCGAGGTGGGCCAGCCTACTATATTCAAAAAGGCCTAAACCAACGTTGGTTAGCCATATTATTTTCATTGTGTTTATTCTTAGGTTATGGCTTTAGTTTTAGTGCGATGCAAGCCAATACTATTGCAGATTCATTAAATCATGCGTTTAATATTCCTAGTTTGTACACCGGAATGGTTATCACTATTCTTGCTGGCGCTATTGTGCTCGGTGGCTTAAAACGTATTGCTCGATTTGCCGAGCTGATTGTGCCTTTTATGGGCATTGCCTTTATTTTGGTAGCGGTAAGTATCACCTTAATGAACATTAGCGCTGTACCTGCAATGTTATACGATATTATTACCTCAGCTTTTGGCTTACAAGAAGCAGGTGCTGGTATGTTAGGGGCTGCCATTAAAAATGGTATTCAGCGCGGTTTATACTCTAATGAGGCGGGTGCTGGTAGTGTACCCCATGCTGCAGCGAGTGCCAGACCTGTGCCTAATCATCCTGTTACACAAGGCTATGTCCAGATGTTAGGCGTTTTTCTTGACACTATGGTGTTATGTACTTGTACCGCGTTTATTATTTTACTGGCTGATATAAACTTTACCGGCGAAATGGAAGGTATTCGAGTGACACAAAGTGCTATTACTCATCATTTAGGAGAAAACGGGGTTTATTTTGTGTCTGCCGCGATTAGTTTATTTGCCTTTACATCAGTGGTCGCAAACTATGCTTATGCGGAAAGTAATTTACATTTTTTCAAACTCGACAATAAAGTCGGTCGAACTATCTACACGTCGATGTATTTGGCAATGGTATTTTGGGGCTCAAGTGCTAGTTTAAAACAAGTATGGAGTATGGCCGATGTAGCTTTAGGGTTAATGACTTTAGTGAACGTTATCGCAATTGTGCAACTTACGCCGACTATAGTGGCATTAACTAAAGATTATAATGCCAAACGAAAAATTGAAAATGTTAGTGATGCTGATATGGAATTTAAAGAAGCAGACATTGAATTTCAAGGTAAAGTTGAAGCCGGTATTTGGCATAAATAGCTTATGGTTAATTAATCGTTTAATCGTAACTTTAGTGACTAAGTTTATGCTTTATAAGACAGTTATAAAGCATACTTCTTAATATCCATGTATTTAACGAGCTTATTTTGACCATAGACGTTATCAAAAATGTAGTTGAAAAGTCACCTTGTTGATCGATAGAATAAGGTGACTGAAAGAGCTACCCATAGCTTAAAACAATCATGAGCTATTGCTGAACTGGTTTAATCTACTCCCTTCGTTCGAGCATCTACCTAAAAAAATTGGCGTTGAATCGCGCTATTTAGACACTGTTTTGATATACTATTTACCCATATTTCATATGGTTAGCTTTATTCTGAGGCTCTATTTTTTTAGTGAATAACTGAATTTGAAAAATATAGTAAACATCATTCTATCAATTTCAGTTAGATGCTGATTGTTACTTGTTACTTGTTAGTTGTTACTCAATTGACTCTATTTATTATTTTGTACGTTCAATTAAACGACGCTTTTCTCTTGCCAACGGTGTTATGTCTGTAGCAAGGCTTTTCTCTAACCCCAGAGCAAAATAAACTTCAGCCATTAAAAATAAAGGGCCAATTGCTAAGCCCATAATATCATCTAAGAAGGCGGGTTTAGCTTTTTCATAAATATGACCAATAAATTGAATAATCCAACCGACAACAAATGCGATTATAGCTATCCATAATGCACTCTCCATATTTGACACTAAGCTTGCAAGATAAATGTTTATTGCAATATATAGCAGCATACCTAAGGCTAGCTTCAAATGTAACTTTAAATAATAGAGCATTACAATAGTGAAAAATATTGCTGAAGGTGTGTAACTTAATGTTTTGCTACCTATTTCAATAGTAAAGGTATGTAAGCTTAACAATACGGTAATAGCCCAAACAATGAGCGGAACTCCTACAAAGTGGGTTATTATATTGTGTTTATTAAAGTGCACACTCTTGTAATTAGATAATTGTTCTTCAACTGTTTTCATGCCAGTTCCTTATTCAACTATAGTTAAATATCATGGCAAGTAATTGTTTAGAAGTAAAGAGAGCAGACCAGAGTAGCATGACAAAGTTTACCGTATTAGAAGTGATGATTAAAACATTGCTCTACGTTCGACAGCCGTTTATAAATGATTATAACGACCGTATTGCAGTTGTGTTGTCTTACTCATACAATAACCGTATTAGTTACTAAAAAAGTTAATAGTATGTCCTCAGATAGATTAGGCTCCAGCCTTAATTATAAACGCCAAGAGCAAGGTTATCGCGATCGCGCATTGAAGCTATATCCTTGGGTTTGTGGTCGTTGTGCTCGAGCGTTTGAATATTCAAATATTAGAGAGTTAACGGTTCATCATATGGATCATGATCATACAAATAACCCAAATGACGGCAGTAATTGGGAGCTACTTTGTATTTACTGCCACGATAATGAACATGCGAAATACACTGATCATGCCAATTATCACACGGAAGTTAAAGCGGGTGACACCAATCAAGACACCGCTACATATAACCCGTTTGCAGACTTAAAATCACTGTTAAAAAAATAACGTTTTACTAACACCTAACGATATTAATGTAAGGAAATTGAAAGTGGCAGGTTCAAGTTTATTAACCTTACTTGACGATATCGCAACGGTACTAGATGACGTTGCCATCTTATCGAAAGTGGCTGTGAAAAAAACAGCGGGTGTGCTTGGTGATGATTTAGCCCTTAATGCAGAACAAGTGTCGGGTGTAAAAGCGAATAGAGAGCTGCCGGTTGTTTGGGCTGTTGCCAAAGGCTCATTTCTCAACAAGTTAATTTTAGTCCCTTCAGCTTTGTTAATTAGTGCATTTTTACCGCCACTGATCACCATTTTATTAGTTCTCGGTGGTTTGTTTCTCTGCTTTGAAGGTTTTGAAAAAGTTTCTCATAAATTTTTTCATAGTAAGAAAGATTTAACTACTGAGCATCAAGCAGTACTTGAAGCGGTTAGCGATGAAAATATTGACATTGCCGCTTTCGAAAAAGAAAAAATAAAAGGCGCTATTCGTACCGACTTTATTCTTTCTGCAGAAATTGTAGTTATTGTATTAGGCTCAGTTCAAGATGCACCATTTCAAACACAAGTACTGGTTGTTTCGGCATTGGCTATAGCGATTACCGTTGGCGTATATGGGCTTGTTGCCGGCATTGTAAAGTTAGATGACTTAGGACTATATTTGCTACGAAAATCAGTGTCAGGACGTTTTAATACCTTACAAAGATCTGTTGGCAGAGGTTTATTAATTTTTGCACCGTTTTTAATGAAGCTATTAACCATAGTCGGCACTATTGCTATGTTCCTTGTTGGCGGCGGCATTATTGTTCATAGTTTTTCATGGCTTAACCGCCAATTTCATCATATTGAACAATGGGTAGGGCAATATCTTGGAACATTTCTTGAAAGTATTTTATCTATTTTACTTGATGGCATTATCGGAATTATTGCAGGTGGTCTAGTATTGGCTATTGTTAGTCTAGTATCTAGATTAAAAAAGCATCAAGCTGTTGTTAAGTAGATATATGTTTAAGCTGATTTTTATTAACAATTTCAATTGTATAGTATGTAGATTACAAAATACTTCATTTTAGCTATTGTTTTTTGTTGTCTTCGCCCTGAGTATATAATTGAAGACAACAAAAAAGGTAGCAATATGAAAATAATCATTTCCGGACATCACGTTGAAATTACCGAAGGTATAAACGTAGCAATTGAAAATAAATTTGCCAAAGTTGCTAAGCATTTCCCAAGCCTAATGACCTTAGAGGCCATTATTACCGTAGAGCCGCATCAACAGAAATTAGAAGTATCTACCATTTATGAGGGCGCGACTGTTTCAGTTAACGCTACCGATAAAGAATTATATGCCGCAATAGCTAGTGCCGCGAGTAAGCTTGAAGCCGCTTTAGCACATCGCAAAGGTGTATTGTCAGCTAAGCAGAAAAAGAAGTTTGAAGTAGAGCAATCAAACGCATTTGAGAGTCCTTAAACCTAGCTGGTAAGCATGAATTAAAAACTCAAAGGCCGTTATTAAACGGCCTTTTTATATTTAATATGAATGGTATGACGCGATCAAACAGATGTGAAAGAATGGCGATAGCAGATCTCACTAGCTCATCCTTGCTATCTTCGCTTTAGAACACTTCCATAACATCCCTAGCATAATCCTAGTCACTCCCTTTTTAATACAAAACTAGCCGTTATTTTGACATGAAGATAAAAGTTGATGAACCTTATCGATTAAATCTTTATTCACTTACTCAAACATTGAAAAACGGTGGGGTAATCAACTAAAGTATAAATTCTAAATATACGGTGAGGTTATTTAACTAACAATTAGATGAAGTATGGCTATTACGTAAATGTTTACGTAAAATAGCGACATTGGCTTTATATGAAAAAAAATTTACTATAAAGCGTACTTTTATTTGCTCCAAGGAATTCCATGAAAAAAACATTCGAGTTAACTCACCCAAAAATCAAACTCGCTAGAATGATTGAGTCAGCGAAACACGAAGTTAAAAAATATTTAAAACGTGAACGTAATAAAACGCTACCTGAAGGTGCTGATTATTGGGATTTTGATTGTAAAATTGGTAAAACTGAGCAAACGGCTGATGTTATTCATGTCACGACGATTAGCCAGGAAATTGATACGATTTTAGCAGAAGATACGACTTCATTTTATCTTGAAATTTTAGTTAAACCTGCCACTCGTTCATTTGAAGAAAAAGAGCTTTAAAATTTATTAATTCAATAGTCGTAAGTTTATTGTGCGTTTAAAGTAAAGTTTTATAAACGCACAACATTATCGTTCAAGCTTCCTTCCACAACATAATCTATTATCTTTTCAGTTCATTCGCTATTCAGCGCTAATTAACTATACTTCTCCTGTCGATTTTTTGGCAAACATTTTTCGGTAAACAATGGAGAGTATAAAATGAAACATATCGTCAAGTTTTTTGGATTATGTTGCATACTCTTTGCCTTTTCTTCTCAAGCAGAACTTGAGATTTATAAAGACTATGATCTTGGTAGTGAAATTATTTCAATGACCACCGTGCGTATTGACCCCAATATGGAGGATATTTATTTAGCAGGACTTCGAGAAAGTTGGGTGAAAGCGGTCCGCATGCAAAAAAAATTAGGCTACATTAAAGACTGGAAAATATATGGCAGTGAGCTGCCACAAAGTGGTGACTTTAATATGGTGTTAATGGTTATTTTTGAGAAAAGTAGTGATTTAGAACCAAATCAAGAAAAATACAATACCTTTATGAAAAGTTGGGGTAATGCCAATAAAGAAAATTCTCGAGAAATAACGAAAACCTATCCAAATGTAAGAACCTTAACGGGTGAATATCGATTAAGAGAAATTATGATCAAGTAGCTTAGGCATTAAGCTGTTCTATACCTAAAGCCAATGCTTTAGGTATAGTTATACTCAACTCAACTTTATAGCCAGGTGAATCTATTAATTTGATGCCAGTATTTTATACATGTTAATAGCCGATTAATCCATTTATATGCGCTACAGCACTTCTTCCTAAAGCGTTGAGGGCATAGCCACCTTCAAGCACAGACACAATCCGACCATGAGCATATTTATCGGCAATATCTTTAAGTTGGTCAGTTACCCAACGATAATCTTCATCTACTAAACACACTTGTGACATTTCGTCTTCTATATGCGCGTCGAAGCCTGCTGAAATAAATATTATTTGCGGCTTAAATTTCTTTAATGCGGGTAACCAATGATCGAGAATCGCTTCTCTAAAGTCATTACTTTTTGTTGTTGCCGCTAATGGTGTATTAATGATTGGCGGTTTAGTACTTTCTTGCACTTCAAATGGATAAAATGGATATTGATAAGTAGAACAAAATAAATAGCCTTTTTTACCTTTTATAATATTTTCTGTACCGTTGCCGTGATGAACGTCAAAATCAACAATAGCGACGCGCTTTAATTTATATTTTTCTTTAGCATAGGCGGCAGCAATAGCGACATTATTAAAAAAACAAAATCCCATCCCTTTATCGTATTCAGCATGATGACCTGGGGGTCTGGTAGCGCAGAATGCTGACGAAATCTCTTTTGACATCACTAGGTCTACCGCAACTTTTGCGGCACCAGCGGAAAGTAGAGCAGCATTAAGCGTATTTGGGTTCATAACCGTATCGTCATCAACGTTATACGTACCTTCGCTTGGTGCATTGGCAAAAATTGATGCTATATAGTTTTTGTCATGTGCTAAATAAAGTAGCTCTTTATCAATAGGCTTTGCATCAAATTGTTTAATAACATACTCGAGACCGCTACGTATAAGCTGATCCTGAATAGCAGCCATACGTGCTGGCGCTTCAGGGTGATGTTCTCCCATGTCATGTGTTAAGCACTGGTGATGACTAATAACGCCAACGGTCATATTTACACTCCTTTATACCTTCAATGCTAAGCGTTACTTACTCATAGCTCAGCGATTCCAATGTTGTTAATGTATGATTTAATTATAGGGTGTAAGCCAAGCTTACTTCGTCATAACCGTCGGATGGTTTTCTTAAAAAACCTGCTTTTTCAAATACTTTCAACATAGGCGCATTGTCTCGTCTGACACTTGCTATTAATTGCTCAACACCACGAATTTTAGCAATAGTTATTATTTCAGTAAGCAGTGCTTTAGCCATACCTTTACCTCGTTTACTTTCTTTAATAACGAATGCAACTTCCGCGCTATTATTCGCTTCAAGATAATAATAACGGCCAACACCTTGAATAGATTCACCTAGATGATCACGTTCTGTTAAACATAAGGCTAAATCAATATGCTGATTTACACTGACCAAGTCACACGATTTTTCACGGGTCATTTGTGTTGTATGGTGGTTGTATCGCATCATTAATGTTTCTTGATTATGGGAGTAAAAAAATTCCTGTAGCTTACGTTCGTCAGCTGGTGACAACGCACGAAGAAAGTATTCTGAATCAGCAAATGTAAAACGCTTTATCTCTACTTCTCCAAGTTCAGGTACTGATGTCGGGGTATTTTCTTGGTATTCAGGTACCCAATAGTGCTTACGAACATCTCTAAGTAATTGATCACGAAATTTAGGATGTGCAATTCGGATTAACTCTAAAGCCCGTTCGCGAATGCTTTTTCCTTGCAGCGAAGCAATACCGTATTCGGTGACAACATATGAAACATGTCCTCGAGAGGTAACTACGCCACCACCTTCAGTAATATGTGCAACGATACGCGATATTTTACCGTCTTTGGTTGTTGAAGGGAGGGCGATGATTGGCTTACCCCCCTTACTTAAAGAGGCGCCGCGAATAAAGTCGACTTGCCCACCAATCCCACTATAAAAATGATAACCAATGGAGTCTGATACTACTTGACCGGTTAAATCGACTTCAATAGCGCTATTAATAGACACCATCTTGTCATTACGTGCGATATTTACGGGTGAATTAACATGCTCGCTGGGATAAAATTCAACGTGAGGGTTACCATCAACAAACTTGTATAAGCGACGCGTTCCAACGCAAAAACTGACCACAGTTTTACCCTTGTGGAAGGTTTTTTTACGGTTATTAATTACACCAGAAAGCATTAAGTCGATAATGCCATCGGAAATTAATTCACTATGCACGCCTAGGTCTTTATGTTTAGCTAAATAGCGTAATACTGCCGAAGGAATGTTACCAATGCCAATTTGGATAGTAGAGCCGTTGTCGACTAACATGGCCACATATTGGCCTACTTGTTCGGTTACACGATCTATTACCGGTATTGGCGTTTCTGGTAAGTATTGTTGTACGGTCATAGAAGCATGAATTTGATTGACATGAACAAAACTATGACCATTAGTGCGAGGCATTTTAGGATTAATTTGTGCAATGACATATTTTGCTTTATTTATTGCAGCCTGAATAATGTCAACACTGACGCCTAATGAGCAATAACCATATTCGTCTGGTGGACTAACCATAATCAATGCAACGTCTAGTGGTAAAATGTTTTCATTAAATAACTTTGGAATTTCGGATAAGAAGGAAGGAGTGTAATCTGCACGGCCTTCATTAATTGCTTTGCGAATTTTTTCGCCACCAATAAAAAAAGCGTTAACCTTAAATAAATCTTTGTGTTTTGGTTCTACCCAAACATCATCAGAAAGTGTCAAAATATGTACAACTTCGATGTCATGCAAACCTTGGCTATTGGCAATAATATCCTCAATTAATGCATTAGGTACTGCAGCGTTAGAGCCAATAAAAATCCTATTTCCAGATTTTAGGTATTTAGACCAGTCGATAGTAGACGGGGACTTTTTCCGTAATGACATATTGCTCTCTATTATTGCAACTGAGGCATTTAATTTATCACAGAACTTAATCTATATTGATTAAATACCTACTGATTCGTTAATTTATCAGCTTAAAGCGGTCTATATAGTAACTTTCATTGCTATCTGTCATCCCAATAGTTAGCTATGAGTGACTTACACGCTTGAATTTAAATATTGATCCTTATTTAAGTTTGATGAATTATATTATCTCTTTGCAGTCAGTATGACTTAGTGATTTATTTATTACTTGATCCTAGTCAAATCAAATACTTTAATAAACTAAATGATTAGCCAAAGTAAGCTGAATATTAGTTAACTTTACAATTAAGTCGCCAATATTTATCTAAGATAGAGACTTAAAAATAATAGCTAAAACATTAACCTCACAAATTAAAACTATGAGCATTGATTCATGCAAAAGATGAATATAGATTTTAATCTGAAAATTGTTAGCTTAATTGAAGTGCTTTCAATCATCTTGCCCGCATAAGCGAATACAATAAGTAAATCGCCTGTTTAGCAAACATAAAAAAGCCCAATTAAATTGGGCTTAGAATATTACGACTTTACTAACCAGCAAAAAGTCATAGTTAGCCAAAAATATTACGCATTAAAGTAATAGCTTGGTCAACCGTTTTACCGTCTTTAACACTATTCACTATAGTACTACGCATGTTGAGTATAAAATCAGGAATATCATCTGCTTCAAAAGCTTTATCAACAATAGCCTCTGCTGAAGCTTTACTTCGTTTTACGGCTTTAGCCACACCAATTTTAATTTTTTTAGGTTTATCACGCATACGAATATAGTTTGAATTTTCCGCTAACGAATTATCAGCAAATAAAAATAGATCAATTAATATGGCTCTATTTTTCCAAAGCTGAAGTTCAATTTCATCGCTTGGCTCTTCGCTACGCCACCACTGTGTATTTCTAATACCTGCAATCATTTCATGCCAATAATCATCAAAACTTTGGTTGTTTAGTTTTACCAAGCCTAAGCCTAGTGACAAGGTGTCTATTTTTCCACTAGTTAACGCAATAAATTGGTCTGGTCGGCGCATGGCCAACAATCGTGTTGCTGCACTCAATGGTGCTTTTTCTTCATTGGTGTGATCAGCAAATATGCCTTGATAAGCATTAACAAAGCTTTCATAGTTTGCCAATGTAACATCACCGTCCAAGGGGATGTTAGCAAGGGCTTGATCAAAGGCTTGTGGATGAGATTTTAATAGTTGATGAAAAGTTTTGGCACCACGGGTTCCAGCAAACCACTCTACATCAAAGTCATAAACACTGATATCATGCTGGGCGCTATGTTTTCCAGCAAACGCTAGTCTGTCTTCATCAATCATATCAGCCAATTTATTACTGCGTATCGCTGCAATATAATCTAATAGTTTTAGTCTTTCGGGTAAGGCTTGTAACTTAGTGTGTTCTTTTATAAAGTCAGTAAATATAGGCCATGGGATAATACGAGCCATTTTTAATTGGCAAGCACTAACACCGTTAGACAGTGTTTCTTGTAATTTCTTTAAAGGCTTTTGTTGGCTTGGCTCTAATAAGTCATGATTTATGTCATGTAAGCAAATTCGATATAACTCTCTGCACCAGTTAAGAAAATTATCAGGATGATTTTCTACTTTTACGGCCATTAAATTAAGGCTGATCTCAGCGACAAACGACAAAGCGTTTTGGTAAATTGATTGTTCGGTAGCACTAAGTGACATGGCATTTGGCGAGGTAAGTAACTTTCTCATGAGACAATATTTCCGACGATAAAAACATAAAAATAGGGCGGCATGATACGTGTAAAATCGGCTAACGCAAGCGATAAAGTATAATTTAATAGAGAAATGAATAACTGATGTTTAAAGCAACAGCATCTGGGGACTTAATCAACTAAAACCTATGCCCATGCAATTATAATCATTGGCTAGACATAGACTTTAGAATTGAAAATATTAGCGACCAACTGATTAATGCCAATTTGATTAATTAAGTGTTCTACTTTCTTTGAGGAAAAATAGACGACTAAATTAGTCTCATTGGAAGATTATTCAACAGAGATTGTTTGTTTTGATTTTGTATAATATTTTACCAAACCGATTACTGAGGCAGCAATCCAGAATAGTTCAATGACAAAACTTGCTAAATTAAAGTTGTAGCAAAGACTGATTAACAGCAAAATAGCGCCAGAAAGATTGATTAAGTTATACGCTAAACTCTTTGGATTTATTTTTTCCAGTTGTAGCATTATAAATGCGCCAACAACGAGAATTGTTCCAGACATACCAATAATATCGAATAAAATATCGATCATAATGAACTCCAAGCTATAGAGGGTGATCCAAAATGCTGGCCCTATCCGTGGGTTGGATCGTTTTCGTTCCGTGAAACAGCTTGTCGTTTTACTGAAAATAACCAAAGCTATAAAGCAAAAACTATCAGTACAGTAATTTATTATCTTATGCAGATTATCTCTGAAGGTAAAGTAACAAAATGTTACCTATTTATTTTTAAACAGGGACCATCAAATCGATAAAGCCTGATAAAAAATTGATTTTTACTACTTGTTCTTTCTTTTGAAGAAAAGTAACCTAACACCTGGTCTGACCATTATTTCTATTTCTAGTATGGTTAGCATTAATAAAAAGCTAAATTCTAACAAGTAGTGAATAATGATAGGTAAATGTTAATGCAGCAAGAATCAATTTATATAGCCGATGGTGAAGATCAGCTTCACTTACGCCATATTTGGAAAAATGTCGGCGGTGTGCCAATTTTTATGTTGCATGGCTTAATTGAAAACGGCTTTATCTTCTATACAGAAAAAGGCAAGGGATTAGCTTGTTATCTTGCAGAACAAGGTTTTGATGTTTATGTTGCTGACTTACGTGGGCGAGGGAAAAGCCGGCCAGCGATTAATTCGACATCGACATTTGGCCAACACGAAGCTATCACACGAGACATTCCGTTATTTCTCGAAAAAATTCAGCACTTGAATAGCCAAAAAATTCATCTTATTGCCCATTCATGGGGGGGCGTATTAATAACGAGCTTTTTGGCTCGATATCCGCAATGGCTCGCAAAAGTAAAAAGCAAAACGTGTTTTGGAACCAAGCGAGTTGTAACGGTTAAAACCTTTGAAGCTTATTTTAAATTAGGTTTAATGTGGCGGTATATCGCGCCAATTGTAGCAAAAAATCAGGGCTATTTTGATGCTAAAAAATTTAGATTTGGCTCTGATAGTGAAACAATTTTGTCGCTAAAAGAAAGCATAGCATGGGTTATCCCAGGACAATGGCGTGATCAATACGATGGTTTTGATTACTATAATGCAGCACAAAATGTAACCTGGCCACCCACTTGGCATTTCACTGGTATTAATGATCATGCTTTAGGACACAAGCAAGATGTAAAGTTGTTTATTGACGAATGTGGCAATAGCGCAGCAAAATTCTCAGTATTATCAAAACAGGCAGGTAACATAGCTGATTACGACCACATTAATATTTTAACTCATGCGCAGGCGATACATGATCATTTTCCAACACTTGTCACTTGGCTAAAAACACAGGATTAAAACCGCTAGTAAGATAAAATATGACCATATTTTATATTGGTTTAGTACAACTTAACGACAGAGTAAGATGGTGTAATAACTATTTAATTATTAATCATCGTCATCTGCTTTCATCGCCTCTATGTTCACAATAGTAGAACGATTTAGAGTGATCTTAAAACGTTGTGTTTGTTGTAAATCTTTTTTATCCGTTTGCATTAACACTACATTTATTTGGTAACGGCGTTCAACCGCTTGCTTTGTTACTTTACTGCCATCCAGAGAATATAAGCGACCTTCACCTTTTTTTAGGAAACGAATAAAGGGCGTTAAATTAAAATAGATACGCTGTTGAATTTCATCATAGCCGGGCATAAAGCTTTTTGCATTTACTTTCGTGTCACTACGAAAGTGCAGTAATTGTGCGGCCTGTTTATTTTGATGACGACGGTTTTGAAATAACTTATCAACTTTTTTGGGTAGGTCTTTATTGCGAATGTATTCAAGCCAAATTGTTTGGGTTGCAATACGATTTTTATTTACACTATTGGTGTAAATATTTTTCCATTTAGGCAAACCTTTTTGAATATAACGCCAAATAACACGAGTAATATCGTCTTTAAATATTTCCCTTAAGCCATAAACAAAGCCTAACATGCCGACTAAAGCAATGGTTACTTCAGTAAAATTAGCTCGAGCATTTAGCACTAACATCATCACAAAAGCCATAATTACCGCTGTAACTGTGCCACTGACAATACGCTTTAAATTGCGGTTAAGACTTTTAACTTCTTGCTGAAGTACTACACCGTATTCGATTAACCGCTGCAGCAAGCGCATTTTGTTCGTGATACGATTAGGATCATCTAAAGTAATTTGCGAATTATATTGATTGGCTTCGCGGTACTCACTTTCACTACGACATAAGGCGAACAAAAAATTTCTTTCGGTAGTAAAGTCACTACTTTTTGGTCCACGAGAAAGCAACTTTAAAAACGATTGCTCGACTTGCCAACTAAGGTAATTGTCGGCATTTTCAAAAAATGGACTAAGTTTTTTATCTGGCGGGGTATATCGCCTAAGTTTCTTCAGTAAACCAGAAATTTGCTCTGCTAGCACAATGGCTTGAGGATAAAAACTCTCGCTTTCTCTAAGCTTAATAGTCTGTTTTATATCCGTATCTAAGGCAATTCGAATCTGATAAGAAAATAAATTAAGGTTAAGCCGATAATCACTTTGCTCACCTTTAGTTTGGCTTATAAATCGGCTGCGCACTAAAGGTATGTGTAGTTGGTCTGAGTAATAAGCACTGTGATTTTCAATGCTGCTATGAAAATAATGCTCTTCGGCTAAGGTTTTAGGGCCTATACCCATTTCAACCGGTAATGAAAAATATAAATCCAGTCTTTGATGATCAGTAGGCAACAACTGATAACTAACCTTAATGGAAAGGTTTTCGTCTTGGGTAAGTTTGGTGTTGTTCACTTATATTCCCTGCTACTGTCAGTTTAATTGCCAAGCCAGAATTGATTGATTACGCCTTACTATAGGCTATTTTAATGTAAATACTGTTAACTTTTATATGAGTTAAATTTATCTATATTTAATCAGAAAACAATGATTAAGATACCATATACTAACGAAATTGATGGATAGTTAAATAAAATTTAACACTATAAAGTAAAGTTTGTAATATCGCTGCTCAATGACTATCGTAGCGGTTTTACTCTTTTATAATTGTCTTTCAAAATTGATGAGTTCTACTAGGTAAAATATCTATTTTGCTATAATAAGTTGTCAAAATAAGTGTGATTAATAAAAATTATGTTGAACTATTTCTCTACAAAGTAGGGTTGATAGCTAGTTCATATTTAATACATTTATAGTAATATAATGTAAGCTGTAGCTCAACAATGGAATGTTTACACAAAAATGGAATTTATAAAATGAACTTCACCAGTAGGTATCCACGACTTAACCTCTCGATCATTATTATTTTTCTGCTCCTTTCTGTGCTGATACTAACAAAAGCATACGCTCAAGAAACCCGAGAATATTATACTCAATTAAAAAGCTTTTAGCATTTAAATACCGATAAAAATCGTATATTTGTTAAAGACTTGCTTATTAAAGTTAGTTTGCCAGCCTATGCTGAATTGCAAGCTCCTATTTATGCTTATATAGCGAAGCTAAAAGTTAAGAGTGGTGATTGGGTAGAAGGTAAATATTATCTCGATTTAGCGATTTCAAAGCTTTCTTTAGTTAAAAGTGACGAATTATATATCGACTCATTAGAAAGTATTAGTGGCATATACCTAGTTCGCGGAAATTACGCTGAAACAATAGTTTATGTCCAAAAAATGGCTGATTATGCCCATGATTCGAAAAATAAACGTGGTGAGATAGTCGCCTTAAATCGTTTAGCCTTGATCTATATTCAATTAGATCTTTTTCAATTAGCTGTTGAACCTTTACAAATGGCACTAACGTTAGCACGTGAAACGAAAAACTATGATGGTGAGTTTTTAGCTACATTATATTTAATTTGTGTACACATTAATTTACCTGAAGTTGGCCCACAAGAAACCTTCGAATTAACCATAGTTGCTGAAAATATTCCGTCGAGATTAAATAATAACAATGGTTACTTAACTCGATTTAAAGGTATTGTACAACAACAATTAGGGAATTTTTCAGCAGCAGAAAAATGGCTGAAATTGGCATTAAATAAAGCTGAGTCCGATCATGATATTCGCTTGTTACAAGCCGTGAGTAAAAACTTAGCCGAGTTATATGTAGTAACTAATAAACCCTTGCTCGCGCTCGATTATGCCATCATGAGTTTACGCTACAATAATAAAATGCCGCATAGCAATAATAGTGCTGCTATTCAGTATTTACTCAGCAATATTTATCAGCTGATGGGAGATGATAAAAATTCATTGAAATACTTACGTGCCTACGCTAATTTCCAACATTTAGCGAATGAAACCAACACAATAAGTTTAGTTACCACTATGGATAAGCGCATTGAGAATATTAAAAGTCAGCATGAATATGCTGAGCTTAATAACTCATTCTTAATTAATAAAGTAATGGTAGAAGAGAATAAAAATAAACAACAGCAGTCTATTTTTATTCTCATTGCATTAGGGCTAGTTTTTTGCTTTTTTATCATCGTGTTTTTTGTTCACCATCGGATGTTAAAAGCGCAAGTTGTAACATCGATGAAGGATGGACTAACGGGTGTATTCTGTCGAAGTTATTTAAAAAGTTACTTACCGGCGGTTCAGTCTCGATTTGAGCGAGAAACTGATCCTGAGTTGTCATTAGGGGCGTTAATAATTGATTGTGATGACTTTAAATTTATAAATGATACATTTGGACATGCGGGTGGTGATAAAGCATTAAAAGCTATTGTAAATACAATAACTACGCAAATTAGGGAACATGACCTCCTTATTCGTTGGGGAGGCGATGAATTTGTTTTGATTTGCGAGTCAGTTAGTCATAGTCAAATGCGTGAACTTGCTAAAAGAATCATTCGTAGTATTAGCGATTTGCTTATAGAATACGATCAGGCGACGCTTTCAGTCACCATATCAGCAGGTTATGCTCTACATGATAAAAATGAAAAATTTAATTTTGATGAATTGATAAAAACAGCAGACGGTTTTTTATTAACGACAAAAAGATCAGGAAAAAATAACTACCTGGGAAGTAAAAATAATGGTTTAAGCGCAACCGATTTTTCAAAAATATTTTCTAAAGGTATTGTATAAATGTTTTTATAGATAATGTATAAAGGCCATGCAAAGTCAAAGTCAAAGGTAGTGTTAATAAGTCATGCGTAAATCAGATAAAAAATTGGATAATCAAATAGTCAAAGTGCTAACTCAGGTTTGCCACTCCGCGTTAGAAAGCATCGAAGGCTTTGAGTGGTTAACACATACCGTTAATTTTGATAACTTCCCCGAAAGTTTAAAAATAGTTTGTGTTTTTGACCGTAACATTACATTAGCGAGCTATTTGAAGTCATCTGATAATAATAGCTTAGCATCGATGATTACCAGTAATCTTGCTGATATTGGCATTGAGCTTAAAAATGCTAAAAACCAAGTTGAGCTAGATAGCGAAGAAAACTGTACGCTATATCACGCTGGAAATTGGCGTAAAAGACTTGCTTAGACGCTATAAACTATTAAACAATGTCCATGCTATGGCACACATAATTAATCCAACGAGTATATCAATGATTCTTTTTACCTTAGCTTGATTAAGCCAAGGTGACATTTTCGCCGCTGCGCCAGCTAAACTATAAAACCATAGCATAGAAGCCAACATGGTACCGATTGCAAATGCAATTTTTTCATGGCCTTGAAACTGGCCACCAACACTGCCCAATATCAATACCGTATCAAGATAAACATGTGGATTCAATAACGTTACTGCTAATGTAGAAGCAATAACTAGCCAAGGTCTTTTATTCGTTTTTTCCGCTTTTTCATGCGCACTATTATAACTATTAAGCCATGCTTGGCGAAATGACAAAACTGCATAACCACATAAAAATAGTATACCGCCCCAAGAAATAACGGTGACTAAGGTTGGAGATGTGGCGATAAGTTTTGCACCGCCAAACACACCTAATGCAATAAGTACCACATCACATAGCATGCAAATTGATGCAGCTAAAAAATGATGATTTTTTTTAATGCCATGATTGAGCACATGAGAATTTTGCGCGCCAAGCGGAATAATCATACTGCCACCTAAAAAAAGGCCTTGTAGAAGAGGTGAAAACATTTTACTCCAAAAAATATCAGTGTGTTGTGTCATTGCGGCTAATATAACGAATCAGTATTAATAAATATAATTAATGATTTTCATCTTTGATTAGTTTTGCTAATGTCGCTGTGTTAAATCAACATGAGCAACTTGTAGGAGTGAATTACTTTGTTGGATTATAAGCTATTACATGCGTTGAGCGTGGTGGTGGATGAACAAAATTTTGATAAAGCCGCTTCGGTATTAGCTATTACACAATCTGCTGTGTCACAGCGGATTAAAAGCTTAGAGCAAACGCTAGGTCAGCCGGTATTAATTCGTGCACAACCTCTAGTAGCAACTAGTATCGGTAAGAAATTACTCGCTCATTATCAACAGGTGAAATTACTTGAGCAAGATATTATCCCTGAAATTTCAGGTGATAAAAAAAACGAAACAATTACGGCAAACATCGCCAGTAATGCAGACAGTTTAGCCACTTGGTTAATTGGAGCCATTGGTGATGTCTGTCATGAATATAATGTCGCAGTAAACTTTCGATTGGTTGATGAAAATAGAAGTCTTAATTACTTAAAAGATGGTGAAGTGTTTGGCGCGTTGAGTACACATGAACATGCTTTACCAGGTTGTACACTTGATAAATTAGGCGATATTCAGTATTTATTAGTCGCTTCGCCAAGTTTTATCAAACGTTATTTTTTTAAGGGTATTAATGAACAATCATTGGCCAGAGCACCCGCTGTGGCTTATGATCAAAAAGATGATATGCACATTAAATATATTGAACAAACTTTTGGATTAAAAGGTGGCTCTTACCCTTGTCATACTGTGCGCTCGTCAGAAGCCTTTGTTAACTTTGCTAAGCAGGGCTTAGCTTATTGCTTAATCCCTAAATTGCAAATACAAGCTGAATTGACTTCAGGAGTACTGGTAAACTTGATGCCAGAACACCCTATTATAAGAACACTATACTGGCATCATTGGATATTGTTGAAAGGAGTCTTTAAAGAATTTTCAACCGCGATAATTACCCGTGCAAAACAAGCGTTAGAGAATCAATAATCGTATGAAAAATTATATGTATTGATTGTTAAATTAATAAAAAAGACAATAAATCAATTGATTAGGAGTTAAATGTGAGCAATTTAGTCGTTAGAAAAGCTACAGCGGACGATACCCGTATATTATTTAAATTTATTATAGATCTCGCGATCTATGAGAAAGCTGAACATGAAGTTTTAGCCACAGAACAAAGCATAAAAGATAGTATTTTTGCAGAAAACAGTCATGTTTTCGCCTTAATTTGTGAGCTTGACGGTGTCGCGATTGGCTCAGCCATTTATTTCTTTAATTATTCCACTTGGTTAGCAAAATCAGGCCTGTATTTAGAAGACTTATACGTTATGCCTGAATACCGTGGCAAAGGTGCAGGCGTTAAATTACTAAAAGCTATGGCAAAAATCGCCATAGAAAAAGACTGTGCGCGATTTGAATGGAGCTGCTTAGATTGGAATACGCCTTCAAGAGAATTTTATCATTCGCTAGGTGCAGTCGCACAAGAAGAGTGGGTTGGCTATCGTATGACCGGTAAAACACTTAGTAATTTTGCAGCTGATCTGACGGTATAATCGTAATTCCTGATGGAGGATGTTCTGCGTAAGCGAGCATAGCATTCGCCACCTTTTTGGCTTGAATTACGTGATACTTTTTTGGGATCATAAATGCAAGTGCGTTCATCAATACGCTACCCAGTTGCTCGCCGAGTCGGAACTCATCACGTTGACCTGATAACATTGACGGACGAAATAGGCCAAGGTGCTCAAAGCCAATGTCACTTAACCCTGTCTCCACTTTCCCCTTAACTTGGTTATAAAATATGGACGAAGACTCATTTGCTGCCATTGCGGTCACTATGGCAAAAAGTGCCGTATTTTGACGATAAAAATGTTTGGCTATGATCAGTGGGTACAGGTAATCAATTTTACAAAAAGCTGATTTAGAGCCTGCTTTATTTATAGTACTGCCAAGTGTGCAAAATATATGATCAATTTTGGCTAAGCCGTCGTTGTTAGTTGTTGTATTTTGCTTTTCTTCATTAGCGAGTTCTAAGCGAGTGAATTCTGCGGTTAAATGCTCAAAATCTACTATTCTTTGTTCAAGTTTGTTGTGTTCTATAGTAAGAGGGTTTCGCACTAAGGCGATAACTTTACTGTAATTGCTACTTTCTAAAAGCTGCATCAACAAATGTTGTCCAACTAAACCACTGGCACCAACAATTAAGGCAACTTTATTCTTATCTTGAGGTTGTGCAACGCTATGTATTGTCATTTTTCCTCTGAATTGAATAAACTAATGTTCACTAACATTTTAGCCTATTTAACTCGGCTTTAATCTGTTCGGCTATGCCTTTCGAGTGAATACTATTTTTTTGTAATTTATGCCCTAATTCAGCTAGGCCATTACTACTATCAGAAACGGATACTAATCGAATGTTTATATCCTCTGCAACATGGCTTTGTTGCTCGGCCGCTGTTGCTACCTGCTCAATACTTTCGCTCATTATCTCAATGCTTGTTTTTGTTTGAGAAAGTCGTTCAAAGCTAATATTTGTATTATCAACCGTACGGGTAATTGAATCTTTGTTCTCGTCTAATGTTTGAACGGCTTTATTGACATCTATTTGTAAATTGCTAATTAAGTTACTGATATCTTGAGTAGAGGTTTGAGTACGTGCTGCTAAGCTTCTAACCTCATCGGCAACAACGGCAAAACCTCTTCCTTGTTCTCCTGCTCTTGCTGCTTCTATTGCCGCGTTTAGTGCTAGTAGGTTAGTTTGATCGGCAATAGATCGAATAGTTTCAACAATACTCGTTATATCATCACTGCGAGCAGCAACTTGTGATATTTGTTCGCTCGTCAAGGATATATTGCCCTGAAGTAATTGCACGTTTTTCACACTACTTTCTAATATGTCCTGTGTTTCTTGGAGAAGTGCGTTAGCATGCTTGCCACCATTAGCCGTTTCTACTGCTAGCTTTGCTACATCACCCGAAGAAGCTGCCATTTCAGTCATTGCTGTAGCAATACTGTCTAAATCTATTTGTTGTGCTTGAGTGCCAGTTTCAACGTCATTTGCAATATTTTCTAATTCGCTGAATTTTCCATATAGCTCATGAGAAAAAGTTTTAGATGCACTAATCATTTCTGCCAATTTATTAATGAACTTATTAAACCCTTCTGCCAAGAGAATTAATTCTGCATGACTATTAACATTTACTTTTTGAGTTAGATCCCCTTCATTTTCTGCCAATTCTTGAATTGAAGAAGACAGTAACTTTATGGGGGTCGTTATCGACCTTGCGAGCCAAATTGCAAATAATAAAGCGACTATTACAAACAGCAACGAAAAGAGCAAAAGTTCTACTAACGCTATATTGTAGTGCTCATTCGCTTGCTCGGTCATTTGTAATATTGAGGCTAAAGCAACCTTTTCAGGCAGTGAAATAAGTAATGTCCAAGTCACATCGGCTTCACTGATAAACACTGGAACTTTAACATACCAGTCAGTACCTGAGTTAACTGAGCTTTTAGATTCATTCAATATCGTAGAAAGTTCTGCATTAACTGCACTGGCTTTATTAGATAATTTATCAGGGTAAAGGCTTGATGCTATTAGGATATTTCGCTGACTGAATAAACTTATAGATGCATTACCCTGAAATAATGATTTTGACTGTTCTGTTATCCATTTTTGTATGACAGGTAAATTTATATCAACGCCAACTATTCCTCTAAACTCTTTAGATACAATAATAGGGGCAGATAGCGTTGTCATTAATTCATGACGACCGGACTCTATTTCATACAAATAAGGATCTAACGCACAAGGCTTTAGTGAGTCTTTACTGCATAAATAAAACTCTGCGGTACGAATGCCATTATCGTCTTTATCAGTAATGTATTTATCTTGTGCATTTTCAGTAGGGTAAAAAATGGCTTTTCCATTCTCTTTTATCCAATAAACTTCTAGAGTTCCTGTTGGTGTTGAGTGTTGACCGAATGCTAAAAACTTACTATCGAGTCTGTCATAACCATTCACTTCAAATTGGGCATAAATTGAGCTAATTGTTGGCGTGGCATCTAAAGCGTAATGGCTTAAATCATTTACAACATCTCGATCAAAAGGCGTATTAGGGTAAGCTGTTTTAGCTAAAGTTTCAGCCAAAATTAGTGCTGGTGCGAAGCTTTGCTTAAGTAAATTACTGATACGTTCACTCGACAATTTTCCGGCGTCTTCCATCGAGTTAAGCACAGAACTTTGTAGCAGGCTTTGAGTTGACGATATTTGTTCAGAGGACAAAGATGATAATGTACTAGAGGTTATAACCCCAAAAGCAATAGCACAGAGCAAAACAATACTAATAAATAATACCGTGACTTTTTGTTGAATTGAATGTCGTTTACTTAACAGCATTAGTAGTAGACCTTTTGTATCAATTGAAAAAATATGTAGTTAAAATAACAAACTGCAAGGCTGAATAAGCATAAGTGCAGGATTATTATTAATAACTAACTTATCAGATAAACTTTAAATAACAATAAATATCGTGAAGTGATAAATTTACAAACAATATCATTATTGAAATTGAAACTAATATCCGAGAATGCACTTTTGCGAATATGACTAAACTTATTCTCTTGGATTGGGTATAGCTAAGAAAGTCGATGATACCGTGATAATCGATAAATTATTAAAGTTATCTATTGATCTTGATGTTGGTCATGCAGAGCACAAACCCAGACTACGTTAATGTATACGTAATGTTAGTGGTTACTTTTTGAGATGGTTATAGGTACTTAATTTTACTATGTATATGTGGCACCAGTTATACTTAGAATTGTATTAGGTGTATTGATAGGGGCAGATTTACATCACGCCAATTTGCCCCTATTTTATCTATATTTGAAAGGAGATTAACTAAATTATCAGTTTTTTGCTGACCAATTTAGCGATAAAATGATTCAACAGTCCCTTTTACTGTGACTAAAAGCGGTTGTCCACGACGATCTAATGCTTTAGCCGAAGCGACTTTTACCCAGCCTTCACTGATGCAATATTCTTCAACATCGAAGCGCTCTTTGCCATTGATTCGAATACCAATTTCATGTTCGAAAACTGCTGCAACATGATGTGGGCTGCGAGGGTTAATTGAAAGGCGATCGGGTAAAGCTGGTTGCGAACTTGTATCGTTCATATGAGTGGTCTGTAATAAGTGAAAAGTGCGCTATTGTAGGCAATATAAGTATACCGCTCAAGTACTGTTAGCGTAATTAAATCTCTTTTTACTCTATTGTTCTACTCGGTTAATCGCAGACATGGGCTTTTGTGGTTAGCATGTACATTTTTAGCACAATTTTTAGCACAATAAAGGGGGGGGGGCGATAAACTTTCATTACTGCTGGTTGCTTAATTCGCAAATGGTAAACACTTTTACGTTAATTTACGACTTGCTCTGTGTTAAGCTTTTGTTAATGTGCTCTATTGCAATAAATTACATTGTAGTTTATAAATCATTTAGGCATATATTTTAGTGGTTTTTTAGATGGTATTTATGGATAAAACCCTATGCTGCGAAAAATTTCCAGCTTATAGTTTATGGTTAAAAAATTGGGACTCATGGATGCCCCTTATTCCGTTAGTTTTATATTTTTATAATTAAATTAAATTAAAAATTAAATTAAAAATTAAAAAATAAATTAAAAAATAAATTAGGTTGTTGCTAATTAAATACTTTTTATCGATTCTCTCAAGTTTTTACACTATTCACTTTTTATTGATTCAAACAATTTAAATATTCAGGCCAACATTATTCACAATCACGGTTAAACAGTGGTTGGAAATACCATTATATAAGCAAAAATAGGTTTTTATTTTATATGGCTATACTCAAGTGGCAGCAAGTATTTTGAATATATTTAAAATAGTGGTTAGTAAATGTTTGATATTTTTTACCATATATTATTTTTCGTTTTCTCTCATTAATTCGGCATTCGCCAATGACTTGAATATTACTTTGAATAGCATTCAACCCTCTATTTATTATGCTTGCCCAGTAGATACAGTGTTAAGTGATACTGTTGATGGATTTTTAGCTAACTCACCAAATTTATCAAATCAAGCGCGCTCGAAGCTACTTTGGCAAAAATCGACGGCTATTTACTGTAAATATGGTTTTAGTGAAGATTATCTAAGGCACTTAAAGAAAATAACCCTTTTACCGAGTAAGGAAGTAAACCCAAATATTTTATCAATTGCCCTTTTTGATTTGACCGCATTTTATTATCGATATTCAGAAAAAAAAGCATGTGATTTTTTGCATGAAATGCGACCTTTAGTAACAAGTGCGTCACAAGAGGTTTTGAAGTACCTGGATATGTCCGAGCTTCAGTATTGTTCGGATAAAACTGCAGTAGAAAAAATCCAAGGCTTTCTTATGTTACTGGAGTTAAATAAAGGCGATAGAAAGTTTATAAGTGATATTTATCTCACTATAGCTGAAATGTATTCATCTATAGGTCAGTATAATCTAGCCGCGAAAACGTTCAAAAAACAATTGTCTTATATTAATAATGATTTTGAGATACATCGTACTTATTATTCTATTGCTACTGAATTATTAGATGCTGGTGAAATTGAAGAAAGTAAGCAATATTTTAGAAAATTTGAATCAGGGAAAGCCCTGTTCATAGATGCTCAATATTACCAAGTGTTATTACTCACTTTAAAAATAAAGTTCGCATATATAGAAAAAAAGTTTCCAGCAATGTTAGCGCTTATTAATGAATTTGAACCTTATCAAAGTACGACTGAAGAGTTGCATCAAAATAATAAAATGACATTGTATAAAGCTATAGCATGTTTAGAAAATAATAGAACTCAATGTGTTGATAGCTTCATAGTAAAAAAAGAATTACTAATTGAGCAAACCAATACCACTAATTTACGGTTACTATATGAGTTTTTGAGCAAATATTATATATCTCAAAATCAACCTTACTTAGCAAAACAGTATTTTGACAATTATATAGATATCAATCAACAAGCTTTAATTAGTCAGCAAAATTCTGTTTCTATTTTAGCTTTTGCAGAGTTACAACAAGATATAGTTTCACTGGAACTTAGCTTAGTTTCAGCTAACCTCGAGCAATCAAAGATCACCTTAGGATTATCCAGTATAATAATATTTACATTGTTCACCATCTGCATATTTATATGGCATCAAAAAAATAAACAAAAAATATTATCAGAAACTGATGAGCTTACACGCATCTTCAATAGGCGAGCGATTTTTGAACAAATAGCATGCTTAAACAATACGATAAACAATGATATACATGCCATTATTCTTTTTGACTTAGATGACTTCAAATCTATAAATGATAAATACTCACATATTTGTGGTGATAAAGCACTGAGGCATATAGTTAAACTAACTAAAGATAATATTAGACAGCAAGATCTTTTTGGTAGAATTGGTGGAGAGGAGTTTGTTATTTGTTTAAAGGATTTAGAAAAAGTTTCCGCGCAAATTATAGTTGAGCGCATCCGTAGTAGCTTTGAAAGTAACCCCATATTTATAAATGATGAAAGTGAACTAACGGTTACAGCCAGTTTTTCAATAACCTATATGAAAGAAACAATTCCTAATTTTGAGTCCATTTATCAAGGCCTAGATAATGCGCTTTATAAGGCGAAAGACCTCGGTAGAAACAGGATAGTTGAAGTGTAACCGTAAAGGGATATTTTTCTCAATATAGATAATTAAAATAGCGCTTCAAGCATACTGTGGCATGCATTGAATCGATAAACAGTACTTGCATTAGTTAATTTTTACTTCTTATCGGCAGATAGCTACGCCTTTTTTCTTTTGCATATAAAAATGTAGATTCTTGCAAATGATAACTAAATTAAATAACAAGCCACATAAGAAGCAACATAACTAATGCGGTTTTATTTTCTACGTTAACAAGGCAATAATTTTCTGACCATAAAGCTCAAGCTTTGTTTTACCTAAGCCATTAACTTCAAGTAGTTGGTTTGAATTTTTAGGATTTATTCGCGCTATATCCATTAAAGTTGCGTCATGAAATACAACATATGCTGGAACATTCCGCTCTTTTGCCCATAAAGATCGCTGTTGCTTAAGTTTTTCAAAGTTGATTTGTTCGCCTGCCGATAAATCGCACTCAATAGATTTTTTTTTGTTTTGGGCTTGCTTTGGCTTTTTATATTTTTGCACTTTAAGTTGAATCGCACATTCACCTTTTAATAATGGTCGCGCTTTTTCGGTTAATTTTAACACGCCATAATCCATTTCAACCGCTAAATATCCCATGGAAATAAGTTGTCTAAATACCGTTTGCCATTCCATTGCCGTAAGTTCGCTGCCAATATTATAGGTGGAAAGTTGATCGTGATTCAGACTAGTAATTTTTGGTGTTTTTTTGCCGGTTAGCACATCTATTTGATGGCCAACTCCAAACCTTTGCCCTGTTCGATAAACCGTAGAAAGGGCTTTTCGTGCAGCACTGGTGCCATCCCAAGTTACCGGAGGGTTTAAGCAATTATCACAATTACCGCAGGGCTCTGCTAATGTTTCTCCGAAATAATTTAACAGCACTTGTCTGCGACATGAACTGACTTCACAGTAACCCAGTAGAGCGTCAATTTTACGTTGAGTGATAAATTTAAACTGTTCATTACCATCACTTTGACTTGCCATCTGCTTTAGCTTGATAACATCTTGCATACCATAAGCTAACCATGTGTTAGCTGGCATGCCATCTCGACCTGCGCGTCCAGTTTCTTGATAATAAGCTTCAATACTTTTTGGTAAATTTAAATGTGCAACAAATCTCACATCAGGCTTATCAATACCCATGCCAAATGCAATGGTAGCGACAATTATAATGCCGTCTTCTCTTAAGAATCGCTGTTGATTATTATCTTTAAGATCACTGGCTAAACCAGCATGATAAGGTAAAGCGGTTTTTCCTTGCTCAGTTAACCACAGAGCGGTTGATTCTACGGATTTTCGTGAAAGGCAATAGACAATACCGGCATCTTTTTCATGCTCGGTATTAATAAACCTCAGTAGCTGCTCTTTGCTATTTTTCTGTTCACTGATGCGATATTGAATATTGGGTCGATCAAAGCTATGTACAAAAGTTTTAGCACCCGTTAAATTTAAAACCTGAACGATTTCATCACGGGTTTTCATATCAGCAGTTGCGGTTAAGGCAATTTTTGGTGTGTTGGGATATCGGTGACCTATGATAGAGAGTTTTTGATACTCAGGCCTAAAGTCGTGGCCCCATTGCGAGACGCAGTGCGCTTCGTCAAAGGCAAATAATGCGATGGTGACTCGATCTAGTAGCGATAGAAAATAATCACTTAAGAGTCTTTCTGGCGCTACATATAATAAGTCGACATTGCCCGAGGTGATTAGCTGCTCAACACGACGCTGTTCTTCATAATCTTGTGATGAATTTAAAAACTCAGCTTTTACCCCTTGTAACTTTAACGCATCAACTTGATCTTTCATTAAGGCAATGAGTGGCGATACAACAATACCAACGCCCTGTAAAACAATAGCCGGTATTTGATAGCATAATGATTTTCCGCCACCGGTTGGCATAAGGGTGAAAACATCAGCACCATTGATTAGTTCACTAATGATGCTGGCTTGTTGGTGACGAAAATCAGTGTAACCGAAGGTATTTTGTAAAACTGATTTTGCTGTGTTGATATCCAAATTAAGTTCCTTTGTAAGCTTGATATGATTAAGTCAGCATATTTAAATAACGTAGACTAAAAATTTAAAAATAAACACCGTAAAGTGCTATACCGGTATTAATAAATTTTATTAACCTGGCATTTTAGCATTGAAGAATTACTTTGAGGGCAGAGCATTTGAAGAAGATATCATTAATACCTGCATAAATGAACATGTGACAAGCGGGCGATTATGCAGGGAGACATTTTGCTTAATACAGTACACGGTTTTATGATGACTTTTTTTGAAAGTGCTTATCTTTGAGCTTGTATTATTCATAACTACAGAGCTTAATTCTTATACGTTAAAAATTCTCCATAAGTAACAATATTCCTCATGTATTCAATAGTAATGTGGACGTCACTACCTTAATTTATCACCTAAATAAAATTACCGGTATGCGGCCTAAACGGATGTAAGGGAACCTTTAATGCACAAAATATAAACATTAATGCAAATGATATCTATTATCATTTGCATTTGAGGTTTGTGTTAGTTAATATCTCAATCCTCACTAATTAAGACTTTAAAATAAAAGTAATAAAACATGAACTCTCAAATAAAACCTCATCAAAAAAATAAAATGACATTGGGTGCACAAGCCGTAGCTGCGGCATTGGTATTTAGTGGTACATCGGCATACGCAGAAAATAACCTAGAAAATTGTGAAAAAGACAGTGCCGTTATTTGTGAATCGAAAGAAATTAATAAATCTGAAGAAGCAATTGAATTAATTAAGGTTCACGGCTCTAAAACTTCTGTCTATTTACATGACGCTTCTGGTGATATTCGTCGTGTTGCCGAACTTGTTGATACGCCACAAATGATCACCGTACTGACACAAGATCAAATTATAGAAGCCGGTAAAACAGATCTTAAAGATATACTATCCGCACAAGCGGGCATTACTTTAGGTACAGGTGAAAACGGCAACGCTTTTGGCGACCGTTATATTATTCGTGGTCATGAAGCACGCAGTGATGTTTTTGTTGATGGCTTAAGAGACCCAGGAATGAGCACGCGTGAAAGCTTTGCTACCGAGCGTGTTGAAATTACCAAAGGACCAAGCTCAACTTTTGCAGGTCGAGGCTCATCAGGTGGTGCGGTTAACAGCATCACTAAAAAGGCATCTGTAAATTATAACTTTGGCCGTGTTGATGCCGGTTTAGGTAGTGATGAATATAAACGTGTAACGCTAGATTATAATTTACCCTTATCAGAGAATACCGCAGTTCGACTTAATGCTTTGATTTCTGATGAAGATAAGCCAGACCGTGAAGGAGTTTCAAATGAAAGAAATGGCGTACAGTTATCCGGTGTGTATTTACCAACCCAAGCATTATCAATTACCGCGGATGCTTATTATTTAGATGCGGAAGATGTGCCTGACTTAGGCAGTTACTTTGACAAAGATGAGCGTACTCCCGTTAAAGATATTCCGGTTTATTCACAAGCGTCAGACTTTTTAAAGTCGGAAGTCAAAACCTTTACCTTACGCACAGAGTATGAAGTTAACGATAATATTACGCTTTATAACGCTACGCGTTTTGGTGACACCAAAAATGGCTATATTACTACTGGAGCAAAGGGGACAGTTCGCGCGGATAGCGATCCGGATGCCCCAGGTGCAAAAACGATAGGTTTAAGTACGCATCAAGGTTATCAAGATGTTTCATACGTGAGTACACAGTTTAACTTGTTCTGGAACACTTCTGTTTTTGACGTAGAAAACAACTTTGTTTTTGGTTTTGAATACAGCGATGAAAGTGTTAACAACGGTGTATATGATATTGAATATAATAACCCAACGAATTGTATAACCTCGGGTCGACGTGGCGATAGCGCAGGCTACTGTATTCTCGACGGTGCAGGTGAGCAGCTTGATAACCTTGATCAATTGATGGGTCGAACTTATAGTCGTGGCGATAACGATGCAGTACTAGATATTGAAACTGTGTCAGTTTACATGTTAGATACGGTACATGTAACCGATCAACTCGATGTATTTTATGGCGCTAGATTAGATAATTTTGATTACAGTAATGAAGCAACAAGTGGCGGAACATCAGCACTTTATGCTTATTCAGATACTATGTACAATGGTAATTTTGGTGTAATCTATGACTTTTCTGAAGACGTTAATGTTTATGCAAATTACAGCACAGCAACCAATATTAATGGTGGAGAAACTGATTTAGGCGCGAACTGTGGTTATGGCGGTGTTTGTGGTAATGCCACTCAAGTACCTGATTCAGATCCTGAACGTGTAGAAAATATTGAACTTGGCACAAAATTAATGCTACTTGACGATAACTTTATGCTTAGCGCATCTATTTTCCAAATTACTAAAAATGATGTTATGGAAAGTGTCGGTGACGATGATTACGCGACTTTAGGTACGTTAAATACTGGCGAGAATAGAGTAAGAGGTATTGAAATTGGCTTTGTTGGTAATATAACGGAAAACCTTAGTGTACAGTTCTCTGCTACGTCAATGGACTCTGAAGTGTTAGATTCTATAAATGATGAAAGCATTGGCCTAGCGTTAAGCAATTTTGCTGAAAAAAGTGTTTACTTACAACTAAGATATGAGCTTAATGAGTCATTCGTTGTTGGTGGAGATTACGCTTATCAAAGTGAAATGTATGCGGGGCAACCTGACTCTGCTGCGGGTTATGACAGTGTAAATAATCGCTACAGTATTGTTGTACCTAGTTATCAAGTGGTTAACTTATTTGCTAACTATTACGCGACTGACGATTTAACCTTTAGATTAAATATTGGTAATGCATTTAACGAAGAGTATTTTACAGCGGCTTATCGTTCGGGTGCCTTTATGTATTTAGGCAGTGCTACCAGCACAAAACTTACTGCAACATATGAGTTTTAATAAATACTAAATCCATGGTAATAGTTTCTTTTAGAAACATTTTAGAATTGAGTTAAACAGGTAAAGTAATCGTAATGATTGTTATAGAAAAAATATTATCGAAAGAAGAAGTTCATAGTTATCGCCAACAGCTTGCCAACGCCCCTTGGGGTGACGGCGGCAATACAGCGATGGGTATGGCGGCTTCAGTGAAAAATAACAATCAAGCTGATGCCAGTAATACCCTTGTGCGTCAATTAGCTAACCAGCTATTGTCGCGCATTGGTGAAACACCTAAAGTGGTATCAGCTGCTTTACCGCATAAAATATTCCCCCCTTGTTTTAATCGCTACAGTGAGACAGAAGAGTACGGTTATCACGTAGACGCTGCTGTTATGAGAATACCTGGAACATCTGAAGTTTTACGTAGCGATATGTCAATGACCACTTTTTTAAGTGAACCTGAAGAATATGAAGGAGGAGAGTTAGTTATATCTACCGAATTTGGCCAGCAGTCAATAAAACTACCTGCCGGATATGCGGTTGTTTATCCGTCGAGCAGCCTTCACAAGGTTACGGCTGTTACTCAAGGACAGCGCTTTGCAGCTATTACTTGGATGCAAAGCATGATATCAGATGTCAGTATTCGCCAAAATTTATATCAGTTAGATCAAACTATTCAAAACCTGATCAAAGAAAATAAAACTTCTCGCACTGAAATGGACAATTTGCATAATGTTTACCACAACTTAATTCGACAGTTTGCGCAGTTGTAGTCAGTATTTCTAGTTAAAGGAACAATCATAATAAAGCTTAATATCACTAAAGCGCGGTTTAGCGTGATTATTTAATAGACATAAAATTATATATTAAGGGCAAAACTCAATAGTACCCGTTTGCCCGACTCAATTTTAGATACACTGTGTTCGTATTTATCCGGACGAAATAGATAAACCCGGTTAAATAAATTGATAATACAGTTTGAACATTCAAACACACCACCACTTTTAGCTCGCACCAACACAAAATTAAGTTTGTAATAACGTCCTTTTTGTACCGGATCGCTGTGCTTCATCACACTATGATTAGTAGGGTAAGTGACATAATTAATAGAAAAAACTCTACTGCTGAAAATTGCTTTATTTGTTACTTTGGCGATCATAACCGCTCCATTATTTTGAGCGTAATAGTCATTATCTAGACACTCAGAAACAATAATATTGGGTTAAGCTATGCCAATTACAAGCAAATATACTGCAATGAGTTTATTTAGTTATTAAAAATAGACGATGGCTTAAATACAACTACGCTGCAGTTAAATAAACCTAATTAACATGCAGCATAAACTAGGCTTAGTGTTACTCGAATTGTCTGTAATGTCAGGATGCCGCGAAGCTGTTTCGCTCATAATAAAATGTTTATGAACTATGACGAGAGTCACGATATTGTTTTGGCGAAATACCGACTAATTTTTTGAATAGTCGCGAAAAATAATACGGATCGCTGTAGCCTAAGCCACTGGCAATGTCTTTAATGGCAATATCACTATTATCTAACTGCGAACAAGCGTGTTGTATTTTCATATTAATAAAGTGCTGAATAGGAGAGCTATCGGTTAACTCTTTAAATTTTTTCGCAAAGTGAAATTTAGATAACTGACTATAATGCGCTAACGTATCTAAACTCAGTTCTTGATGCAAACTGTTGCGCATTAAAGCTTCAACCGCCTCTAAATCAAAACTGGAACTGTTATTAAACATGGTTAAACGTAATTGCAGCGCGAGAAAGCTCAACGCTTGTTGCAAAATATGCACGGCATGAATAACGTTCGTCGCCGTATAACCTCGAGCACCTAATGCCAGTAGGTGATCAAAATCACTAACAATATTATTTAACACGCCTACATGCGCAACACCACTATCCATTTTCATTAGTAGTCGCTCAGCAAAATCTTGCGCTAAGGTGCCAGTGAAGTTAATCCAATAGACAATATTATCTACAGCTTTGCTGTCACGGCTACTCAGTTGCTTATCACCGTGGCTAATTTTATTTATCGAATCTTTTGTTTTATTAAGCGTAAAAGTGAAGGGAGTATTAGCATTAATAATAACAAGATCGCCACGTTCTATTATTCTTTCTTTACCTAGGTAGTGTAGTTTTCCTGCGCCGGATAAGCAGTAAATTAAGCTGTGTGAATGGTTATATTCTTGCTGAAGTTTATAGTTGTTATTTGCTTGTGTTATGCCCAAAGAAACTGGGTATAAGCCGTCAGTTAATCGATGTTTAGCTAGTTTTTTTAATAAAAATACGGGGATGAACAAGCGAATGTCAGCTGATTTTGTGAGTTTGATATTTGACATGGTAGCCTACAATTTATACACGGTGTTGCTTGGTGGTCTAATCACAATATAGTCCATCAAATTGACAATAAAATCAATGTTCATTACATTTTTAGTGTGTTCTAATTTTGTTATTGAGTTTCCATTATCGACTTTTACGACTAAAACTAGTGCATAGGTGCTTTAGTAGGTTGTGAATACTGAGATAATTATTGCTTTAAAACACGGATATTTTTTACTGAATATCACTTGTGAATAAGCGATTTTGATAAATTAAGAGAGTATGAGATGAATACTGAAAGATATCAGTTAAAAAATAAAATACGTATCGTTACCGCCGCATCATTATTTGATGGTCACGACGCCGCTATTAATATTATGCGCAGAATTTTGCAATCAAGCGGTGCAGAAGTTATTCATCTTGGTCATGACCGCAGCGTTGAAGAAGTGGTTAATACTGCCATTCAAGAAGACGCAAACGCTATTGCGATGACCTCTTATCAAGGTGGCCATAATGAATATTTTAAATATATGTATGACCTGTTAAAAGAGCGTGGTTGTGAGCATATTCGTATAGTAGGTGGCGGTGGGGGTGTAATACTGCCTGACGAAATTAAAATGCTACAAGACTACGGCATTACCCGTATTTACTCACCTGATGATGGCCGCGCGCTTGGCTTGTTAGGTATGATTGATGACATGCTAGAGCGTTGTGATTTTAAAACCGGTATTAATGTTAAAAAAGATGACGTAGCCAACTTAAAGAAAGGCGTGCCTCTACAAGATAAAAAGCAAGCGATTGCCCGTTTAATTTCAGCTGCAGAAAACGCGCCAGAAGAAAACAAAAGCGACCTGGCTAAAATACGTAAAATTGCCACAGTAAGTAAAACGCCAGTATTAGGTATCACCGGTACCGGTGGTGCAGGTAAATCGTCATTAGTTGATGAATTGATCCGCCGCTTTTTAATGGCGTCAGAAGATAGCAAAATTGCGATTGTCTCGGTTGACCCGTCAAAGCGTAAAACCGGCGGGGCATTATTAGGTGACCGTATACGTATGAATGCGGTAAATAATGACCGTGTTTACATGCGATCGCTAGCAACACGCCAGTCAAATTTAGCCTTGTCTGTATATGTAAATGACACACTAGACATTTTAAAAGCGACTGACTTTGATTTAATTATTTTAGAAACCTCAGGTATTGGTCAGTCAGACACCGAAATTGAAGAGCATTCTGATGTTTCATTATATGTGATGACACCAGAATACGGTGCCGCTACCCAACTTGAAAAAATAGATATGTTAGATTTTGCTGACATTATCGCGTTAAATAAATTTGATAAACGTGGTGCTTTAGATGCATTACGTGACGTGAAAAAACAATACAAACGCAACCGTGGCATGTTTGAAGCCGGCGATGATGAAGTTCCTGTATACGGCACTATTGCGTCACAATTTAATGACCGTGGTATGACCGAACTATACAACGCGGTGATCACCGCGTTAAATACTAAAGCAGGCTTAACCGTTGGTGATCTCTTATCTACTGAAGGCACGTTAGCGAATAAGAGTAGTGTTATTCCAGGTAACCGTATTCGTTACTTATCTGAAATATCAGAAAGTAACCGTGGTTACGATGCTTGGGTAGAGAAGCAAACTACGGTGGCACAAAAGCTTTATGGCATTCATCAAGCCATTGAAACAGCAAAAGAAACTGACACAGATGTGTCAGCAGGTTTAGTTGCTCAACTTGAAGCATTATATACCCATGTTGAGCTTGATTTAGATCCAAAAAACAAACTATTACTAGAGCAATGGGCAGATAAAGTTCAGCGTTATAAAGACCCTGAATTTAAATTTAAAGTGCGTGATAAAGAGCTTTCAATCCAAACGCATACCAAATCGTTGTCGGGTAGTGCTATTCCAAAAATCAGCATGCCTAAATACCAAGGCTGGGGTGACATTCTAAAATGGAACCTACAAGAAAACGTACCGGGTGAATTTCCATATACCGCCGGTTTGTTCCCATTCAAGCGTGAAGGTGAAGACCCAACAAGAATGTTCGCAGGTGAAGGTGGCCCGGAACGTACTAACCGTCGTTTTCATTATGTCTCTAAAGGTATGCCAGCAAAACGTTTATCGACAGCATTCGATTCAGTAACTTTATACGGAAACGATCCTGCTATTCGTCCTGATATTTACGGGAAAATTGGTAACGCCGGTGTTTCAATTTGTTGTTTAGATGACGCTAAAAAACTTTATTCTGGTTTTGACTTAGCACATGCCATGACTTCAGTCTCAATGACGATTAATGGTCCAGCACCGATGCTTTTAGGCTTCTTTTTGAATGCGGCGATAGATCAACAGTGTGAACGCTTTATTGTTGAAAATGGTTTAGAAAAAGAAGTGGCTGCCACAATTAAAAAGATCTACCAAGGCAAAGGTTGTGAACGTCCAACTTATCAAGGCGAATTGCCTGAAGGTAACGACGGTTTAGGCTTGATGTTATTGGGTGTTACGGGCGATCAAGTGTTGCCACCTGAAGTATACAAAACGATAAAAGCGAAAACATTAACCTTGGTTCGCGGTACAGTACAAGCGGATATCTTAAAAGAAGATCAAGCCCAAAATACCTGTATTTTCTCCACTGAATTTGCATTGCGCTTAATGGGCGATGTGCAAGAGTACTTTATTGATAAAGGCGTACGTAACTTCTACTCAGTGTCAATTTCTGGCTACCATATTGCAGAAGCTGGCGCGAACCCGATCACTCAATTGGCGTTAACTTTAGCGAATGGCTTTACGTTTGTAGAATATTACTTAAGCCGAGGTATGGACATCAACGAGTTTGGTCCAAACTTATCGTTTTTCTTCTCAAACGGTATTGACCCAGAATATGCGGTAATTGGCCGAGTGGCTCGTCGTATATGGTCAAAAGCGATGAAGAATAAATACGGCGCTAATGCCCGTGCCCAAATGTTGAAATACCATATTCAAACCTCTGGTCGTTCATTGCATGCACAAGAAATTGATTTCAATGACATTCGCACTACCTTGCAAGCGCTTTACGCAATCAACGATAACTGTAACTCATTGCATACCAATGCTTACGATGAAGCGATTACTACACCGACTGAAGACAGTGTTCGTCGTGCGATGGCGATTCAATTAATTATCAACCGTGAGTTAGGTTTGTCTAAAAATGAAAACCCTATTCAAGGCGCCTTTATTATTGAAGAGTTAACTGATTTAGTCGAAGAAGCGGTATTAACTGAGTTTGATAGAATCAACGAACGTGGCGGTGTACTGGGCGCGATGGAAACTATGTACCAGCGTGGCAAAATTCAAGAAGAAAGTATGCATTACGAGCACTTAAAACATTCAGGTGAGTTCCCTATTATTGGTGTTAATACCTTCTTAAGTTCAACCGGGTCACCAACAATTGTGCCGGAAGAAGTTATTCGTGCAACAGAAGAAGAAAAGACTTATCAAATTGAGATGTTAGCGAGTTTAAATAAAGCCAATGAAGCGGAAGTACAAGTGCTGCTTAAACGTTTACAAACAGCGGCAATTAAACATGAAAACATTTTTGAACTGATGATGGATGCTTGTAAGGTTTGTTCATTAGGTCAAATTGTTAATTCATTATTTGAAGCTGGCGGTCAATACCGCCGCAACATGTAAGCTTTATTCATTTAATATAAGCAACCAGACGAGTATGAGTGATGAGTAATTACCAAGCGCCAATGCGCGATATGCAATTTTTATTGCATGAAGTTTTTAATGCTGAAAAATTATGGACAACCATGCCAGCTGTTGCTGAGCTAATTGATAAAGACACTGCCGATGCGATTTTATCGGAGGGCGCAAAGTTAACCGCTGGTGTTATCGCGCCCTTGAATCGAAACAGTGATGAACAAGGTGCTACTTGGTCAAACGGTGAGGTGACAACACCTGACGGTTTTGCCAAAGCTTATCAACTTTACTGTGAAGGTGGTTGGGGCTCGTTAAGTGGCGACCCTGAACATGGTGGCATGGGAATGCCTAAAATGTTGCAATCGTTTGTTGAAGAAATGACACAATCGGCTTCTATTTCATTTGCGCTTTACCCAATGTTGACGGCGGGCGCGAGTTTGGCGCTTAGTGCTCATGCTAGCGAAGAAATGAAGCAAACTTACTTAGAAAATATGTATTCGGGCAAGTGGGCTGGCACCATGTGCTTAACCGAGCCTCATGCCGGTAGTGATTTAGGTATAATGACGGCAAAAGCAGAAGCGCTAGACGATGGCAGTTTTGCTTTATCCGGCACTAAAATATTTATCACGGGTGGCGAGCAAGACTTAACTGAAAATATTATTCATTTAGTCTTAGCGAAAATACCGGGTGCGCCAGAAGGTCCTCGCGGTATTTCTATGTTTGTGGTACCTAAGTTTTTATTAAATAATGATGGCAGCTTAGGCGCTAGAAATACCGTTACTTGTGGCTCAATTGAACACAAAATGGGCATTAAAGGCTCAGCAACTTGTGTGATGAACTTTGATACCGCTACAGGCTTTTTAGTTGGCGAAGAAAACAAAGGCTTAAATTACATGTTCACGATGATGAACTATGAACGTTTAGGCATGGGTATTCAAGGCGTTGGTGCGGCTGAAACCTCATATCAACAAGCGGCAGAATACGCCATTGAACGTATTCAAGGCCGCAGCGCTACAGGTGTTAAATCAGCGGATAAAAAAGCCGACTCGCTTATTGTTCACCCTGATGTTAGAAAGATGCTGCTAACTATGCGAGCATTTAACGAAGGTGGCCGCTGTTTTTCTACGTATGTTGCTAAACAACTCGATATTGTTAAATTTTCTGCTGATGAAACTGAAAAACAGCAAGCCGAAGCATTAGTTGCATTATTAACGCCGGTTGCTAAAGCGTTTATGACCGATATGGCTTATGAAAGCTGTAACTTAGGGCAAATGGTTTTTGGTGGTCATGGTTATGTGCGCGAATGGGGGCAAGAGCAGCTGGTTCGTGATGTTCGTATCGCCCAAATTTATGAAGGCACTAATGGCATTCAGGCCTTGGACTTATTGGGCCGCAAAGTGGTTGCCAATAAGGGCAAGTTTCTTGATGTTTATTTTGCAGAAATCACAACATTTATTGAACAACAGGCCAATAATCAAGAGCTCACTGGTTTTATTGCGCCTTTAGCGGGGGCTTTAGAAAAGTTAAAAGCGATCACTGTAGTCATTATTGCCGAAAATGCTGATGATAAAAATATGGTTGGTGCCTCTGCAACTGATTATTTAGCCGCCTTTGGTTTGCTTAGCTATGCCTACATGTGGGCTTTGATGGCTGAGCAAGCATCAAAGCAATCAGAGCATGATTTTTATCAAGCAAAACTGTATGTTGGACATTTTTTCATTGAACGATTATTACCCAGAATTGACGGTCATATTCATGCGATTGAAGCCGGTAGTAAAACGTTGATGGAGATGCCAGAAGGTTTATTTAACTATAATCATTAATTATTAGCCGCTGAGTAAGTGACCGACGGGACTAAAGTTTAATTGTTTTGGTCATTAATATACTGAATGCTAATTAACCTGAACGTTGCTTTACATTATTTTATTAGCTGCTGAACTCAACCGAATAGTTCAGCAGCTAATATAATTCATCAAGAGGGCCTAAAATGTTGACAGTTCCGGAAAGATTTACCGCATTTCGCATTCATAAAAATGATAAAACCATTACCAGTGGCTTTGAAAAAATTAGCCTTGATGATTTAACTGCTGGCGAAGTAGTTGTTAAGGTTGCTTATTCAGACATTAACTATAAAGATGCGCTAGCAGCAACGGGTAAAGGTCGCATTTTAAGAACTTACCCATTAGTCGGCGGCATTGATTTATCAGGCGTTGTCGTTAGCTCAGAAGACTCGCGTTTTCAGACCGGCGATAAAGTGCTAGTTTGTGGCGCGCAATTATCAGAGCTTTATGATGGTGGTTATAGTGAATATGCCCGTGTTAAGGCCGACTCAATCGTTAACTTGCCTATTGGCATGAGTTTACGTGATGTTATGGCGCTAGGCACTGCCGGTTATACTGCGGCGCTTGCGATACAGCGAATGGAAGATAACGGTCAAATACCAGAACGAGGCCCAATTGTTGTTACGGGTGCTACGGGCGGTGTCGGTAGTTTTGCGATTAACATGTTGTCGAATATTGGCTATGAAGTTATTGCCTATACGGGTAAAACAGAACAAGAACCCTATTTAAAAGCGTTGGGAGCAAGCAAGTTAATTAATCGTCATGATATTGAAATGGGTACCAAGCCATTAGAAAATGCCCAATGGGGCGGGGCGATTGATAATGTTGGCGGTGATACTTTAGCTTGGTTAACTCGCACAACAAACGTTTGGGGCAACATTGCTTCGATTGGCTTAGCTGGTGGTTACAAACTTGAATCAACGGTTATGCCTTTTATTTTACGTGGTGTTAGCTTGCTTGGTATTAACTCAGTTGAAATGCCCTTATCGGTTAGAACACAAGGATGGAAGCGCTTAGCTAGCGATTTAAAACCTACTAAGCTCGAACTTATTTCTCCCACCACCATTAAATTCGCTGATTTACCTCAAGCATTTGACGCCTATGTTGAAGGTAGCGTTACTGGACGAACCGTAGTTGAAATTGATGCGAGCCTAGATTAACCGCCATTTATTCAAAATATAATATGTGTAAATACAAAGTTAAGGATTGATATGTCACCGGTAATATTTAGCGAAATAAAGACAAAAAATAATAAGCGCATTGCATTTGCAGAATTAAATGCCCCAAAATCGCTTAATGCTCTTAACATGAGTATGTTTGTGTTATTGCATAAGCAACTACTGGCATGGCAAAGCAATGATGAAATTGCCATGGTAATTATTCAAGGGGCTGGAGATAAAGCCTTTTGCGCTGGTGGTGATGTTGTTAGCTTATGCCATGTGCTTAAAGAGGAAAGAGAAAATAGCGCTAACATTGAGTCGAATTACTTAACACAAACATCGGCTAGTATAATCAATGACGAAACTATTATTGCATCTTTTGGGCATGAGTTTTTCTCACTAGAGTATCAAGTAGATCAACTGATACACGAATTTACTAAACCCATTTTAGTTTGGGGTGACGGGTATATCATGGGCGGTGGTATTGGCTTATTTGCTGGTGCGAGTCATAAAGTGGTTACCGAAAAAACCTTGCTAGCCATGCCCGAAATCACGATAGGTTTATATCCCGATGTTGGTGCAAGTTGGTTTCTTAATAAAATGCCTAATAATATCGGGCTATTTTTAGGTATGACGGGCGCAATTTTTAATGCGGCAGACGCGTTAAACATTGGTTTAGCTAATGTTGGCATTAACAGTAGCTTTAAAAATGATGTAATAGCAGACCTGAGTAATATTGATTGGCAAAGTAATAACGAAAACTATGACTTGCTTGATCAAGCATTGAGTAAGTTTGTTCAACAAAGTGAGCAAGCATTCAAATCAATGCTATCTAACATAGTCGAGCATCAAGCGGTGATTACACAATTAACCCATTTTGATAATGGCGCAGATATCTATCAAGCTATTTTAGCCCTAGAAACTGATAATGACTGGTTACAGCGAGCACAAGGTAAGCTGAGAAAAGGTAGCCCGCTTTCGGCGATAATAACCTATCAACATTTAATAATGAGTAGAGATCTCACTTTAGCAGAATGCTTTGCCGCTGATATCAACTTAAGTTTACGTTGTTGTCAGTATCCAGAATTAAGTGAAGGCGTTCGGGCACTGCTGATAGATAAAGATAAAAGTCCGCGCTGGACCTATGAAAACATTAACGATATTCCCGCAGAATTACTGACTTGGTTTTTTACCCCTTTAAAAAACCTAAGCAAATAAATTATTAATATCGGCTTTAACTCATTTAATACCTATGTAGTTTAAAGCCGACGTTACAAACAAATTAAAAGATAAACAGAGGATTAACTATGAATTTAAACGGTAAAACTATAGTAGTGACTGGCGGCGGACAAGGCCTTGGTCGTGCAATTGCCTTAAACTTGGCAAAATCAGGCGCAAAATTAGCACTTATTGATCTCAATGAAGTGCAATTGCAAACCACCGTTAGCTTGATTGAAGAAGCAGGTTCGCAAGCTAAATACTATTTAGCAAATGTAACTAATGAAAGTGAAGTAGAAGCAACATTTATAAAAATTAATGATGACTTCTCAGGTATCGATGGCTTAATCAACAATGCCGGTATTTTACGTGACGGGATGTTTGTTAAAGCTAAAGATGGCGTTGTAAGTAAAAAAATGTCACTAGATCAATTTCAATCAGTCATTGATGTGAACTTAACTGGCGTATTTTTATGTGGCCGTGAAGCAGCTGTTCACATGATTGAAGGCAAGCGTAAAGGCGTGATCATTAATATGTCATCAATTGCCCGTGGCGGTAATATGGGCCAAACTAATTATGCTGCATCAAAAGCTGGCGTAGTGGCAATGACAGTTACATGGGCAAGAGAGCTTGGCCGCCATGGTATTCGTGTTGGTGCAATTGCACCTGGTGTTATTCGCACAGCAATGACCGATGCAATGAAACCTGAAATGCGTCAACGCTTAGAGAGCATGAAGCCTGTTGGTCGTTTAGGCGAAGCTGATGAAATAGCGCATACTGTTAACTATATCTTCGAAAATGAATTCTTTACTGGTCGTGTGGTGGAAATTGATGGCGGCTTGTGTATGTAGTTTCGAGAAATAACTGATCGAAACTATTAAAATAAAACAGGCTAATAGCTCAGTAATAGATCGTGTTATGATTTGTGTGAGCGATGTGTTTTGATTACATGTTCGCTCTGTATTATTGAACTCCTCAAATATCCGTACACTTTATAAATTGTGTGAAAAACAAGGTCTTTTGAGTAATTACGATTAAACGGCGCATTTAAATAAGTTAACTAAGTAAATTATGATGGATAAAGCACTTTTTTTGGATAGAGATGGCATTATTAACGTTGATCATGGTTATGTACACAAAATTGAAGACTTTGAATTTGTTGATGGCATATTTGACCTGTGCCAGTTAGCAGCAGCGAAAGGATATAAAATATTTGTAATTACTAACCAAGCAGGTATTGCTAGAGGCTATTATGATAAGCCAACATTTGAAGCATTATCTCAATGGATGGTTGAAGAGTTTGCTACCCAAGGTATAACAATTGCTAAAGTATACTATTGTCCGCATCATCCAACGAAAGGGGTAAATGAGTTCGTTATGCCATGTACCTGTCGAAAACCAGAGCCAGGTATGATCATGCAAGCACAAAAGGAGTTTTCTATATCGCTTGCACAAAGCATTTTTATAGGCGACAAAGTCTCTGACATGCAAGCTGCTGCTAATGCAGGCATCAAAAGTAGAATTTTAGTTGATAGCCGCTATACTAATGAATCACCAGTAGAGCAAATTGAAGGTGTAATTCGAGTTAATAAGCTCAATCAGGCTAGTCAATTTATCAAATAAGTGCGTTTTATCGGCGCATTGTATGTTTTAAAAGCAAACAAACACTTTTTATCAATTTAATTGCATTTAGGTGTTGACGTGAGACGAGAAATCTCTAAAATGCGCTCCAGTTCCAAGGGGTAACCCCAACGAGCTGTTTTAATAAGTTATCTAGTACGGTTTAGGCTGAATGAGTTAACTTAACGTTTTAAAGTAGGGTTTTGAATCTTCTGAAAAGAAAGTTTAAAAAAACGAAATAAAACGTTGACATTAAAACTGAGTTGCGTAGAATGCGCATCTCGCTTCAGGCAAGGCTACTAGCCGGCTTCAAGCAACAAGCGGTCTAACAACGAATGAGATTGTTGGCTCGTACCGAACAAAACGTTCATCCATGAACGGTTCGGCATAGGTACTTCGTGTACCCATCTTTAACAATTAGTTATCATGCAATTTGTGTGGACACTCACATTAACGTTGATTTTACATAGTTATCCTCGGATAACAAAAAAACAGCTTAATATGATGTCACACAAAAAATAAGTATCATTTAGACTTTCGAGTTTAAATAATACGTTTTATGTAGTTTTTATCTTCTTTAGTCGGATAGATAGAAACACGACAGAATTCATTGAGCAGATGTCTTTTCTTAGTTAACTTCGGTTCGTTAAGGTGAGCATCACAAACGATTTTTAATTGAAGAGTTTGATCATGGCTCAGATTGAACGCTGGCGGCAGGCTTAACACATGCAAGTCGAGCGGTAACAGAGATAGCTTGCTATCTGCTGACAAGCGGCGGACGGGTGAGTAATGCTTGGGAATATGCCTTTGAGTGGGGGACAACAGTTGGAAACGACTGCTAATACCGCATAACGTCTACGGACCAAAGGGGGGGACGCTTCGGCACCTCTCGCTCATTGATTAGCCCAAGTGAGATTAGCTAGTTGGTAAGGTAATGGCTTACCAAGGCGACGATCTCTAGCTGGTTTGAGAGGATGATCAGCCACACTGGGACTGAGACACGGCCCAGACTCCTACGGGAGGCAGCAGTGGGGAATATTGCACAATGGGCGAAAGCCTGATGCAGCCATGCCGCGTGTGTGAAGAAGGCCTTCGGGTTGTAAAGCACTTTCAGCGAGGAGGAAAGGTTAGTAGTTAATAACTGCTAGCTGTGACGTTACTCGCAGAAGAAGCACCGGCTAACTTCGTGCCAGCAGCCGCGGTAATACGAGGGGTGCAAGCGTTAATCGGAATTACTGGGCGTAAAGCGTGCGTAGGTGGTTTGTTAAGCAAGATGTGAAAGCCCTGGGCTCAACCTGGGAACTGCATTTTGAACTGGCAAGCTAGAGTTTTGTAGAGGGTAGTGGAATTTCCAGTGTAGCGGTGAAATGCGTAGAGATTGGAAGGAACATCAGTGGCGAAGGCGGCTACCTGGACAAAGACTGACACTGAGGCACGAAAGCGTGGGGAGCAAACAGGATTAGATACCCTGGTAGTCCACGCCGTAAACGATGTCAACTAGCCGTCTGTAGACTTGATCTGTGGGTGGCGTAGCTAACGCGCTAAGTTGACCGCCTGGGGAGTACGGCCGCAAGGTTAAAACTCAAATGAATTGACGGGGGCCCGCACAAGCGGTGGAGCATGTGGTTTAATTCGATGCAACGCGAAGAACCTTACCATCCCTTGACATCCAGAGAAGAGACTAGAGATAGACTTGTGCCTTCGGGAACTCTGTGACAGGTGCTGCATGGCTGTCGTCAGCTCGTGTTGTGAAATGTTGGGTTAAGTCCCGCAACGAGCGCAACCCCTATCCTTATTTGCCAGCGAGTTATGTCGGGAACTCTAAGGAGACTGCCGGTGATAAACCGGAGGAAGGTGGGGACGACGTCAAGTCATCATGGCCCTTACGGGATGGGCTACACACGTGCTACAATGGCAAGTACAGAGGGCAGCAATACCGCGAGGTGGAGCGAATCCCACAAAGCTTGTCGTAGTCCGGATTGGAGTCTGCAACTCGACTCCATGAAGTCGGAATCGCTAGTAATCGTAGATCAGAATGCTACGGTGAATACGTTCCCGGGCCTTGTACACACCGCCCGTCACACCATGGGAGTGGGTTGCAAAAGAAGTGGCTAGTTTAACCCTTCGGGGAGGACGGTCACCACTTTGTGATTCATGACTGGGGTGAAGTCGTAACAAGGTAACCCTAGGGGAACCTGGGGTTGGATCACCTCCTTATCTTGAAGTAAAACAGCTTAATGGAAACTTCGGTTTCACGAGTGTTCACACAAATTACATGATAACAAATTAGAAGAAGAAAACGTAAACCCTAGCATAATAAGGGGCTATAGCTCAGCTGGGAGAGCGCCTGCCTTGCACGCAGGAGGTCAGCAGTTCGATCCTGCTTAGCTCCACCACTTATTATGTAGTATCGATTTTTGATACGATGCAGGTCTGTAGCTCAGCTGGTTAGAGCGCACCCCTGATAAGGGTGAGGTCGGCAGTTCAAGTCTGCCCAGACCTACCAATTCTTCGTTACTCTGCGTTAGTTCGCAGCTCGTGTAGAAAACCTACACGTCGCTACCAACTGCCTTGATTAACAAAGAATACATTTACTTCTTCATAAAGAAAGAGACCAAACTTAAACTATCTCAAGTTGATAAGTTAAGTTTGGTTTTTTAAACCAAGATTTATACCGAATGCGCGTATGAATTTAGTTCTTTAACAATCTGGAAAGCTGATATAAATACCGGTATTTATATGTTGAACACGGTGTCGCGCTGTTGTTCATAAATTATAAATACCAAGCTGTTGTTAACGGGAATATCGCCTGTTAATAATGGTGATAGTGGCTCCTCCTCGGAGACGCTATCAACCCGGTAATAAATCGTAAGATTTGTTACCACTCTTATTCAAGACACACTTTGTGTGCGTGAAAATGTCAGACTTTACAATTGAGCGGGTTTTGTCACCTGCTTGTACCAAATAGGAAACTACTTGGGGTTGTATGGTTAAGTGACTAAGCGTATGTGGTGGATGCCTTGGCAGTTAGAGGCGATGAAGGACGTGTTAATCTGCGAAAAGCTTTGGTGAGGTGATAAAAACCGTTATAGCCAAAGATATCCGAATGGGGAAACCCACCCGTCGTAAGGCGGGTATCATTAAGTGAATACATAGCTTAATGAGGCGAACCGGGAGAACTGAAACATCTAAGTACCCCGAGGAAAAGAAATCAACCGAGATTTCCTTAGTAGCGGCGAGCGAACGGGAATTAGCCCTTAAGTGGTTTGTAAGTTAGTGGAATCTACTGGAAAGTAGAGCGATACAGGGTGATAGCCCCGTACACGAAAATAAACTTATCATGAAATCGAGTAGGTCGGCACACGTGAAACGTTGACTGAACATGGGGGGACCATCCTCCAAGGCTAAATACTCCTAACTGACCGATAGTGAACCAGTACCGTGAGGGAAAGGCGAAAAGAACCCCTGTGAGGGGAGTGAAATAGAACCTGAAACCGCATACGTACAAGCAGTGAGAGCCGGATTTAGTCCGGTGATTGCGTACCTTTTGTATAATGGGTCAGCGACTTATATTCTGTAGCAAGGTTAACCGAATAGGGGAGCCGTAGCGAAAGCGAGTGTTAACTGCGCGTTTAGTTGCAGGGTATAGACCCGAAACCCGGCGATCTACCCATGGGCAGGTTGAAGGTTGAGTAACATCAACTGGAGGACCGAACACACGTATGTTGAAAAATGCGGTGATGACTTGTGGGTCGGAGTGAAAGGCTAATCAAGCCGGGAGATAGCTGGTTCTCCCCGAAATCTATTTAGGTAGAGCCTCGCACGAACACCATTGGGGGTAGAGCACTGTTAAGGCTAGGGGGTCATCCCGACTTACCAACCCTTTGCAAACTCCGAATACCAATGAGTGATATGCGGGAGACACACTACGGGTGCTAACGTCCGTTGTGAAGAGGGAAACAACCCAGACCGCCAGCTAAGGTCCCAAAGTACTAGTTAAGTGGGAAACGATGTGGAAAGGCATAGACAGCTAGGAGGTTGGCTTAGAAGCAGCCATCCTTTAAAGAAAGCGTAATAGCTCACTAGTCGAGTCGGTCTGCGCGGAAGATGTAACGGGGCTAAACTAGTCACCGAAGCTGCGGATTTGAACTTAGGTTCAAGTGGTAGGGGAGCGTTCTGTAAGCCGTTGAAGGTGAGTTGTAAAGCTTGCTGGAGGTATCAGAAGTGCGAATGCTGACATGAGTAACGATAAGGGGAGTGAAAAACTCCCCCGCCGAAAGACCAAGGTTTCCTGTCCCATGTTAATCAGGGCAGGGTAAGTCGGCCCCTAAGGCGAGGCGGAAACGCGTAGTCGATGGGAAACAGATTAATATTTCTGTACTTCTATATATTGCGAAGGAGGGACGGAGTAGGCTAGGTGAGCACGGCGTTGGTAGTCCGTGTGAAAGTACGTAGGCGGTTATCTTAGGTAAATCCGGGATTTCATTTAAACGCTGAGATACGAGACGAGACTCTACGGAGTTGAAGTCATTGATGCCATGCTTCCAGGAAAAGCTTCTAAGCTTCAGATATATAGGAACCGTACCCCAAACCGACACAGGTGGTTAGGTAGAGAATACTAAGGCGCTTGAGAGAACTCGGGTGAAGGAACTAGGCAAAATAGTACCGTAACTTCGGGAGAAGGTACGCTCTCTAATGTGAAGCCCTTGCGGCGTAAGCATCGGAGAGTCGAAGTAACCAGGTGGCTGGAACTGTTTATTAAAAACACAGCACTGTGCAAAATCGAAAGATGACGTATACGGTGTGACGCCTGCCCGGTGCCGGAAGGTTAATTGATTGGGTTATCTTCGGAGAAGCTCATGATCGAAGCCCCGGTAAACGGCGGCCGTAACTATAACGGTCCTAAGGTAGCGAAATTCCTTGTCGGGTAAGTTCCGACCTGCACGAATGGCGTAATCATGGCCACACTGTCTCCACCCGAGACTCAGTGAAATTGAAATTGCGGTTAAGATGCCGTATACCCGCGGCTAGACGGAAAGACCCCGTGAACCTTTACTATAGCTTGACAGTGAACATTGCTCCTACATGTGTAGGATAGGTGGGAGGCGTTGAAACTTTGTCGCTAGATGAAGTGGAGCCAACCTTGAAATACCACCCTTGTATGCGTGATGTTCTAACCTAGGGCCCTTATCGGGCTTGGGGACACTGTCTGGTGGGTAGTTTGACTGGGGCGGTCTCCTCCTAAAGAGTAACGGAGGAGCACGAAGGTTGGCTAAGTACGGTCGGACATCGTACGGTTAGTGCAATGGCATAAGCCAGCTTAACTGCGAGACAGACACGTCGAGCAGGTACGAAAGTAGGTCATAGTGATCCGGTGGTTCTGTATGGAAGGGCCATCGCTCAACGGATAAAAGGTACTCCGGGGATAACAGGCTGATACCGCCCAAGAGTTCATATCGACGGCGGTGTTTGGCACCTCGATGTCGGCTCATCACATCCTGGGGCTGAAGTCGGTCCCAAGGGTATGGCTGTTCGCCATTTAAAGTGGTACGCGAGCTGGGTTTAGAACGTCGTGAGACAGTTCGGTCCCTATCTGCCGTGGGCGTTTGAGAATTGAAGAGGGCTGCTCCTAGTACGAGAGGACCGGAGTGGACGAACCGCTGGTGTTCGGGTTGTTATGCCAATAGCATTGCCCGGTAGCTACGTTCGGAACTGATAACCGCTGAAAGCATCTAAGCGGGAAGCAGGCTTTGAGATGAGTTCTCACTGGAGCTTTAAGCTCCCTAAAGGGTCGTTGGAGACTACAACGTTGATAGGTTGGGTGTGGAAGTGCTGCGAGGCATTGAGCTAACCAATACTAATTACCCGTGAGGCTTAACCATACAACACCCAAGTGGTTTTGTAGGTAAGTTTGACCAACATCACGCATAACATAGTGATGAATAAGAGAAACCAATACGTATTTATATCGACATAGAGCTAAGGCTTTATGTAAACAGCTTTCAAGATTGACCCTTTTTGTCTAGCGACAATAGCGACATGGCCCCACCTGATCCCATTCCGAACTCAGAAGTGAAACGTGTTAGCGCCGATGGTAGTGTGGGAGTTCCCATGTGAGAGTAGGACATTGCTAGGCTTCTATTTAGAAGAGCCCGTTACGAAAGTGACGGGCTTTTTGCTGTCTGGGATTTATAGAATAAAACTAGCGCATGAAACGTGTTAGCGCCGGTGATAAAGCGCGTGTGGGTGTTCTTCTCTTTATGTGAGAGGGACGCCGTTCCTGCACATCCATGTGCCCACGGCATTAGTGCATCTCGGTAATTGCTCCTGCATTACGCTACTAACCTACATCCATGTAGGAACTTGCACGTCATTGCTAGGCTTCTATTTAGAGAAACCCGTAGCTGATGCTACGGTTTTTTTGCTTTCTGCGATTTATACAATAAAACTTGTGCATGAAACGTGTTAGCGTCGTTGGTAAAGCGCGTGTGGGTGTTCTTCTCTTTATGTGAGCGGGACGCCGTTCCTGCACATCCATGTGCCCACGGCATTAGTGCATCTCGGTAATTGCTCCTGCATTACGCTACTAACCTACATCCATGTAGGAACTTGCACGTCATTGCTAGGCTTCTATTAAGAGAAACCCGTAGCTAACGCTACGGGTTTTTGCTTTCTGGTGTTTAGAAAATATAATATATCAAAAATGAGCTTGAAACTTGTGGGGGCTTTAGTCACCTTTAGTTGATTTTATTCAGGCGAATAGATTTGTCTTACACTGCTAAGAGCACTGCTCGGTGAAGCGCGAAGCGCCTCAGTACTTACTCGGTGGTGCATAATCTTTTAGTTTTTAAACACAAGACAAGGCTCACCACAGAGAACACCGAGGGACTGCGTCCTACACCGAGGAAAGATAAGACACAAAGGCCAAAATCATTCGTCACTGCTCGGTGAAGTGCGAAGCGGCTCAGTACTTACTCGGTGGTGAATAATCTTTTAGTTTTTTAAACACAAGACAAGGCTCACCACAGAGAACACCGAGGGACTGCGTCCTACACCGAGGAAAGATAAGTCACTAAGCCCAAAATCACTCGTCACTGCTCGGTGAAGCGCGAAGCGCCTCAGTACTTACTCGGTGGTGGATAATCTTTTAGTTTTTTTAAAGACAAGACAAGGTTCACCACAGAGAACACTGAAATGTGATGTCATACCAATTTCAACAATTATATGATCATTCTTAATGATTAAAATAAGCAACTTCAGCATTGTTAATTTAGTACTTATCGCTTCATAGATACAGATTATTAGACAATGAAGATGCGTATGGTCCTGCACAAGGACTAATTTAAATAATCTCCTCATATTTTTCCTCTTTCGCTGTGTACAGAGTGCACTGCCTAAATAATGAAATTTTAAGTAGAGTCAGGGTGAAATATATTAGTTATAAAAAATCCAGCATTTGCTGGATTTTTATTTTTAGTGATAAAACTGCTGATCAGTTCATTTAAAATTAGAGCTTATTCAACAATATCCATCTCTTCAATTAGGTTTGTAGCACCGTCCACATGTTCCATAACCCAAAGCATGTATTTGATATCAACGTGAATTGAGCGATTCAATTTAGTATCGTAATCCCAATCACCAATTATACTTTCGTAAACACCGTCAAATACTAAACCAACAAACTCTGCTTTATCATTTAATGTTGGCGAGCCAGAATTACCACCTGTGATGTCTAGAGTACCTAAAAAGTTAACAGGGACTGAGCCTAGCTCTTGTTTTGCATATTCACCATATTGTTTTTGTTTAATTAGTGAAAGTTGCTTTTTAGGCGCATCAAATGGCGTGATGCCAGTATCTTTTCTGACGATACCTTCAAGGGTAGTAAAAGGTGTTGCTACTAAGCCATCTTGTGGCGAATATCCTTTAACATTACCATAAGTTACTCGAAGTGTACTGTTGGCATCAGCGTAAACTGGCAGATCTTTTGAGTTGAAATATGCAATTAATGCTTCCATATATTTTGGTCGATATGATTGGATATTTCCAGAAAGCTCTTCGTTAGCTTCTTCAATAGCTTTACGTTCAGCGTAAGTTGCTGTCGCCAATTGAATGAACGGGTCGTCACTATTAGCAAAGTCTATTGGTGACTTTTCCATCCAAGCTAAACGACTATTTTGCTCGTTTAGGCTCGTAGTTTGGTACATCTTGGTAAGTTTAGTTTGTATCTGGTCTTCACTAATATTTTTACCGACATTAAAAAATTCATCCAGCGACGCTAAACGTTGTGCTTTAGGTAACTGAATATAATGTTTAAACATGGCCAGTAATATTTTTTGATCCATTTGTGCGTCATATCGACGATTAACCGCTTTCATACTTTGTTCAAAACTCGCGATATCGCGCTCTTGATAGCCACTTTTGCGCTCAACATTTGGCTTTTTACTTTCCAGCGATAAGCGATATAGACGATTAGCTGTATTCAACATTTTGCTATAATTCATATAACCTAGAATTAAGTCCCGTGCTTGGCTTTGCTGATCTTGCTTAATTAAGCTATTTAAACCTTTTAAAGCGTCACCGTATTTATGTTGGCGAGATGTATCTGCACTTATCCATTTGCTTAGTTCAGATTCTAATGATTGTTTACGGGCAAGAGTTGTACCTTTATTGTAGCTTTCAACCATGCTGCCGTAATTTTTAGCGTAATTGGCAAGACTGGCTAAAGTACTTTCATATTTAATCCGTGCATCACTACCTAGCGCTAAATTATCATGTATAAGATCGATAATTTCTTCCCTATAAGCTTTTGCTTGAGGGTAAGTCCAAGTAAATTGGTTTTCTACTTCCAACGCTGTTCTGTAGCGATTAGTTCTTCCTGGATAGCCCAACACCATGATGTAATCATTCTCATCGACACTACTTTTATTTACTTTTAAGTGGTGTTTAGGTTCATATGGAACGTTATCACTACTATAGTCTGCAGGTTGACCATCTTTACCCACATAAGCACGGTAAAAGCCATAGTCTCCGGTATGTCTTGGCCACATCCAATTGTCGACATCGCCACCGTATTTACCAACACTACTCGCAGGAGCGTGAGCCAAGCGCACATCTCTTATAGTGAGTTGTTTAAATAAGTAATACTCTAGTCCTCCGTGAAAGTTAACAACACTACAACGATACTTGTTATCGCTTTCACATTCGGCAATTAAAGTTTTGGAACTATGCTCAATGCTATTATAACGTTCAGCACCAGTCATATCTGATCCCAAACCAGCTTTGATAATAGTGGTAACAGGCGTTATTTCTTCTGTAACATATATTCTAGTGCCAGGAGTGGCGGGGAGCTCTTCTTTAAATGATTTTGCTAAGAAACCATTCTTTAGTAAGTTATTATCTTCAGTAGAGTTATATTGCACTGAACCATAAACACAATGGTGGTTGGTTGCTACAAGCCCTTTGTCTGAAACAAAAGAAGCAGTACACCCCCCTAAACTTACGATGGCGCCCATAGGGAAACCAGTCAGGTCAGTTAATGTGTTAGGATTAAGTTTCAGTCCCGCATTAACGAGCTTAGTTGCAATATCTGGTAGTTGGTGTGGTTGCCACATTCCTTCATCAGCTAAGGTCGCTGTTGAAGCTAATGCAAAGCAAAGTGTTGCAAATTTTTTCATTATAATTATTCTCTAAAGTAATATTCAATACTATCAGCAGTTTGCTGTATCAAGCTCAATTAGTCAAAAGCAGTTCTAATTATCTGTGATACAGAGAAATTTCCTTTGTCATAATAGAAAATTATGCAATTTCAAATGAAATTTTGTTAATAACGTTAAATATTAAGCCTAAAGGTTACTAACATGCACAATTTAGCATTTTAATACTTGTTGAACGTTATTAATTTAGATATTCTTATCGTCGTAAGTAACACAATGTTTACGCTTGCGGTGTTTAACTTAAAAATAATAAAATAATAAATAGACTCTTAAGGAGCGACTTGTGCTTATTAAAGATAACTTTGATGAGGCACTGAAATTCAGTGAATCAACTAACGAATTTTTATCTCATTACCAAATCCCACCTAGTCCGGTAAACTATTCGGTTATATACCTACATAGCAGTAAAAGAAATGAAAAATTATCAGCTGAACTAGAGAGGCATGTACAAACGTTCCAGGAAGTTGACTTAACCTTTATTGAAGGCTTATTTGAAAAGTACATTTCCAATTCTCACGCTATCGATAAACAAATACTTGATCCCATTGAGAAGTCCTTAACTTCAACACTAGCTAAAATAAATCTCCAAGTTGACAGTGATAAAACAGTAGCTTCAAACCTTAAAAAAGCCGAAAAAGCGCTCTCTAAGCACGAATATCATAAATCTATGCAGAATATTGTTGCCTTTTTGATGGATAACATTACTAATTCACAGCAGCAGCATACTGACCTATCTCTCGAACTTACTCGGGCTTGTGGCGAAGTTAGCTTTTTAAAAGCTAAGCTTGAGGCGGCACGTCATGAAGCAATAGTAGATTCTTTAACGGGTTTATATAATCGTCGTGGTTGTGATATTAAGTTAAAAGAGCTAGATATTGAACAAGTGCATTCATCACTAGCAATAGACATTGATCATTTTAAGAATGTGAATGACCAATTTGGACACTTTATTGGTGATAAAGTTATCCAACGAATTGCAAAAATTATCAAGACAACTATATCTGATAAAGATATTGCTGTTCGTTTCGGCGGTGAGGAGTTTGTCGTTGTTATGGTTAATAAAACTCTAACGCAGGCACACGAAGTTGCTGAAAAAATAAGGTTAGCCATATCACAATTAAAACTTATGCAAAGAGATTCGAAAGCATATTTACCTAGAATTTCGGTTTCTATAGGTATTGCACAACGCCAAGAAGAACTAAACTGGACTGCAATATTTGAGCAAGCTGACACAGCATTGTATCAAGCTAAAAACAGTGGCAGGAATAGAAGCGTTTGTTTATAAAAAACCATGTAAATTTTCGAGCTAATCATTTGAATTTTATTTGGTAAATGACAGAGGAGTGTCGCCACCAGATCTAATGAAATATATCTGTACCATCTATCCTATCCCGTAATAATCTGCACCATTCCTTGTATAAAACCATTTTACTTAGATTTTAATTAAATCTACGCATAGTATTAATTTTTACATTTTTCACAAAGGCCTTTGTAATTCATTAGTTTTTTCCATAGGATAGCAGGGTAAATTATTATACTAAGTTGATTAATTAACGGCTCATTTTTAATGGTTAAAATGAATAATGACGGCGTTATAAAATTTATAAGTAGCATAACTACTGACTAAACTTTATGCCTTGTCATTATCCATTTTTCCTCATGAAAAAGTAGATCACTTAATTAATCAAATTGGCATTACGGGTATATTCAGCTTAGCTGATTCTGTTTGAAAAATGAGAATATAAATAATGAATATTGATGGGAAGTTAACAGCACAAACATTGAGAGACAAATTAGCTATTGAGGTAGCTGAATTTAAGTCGCGTTATAAGATTCAACCCAGCTTAACGGTAATTATTGTAGGCGATGATCCAGCTAGCCATATATATGTAAAAAATAAAGTAAAACAAACACAAGAAATTGGCATGATCTCTAATGAAATAAAGCTACCTATAGAGACCACTGAAAACCATTTACTGAGCCTACTTGAACAATTAAATAACGATGATAGTGTCCATGGTATTTTGGTTCAGTTACCTTTACCAAAACATATAGATGAAAGCGCTATTATTTCAGCCATTAACCCAGATAAAGATGTTGATGGTTTTCATGCTATGAATTCTGGCCGGTTATTTAATGGTGAACCAGGGGCATTAGTACCATGCACTCCTCAAGGTTGCGTTTTATTGGCCAAACAACATTTAGGTAAAGACTTATCCGGACTGCATGCCGTTGTAATCGGTCGTTCTAATATTGTCGGTAAACCTGTTGCTATGTTGCTACTTCAAGAAAACTGTACAGTGACAATTACACACTCTAAAACTAAAAACTTACCTGAATTGTGCAAACAAGCTGATATTTTAGTCGCGGCCGTTGGTATTGCTAAATTGGTGAAAGCTGATTGGGTTAAAGAAGGTGCAACAGTAATCGATGTAGGCATTAATAGAATTACTACGAATGAAGGGGCAACAAAATTAGTAGGCGATGTTGACTATGTAGAGGCTTTTGAAAAGTGTGGGGCGATTACTCCTGTTCCTGGAGGTGTAGGCCCAATGACGATTGCTTGTTTACTGAAAAATACCTTAGCAGCTGCAAAAAATAGTCTTCAATCGCGCTAGGTTCCATTGGTGCTATCTTTCGCTATTCAGATAATGACGTGGTTTTAATCGCTTAAGAATATTTATGATCAACAAATGAAAGCAGATACATTAATTAATCAGCAGGCAGTTTTTAAAAACATTTTAATAGTGCTAGTTTCTAATAATACACAGAATATATACTGTGTATTATTCATTTATTGTGGCTATAAAGGTAGCAGTGAAGGTTATGCTGTTTTTCTCGATAACGTATCAGTCGCTGTTTGAACTCTACGGGCAGGCTAGCAATTTCGTCTTTAGTGTTATATTTACTGAAATTATTTTTTATATAAAACTGCTGTAATTCACTGTCGATAAAGCAAATTATGTTTTCATACCTTGCGTTTTCGTTTTCATGTTCGTCATTTATAATTGTTTGTAATATTAGGCTAGCGATACTTTTTCCCTGCTCGGCCTTGACGGTAACCAGGGCATGCAGTAGCCAAAAGTTATCACTTACCTGGCCTCCTGATATCATTGCGCTCGCTATAATATGATTATTAATTTTTACAATATAACAATGATCTTGCCCAATAAATCTGGCCGAATAGCGTTGAGTTTTATAAAAACGCAATAGCTCTTTTTTATCTGCTTTAGTTGCTTTTTCAACAGTATATTTTGATTTATGAACAGTTATATTCATTGAGTTATGTCTATGAATCCGTAAGTCTAGCGGACAAGTATATATTGCATTCAAAATTCATTTTACTATATTTAATCGTCTTATCTTATTTCTTGTTATGCGTAGGCAAAATTACCGACTAATATCGGTCAATTAATTGAGTAAACAGTAAGCTAACAGCATATTTACAAGTTTTTTTATTTTTGATGAAATAGTTTGGCTCAATGTCGGCAATTACAGGTTATAATACGTCAATATATTTTGGTTTTATGTGTCTGTTTCAATAGATTTGATTAACAGATATAAGTTAATTAACGTGGAGAGTAAGCTTGCAGTTTAGTGATTTTGGATTGGATAGTAAAATAATGTCAACCGTGGAACATTTAGGTTTTAGTGAGCCTACTGAAATCCAACAGCAGGCAATTCCTGCCGCGATGACAGGTCATGATTTGATCGCATCATCTAAAACGGGCTCAGGTAAAACATTAGCATTTATTATTCCCGCTATGCAGCGCTTGTCAAAGAACCGTGCGTTAAGTAAACGTGACCCCCGTGTACTTATTTTAACGCCAACACGTGAATTAGCTAAGCAGGTTTTTACCCAACTGAGAATGTTTACTTCAGGGTCAGCGTTTAAAGCTGTACTTATTCTTGGCGGAGAAAATTTTAACGATCAGGTAAAAGTACTTGAAAAAGACCCTCACTTTATTGTTGCGACGCCAGGACGTTTAGCTGACCATCTTTCACAAGGGCATTTTTATCTTAGTGGCTTAGAATTACTTATTCTTGATGAAGCTGATCGGATGTTAGATTTAGGCTTTGCTGAGCAATTAGCGCAAATTAACAAAGCTGCTGATCATCGTAAACGCCAAACGCTTTTGTTTTCAGCTACTTTAGACCACGCGCAGGTTAATGATTTTGCGTTAGCGTTATTAAAAAAACCAAAACGAATTGCTATTGGCAGTGCTCACACTGAACATAAAGATATAACCAAACGTTTCTACCTTTGCGATAACTTAAGCCATAAAGAAAAGCTTCTTGCCCACTTTATTGCTACAGAAGTTCATCAACAAATGATCATATTTACCGCGACACGCGCAGATACTGATAGGCTTTCTACACTATTAACGCAACAGGGCCTCAGTACAGTGGCTTTAAGTGGTGAATTAAACCAAGGCCAACGAAATCAAATAATGGACGGCTTTAGTAAAGGGCAGCAAAAAATATTGATCACCACAGATCTAGCTTCTCGCGGATTAGATTTAATTAATGTTTCGCACGTCATTAACTTTGACATGCCAAAACATACTGAAGAGTTTGTGCATCGTATTGGCCGAACTGGCCGTGCAGGTAGTACGGGTGATGCTATATCTTTTGTCGGACCGAAAGACTGGATAAGCTTCAAAAATGTTGAAGGTTTTCTGCAGCAAAAACTCAGTTTTGACACGGTGGACGGCTTAAAAGCTAAGTTCAAAGGCATTAAACCTAAGAAGCCAAAAGTTGAAAGTAAATTAAAAGATAACAATAAGTCTGTTGTAATAGCTAAAACACCAAAATCGAAGAAAAATGTTAAAAACACCTTTTTAGCGCAAGACGCTGGTGATCTTCCTGTATTAAAGCGCAAGCAAATTGTTGCGCCGCAAGATATTGAAAATACGGATGTTGATGAAGTGGATTAATTTCCCTTTTAAATACTCTCAAGTCATTATACAGACCCGCTAAGCCTTGATTTTAAGAGCTATAGCGGGTTTTTTACTTTGGTAGCATAAGTTTTAATTAAATTAAACTAACCTGAGGAATCATCTGAGCTTTACTGTAGAGTAAATAACTGGATTAGATCAGTCTTACTGATTCAGTGACCTACTATTGGGGAGGAAGAGTTTATAAATACAAGATATTGAGTCTATTAAGTCGTTATTCTTCTTGTCGGTTTTATAGCGCCGAAATTTTTATTCCTATTGGTTTTTAAATCATTAATAAAAGATATTTTTTCCATAAGTAAATATCACTATTATATGTAGATAAACTACTGTTAATAGTAAAACATAATTCCCGATTAAATCACTTAAGCCGTGTTTTATTGTATGCACTGATTAGCTATTTTTTCTAATATAAACAATACTAATAACAGTTTTTAATCCCTTTAACTTTCTAAAGAGTGCCAATAAGCATGCTGTGCTCTTTTCTTGTAAGGTTACAATTACGTGTCAACTAACAATGAGCCAGAAGCTACAGTTTCATTAGATAACGTCAAGGGGCACTTTTCTGTAGATACAGAGCTGCATCAAGGTTTTCAATTAGGCAGTTTAGTGATTGAGCCTGACTTAGGTGTAGTCATTAGAAATGGTCAAAGATACCATTTAGCGCCGAAAGCGATGGAAGTTTTACTTTTTTTATCATCTACTAATGGTGAGATAGTTTCTCGAGAAAAAATATCACAGTTTGCTTGGGGTGATAACCATGCGTCCAAAGCAAATGTTACCCATGTCATCAGTGAAATAAGACATGTACTCGACGACCACAAAGAATGTCCTACCTATATTCAAACTATCCCCCGAAAAGGCTATCGCATGCTTTTGCCCACCGTAGCGAAATCAGCCAATACTATTTGGCCATTTCCTGGTGATCATCTAGAACAAATCGGTGATAGAGAAAAAAAATGGAAATTGTCATTTTCATTATTAAAAAGTAGTCGTTTGATTAATGCAAGTGCAGCGTACTTAGTCGTTTCTTGGGTTTTATTACAAGTTTTTTCAATTGTATTACCTATCTTTGATGTGCCAACTTGGGGGGGGAAAGTAGCGGCTTTATGCTTAGTTGTTGGTTTTCCAATTGTTATCAGTTTTCAGTGGTTTAAAGAGTTTAAAGCCAGAAGGAAGTTTGCTTCTGATCATAATAAACAGCAGCGATTTGTCTACCGTCAATTCGCAATTGATAGCTTTTTTGTCCTTATTATTTTATTTTTTATTTATTATATATCCACTCATTTAATTGAAAAAATAGAAACTGAAAGCAATATGCCGCCTTTGAACATGGCACTTAGTAGTAAAGCGCCAATAGCAAATGTGAGCGAAAATGCTGTTGCTGTTTTACCTTTTCTTACAACAGATACGGTTAATAATCCCCAATACTTTGTATCAGGCCTACAAGAAGAGTTGATTAATCTATTAGCATTAAAGCCAGTATTTAAAGTGTCCTCAATAAGGGCTATAAATGCATTGGAACCTGAAGCAAGTATTGAGCAAATTAAAAATAGTTTGGGGGTTAAATATATCGTCGAAGGGCGGTCTAAAACTGTAAACGGTTCATTAACGATAAATACCACCATGACAGATGTGGAAACAGGCTTTCAGGTTTGGTCTGATGAATCTATAGGGTCAACGAATGAGTTGGTGCTACTTTTTAGTGACTTGTCTCGTAAAATTACTAATGCCTTGCATTTGCTAGTGGCAGGGGATCAATCAGTTAACAACATTAATTACATGCCAACAGAAAATTTTGCCGCTTATGATGCTTATTTGCAAGGGAAAGAAAAATATAGAAACTCGAAAAACATCAACGCTTTGATAGAGGCAGAAAAGCTCTTTATTGTCGCTTTACAATTAGACCCTGATTTTATACAAGCTTCATCAGCATTATGTCAAACGTACTTAGATAAATATTTACTTAACGATGATACAAATGAATATCAAAAAGGGCTAAACGTTTGCCAACTCATTGCCAGTAATGAAACCGTATCGTTTGAATCTCAATTAGCGCTTGGCACACTTTATCGTGTTAATGGTCAATATGAGAAAGCTGAAACACATTTAATTAAAGCAAAAATAATTAACCCTGAGTCGAGTGAAGTTTACATTTCTTTGGCTGATTTATATGCCAAAATCGAGCAAAGTGACAAAGCTGAAAGCTTATATCAAGAGGCAATTAGGCTGGAGCTAGGTAATTGGAAAAACTACTATGACTACGGTGTGTTTTTGTATACTTCGGGGCGATATGAACAAGCGGTAAGTCAATTCAACAAAGTGACTTTAATCAATAAAAATAGTGCCATGGCCTATAATGCTTTAGGTGCAGTATATTATATGGCGCTGAATTTTGAACAAGCGAATATTGCTTGGTCTAAATCATTAGCCATCGAACCAACATCAGTCGTGTTTATGAATTTAGGTTCGGTATTATTCTTTATGAAGCGATTTGAAAATGCAGCTGAAATGTATTTACAAAGCGCAGAGCTGTCGCCGTTAAGCCCTACCGTTTGGGGCAATTTGGGTGATGCATTGAAGTACAGTAAAAACAAAGCCAAAAACGCTAAAGCGGCTTACGAGAAGGGACTTGATTTAGCGATAAAGAATGCAGTTATTAATGATAAAGATCCAAGTCTGCAGGCTCAAATATCTCGTTATTATTCAGAATTAACTCAATGTGATCAGGCAAAAATACATCAGGAATTAGTCCTTAATAATAAGATCCAAGATCCCTATATTTATTATGACTTAGCAATAGTCGCCATTAATTGTTTTGACGATAATAGTTTTAAGTCATTTATTGATAAAGCTATATATTTAGGTTATCCAACTAAGCTTTTACTGGCGGATCCGCAGTTTTACGACTATAAAGATTGGTTAAAAGAAATTGTTTAAAATTATTAATCTGAAAAAGGGAAGTTCAATGAATATCCAAAGTAACAAATTAATAAGTGGCATCAATAAAAGTTTAATCTTGTTAATAGCAATCATATCTATTGGCGCTCATGCTCAAAACAATAGGGATAAAGACCAAGAGTTGATCATCGATGTAGATCCCTCGACACATTGCGCTATTAATGTCGCTCCTGCAGACCATGAGAGTAATTGTTCACTGTTATACTCAGTAGATAAAAATCCTTGTAAGCATGATCCTGAATGTGTTTGTTCAAAAAAGGAGAAGTATATTTCTTGGCAAACAAGTACTGGGGATGGATTTGATATCCACTTTACCGATGGTTCGCCTTTTAAAAGGTGTGAATATAGTGCTGGTCGCGATGGTGAAGTGCGTTGTAAAATCAAAAATGATGGTGATTATTACTACGAAATTAATGTACAGGGTTGTGCAACTAACCCTTATGATCCTCGCATTGTGGTGAAATAGTGTGTGGTGAAATAATTTTTGTTGAATGATTTTTGTTGATATATACCAATTTCATTAATCGGTTGAACTATTTTATACAGGTTAAAATGGTCAAATATAGATATATTTAATCACGCGTTATTCAGGGGGAATAGGCTCCTTCATTGTCTAATAAACTGCATCCATGCAGCGATAATGATTAAATAAATAACGTAGTAGTAGGTTGTTTTAACCCGTATAAATGGTCAGATAATCAATGAGATTGGTATTATATTAAGGTAATTACTCAGCTCACTCAGCAATTAATTGTTTAACGCTATACTGACTCTCTGAGTTACCTAAATTAGCTTTTAAATAAGGTAGTATTTCATCCAGTTGGCTACTTAATTGCCATGGAGGATTGACGATAAATAACCCAGTGCCCGTCATACCATATTCATCAGTATCAGCTTGTTGGCAATATTCTACTTGCAATAAGTTACGTACTTCACTTTTAGTAAATGCGTCTTGCATTTGCTCTACAAGTTCTCGCTTAACTACGGGATACCATAAAATATAGGTGCCAGTGGCAAATTTTTTATAGGCATTAACGATAGTGCGAACCGCTTTTAAGTAATCTTCTTTTAATTCATAGGGCGGATCAATTAATACCACACCTCGACGATTTGGCGGAGGAACTAAGCCTAAAACCCCTTGATAACCGTCAGATTGCTTAACGTGTGATTTATTCCAACGTTGGCTATATTCTTTTAAATGTTCGATATCAGTTGGATGTAACTCAAATAAATGAGCGCTGTCTTGTCGACGTGTAAACTGTCGAGCTATACCGGGCGAGCCAGGGTAGAGAGCAAGTTCGTCAGATTCACGGTTTAAATCTTTTACTAAATCTATAAAGGGTTGCAGAGCTTCAGGTAAATCATTATTCCCAATTAATTTAGCAATGCCGTCTTTGTATTCCCCGGTTTTTTGTGCGTATTCATCAGCTAGTTGATACATACCTGCGCCCGAATGGCTATCAATATAATAAAAGCCTTTCTCTTTTCGGGTCATGTATTCTAGTACTAAGGTTAATACCGAATGTTTTAAAACATCAGCAAAATTTCCGGCGTGAAAAGCGTGGCGATAACTGAGCACAATGGCTCCTTAAAATGTTAGACAGTTATATAAAAATAAAGGTATCAAAATTAACTTATGATACCTTTTTTAAAGTGCGTTTAACGCGATGACTACTTTACTCTTGTGATGCTAAGTATTCGTCGTACCCACCAGCAAAGTCAGTGTAACCACCTTCGGTTAATTCGATGATACGAGTCGCTAAACTTGAAACAAATTCACGGTCATGACTGACGAATAAAATAGTGCCTTCAAACTGTTCCATCGCCATGTTTAATGACTCAATAGACTCCATATCCATGTGGTTTGTTGGTTCATCCATAACGAGAATGTTAGGCTTTTGCATCATGATCTTACCGAACAACATACGACCTTGTTCGCCACCTGAAAGTACTTTAACAGACTTGTTAATGTCGTCAGCAGAGAATAATAAACGCCCTAAATAGCCACGAACCGCTTGCTCATCATCAGTAGGTTGACGCCATTGGCTCATCCACTCAAATAAGGTCATGTCATTTTCAAATTCATGACTATGATCTTGTGCATAGTAGCCAATGTTAACGTTTTCCGACCAGGTGTATAAACCTGACGTTGGTTGATAATCAGCTTCGCCCATAATGGTACGCAAAAATGTGGTTTTACCGATACCGTTTTGTCCGATAATAGCGACACGCTCACCCACTTCAATCATCATATTAAGATCTGTTAAGACCTTATTATCATCAAAGTTTTTGTTCATGTTTTCCATCACAAGGGCGTTACGGAATAACTTCTTTTCTTGTTCAAAACGAATAAACGGATTAACACGACTTGAGGCTTTTACGTCTGCCAATTGAATTTTATCAATTTGCTTAGCACGAGAAGTGGCCTGTTTTGCTTTTGAAGCATTTGCCGAGAAGCGCGCCACGAAAGCTTGTAGTTCACCAATTTGTGCTTTTTTCTTGGCGTTGTCCGACATTAATTGTGCTCTAGCTTGCGTAGAGGCCAACATGTACTCGTCGTAGTTACCTGGGAATACTCGTAACTCACCGTAATCTAAATCAGCCATATGGGTACAAACACTGTTTAAGAAATGGCGATCATGCGAGATGATTATCATGGTTGAATCGCGCGCGTTCAATGTTTCTTCTAACCATTGAATCGTGTGAATATCCAAGTTGTTGGTTGGCTCATCAAGTAATAAAATATCAGGATTTGAGAATAAAGCTTGGGCCAATAGCACACGTAATTTCCAACCAGGGGCAACATCACTCATTAAACCGTAATGCTGATCAACAGGAATACCAACGCCCATTAATAACTCACCGGCGCGACTTTCTGCGCTGTAACCGTCCATTTCAGCATATTCAGCTTCTAAATCACCAGCACGCATACCATCAGCTTCACTCATTTCAGGTAAGGCATAAATACGGTCACGTTCTTCTTTTATCGCCCATAACTTGGTATGGCCCATAATCACGGTATCAACAACAGACGTTGCTTCAAAGCCAAACTGGTCTTGACGAAGCTTACCAATACGTTCGTTTGGATCTAAGGCAACGTTGCCAGATGTTTGCTCTAAATCACCACCCAAAATTTTCATAAAGGTTGATTTACCACAGCCATTGGCGCCGATTAAACCATAGCGGTTGCCGCCACCAAATTTTTGTGAAATGTTTTCAAATAACGGTTTAGCACCGAATTGTTGGGTAATATTGTTTGCAGCTAACATATGAATTCCGTAGCGAGTGTTTAGAAGAGTACTTGACTCATAACTTTTAAAATAATGCGCGCGATTATACTTGAAGCGTAAAATAATGTCAGTAGAAGATACTAAAAACAATAAGCCTAGCAAGAGAGCTAGGCTTATAAAAATAGAATAAAAACAAAGAAAGTCCTAGTTACTAATGCGCTTCTTCTTTGCAGGACCATTAGGTTTTCTGTCGTTAAACTGATTATCAGAAAAACGTGTTAAGCCTTGTTTGGCTTTATCACCAGGTTTAGCTTTTTTAGCGGTTATTGGCTTTTTACCGTAACGTTTTTCTTGTCCAGGCGAGGTTTTATTACCTAAGGCATTATTTTTACCTTTACCGTTATTTTTATAATGTACCTGCTGACTTTCATTTCTTGTTTCATTAGGTACTAAACAACCAGGTTTGCTGCCAATAAGTTTTCTTGCAAGGCCCATTTTAGTCAAGGCTTCACGAATAATGCCCCAGTTAGCAGGATCGTGATAACGCAATATAGCTTTATGTAAACGACGCTGAATAGTACCTTTTGGCACGGCTACTGACGCGCTGTCTTTTTTAACATTACGTAATGAGTCAATCTCAGTATGATAAAGCGTTGTAGCATTGGCTAAAGGCGACGGGTAAAAATTTTGTACTTGGTCGAGCTTAAAGTCGTTTTCTTTTAACCATAATGCGAGGTTTACCATGTCTAAATCGGTAGTACCCGGATGCGCTGAGATAAAGTAAGGGATCAAGTACTGCTTTTTACCGGCAAGTTTAGAGTAATGATCAAACATTTCTTTAAACTTGTTATAACTGCCCATACCAGGTTTCATCATTTTATTTAATGGCCCTTCTTCTGTATGTTCAGGAGCAATCTTTAAGTAACCACCGACATGATGAGTGGCCAATTCTTTTACATATTCCGGATCTTGTATGGCTAAGTCATACCTTACACCCGAAGCGATAAGTATTTTCTTAATGCCTTTAACTTTCCGTGCTCTGCGGTATAAATTAATGGTTGGGGTATGGTCGGTCTCTAAGTGGCCACAAATGGTTGGCCAGACACATGACGGTTTACGACAAGTCGCTTCTGCTTTCTCACTTTTACAGTTTAATTTATACATATTAGCGGTTGGTCCGCCAAGATCAGAAATTACACCGGTAAAACCAGGGACTTTTAATTTAATATCTTCGATTTCAGCGATAATAGAGTCTTCACTACGACTTTGAATAATGCGTCCTTCATGCTCAGTGATAGAACAGATCGGGCACCTTAGTAAAGGTATAGTTAGAAAACTTACCAAACCCTATAAATTATTGGCCTACACAATATTTCTAAAAAACACTTAGAAATGAAAATATTTACTGTAGGAAGCTAGAAAAAATTAAGTGATATTTCTAAATTATATAAGCAAGCTTAATACTAAACTTGCTCTCGGATTACTTTTTCTTTTTAAACTGATTATCACTAAAGCGGGTTAAGCCTTGTTTTCCATTAGTTGGTTTTTTCCCATAACCAGATTTAGCTCTTTGTTGACCTGGTGAAGTTTTATTACCAGCAGAGTTATTTTTACCTTGTCTATTTCTATTGGTTGAATTTTGCTCAGCACGTGTTTCTTTAGGCACTAGGCAATTTGGCGCAGAGCCAATAAGTTTACTTAATCCCATTTTTGTCAATGCCTGACGAACTTGTGGCCAATTAACTGGATCATGGTAACGTAAAATCGCTTTGTGCAAACGTCGTTGAATAGCGCCTTTAGGCACTGTAATTTTACCATCTTCTTTTGCTAAGTTTTTACTAGTAATGTTACGTAAAGAATTAAGCTCCGTATGGTATAACGTTGTTGCATTTGCTAATGGCGACGGATAAAAGTTTTGCACTTGATCCAATTTAAAGTTATTTTCTTTTAGCCATAAAGCTAAATTTACCATATCTCTATCGGTAGTACCTGGATGAGCAGAGATAAAATAAGGAATTAAATATTGTTTTTTACCAGCAAGTTTTGAGTAATGATCAAACATCTCTTTGAATTTATCATAGCTACCCATACCTGGCTTCATCATATTATTTAATGGCCCATTCTCGGTATGTTCAGGTGCTATTTTTAAATAACCACCCACATGATGGGTTGCTAATTCTTGAACATATTCAGGGTGTTCAATAGCCAAATCGTAGCGTACACCCGAAGCGATTAGTACCTTCTTAATACCCTTAACTTTACGTGCTTTACGGTATAGTTCTATCGTTGGTGTGTGATCGGTATCTAAGTGGCCACAAATGGTTGGCCATACGCATGAAGGTTTACGACAAGTTGCTTCAGCTTTTTCGCTTTTACAATTTAGCTGATACATATTGGCGGTTGGTCCGCCTAAATCTGAAATTACACCGGTGAAACCGGGAACTTTTACTTTGATATCTTCAATTTCAGCAATAATTGACTCATGAGAACGTGATTGAATAATACGACCTTCATGTTCTGTTATGCTACAAAACGTACATCCTCCAAAGCACCCCCTCATGATATTGATAGACGTTTTTATCATATCGTACGCAGGAATTTTAGCTTTGCCATAGCTTGGGTGTGGAACACGCTTATATTCAAGACCAAACACACCATCCATTTCATTTGTAGATAATGGTTTAGCTGGTGGGTTTAACCAAATTAGGCGAGTACCATGACTCTGTACAAGCGGCTTAGCTGATGTTGGATTTACTTCTTGATGGAAAATACGAGATGCGTGTGCATAAAGTACTTTGTTCTCTTTTACTTGATCAAAGGTCGGCAAATTAATATAAGTCGTTTCCCAAGGCTTTGATTTCTTTTCCCACGTCTTGTTTTTATAATCTGCCATTATAATAGGTTGGGCTGTTTTAGTGATATCTTTTTCTACTGATGAAGCTTCTGTTTTAGCTTCGTTATCACTACAAGTTTCAGGTGTTATTTCTTCATAAGGACTAAAAATAGGGTCTATTTTACCTGGTCGGTCGATATCTCTAGAATCTATACCTTTCCAACCTGGCAGAGCCTGATTAGTTAAAAAAGCACTACCACGTACATCGGTAATGGTTTTAACGTCTTCTCCACGGGCAATTCTATGAGCAATTTCTACTAAAGGACGCTCGGCGTTACCAAAAACTAGCAGGTCTGCTTTTGAATCAAATAGCACGGAACGACGAACTTTATCAGACCAATAATCGTAATGGGCAATTCGTCGTAAACTGGCTTCAATACCACCAATAATAACAGGAACGCCTTTAAATGCTTCTTTACAACGTTGGGTATAAGCTGTTACCGCGCGATCTGGGCGTTTACCACCTTCATCGTTAGGAGTGTAAGCATCGTCATGACGCATTCTTCGCTCAGCGGTATAACGGTTTATCATGGAATCCATATTTCCGGCTGTAACACCGAAGAATAGGTTAGGTTTTCCTAGCTCCATAAAGGCATCTTTTGAGTGCCATGCAGGCTGTGAAATAATACCGACACGAAAGCCTTGAGCCTCTAACATGCGGCCAATAATAGCCATACCAAAGCTTGGGTGATCGACATAAGCGTCACCAGTTACAATAATAATGTCACAGCTATCCCAGCCTAAAATGTCCATTTCTTTTCGAGTCATAGGTAAAAATGGCGCTGTACCATAACATTCAGCCCAATATTTAGGGTATGAAAATAAATTAATTTCTTTGTTTTTTAGGTTTGGCAGGGAATTCAATGTCTTAATCTCTGAAAAATAGAAGCCAAAGGATTATAACATAGAGCAGTTAAATAGAGTCATTGTTAATATCTTCGCTGTTTAAATATCTTTCATGGCTTTTAATGTTTTGCCATAGAATTAATAGTTTAAAACTATTCTATAAATATATCTAAAATCTTACCTACTTCTAAATGATTGTTATTAACTTCCAGTTTAAACTGCGTATCAAGCAAATGAATTGTCACCTATATTACATAGAGCAGCCAATTACTAACGTTAAACAAACAGCTTTCTGTTTTTAGAGGTTACCCATTCCTAACAGAGTCACGCCATGAATGTTCAGCGGATTGGTGGTGCGAGTGTCTCTGTTTGGTGGGAATTAAGACGTTTAAAAGAAAAGCTTGGTCTCGACTGTGCATTAGAAAAAGCACGAGTCGTTGCTGATGAAAGAAAATGGGATGATTTTATTAATGCGATGAGCTGTGTGTTTGCCAAACGCAAAGACCAACCCTTAAAGCTTGCCTACGATGCAACGTTCAATAAAGAAACAGGTGAATGTAAGCTCGGTTTTTACGATGGTAATATCATTCAAACGCTCAAAGGATTGATGTTTAAAGGCAATTGATAGTCACACGTTTTTTCAGTTGGCGTTTAGAAAGAGCAAACGAAGTTTGCTTTAACTTGGAGTTCTGTAAATAACTGTACTAAAAGATTAAGTCATGTTGTTTTGCTTTATTATAAGGTTCTATTTTAGTGAAAAATGTATAGAATATATAAAAAATTAATTTAGCAATAGGAATTTTCTTGGAATCTACAACGAGTAATACTCCTCAAGTCAGTGAAGAGGAATTTGAAGAAGAGTTTGAAGAAGAAATACTCGAACCTTTCGATCCAGACAAGATATCTATCGAACAAAGAGTAGTGTCGATGGATGCAATTAAAAGGAGATTAAACCAAGGTACTATTCGCCTATCACCTGACTTTCAAAGAAATGAAGTTTGGGATGAGACTCGAAGGAGTCAGTTAATAGAGTCTATCATGCTAAAGATACCTTTACCTATGTTTTACGTTGCAGCGAATGAACAAGGTGAATGGGAAGTTGTAGATGGACTTCAAAGGTTATCAACAATTAGAGATTTCTTGCTTCTAAACCCAGTAACTAATTTACCTTTGAAATTAGACAAATTAGAGTTTTTACAGAAAAAATTTGGAGGGATGACTTTCAATAAAATGGAGAGTGATCCAACGTGTCAAAGAGTTATTAATACAATAATGGAAACAGAATTGCGGTTCACCGTTATTAATCCAGGGACACCAGAAGATGTAAAACGGAACATATTCAAGAGAATCAATACAGGAGGGCTACCTCTTACTACTCAAGAAATTAGGCATGCCTTGTACCAAGGAAATTCAACTAAACTATTGCAACATCTAATGGGAAGTCAATATTTTATCCGCGCAATAAATTCAAAAATAAATGATAAAAGGATGGCGACGAGAGAACTTATTCTTCGATTTGTAGCTTTCTATATTTTTGAAAAAAATGATTATAAAATGAACTTAGACAAATGGCTAAGTGACGCGATGAGAGTAATAAATTTATTCCCCGAACTTGACGAAAAGAAATTATCTAAAGTATTTACAGATGGCTCAGCCCCGAAAATAAAACATCACTCAATTGAAGATATCAGGTATAAATTTGAGTTAGCTATGTATAGGGCAAAAGAATTATTTGGAGATCATGCTTTTAGAAAATCTACAATTCACGATAATAAAAAGTCACCAATTAACAAAGCTCTTTTTGAGTGTTGGTCTAATATTTTGAGTGGATTATCAGATGATGAATTTTCGAAATTATTGGAGCACAAAGCTGATTTTACGTACTCTTATAAAGAATATTTGTTAAATGAAGATGTACTCAACTCTATAAGTCGTCACGCTTCACAGGCTATCAGAGGGGTAAACTATAGATATGAAGTTTTTGAAAATTTAGTTAAGCATTATTTGGATATCTCATGATTAAGTTATTAAGTCTAAAAGGTTTTAAGTCCTTTAGTGAAATAGATATACCGTTCAAGCCTTTAACTCTCTTTTCAGGGCTGAATAATAGTGGTAAAAGTTCGATTATTCAATCTTTAAGAATGTATGTAAAAGCTTGTGATAATAAATCTCCATTTATTGAAGGGTATGGTTCTTTAAGGGAGTTGCGTTCGAAGCTTTCCCACCCTAGCGAGCCAGTAACAATAAAATTGGAGTACAGTTCAGATGACGTCGACCAGCTTATACTTCATGAAGATGAGGACAAACAATCTTACCCTGAAAAATCTCTTGTTTTTTCCTTTCTTTCAGCAGATAGGTTAGGCCCACAAACATATTTACCTTTAAGTAACAACTATACTCATTTTCCAAAAATTGGTGATAGAGGTGAGTTTGTATATGAGTTCATTGATAAGTTAGAGCGGTCAATAGTTCCAGATACAATGCAACATGAGAATAGTCAGGGGGACATATTACCGTTAGCTATTAAAGGTTGGCTTTCTGAAATATCTCCTAATGTAGACTTCCTTTATCAATTAAATTCTAAAGTTGATATTGCTCAAGCTACATTTGATGAATTTAGACCTAAAAATGTAGGTTTTGGACTTAGTCACGCTCTCCCTATTATAAGTACTATATTAGGACATGTTGCGACAAAGCCGATTCATGATTGGGATGAAGATTGGGGGAAGGAATGGGATGAACGTCGACTCAATAACACTTTGATTGTTATTGAAAACCCTGAAACGCACCTCCACCCTCGAGGTCAAACTGCTATGGGTGTATTGTTGGCGATGGCAGCCTCTCATGGTGTTCAAATTGTACTGGAAACACATAGCGATCATCTTATGGACGGTATTAGATTAGCATGTAAGGAAAAGTTGATTTCTAACGATGATGTAATATTTCATTATTTGTCTAAAGAAAATAGTGAATCTGAAACTAAAATTCAAACCCCAAGTATTGATGAAAATGGAAAGCTAAGCTTCTGGCCAAATGGATTTTTTGACCAATCAATGAAAATAAGAGCTAAATTAGCAAGGAAATAGAATGGATCATTTGCTATGTATAAATACAAATAGCTTCCCCGCAGAAAATATTGAAACAGCAAAAGAACTATTCATGGATTCAATCCAAGGGATATTACAGTTATTTGTAGAAAGCGATGATCGAGTGGTTTTTTATCTTGATTTATTGGATGACAGGAATCTATATAGTTTAGAACTTAGTCAAGGCTTTGCATACCAAGATTTTTTAGATTACTTGCAAGAAGAAAATGAGTATGATCTACTTTCTGTATTATACGATATTGAAGATAAGTCACCTGCTTTGGACTTCTTTGATGAAGAAGCCATAGATAGTATTACTGAATATACATATTTTTTGGAAGGACATGAGTTACACCTTAATCCTGCCGTTTTTAGTATTGCGGATCATTTAGGTGCTAAATTACTAAGCTTGGATACTTCACCTGAATGGAGTTCTCACCAGCTAGGTTTTAACATAACTAAATGTGGGGAGTTCAATCAAGAAAAGTGTGTCGTAGATAATATTTCAACTAAGTCTCATGGAGAGCTTCTTTATACATTATATAATTCACTAGATTTAAATGATGCTTGTCCAATACAGGATATCTCAGGTGAGTTATTGTTATGGTTTTCAGAGCTCTCAGCTGAGAACAGAAATATTGTATATAAGAAGTTAAAACATTGTCATGAACTTGGCTTTAGGGGGAACGAGCCACTCTTCAAGCAACTTACAGGAACTAATGCTGTATGGGAAGTACGATTTAGTGCTTTTTCAGGTGGTGCAATAAGAATATTGTACAAGCTGAGAGGTAGTACAACTGTTTTATTGGTTGGTTTTATAAAAAAATCCAATGATGAAGGTTATGATCAAAATATTACACGAGCAGAAGAAATTTTTAACAGATAATATCAATTGCTCTCCCCAGCTACACACCGATGATGATTTATGATTAAGGTTAAATTACCCGTGTTTACCCCATTGTTTTTTATAGACTTTGTGGTACTACCTTCGTTTTTACTACCTCATTAACAGGGCGTTAGGCTTTAAAACTATGAATTGGCAAGAATTAATCAAATACTCTAGCGTTCAACTACGAAAGCATGATGAAAATGACATGCCCTCTAGTTTTGGCTCTGGCTGTCTTTTTGACTTTAAAGAAAATCGCTATTTATTAACTGTATTCCATGTTGCTGAAAAGTCATCTAAATGGTCTGCACAAATAAAGTTTAATGATCATGTCCAGAAAATTGAGGTTTTATTTCTTAATCAATTTAGTTATTTGGCGGATTATTCTGAAGATAAAAAATCAATAAAAGATGTAGAGTTTTCTTTTCACCCCGTTCGCCCAGACTTAAAGATCTATTTTTACAACAGAACATACAAAGGTGAAACTTTAGAAATAAAAGAAAGACCTGTGTTTACAGTAGACGACATTGGCGAGCCAAATAAAGAAACTATGTATGGGTTTTCTGGCGATATACATCCAACATCATTCCCTGATTTAAATGCTTTTGAAACTACGCAACTTATATATCATGGATTAAAATATGACAGATTAGAAAATGGTATGCATTACTTTAAATTACCTGAAAATCATCCTGGGCATGAAATTTTTCAAGGTTGTAGTGGTGCACCGATTATCGGAGAAGATGGTAAGTTAGTAAGCCTTGTAAGTGGTGGTTGTGTCGATAAAAATGAAATATATGGTTGTAACCTACAGAAATGCATTAGAACCTTAGATTACTTTTTAGAATAAAAATCCTAGCAAGAGACTATGACTGACCGTTCTTATATTATTTGGTGGCTAAACTGAGATGTAGTTGTCCTGAACACTTAATTTACTTGCTTAATAAAACTTCCATAGATGGACAATAGTATTATGGAACAGAGCCTTAATTTAATTGACTAAAATAAAACGAGAGCATAGTTACCTCAATTCACTTAACCCAAGTTCAATTGATTCTTGCTGAAATCGACCAAAAATATTAACCACTTGTTCATACGAACTTGTCAAAAAGTGTTTATCAGATGTTTCCTTAACTTGCTCAAAAGGTACAGCATCAACAAAGTGTTCAGTATGTAAGCGCACAATTAAGCAGTGCGCTTAGCTATAATCGAAGTCTAGATGCACATTCCATGGCATTAGATCGGTAAAATCATCATCGTCACTTTGACGTGCGGGCAATGTTTTGAATAAATGCTGGAAGTAATAATATGGATTGATGTCATTGGCCCTGCACGTCATGACAATACTATAAAGTATCGCACTTGCTTGTGCACCATTGACTGATTTTGAGAATAACCAGTTTTTTCTACCTGTTGTAAACGGCCGAATATCTCGTTCAGTGATATTATTATCAATCCCTAAATGACCATCTTCAACGTACCTAATCAGTTTATGCCACTGGTTGAGATTGTATTTTATTGCTTTGCCAATATAACTCCCCGCGATCACTTTATCACTGGCTTCATCAAGCCATGCTTTGAATTGTGTTAAAATCGGCAGGGCTTTTTCTTGTCGTAATTGATACCGTGCTTGTGGTGATAACTTTTTGTTCTTCGCTTGAGTTTCTATTTTATATAATTGACTGATAAAGCTGATCGCTTTATGCGCACGGCCTTTATTTTTCGACTCTGCTTTTAAGGCTTCATCATATTTACGTCTAGCGTGCGCCCAACATCCCACAGGAATAACGCCTTCAATACCGTCATAAACACTGTAACCATCGCATTGTAAATATCCTTGATAATCTCTGAGGAACGCTTCTGCGCAAGCACGACTACGACCCGCTTGATAGTCGTAAATAACCACTGGCTGTTTACTGACTTCATTACTGCGATAAACCCACATTTGTGAATTGCTACTTGGATTATCACCTTCATCAAGGACTTGTACACGCGTTTCATCCGCACATAAACTATGCTCACCAAGTAAGTGGCGCTGCATTGCTTTGACTAATGGCTTAATGAGTACGCCGACCTTAATGCACCAGTTGGCTAGGGTTCCTCTGGATATTTTTAAACCGCCGCGCTCAAAGATATCAACTAAACGATACAGCGGCAGTGCATCACAGTATTTAGCAGTAACTACTGCGGCTAAGGCCTCAGGACTCGCGATACTACCAGGAATAGGTTGAGCTGGTTTAGGCGCAGTTATTATTTTACAGCTTAGCTCTTCATGCTCACAGTGCCTGCAAGCGTATTTAAATTGTTTATGTTTTATCACACTGATTTTGGCGGGGATAATTTTCACTTGTTCGCTATCTTCACTGCCACAGTGATGCATTTGTTCACCGCAACACGTACAAGCTAACTCGGTTAAGGTGTGCTCAACGTCTTCTCGCTCAAAGTGTTTAGCTAGCGATTGTTTACCTTTTTTATGATGTTTGGGAGGCTCACTCGTTTTATGCTGCTCGGCTTCGTTGAAGGTACCTCGGGGGGCTTTTTCACTTTTTCGACCGTACTTTTGTGATTTGCTTAGCTTTAATTCGGCGAGTAGATGGTCAATACGCGTTTGCATTTCAACTTTATCTTCTTGCCATACCGCCTTATCTTTTTTCAAGGCATCAATCTGTACTTGCATCTGGGCAAGTTGATTTTGTAAGGTGAGGAGTTGTGTGTCATCTGTCATTTTTATAGCATGACACACTGGCAAGATCGTACAAGAGGGTAACAATGATCGTAATGGATTACATCACAGACAAGCCTGATAATGTGGGATGTCGAGTCTGGCTCGTCACCGCCAAACCGGATAATAACCATTGAAGTTGGCGCTGTTCAATGCTCATTGCAGCACATGCTTCGCCGTATTTTGGCCATTGAAATCGTCCTTGCTCTAAACGACGATAATAAAGCCAAAAACCATTAGTATCCCAAAATAATATTTTTAATTTATCGCGCTGTTTATTACAAAAAACAAACCAAGCTTGACTCAAAGGATCGAGTAATAAGGTTTCGCTGACTATAATGCTAAGACCATTGATTGATTTTCTCATGTCAGTGAAGCCGGTAACCAAATAAACTTGGCTTGGGGAATGCATTACAGCGCACTCAATAGTTGCGTTAAGGCTTGATGGCTTAAGGTCGACTCAAAATCTACTTGGTAGCCACTGGGCGTGGAGAGTTTAATCATGGAAGGTTGTGTCAAAGACTGCTCATGAATAACAAAGGGGATCACCTGTTGCGGTTCAATTGGTTGGGTTTTATCAGAAAGGCGTTTACGCCAACCATAGAAGGTAGACACGTTAATATTGTTGTCGCGACAAAATTGAATGATAGTTAAATCACTATCTTGCTGCTGTTCAAAGATGTTTTGCCAGTGTTTTATTTTTTGTTGATTATTCATAATGACCTCATGTTAATTTGCTAAGATAATTATGCGCAGACTGGATTAATATTAGTATGTGGGGCTAATTACGCGCTTACTTCAGTATCACCTAGCTTTATTTCTGATTGGATCAATTTAATCTTTTTATTATCGAATTTTAGTGTGGTAGATATCTTATTATTAACCTTGTCTTCAATCTGTAATTTCATCTTTTCAAATTTAACAATATCGGCTTCAAAAGGAACATCTTGTTTAACTCGGTAAGCATATTCTAAAAGTTTAGGCTCAGCGGGCATGTACATAACCGCCTCCTGATTTTTTGAACCTGTCACTCTAAGTATCCGCCCCAAAATCTGTCTAAAGTGCATTTCCGTTTTTATATTCGTTAAGTGGCAACATACCTGTAACCGAGGAATGTTTGTGCCTTCACTGATCATACCTACGGATATTATCCATTTACTTTGAGCGTGCCTGAATTCCTGAATAATATTTGTAGGTTCATTTTCTCTATAGGTAACCACAACGCTATCCTCGTTGAGATAGGTTTTCATTAGAGTCGAAATATTCCTTGCATGCTCGACAGATGACGCAACAATTAATCCTGCAGCATTAGGAGATTCTTTTCGAATTGACGTTAACCTTTGATGTGCAGATGAGATGACGTATTTAATAACAGCTGTATTTTCAATAACCTCCTTGTATGGAATGATTGACTGACACAATAAAGTTTTAAAACTATTGAAGGTTTTGGTCTCTTCGTTATCAACAACAGAAATATTATTATTATCTACGGCAACTATCTGCGGTATACGACAAACATTATCTTTAATGGCTTCAGCAAGCCCATAAATAAAATCACAAGATATTTTGTTGCTCGGATGCATATAATTCGACAGAACAATGGGTGCAGTATCTGATCGCCAAGGAGTACCCGTCAACGCCAATGTAAATTTAGCCTTATCTTGAATATTTAGTATTATTTGCTCTCCCCATGCATTGGCATTCTCAACATTAGAACCGGCACAGTGATGAATTTCATCGAAGATAACGAAAACCTTGTATCTCTCAAAAAGTTGCCAAAAGCTAACATCTAAAAATTGTAAATTTTGATAAGTTAACGATCGACCTTTTGATCCCATTAGCCCATCAAAACGTTCTTGGGTTTTTCTCTGTAAACTTTCACTAAAATCTTGAGAAACAATCGAAGAAGGAGAAAAACAAAAAATTAAATCGACAACATTTCTTTTTAAAAGTCGGTTAGCTAACTCTGATGCCATAAATGTTTTACCGGCACCTGGCGTAGCCAATGTTAAAAAATGAGTTTCTCCATTTAAATATTGTTCAAATGCTTTATCAACACACTCTGATTGCCATTTTCTTAGTTTCATACTGCTTTACTGTTACCATCGTTAATTAAATTTTCTACTGCTTTTATTTGCCCTAGTAATCTGGCATTTTGCTCACGGGCATTATTATATTGAGGCTGTAGCAGTTCATATAAGTCAGGGAAGTCGTTACAAAGTTGCTTATATTCACTTGATTCACCATAACTCATCAGTAATTCATTTTTATACTGAGTTAAACGTTGTCGTAGAGAGTCTTGAATAGTGTTAGATGAAGGGTTAGCTTTAAAATTTATATTACTTTCTTTTTCATCACTTCCTATGATTTTACTTACATTAAATGAACTTGTTTTAATGTAAGTGGTAATCTCTCTTTTTTTTGAAACATTTTTTCGTAGCCAACCATTTTTAACTAACTTTACTAGTTCTGTATAAACAAACCGTCGAGCATCACTGGGATCCAAAGCTTTATCTGAATGAATAGTTATATAGGCTGCTCTGAGTTCTACAGCCGAAAAATGGTCAAAATTAGGAGCTGAAATAATTTGAGCTAGCAACTTGTTCAATTTCATTTCTTTATCCTAGAAATAATAAACTTACCTGTGTGGTGTTATAATCCGTAGGAGTATAATCCGTGGGATTATACTCTGTGATATTATAATCCGCAATATGGAATAGTCGCTCATTTGATTAGGAAATTCATAATGAGTGAACTGTCTAAGCGGTTTGGAGAAAAAATTCGTTCAGTAAGAACCGCTAAAGGAATATCTCAAGATAAACTCGCTGTAAAAAGTCAAATCGATCGAAGTTATATTGGCCGTATTGATCGAGGTGAAGTCAATATAACCATGGATAAGTTATATATCTTAGCAGCCGCGTTAGAGTGTAAACCTCAAGATCTCTTACCTGAAATGGACTGAAATTTTTTTCAAATTTTTATATATCTATTTAACTATTTAACTATTTAACTATTTAATCTTAGTATCAAGTTTAAATAGCGACAAAAGTACACTAGTACTATAAGACAATCTTTGAATAGCAGAACCACTTGAAGTATGTTTGATTTTAAAACATACTGTGTTCACTCAAAAGATTGGTACGTGCTATATAATGAATTTGGATAACTTGAATTACTCACAGAAACAAAGACTTGCTTATATCGACTTTAAGTTACTTTTTGTTGGCAGAGTCACTCGTAATGAAATAGTAACTAAATTTGAAAAAGGGATGTCGGGAGCTACGGCAGACTTAAATTTATATAAAGAATTATGTCCGAATAATATGTCTTACGACAACAAGCAACGGATGTATATTCAAACAGATAAATTCAAACCACTATTTACACACGACCCTCGTAAAACATTGGTAAAGCTCGCTAACCAAATTACAGATGGTTACGACGCAATTGGTGACGTTGCTTTTCCAGTTGAGGCTCCTAGTCAGCTCAATATTCCCGATATATTCATCGTCGCACGACTCATTCAAGCTATCATCAATCAAAAACCTGTCAGTATAATATATACATCGTTAAGTAGTGGTTCAGCCGCTCGTGAGTTAGTGCCACATAGTATTGTGGATAATGGTCTGCGCTGGCACGTTCGTGCATTTGACCGAAAATCAAATTCATTCCGTGATTTTGTACTTACCCGCATCTCCAAGGCAACCATTCTTCCACAGAAATTAGATAGCTATGAAGATAAACTTGAAGATCATCAGTGGATGCGAATGATGCCATTGCAGCTAATTCCTCACCCAAACAATGTTCAACACCCAACCGCTATAGAATTAGACTATGGCATGGAAAATAAGGTTTTAGAATTGAATGTACGTGCTGCTTTAGCAGGATATTTATTAAGGCGTTGGAATGTTGACTGTACCAAAGAAGCTTCATTAGAAGGCGGAGAGTATCAATTGTGGCTACGTAACAGGCAAACCCTCTATGGTGCCGAAAACCTAGCTATAGCTCCTGGTTACAAGCCGGATGAAGAGGCGCTATAAATGATACCTCAAGCAAATATGCAAAGCCATAAAGGGTACTTAGGTGATCTTATTGGCGGTAGCTTAATGATCCGCGAAAGCCAAATTATTGCAGAATTACTTCTTAAAAAGCCATCAAAAAAAGAATGGACTGATGCTATTGTAAATCAAAATGTTTTACAAAAACGCTCAGATGCCTCATCTAAACGTAATGCCGCAACAATTAAAAAACGTTTAGAAGGCTTAAGCGATGAGTTTATTGAACAACTTGCTTTTGGCAGTACCGAGCTTTCTACTCAATTAATGTTTGCGGCAACGCTGATTAACTCAACAATGCTCGCTGACTTTATGCGTAATATTTTTATTGATGCAAAGCGTATGTTTCGTGAAAATATCGACAGTACCGACTGGCAGTCCTTTTGGGATGAACGCTCACGCCTATTTCCAGAATTCGCTCAAATGACAACATCTTCAACGTATAAAGTATCTCAAGTAGCATTCAAAGTATTAGCTGATGCGGGTTATATCGAAACAACGCGTAATAAAAAGCTACAAAATGTTTACTTGTTACCCGAAGTAAGATCATTACTAACAGATATGAACCGTGATGACATCATCGCGGCAATGGAGGTCTAGGTTTATGAAACAAAAAAGCTTAACCGCTAGGCTAGATCAAATAATGCCAAAAATAGAAAGTGTAGACTTTCTTAATAACCAAGGTTTGGGTAATGAAATTGGTTTTTATGTATTTGATTATCCTGCCGAGTCAGAGCTTGAAGTAAGAGAACATATTACTTTCATGACTGAGAAAATGAATAAGCGTGGTAGAACGTTTACCAACATCAACTTGTTTGAAGTTGTCCTTGAAATACTCGAATCTCGCAAGCTAACTGAACGTGCATTTAAAACACAAAAAGAACGTGGTGATGACGCTTTATTTAAAGCCTTAAAAGGGCCTCTTGAGCAAAATAGAGTGGCAGAGTTTATTGCAAATAAAATTGATTTAGACAACTCAGGTGAATCGAAATCTGAGTTCATTTTGTTGCATGGTCTAGGTAACGCTTGGCCGATCATTCGTGGTCATGGCCTATTGAATGCTTTACATGCAAAAGTGGGTAATGTGCCAACGGTATTATTTTACCCTGGTGAATGGGATGGCCTAACACTTAAAGCCTTTAGTACGATGGAAGGTAACGGTTATTACCGAGCATTTAAGCTCGTGCCATAATTTAGAAAGGTAAATGAAATTACAATCACATTTCTCATTGTGAATGTAAAATAGCTGCCTAGTTCAAATCAGAAGCTAAATAAGAAGTTAATTTGAAAACTAAGTTAAAAATTAATGAAAAGGACTTTCAAGCCTTTCACGAAAATAACGGATTACTAGAGAAGAATAACTTATGTCAAATATGAAAATTAAAGAACTATTTACCAAAGACATCGAACGTAAAATTAACGGTGTTGTTAAAGCGGATCAACGAGAAGATCACGTTGTCTTCACCGAGTTAGACGAATACGTAGTCACCAAAGAGCTATTTACCCATTTTGAAAAGTTCTTCGATTGCTACATGCCATCAGTGCGTGATCCGAAAGCCAAGGCTGCTTCTGGTAAATTAGGTATTTGGATAAGTGGCTTCTTTGGATCTGGTAAATCCCACTTTATTAAAATTCTTTCATACCTTTTACAAAATATCGAAGCTAGAAATGAACTGCTTGCCAATGGTGAAAGTAAAAAAGCAGTCGACTTCTTTAAAGATAAGATTAACGATGGCTTCCTGATTAGTGAAATAAATACTGCTGTTACTAAAGAAAACACTGTTATTTTGTTTAACATCGACAGCCGTGCCAACACAGACGATGGTGACGACGCCATCTTAAAAGTGTTCCTTAAAGTATTTAATGAGCAAATGGGCTTTAGTGGTGATCATCCTCATATTGCACACTTAGAACGTGAACTTGATAGCCGTGGTGTATTTGCTAAATTCCAAGAAGAGTTTACCAACTTAACTTCTGCAAGCTGGATTGAAGAGCGTGATGCTTATGACTTCTACCGTGATGATATGGCCGAGGCTTTGGCTAAAGTTACTGACCAATCTACAGAGTCAGCACGTCAATGGGTTGAGCAACTTGAAAACAACTTTACATTAGACATAGCAAACTTCTGTAAATGGGTTAAAGAATATTTAGATGTAGACCAAGAACGTCGAGTATTATTTTTTGTCGATGAAGTAGGTCAATTCATTGGTAAAAATACTCAAATGATGCTTAAGCTACAAACCATCACTGAAAACCTAGGTACAATATGTGAAGGTCGTTCGTGGGTTGTGGTGACTTCTCAAGAAGACATTGATGTTGTTTTAGGGAATATGTCGGGTTCAAAAAACCATGACTTTTCAAAAATCCAAGCACGCTTCGAAAAACTATCACTTTCAAGTTCAAACACCAGCGAAGTAATAGAAAAACGTCTACTCGAAAAAGAACAGCCAGCCCGAGAATTGCTGTCAAAACTATACGATGAAAAAGGCGATATTCTCCGAAATCAATTAGCATTTGATTCATCAACCAAAGCAGAATTAGCAAATTATAAAGACGCAACAAGCTTTATTCATAGTTATCCATTTGTGCCTTATCATTATAAGTTAGTGCAAGATATATTTGCAGGATTAAGTAAATCCGGTGCAGCAGGAATGCACATGGCTCGTGGAGAACGTTCATTACTTGATGCCTTCCAAAGTGCCGCTCAAATAATTGCCAATAAAGAAGTGGGTGTTTTAATACCGCTACATTATTTTTATAACTCTATTGATAACTTTTTAGATACCGCTGTAAAGCGTGATGTTTTGCAAGCGGCTGAAAAAGAATCTATCTCAGAATTTGGCGTAAACTTATTAAAAACCTTGTTCTTAGTGCGTTATGTTGATGCTATTAAATCAACATTAGATAACCTTGTTACCTTATGTGTTAGCAAAGTTGATGAAGACCGTTTAGCACTTCGACGTGAAATAGAACAAGCACTTAATTCATTAGAGCAAAACTTACTGATTGCTCGCCAAGGTGATGAGTACATCTTCTTAACCAATGAAGAAAAAGAAATCGAAAATGAAATTAGAGAGACTGAAATAGAGCTTTCTGATGAAACCAATAAACTTAGTAATATCATTTTTGATGAAATTTTACGTAGACAAAATATCTATCGTTACCCTGAAAACAAACAAGATTTCCCTGTAAGTCGTTTCTGTAACGGTATTCCACGCGATGGATCTCAAGAAAATGACTTAGTTGTTAAAGTCATTTCACCTATTGATCCTAACTACAGCGAATATGAAACTGCCGTTTGTGCAAATCACTCTTCAGATGGTAATGGCTCAATCATTATTAAGCTAGCCGATACAACTAAAGTGTTTGATGAAATCATAACGTTTGTTAAAACGGATAAATTTTTACGCAGAGCTGGCGGTAACCGCCCAGAGCAGCAGCAACTTTTAAATCAAAAAGGGGCTGAAAACCAAAAACGCAATGGTCGTATTAAACTTGAAGTGGAAGAATTATTAAAAGATGCTGAATTTTACGCGCTAGGGTCTGAACAAAATCCAAGAGGTAGCTCCATCAGTACCATCTTAGATGTAACCTATAAATACGTAATAGAGAATACCTTTGGCAAGCTTAAGTTAGTTAAGCCGTTTCCTGGTGATATTCGCCGTGAAATTCAAAATACCCTTATAGCCGATGATGTTGGACAAATAGGGTTAGATCTTAAAGCGGAAGAAGTTAATCCACTAGCCTCTATAGAAGTTGAAAAGCACATAACCCTTGCTGATGACACAAGTAGAACAGTTACAGCAGAAGATATTGTTAAACGTTTCTCTAAACGTCCATTTGGTTGGAACGATGAAGAAATACTACTCATCATGTCGCGTTTGGCGTTGTCTAATAAAATCAACTTCCAAATGCGTCAACAAGACGTACCGCTTAGAAATGCTTACGATAACCTGATTCAAGTGAGAAAACGTGCAGAAATGCGTGTTAGACGTATTAAACAACAGTCCGATGCTAACCTTAAGCGTGCTGCTAAGTTATTTAAAGACTTCTTTGGTAAAAATGCCCCTGATAATGAAAAAGAGCTATTCAATATTGCCCAAGAAAACTTAGGCAGAATGAAGACTAAGCTTGATGCTTTCTCTAATAAAGCATCAACAGGAAAATACCCAGGTGGTAAAGAAATTGACCAAGGCATAGTGCTATTAGCAGGGTTAACAGATCAACACTCAAGCTTCTCGTTTATCGAGCTATTTTTATCAAGTGATAATGACTTATTAGATTTTGAAGAAGACTATCAAGACTTAGAAAACTTCTTTGAAACTCAGTTTTCAACATGGCAAAAATTGGCAAAAGCATTAAACCAAGAATTTGATCGTAACCGTAATGCCTTAGAAAAAAATGATAAGGCAAGCCAAGCATTACAAAAACTTCAAGCTATCTATAACAATACTCGTCCATACAAAGATATACGCAATATAGAGCCACTTATTGCACAAGTGGCAAAAATTAATGAAACCTTATTACAAGAAAAGCGCGAACACGCTTTAGGTCGTATTCAACTTAGAATTGACCATGTACAGCAACAAATTAAAGATGCTGCCATACCAAGTGACATAAGTAATAAGGCGCTATATCCATTACAGAGTTCACTTAAAAGGTTAAGTGATTTACAAGGTATCGCTGAAATTCATCAAGAAATTACTGAAGCTGCAAGCCTTGAAGAAGATGCTTACGAGTTAATTAACCGATACATCGAACAAGAAGATAAAAAGCGTGCCCAAGCAGAAGCTGAAAAATCCTCTGGTGTAGGCACAAGCTCTGGTTCTAGCACAACAGCAGGTGGTGTTAATTATCCACCTAACGAGCCTTCAGAGCCTCAAAAAGTAGCTAGTCCTAATATTGCTAAGAAAATTGTATCTGTTGATACTAGTAGTGTTATGCGAGAGGTAAATCAGTCGGGTGTTATCGAAACAGAGCATGATATAGATACTTATCTTAATGCTTTGCGAGATAAGTTATCTACGCTAGTTGCAGCAAATAACAAAGTGCGTATCAAGTAGTCTAATTACAGTATAAATACCCAGTGGAAGAGCCATAAAAATTACCACGGAAAGGATAATAAGAAAAATATGAACACTAAAAATTTAAAAGCATACGCACCTAAAGCACGTTCTCAATTTATTGAAGCCATTAAAAAGCGTGCCGCCCAATTGGGTATTTATCAAGACAAAATAGCTGACGTTCAATTTGAAGGTGGGGCAGCCATCATCGAAGGTCGTGCCTTTACTAAGAAGCAAGGTGACCAACGTAAAGCACTTGAGCGAAAGATAGATGAGAAGCCTTTAGCAACTCATATAGAGCGGTATGATTTGTTCATTCGCGAAATGGCTTATACATGGTTCAACCGTTTAGCCGCTATTCGTTACATGGAATTACATGACTATTTAGATCATGGTTTCCGCGTACTTAGTAACCCGAACGGTGCTGATAGCTTGCCTGAAATCCTCGACCATGCCTCTGATGTGGTAGATAGTTTAGATCCTGACCAAAAGTATTTAGATAAAAACCATATCATTGAACTGCAATTAGCAGGCAACAAAGAAGAAGAGTTATACCGAGAGCTTCTTTTAGGCCAATGCCATCGCTTGTACAACATCATGCCATTCATGTTTGAAGCGATTGATGATGCCACCGAGTTATTATTGCCAGACAATCTAACCAAAACTGATTCAATCTTAAAAGGCTTAGTGAACGAAATACCAGAAGAAGATTGGAGTGAGATTGAAGTAATTGGTTGGTTATATCAATTTTATATTTCAGAACATAAAGATGCCGTAATCGGTAAAGTGGTTAAATCAGAAGATATTCCTGCGGCAACACAGTTATTTACCCCTAACTGGATAGTAAAGTATCTTGTACAAAACTCATTGGGCAGACAATGGTTAGCAACATACCCTGAATCAGATCTTAAAGGCAAAATGGAGTATTACATTGAGCCTGCTGAACAATCTGATGATGTAATCGAACAATTAAAAGCTATTACCCCGACCAGTATCGATCCTGAACAAATAAAAGTGCTAGACCCTGCGGCAGGTAGCGGTCATATTTTAGTAGAAGTCTACGAAGTGCTGCGCGAAATTTACCTTGAACGTGGTTATCGTTTACGTGAAATACCAGAACTTATTTTAACTAAAAATATCTATGGTTTAGATATTGATGATAGAGCTGCACAACTTGCAGGCTTTGCGTTAATGATGAAAGCTCGTGAAGATGATAGACGTATTTTTCAACGTGTTGAAGATGGTGAAGTAGCGCTTAATGTTTACTCTTTACAGTCAACTGAAGGCTTAGATATTGGCAAGCTTTGGCAAGCTTTGAACTTGGAAGGAAATCAGAAACAAGGCTCCACAGGTGGACTTTTTGATACCTTAGACGGTGAAACAGGTACCTTTGTTCAACCAACGGGGATTTATAAAGAATATTTTGAATTACTACAAATATTAAAGACTTCATTTTTACAGGCTAAAACACTTGGTTCACTCATTCAAATTGATAATCAACACTTACAAAACTTAGTTGCTTTAAAAGAGTTGTTACAAGCTAAAGAAAAAGGTTCTGATCCTTCTTCTAAAAACGCTGCTATTGATTTACTGCCTATTATTCATCAGGCTATGTTACTTTCACAAGAATATGATGTAGTAGTTGCTAACCCGCCTTATATGGGGAGTAAATATCAAACATCAGAAGTGAAAAAATATTTGAAAGATCACTTTGATGGATACGAAAAAGATCTATTTTCTGCGTTCATAGTTAGAAACCTTAGGCTTGCTAAGTATCGAGGAGAGCTTGGTTTTATGACACCGTTTGTGTGGATGTTCATTTCAACATATGAACAACTAAGGAATAAATTAGTAAATGATGAAATAATATCGACGTTAATACAGTTGGAATACTCTGGCTTTGATGGCGCAACAGTACCAATATGCACTTTTACTTTAACTAAAGGACATGTTGATGATTATGTAGGGAGCTATATTAAACTATCAGATTTCCGAGGCGCTGGAAATCAAAGTCCACGCACTCTTGAGGCTATTAATAATAGAGATTGTAACTGGTTCTTCAATGCAAAGCCCGATGACTTCAAAAAAGTTCCAAGTAGCCCTATCGCATATTGGATGACAAATTCTATGCGGGAACTTTTTGTAAAGTTCCCTGCAATATCTCAATCGGTAAATGTTACAGGTGGGATGACGACGGCTGACAATGACAGATTTTTGCGTTTGTGGCATGAAGTTTCTGTAGGTAAGTCAAATTTGTCGAGTAATAATAGAGTTGATGCTCAGGAATCTAAAAAGAAATGGTTTCCATATAACAAAGGGGGAAGCTATAGAAAATGGTTTGGCAATAGAGATTATTTTGTCAATTGGTATAACGATGGTGAAGAAATAATTGGGACTGGAAGAGCTTTTCCTAGGAGTAAAAACCATTATTTTAAAGAGTCTTTAACATACACTGCGACTAGTTCATCTTATTTTGGTATTCGATATTCAGATCCCGGATTTATATTTGATGCAAAAGGTTCTTCATGTTTTGCAGATGAAGATACTTTAAAGTGTAGTTTAGGCTTTTTGGCTTCAAAAATTTCAAGCTATTTATTGCAATCATTAAACCCTACTATTGAGTTTCAAACTGGTAATTTAGCAATACTACCTTTTATAGAAGTTTCAAGTTTGAAAGAGATCGTTGACGAATTAATTGAAATTAGTCGAGTTGATTGGAATGCTTATGAAACGTCATGGAGTTTTAGTCAACATTCATTTTTAGAATCTAAAGTTTTTTCAGATACAATCCAACATACCTTTTGTAAAGTTGTTGAAGAATGGGGAAAGTTAATAAATAAGACTTCCACACTAGAAGAAAAAAATAATAGTTTATTGATTGAAGCATATGGTTTAAATGATGAAGTAACGCCAAACATACCAGATACAGAAATAACTTTAGTTTGTAATCCTAAATATAGATATGATTCAAAATCAAGCGTTACAGAATTAGAGAATAGACAACAGTCTGACACGATTACTGAGCTAATTAGTTATAGTGTAGGCTGCATGATGGGGCGTTATTCTCTTGACTGTGAAGGTCTTGTTTATGCTCAGTCAGGTAATGAAGGCTTTAAAGAACTAGATTCTGAAGGTGTTTACCGAACTTTCCCTGCAGATGATGATGGCATTGTGCCATTAGCGTCTGAAAACTGGTTGTTTGAAGATGATGCAACTGCACGCTTTAAAGAATTTGTTAAAAACGTTTGGGGTGATGAACATTTACAAGAAAACTTAGAGTTTGTTGCCGGAAGCTTATGTTTACATGCATTAAAGCCTGTAAAAGGCGAAAGTGCAAACGATACTGTCCGTCGTTACTTCTCAAAACAGTTTTACAAAGACCACTGCAAAACTTATAAAAAACGTCCTATCTATTGGTTATTTAGCTCAGGAAAAGAAAAAGCTTTTGAATGTTTGGTTTACTTGCATCGTTATAACGAAGGCACATTATCTCGTATGCGTACTGAGTATGTCACACCATTAATGGGTAAATACGAATCACAACACTCGTTACTAGCAGAACAAAAAATAGAAGCTACAACAACAGAATCACGACGTATCGAAAAAGAGCTTAAATCGTTAGATAAAAAGCAAGCCGAACTACGCACCTTCGACGAGCAACTAAAACACTACGCCGAAAAGCGCATCACCCTCGACCTAGACGACGGTGTAAAAGCCAACTATGGCAAATTCGGCAACCTACTAGCCGACGTAAAAACTATCCACGGTCAGGCGGTTAAATAATATGAAGGTGTCATATAAGACTAGATATGGGCCTGATGGTATCCACCTATTTCAACGTCAAACAGGGGTGAATATTTTATTAGATGAAATAGATGTTCCTGCTGAAAAATGGTCAAAAGCGCCTAGACAAGTTTCTATAGCTTTAACAAATCTATGTAACTTAAATTGCACACATTGTTATGCGCCAAAAAAAGACGCAGAGCTAGATTTTGAATTGTTAAAGGAATGGTTGTTAGACCTTGATGAAAATGGATGTTTTGGTGTGGGCTTTGGAGGTGGTGAGCCAACACTGTATCGATATTTTACAGAGCTTTGTCAATTTGGTGCGCAAGAGACTAGCTTGGCGATCACTTTTACTACTCATGGACATAACTTTAGCGCGAAGTTAATTAAAAAGCTTAAAGGGTCTGTTAATTTTATACGAGTTAGCATGGATGGAGTAGGTTCTAACTATGAATCAATTCGTGGTAAAAGCTTTAATAAGTTTTTGGAGTCATTAACTTTGCTTAAAGGTGAAATCCCTTTTGGAATCAACTTTGTAGTAAACAACAAAACTATTAATGATCTTAACTCTGCAATAGAAGTATGTAAATCATATGGTGCAACAGAGTTGCTTTTGCTGCCAGAAGTCTGCTCAGGACTTGGGAAAGGGATAGATGACACTTCACTTACTCATTTAAAAGAATGGGTAAAGGGCTATAAAGGGTCAATTAAATTATCCATTAGCGAAGCGTTTAAAGCAGACTTTCAGGTTATTGAACCATGTATTAACGAGCATGAGCTTCAGTCTTATGCCCACATCGATGCAAATGCTGTATTAAAACTCAACTCTTTTAACAGCTCTGGTATATCAATAAATAATAAAAAAGTTATAGAAGCAGTCCAAAGTTTAACGGCTTTGAAAGAGGAAATAAAATAATGAAAATATGGACTTCGTATGGTTCTGAGCACTCAATGAATTTAGTTATGGTTGGAACTTTTAAAACGGCAGAAGATGCTACACAGGCGAAAGAGTTATCTGAACGCTTAACTGAAGTGTTGCAACATAAGGTTGAGCTTGATGGTCAAACTACTCGCTTTCCAGATGATGTAAGAGACGTTTTACGTAATGAAAATTTTCACTCTTTATCACCACAAGAAGTTGAACATTTTTCATATGAACATTGGATTGAACAGGAAAAAGAAACACTTATTTTTAAAACGGAAGAGTCAGAGTTCTCTGCTTTTTTAAAGCTTTTCTTAGACAAAGGTGCAAAAGTAGAGGTTTATTCTGCGCATGACTTTCCCGATGAAGAGTTTGGTAGAGGTAAGTAGTAAATGCCTGGATTGAATTGGGAAAAATTTAAAGAGTGTTCTGGCGATGTTCGAATCAACTTTGAGAACTTGTGCCGAGGCATTGTTCGTGCGCATTTTGATGGTTTTGGACAATTTAAGGCGTTAAAAAATCAACCTGGCGTTGAGTACCATATTAACTTATCTAAGGACTGCTCATCATTGGGAAGTGCTGGTCAATGGTTCGGCTGGCAATGTAAATGGTTTGAATTGAATAAAGATAATAGCCTGAAAGCAGCGAGTAAAGCTGACATAGAAGACTCTTTAAGTAAAACCGTTAAATGTTTACCTAATTTAACCGACTGGGTATTGTGGACACCTTTTACTTTGGCTAAGAAAGATCAAACTTGGTTTTATGGACTAGAAAGTAAATATCCTTTCAAATTACACCTCTGGGCAGAAGAGGAGCTTGATAATTGGTTATCTGGCCCAGCAGAGATGCTACTCAAAACATACTTTGGTGAGTTGGTTCTATCGTTTGAAACGCTAAAAGAACAACATGATAGAAGTATTGCTCCTATTAAAGATAGATGGTTGGCACCTGTTCATCAGGTTACAAATACTGAAGCCGAGGTGCGAAGGGCCTTGGCTAGTCCTACAGCCTATAGAGAGCTTGAAACCATTCGGCTGAGTTTAGAGCAATGTAAATCCAACATTCTGAAACTTGAATCAATATTAACTGATGAGGCTAAACTTTTAGAGGAGTTTATTTATTCCACTGATGAATATTTAGAGATTCTTAATAATCTAGAAGTGATGCTTGCTGAAGGCGACATAGAATCGCTGCATGAATGGCTTGCCAGCCCAGCACTTAAAGTTTCAGATAATACAAAACGCTTTGTCCGTGTATTAAGAAAGCGTAATTTGCCGATAGCACTAGATGCAGCAAATGCCTTGGATGACATGTTTCTAGCCAAGCGACTATTTAAATCTATTGATGAAAAGTTAAAGGTTAGATTAATAGCTGTCTTAGCTGATGCAGGAGGAGGCAAAACACAGCTTTCTGCTCAACTTTCATCTGCAAATAAGGATGGAATTTACGGGATCTATATACAAGGTAAGTTTCTTAGTAAGACAGGTTCATTGGACTCTTTGGCTAATAAATATAAAATCAATGGTGCGAGTGTTAGTACCTTTGAAGGATTAGTTTTTGCGTTGAATGCAGCAGGTCAACGTGCCAAATGCAGATTGCCAATAGTAATCGATGGTTTGAATGAGGCTGAAGATCCTAGAGTTTGGAAAGACGAATTAGCATCACTGTTACCTATATTAGAAAATTCAAGAAATGTTTTAGTGGTATGCACACTTCGAACTGGGGAATTACCTAGACGTGGGTATTATGAGCGAAAGCATGCTGATCAGAGAGAATCGTTTGCAGTTCAAGCTTTACCTGATGACATTACTAAAATTGAAATGGATGGGTTTGGTGATTTTACAGTCAAGGCAATTAAAGATTACCTTCGTTATTATAAAATCGATGCTGGTGATACCGAATTACCTATTAATTTCTTTAAGCGCCCAATCACTTTAAGAATATATTGTGAAGTAACAAATCCAAGTAAATCTAGCGTGGTCAAAGTAAATCAGTTTCCTACTTCTTTACCAGAAATATTTGGTAAGTATATTGATTATTCTTGTAAAAAGGTAAGTGAAACCTCGTATTTATCCCAACAATATTCAGAAGATAATATAAGGCTCGCATTATATTATTTAGGCCAATGTTGGTGGGAATCTAATAGCAGAGATTGCGATGAGAAGGAGTTTAAAAAACTTATTCAAGATGATGTTGTTTGGGATGTTTGCTTAGTGAACCTCTTATCACAAGAAGGGATTATATTCAGAAACCCTGGGGACAGACCTGGGTATTTTGAATTAACTCCAGTCTATGATGCACTCGGAGGGTATTTAATTGCAGACTTCCTTTTACGAAAAAATGCTAAAGACAGTAGGTTAACTTGGTTTAATACTGATGAAGTTATAGAAAAGCTTGGTGGAGATAATAGTCACCAATTATCCAGTGATATTTTTAGGTCATTAACGTCTCTTGTTCCAAAGGAATTTCATGGTGCTCAGTTATGGAAACTTGTGCCTCAAGAATTTGAGGTTTCGGCACTTTTAGGTGTGAGTGAAATTGCCCCCAACTTAATTGATGCTGACTCCGTAGAAAAAATTAAATTTATTTTTTCTCAGTCCCCAGACATTAGAGACGAAATCTTTTCTCGCTTAAGAAAAGTGAGAAGTAACGCATCAAACCCACTAAATTCTTCTTTTTTATCCCGTATTTTAAGTGATTTAAGTATTAAAGACAGAGATCTTTTTTGGACCGAGTGGCTGAGAAAAAACACTGAAAATGTTGTTAAAGATGTTGTAAGGTTAACTCGTCGATGGAAAGCGTCGGGAATTAGATTAACTGATTCTGATTGTTTATTAGCTGAGTGGTTAATGTGGATATTACCTACTACCAACAGAACTTTAAGAGATGATGCAACGAAAGCCTTATATGAATTTGGTAGGCTTAGAGCAAATAAGCTATTTGAATTAACGTTAAAATCTTCAACAATTAATGACCCCTATATTTTTGAAAGAATGTTAGCTGCTAGCTATGGTGTTTCGTTAGATATTGTTGGTGGTGAGCTAAATGAAAGTAAATATCATGTGATGCTTACTTGCTTTGTTAATGAATTATTTAAAAACTTTTATTTACAGCATATCAGCTATTCAACTCATTTTATTATTAGAAAAACTGTAAATGATATTGTTTTAGTTGCCAATAAAATATTACCCGTTAAAGAGAGAATTGAAATACCTCCAAGTAAGTCATGTCCTCAAATTAAATGGGGTTCAATTAACTGGGATAGTAAATTAAAACACCCCTTTCATATGGACTTTGAAAACTACACCATAGGAAGACTTATTCCAGGCCGTGGAAATTATCACTATAATCATCCCGAATATAAGCATGTAAAAGAGCAGATGTTGTGGCGTGTACTCGATTTGGGTTGGTCGGATAATGATTTTAGTAAGGTTGATAGTCAAATAACTTCAGGTCAACATCATCACCGAATTTCATCATCAAATGATAAAGTAGATCGTTATGGGAAAAAATACTCATGGATAGCTTATGATGAGATAGCTGGAGTGTTAATAGATCAAGAAAAGCTTGAAGAAAATTGGGATTGCGCATCTTCAGGAATAGATTTTAGCTTCCCAGTTTTGGCTGAACATCAAGATATGATCACTGATGAAATATTAGAATTAGACGATGAAAGTGATTCAGATTGGTTAACTCGCCAGGTTCCAGAAGTAATTAAAAAGCAACTGATAAGTCAAGACTCGACTTGTAAAGTGTTGTTGGACGGCTTAATCGGGAAAGAAGTAAATAACTCGAAAAGAAAAATATGCGTTTTTGTTCGAGGCTATTTAATCAAAAATTCTGAATTAAGTGATTTTATTGAGCAATTCAAAGAGTCTGAGTTTTCATCAAGCTTATTGCCTGAAAAACCAGACTTTAGAAATACATCACTTAAAGAGTATGTTTTGAAGGAGCAAGGTGAGTCAGACTTTGAGTCACATCTAGATTATGTGATCGGCTCTGAGCAAATTGAAATAGATGCACCATTGATTGACTTTGTAGAAAACGAAGATGGTACATCAATGCTAATTACAGATAGTGCTAAAAGATTAATAGATAAGCCAATATATAAAAGTTTTGAATGTGAGCTACCTTCTGTATTGATTTCAAGGGATGTAGGAAGTGAAACGGAAGGTTCAGTAAGAGTTCTCAATAAGAAAATAATTGCGGCTTGCGATTTAAAGGTATCAGCACGAACATTTGACCTTTGTGATCAAAACAATGAACAAGCCACTTGGGTAACAGGAAACCAAAAGAACAGTTATACGAATCATGAAGAATGGCTGTATATCAGGAAAGACCTTTTAGATAATTATTTGAAAAATAATGAATTCAGCCTTGTATCTGTTATTTGGGGTGAGCGTAGTTTAAAAGAAGGAAGGCACGGTGCAAATAATTACACTGTTTTCCATGATCTTGAAGTTTATTATCCATTGGATAAAGAAGAGAAATAATGAACCTAGAACAAATAAAACAAGGCATCCTAGCCAAGTTTATAAAATGCCGCTTGGTATTCTGGCAAGATGAAGATATTGAATTTCAGGAACAATTTCCTGAGATAAGTGCTGAGTTAAATTCGGCGGGTATTCAAGCTATCGCGATCGATGGTGAATCTCATTTTGAAATTAAACAACGTATTGAATTGTTAGAACCGGAGAAGCAGTTCTTACTTTATAGCAATAAACCTGTTAATGAGCCAACTAGAGACTGGCTATATGATATTCGCCTATATGCTCAAGAGTTTTATGCGGATTCAAGCTCTATGATCCTTAATGAATTAGGCATGAGAATGGAGTTTCGTCAGCTCGTTAGCCGTTATAAAAAGTTCTTTGCGAATAAGCAACGTTATGCGAAGTTAAGAAATTTATTACCAAAGAATGCCGATAAAAACGCATTAGAACTTGCAATGGTTGCAACGTTAGCAAAAGTTGAAACGATGAGTTTTACCGCTGTATTAAATGAGCTAATAAGCAAATACAGTAACTCTGCTGAGCAAGCAGACGAGGTTCTTGAAGAAATTACTAAATACGGTTTAGACAAATCATTTTGGCAACAGGCTCTTGTAGAGTTTGGTTATCTGACCGCAGATTTTTGGCTAGCTGATAACGTTACGGGTGAAGTAGCTGAAGGAAACACATATCCTTCAGTAAAAGATTTAATAACTAAGCTATTGGTGACAGACTGTTATCATGGGTTACAGTCATCTGGTGCCAAAGTTGGTAACTCAACTTTTGCGCAAAGTTTATCCTCGCATTTACTGCCTATTTCACTTGATAAAAACACTAACGATAAACTTCCTAAAGATATTCAAGAGCTAGTGGGTAATACCGCAGCCAAAAGAGCGGCGGTAATTAACTTTGTAAAAGCGTGGCGTGAAAGCCGAACGCTTTCTAAGTCATACAATCAAATAGCTAAAAATGTGTCGTTTGAATTAGAGATAAAAAGTAAATTGGCTGAATTTAAACAGCCCAGTGAATTACTTTATGTTGAGACCTTTGTTGATGCAGAAGAAGCGTTACTTAAGTTACTTGCCAAAGATTTGCCCGCTTACAATTCAAATGATATCGCTAATTGGGTGTCAATTAGACTGAGAAGTCATTGGTGCTACCAAGATCAAAAGTATGCGGCCATTCATCGAGCGTTAAAATTAGCGAAACAATTTTATGAGCTTAAAGAAAAGTATGTTGATGGCTTTGAAGCGCTAGGTACTAAGCAGCTTAATACTGCTAGTGCGCTCTATAAGGCTTATGAAGAAGAAATACATCAGTTTGATACTTCGTATCGAGTGTTCTCAGAAAACTCGCTTAGAGCATCACAAAATGGCTCTGACATATTAAAGTTGACTGGCTTAGTTGATGATATTGAAAGCTTGTATGTTGATTGGTATTTACATGATTTTGCTATTGCATGGGGCAAGCTAGTTGATAAAGAATCGTTACTTGAAAACTGGAAGCTACCGTTTATTCATAATCAATATGAATTTTATAACCGAGAAGTTCAAGCAGTATTGCAGCAGCCTAGTGTTAAGCGTGTTTTTGTCATCATCTCTGATGCTTTCCGTTATGAGTGTGCAAAAGAAATTCATGATTCTATTAATAACCGTAACCGTTATAAATCAGAACTTAAATCTCAGTTAGGTGTTGTTCCGTCATATACGCAAGCGGGTATGGCATCATTACTTCCTCACAAAAAATTTACTGCTCATTTAAATAAAAATGTTGAATATAAACTTGATGGGATATCTGCTCACGGTACAGATAATCGACATAAAATTCTTCAAGCACATGGTGGTATTGCCTGTACTTATGATGAAGTGATGAAATGGACAAATCAGCAATATCGGGATTTAGCTCAAGACTCATCTGCAATATATATTTATCACAATAAGATTGATGCTATTGGTGACGATGGAGGCACTGAGAACGAAGCCTTTTTAGCTGCACGCGATGCTATTGAAGAAGTGGATAAGTTAATTATTCGTATTTTTGACAAGCTTAAAGGCGGTAGGGTTATTTTAACTGCGGATCATGGCTTCTTATTCAACCAAAGTGATGTTACTGAGTCTGATAGAACTGATTTAAAAACTAAACCCGCAGGCACTAAACTTTCTAAGAAGCGTTACTTGGTTGGTGAAAATCTACCTAAAGGTGATAGTTACTGGGTTGGTAAAATGTCGAATACGTCGAACGTTGATCCAGACTCTGATGCCGAGTTTATTGTCCCTCGTGGTAGCAACAGATTCCATTTTGTCGGTGGTGCCAAGTTTATTCATGGTGGCATTATGCCGCAAGAGATCTGTGTTCCTGTTATGCATTTGCGTGCTATTCATTCAACGGTTAAACAGAAGCAAACTAAACAAAAAGTTGGCGTTGTACCGTTAAACAGTCCTGTAAAAATAGTATCAAACATTGATCGCATTCAATTTTTACAAGCTGATCCTATTGGTGATAAATATAAATCTCGTGAGCTACATATTTGGATTGAAAACCCTGATGGAAACAAAGTTAGCTCAAGTGAGAAAGTCTTATTTGATTCTGCATCAGACAAGATGGAAGAGCGTAAAAGAAACGTTCAAGTAAAATTAGAAGGTAGTGGTTTTGACCGTACCATCAGTTATAAATTGATAATGGAAGATACTGAAAGCAAAACTAAAACAACACATTCAGTGACTATCGATTTAGCTTTTGAAGATGACTTTTTTTAGGGAAGTATTGTTGTGAACAATGAAAATGAAATAAAAGATGATAGCTCAAGCGACACAAACAATGAAAAGAACGTCACTGTAGATGTGCATGTTCACTTGCATGATGATCAAACCGAGCAGTTTGATACAGGTGAACAAATAATTGAGCCTATTCCTCAAACATATGAAGAAGAAAAAGCAGATCTTCGTAGCTTAGATATAGATGACTTGATGAAGTCTGAGTTTAAAGGTCGCATTGTACGCAAGGATTTAACAAAGCAATTAAAAGAAGGAGCTAACGTTCCTGTATACGTATTAGAATATTTGCTTGGCATGTACTGCTCATCTGCGGAAGATGAACAGATCAATGAAGGCATGAAAAATGTTAAAAAGATTTTAACTGAAAACTACATAAGACCTGATGAAGCTGAAAAAGCAAAATCGCTTATTCGAGAAAAGGGCACTTATAAAATAATTGATAAAGTATCAGTTAAGCTTAATCAAAAGAAAGATATTTATGAGGCTAGTTTGACAAATTTAGGTATTAAAGATGCAGTAGTACCTAATAATATTGTTAAGCAAAACGAGAAATTATTAACTGGCGGTATTTGGTGCATTATCACCTTGAGTTATTACTATGAAGAAGGCCAAAAAATATCGCCTTTTAGTGTTTTTAACTTAAAGCCTATTCAAATGCCATCTATGAACATGGATGAAATATATAATGCGCGTAGAAAGTTCACAATGGATCAGTGGATGGATGTATTACTTCGTTCAATAGGTATGGAGCCTGCGAATCTAGAGCAAAGAGCTAAATGGCATTTGATTGCTCGCATGATACCATTTGTTGAAAATAACTATAACGTGTGTGAACTTGGCCCTAGAGGTACAGGTAAATCTCATGTTTATAAAGAATGTTCACCAAACTCCTTACTAGTTTCGGGTGGTCAAACAACTGTTGCTAATCTTTTTTATAACATGTCATCTCGCCAAATTGGTTTGGTTGGTATGTGGGATGTTGTCGCTTTTGATGAAGTAGCAGGTATCCGTTTTAAAGATAAAGACGGTATTCAGATCATGAAGGATTATATGGCTTCTGGGTCATTCTCTCGTGGCCGTGACTCAATTGAAGCAAAAGCATCAATGGTGTTTGTAGGTAATATAGATCACAGCGTTGAAACATTAGTTAAAACTAGCCACCTTTTAGCACCATTTCCTGATGAAATGATTGACTGTGCATTCTTTGATCGTTTTCACGGATACATTCCTGGTTGGGAAATACCAAAAATGCGACCTGAATTCTTTACTGATCGTTTTGGTTTGATCACTGATTATTTAGCTGAGTATATGCGTGAGATGCGTAAAACAACATTCTCAGACTCTATTGATAAGTTTTTTAAACTTGGAAACAATTTAAACCAACGCGATGTTATTGGAGTACGTCGAACCACATCGGGTTTACTTAAGTTATTAGTACCACATGGTGATTACACCAAAGATGAAGTTCGAACGTGTTTAATCTATGCACTTGAGGTCCGTCGCCGTGTTAAAGAGCAACTTAAGAAGATTGGAGGAATGGAATTCTTTGATGTTAACTTTAGCTATATTGATAACGAAACATTTGAAGAGTTTTTCGTTAACGTACCGGAGCAGGGCGGTTCAAACTTAATTCCAGCTGGTATTACTAATGCTGGTGTTGTCCATTTTGTAAGTAATGGCTCTAGTGGTAAATTGGGTGTGTACCGTTTAGAGAGCCAAATGACAGCGGGTAATGGTAAACACTCTACATCAGGTCTGGGGTCAGATACTTCAGCTAAAGAGCAAGTACGTGTTGGTTTTGAATATTTTAAAGGTAATTTAAATCGTATTGCTGCAAGCTCACGTTTTTCAGAGCATGAATTTCACCTACATTTTGTTGATCTTCAAAGTTCAGGTAATAGCCATTCTGCAAGCTTATCGTCTTTAGTTTCTTGTTGTTCAATATTATTGAATAAGCCAGTGCAAGAACAGATGGTTGTTTTGGGCAGCATGACACTTGGTGGTGTGGTAAACCCAGTACAAGATTTAGCATCAAGTATGCAAGTGGCACTAGAAGCTGGAGCAACGAAAGTATTACTACCAATGGCATCCGCAACTGATATACCAACAGTTCCAGCAGAAACTTTTACTAAGTTTCAAGTGAGCTTCTATAGTGATCCTGTTGATGCGGTTTATAAGGCTCTTGGGGTAAACTAAATTCACTATCTAAATTAAATTGGACTAGTACAGGGAAGGTATTAAATTGAATCCTATTGTAAAAAAAGCAAAGACATTGTTTCCTAAATCAAATTTTCCAATTCACCATACTTTTATGGAAATTTTGTTTAGGTATTTCTCTACTGAAGTGAGTTCTTCTGATATAGGAAAGCTATCTCTATTGATGGGTAAGGATTACGTATGTTTACTTTATCTTGTTGAGCACCTAGAAGAAAATGACAACTCAAATGAATTCTTTAATTTTTGTTTAAAAATGAAAGTTAATGCGAAAAAGCTAAAAGCAACCACCGGTGAAGAGTTTTCAAATGATAAGTTACCAAAGATAACTGAAGCTATAGAAATTTATTCAGCGGCTTTTGATCAACAGGAATTAGCATTACAGCAAGAAGCTGAAAGGTTAAAAGCTGTTGAGAAACAAGAGTTAGCTAATAGGATTAAAGAAAAATTTAGGTTGCAAGAAGCTCAGTTTTTAAAGAGCTTTTGTGACTTCCCTGAATTTGGCATAAATAGAATAAAGGTAGGCTCCCACGCTGCTAAAATTTTAATTCGACTCCAAAGTGGTGCTATTAATGAGCAAGATTTTTTATGGCTTGAAGATAAAGGTTTTAACAATGAGGATGTCACCCAGGCATTTTATATAAATAGAGCTAAAAGCCACCTAGCACAATGGAAAAGTAGCAATAAGCCTTGGAGCTTAGTTAATGCTATAGCTGACTACAGAAAGGGAAAGTCATCTCAGGAAGTGCTTGGGGTTGTTAAATCAAACTATCCCTTTAAGTTTTCTAAAGGCAATAAGAAGTTAAACTCGGCCTTACTCACAACCTCAGGTGGTGTCTTTCGTGACTTAAGCCAATACACAGAATCCTTGAAACTAGGGAGTGAGGCCAATATCTTAACTCCATCTGATTTTCGGCCCTGTACTCTCATTGGTGCATCTAACATATTACTTGGCAATGTCAGTGAAGGGTACGAATGGTATCAAAAAGCGATAGAGCGCGGTTTTAAACCAGACAGCTACGATAACGAACTTCGTTCTGTCTATATGCGCTGTAATAAACAGATACAGAAAGAGCTAAAAATTGACTTGTTAGAGAAGGGTTATAGTTTTTCTTGGCTGAAGTGCTAATTGCAATAACTGTTAAAAAAATACACTTTTAGTTACTTTACCATCATTAATGGGTTTAACGTATCCGTCAGTTAAACACCACTTTCTGATGTCGTAACTAACATAATATCCTGAAGCGGACGTTGCCAAAATATAAAAAAATGAGTCTATTGATGGTAACTTTTTGACAATAGCCTGTTAAACCTGAATGAGAACAAACCTAAATATTGCAGTCATTCATCATTAAATTATTAATGCTAACAATGTGTGCTTACAGGAAGCTAGAGCTTGTCTCACTAACGGCAGCTCCCAGAAAAATCGGTCGTTAGCATCAATGATTATATTATGACTTTAGCTCGCTATCAGTTGACCTAAATAACAATCAGTATCTAACGTCAACAATGCGCAAAAAATGCATTAGTGCACTATTTATGATGCTCTACACAATCATCAAAAATTGTCTTTTAGTAATTGAAATGGGATATTAAATAAATATTCTAATTTATTATGATAACCAACTTTAATAATAAAGCCTTTTTCTTCTAGACTTTTGATTGCTCTTGATAGGTTCCCATTAGTTAATACAACACCAGTTTTTAATCGGAATAAATCAAAAGATTCGACATAAATAAAGCTTGTTTTTTTGTCCCAAAAATCCATTAAATTAATTAAAACATTAAAATCTGTTTTACTTGTTTTAGTATCTAAAAACTTATCAACTATAGCTTTTAAAGTTGTTTCTTCGAGATTAATATAAATCAAAGAAGTTGGATCACAGACTTCTTTATACAGATTATTTGATTGTATTTTAATACTTTCAATTTCATTGTTATTCATAATAATCCATAAAAGTTGTTTGTCATATATGATAACAGAATTCTGGTGGTTATCAAATATGACAACAGAGTGATTGAGGTTATCATATAAGATAACCACTAGAATTCTACGAAGCAGGCTAAACTTACAAGACACAGTTATCATCAGTAAAGCTATCTGTTTCTTCTGTAACTCTGAGAGTATCGCCACACATATCAGCAAAACACTGTTGACATAAATCAGTCTCGATTTGTTTGCCATCTATTAGGCATAAATTATTAGAGGATCAAACCGCAAGCATTTTATGTATTAAACCATTGGCTATGTTTACACTGGTTTCGATTTTAATGAAAAATTAAGTACTTTCATATCGGCCACACCGTCAACTTGTAGGAACTCTATATATTGCTGTAACTTGAATAGTTGAAACAAAAGTTCTTTATTTTCAGCTTCCAAATATATATTTTCTTCTTTTAGTTCATCACGCTCACTACGGTATTTATCTTTTAAGTTTTGCTCTTTTTTTTCTTTGCTTTTTCTCTTTGCTATGTCATCGGAAGTGTTAGGCACTTGGTCTGATATCGGCATTTTAAGTTTTATAATACGATCTTTAAGTTCAATGTATTCTTCAACCTTGTAATTGAGGGCTCCATTAGATAAGCCAGCTTTTTTTTCAACGGCGTACTGTGAGATCCGCTCTCCATTAGCAATCATTTCTTGTAAGACTATTTCTACGGCTTTTACTGTTAGTGTTATTTTTGCGGTGCTCATAGCGTTACTCCGTAATAGTCTAATGCCTCTTCAAAAAATTGTTGTTCAAGCTTGAGGTATTCAACTTGAGCAGCGCTCTTTTTATGATCAATTGTATTGGAAAGTAGATTAGTGTAGTGGTTATATTTTGACTGCCAGTGCTTAATTGCATCTTTACTAGCAACTAGGTTCTCACATTTATTATTGCATTTAGCTGATTGTATAATACCTGTGATTTTACAGTCTTGACCGTTAAGGCAGTACATTCCATTACCTAAAGATTTTAAAGTAGATTTACCCCTTAATGCCATGTTAGTGGCTTTTTTTAATGTTGGGTATACTTTTGCGCTTTCATGAAGGTCTCTAGCTACTTCGAGCACTTTACCGCCTTTACCGTACAACCCTTCGGTTGCTTGAATTTGAAGTGCTAATTCAGCAGATATTTCTGCTTGTTCCTTTTCGTAATTATTTTTCATCATTTCAGGTATTTGGGCTTTATATATGGCATTAGCACTACCTCCACTCGAATACCAATCTGTTTCGGTTCGATAAAGGTGTTTTAATTGGAATGAGATGTCCTGGCCAGACACTACATTCAGTCGTCTTCCATGAACAGAAATAGAACGTCTAGGTTGATGTGAACGAAGAGGCCAATGTGCGCCTTCGTAAATCTCTTGTTCAACCAGTTCTTTATCAGCTATATTTTGGTTAAGTAAGTAGAACTCTTTAATATCCTCATTTGTTAGAGTGATATCGTGCTCTTCACACCAAATTCTTGCCCACTTTGTAAAGCTTCTTGGTGTAACCTCCTGTATTGTATTGCCCATTTTGTATTCTTTAACATTAATGCAGATATTCATTTTTTGGATATCCTTGGCATACATAGGTTTGAATACAGCACGCGCAAGTTCTATATTAAAATGGAATATATCCACAATCCAAGGAGCTGCCGCCCAAAGTTCGTCAATGCCACCTTCTGGAGCATATTTACTGAGTAAAGATTTTATGCCGACGTAACCATGTTGTTTATCATCTAACAATGAGTTGAAACATATAGCTCCAGCTTCGCTGATACGCATTCCTGAGTATGCTTGGCATGCAGCTTTGAAGGTTGAAAATATATTAGTCAAACTATGATAGAACTGGATTGAATCAACATGATAGTTAACACCTTTGTTAAGTAACGTGGTGTAAGTTCTTTTAGTATCTTTCGATGTAGAGTTTCTTATTTTATCTTCAATACAACCTGTACCGAATCCATGCCAGTTTTCATGAAAATATTTCAGGGTATCTTGGTGGTTGGCGATATATTCTAACCAGTCAATGTCATCTATATTACGCGACTCGCCATGATACTCGTCCACTATGAATAGAATTTTTTTAGCCGAGTCTATAAAGTTTTTATTAGTAAGGTCATCAAAATAATTTTTAAATGATAACCAAAGTTTTGATAAAATAGGAAATGGCATGCAGTAAGTTTGATTCGCATCAGTATCACCTAATTCATTATTAAATGTTCGTGAAACGGAATATCCGTAGACTTGTAGCGGTGTGTTGTCCATTTTACCTAGATTATTTAATGCAATAACATAATTACGTAAACTATTTTCGTTTAGTCGCTCTCTTAAGAGGTCAAAAAGTTTGTCTGTTACTTGTTTATTTTGAAGATGAAATATAGAAAGAATACCAAGTGATTGACAGGCTTTTGCGATTAACGAAATGGTAGTTGCGACCCGAACAACACTAGACAGCTTTGCTGATTTTTCGGCAAGCCAAATTATATATAGACAAATAATACGAACTTCAAACGCTAATTGTTTATTCAGACCTGTAAATGTGACCTTTCGATCACAATCACACCCTTTTATTTTGAATGACCATATGGAAAATGAAAAGCGAACTGCAGCTAAGGCGTTACCTTTAGCATCAAGACCTGCAGGACAAATTATCATGTTTTTTAAACCATCGGGGATCTCCCTTAATTCTTGTTGAACCTGTAGAAAAGTAATGGTTCTCCGCATAGTGGGTAGAAAATCAATTTCCTTTGATACGACGAGGGGACGTGATTCAATAGAAAAAATATTGTTGAGTTGTTTGTGCAGGAATTCATGTTCTGTTTTTCTAATAGTTAAATTGTTATTTTCCATACGTCACTGACTCCATCATTAGTTATTTTTTTTTGTGCTGCCGCTAATTTTGCCTGGTCCACTAGTGTTAATCTTTCGTTGATACCATTAACTATTTTTTCGTATTGTTCAGATCCTTTAGTTGAACCGGAATAAAAAACCTTATTGAGTAGGATAGATTGTCTAAATGAGAGAAGTTCATATAAGTTACTTTCTTGATCAATGATTCCACACTTATCACACTTCAGGCATTCAAGAATATTGGCGCATACTTTTGGCGTTCGTCCTTGTGACTCTTGTTCTCTGAAAAAGTCACGCTGTTGTTTTGTTTCATTATCATCAGTTTTGCAACCGAGTCCGTGAGCTGATGATATGTATGAATTGTCATCAGGAGATACCAACTTGATACCTTTCTTATTAGCGATTTGTTGACGTTGTTCTATAGGAAGGGAGCTTGTCCCACCAGTGACCATGATGTTTAGAGCATTAGAAAAATTCTTCATCATGTCAATTTCATTACCTTGGGAGTAATTTCTTTGATAAGTTTCCCATTCATGCTGAGCTTTCCCTGTTGTTAATAAAGGGTCTTGTCCTAATGAATCAAGTAGTTGCTCAGAAGATTTTTTAATTGCCCTTGCACTAAATCGAGGGATTTCAATATATTCTTGTTGAATCTTCCACCAATGATGGTTGTTGTAGAGTGAATCGAATGACTCGGAAAGTTGGTTAAATCCAACAGATGAGCCAGTGTTGTTAAATTGATGGAAAAGGTATGGAGAATTATTAATTATTCCAGAAGTTTCTAAGCACTCTAGATAAGCCTTTCTTGTGTTCAAGTAACGTTCAAACCATTTCACACCAGAACGTTCGAAATCAACAGTGATGCTAGCACCTATACCATAACGAACAAATTTAAAAGCTCGACCTTTGAACTTATAATTAGTTTCTACTCCTCCATCTGTATTTGTGAATATTTCAGATTCGAGAAGCTCTGTTATTTGTTTTTTGGAAGCAATAGTATAAAAAATAAATATCAAAAAACTTAATAGGTTGTACGTTCGAATAAGATTGAAAAGCCCTACATCATATGTGTACTCAGTACCTTTTATATTAAGAGTCATTTCTCTAAAGAATATACTTCGATCGTTAGTCATATTGGATGCTAGCGCTTTACCTTCCTTTATTCTCTCTGTGAGATGTTCAAGCTCTTTTTCATAAGTTTTTTGCAAATTCATTAAAAGGTGTAAAGCGAGATTAAACTCTTCAGTAGTGTACTTAGCGTTAGCTTCATGAGCTTTTGATGCATTAGAAAAGGTATAGGTATATTGGGAGCCTAGTTCCCCCTGACTGATTAAAAATTTACTTACCATATTCAACATTGAGCTTGCAGTTTTATCTTTATAAACTTTAGTGAAAACTTGAGATTTAAGTAGGCTACACCATTCAGCAACTCCATCCCTTTTGCCTAATTCAAATCCTTTTTGAGCTTGAAATGATAAAAAATTATAGATAGCCCTAAGAACAGTTAAACGTCCACTAACACTGTATTTTTTTATATATTTACAAAGGTTATTTCCAAGTTCATAGGACTTGGAGCAATAATGGTTTTTTGGAATTGAGTTAAAATTTGATTGTTGTACACCTGCTGATAATGGATGTTTCCAAAACTGCTTATCTGCAGACATGTTCAAATCATGAATACAAGTAGAACCGCCATTACCTACCCCATTACTTTCAATATATAAATTAGGGGTATATTTTATTTTCATAAGATGTCCTTACTATTGTTTTTTAATTTAGGCTGCAGCTAAAATTATTTCATTGGCAAACTTATCTAATATGTCAGCGGCTTTATTAAGCATATCCGAATGCTTAAGATACTTGATGTACCTTAAAGTAACAGCTTCATTTTTATGACCCATGGTTTCTTTTACAAAACCTAATGCATCAATAACATCGCTTTTTTCATTTGTAAGTATTTTAAGGAGATTAGTACCGAATGTTGCCCTCATGTCATGAGGTTTGTGGTTTAATTTTTCACCAAATCGTATTTCATAAAGATATTTAAATTTGACCCATACATTTCGTTTGTTATATTCATTGAAAGCTGTACCAGTTTTTGTGATAAACAAAGGAGAGTATCCTTTTTTGTTCTTATTGCTTTTCTTATACAGCGTTAGTAAGTCTTCGTATTCTTCTGATTCTAAATAGTCCATGATACTTTCGAAAAATGGCCTGGTAATAAACAAATCTCTAGGTGTGTCATTCTTCGTCATTACACCTACTCTTGGGGATATTTCAATATCATTAATGAGGAAAGAATCGTCTTTATGGAGGTTTTCGATAGTAAAGAGCTCTGCGTTCATCGTATTACATTCTTGACTTCGTAATCCTGAACCTATCATTAGGTTAAGGAATAATCGATCTCGTTCACCCATAGTATTAATCACAAGTAAGGCTCTTTTGGCTTGTTTTTGATTTAATGGATTTAGAGACTCCCCATGTTTTGTAACTTTCCTTATTCTAAGATCCGTCGATTGAACATTTCTGTGGCCAGTTGATGCTGTCTCGTATTTAAAGAAACCTTTTTGGGGAACTACTTTATTTCTAATAAGAAACTCATAGAAAGCTCGGAGGTAATTGATGTAAGAACTCGCTGTAGTATATTTTTTGTCATTTTTATCATTAACATCAAGTAGTAAATCCTCTCTGTACCCATAGGTAGGTGAATTATAATGTAAAGGAGTCGGCTTATAGGGATTTATATTGTTCGCTTCAATGAAATTTAACCAAGAAAGGAGAGCTTTAGCATAGGTGAATGATTCTTTAACTTGAGAAGCCTTCTCCATGATTGCTATATTCATGAGCCTTTCAATATTTTTGTCTTTAGCTCCACTAATAATTTTTACTTTTTTTAAGGTCGGCGAAGAGAATGTATGTTTTTCATCATCTATTTTAAGTTGATCTATGACACCGAATCTACATTCAATAGTTTTTATTTCTGGCATTATGGAAGCCTATTGTTGTTAATTGTATTTTAACAATAGCACTTGTTTTTTCTAAGTCAACTTATTGGGGTGGATTTTCTAAGCTGCTCTTACTAGGGTAGTTTGACAACCGCGTCCATGGCTAAACTCGACATCTTTAATGTTTTCATCAACAAGATGAGATAACCACATTAATTCTTGTTCATCAGGATGATAAGTTTGACGGCAACTATCACAAACTTTACGTACCAAGCGCTGAGCAATAATGGCGCGTAAAGAACTCCCCACTAAGAAGCCTGCCGCGCCCATATCTAATAGACGTAGCGCACTCGTAATAGCGTCATTGGTATGTAATGTTGATAACACTAAGTGACCTGTTAACGCGCCTCGTAAACCTATTTCAACGGTTTCTTGATCACGCATTTCACCTACCATGAGTATATCGGGATCTTGTCGTAATGCCGTGCGTAATACGCTAGAAAATGTCAGGTTTATTTTGCTATTAACTTGTACTTGGTTAACCCGCGGTAAACGATATTCTACCGGGTCTTCTACGGTGATAATTTTCTTACTGGCTTTATTTAATTCACTAAGTGCCGCATACAAGGTGGTAGTTTTACCACTACCGGTTGGGCCTGTAACTAGCACCATTCCATGTGGGCGTGAAATTTGATGGCGTATGCGTTTAACAAAGTGCTCTGGCATGCCCGTTTCGTCTAACGACAGTAAACCCGCTGACTGATCAAGTAAACGCATAACCACAGACTCACCGTATTGCACCGGCATGGTTGACATACGGACATCGATATTATGGCCGTTGATTTTTAAATTAAATCGCCCATCTTGTGGTAAACGTTTTTCAGATATATCTAAACCTGCCATCAGCTTTAATCGTAATACCATCGCCGAGGCAATTTTATTTTCTTTTAAAATATTTTCTTGCAGCACACCATCAATACGTTGGCGAATACGCAATGCGTTTTCATCCGGTTCAATATGCACATCAGACGCCCGCATTTGTACGGCATCTTCAAATACTGATTGAAGTAATTTACCCACGGTTGCATCACCGCCTTCCTCAAGGAAGTTATTTGATAAGTCAAAATCACTACTTTGATCGTATTCTTCCTCTAGTTGGCTAGCAAAAGATTCAATATCGGCGGTGCGTCGGTATAACCCGTCAAAGGCATTAAAGAGTTGTGACTCCATGACAACGGCTAGTTTCAATCGCTTCGGAGCTAACATTTGCTCGAGTTGATCAAGTGCACTTAAATCTGCCGGATCGCTCATGCCGATAAGAACAGAGTCGCCTTGGTCTTCAATTATTATGGCACGCAAACGTCGGGCATGAACTTCCGGTAATAATAGTGCGACTTCAGATGAAATTCTGCGTTGGCTGATATCTAAAAATGGCACATCTAATTGCTGGGCAAAAAACTCTAATAACTGCTGCTCACTAATATGCCCTAGCTCAATTAAGGTGTCACCGAGCTTTCTACCACTAGTTTTTTGACTATTTAAAGCCTGCATGAGTTGTTCATTGCTAATAATGTGTTCGTGAACAAGTAAATCGCCCAAACGCATTTTTAATTTAGGTGCTGCCATATTATTCTCCTAACTCTATCAAACGCTGCCGAGCAAATTGCATCGCACTTGTGGATAAATTATTACGTGCTATTGATTGCCTATATGCATCTCTTGCTGGCACAAATTTGCCAAGACTATCCAAAGAAACCGCTACACCTAGCCACCATCGACCAACATCAGGCTCAAGTGTAATTAATTTTCGGTAAGCAGTAATCGCACTTTCATGCTCATTTAATTCCGCCGATGTATTAGCTAACAAAGTTTGTACCTCTGTGCTATCACTTCGATTGACTGGATTTAAAATGTTAAATGCTTGTCTGGCTTGACCTTGTTCATAATAAATTCTAGCACTCATTAAGCGCATTTCTTCTGCTTGCGGTGCTAAAGCAATACCTTGTGATAACAAGTTAACAGCTTCTTGATAATATTTTTTACCGTACCACAAAGCAGCAAGCTGTTTACGCGCTGTTTCATGAGCGGGCACTACGAGTAGTATTTCCTCAAATAACGATTCAGCTTTGGCTATTTCATTACGTTCCATTGCTTGCTCGGCTTGAGTAATTTTATTTGCCGCCAATGCCTGTGGTGATAATTGTGTGCGAGAAATGGTTAAACTTGATTTAGCGGGAACAATGTCAGTAACGGCTTCAGGCTTAACCGCTGCCTTTGCGGCTTGAACCGGCGTAATTATCACAATTGTGTCGTCTGTTTCTGTGACTTTTTCTGTTAGAACTCTGTGTTCAATTGTCTCACCTAGATCATTCGCTAGGGCATTGTTCTCTTTATCAGGTGCAATTACTACGGTTGACTGCGGAACATTGGCTAAGCCTTTACTTTCGTCAAGTGCATGCTTTATTGCTTTCGAGGTAACCGGTAGCGCTAACACTTGTGTCGATGGTAGGTTTGAGGGTGATACTTTATTTTTATGAGTATCAGCTCTGAATTGATCGTTTTTCAGCGTTATTGCTGCTTGCTGTACTTGTGCTTTGAATTGTTGATTTTCGCTGTAAAGCTGCCAAGCAAATATACCAACAATATTGACAATAATAATGATAGCGACAATAACAAATATTAATTTAGTCGAAGAGTTATTGGCTGGTAAAGGTACAGAAACATTAGACGCGCTTTTTTGATCGTTCTGGCGCTTGTCTAAATCTTTTAACATTTGATTAATTACACTCATACTAACGTCTCAACAATATCCCATGAAAAATACAAGCCAGCCAATATTGTAACCAGTAACAAGCTAATTAAATAAAATTTTAACGACGTGTTTTGTTGTGCACCTTCGGTGTCTATGATGGCAGCTGCTAAATATTTTTTTGTTAATTTATAGCTGCCTTGCCCATAACCAAGCATCAGTATTTTATGACAAATAATATTTACCAACCTTGGAATACCGCCACTAACTTTAGCCACTTTGGTTGCCATTGAGCGACTAAATAAATTTGGCCCTTTATGACCTGCAACTTGTAGTCGATGTTGGATATAATAATCAACTTCACGTGCATTCATCGCGCGTAATTTATAAGAAAAAGTAATACGTTGCTTCAACTGTCTAAATGCTTTTTCTGCTAGCCTTTCATCTAATTCTGGCTGAGCAAATAAAACCACTTGTAATAATTTTCGTGTTTCTGTTTCAAGGTTAGTAAACAACCGCAATGCCTCTAGACTTTCCGACGGTAATGCTTGCGCTTCATCAAGAATTAATACGACCGAATGACCTCGAATGTGTAGCTCCAGCAACCTTTGCTGTATTCGTTGAGTTAAAAGCTCTGCCGATACTGTTTGTGCTTGCTTTACGCCTAGTTCGACTGCAACTGCGCGCCGCAACTCATCTGGCTTTAAATATGGATTGGGAATATAGGCGGTGACGAAATGCTTAGGAATTTCATTTAGCAATTTACGGCACATTAAGGTTTTACCCGTGCCGACTTCCCCAACCACTTTAATAAAGCCTTCGCCCGTTTGTAATGCGGTTAGCAGTACTGCAAGAGCCTCATTGTGAGACTCTAATCCCAAATAAAAATTGGTATTTGGTGTCAAGGTAAATGGGAATTCCTTTAAACCAAAGTGTTGCAAGTACATAAGGTTATAACTTAATTAGTCGTTGCGTTTGCATCTGCATCTTCTGGAAACCATTGCTTTAGTAAAGCACGAGCGTCTTGCAGTTGATTCTTCCAAGTGTCATGTCCGATAACAATAGGTTTTAGCAAAATAATTAGCTCTTTCTTTTGCACAGATTCGCTTTTACTTTTAAATAACGCTCCCATGATTGGAATATCCCCAAAGAAAGGTGTTTTAGATTCCGTGTCAACTTTACGTGTTTCTATTAAACCGCCAATGACTACAATTTCACCTGATTTTGCTCTAATAATAGTATCAGACTCACGAACACTACTTTGCGCCAAAGGTAATACAATATCTTGATCGCTTAAACGAATAGTTTTAGTTTGCTCGGCAGTAATCGTCACCGACGGATGAATATGTAGAATAACTTCGCCATCAGCATCAATTTGAGGCGTTACGTCTAGGGCTATACCCGAGAAGAAAGGCGTTAGATCGATTTCTGGTGTAGTGGTTGTTGAAGTACCTGTAGTAGTTGTACTCGATACATCAGTAACAAAATATTCATCTTCCCCGACTTTTATAATCGCTTTTTGATTGTTTGTCGCGGTAATTCTAGGACTAGAAAGTACTTGCACATTACCTTGAGTAGATAATAAATCAATTACACCACTAAAGTCTTTATTAAGAAAACTTAAACTTGTTACACCACCAATGGCTGAAGAAATTGCATTTCCTGCAATATTACCCGTGGTTGAGAAGCCAATATCTGTGCTTTCAATGTGCCCTAATACTTGGTCCCATTTAACACCTTGTTGGTAATCATCATTTAAGGTGACTTCCATTATTTTTGCTTCAATAATAACTTGGCGACGCAAGTGCTCTTCAGTGCTTTCAATAAAGCGCTTAACGGCCGCTATTTCAGCAGGCAATGCTTTAATCGTGACTAAACCCGCTTGTGGCGACACAATGACAGAACGGCCGGCCTCATCACCAACTAATGCGTTTAAAGTCTCTTTTAGTTCGCTCCAAAAATCAGATTCATTTTCAGTATAAATATTTACACCGCTGCTATTACTCTGATTTCCATTCCCGTTTTGATTGTTATTATTATTGCCGCTATTGCCACTATTATTATTGTTATTCCCGCTGTTACCATTTGAATTACTACTGTTGGGATCATTTTCAGAAACACCGCCAGAGTTAATACTCGTGCTAGAAATACCACGACGCTTAACATACAAATAATCTAACGGGATAGTTTCGGTGCGAATACCTGCTGGATACACTTGGATTACTCGCCCTTCGCGGCGAATATCGTAACCATAGATTGATTCAACCACGTCAAGTGCTTCATCTAAGGTGACATTTTTTAAATTCAACGTGATGTTACCGCTAACCTCAGGATGTATCGCAATACTATAAGATGAGTCATCAACAATAGCGGCAAAAAACTGCTCTGCAGCGACACCGCTGGCAGCAATTTCTAGACGTTTTTCCGCCAATAAACCATGACGAGCTTGCTTAATTTCTTTTTGCATAAGCTCTTGGCGAACAGAGTTTGGCAACGCCTGTAGCGGCTTAGGTGCTGATGGCTGATTGGATTGGGCAATCGCTTTATCTAACGCTTGTGTTACATCAGTTGGTGGTTTGGGCGCTGATTGACAACCCACAAGTACAATTACCGCTGAACAGCATAATAGTTTCATTTGGTGTTTTTTAATTTTAATTGTTTTATTCATTTTGAGTTCGCTATTACACCGGAAAATAATAATAATTCCATTCTACCTTGTGGTGAATCTAACACCACCCCATTTGCATTGATTGCAATCAAATCGAAACCTTTATATTTATCGCCGACATTAAGGACTTGACCATTAATAATCGCTTTTTTCTTATTATTACTTTGGATAATTGATTGCAAAACTAAAGCGGCTCTCTTTTCGCTACTATTCGCTGATGCAACCGCACCAAAAGGCCGAGTAGGATCTACTTGTTGACCTTTTGCGCATTGGGACATAAAGAGCACGGATAGAACGAAGATAATTTTATACACCAATAAACTCCTTGGACGTGCTCAAACTATAAATTACAATTTCTAGTTCACTGACAGGATACGCTTTTAATTGGTAATCGAATTCTTGCCAGAAAAACTTCCAAGACAAACTCTCTAACTGGCTTAAGTAATCTTTTAGCTCAAAGTATTGCCCTTGCAGCTTTATTTTAATGCCATGACGGTATAAACGTAATTGCTTGGGTTGCGACTGCACAGCATCTACTTTTACCGTTGTTATCTTATTCGCTTGATCTGCTTCAGCTTTATTCTCAGTTACTGGATTTGCTGGCAGCACTTCAAATGAAAGTAGCTTAACACCTTTTTGTAATTTTAATAACTTGATCAAGGCATAGCGCATTTGAATGGGATCAATTAAATCTGAGGTTAACGCGAGTAACTTTTCGTCAACACTACCGAGCTTAGCTTGATATTGTGATAACTCTTTCTTTAAGGCGATATTAGGGTCTTCGCGCAATGCTTGTTCTAATATTTGAATCGAATTTTGCATGTTTTCATTACTTTGCTGAGTTTGCAAAACTTGTTGATTCAACTTTTCGATACGCTGAATCGATTCATCCAGAAATAAAGTGTATAAAATAAAAACGATGGCAACCATGCCTGAGGCGATAATTAAATATTGCTCACGTGGTGTCGTACTATTAAATTTTTCACTGTAAGCTAACCACTGAGTCATAACACTACTCTCCTTTACTTTGTGCAGAGCTAACAACGAACTCAGTTAATTTTTGTTCATTTTCAATTAAAGAGAAATTAATAAATCGCTTACCAGAAAGAAATGTCGAAGATTCAAAACCAGATAACCAATTAGGCACGGCATCTGGGGTACGCGCTATACCCGAGAAGGTCATATTACCATTACCAATATTAACTCTTTGTAAACTTATATTTTTATTGTGCAACGCAGCTAATTCCGCCATTGCGCTTGAAAAGCCCACGCTATAAGTTTTTGTGGGATCCGTTAATTGTTTATGTAAATGCTCTTTATTGGCAATCACTAGCTTAATGGTATTTAATTCCGTCAGTAATGTAGTGTTTTGACGGTTTTTACTAATGGCTGACTCTAAGTTTTGTAACTGTGACGTTTGGCTTATATTTTGCGACTTTATTACTTCAAAATCTGCTTCTAAGTTACTAACTTGCCACTGAGTAATAAAAATTAATCCCAGCATAACGACCAAAGTAACTACCCATAATGTCACAACACGATTTAGTGTCCAGAGCGCTTTTTTGGGTAGCAAGTCTGCTTGTAATAAGTTGATTGAATATTTAGCCACGTTAGTTTGGCTCCATAAAATTTAACTGAGTCGCTCCAACAGCTACCGCGTTATTTCGGAGGCCTTCTAGTGTATCGGGCATAACAAACAGCTTCACCTCTACATTAGTATTCTCCGCCAATTTACGGGCTAAAAACGCTTCTTTATCAATAGGTAGCAAAACTTCAATAGTTTTGATTGGTGCTTGTTTTAATTGTCGTTCAAAATAATCGGTAGAACGCTGAATTTCGAGACTTAAAGCGTCAATAACGCCCATACTTAATTCATCTTCGCTTTTATTAGCAATTTGGGTGAAGCCACGTAATCGTCGACTAAAGAATAGTCGTCCGTTTTTAACAATTAAAATGTTTATTTCTTCATTGGGCTGTTGGCAAACGAGTAATACAGCATCTTCTTGCACTGGTAATAAGCTAGCAAACGCAAACTCTTCAGTGGTAATACTGTCAATATTTAGCTGTTCGTCGGTTAATACGGTAACCAGTTCAATTAAATCATTTTTAGCTACACAGACTACATTAATCTTTTCATGCCCCCCAGCTAAGGTTGGGCCATCAAAGTAATCCAATACCATATTTTCAGGGGCAATACTGACGAGATCTTTGATCTGCCACTTTAAGGCAGCGTTCATTTCATCAATCGGTACATTAGGTTTATCTACCTGGACTATGTGCGAATGAACATTCGCTAGAACCAAATGACACCGTCCTGAAAACGACTGAGCACTAACTAAGTGCTTAAGCGCCTTTGCAATTGAATTTCCTTTGTTTTCAACAACGTCACTTTTATTTTTATTAATTTTTTTAACAAAATAACTAATAGACTGCTGTCGCAAGGACACACCAATTAAGTCAGCGGACTTTGCTTTTGAGAAAACATTTTTGATACGTGTAATAATTGTCATTAAGCGATATTATTATTCTATTATCTGTAACCGTAAAGCCATTATCGCTGATTCTATTTTCGGCGCAAGTGTTTTAATTACTTCATTATTTTGAGTTACAAAACTTATGCCTCCTTTATCTGTTTTACAACCCATCGCTCATCCTATTTTTTCTCAGCATAAAATTACAGTACAAGTTAAACGTGATGATCTCATTCATCGTTTTATTTCTGGTAATAAATGGCGAAAACTTAAATACAATTTGCTACATGCTAAAGCGATTGGTGCTAAAGGTGTTATTACTTTTGGCGGCTGTTTTTCTAATCATATTCATGCTTGTTCGTTTGCCTGTCATCAACAAAACTTACCCGTTATTGGCATTATTCGTGGAGAACAGGACAATCAAAACAACTACACATTAGCATGGGCTAAACATTGGGCGATGAAGCTGACTTTTGTTGACCGAAAAACTTATCGCATGCGCAATGATGAACATTATTTACAACAATTACAGCGACAATACCCTGACTACTTCATTATTCCTGAAGGTGGAAGTAATGCACTGGCGTTAACTGGGGTCGCTGAAGTGATTGAAGAACTCAGCCAACAATGCGAATTTGATACCCTGATAACACCTGTAGGTAGCGGCGGTACGTTGGCAGGTCTTATTTTAGGTGATAAGTCGCAGCATAACTTACTAGGGATAGCAGTACTAAAGCAACAAGGCTATCTTGAAAGTGAAGTAAGCGATTTACTCCCCTTAACCAGTAAAAATGAGAATAAATGGCGAATAGCGCACGAATTTCACTGCGGAGGTTACGCTAAATTTAGTCCGCAAGACGCAGAAAAGATAAGAAACTTTAGTCAGGTAGTTGGCATTGATTTTGAGCCAGTTTATTCAGGGAAAATGATTTTAGCATTGCTAAAGCTGATCGAATCAGGCTATTTCCCAGCACATCATCGCATTGTGCTTCTACATACTGGTGGTCTGCAAGGGTTAGGGGGCATGTTTGAACGCGGCTTACTTAATCAAGCTGAATGGCCTTCACCACCTGCGACACCGGTTCCGTAAAAAGTGACCTTGCCCGCCTTTACACCCAGTTGTAGTAAAGTGCGCCACTAGACTCCCACCTAAAACCTAAAACAGAGTGTTCTTTACGGCCGCTAGGTTTTTTAAACTTTAGATGAGCACTTAATTTTCTGATAAGTCTTTATTATGATCATAAATATGGGCATAAAAAAACCCTGAATTCATGACGAATACAGGGTTTTCATTATACGATTACTAGCAGCTATTAAGCTTGAGCAATAACAACAACTTTAATTGTTGCATCTACATCGTTGTGCACGTGAATTACGATATCGAATTCACCTGTTTCACGAATGCTACCTAGTGGTAAACGTACTTCAGCTTTAACAACTTCAACACCAGCTTCAGTGATTGCATCAGCAATATCACGTGTACCAATTGAACCGAATAATTTACCTTCGTCACCGGCTTTAGAAGCGATAGTGATTTCAGCTAATTCAGTTAATTTAGCAGCACGTGCTTCAGAAGCACTAAGTTGCTCAGCTAATTTTTTCTCTAAGTCAGCGCGACGAGCTTCAAAGTGCTCAACGTTTGCTTTAGAGGCAAAAACAGCTTTGCCTTTTGGTAGTAAAAAGTTACGAGCGTAACCAGATTTAACTGTTACCTTGTCACCAAGGCCGCCTAATTTGGCGATTTTATCAAGAAGTATTACTTCCATTTTCAAAACCCCTTATTAGGTTACTTATGTAAATCAGTATATGGTAATAATGCTAAGTAACGAGCACGCTTGATCGCACGACCAAGTTGACGTTGATATTTAGCACTTGTACCAGTAATACGGCTAGGAACAATTTTACCACTTTCAGTGATATAGTTTTTAAGTACAGCTGTATCTTTATAATCGATTGCAGCAGCACCTTCCGCTGAAAAGCGGCAGAACTTGCGACGTCTAAAAAAACGAGACATGGATTTCTCCTAATATGGCTTACTGTATTAAGGTGAAAATCACCGTTAAATATGTATCGCCTAAATTAAATCATTTCAATTTGTTGGGCATGTAATACTAAAAGCGGATTACCGTTTCTAGATTCATGACGGTTTATAAAACCAGTCACTTTAACATTACAGCCTTCAATTAAATCACGAGTTAAGTGTTGTGACACTTTGCCGGTTGCAACAACTTGTATTCGAACAAACGCTTGTCTGTTCATGCCTGCTTCATTTTGAATAGACTTGTGGTCCATTGAAAACTGACAGTGCTGAATACCCGCTGGGCTAGTTGACGTTTTAGGTGGCTTTACCACATGTCCGGTCAATACTAAGCAATTCTCTTGGCTATTATTCATAGTAAGAGCAGGTCACAGGTTACTTATTCTTCGCTCGCAGCTTCTTCTGCTTTTGGTGCTTCGGCAGCTGGTGCTTCAACATCTGATGCTTCAGTAGCTGGTGCGTCAGTAACCTCTTTCTTCACTTCGCGACGTTCATCACGACGGTCTTCTTTAGCAACAGCCATAGCTGAAGCTTCAGTAACCGCGTCTTTAGTACGCATGATCATGTTACGTATAACAACATCGTTATAACGGAAAGAAGTTTCTAATTCATCAATAGCTGCTTGAGGCGCTTCAATGTTAATTAAAACATAGTGTGCTTTGTGCAATTTATTGATTGGGTAAGCTAATTGGCGACGGCCCCAGTCTTCAAGACGGTGGATTTTGCCTTCAGCATTAGTGACGATGTCACTGTAACGCTGAATCATAGCTGGTACTTGTTCACTCTGGTCAGGGTGAACCATAAATACGATTTCGTAATGACGCATTACGAGCTCCTTACGGTTGTAGCCTCATTATCTGGCTCAGCCACACCAGTTGAGGCAAGGAACAAAAGTTCAGGCTGAATTAAGGACGCGTATTGTAGGGAAAATAAGCAAAAAAGGCAAGGAGATGCTTCATATAGTTTAGTTATTAAATTTTAAACTTAATATTCATTCACTTGGCGGAGTTTTATCTATTGCTCTGGTTCGCTAAAACGAGTTGAATTGGGTTTTTAAAAGCAGGTAAGCAGAAACTAATAAGTAGAATTAAGCGCTGAACGGGTAAAAGCCTAGCTTAGAAAAATTTCAGCTGAATTCATCGATACTCAATAAATTCAGCTGACTATTTTTGTTTACTTTTTACACGGCTAATCGTTGACGCACGATCTCAAACAAACAAATACCTGTTGCAACTGATACATTTAAGCTTGAAACGCTGCCAGCCATCGGTAGTTTAACTAACTGATCGCAGTTTTCGCGGGTTAAACGACGCATGCCTTTCCCTTCAGCACCCATCACTAACGCCATTGGGCCGGCTAATTTCACGTCGTAAAGGCAAGTGTCTGTTTCTCCTGCCGTGCCAATAATCCACACGCCCATTTGTTGTAGGGCTTTCATGGTTCGAGATAAATTGGTCACTTGCACTAATGGCACACTTTCAGCAGCGCCAACCGCAACTTTTCGAACCGTTGCAGTTAAGCGGGCAGCGTTATCTTTAGGTACTATGATCGCTTGCACACCTGCGGCATCGGCATTTCGTAAACATGCGCCTAGATTGTGCGGATCAGTAACACCATCTAATATTAATAAAAATGGCGCTTGTTCTTTACGCTCTGCTTCTGCAAGAATGTCTTCTAAATCGGCTTCAGTAAATACTTTTCCAGGCTTAACGCGAGCCACAACACCTTGATGCTGCTCGCCTTCACTTTTATCATCTAGCACTTTACGACTCGCCATTTGTGCAGGAATTCCGTATTGTTGCGCTAAGTTAGTAATTGGCATTAAACGGTCATCTTCCCGCCCTTTAAGCAACCATAACTCGATAAATCTTTCAGGGGCATGTTCAATGAGAGCTTTTACTGCATGGATGCCAAATACTAATTCTTCTTGCTTTGCCATAAACTTATATCTTTCTCTGTTAATTACTTTATACCAATTTGATTCATTTAATGATCTGCTTGGTATTACATGTCTTTGCCACTAAACAAGTTACAACATAAGACGGGCTTTATTCATCAATTTGACGGCATAAATGCCGACCTACAAGTGATCATTTTGCCTTTAAAATGAGGAATCCAAAAAAGCACGACACTTTATTAGGTTACTGCATACATCGTCTAACAACACAACTGGCTAACGCTTTACTGACTAAGTATCTGCTTTACGTGCATTTTTACCAGGGCGCTTTTTTCTCGCCTTGCGCTTTTTCGCTTTAGCCGTTGTTTTATCGCTAGCTTTGTCGGCAGCTTTCACCGGTTTTTTACTTGGTTTAGCTTTTTCATCAAAACTTGCTTTTGCGTCTTGTGATGCTGATTTGCCAGCAGAGCGCTTACCGCGTTTATGCTTATCCGAGCTTTTACCTTTTGTCTGTGGTTTAGCACGTTTTATAACGGCATTTGCGCCGGCTAATGCTAAATCAATTTTTTTCTCATCCAGATTAACCGCAGCAACTTGCACTTCTACCGTATCGCCAATGTGATACTTAGCACCGGTATTTTCACCTGTTAAGCACATGCGCACATCGTCAAAGTGGTAATAGTCATGACCTAATGAGGTGATATGCACTAAACCTTCAATGTGTAAATCAGCTAAACGCACAAATAAACCAAAGTTGGTCACAGTTGAGATGACACCGGTAAAAGTATCACCAACATGGTCTTGCATATATTCACATTTCAGCCAATCTGAGACATCACGCGTGGCATCGTCAGCACGACGTTCGGTCATAGAACAATGTTCACCAAGCTCTATCACCGCTTCAGGTGTATAGCTATGTGCGCCAGCATTCGCTTCATCTTTAGCTTGCTCATCTAAAATAGCTTTAATAACACGATGCACCACTAAATCTGGGTAACGGCGTATGGGCGAAGTAAAATGGCTATATGATGGCAGTGCTAGGCCAAAGTGGCCGATATTGTCGCTTTGATAAACCGCTTGGCGCATAGAACGCAACAGCATGGTTTGAATAAGCTCTTGATCCGGACGGTCGGCAATTTTTTCTAATATATGGCAATAGTCTTTCGGCTCAGGCTGTGTTTTACGTTCTCCCATGGAAGACAGGTCAAGTCCCAGCTCGTTAACATAACTGATAAAGTTATTATACTTGTCTTCACTTGGCTTATCGTGCACACGGAATAAACCGGGTTTTTTATGTTTTTCAATGAACTCTGCTGTCGCAACGTTAGCTAAAATCATACATTCTTCAATGATTTTATGTGCGTCGTTACGCACCATTGCCACGATAGATTCTATTTTTCTATCACTGTTAAAAAGAAACTGCGATTCTGTCGTTTCAAAAGCAATAGCACCACGTTCTGTTCTTGCTTTGCTTAGCACGTGATACATGGTATTTAGGTTTTCTAAATCAGGTATCAGTGCTTGATATTGTGTGCGTAATTCTGCGCGGTAATCTTCATCTTTTTGCTCAGGATTTACGCCTAAAATAGTCGCGACTTTGCTATAAGTAAAACGCGCGTGAGAGCGCATTACAGCAGAATAAAATTTAGATCCTGATAATTCTCCCGAAGCAGAAATATTCATTTCGCAAACCATACACAGTCGGTCAACATCTGGATTTAATGAACACAGGCCATTGGAAAGTTTTTCCGGTAACATCGGAATAACTTGGCTAGGAAAATACACTGAATTACCACGAGAAATTGCTTCTTCATCTAGTGCGGTTTTATCACGCACATAATAACTCACATCAGCAATCGCCACCCATAACGTCCAACCGCCACCAGCATTAGGCTTACAATATACCGCATCGTCAAAATCTCGGGCGTCTTCACCATCAATGGTGACTAAAGGTAAATCGCGTAAATCTATTCTTGGTGCTTTTGCTGACTCTTCAACTTCATCAGCAATACCGCTAACTTCGGCAATTACTTCTGGCGAAAATTGATTTGGAAGATCATGTTCACGCAAGGCTATTTCAATTTCCATCCCCGGCGCCATATGTTCACCGAGCACTTCAATCACTTCACCCACTGCATTTGAACGCTTAGTAGGTCTTTGAATAACATTAACGACTACGACTTCGCCATGGCGAGCGCCTAATTTTTTATCCGGTTGGATAAGAATTTCTTGCTGAATACGCGCATCATCAGGCACAACAGAAGCGATATGATGATCAACATAAAATCGCCCAACAACCCCTGCAGTGCGTGGTTTAATCACATCGAGTATTTTTACTTCTTTGCGACCTTTTCGGTCAGTGCGGTCTATCAAGATCGCTTCTACAATATCACCGTGGATTACACGTTTCATTTCATATGATGATATATAGAAGTCTTTGTCACCATTGTCTGGCGCAAAGAAGCCAAAACCATCACGATGACCGATGACTTTGCCGGTTAACACATCACTACGGTTTGCGATGGCATATTGCTTAAACTTATTAAACACAATTTGGCCACTATTTTCCATGGCACGTAAACGGTGTTTTACCCCAACCACCATATCGTCATCAGTATATTGTAGTTGTTTAATAAGGGCTTTAAACGTAGGCGGGATGTTAGATTTTTCGATCAGCGACAATAGCAGCTCACGGCTTGCTACGGGTTTATCATATTTGTCAGCTTCACGCTGTTTGTGCGGGTCTTTATTGGTCACATTTATTCATTAATGGTTTTTTTTGTAGTATATCGTAGATTAACTATATACCCAAGCGAGATAAAAACCTGAAACAATAACTCATCAACGTAATACTCTGCCGCCCATAGCGGTTAATACTTTCCGTTACTGGCCGCATTAACTACCCGTTCAGGCATTTTTTGCGCTAGTTTCACTAAATGCTGCGCGATAATTTTATGTTCTTTTTTATCGTCAGTAACCGATTGATGTAACTGTGTATAGAGCTGTGGGAAATCCAGCGGACTACCATGACCCGCTAAATACAAATCTGCTAACCTAAGCTGCGCTTTTAAATTATTTAACGCTGCTGACTCTTTTAGAAAAATAAGTGCTTGATTGATATCAACTTGTACAAACTTGCCAACATGATAATAGCGCCCCATTTGCTCTAAAGCCTCAGATAACCCCTGATCAGCTGAAGCTTGCATGTAATGTAATCCTAAGGGCACATCTTTTTTCACACACACACCATAAGCAAGCATGTCGCCCCAGAGAAATTGATATGAAGGCATTTGAGATTTTACCGCCCGCGCTTCAATATCTTGGACTAATTGGCAGTCATCAATAACCACTTGGCTTAAATGTTTGTTTTCTTTTATTAAATCAAGTAATACGTTATCACTATAAATTTGCACCGCGGTTAACTCAGCCGCTGAAGCGCTAATAATCTGCGTAAAAGTAAATAAGATCGCTATAAGTAGTTTTTGCATTGGTTGCATATTACCTCGTTGCACTGTGATGCCATTCTAATGAAGTCATTGTTTATATCGACCGTTACCCTAAATAACTTAGTTAATTACCCTAATTATTTATTAGACAATTCAGCAAAGTTACTTTTCATAACAAGCTAAAACGATTGCGCTGATAAAACGTTAAGCAATTACAGCAAGCAAATATAATACCACTAAATGCGTATTATTTTTGCTAACCACTGATTTGTCGACATAAAGCAGTGTTCTCCACTCGGAATGTGCTTGCACTCTCTAGAATAAAATATAACAATGGTGAAGATATGAGCAGTCAAGGCGTGTTAAATGTCGAAAATTCATCAGTTAATTGAAAATTCAAAAGTAAACGAAAGTATTGCCCGAAAATTATTTGAAATAGAAACAGAAGTGCTGGCTTGTCAATCAAGTGAGGAGCTGCTGGAACGTTTACTTGGACTAATTCAAGCTAAATTTCAATTGTCTGGTATTTCATTATTACTTGCTGAGCCTACACCGATAAGTTATTTAATTAACGGGAATTTGCAATCTAATTGGCATCAAAAAAACACCTCTCAGATTTCTACTGAAAAATTATCTTTACTGCACGTAGACAAAAAACCTATGTTGACCAACCAACTTGAGCAACTGAATAATATTGTGCCAAAATCATTACTCACTGGTGCAAAATCGGCGGCCTTAACACCGTTGTCATTGGAAGGTAAATTATTTGGCAGTTTATTATTTACCGATAAATCATCAGCTCGATTTCATCAGGACTTAGGCACTTTTCATTTAGAACAACTTGCCGTTAAGGTGAGCCTTTGTTTATCGAATGTATTAATTCGCGAGCAACTTCAATACATGGCGCACTATGACCGTTTAACCGGTGTGGCTAATCGGCGTCTGATGGAAGTTTGTATTGGTGAAGAGCTTATTCGCCAACGTCGTTATGGTGTGCCCTTTTCAGTATTGTTTATTGATTGCAATAAATTTAAGGCCATTAATGACACATATGGACATGACTGCGGCGACAAGGTTTTGACTTATGTTGCGAGTCAATTACAAGAATTAGTTCGCGAGAATGATAAATGCTTTCGCTATGCCGGAGATGAGTTTGTTGTCGTCCTTGCCAGCCAAACGTTATTAGAGGCTGAACAAGCGAGTGATCGTTTATGTCAATTTTTTGATGATAATCCCATGCCCTATCAAAGTGCTTTGTTGCCCGTTAGTATTAGCTGTGGTGCTGCAGCAAGTAGTGGTGAAGAGACGATGGACGAATTATTAAAAACTGCCGACAAAAACCTTTATGTCAACAAAAAGGCAAATAACGGCATGGTATTTAAACTATAAAAATAATTTTATACAAAAATAAATTACCTTTTATTAGGCTGTGACTATTATTAAAGTTAACTACCCTAAAAAATTGTATTATGATCATAAAAGTTAGTATTAATGATTTAAAGAAAGGGCACTTCGTTGTCGATATTGTTGAACAACGCGGCACTTATAATTTAACACGTGCTGGACATATTAAAAGCAACGATGTCATCAGTGCTCTAAAAGCCAAAGGTGTTGAGTCGGTTTTAGTTGATACTACCAAAACCATTGACGATGCCCTGACTATTAACCTCCCAGAACAGCTAGAAAAACCAGGCCCGGTGATCCTCGAAGTCACTAAAGCTAAAAAACTTTTTCAACAATCAAAAAAAATTCAACAGCAAATTTTTCTCGACGTCCAACAAGGTCGTTCAATAGATCTTGGTCCTATTGTTGAAGTTACTCAGGACATCATAACAGCAATATTTAAAAATCCTGATGCATTAGTTTGCGTGATAAATATTCGTGATAAAAATGAATACTTATTAGAACATTCTGTTTCGGTCTCTGTACTTATGACTGTTTTTGCTCGCTTTTTGAAAATAGATAGAGACATCACCCATCAACTTGCCATTGGCGCGTTTCTTCATGATGTAGGTAAGATTAAGGTACCCGATAAAATACTCAATAAAGTAGAAAAACTTACAGAGCAAGAGTTCAATATTATAAAAGAGCACGTAAATCACTCCATTGAAATAATTAAAGCGATCCCAGACATTTCTCCCCTCAGTTTAGAAGTTGCGGCACTACATCATGAGCGTTTAGATGGCTCAGGCTACCCTCAACAACTAAAGCAAGACAACATTTCAAACTATGGTGCCATGATTTCCATTTGTGATATTTTTGACGCGCTAACAGCAGAAAGTTGCTATAAAAAAAATTACAGCCCAATTAAAGCATTCGGTATATTAAGAGGCTTAGCGCTTGATGGTAAACTTATGCCTAGGTTGGTTGATTTATTTATTAAATGTTTAGGGGTATACCCTGTTGGCAGTATTGTCGAACTTAGTTCAAACCGGTTAGCCATTGTAGAAAGTGGCAATCTAGACGACCCTATAAACCCAAAAGTACGCTGCTTTTATAATTTGAAATACCATCGATACATTATGGCAAAAAATATTGACTTAGCTAAAGAAGCTGACTTTATTATTCGTGGTGTTAAGGCAAAAGATTTTAATTTAGATCACAACCGAATTATCGAGTTTTTATTACAGGAAGGATGATATAGGTCAATCGAAGGTCAATCGCCGTTGAATTCAGTTATTACTAGATTCACTGACAGTATTGACTGAAAACATTCACTTTCAACAACACAGTTAAATTGATGGTCTCAATCTGCAATATATACTGTTTAAATTGATGGTCTCAATCTGCAATATATACTGTAATGACACTAACCGAATTAATTTATTGAAACGCTAGCTTGTTCAATAAATTAATCTATCGGCTAATGATATTTTATTCTCTATTTTCTACTTTCTGAAATCTACCATCGCTTGTGCAGCAAAATAGGCATACATCGTATAAATAGCCGTATTCACTTTCAGTGCTTCTGGTTCAACTTTGTCTAAAGTGTCATTTTCAGTATGGTGATAATCAAAGTAGTTAGAACCATCAGGTGAAAAGTTAATGCTCGGCATACCTGCATCACTTAACGCACTCATATCTGATTGACCTTTCGCATTATTTTCTGGTGCTAACGCTACGCCCATTGGCGCCAAATATTGCGCTAGTTCACGTACGGCATTTAGCGATTGTGCGCCCACACCTGGCGTCATTTTATATATGCGACCTATACCAAAGTCCCATTCAGCGCCCATAACGTGAGCATTCATATCATCTTTATGCGCTTTAACATATTGCTTAGCGCCCAATAAACCCACTTCTTCAGCGGCGAATAAAATAACCCGAATAGTGCGTTTTGGACGTTTAGGGAGTTGTCCAATATGATGTGCTGCAGCCATTACCATACCAATACCTAAACCATCATCTAATGCCCCGGTACCAACATCCCAACTGTCTAAGTGAGCACCTAAAGAGACAATTTCATTTGGTAATTCACTACCCGTAAATTCACCAATAACATTGGCTGAGGTTGCGACAACTTCAGCGTTAGTTTTAGCGGTCATGTTAAGGTACATACTGACTTCTTCACCACGTTTCAGTTGATTTACTAATAAATCAGCATCAGGATTAGATAAGGCAGCTGCCGGAATTTTTTTAACCTCATCTTTATAGCGCATCACTCCGGTATGAGCCGTGCGATTATTGTCTGTGCCTACTGAGCGCATAATCAACGCTGAAGCGCCTTTTTGTGCAGCTACAACTGCACCACCTACACGGGTACCGACAGCAGGTCCATAACCATCACCATCAATATGTCGCTCCATTTGATAAGAAACGAAGGCTATCTTGCCATTAAGGCTGTTATCTGGTGCCGCTTTTAAGTCAGCCAAAGTTTCAAAGTGCGCAACCTTGGCTGTTAAACCTTCTTTAGACGTTCCTATGCTGCCGCCTAACGCTAAGATCACAACATCGTGTGGATATGGTGCAACAATACGTGCTTTAGCTTCTCCACGTAACCAATAACTGCCGGTGACTTCTTCGGTCCATACTTTATCAAAGCCTAATGCTTTCATTTTATTTACGGCCCAAACAATCGACTTTTTATCGCCTTCCGAACCCATCAAGCGGTGACCCACTTCTGTCGTTAACGACTCAATAAGTTGGTAAGATAAATCTGATTGTAGTGCGGTTGTTTTTAGCGCGTTTAATTGCGCTTGTTGGTCAGTGTTTAATTGTTGTGCTGAAGCAATAAAGCTACCTACGCTCATTAATACAGCTAAGTATGTACTGGCAATGAATTTGCTTTTCGAGATCATGTTCTTCCTTAAATCAATTATTTTTCTTTATTTTGTCATTGTCGCTAAGTATCTATAAAAGGTAATTAACTTGCAATAAATTCTCCGGTGTTAGGTAATATCGCTAATAACAAATATTTAACAACTGTAAAGATATACTGCCCTTTAGAATTTCAATAAAAAACTGTAGCCCTAAAATTGTAGGTTTTTATATTAAACTACCTATTGCTATATTCACTTACTTTACATCGGATTAATTGGCGATCAAAAAAGCCGACATCAAGTCGGCTTTCATTTACGCTAAATGTCGATTAAATCGAAAAAGAAGAACCACAACCACAGGTTGTTGTCGCATTTGGATTGTTAACCAAGAAACGACTGCCTTCTAAGCCTTCAATATAATCAACTTCACCGTCAACTAAATACTGTAAACTCATCGGATCAATCACCATAGTGACGCCTTGTTTTTCTATCGTCATATCGCCGTCATTGACTTTTTCATCGAAAGTAAAACCATACGAAAAGCCAGAGCAGCCACCACCTGTAACGTAAACACGTAATTTCAAGTCTGGGTTTTCTTCTTCCGTGATCAACGACAATACTTTAGTCGCCGCAGCGTCAGAAAATTTAATAGGTAATTCAGGATTTGACATAAAACTCAACTTAAAACGGATTAACTAGGGCAATTATCTTAAACTTGACTGTTTTAGTCAAGTATTATGGCTGACTCTGCGTAATATTATCAACACTTTTCAGCCATGGATAACTATGATCGATACGGTTATATTTTTGCCACTTACTTTTTGGCAGTATTGCGGCGACATTAATGGTTTCAGGAATAAAATTATCCGGTAAGGTTAATTCACCCGATATAATTTGAAAGTACTGAAAACTAAAAGATAGATCTTTTTTATCTGCCGTCGAAAGCTCAGATAAGGCAATGCTGGTTGGCTTATTATTTAAACTGCCGGTAATAGAAAGTTCGATATAACCTTTTGCATAACGCTTGCGCAATAACTGTTGCACCAATACCACTTGAAAACGGTAATGCGCAGGACTTTCAGACTTAGTCAGGTTCACACCGTCAATCACCAAGCCATTCGCTTGCTTTTCAGGTGCCATAACCTTTTCATAAAAGGCGAGCTCCTTTTTGACTTGAAAATGCTCTTGTTCAATTGACTTTAAGGTTTGCTGGCTACGTGTATTAGCCATACGTTCAACTTCAAGCTCAACTTCTAAGGTATTTATGCGCTGAGTCTTCTCAACTAATTGCTGATAGATAAAGTCTAAGCGTGTTTGTTGTTGTGCTAAAGTCTGCGTTTGATAGCCATGATAAAAATTACCCAAGCGATAACCACAGAATAATAAAACGGCGACTATGACCAAGAGTAAAATTGCCGAACTAAATGTTCCTAAGCGCTTTACGACGGTGCTGAAATTTATTTTTGCTAACCAATTCATTTGAAAAGTATTATGATATCCAGAATGTCTGTAAATATGTCCAATAAAAATAACTCAATATGAAGACAATAACCCAGCTAAAAAAGCGCCTTGCTCTTCCACAAACATCCTGGCAACTATGTTTACTAGCGGCTATTGGAGGTTTTGCATCGGCGATGCTGGTTGTGCTATTCATTTTCACCATTGAAGGCGTTCAGTCATTTTTCCTGAGCGAAAAAGACGACTATAGCAGCTTAACCCCTTTAAGTCGTTTCCAATTACCAATAATTGGCGCTATCGTTATTCTCTTCTTTGCCTGGCTTACCGGTTACAAGTATATACGCAGTGGTATTCCTTTTGTTTTACATCGCTTAAAAATTGCTAATGGCGTTATGCCTTTTCGTAACACTGTTAATCAATTCATGGGGAGTGCAGTCGCACTTATCGCAGGCTTTTCTGTTGGAAGAGAAGGCCCCGCGGTGCACTTAGGTGCTGCGTGTACTAGTTATATTGGTAATAAATTAAATTTACCTTATAACGCTATTCGTAGTTTAAGTGCTTGCGGTATTGCCGCGGGTATTGCCGCTTGTTTCAATACCCCCATTGCCGCCGTTTTGTTCGTGATGGAAGTCATATTAAGAGAATACAAAGTCCATATTTTTATTCCGGTGATGATTGCGGCTATTGTCGGTTCGATGACTACGAGTACTATTTTTGGTCCCACCCATGAGTTCGGTCATTTTACTGCTATTACTATAAACACTGATCATTATCTTGCCTTGGCTTTACTCGGCATTGTGCTGGGCTTCTTTGCCTTTATTTTTAATCGTTATTTAATCTTGGTGATCAAACACAGTGCCCCGTTTCATATTGTGTCGCGAATACTTACAGCGGCTATTATTACTGGCGCTCTAGGCTATGCGGCACCTTACGCTATGGGCACCGATTTAAGTGCGATTAATTTTTCATTGCAAAACAACTTTCAGTTGCAATTACTCCTTGGCTTGTTAGTAGCAAAAGTGCTTATGACTATTTTTGCCCTAGGTCTTGGAATACCTGGCGGTATTATTGGCCCTATACTCGGCATTGGCGCTATCGCTGGTATCTGCGGTTCTGTCATTACATCGTACTTTATGACTGGCGACATATCTGCCAGTGATTTTGCTTTGATGGGGATGGCAGGTTTTATGGCTGCCACGCTCAATGCACCATTAGCTGCCCTTCTTTGTGTCGTAGAATTATCTGATCAAATAGAGATAATTGTCCCTGCTATGATTGTTATCACCAGTGCTTGTGTTTTTTCCGGGCAATTTTTTGGTAATCGCTCTATTTTCATTATGCAGTTGGAAGTTCAGGGACTCCCCTACCGTCGACCGCCGATAGAAAAATCGTTACAACGCATCGGGGTAATTGGCGTAATGGATGAAAATATTACGCTATTACATAAAGCTACTGATGAAACTATTACCACGGCCTTAATAAACCAAAATCCCCAAGATAACGTGATCTGCAAAATAACCAGTACAGATAACCAAACAGAATTTATTTTTTATCAGCAAAGCCAGGCAAAAATTGATGATGTGCCCACGATAGAGAAACATACGCTGATCCCACTTTCTAGCCAATCGACACTGGCTGAAGCTTATTTATTATTGGTTAAAACTAGGGCAGGAGGTGTTTACATATATCAAGATAATCCCGATGAAATTATGGGTATAATATCTTTTGACTATATTCGCTCATATTTATTGAAAGGAAATACCTATTAATGACTACCATCCTTTGGCTTAAAGCATTTCATGTGATTTTTATGGTGGCATGGTTTGCGGGTATTTTTTATTTACCGCGTATTTTTGTCAATCATGCTGAATCTTCTGAGCCGCTTGTCCATCAACATCTCAAGGGCATGGAGCGACGCTTACTTTATTTTGTTACCCCCTTTGCCCTTTTCACTGTGCTTTTAGGTATCGCGATTATTTATCAATATGGTTATCCATGGTTTGTTGCGGCAAAATGGCTACACATTAAAATAACGTTAGTGATTTTATTGCTCTTTTACCATGGCTATTGTTTTAAACTCGTCAAAACATTTGCCGCTGATAAAAACACCCGTTCAGGGAAGTTTTACCGGATTTTCAACGAAATACCTGTGATAATACTATTCATTGTCATTATATTAGCCTACGTAAAACCGTTCTAATATCTTCATTGAAAATACGGCAATATTCTTAATTCAAATGAGAGAATACGTTCTCAGCATTCAACTTTTGTGCTATATTTCGCAACAATTTTTCGCTGCTAATTAAAAACGGCAGCCCACTATTTAATATAATGAAAATGAAAGTATCAATCTGGTGCTTAACTTACCTTGGTAATGATTTTTATAATTTAGGTATTATCTATGATGAAATTTGAAGGGAACCATATCTTGTCTGTATCGCAGTTTGATAGAGAGAGTATTTCCCGTATTTTAGAGATTTCAACGTTAATGGCGCCTTACGCCATGCGAAAAAAGCGCTGCCATGTCCTCGATGGTGCAATATTAAGTAATTTATTTTTTGAGCCCAGCACTCGCACACGCGTTAGCTTTGGTACTGCGTTTAATTTATTGGGTGGTTTTGTCAGAGAAACCGTCGGACAAGAAAATTCTTCCTTGTCAAAAGGCGAATCGTTATTTGACACCGCGCGTGTGATTAGTGGATATTCTGACGTAATTGCTATGCGCCATCCCACCATGCACTCAGTGGCTGACTTTGCTAAAGGTAGTAGTGTACCTGTGATCAATGGTGGCGATGGTGCTAACGAACATCCAACCCAAGCGTTACTTGATTTATTTACTATTCAGTCAGAAATGGCGCGCTACGATATGGGACTAGATGGCTTAAACATTGTGTTAATGGGCGATCTTAAACATGGTAGAACAGTACACTCACTGTCAAAATTAATCAGCTTATACAACAACATCAAAGTCACTATGATTGCTCCCACGGCATTACAAATGCCTGACAGCGTGGTTAGCACTTTGACCGATGCTGGTCATGAAGTGGTGATTACCGATAAAATTGAAGGCAATTTAGCCTGCGATGTAATATATCAAACACGGATTCAACAAGAGCGATTCGCGAGTAAAGATGAAGCTGACTTATATCGTGGTCACTTTAGTTTAAATCGAAAAATCTATCAGCAATATTGTCACGAACATACCGTAATAATGCACCCATTACCACGCGATTCTCGTGCTGAAGCGAATGAACTAGATATCGATTTAAATGACTTAGATAATTTAGCCATATTCCGCCAAGCGCAAAATGGTGTCCTAGTACGTATGGCATTATTCGCCCTAAGTTTAGGCGTTGAAAGCAGACTTAGCCATTATGAAAAGCCTGTCACCTGGTACACTAATAAATACTAATTTTAACCTCAACAGTTAGGTTATGTTAACAACGAGTAGAACATTATGACGAAAAATTCACAGCAATTATTTAATGAAGCCCAAGATGTTATTCCTGGTGGCGTAAACTCACCTGTACGCGCCTTTAATAGTGTTGGCGGCACACCATTGTTTATCAAAAAAGCACAAGGTGCTTATATTTTTGATGCAGAAGATAAAAAGTATGTCGATTATGTTGGTTCATGGGGCCCAATGATTTTAGGTCATAATCACCCAGCAATTCTCGAAGCCGTGATTGAAACTGCACAAAATGGTCTTAGCTTCGGTGCTCCCACTGAACTTGAAATAACCATGGCTGAAAAAGTACGTGAAATTGTTCCATCAATGGAAAGATTACGTATGGTCAGCTCTGGCACTGAAGCAACCATGAGTGCCATTCGATTGGCACGTGGCTTTACCGGTCGTGACAAAATATTAAAATTTGAAGGTTGTTATCACGGTCATGCTGACTCTTTACTGGTAAAAGCTGGCTCTGGCATGTTGACCATGGGCGTTCCAAGCTCGCCTGGTATCCCAGAAGACGTTGCTAAGCACACCTTAACGGTCAGCTTTAACAATATTGATGAAGTAAAAGAAATTTTTGAAAAAATTGGTGATGAAATCGCCTGTATTATTGTAGAACCCGTCGCGGGTAACATGAACTGTATTCCTCCGGTTGCCGGTTTCTTGGAAGGATTACGCGATATTTGTGATCAGTATAATAGCGTCTTAATTTTTGATGAAGTCATGACAGGGTTTCGTGTGGCATTAGGCGGTGCACAAGCGCATTACAACATAGTGCCAGATTTAACTACGTTAGGTAAAGTAATTGGTGGTGGTATGCCGGTTGGTGCTTTTGGTGGTAAAAAAGAAATCATGGACTACATTGCGCCTGTTGGTCCGGTTTATCAAGCCGGTACGTTATCAGGCAACCCTATTGCTATGGCAGCGGGTTTAGCGTCATTAACCGAGCTTTGTAAGGGAAATAAGCATCAACAACTTAGCGATGCAACAGAAAAGCTTGCGATGGGTTTAAAAGCCGCCGCAGAGCGTAATGGCGTTTCATTAGCGATTAATTATGTGGGTGCTATGTTTGGATTCTTCTTCACCGAGGAAGAAAATATTACTTGTTTTGCACAAGCAACTGCCTGTGATGGCGATAAGTTCAATCGCTTCTTTCATTTGATGTTAGAAGAAGGTGTTTACCTTGCTCCCTCATCATTTGAAGCAGGCTTTGTATCAACTGCACATGGCGATGCAGAAATTGAATTTACCTTAGCTGCAGCAGATCGTTGTTTCGCTAAACTATAAACGTTTTTATTAGTTTTCGAGCAACAAAAAAAGGTAAGCATAATGCTTACCTTTTTTAATATCTAAACTTTAACGGCTTAGTCTTGTTTGTTTTTTACAACCGACAGGCTAGGCTTTTTCGCTTTTGATGCTTGAGCACTTTTCTTTTCACCTGAAGTTTTCACTTTGCTGTCTACTGCTTTCACTGAAGACATTTTCGCAGGTGCTTTTTCTGGTGCTTCAACAATATCACCTTGCTCAGGATGCTCTATCGCTAGCGATGTACCAGCACCATTTTCTTTAGCATAAATAGCGCCAACAGCGCCATAAGGCACGCTCATATTTTCAAGCTTACCGCCAAAACGCGCACTAAGTTCGATTGTATCTTCACCCATTGCAATACTACCAACAGCGGATAAAGAAACATTTAACACGATTTGACCGTCATTAACATAAGACATTGGCACCATAACACCATAAACATTCACATCAACAACAATGTAAGGTGTTAAACCATTATCAGAAATCCAGTCATAGAAAGCCTTAACAATATAAGGCTTAGTTGATGTCATATCGCTTGTCATGAGTTAGATCTTTAAACCGGTGCGCCAAAGCGAAGTTCACGCTCGGACTCAGTTAATGACGCTTGAAAAGACTCACGTTCAAATACTTTTAACATGTAAGATTTTAGTTCTTTAGAACCTTGACCTTCTAACTCAATACCCATCACAGGTAAGCGCCATAATAGCGGAGCCAAGTAACAATCGACTAAACTGAACTCTTCACTCATAAAGTAAGGTGCTTCATTCAAAATAGGAGCAACACTAAGTAAGCTTTCTTTCAATTCTTGACGCGCTTTTGCTGCTGCATCGGCTGGTCCGTTATAGATAGTTTTAGCTAAGCTGTACCAGTCTTGCTCAATACGATGCATCATTAAGCGACTACGACCACGAGACACAGGATAAACCGGCATTAGTGGTGGATGAGGAAAACGCTCATCCAAGTATTCGATAATAATTGAAGCTTCATATAATGCTAATTCGCGATCAATTAACGTAGGCACTGTTCCATAAGGATTTAAATCAAGTAAATCCTCAGGTAAATTGGCTAAGTCAACCAAATGGATGTCAACTCCGACACCCTTCTCTGCCAACACAATGCGGGTTTGATGACTATACATATCATCTGCATGCGAATATAAAGTCATAACAGAGCGTTTGTTTGCGGCTATGGCCATAATGCCTCCAAAAAATTTTTAATTAAAAAAACTAACAAAGGGGGCCAAAGCCCCCAGTAATATCTAAAGTTTACACTGTTTTAAAGAACATTAATAACTAGTGTACATCTCTCCAGTATTCTTTCTTCAGTAAATATGCAAAGAATAGCAGGATAAATAAGAAACCAATGACCCAATAACCTAAGTTTTCTCGCTCAAGTTTATTTGGCTCACCGGTGTATTCTAAGAAATTGGTTAAATCACGAGCAAACTCATCATATTCTTCGGTGGTCATCGATCCGCCAGTAGCCTCAGAAAGGTTACCATGCTCATCCATTGTACGAACACCTTGAAGATTTTGTAATACATGTGGCATACCAACATCTTTAAATACTTTATTGTTTACACCAAACGGGCGGCTTTCATCAGCATAGAAAGAACGCAAATAAGTGTAAATCCAATCAGGACTTCTAAAGCGTGCTTCAAGTGTTAAATCTGGTGGTGTGCTACCAAACCACTTAGCCGCTTCTTTGCCTGGCATAGTATTAGTAATATGATCGCCGACTTTTTCACCGGTATACATATAATTAGCCGCGCCATCTTGATCAGAGATACCAAGATCTGCAAAAGTGCGATTGTAACGTTGATACTTTAATTCGTGACAAGCTAAACAGTTATTAATGTAAGCTTCAAAACCACGTTTTAGAGACTCTTTATCACGTAAATCATTATTCGCTTTATCTAAGTCCATGCTAGGGCCAGCAGCTATCGCTAGCATTGGAAGCACAGCTAAAACTGCTAAAATAAATTTTTTCATTTTCCTGTCACCCTCTCTGGAACTGGCTGAGTTTTCTCGTTTTTACTGTAAATCCATATCGCAACGAAAAAGCCAAAGTAACCGAAACTGGCAATAGTACCAATCATGTTATTTAGTGGGTTTGAAGGTAAAGTACCTAAAACACCTAAAATGATAAAACAAATAGCGAACTGAACAAGGTTTACCGTATGGGCAGTACAACGGTAACGCAATGATTTAACCGTACCACGGTCGAACCAAGGCAACATGAACAATGCGATAATCGCACCAAACATACCTACAGCACCTAACAGCTTATCTGGAATAATACGTAAAATAGTGTAGAAAGGACCAAAATACCACACTGGAGCAATATGCTCAGGCGTTTTCAAGCCGTTAGCAGGTTCAAAGTTTGGCGCCTCAATAAAGTAGCCACCACCTTCTGGCGCAAAGAACATAACACCACAAAATATAATCAAAAAGATCACTACAGCAACTAAATCTTTAACGGTGTAGTAAGGATGGAAAGGTATCGCATCAACAATATCGTATTTCTTAGTATACTGCTCATGGAAAGTAAATTTACTTTGCTCTTCAGGAGGTACACTACCTTTTGGTTTTTTAATATTCGTGCCGTCAGGGTTATTTGAACCGACTTCATGTAGCGCTAAAATGTGTAAGAAAACTAACACAACTAACACTAATGGTAAGGCAATAACATGCAAGGCAAAGAAGCGATTTAGCGTTGCCCCGGATATAACATAATCACCACGAATCCACAGTGTTAAGTCATCACCGATAACAGGAATAGCGCCAAAAATAGAGATAATTACTTGCGCACCCCAATATGACATATTACCCCAAGGTAATAAGTAGCCCATAAAGGCTTCAGCCATTAGTACTAAGAAGATTAACATACCAAATAACCACAATAATTCACGCGGTTTTTGGTAAGAGCCGTACATCATGCCACGGAACATATGCATATAAACAACAACAAAGAATGCAGAAGCACCCGTTGAGTGCATATAACGCAATAACCAACCGTAGTCGACGTCACGCATAATGTATTCTACAGAAGCGAAAGCACCATCGCCTGAAGGTTCATAATTCATTGTTAACCAAACACCGGTTAACAATTGGTTGACTAAAACAACACTCGCTAAAATACCAAATACATACCAAAAGTTGAAGTTCTTTGGTGCTGGGTATTGTGCGGCATGTTTATTCATCGCGTCCATTAAAGGTAGACGCTGTTCGATCCAAGCCATTAAGTTAGAAAACATTATGCTGCTCCTCCGGCTACACCAATTAATAATGTGTCATCAGTAGGAAATGAATGTTCAGGAACCATCAAGTTAGTTGGCGCCGGTACACTTTGGAAAACACGACCAGCCATGTCAAATTTTGAACCATGACAAGGACAAAAGAAACCGTCTTTAACGCCTTCAACTTCTTGATCAAAGTCACCTTTGCGATAGGTAGGAGCACAACCTAAGTGAGTACATACGCCTAACGCCACTAAAAATTCAGGCTTAATAGAACGATATGCGTTAGTCGCATAAACCGGCTGTTGTGGCACTTCTGATTGTGGGTCTTTCAATTGGCCGTCATGTGCACTTAAACCAGAGAGTATTTCTTCTGTTCTACGTACCACATATACTGGCTTACCGCGCCATTCAGCACGAATTAATTGACCAGGCTCTATCTTACTTACATTGACTTCAACCGGCGCACCTGCTGCTTTCGCACGCGCGCTAGGGTTCCAAGATCCAATGAAAGGCACAGCCACACCGACAACACCAACACCACCAACTACCGAAGTAGCCGCAGTTAAAAAGCGTCGACGGCTGTTGTTAACAGGCGCATTGCTCATTCAAACTCTCCAATTATTATCTAGCTAAAACAACATCACAGGACTAAGAAAGCTACCTAGTTACTGCGAAGATTGCTGATCGACTAAATCAACGACAAAAAAATTGTTCTGATAATAAAGAAAAGCCTTGTTTTTTACAAGGTAATTAAGCTTTTCAGTAAAGGTTTATGTAAAAAAAAGCCAATTATTCCAAGTTAATAGAAATTATTCGTATTTGTGGCTTTATTATCGAGTGAGCAGCTATTAAATACAAAATAATTATAGCATGCCATTAGTCGTGAGGTGTGATGCCAATTGAAATAAACAATCCATCACTCTCAAGGGTCATAAATTCCCAGTATCTGTATTGAATTTGCTTTAACATTTATGACGCTACAGCATTAGTAACAACAATTTCATTAATTAGAGGGCCTAGTTGATGCTTAGGAAAACAGCCAAATATAAGCTATTTTTTAAGAAGTCGTTACTCAGGACAATAGGCTTCTACATGGTCTAATAAGGTGAATGTTTGCGACGTTAATAATTATATAAAAGCGCAGAGTGGGTTATTTTAACTCGTAAAATTGAGCAAATAATTAGTGATATTGGTAATACTTAATTCGACTACTATCAATTTATGCTGAACGTCAAATCAATGTTTGTTATGACCTTTGATAATGTCAGCAAACAAGGCTAAAAAATTGAACGTTATCATTTTTCACATTCATTAAGTCACGATATTCCGTAAATTCGGAGCAAAAAAAAACCGGCATAAGCCGGTTTTTTAAATAACATAACGTAAATATTAACGTTTTGAAAATTGTGGCTTTTTACGAGCCTTGTGTAAACCAACTTTCTTACGTTCAACTTTACGAGCATCACGAGTAACGAAACCAGCATTACGTAGAGCACTACGTAAAGTTTCGTCAAACTCCATTAATGCACGAGTAATACCGTGACGAATTGCGCCAGCTTGACCAGAAATACCACCACCAGTTACAGTGATGTTAAAGTCAAACTTTTCTAACATTTCAACTAGGTCTAATGGTTGACGAACAACCATACGAGCCGTTTCACGACCAAAGTATACAGAAATGTCACGCTTGTTAATTGTGATTGCACCGTTACCAGCTTTCATGAACACACGAGCCGTTGAGCTCTTGCGACGACCAGTACCGTAATATTGATTATCAGCCATTGCTTAAAGCTCCAAAATTTGTGGTTGTTGTGCTGTATGTTTATGTTCAGTACCCGCGTAAACTTTAAGTTTACGGAACATTTCACGACCTAAAGGACCTTTAGGTAACATACCCTTAACTGCGAATTCAATCACGCGCTCTGGAGCTTTTTCGATTAGCTTTTCAAAGCTAATTTGCTTAAGACCACCAACAAATTCTGTATGCGAGTAGTAAATTTTACCCTTCGCTTTATTACCTGTTACTCTTACTTTCTCAGCATTGATAACAACGATGTAATCGCCAGTATCTACATGAGGAGTATATTCTGCTTTATGCTTACCGCGTAAACGGCTTGCAATTTCAGTAGCGATACGACCTAAAGTTTTATTTTCGGCGTCCACTAAGAACCATTCGCGTTGTACGCTTTCTGGTTTAGCTACAAAAGTTTTCATTAAAAAACCCAATTATATAAATGTTACTTAAATAATAACCTAAGAAAACCTTAAGTTATCCGTTAAAAGACTACGCTATTGCCCCTTCGAGCATCGAGTCCGTTGCCAGTCCTCTGGAAAAAGAACAAGCTTTGTAACGTAGGGAGGCCGGATTATACAGAACAATAACTTAAAGATCACGCCTATTTTTTAATCTTTTCTGTTTAAATTTGAAAACGGGTCAATAAACAATAATTATCTAAGGCAAATGCTCACTGGCCAAATAACTATGTGACTGCATTTCTTGTAAGCGACTCAGACATCGCTTGAATTCAAATGTTAAGCGCCCCTCTAAATACAAAGACTCTAAAGCGACTTCAGCTGAAATAATCAATTTAACATGGCGCTCATAAAATTCATCGACTAAGGCAATAAATCGACGCGTGCTATCATCATTATCAACACCCATTTGTGTAACATTCGCCAATAACACTGTGTGGTATAAACGGCTTAGTTCCATATAATCACGCTGACTGCGCGCAGACTCACATAACGTAGAAAATTCAAAGTGCACCACGCCATCTGATTCCTGTACCGTCGTTAAAGGACGGTTATTAATGTTTATAACCTTACCTTTTTGACCTGCTTCAATCGACAGCTGCTGAAAGTAATGCATTAAGTTTTCTTCGGCTTGTTGGTCTAGCGGAAAATGAAAAATTTCAGCTTGCTCTAGCGTACGAAGTCGATAATCGACCCCACTGTCAACGTTGATCACGTCACAGCATTCATTAATTAACTTTATTGCCGGTAAGAAGCGCTCTCGCTGTAAGCCATTACGATACAACTCATCTGGGATAATATTTGACGTAGCGACAAGCGTAACATTGTGGGCAAATAATTCTTCAAATAACGTCCCTAAAATCATTGCATCAGTAATATCTGAAACAAAAAACTCATCAAAACAAATAATGCACGTTTCATCAGCAAAACGCTTAGCAATAACTTTTAATGGATCAGATTGTCCCTGCAGAGATTTTAGTTCTTCGTGTACTCGGTGCATAAAGCGATGAAAGTGCACCCGCATTTTATTTTTAAACGGTAAACAATCATAAAACGTATCAACAAGATAAGTTTTACCACGGCCAACACCCCCCCAAAAATAAATACCTTTGATTATTCTTACCTCAGGCTTAGCTACCACTCTTTTCCAGCTATTTAATACTTTTTTAAAGCCAGTTACCGGCAATGGTTGGGTAATTAAGTCGTCATATAGGCGTTGTAGATTTTGAACCGCATTTTCTTGTGCTGCATCATAGTGAAAGTCATCGTGGGTTAAATCTTGTGTATACTTTCCAATTGGAGATAATTTAATCATTTAACAGCCGTTTAATTAGTACTAACTTAATTTTTTTATAGCGTTTACACAAACTACACTTGAAATATATTTATTTGCAAATATATTCATTAGGAAAGTAGCGTGAAGCACGTTATATTAAATTGGATTGAAGGGTATTTTCTCTAATTTTTTCCATGAATACAATGAAGGTATAGAAATATGAATGTTGTTTTAGGGCTTGGGCTATTTATCGTTGGTGCAATTGTCGGTTTTTTTGCTAACAGAACGCTTTTTTCATCGGCACAAGAAACACAAAAACTCGCTGCAAAAGCCAGTCAAAGTGAATCAGAGTTAGCACAATATAAACTTGATGTAGCAGAGCACCTTGAAAACTCAGCATCTTTGCTTGAGCAAATGAACAGCACCTGCCAAGTAGCTATGGCTCAAATGGCGCAGAGCACCCAACTGTTGCAACAAGCAACACCTGAGAATATAGAGAACATGCCATTTTTCTCTAAAGAAACGCAAGAACAATTGGCACAAACCGTGAATTTGCGACACAACAAAAATTTGCGAAAAAATGACGAAACATCGTCTGAGGCACCGTTAGACTATTCCGGTTCACCAAGCGGATTGTTTGATGATAAGAAACATACTGTTACAAATGCTCAAACCAATAATTAGGAACTAATTTTTTTATTCCATGTCTTTAATTGGGTGATAGCAACAAGATTAATTAGCTAAAAAAATTTAATCTTGTTGCTTATAAATACTTTAATTAGGAGTTTTCTGTTATATGAAAAATTTATCAGTTTTAATTAATACTGTTTTACTTTCCTCTTCAATTGCCATGGCAAGTTTACCCGTACAAGCCGCAATGCCTCAATCGCTAAATGGCCAAACTATGCCCAGCCTTGCGCCCATGTTAGAACAGGTAACTCCTGGCGTTGTACTTATTTCAGTTCGCGGCACCCATGAAGTTCAGCAGCGTGTTCCAGATGCCTTCAAGTTTTTCTTTGGTAACCCTCGTCAAAACCAAGGGCAACAAAAAGAACGAGAATTTAGAGGTTTAGGCTCAGGTGTTATTCTTGATGCTGATAAAGGTTATATCGTCACTAACAGTCACGTAATAAACGATGCAGACGAAATTCAAATCACTTTAAAAGATGGCCGTCAACTCGAAGCTAAAAAAATAGGTGGCGACGAAGCTAGCGATATCGCTTTATTACAGATTGTCGCAGACGACCTTATTGCCGTAAAATTTGCAGACTCTGATCGTATACGCGTTGGTGATTTTGCTGTCGCAATTGGTAGTCCATTTGGTTTAGGACAAACGGTTACCTCTGGCATCGTAAGTGCCTTAGGCCGCAGTGGTCTAAACATTGAAAATTACGAAGATTTCATTCAAACCGATGCGGCAATTAATAGCGGTAACTCAGGTGGCGCTTTAATCAATTTACGTGGTGAGCTTATTGGTATCAATACCGCCATTTTAGGACCTAATGGTGGCAATGTCGGCATTGGCTTTGCAATTCCAAGCAACATGGTACAAAACCTGGTTAATCAAATAATTGAATTTGGCGAAGTACGTCGCGGCGTTTTAGGCGTTGCTGGTCGAAGTGTTACGAGTGAAATTGCCAAAGCAATGGAGCTTGACGTCAGTCAAGGTGGCTTTGTAGAACAAGTAACAAAAGACTCTGCTGCTGATGAAGCCGGTATTCGTGCTGGTGATGTCATTATTAAAATTAATGGTAAAATGATTAAAACCTTTAACGAGCTTAGAGGCAAGATTGGCTCAATAGGTGCTGGCAAAACCATAAAAATTACTGTGATTAGAAAGGACGGTAAAGAGAAGACCTATGATGTCACCCTGAAGAAATCTGAAATGGCTAAAATAGAAGCTGTAAGTTTACATCGTATGCTCGATGGTGCTGAGCTAGAAAACGATGATAAAGGCAATGGTATTGTCGTTGCTGAAATTGCAGAAAACAGCCCTGCAGCCTCAGTCGGCTTGCGTAAAGGTGATGTGATAAATGGCATTAACCGCCAACGTATTAATAACATTGGTGAATTACGTAGCTACTTAAATGATCATAAGGGTGTTTTCGCATTAAATGTACAACGGAACAATTCGTCATTATTCTTGATGATCCGTTAGTACTCCATCACCAAAAATCTATTTATTAGTCTTATTTTTTACTAATTTTTATAGAGTTAAGCCTGTCAAACGACAGGCTTTTTTTATGTCATTACTTTTAAATCGCCACGCTTGAATTATAGAGTTTAGAGACGTTCATGAGACTTTTATAGAAAACCTATTTTCAATACTATTTAAGTTTAGGTTTGGGCTTGGCTTTAGGGGAAGGTTAACGGTCAGTCGTTATTATTTACAAACTGTTCGTTTTCAAAACAACCGATTTTAGAGCAAAGTAACTTATGTGTTATTATAGCTTATCTTGTTTTTTACAATTGAATTAAAGGCTTTATATGAAATTAACTGCTTCTCAATCAAAAATTTTAATCGTACTTATTTCCATCTTCTTAGTATCCGCCGTTATTTATTTCTACACAGCGAAAGACACAACACTGCCTAAAATGACAGTACAAGAGAAAAAAGCACGCTTTAAAGCGCTTATAATTCCGGCCGTAGACGAAGTTTATGATGACCTTATGGTGCAATATAAAGACGTTGCCGCAGCACTAAAGTCGGGTAGTGATACTGATGAAATAGCAGAACTTAAAGTGGAATATAAAGCAAAAAGTGATGCAGAACTTCTCATGGCACTTAAGCCACACCCGAAAAGCATTGCTATTGCTCAGGCTGCAATGGAAAGTTCTTGGGCAACTTCTCGATTCTTCAGAGAAGCGTATAATATTTTTGGTGTTTGGTCGTTTGATGAAGATGAACCTAGAATAGCTGCACTACAAAAACGCGGTGATAAAACGATTTGGGTTAAGGAATACCCCTCTGTGAAAGCATCTGTCAGTGATTATTATCGAACCATTGCACGTGGCGATGCATTTAAAGAATTTAGACAATTAAAAATGAAAACTGACGACCCGCATGCTCTGGTTAAAAAATTAGACCGTTATTCTGAAAAAGGTGCTGAATATGGTCATGAGTTAACATCCATTATTAAGTTTAATAAATTTCGTCAATATGATGCTATAAATTAAAACACTCATTATTTCAGTTTTTTAAATACTTCAGGAATATCGATTATTCATAGTTTTAGATTGTAAAAATATACAAGTAGTACTCTTGGTTCAGCAGTCTAAAACTATAAAACCCTATTTATAAGCTCATTAAAACCATTTTGGCGTTTACATCGGTAACACTCGCTAATAACATTAAAGCTGCCCCTAAATAACATTCTCCAACGCCATTAAACAGCCCCAGGTTCATTAATTATCTGCATCCATGCGATGACAAGCTTAAATAAATGTCGCACAAGCTAAGTGCGCTACTGAGCAGCTAGCTGAGAAAAACTTTATAACAACAAAGGCTTTATGGTAATCTACAAAAAATTAGACTAATAAAAATAATCCTGTTGAAAATTATCAATGCCCTAAAATTTGTTATTCGCTCAGCTAGCTATGGCGTTATGTTTGCTGTGGTTTTGTTGTTACTCGTCCCTGAACTGCGTGAAAACAATATCGTTCCATGGAAATTTCTCTCCACTACTGAGAAAAGTCAACAGCCGTTGTCTTATGCTAAAGCGGTACGTTTAGCCGGTCCTGCGGTAGTCAATATATACACTGAAGATATTCAAGTAAATCCGACTTATGGCCGCCAACCACGAAAAGTAACTCGGTTAGGCAGTGGTGTAATCATGCATGAACAAGGTTATATCTTAACTAATTATCATGTTGTGCAAAGTGCTGATTTAATCGTCGTTGTATTACAACGAGGCCAAGAGCTTCATGCTGAGCTTATTGGTTACGATGTACTAACTGATCTTGCTGTATTAAAAGTTCAAGACAATAATTTACCCGTGATCCCGCAAATCAGTACATTAACTTCACAAGTGGGCGATGTAGTTTTAGCGATAGGTAATCCTTTAAATCTTGGACAAACTGTGACCCAAGGTATTGTCAGTGCTACCGGCCAAAGCGGATTAAGCACTAGCTACTTACAGTTTTTACAAATGGATGCGGCCATTAACGAAGGTAACTCTGGTGGCGCACTTATCAACTCTAATGGTGAATTAGTCGGTATCAATTCAAGAAAATTTACTCAGGCTAATCCTAACCTCAATATTCAGGGAATATTTTTTGCTGTACCGTATCAATTAGCCCGAACCATTATGTTAAAAATTATAGAGCATGGTCGCGTAGTTCGGGGATGGCTCGGCGTTGACGCAAACGATTCACTGACTAATCTCAAAGGCTTTATTATTGGGACAATTACCCCAAACAGCCCAGCCCTAAAAGCAGGACTGCAATCAGGTGACGTGGTTTATCAAATTGACGACATTAGATTACTGAATGCAAAACAAGGCTTAGATGTTGTCGCTGAAGCGGCCCCAGGGAGCATATTAAACTTTATGATCTCTCGCGATAATCAACTGCTAACCTTACCAGTCACTATCGTTGAAATACCAAAGTAATACTGCTTTAAAAAAATAAAAATCCCAGCTATTAGCTGGGATTTTTTTATCGTGCTGTCAACGGTTAATAGACATTAACTTTTGTCTGTTATGAAGCTTTAATACGCGTGATGTTTGCGCCTAGGGCTTGCAGCTTATCTTCAATTTTCTGGTAGCCACGGTCAATATGGTAAATACGGTCAACTTGCGTTTCAGTACTTGCCACTAACCCCGCAATAACTAAGCTCGCTGAAGCACGTAAATCAGTGGCCATTACTTGCGCACCATTTAGCTGTTCAACACCGGTACTGATTGCGGTATTACCTTCAAGACTGATCTTCGCGCCCATACGTTGTAGTTCAGGCACATGCATAAAGCGATTTTCGAAAATAGTTTCTGTTGTCGTTGCTGTGCCTTGGGCTATCGCATTCATTGCAACGAATTGCGCTTGCATATCGGTTGGAAACGCGGGATGAGGTGCCGTGCGGATATTAACTGCTTTTGGTCTTGAGGTCATTTCTAGCTCAATCCAATCATCACCTGTAGTGATAACCGCGCCGGCCTCTTGTAATTTACTGAGTACTGCATCTAAGGCTTTAGGGTCAGTATTTAAACATCTTACCTTACCTTGGGTTACTGCTGCAGCAACTAAAAATGTACCTGTTTCAATTCGATCAGGCATCACTGAATAGCTTTCACCTTGAAGTTTTTCAACACCCGTAATCGTTAACGTATCAGAGCCTGCACCTAAAACAATGGCGCCCATGCTATTTAAACAATTAGCTAAATCGACAATTTCAGGCTCACGCGCTGCATTTTCAATAATCGTTACGCCATCAGCCAGTGCTGCCGCCATCATCAAGTTTTCAGTACCGGTAACACTAACAGTATCCATAAAAATGGTCGCGCCTTTGAGACGACCATTGTTACGAGCAACGATATAGCCATTTTCAACGTCTATATCTGCACCCATCAATTTCAAACCATGAATATGCAAATTAACCGGTCGTGCACCGATAGCACATCCCCCCGGTAAAGACACTTCTGCGTGACCAAAACGGGCAAGTAAAGGACCTAGAACTAAAATAGAAGCTCGCATAGTTTTTACTAATTCATATGACGCGCGACAATGATCAATGCTACTCGCATCTATCATCAAACTACTCTCACTAACCCACTGGCATTTTGCGCCGAATTGTGACAAAAGTTTAATCGTCGTTTCAATATCATTAAGCTTGGGTACGTTGGAGAAAGTAACCGGCGTTTCCGAGAGTAATGCGGACATTAAAATAGGTAATGCCGCATTTTTTGCGCCTGAAATAGTTACTTCGCCGTGTAGTGGTTGCCCACCAATAATTTTAAATGCGTCCAATATTATATTCTTTTTTGTCTGGGTGAATTAAAGAGGTAAGTTAAACATTTTTTCACGTTGCCAAACAGACGTTGTGAAGGTTTTAATAGATACCGCGTGAATCAGACCATCATTAATCACTTGTGTTAAAGGGGCATAGATTGTTTGCTGCTTTTTCACACGGCTCAAGTCGCCAAGAAAATCGGCAACGGCGATAATTTTACATTGTGAGCCATCAAATGACACATGGATTTCGTCTAATTCAACCGCATCGGTAATTAGCTTTTCTATATCTTTTACTTCCACTTTTTGCTCCAAATAGCGTATAAATTAGGTGTTTTTTATCGGTAATAACGTATCAACTGCACTTAACTTTGCCAGCTTTATTAAATCTTCAGGTAAATTAACTAAGCTGATATCACAGCCTTTACTCGCCGCCAATTCTATTAATAATAAAATCCACGCTAAGCCTGCGGTGTCAATTTGGCTAACCATAGCTAAATCAATAACAATACGCTCATTATTGACTAATTGACGGTACTTTTTATCAAATGCACGCGTTATTGTAGCACGCGTTAAGGCACCACTAAAAATCGCTTTTTCATCTGCTTGTTGGACATCTATCATTTTAATTTGTTAACAACCTTTAATACGTTACTTTATCTGTACGCTTAAAATAATTATATTACTTAAAACTAATGCTTTTTTGACTTTTTTCTCTGAGCATTTCAGTAACATGAGACAGTCCTTTTTGACGAATCAAGCTACTTAACTCTGCTTGTTTGCTATCGAGTAAGCTTATACCTTCCGCGACCATATCGTATGCTTTCCACTCACCGGTTTTTTTATTTTTTCGCACACGAAAAGAAATATCAATAGGTTCGCGTCCAGGCTCTATAACACTGGTAGCAACTGATACCACACGTTCATCAGAAAAATCTCTTGCCGGTGCAAACTCTACTAGTTGATTATTATACAAGGTAAAAACCTGAGCATAAGACGTGATAAGGTATTCACGAAATGCAGGTACAAATTCAGCTCGTTCGGCTTTATTAGTTTTCTTAAAGTTACTACCAATAACTTTATATGCCGCATATTGGTAATTTATATAAGGCATGAGCTCTTCACGCACGATGGTCTTCAATAAATTTGGCTCGGTACGGATCGCACTTTGCTCATTGGCAAAGCGCTTAAAGGTGATATCCGCAACCGTTCTAATCATGACATAAGGGTCTTTTTTATTAACCTCTTCAGCGGCGTTAACACCAGCAGTCAATCCCAAAAGCGTTAAACAAAAAAACAGTTTTTTTATCGTCTTATTCATGATTAATCACCACTTCCTTGACCAAACAAAAATTGCCCAATGAGTTCTTCTAATACCAAGGCCGGTTTTGTATCTTCAATAAAGTCACCGGGCTGTAATGTTTCAACAGACGAATGTATAAAGCCAGGTAATAAGCCAACATATTGTTCACCCAATAAACCTGCGGTTAAGATTGACACCGACGTTGCTTCTGAAAAATTATTGTATTCGGCAAAAATGTCTAAAGTGACCACCGGCGTATAGTCTTCGCTGTCTAGCGAAATTGCACTAACGCGACCGACAACAACACCACCAACTTTAATGGGTGAACGAACTTTCAAACCACCAATGTTGTCAAATTTCGCGTACAGTTGATATGTGCTACCACTGCCTGAAATACCACTATCAGCTACTTTTAGCGCTAGCATTAACAATGCAGCAATACCAATTGCAGCAAATAGTCCGACCAATAACTCTATTTTTTTCGACACCATGTCTTCCACCAAATTCAAATTATATTTAACTAAATAACCGCTATAACTACTTTGCGAACATTAATTTGCAAACATCAACGCGGTTAATACAAAATCTAAGCCTAAAACTAATAATGACGATTGCACTACCGTAGACGTTGTTGCTCTGCTGATGCCTTCAGACGTTGGCTCACAAGAATACCCCTTATAAACCGCGATCCAAGTCACCACAAAAGCAAACACTAAACTTTTGATAATGCCATTTAAAATATCTTTCTCAAATGACACTTGCGACTGCATTACCGACCAAAACGTACCACTATCAACGCCTAACCAATCAACACCGACGATATGGGCACCTAAAATACCAACCGCAGAAAATATTGCAGCTAGTAAAGGTAAACTGATAAAACCAGCCCAAAAGCGAGGTGCTACAACACGACGCAACGGGTCAACAGCCATCATTTCGAGGCTTGAAAGTTGCTCGGTTGCTTTCATTAATCCTATTTCAGCCGTAAGCGCAGAACCGGCTCGACCAGCAAAAAGTAAGGCAGCTACCACTGGACCTAATTCTCGTAACAATGACAAGGCGACCATGGGGCCTAGACTTGCTTCAGCGCCATAGCCCACTAAAATAGTATAGCCCTGCAAAGCTAATACCATGCCGATAAACAAACCAGAGACTAAAATGATAACTAACGACATGACACCAACTGAATAAAGTTGGTTCATCAACAATGGAAAACCTTTGCGCGGGTTAGGCATATGCAACAATGCTGATGCTAACATCAACAAAGCCCTACCTAAGCCTGATATTTGGTCAATAATGGTACGACCTAAGTGTTGCAGTTGATTCACTTCTCAACTCCTTGGCCAATTAACTCTTCGCGATATGACGCTGCAGGATAATGAAAGGGTACCGGACCATCAGCTTCACCTTTTACAAATTGCTGCACTAAAGGTGACGTTTGAGCGTAAATCTCTTCCGGCGTACCTTGACCGATAATTTTTTGCTCTGCAATAATGTAGATATAATCTGCAATACTCATCACTTCTGGCACATCATGAGAAACCACGACAGAAGTTAATCCTAGCGCTTGCCCTAATTCACGAATTAAGCGCACTATGACTCCCATAGAAATCGGGTCTTGACCAGCAAAAGGCTCGTCATAAAGAATCAGTTCCGGGTCTAAAGCAATTGAACGCGCTAATGCCGCACGACGTGCCATGCCGCCTGAAAGTTCACTGGGTCGTAAATCCCGAGCACCACGCAAACCAACAGCTTCTAATTTCATCAGAACCATTTTTTCAATTACATCTTCGGCTAACTCAGTATGCTCACGTATTGGAAAGGCGATATTATCGTAAACACTCATATCGGAAAACAACGCACCACTTTGAAAAAGCATACTCATACGCTTGCGTACATCATATAAAGCTTTACGAGATAATTTAGGTATGTCGTGACCATCAAATAGAATGTGTCCGGATTCTGGTTTAATTTGACCACCAATTAGGCGCAATAAGGTTGTTTTCCCGATACCACTAGGACCCATTATTGCAGTAACTTTACCTTTAGGAATAGACAAACTGATGCCATCATAAATGACACGTTCGTTACGCTTAAAAGTCATGTTTTTGATATCAACTAAAATTTCGGACATATTGCTTGGGGTAACACCACAGTTAATTATTGTCTTATATATTGGAATTCTAACGCAGCGCAACAGCTCAGTCATTACAAATTAATAAATATTTACTAGGAAAAGAGTAAGCAAAAGTATGTAAATGTAACTTTAATGTAGCAATATCTTTATGAATGTTCGCCTATATGGTAAATAAACTGGAGCTACTTCATGCTCTATAGTCAGGAGATATAATTAAATTTCAACATCCTCTGGTTTATTTTATTTATTTTATGATGATTGAGCGTGCCAAAAATATCAGAAAAAGTTTATAATGGAGTTTGCTCAACCTAATATGGGCAAAATAAGTATTAATTGGGTGTCATCGGTTATCATCAATGGTTTATAATTCCTCTTTTTATACCTTCATCAGCAAACACTATTTAGCGTTACCAAACAGGAGTTTTGAATGTTCATCCAAATTTTGATCTTATTGCTTTCACTAGTTATTTTAGTGTGGAGTGCAGACAAATTTGTATTTGGTGCCTCAGCATTAGCACGAAATCTTGGTATATCTCCGATGATAATTGGCTTAACGATTGTCGCTATGGGCTCTTCGGCTCCTGAGATGATGATCGCCGCTACTGCGTCTTTACAGGGAAATCCAGACACGGCTATTGGTAATGCTATAGGTTCAAACATAACCAATATTGCCTTAGTGCTTGGCTTAACAGCACTTTTTCATCCATTATCAGTTTCGTCATCGACTATTAAACGTGAAATACCGCTGATTCTAATCATTACCGCTATAGCGACATACATGTTGGCCAATAGTAACTTTAGCTTCAATGAAGGTTTAATACTGATTATTGGCTTTGTGCTTTATATCGCTACTTTGCTCTTTGTGACGTTAAAGCGCTCAAAAGAAAATCCTATTGACGATAAAATGGTACTAGAAGCAGAGCAAGAAGTGCCTGACGGCGTCAGTACCAAAAGCTCTATAATCTGGTTAGTTGTCGGCATAATATTACTGCCTTTAAGTGCGAGCTACCTGGTTGACTCATCCGTATTTATTGCCAAAGCGTTTGGTATTAGTGATCTCGTTATTGGCCTAACTGTTATTGCCATTGGTACCAGTTTGCCAGAGTTAGCCGCTAGCATTATGAGCATTATTAAAAAAGAAGATGATCTTGCTTTAGGTAATATTATTGGCTCAAATATTTTTAATATATTAGCGGTATTGTCACTTGCAGGGCTAATCGCCCCAGGTGATATTGATAATGCCGCCGCAGTGCGCGACGCTCCGTTTATGTTAGCAACTACCTTTTTATTGTTCCTACTATGTTTCAGTCGTGGCGGAAAGTTTCGCATCACGCGCGCGAAAGGGTTACTATTATTAGCAGTGTTTTTTGGTTATCAAGTGTTACTTTTCAGTCAAATCAACGTGTAAAAAGTGGTCTTTAGCAATGAAAAATTTTAAACAATTAGCCTTAAATGTTATTAATATTGAACAGCAAGCCATTGCCGAATTATCGCAATATATAGACGACGATTTCGCTAAAGCCTGTGAGCTAATGTTTAATTGCCGAGGCCGTGTCATCGTTATTGGTATGGGTAAATCAGGCCACATTGGCGGAAAAATTGCCGCAACATTAGCAAGTACCGGTACCCCTTCATTTTTTGTACACCCTGGTGAAGCAAGCCATGGCGATCTCGGCATGGTCACCGTTGATGATGTGGTACTAACCATTTCTAATTCTGGCGAGACTGGCGAGGTACTGGCAATTATTCCCGTACTCAAGCGTATTGGCGCCAAAATAATTGCCATGACAGGTAAACCTGAATCAACACTAGCAAAACTTGCCGATACGCACGTTTGTGTAAAAGTATCACAAGAAGCTTGCCCTTTGGGATTAGCGCCAACGTCTAGCACAACAGCAACGTTAGTCATGGGAGACGCGTTAGCGGTTGCTTTATTGAATGCGCGTGGCTTTACCGCTGACGATTTTGCTTTATCTCACCCCGGTGGTAGCTTAGGTAAAAGGTTATTATTACGCTTAGCCGATATCATGCACAAAGATGACCGCCTCCCAACCGTGACAGAAGCTGCTAAGATAAAAGATGCGTTAGTCGAAATGTCACTAAAAGGCTTAGGCATGACCGCGATTGTTGACGTGAACAAGAGCCTAGTTGGCCTGTTTACTGATGGTGATTTACGCCGTATTTTAGATGCAGAAATTAATATACATCAAGACAGCATTACCAGCGTAATGACTAGAAATCCGCTTGTAGCTAAGCAAGATATGCTTGCTGCTGAAGCATTAAAAATCATGGAAGACAAAAAAATTAATGGCCTGATTATTGTCGACGATAATAATCACCCCATTGGTGCCATGAATATGCATGACTTATTAAAATCAGGAGTGCTGTAATTTGGATAGTTTATACGGAAAAGTAGCGCCAAGTGTTTGGCAAAAAGCGCAAAAAATTAAACTTTTTGTTTGTGACATTGACGGTGTTTTTTCTGATGGTCGTATCTACTTAGGCAATAACGGTGAAGAACTAAAAGCCTTTCATACCAAAGATGGTTATGGCATTAAAGCTTTAGGGGCAAGTGGTGTTGATGTTGCCGTGATCACGGGCAGAAAATCTAATATCGTCCAAACACGCATGACGGCATTAAACGTTAAACACATAGTGCAAGGTGAAGAAAATAAACTGCCTGCATTAAAAGCGATGATAGACGCTTTACAACTAACGCCTGAACAAGTTGCTTACATCGGCGATGATATGCCAGATTTTGAATGCCTAAACTATGTTGGTTTTAGTATTGCGGTTAATGACGCGCACCCTGCCATTTTAAATCTTTGTGATTACACAACCTATACCCGAGGTGGCTTTGGTGCTGTGCGCGAAACTTGCGACCTTATTATGCAAAGTCAGCATACTTTAGCCGATGCAAAGGGTGCCAGTATATGAACCGCATCACCCTTGCGACAATAACCTTATTTATTTTGGCGTTAACGACTTATGGTCTACTTGAGTGGTATGGCGCTAAGAAAGAAACCAGTAGTATCCTCGACAATGCCACTAATCCAGAATTTATTGCTGAAAACCTCAACAGCGATGTTTACAAAGCAACCGGTGCATTATCATATAATGTAGAAGCACAACGGATGGAACATTATGCTCAATTAGAGGTCACACACTTTGAATACCCAAGATATACCCTATACCCAAAAAACAACAAACCTACTTGGCAAGTAACAGCCAATGAAGGCACGTTATATAATAATAACCGTGTAAAATTGAAAAACCGCGTACGTTTAATCGCCACTGATGAAGAAAGTTTGATACAGGAAGTGCACGGAAAAAATTTAGAAATGGATTTAAAAACTAATATAATCAGCTCAGAGCAAACTATCTTAATATTAGGTAAAGGATTTACTATGTATGGCTCAGGATTAATTGTAGACTTAAACACAACACAGATGACATTGACTGAACATGTGCAAACCATTTATAAAAAAATTAAAAAATAACCTTATTTGCCTCACCGCTTTCGCATTATTAGTGCCAGCAGTAAGCGCAGAAAAGTTTAATGTTGAACAAGAAATTAAAATATCTTCTTCGCGACAAGCTGCCGATCTGAAAAACAAAATATTCAGTTATATCGATAATGTCATTATTGCTCAAGGCACGCTAACAATACATGCTGAATTAGTACAGGTAATTACCGAAGATAAAAGTGATAACAAAATTTATATTGCCAAGGGTTCACCAGCGACATTTGAGCAAACGCTGCAAGATGGCAGCCCCATAAACCTACAAGCTAATGAAATCCGGTATGAGCCCAGTATGAACACCGTGGTCATTTCAGGTAATGCACTTCTGCGCCAAGAAGGTAGTGAAGTTAGCGGTAGTAAAATCACTTATAATTTTGACACCGAATATGTCAATGCTGAAAGCTTAGATAACGCTAAAGTAGAAACGGTATTACAGCCAAAAAATAAAACTGAACTGCCTAAAAAATCTAAGGACAAGCAAGAGTAAATGTCAACTTCAACATTATCAGCAACCGGTCTTGCAAAAGCCTACAAAGGCAGAAAAGTCGTTAAAAACGTCAGTATGAAAGTGTCCGCAGGACAAATTGTTGGCTTATTAGGTCCCAATGGCGCGGGTAAAACCACCTCCTTTTATATGATTGTTGGCTTAGTCAATAACGACAGTGGCTCAATTGTTTTAAATGGTGAAGATTTAACTTTGTTACCCATGCACGAACGTGCGCGTAAGGGCATCGGCTATTTACCACAAGAAGCTTCAATTTTTCGCAAATTGTCTGTTTATGACAACATTATGGCCATTTTACAAACGCGTAAAACCCTGAGCGATGTTGAACGAGAAGAAAAACTTGAACATTTATTAGAAGAGTTCAACATCGGTCATATCAAGGATAACTTAGGTATGAGTTTATCTGGCGGTGAACGCCGACGTGTTGAAATAGCACGTGCTTTAGCGGCAGACCCTAAATTTATTCTCCTTGATGAACCTTTTGCTGGTGTTGACCCAATTTCAGTAGGTGATATAAAAAAAATTATCCTACACTTAAAAGAACGTGGCATTGGTATTCTGATCACTGATCATAATGTACGAGAAACACTCGATGTCTGTGAACATGCTTATATCGTTAGTCATGGTGAACTGATCGCTGAAGGTAATTCGAATCAAATACTTGCAAATCAACATGTAAGAGATGTATACCTTGGTGAACAATTCACGCTATAGTGAATAACAGACTAAAGCGGTATAACAATAATGTATTTCAACAGGGAAATGAAAACGTAAATGCGTCCTACTTTGCAACTCCGTATCGGACAACAATTAACGATGACCCCGCAATTGCAGCAGGCGATCAAGCTACTGCAATTATCGACTCTGGATCTCCAGCAAGAAATTCAAGAAGCACTCGAAAGTAACCCCTTGCTTGAAGTTGATGAATCTTTTGAAAGTAACTCAGAAAGCACCCCAGATCACTTAGAAGAAGGTTACTCCGCTAGTGTTGGCGAAACGAAAGAAATGTCTTCGTCTGATGGTAGTGAGGATTCTGCCCCGAGTATCGATGAGATTAGCTCATCCGAAGGTTTAGCTAAAACCGATATTCCCGAAGAATTAAACAGTGATAGCACTTGGGATGATAACTTCAGTGCCAGTGCGAGCAGCGGCGGTGTTGGTCACGCATCTGAAGATTATACTTATCAGGGTGAAACGAAAGATTCACTGCAAGACCATCTTATTTGGCAGATGGAACTTACGCCATTTAGCGATACCGACAGAACCATTGCCATCGCCATTATTGAAGCTATAGATGAAGCAGGTTACTTAACGGTTACCGCAGATGAGATATTAGAAAGCGTTGGTATAGACGATGTAGAACTCGATGAAGTTGAAGTGGTACTTAAACGAATTAACGTTTTTGATCCCGTTGGCGTGGCTGCTCGTTCAATTCCTGAGTGTTTGCTTATCCAGCTCAATCAATTTGCGAAAGATACGCCTTGGCTAGCTGAAAGTAAATTAGCCGTAACTGAACACATTGACTTGCTTGGTAATCGTGATTATCGACAACTGATGCGTAAATTACGCATCAAAGAAGATCAATTGCGCGAAGTTATTCGCTTGATCCAATCGTTAGATCCTCGTCCAGGCGATAGTGTCATCAAAAGTGAAGAGCAATATGTGATTCCTGATGTATCTGTTGAGAAGAAAAACGGCCGCTGGACGGTAGAGCTTAATCCTGATACTGCACCTAAATTATCAGTGAATCAACAATATGCTGCCATGTCTAGGTCTATGAAGTCGTCTGCTGATAGCCAATTTATTCGCTCGAATTTACAAGAAGCAAAATGGTTTATCAAAAGCTTAGAAAGTCGCAATGATACCTTATTAAAAGTTTCAAATTGCATTGTACAACGCCAACAAGGTTTCTTTGAACATGGGCCTGAGGCTATGCGACCTATGGTATTAAATGATATTGCAGAAGCTGTGGACATGCATGAATCAACCATCTCTCGTGTTACCACACAAAAATATATGCACACACCCAGAGGCATTTTTGAGCTTAAATACTTTTTCTCTAGCCACGTAAGTACTGAAAATGGCGGTGAGTGTTCTTCAACTGCTATTCGTGAATTAATTAAAAAGCTTGTTGCCGCTGAAATACCCGCAAAGCCATTAAGCGACAGTAAAATCGCAGATATATTAGCTGAACAAGGTATAAAAGTAGCAAGGAGAACCATTGCCAAGTATCGAGAGTCGCTCTCTATACCGCCGTCAAATCAACGTAAAAGCCTATTGTAGGCAGTCTTATTCACCAAAAAAGAGGAATGAAGCATATGCAAATTAATCTTACTGGACACCATGTCGATGTTACCGACTCATTACGTGATTATGTTAATGGCAAGTTTGAAAAGCTAGAACGTCATTTTGAGCATATTAATAATGTACATGTCGTATTAACCGTAGAAAAATTGAATCAGATTGCCGAATCTACTGTGCACTTAAGTGGCTCAGAGGTTCACGCGAAGGCCGAGCATAATGATATGTATGCATCAATTGATGCATTAATTGATAAGCTAGATCGCCAAATCCTGAAATACAAAGGCAAAATTAACAAGCATTAGCGCTCAGTCGCTTTAGGTTTTATAAGTTTATGAAGTTGCAAGACATTTTATCCCCGGACTGCACTATTTGTGCAGCACCGGGCTCCAGTAAAAAACGTATTCTAGAATACTTAAGTAGCCTGGCCGCCGATAAATTGGCAGACCATGACACATTTCAACTCTTAGAAAGCCTAGTTAAACGTGAAAGAATGGGGTCAACTGGCATAGGTAATGGCATTGCTATACCGCATGGTCGTTTGGAAAATGCTACACAGCCCATTGCCGTAGTAATAACCACAGAAGAAGCAATTGATTTTGATGCTATTGATCATCGCCCAGTTGATATTTTTATTGCCTTATTTGTGCCTGAAGAAGAATGTCAAAACCACCTCAGTACATTGCAGAGCATCGCAAAAATTTTTCGTAACAAGCAATTTTGCAAGCAAGTACGAAAATGCGAAAGTAACCAAGCACTGTATCAGTTAATCCAACAAGCGAGCTAAACACAGATGAAGCTAATTATAGTCAGTGGCCGTTCAGGGTCAGGTAAAAGTGTTGCACTGCGAGTGTTAGAGGATTTAGGCTACTATTGTGTTGATAATATCCCTGTCAACTTATTACCTGCTCTCATCCATACAGTGATTAACGATTATGAGAATGTAGCTGTGAGTCTCGATGTACGAAACTTACCAGCTGATCCTAATGATGTACCTGAAATCATTGAATATATGCCTAATGCGGTTGAATTAAGCTTACTTTATTTAGATGCGGATGATAGTGATCTTATTCGTCGATTCAGTGAAACGCGACGCTTACATCCGTTGATTAAACAAAATATTGCCTTAGACCAAGCCATTGCCCTAGAGAAAAAGCTCCTTGAGCCAATCGCCAGTCGAGCACACTTATATATCAATACTAGCCAACTTACGCCACATCAACTAGCGGACTTAGTTAGAGAGCGAATTTTGGGGAAAAAATCTGGCTCTATGGTCGTTGTCTTTGAGTCATTTGGTTTTAAACATGGCGTACCACAAGATGCTGACTATGTTTTTGATGCGCGTTTTTTACCAAACCCATTTTGGGATAAAGAACTAAAGGGCTTCACAGGGTTAGATAAACCGGTACAAGACTTCCTTGCAAGCCAACCGATAGTGACTAAGTTTATTTGGCAAATCAACAGTTTTATGATGACTTGGTTACCGCATCTAGAACGAAATAATCGCAGTTATATTACCATTGCGATTGGTTGTACTGGCGGCATGCACCGTTCGGTATATATTGCCGAAATACTGGCAAATAATATGCGTAAAGAACGTAAAGATGTGCAATCACGTCATCGTGACTTACCTACTACTGCAAGTACGTAAATTACCATGAGCGCACAAGCAAGCCGGAAAGTACTTATCATTAATAAACTTGGCCTACATGCCCGTGCGGCTTCTAAACTTGCACAATTGAGCCAAAAGTTTACCGCTAAAGTGACTATTGAGTTAGACGAAAACCGTGCAGACGCGAACAGTATAATGGGCTTAATGCTACTCGCCGGCGCACAAGGTAAAACCGTCAAGGTAATTGCTTCAGGGGTAGATGCCGAAATAGCATTAGAAGAAATTTGCCAACTCTTTAGTAACAGGTTTGATGAAGCTGAATAGGAATCACAGTATTTATCGTATTTCTGTTTGCTCTTAAGTTAATAAAAAAGCTGCGAAAACTGATAAATTACGGTAAACTCAACGCGGATAATTATTAATATTAAATACTCATTGGAAAAATGAATTAGCTAACTTACGCTACATTTGAGAATTTAGCACAAACGATATTTCTCAAACATATTCATTCTCGGCGTTGCCTCCTTAGTCGCTTTGCCTGAATCATCCAAATAGTCGAATTTTTTCTCATTTGATATTATTTAATATAACTTTAATAATACTCTTTCATAATAGGGACTGTTTAGCTTTCTGGGTTAAAGTTTACATCAGGTAAAATAACTTTCAATAATCCCAAAGGTAGCGTTAGTTTGAAGTTGATACCGCGTGCTCACACGCTGATTTAGCTAGCATCATTTCTTGTATTTTGCTGGGTCAACATATCAAACCATCGACTACAAAGTAAGTTCAACAATCCCTGGTAACTTTTAGTTTTCGTTTTGCAACGGCAAAAGGTAAGAATATGCCGGAAGTTTCTGAACAAGAATACAGCCACCAGCGCCTTCAGCAGGTTAACGATGCCCTCGATAGTGGTATGTTTGTCTATGTCCGCAAACTTTTGCAAGACATGCCCGCTTATGATCTTGCTTTACTCTTAGAGTCATCCCCAACCAAAAGCCGTGTCGCGCTTTGGCAGCTGATTGACGCAGATCATCACGGTGATGTGCTTGAAGAGCTAAACGAAGAAGTTCGAAAAGGTATTCTGAAAAACATTAATCCCGCGAAGCTTGCTGCTGTTGCAGAAGGCATGGATGTTGATGATTTAGCCGAAGTTTTCAGAACATTACCTGACAGTGTTTATCAGGAAGTGCTTAATGCGATGGACGGGCAAGATCGCAGCCGTGTAGAAGCAGCACTTTCATTCGAGGAAGACACGGCCGGCGGTATCATGAATACCGATACTATCTCTATTCGTCCTGATGTGACGGTGGATGTAGTTTTACGTTATTTACGCTTGCGCGGAGAATTACCCGAAGCAACTGACTCATTTTATGTGGTCGACAGAGCAGATCACTTTATTGGTGCTGTTTCATTATCAGCCATTGTTACTGCCAAAGCAGAAACAATTATTTCGAGCCTAATCGATAAAGACATCGAGGCTATTAACGCTGATATGAACGAAACTGATGTCGCGAAATTATTTGAACGCTACGATTGGTTTTCGGCTCCGGTTATCGATCATGAAGGCCGACTTTTAGGTCGTATTACTATCGATGATGTCGTCGATATTATTCGTGAAGAAGCAGAGCATTCCATGATGAGTATGGCGGGTCTAGACGACGAAGCCGATACCTTCGCGCCAGTATTGAAAAGTACGCAGCGACGCTCTATCTGGTTAGGCGTAAACTTAATTACAGCACTTATGGCTGTTGCTGTATCCAGTATGTTTGAAGGTATTTTAAATCAGCTAGCTATTTTAGCCGTATTAAACTCATTGGTCCCTAGTATGGGCGGCGTAGCTGGAAATCAAACCTTAACCTTAGTTATTCGAGGTATGGCCTTAGGTCATATTGGTGAAAGTAACTCGCGAATTTTACTATACAAAGAATTGGCCATTGGCTTTTTTAATGGCTTGATTTGGGCGATATTAATTGCCTCAGTCGTTGCTATATGGCAGCAAAACCTCATGCTAGGTGCCATCATCGCTTTTGCCATGTTAATGAATATGACCGCTGCCGGCATTGCCGGTGTTACTGTGCCATTAATGTTGAAAAAGATGAACATAGATCCCGCTTTAGCAGGCAGCGTTATCCTAACAACCGTTACAGATGTTGTCGGCATATTCGCCTTTTTAGGTACAGCAACCTTGATGCTAGGGTAATAGACCATAGCGATAAGCTTTCAGTTTAAAGCTGTCAGAAAATAACTAAAACTACACCGCGATTAGCTTTCAGGTTAAAGCTATCAGAAAATAACTAAAACTACATAGCGATTAGCTTTCAGGTTAAAGCTGTCAGTAAATAACTAAAACGAGCTTCTGTTCACTTGTTTTTTCTGACGGCTGACAGCTATTAACTTCAAACTTTAATCGCTTAACTGCCTGCAATTTGCATTTCGTTAACAATAATAGAACCCGTGCGAATACTACCTCTCATATCAGTATCGTTACCAATGGCGACAATACCAGAGAATATATCCTGTAACTTACCGGCAATGGTAATCTCATCAACTGGGTAAGCTATTTCGCCATTTTCAACCCAGAAGCCTGCTGCGCCGCGAGAATAATCACCCGTTACAACGTTGACGCCTTGGCCCATCAATTCAGTCACTAATAAACCCGTACCTAAGGTTTTTAACATGGCATCAAAATCGCCACCTTGGCCTGACTCTTTCATACCGAGTTGCCAATTATGAATGCCGCCCGCATGACCGGTTGTTTTCAGTCCCATCTTGCGTGCTGAATAACTTGTTAAAAGATAAGTGGCTAAGCTACCATCCGTAATTATTTCACGATCAACCGTGGCAACACCCTCTGCATCGAAAGCACTACTTGCTAACGCTTTTTTCAAATGCGGACGTTCACTGATGCTTAAAAATTCAGGAAAAACTTGCTTGCCAATCGAATCCATTAAAAAAGATGATTTTCTATATAAATTTCCACCACTAATGGCCGCAATAAAATGACCAAACAAAGTGTTAGCGATATCTGCACGAAACATGACCGGCACTTTAGTGGTCGATAACTTTCGAGCACCTAAACGCGACAAAGCTTCAATAGAGGCTTGTTGTCCTATTTTAGCGGCACTTTCCATCGCATCGAATTCACGACTAACGGTATAAGCATAATCGCGCTGCATGTCGTCACCTTCGTTAGCAATCATCACACAACTTAAACTGTGACGAGTACTCGGGTAACCCACTAACTGACCATGGGTATTGCCGTAGACTTTAAAGCCTTCAAAGCTTGCTAACGTAGCGCCATCTGAATTAGTAATACGTTTATCATAGCCAAGCGCGGTGTCTTCACATGCTTTCGCTAAGCTTATCGCTTGCTCTGTGGTTAATGCCTTAGGATGATATAAATCTAAATCTTCAGGTGCCATCGCAAGTCTATCTTTATCCGCCATGCCTGAGCATTCATCAACAGACGTATACTTAGCAATATTTACTGCGGCTTCTATTGCTTGTTTTAAGGCTTTCTCAGATAAGTCGGCCGTCGAAGCACTACCTTTACGACCGTCTTTATAAACCGTAATACCTAGTCCACCATCATTAGTAAACTCAACGTTTTCAACTTCGCCCATGCGAGTACTGACACTAAGCCCTTGTTGGCGGCTCATCGCAACTTCAGCACCATCGGCTCCAAGTGTTTTAGCCATAGTCATGGCGTCATTAACACGTTTTTTAACATGTTCTATTTGCATTTGGATACTTTCTGAATCGCTCATGGGTAAATTATTTCTCATATTTTATCGATACAAACAACAGGAATGTTTTTGCTGCTCCTGCTTTGTTGTATACTATAGGTAATTATCACTTGATTACTTAACATTATGCCCCACTCTGCCAACGATATCGATGAATTAGAAGAAGAATTACTGAGTAAATCGGAAATAAAACGAGAAATGCATCGACTGCAAGATTTTGGCCTGGTTATAGTCAAAATGTCGAAGCATCAACGCAGTAAATTACCGCTGACTGATGATCTAAAAGCTGCCATGTTGCTGGCGGATAAAATCACCAATAAACATGAGGCGTTACGTCGACATGTGCGTCATATTGCAAAAATATTGGCTGAAACCGATCTTGAACCGATTAAACAAGCTATGGATGTTATGGCGAATAAACATCAGCAAGAGTCAGTTAAATTTGAAAAACTAGAAAAAATGCGTGATGACCTTATCGCCAATGGTAATGAGACCATTGAAGCATTATTAGCCGAATGTGAAGGCATGGAAAGACAAAAGCTGCGACAGTTAGTTCGCCAGGCAAAAAAAGAACATAGCGCTGAAAAGGTTGGTAAACATTACCGAGATTTATTTGCCTACTTAAAAGAGCACGTAGTTTTTTAACTAAATTCTAATACATGCGACAAAAAAGTGCCTTGATTTCATCATAAATCAAGGCACTTTTGTTTTCAGAACCTGAGATTATAAAATACTGTATTTACTAAATACTTTATAAAGCTCTGTGCCTTGATTCACACTCGCCGATGCAAAATGTAGAATTGGAATAACATCATCCTCTAGGCTGATATAGTGCAGTGGATCACCATCACCATAATTGTCCATGCGAAGTATACGTGCCAAAGGCTCTCCAGCTGCGAGAGGCTGACCAAACTCAGCTAAATAATCTACCATGCCTCCCATTGGAGAATAAAGCGCCTTGTAGTCTTCTAACATACAACTATATCGAACCATGGTTTTTGGATGGAAGTCATTGCTATTGATAACCCCTTGGTATTGTAAATAGCTTAAAATACCTAAAGCATCTTCATGCGCAACGTCTAAATCAATCTGTTCTTGCGAACCCAACTCAACAGTAAAGCTTTCTTTTATCACCGCATCTTTGCCTTGATTAGTAGCAGTTTTCGTTATCGGAAAGTCTCGACCTAGTTCAGCAAATTTCAGTTGTAAATACCACCAAGGACAAAATGTCGCTTCATCTAAGGCGCCATCAAAACCATTAGGGATAAATAAAACATGTGGAATATCAAAATACTCAGCACTGGCTCGGGCATAGTCTGGGCAATATAAGTGCTTACTAGAAATTGGCCCTGTGTGTAGATCTAAAACAAGATCAGCCTGATGAGCTAGTCGTTGCAGCTGATACGCGATACGCTGTCCGGTAGTAATACCATAGATATTGTGATTAAGCTTTTGCGATATTTGCTCGACCATCAAGGCTTTAAAAGCACGCTCGATTTCAACTATTGAATCGGTTAAATGCGCTTTTGCAAAGGGCTCAATAATACTTTCGTCAAAATGATACATGCGATTCCAGTTCACACCGGTAATGGGATCAAATCGACCTAAGGTATACTCACCGTTTTTATGATTACAACCCACAGGGTTAGCATATGGTACAAGGGTAATACTGCCATTTAATTCAATAGTTTTTAATTGCTCTAACAACTGAAAAATAACCGCATTGCCTTGCACTTCTGCACCATGCATATTGGCTTGTATGTAAACATCAGGCCCTTGTTGTTTACCCTTAATACGGTAAACGGGCACGGTAAGCGCTGCTCCACTAGCCATTTCACCGACATGCATCACTTCTTTACTAATTAAATTCATAAATAACCTTATTAAGCCTTAGCGTAAATACCATGAAGCAGGCTGAGCTGATCGTACTTGTTCAATTTTTCCTTGCTGCAGAACATATTCTGCCGCGATTTGATGACAAAGAAAAAATGGCATACTTTCGGTAAAACCATAAGCACCCGCTAAACCAAATATTAATTGATCATCAACTGCAACATCACTGGCTATCGCCAAGGTGCCCAATTTATCTAAACTGGTACACAATGGCCCATGGAGATCAAAATACACAGGGCTTGCTGCTGATTCTCTAATCATCGTCACTGGAAATGGCTGTTCTGTAATGGCAGGTCGAATTAAATGATTAATACCCCCCGCTAGCACCAATTGTTGGTGTTGAAAATTTTCTTTACGGTCAACAACTGAGGTTACGTAATACCCCATTTCAGCCACCGCAAATCGGCCAAGCTCTAACCAGAGCTCGCTAACGCCGGCCCGCGCTTTTATTTTGGCTAAGTCGGCAACAATCTTTTCCCATCGTAACCCTTTTCCAGTTTGCAGGTAATCAACACCTAAACCGCCACCTAAATCTAATACCTCTAAGGTCATTCCTAATTGTTCCGCCAATGACAACAAAGGCGATACCATTTGTGACCAAAGCTCAAACATACGCTCATTGCTGAGCATGTTTCCCCATTGGAAAATATGTAGACCATTGATATTTAATGCTGGGAAATCACTTACTTTTATCGTTTGCCACGCTTGGCAAGATAAGCCAAAAGCAGTAACTTCGTTACCCCCTAAAGGGTTTTTCTCTCCCTCCTCCCATTGCAACTGCACGCGCAGTAACACTTGAGGTTGGCAAGATAACTCGCTAGCGGCGTCATTAAGCCATTGTAACTGGTTCAAACTCTCCACCACAAAAGTGCGCACGCCTTGCTCTAGAAAGGCTTTTATTTGCCGCTTCGATTTAGCTGGGCCAGTATTAAGAATACGATCGGCTGGAACATCTTGTGCTAATACTTGTGTTAGCTCGCCTTGACTTGCAACATCAAAATTAAAACCTTGCTGCGCTAAAGTTTTGATCACCCTTGACAAGGGATTTGCCTTGACAGCAAACCAAAGTTTAATCACGTCTTGTTGCATCAAACTCGATAAATGTTGCTCAAGATAGTCGAGATCATAAAGAAAATAACCGTCTTCATCTTGTTCAACGTCATTACGATTATTTAGTCGTTCCTGATGCGCCAATAGCGGTTCAAGTAATGCAGGCCTAAGCCAGTTTGGTCTATTTAACATTGCAGTCATTTTTGTTCCTAGCGCAGCACAGATTCAAGTTCTAACGCCGCATTACTTTTTTCATCACGGTACTTAACAATTAACGCACAAGCCATATTCAGTCCATGCTGCTCAGCCCAATCGCCAGCGACAGGACGAGTGCCCGGCACAACTACGGCATTTTCAGGAATATCAGCACCTTTTGCTAATATGACATTATTGACACAGTCATAAACTGGTACCGACGCTGACAGCGAAACTCCCGGTGCTAAAACCGCGCCTTTTTTCACTACAATTCCTTCAACAATAATAACGCCAGCACTTAAAAATGCATTATCTTCAATAATCACTGGGCTAGCACCAATAGGCTCAAGTACACCACCTATTTGTACCGCAGCAGAAACATGGACATTTTTGCCAATTTGCGCGCACGATCCAATCAACGCATGACTATCAACCATAGTGCCGCTATCAACAAAGGCGCCAACATTGATGTAGGCTGGTGGCATAATAATAACGCCCGGTGCTACGTAAGCACCACGGCGAACTGATGAACCACCCGGTACCATTCTGACTTTATCGGCAACGGTAAATTCACGAGCAGGTAAATTATGCTTATCAACAAAGCCACGATAAGCACCATCAAATTCGATATTTTCTCCCGCTTTAAATGCCGCTAGAATTGCCTGCTTTACTTCAGTATTAACTTGCCAAGTACCCTCGCTATTTTGCTGTGCTGCGCGAGTTTTACCGGTTTCTAAATCTGTTAATGTTTGCTGCCATGTCATGAGTTTATGTCTCGTAAGTTAGTTGTAGTTACAGAGTGAAAATTTTCAGCACTGAGAGTGCTAGTTGAAGCATAATGTTGAGCTAAAGGATTGTTACTGTTGTTTTCTAGCCATTGTTGAATTTGTCGATGGGTATCGAGTAAGCCGTGTTGTGCTGAAATCTCTTCTTGGCATAACGGTAAACGAAGTTTCGCAGAACTAATCATGTTAAGTTCGGCCATTAAAACTTTTACCGGTATGGGGTTGGCCACTTGAAATAATGCCGTTATAGCTTTATGCCAGAGCGGAAAAAGGCTTACATTTTGGTGAGCTAAAGCCATAGCGACATATTGTCTGCTTGCCTCAGGCCAAACGTTTGAGCTAACAGACACTAGACCTTTCACGCCGGCGCCGGCAAGATAAGGCATCATGGCATCTTCACCACTATACAAATCAATGCTAGGACAATGCTCTTTGTAGGCGAGTAGTTTATGGAGATCGCCACTGGCTTCTTTTAGCGCCCAACAATTTTTATGGTTTTGCACTTGTTGCAGGGCTGTAATCGTAATTTCAACGCTACTGCGCGAAGGAACGTTATAAAGCATACAAGGAAAGTTTGCGGCATCAAGTAGACTTTTAAACCATAGCGTTTGCCCTACTGGACCCGGCTTGGCATAAATGGGGCTAGCAAGTAAATAAGCATTTATCGGCAGTTGGTTGCATTCTTCAATCCAGGCAAGTTGCTCGTTGAGGTTATACCCGCCAACAGCAACCATTAATGGCACCTGTAAAGTCATAGCACAAACGTATTTTACAATACTTAAATGCTCTTGCGCGGTCAGTGCTAAGCCTTCACCTGTGCTTCCCAATAATAAAATGCCATTGTGAGCTGCGTTTTGTTGTAACACTAGATTACGCAAACTGACATAATCAATTTCGTCATTAGCAAATAATGGCGTGATCAATGCGGTCCAGACCAATGGTCGATCTGTGAACAGCTGATTTTCTATCGATTTTTTTTGATTCATTTCTCTCGAACTCTTGTCGTTCGGAGAACTTTTAGGCGCTTGTAGAGGCAAAATTTCAAGGACGAAACTTGGCCTTTACAAAGGCCAGAAGCTCTCCACCTAATAGGTGACAGTTGCTAGGATTCAACCTAATACCAAGCGAATAAAACTATAGATCCGTTTGGTATAATGCTTAATCGATGTTTAACGACGATAAAGCTAAAACAACCGGCAATTGTATTATCAAATTTACAATTACCTCGGCGTTAAACCCCCTCATTATTGCTCAATAGAGTTTGATCTCTTCACAATAACTACCTGGTTAACGCTCCTCTTCTGGCCCTATATTTGTGGTCATTAATTTTTTACGATTAATTTCACTGGAATAAGGGACTGCAATATTAAAACATTTAAATATAAGCACAGTCAATAGACGTCTATACGTATATTGACAATTAACATTAACCTGCTGTTCTAAATATATTTATTTCTTTTTCTAATTCAAAAATACGATCTTGACCCCAATAGCTATAACCGCCATAACTAAAACAAGGCACACCCCATAAATTTAACTTGGTCAATTCAACTTGGTTGATATCCGCCCATTGTTGCCAGTCATGCTGCTCCTGATAAATACTCGCATCATCAACATCTAAAGCTAATTTTTTAAAAATAGTCTCCACATTCTCTGGATTAGCTAAGTCGATACCATCAACATAAATTGCTTGGAAGCAAGCCAAGATATACTCAACAGCCTTGCCTTGCTGTTGTGCCCAAGCAAATAAGCGATATGCGTTAATAACACCATCACCTAATGGATCTGTAAATCCATTAAACTCAATACCCAGTTTTTTAGCTTCACGCACCGCATCAAGGTAGATGTATTTTTGCTTAACCATTGGAATAGACTCGCCGCGCATCAATAGTGGCAATATAGGTCTTATGATTAACTCTATCTGTTGACGCTCTGCTAGATTAACGGCCTGCACAAAACCCAAATAAGAATAAGGGCTGCGTAAGGATAAATATATCACTAAAGGCTCAGTCGCTACAGTAGGTGTCTTCGCGGCTTTAATGTTGACTACTTTATGAGGGTAATTTCGTGGCGTAACAATGTTATTCAGCTGATTTTTTGCCGTAAAATCTTCAGTAACATCATCTAAAAGAGCAAATTTTTGTAACATGCTTTCAAAATGATATAAACGATCAATACCGACAAACCAACTACCAGCAAAACTAATACTTGCTGGGGCATAATGCCCTTTTTCTTTTAAACGAGTTTGATTTTTAACTTGATGGTTAATCGTAGGGGTAGATGTTTGAAAGTGTTCGCGGTAATGATTACCCCATGTATTTATGAATATTTGTTCGGCATTTTTAATGTTGTTCACCAGCAACTGCCATGTTTGTTGGCCAGTCGTTAACGATGCCGATGAAGGTTCCGCGGAAATATTAACCAATTGATACTGTTCTGCGATTAAATTTGCGTCTTTAATCGCCCATTGACGATAAAGCTTTGGACAGATCGTAACACCAGGTAAAGTTCCCCAAATAAATAGTACTTTAAAATCTAATCGATAGTTTTTTGCTAACCGAGATAACATTTGCACTAACATAAAACTATGTGGATCATTAAGTGACAGATAAACTTCTGCTTGAGCTTTTTTACCCAAAAATTGTCCAATCAAAAAATAGCGAAAAATCAATACTTTTGCTCTAAGTTGACTATGCAGCCATTTTATTTTTAGTCGCAATAACATTTTCTTAAAAATAGTTAATTCCCTGTGGACTAATGATGGCGAGATAATTTAATTCGCGTAGAATGCGCGCATTATGACATATTAATATCAGCTGTATAAATGAATTATCATTAAGTGAGTTAATTCATTTATACCCCTTTTAATTAAAAAATTAACGGTACTTATTGGGTTTTCATTTATACTAATAAGCTACTGTAAATTAATAATATTTTTCAAAACCTTAGGTATTCTCATGGCAATAAGTAACATTAACCAACTATTGATACGCAATCTTGAGGCATTAACGGCAACAAGACCTCTTTTAGTCAATATTGCAGACGACGGTTTTATTGCCCAATACTTAAGCCAGCATAGCGCTGCTAACATTGATAGTTACCATACAAATTATGCTGAATATAAAGCTTGTCAGCAATTAAAAAATGTTCGGTTACGAACACACTTTTCTGTGGAGTATGTCGCCAAAACTAAACACGACATGGCTATCATTCATTTCCCAAAAAGTAAGGCTGAATTTAGCTTTACCTTAGCCATGCTGGCCGATTCAATGGCAGATGATGCAACTATAGTTATTGTGGGTGAAAATAAAGGTGGCGTAAAGTCGGCCGATAAACTTGGGGCTGACTACCTAGCGTATTGCAACAAAGTTGATTCTGCCCGCCATTGCTTAATGTTTATTGGTGAGTTCAAGTCTACTTTGCCTCGCTTTGAACTGGAAAAATTCTATAAATATTACCCAATACAAGTACAAGAAAAAACCTTAAAAATTGCCGCATTACCCGGCGTATTTAGTCAAAACGCATTAGACACCGGCACAGAAATTTTATTAGCCCACTTGCCTGACATTATAACGGGTAAAGTTTTAGATTTCGGCTGTGGTGCAGGTGTTATCGCTGCATACATAGGTACAGTCTATCCACAAACTAAACTCACCTTAGTTGATGTCAGTGCTTTAGCATTGCACTCTGCACAAACTACACTAAGTTTAAACCAGTTAACGGGGCAATATATCGCGTCAAATAGTTTATCTGATGTACATGAGCGCTATGATTTTGTGATATCCAACCCACCATTTCATCAAGGTGTAAAAACAAATTATGCCGCGACTGAGCAATTTTTAACTGAAATTAAGCAGAATTTAACGGCTAAAGCATGTGTTACCATTGTCGCGAATAGCTTCTTGAAATACTTACCCATAATGGAAAAAGCTATCGGTAAAACAAAAACTTTAGTAATTAAGAAAGGCTTTGCTGTTTATCAGTGTTATCTTAATGGTAAAAATTAAAAGTTTAACTAAGACAAAATGATTGTTGAAATCAATAAGGTTTTCTACAATCATTTTATAGCCACAATCAATTGAGTTCAGAATTGTATGCCAACAATCCAGCCTATTTGGTCTATCCGTCGTATCTTCTTGATCTCGATCTTCAGCGCTTTCTCAATTTTATCTATATTGAGCATCTCAATAATCACCCAACAATTTAACCAAACTTACCATGACAGTGCAGCCGAACAAATAGAGCATTGGGCCAATATTTTGGCCGATGAGAGTTTACTCTATTTAGTTAACTCAGAACGAAATGCACTAGATGATAATTTTTCATTACCAAAACACATCCCTAATTTAAGTTATACACATATTTATCAATTAGATAGAGAATCAGGTAAGCTTAATCTTTTTTATAGCTACAAGCGTAATCTGCAACGTACGGCTATTTTGGAAAAATCTAACGAAATAATTAACTTGCAGACACCTAAGTTTAAAGAAAAATACCTTGAGTACATGCAACCCATTAAAGTCAAAAATGAAATTATTGGTTATATTTATCTCCAGAGCAGTATTGAGCATATAACACAGATTACCAATAACTCATTGATCACGAGCATTATTATATTTCTTATTATATGTTTACTTGCCGTGATAATAGCACTGAAACTTGAACGCTATATTAGCGCACCATTTATAGCATTAGCTAACACCGTTCAACTTGCCGCACGACAAAGAAACTTTCAGCAACGATGTCAAGATATGCCATATCGTGAAGCTGATATTTTAGCGCGCAATATTAATATTTTATTTGTTCGTATGGAAAAACGTTTAGCACAATTAGATTCAGCTGAACAACAAAGTCTAGAGCACTCACAAGAGTTAGAAAATAAAATTAACAAACGCACCGAGGCACTTAAAGAATCAAACCAAGAGTTACTTTCTACTTTAGAGAAACTCCATCAATTTCAAAGCCACTTGGTTGAAAGTGAAAAAATGGCTTCGCTCGGAGATATGGTTGCTGGCGTTGCGCATGAAGTAAATACACCGATAGGCTTAGGGGTAACGGCATCAACTCTGCTAGCTGATAGATTAAATGAAATTAAAAGTGCTTTTGAGCATAAAACCTTAAAATCTAGTCAATTAAAAAAGTTTTTGCATGACAGTGGCGAAAATATAGCCATCATCTATCGAAATCTAAATCGCGCTGCTGACCTTATATCTAGCTTTAAAAAGGTTGCCGTAGACCAATCAAGTGAAGATATACGTATTTTTGACGTTAAAGAACTTTTAAGAGAAGTTTTGCTCACCTTAAGGCCTCAACTAGATAATCTACCTTACATTATTAAAATTGATTGCCCTGATGATTTAACCGTTAAAAGTAAACCAGGCCCTATCAATCAAATTCTGATCAATTTAATTATGAATTCCATTATTCACGGTTTTGAAGGTAAAGAAACGGGTCAGATTTCAATTACGGTTATGTCGCTGAGCAACCAGCTAAATATACTCTTTAAAGATGACGGCGTCGGAGTTGATGAGTCAATAAAACATAAAGTTTTTGAGCCATTTACGACAACAAAACGCGGCGAAGGTGGCAGTGGTTTAGGTATGCATTTAGTTTACAATCTTGTTACTCAAGCACTTGGTGGCTCAATAGTCTTAAGCAGCGAAACAGGTCAAGGCGTAAGTATTGAAATCAACTTCCCTATTAGCTAGGCCTTCATTTCGCTATTAGCAATATGTTGATATTAATTATATCGAAAGTAAAAATCTTACCCTGCTAAGGGCTTAATAGGTCATAAATAATTGACCTCCAAATAACCACTAGATATTAAGTAGCTTTAGCTAAATGGTGATAAATGAAGTAATTAGCTTTCTATTGATTGTTTTTTAACTAGAGCTTCTATAACATTAGCCGATATTTAATACTTTAATATAGTCTATAATGACAAGATATTAACTATCGCTGCTTAATATAAATAATACAAATCGGATTAATAATTTTAAATAATTAACTTTCACAGGACTGGATATTGAACATGCATAAACCTCATATATTAATCGTAGAAGACGAAGACGTCACACGCTTTAATCTACGAAATCTATTTGAAGCAGAAGGCTATCAGGTGGCAGAAGCAATAGATGGTGATAGCATGGAACGCGCACTTAAAAATAACCAGATCAACTTAGTTATTATGGATATTAATTTACCCGGTAAAAACGGTTTATTATTAGCACGAGAATTAACCCGTAATAAAGACTTAGGCTTAATTTTTCTCACTGGGCGCGATAGTGACATTGACAAGATTCTTGGCTTAGAAATTGGTGCTGACGATTATTTAACTAAACCGTTTAATCCTCGTGAACTTACCATTCGAGCTCGTAATATATTAAATCGCATGACACCGAGTAATCTTGAAAAGCGTCTTGATATTATAAGCTTTAACCAATGGTCACTTGATGGCAACTCACGCAAGATGACGACACCAGACGGCAGAGAAATATCAATTCCACGCGGCGAATATCGAGCACTGCGTTTACTTATTGAAAATGTTGGACAAATTGTTACGCGTCAGCAATTAATCAAAGAAATGACTGGGCGAGACTTACGTACTAACGACCGAACAGTAGATGTTACTATTCGTCGCCTACGCAAACATTTTGAGTCAGTTGAAAGCTCACCTGAATTGATTAATACCATTCACGGTGAAGGTTATCGATTTATCGGTCAGATAGATTAGAAGGTTATAAGCAGGGAGAATGATTTACCTGCCAAATATCTACCTCGGCTTATTGTTCTTTAAGCCATTGTTGAAAAGCAGCGACTGCTTGTTGGTTTAATAATCTCAGTTCATGTAAGTGCTGAGCTTTAATCTCACTGTCTTCGGTCGACTTCTCTAGCAAAATAAGTTTCTGATGTACTTGGCTTAAGCCTGCACTAGCGGCCGATCCTTTCATTTTATGACACTGCTCTTGCCATGTCTTTTGATCCGCATTAACTACGGCACTGTTAATGGCAGTTAGATTCAATTCCGACTGCTGAATATATAGATCCAACATTTGTTGAATGACCACTATGTCTAATGCTTCTAAATAACCATTAATTAATGTTAAGTCGATGTGATGGTGCTGAGTTAGTGCCATGAAGTCTCCTTTGCGACAACAATTCGATGCTACGGCTATTTAAACTTTAAGTTATAAATAACAACTAAATTAAGCCCCGTTTATAACAGATATTAAATACAACTACCATATTCTAGAACAATCTCAACATCGCTATTACAAATATTGCTTTTAGTGGGTATTTCGTTCAAAATAGCCGCCTTTTCAGGGTCACTGCATTATATTCCACCTTCTAAAGTCGTTGTGGGAACTATCGCAATTTTTCGATAATAATGCTGATTATAATTTTTCTAAGTACTGAAGTTATCAAAGTTAGCCCTTTACTTAGTGCACATCGAATAGCGGAGTCAAAATGCCAACATTAATGCCTGATATAGCAAATCACACCACAGCACAAACTGAGGGTACTTTGGATTGGGTCGGTATGAGCAATATAGAAATGCCAATCATGGTTGCCTCAAAAGGACAATCAGAACGTATGGTTTCAGCCTACGTTGATGCGTTTGTCAACCTTAAAGAGCCAAAAGCCAAAGGCATTCATATGTCGCGCTTATATTTACTCCTTGATGAATTATCAAACTCAAATGTTTTAAACCATCAAAGCTTAGTGACCCTATTAGACGGCTTTATTAGCAGCCATCAAGAGTTAAGTGATAATGCTAAAGTAAAATTTAGCTTTGATTATCATCTCCGTCGTAAGTCGCTTATTAGTGGTAAACAAGGTTGGAAAGCTTATCCTGTTACGGTTACTGGCCGTTTAAATAAAGGTAAACTTGATATCGAGCTTTCTCTCGACGTACGATATTCTTCAACTTGCCCTTGTTCTGCAGCATTAGCACGTCAATTGATCCAGAAAGCCTTTAAAGAAAAATTTTCCGATGACGCCAATGTTGATTTAGCTGATGTTCACGAATGGCTTGGCACAACCGAAGGCATTGTTGCTACACCACATAGCCAACGCTCGGTTGCTGAAATTAAAGTAAAGCTTAATAGTTCTACAACTGAATTTCCTATTACTGATCTTGTTGATTTAATTGAAAACTCACTTAAAACACCCGTTCAAGCTGCAGTAAAGCGTGAAGACGAACAAGAATTTGCACTGTTAAATGGCCAAAACTTAATGTTCTGTGAAGACGCTGCTCGTCGCTTACAGCACACCATGAATATCACTGATCAGTTTGATGATTTCTGGCTACGTATTAACCATTTAGAATCACTACATGCTCATGATGCCGTCAGTGTAACAACGAAAGGTGTTGTAGATGGTTATCAAGCTTAACGTAATCAACTTACGATAAGCTTGATATTGGTATTAACGCAAAAAATTAACAATCCCTAATTTTGTAAAACGATTAGGGATTTTTTTATCTACTCGAAAATTTCAACAGTGCCACTCGCCAATTTTTGTCTAATTTCCTACTCAGTAGTATTATACCAACCTAAATAATCACTGATTATTTCTTCTGGTCAAAACAACCCACTGATATAAATAACGTAGACCTCGACTACATACAACGGGCGCGGTCATTAATCATCAAATTTATCACTTTTTAGTTTGCCTTGAGGATAATTTCAACGGCCTATGACTTTGCACAAATAATGAATAGAAACACTATAAGCGATTACACTTTTATAACCTGAAAATGTAATAAAATTACATAAAGCACGTTTATAGTTACTTACGTACAGTCAACATGACCTAAAAAGCAGCTATATTGTTGACAATAGTACGAATATCACACTATTTGTTGTTATTTGTTAATAAGCACGTAAAATAATTACGAGTATTTACTCTATTCGAATTGACGTATAAGCGTTAAATGTTTAATGTAAGGAGTTCCTCGCTTCGAATTCGGGACTATTTATGCATTTTAAGTATAATTTCATTCCATTCTAATCAAACCAAACAGTCGAGGCGTTTATTTGGAGAAAATAATGCAACTTTACGATCATACTTATCAAAAAGACAATTGTGGCTTTGGTCTTATTGCCCATCAACACGGCGAAACCAGTCATAAGCTCGTAAAGACTGCCATTCAAGCATTAGACCGAATGCAGCATCGCGGTGGTATCGCTGCTGATGGAAAAACCGGTGATGGTTGTGGCTTGTTAATGCAAAAGCCAGACAGCTTTTTTCGTGCTGTTGCTGAAGAAAACAACTGGCAGCTAGGACGAAAGTACGCCGTTGGTATGATTTTTCTTAATCCCGATCCTATCAAAGCAAATGCCAGTAAAAAAATTCTAGAAGAAGAATTAGCGCGTGAAACACTGACCTTAGTTGGCTGGAGAATAGTGCCTACTGACACCGCTACTTTAGGTGAAATTGCTAAAGGTAATTTACCTGGTATTGAACAAGTTTTTGTCGATGCGCCGTCAGGCTGGCGTAACCGAGATCTCGAACGTCGACTATATATGGCGAGACGACGCGCAGAAAAACGTATTAGTGACGACCGCTTCTATGTTGCAAGTTTGTCGTGCTTAGTAACGATCTACAAAGGCTTAATGATGCCAGTAGATTTACCAAATTTTTATTTAGACCTTGCCGATATTCGCATGCAAACTGCGATTTGCCTATTTCATCAGCGCTTTTCAACCAATACCTCTCCCGAGTGGCATTTAGCACAACCTTTTCGTTATTTAGCTCATAATGGTGAAATTAATACCATTAAAGGCAACCGACAATGGAGTCGTGCTCGAACGCACGGCTTTAGATCCCCCTTACTCCCAGACTTACAAGACGCGGCTCCTTTTGTAAACGAGAGTGGCTCTGATTCCTCTTCATTAGACAACATGCTTGAATTATTCATGGCGGGCGGCATGGATCTTTACCGGGGCATGCGTCTGTTAATGCCACCAGCTTGGCAAAGTAATCCTTTAATGGACGATGATTTAAAAGCTTTTTATGAATTTAACTCGATGCACATGGAACCATGGGATGGACCGGCTGGCGTTGTTGTTACCAATGGCCGTCACGTTTCTTGTAACTTAGACCGAAATGGCTTAAGACCTGCTCGTTATGTTATCACTCGAGATGGTTTTATTACCTTAGCCTCTGAAGTGGGTATTTGGGATTACGGCGAAGATGAAGTGGTCGAAAAAGGCCGCGTCGGTCCTGGTGAAATGTTAGCCATTGACACTTATACTGGTAAAATTTTTAATTCAAACGCGATCGACAATGAACTAAAAATTCGCCATCCTTATCGTGAATGGTTAGACAATAATATTCGTCGTTTGGTCCCTTTCGATCAATTAGATGCAAGTTTGATTGGCCAACGGATATTTACCGATCAAGAAATTGCTCAATACCATAAAATGTTTAACTACAGCTATGAAGAAATACATCAAGTCGTAAAAGCATTAGCGGAAAACGGTCAAGAAGCGACAGGTTCGATGGGCGATGACACGCCAATGGCTGTATTATCTAGTCAACCGCGTTCGCTCTATGATTATTTCCGTCAACAATTTGCGCAAGTAACCAATCCACCTATTGACCCATTACGTGAGCGTTATGTTATGTCATTAGGTACTTGTATTGGCCGTGAGCATAATGTTTTCAATGAAACCACTGGCCATGCCGATCGTATTCTATTTGCTACACCAGTATTAATGTACACCGGATTAAAGCAGTTACGAGAGCTTGATCCCGAACATTACCGCTCAGACACCTTAACCTTGAACTATGATCAAGAAGAAGGTTTAGAAGCCGCGGTGTTGCGTCTATGTGATGAAGCAGAAACATTAGTAAGAGATAAAAACACCGTAATCTTAGTGTTATCTGATCGCCAAATACATAAAGGCATGTTACCTATTCCCGCTGCAATGGCTGTTGGTGCGGTACAAAAACGTTTAGTCGATAAACAATTACGTTGTGACTCCAATATTATTGTAGAAACAGCTTCGGTGCGTGATTCACATCAGTTTGCCGTACTGTTCGGCTTAGGTGCCACCGCGATTTACCCGTTCTTAGCATACGATACTATTGAACAATTGGTTGAACAAAAGCAGATTAACCTTACTGCTCGCCAAGCCGTAGTCAATTACCGTGAAGGCATTAATAAAGGCCTGCTGAAAATATTATCGAAAATGGGTATTTCGACCATTGCCAGCTATCGTTGTGCGGGACTATTTGAAGTTATCGGCTTAAATCGTAACATCATGGATCTTTGTTTCCCTGAATTGCCTAGCCGTATTCAAGGTGCAGACTTTGCTGACATCGAACAAGACAATATCAACCTTGCTCGCAAAGCTTTTATGCCACATCAAAAAATAAGCCATGGTGGTTTACTAAAATACGTCCACGGTGGAGAATATCACGCTTATAACCCTGATGTAGTCAGCACACTACAAGCAGCGGTGCGCAGCGGTGATTATAGTGATTACAGAATATTTGCTGACCACGTTAACAAACGTCCAGCCGCCGCGTTACGTGATTTATTAGCACTAAAAGACGACCAAACAGCGATTGATATTTCAGCCGTTGAACCCGAAACCGAACTATTTAAACGCTTTGATAGTGCTGCTATGTCTATTGGTGCATTAAGCCCTGAAGCACATGAAGCATTAGCAATTGCCATGAACCGCTTAGGTGGTTTCTCAAACTCTGGTGAAGGTGGAGAAGACGAACGACGCTTTGGCACGGTAAAAAATTCACGTATCAAGCAAATTGCATCAGGGCGTTTTGGCGTTACACCTTACTATCTAGTGAACGCAGATGTGTTGCAAATTAAAGTAGCACAAGGCGCGAAACCAGGTGAAGGTGGCCAATTACCTGGCGATAAAGTTACTCCTTTGATTGCAAAACTACGTTTTTCAGTGCCTGGAGTGACCTTGATATCTCCTCCTCCGCATCACGATATTTATTCTATTGAGGATCTGGCCCAACTGATTTTCGACTTAAAACAAGTCAATCCCAAAGCGGTTATTTCAGTAAAACTTGTTTCAGGTCCAGGTGTTGGCACTATCGCCTCTGGTGTTGCCAAAGCCTATGCTGACTTTATTACTATTTCAGGCTATGACGGTGGCACAGGTGCCAGCCCGCTAACCTCAGTTAAATATGCAGGTTGCCCTTGGGAGCTTGGTTTAGCTGAAGCGCATCAATCACTGGTAACAAACGGATTACGCCACAAGGTTCGTTTACAGGTTGATGGCGGACTTAAAACTGGATTAGATATTGTTAAAGCCGCTATTTTAGGTGCAGAAAGCTTCGGTTTTGGTACCGCGCCTATGGTGACACTCGGCTGTAAATTCCTGCGTATTTGTCACTTAAACAACTGTGCTACAGGTGTTGCAACACAAGATGAAGTGCTACGTGAACAATTTTTTAAAGGTTTGCCTGATCAAGTAATGAATTATTTTAAGTTTATTGCGCAAGATGTTCGCGAAATTTTAGCCAGTCTAGGTGTTGAAAGTTTAACGGCTATTATCGGTCGCACCGATTTATTCGTCCCATTAGCGGGTATTACGGCTAAGCAACAAAAACTAGATTTACGACCAATTATTGCACCGGTGGTAGCAGGTGATGATACTGCGTTGCATCAAACTGATACCAATGAGCCCTTTGATAAAGGTGAGTTAAATCAGCGTTTACTGTCGCTTGCTTCTGATGCTATTGCCCACAGTAAAGGTGGTGAATATCGTTTATCGATTCAAAACACTGATCGCTCAGTTGGTGCTTCATTATCTGGCGAAATTGCGCGTAAACATGGCGATCAAGGCATGGCTGCAAACCCAATTAAAGTATTTTTAAATGGTACGGCAGGACAAAGCTTTGGTGTCTGGAATGCTGGCGGCTTAGAAATGACCCTAACCGGTGACGCTAACGACTATGTTGGCAAAGGAATGGCCGGTGGTAAATTAACTATAAAACCACCCAAAGGCGTTGAATATTTAAGTCATAAAACCATGATTATGGGTAACACTTGTTTGTACGGAGCAACCGGCGGCAAGCTTTACGGTTGTGGTCGTGCGGGTGAACGTTTTGCCGTGAGAAACTCTGGCTGTCATGCTGTTATTGAAGGTACTGGCGATCATGCCTGTGAATACATGACTGGTGGTATAGTGACCATTTTAGGCCATGTAGGGGTTAATTTTGGTGCCGGTATGACGGGTGGTTTCGCTTATGTTTTAGATGAGCAAGATGATTTAGATATTCGCCTAAACAATGAATCAATTGAGATGTTAGCGATTGATGAACTCAATATTCATCAAGAACACCTACGTGGCATTATCAACCAACACTTAGATGAAACTGGCAGCTTAAGAGCAGAAGAAATTTTAAATAATTTTGACACTTATGCACCAATGTTTAAGTTGATTAAGCCAAAGGCCGTTGATGTTAAAACCCTATTAGGGCATCGCAGCCGTTCATCTGCAGAACTTCGTGTTCAAGCGCAATAATAAGAACACGATTGGAGAAGCTAGATCATGAGTAAAAATATATATCAATTTATCGACGTAAAACGTATCGACCCGCCTAAAAAAGCGATAGAGCAACGTAAAATTAATTTTGTCGAAATTTATCAACCCTTAAGTGAAGATCAAAGTGCCGGTCAAGCCGATCGTTGTTTAGATTGCGGTAACCCTTATTGTGAATGGAAGTGCCCTGTGCACAACTATATTCCACAATGGCTAGAGCTGGTTACTGACGGCAAAATAATGGAAGCGGCTGACTTGTGTCATGAAACTAACAGTTTACCTGAAATGTGTGGCCGTGTTTGCCCACAAGACAGACTGTGTGAGTCAGCTTGTACCCTAAATGATGACTTTGGCGCTGTTACTATCGGGAATATTGAAAAATATATTACCGATACTGCCATAGCACAAGGTTGGAAACCTGATCTATCTCAAGTTATTGCCACTGGCAAGCGTGTCGCCATTATTGGCGCTGGCCCAGCGGGTATAGCCTGTGCTGATGTACTAACCAGAAACGGTGTTGAAGCCGTTGTGTTTGATAAGCACGCCCAAATTGGTGGTTTGCTTACTTTTGGCATCCCATCTTTTAAATTAGAAAAGGACGTTATTCAAACTCGTAGGGAAATCCTTGAAGGTATGGGGATTGAGTTTCGCTTAAATATTAATGTCGGTGTCGATATCAGTTTTGCTGACATCAGCAATGAATTTGACGCCGTATTTTTAGCACTGGGTACGTATACCGACATGACCGGTGGTTTCGAAAATGAATCAGCACCTGGCGTTTATAATGCACTAGACTTTTTAGTTGCCAACACGCAAAAACTCATGAAACTTTCACAAGAAGATGGCAATGCCAATGCCAAACCTTATGTTAACTTTTCAGGTAAAAAAGTTGTCGTACTGGGTGGTGGTGATACCGCGATGGATTGTGTCCGTAGCTCTATTCGCCAAGGTGCCACTGAAGTTACTTGTGCTTATCGCCGCGACCAAGCAAATATGCCAGGTTCGCCACGAGAAGTACAAAATGCGAAAGAAGAAGGCGTAGATTTTCAGTTTAATATTCAGCCTATCGATATCGCGACTGACGATAACGGCGATACTTGCGGTGTTAAATTTATCAAAACACAGCTGGGTAAGCCAGATGCTAAAGGCCGATGCAACCCAGAAGCTATTGAAGGCTCAGAGTTCATTATGCCAGCAGATGCTGTGGTTATCGCATTTGGCTTTATGCCAAGCCCACCACAATGGATGAAAGATGCCGGTGTAGAAGTAGACACTAGAGGTCGTGTAATTGCTGCCGACAACACCAGTTTTGCCTTACAAACCAGTAAAGAAAACATCTTTGCCGGTGGTGATATGGTGCTAGGTTCTGACTTAGTAGTTACTGCTATTGACCAAGGTCGAAAAGCCGCTATTGGCATACTAGATTTTGTGATGACAGCTCAAGAAAAAGAAGCATAAATAATATCAATTGATATAACTCACTTTACAATGTGGCACTCGCTGCATTGTAAAGTGATATTAGTAAAAAGTTATGCCAATAAATAACAAACATAAACTCCACCGAACCGGATAAGTTTTATTGCTAAAATAGCGCTAAAAAGAATATTTCAATTTTATACTCACGCGCCACTACAACTCATACAATCTCATATTTACCATGCCCTATCTTGCTAGCACTATATTAAATGACACCGCCTATAACGTAGTAATACCAAGTTGACTGGTATAAAAGTGACTTAATCCTTGCTTACATTCGTTAAAATATTACTCGCTAATTGATTACGACCATTGTGCTTCGCCTGATAGAGTTGCTCGTCCGCAAGACTGATCCAGTCATCAATATCTGCAGAAAACTTAGCGTTAGCGGTTACCACACCAATAGAAATAGTAATACCGACAAATTGATGAGATAGGTGCGGGAAGCTATGCTGTGCTAATTCTTCACGAAACTCTTCGAGTTTTTGTATTACACCGTTTTGATCATCCGATTGTGTAACAATAATAAACTCTTCGCCGCCAAAGCGAGCAACAATATCACTGCGGCGATCAAATTTACGTTTCATAACACCACTAATATACGCTAAACAGTTATCACCAATTAAATGGCCGTATTCATCATTCAATTTTTTAAAGTGGTCAAGATCTAGCATAGCAACCACCATGGCAGCATTATTCCTCGACAATATGGCTTGGAGTTCACTAAATTTATCTTCTAAATATCGGCGATTATATAGGCCTGTTAAGCTATCTATATTGGCTAATTCTTTCAGCGCTTTATTGGCTTTATTTAGGTCTTTAGTGCGCTTGCTAACTTTTTCCTCTAAAATAAACTGCTGTTTTAATAGCTTTTCTTTCGACTGCTGTAATTCATCATATAACGTCAAAAATTCAGTTGGGGCATCATAAGGAATGGCTTTGTAGCCTGTTTTACCATCACCATGAGCAAGCTCATTTAAAGCAAATACTAAAGGTTTATTTAATGTATTAGCAAATTGATTTGCTAATAAAACCACCAACATAAAAATTAAAAATAACGAGATAAAAATGGTCAAGTATTGTTGTTCAATTAACTTTAAAATTTGCTTATGTTCAATCAAAACAAATATTTTCCAACCATTATTCAAGGTTACTTGGCGGTATAAGTAACGTATGTTATTTGAGCCATTACTCTCAATTATCATGAAATTATTTGAGTTAGTATGTTGATTAAAAGTGAAATTAAATTTCGATAATTGAGATAAGCCTAAGCTAGATTCAGCATATATTACATTGTCATTACCATCAGTTAAAACGACATCAATCTCTCGATCGTTCGCTGCATAACTATTAACTTTTTCAAACAAGTTAAGATTTAAGGACCCTTCGACAACGCCAGCCGGCTCATTATTATTTTTGACATAAATTGGAGCACTGATGGCAATAATAGGATCTGCGCCGAATCCTCTCCCGAGGAAAACGGGCGAGACATAAACCGATTGATTAAAAAATGCTTCGGTAAAATAAGAGCGGTCAGCAACACTTACGCCACTTTGGGGTATATCTTTCATTAAAATTCGCGGGGAAGAGGCTACAATATTTGCCTCTTGATTCGTCACCAACATAGTTATAAAACCTGGATACAACTGATGAATTTTAACTAAGGCGTCATTATAGCGGCTGGGCTCAATAGCAGAGAGTTCATTAGCAATTTGCGCAACGGCTTTTGTGTGATCATCAACATAACTTTCTACAATTCGACCTAAATATTGACTACTAATATCGATTTTATCTTCAATTTGTTGCTGTTGTATCTCATTTAAGTTACGGCTTAAAAACAAACAAACACCGATGACAAAAAAAGCCGACATTATCCATAGAATATAGTGTAAGTATTGCTTTAGGTTTTTCATTAGCTTTGGTTGTTGTGACTTTACCCAGCCGTTCAATTTATCACTGAAGACAAAAATAAAGATGACACCTAGAGCAGTATAAAAAACCGCATTAATACTCTGCTTAAACAAAGAGAACAGTAAATACTCTTGTGACTCTGATGTATTAAGCCAGATTATCACCGCGGTCATTGGCATACCTATAATAAGCCAATATAAAAAATCAGCCGTAGGTAAATACCAGCCTCTCCCGCGCATGTAAGAGATAAAAAGTGCTTCACAACCGAAGGTTAAAAAACCAAAAGGATGGCCCCAAAGAACCAACAGCGGCGCGACACAAATCAAAGCACAGAGTAATGTTAGTGCAGGTCGAAGATAAGCAGCGGCAATAATAAAAGCCAGATTTCCGATAACTAATGAAACACTGTAGGCAAGTTCAATAGGATAACTATTGAGCGCTGCGCCAAATAAACCTAACGCTAAGGCTAATATGATGAGGCGGGATTGGCTAGATTTGGCTTCAACGATTTCTTCGTCAAGCGGTAATGCAGTCTTAATAGGCGCAATAGCCATAGATTATGAAACACTCCAATCGAGATTAAGTTGCTATTATGCAAACGGTATAATTGAGGACATAGCTCCTGACATTAAGTCCTTTTGCACAGCCAGAGAATTTTGATAACGGCCTGTGATAACTGCCTGTATAATATTTATATAGCGATTGTTATAGTGCATTAAATACAAAAGCCCTGTCAATATTATTGCAGGGCTTTGTAGAAAACTATCTTTGTTTAATTAAGGTTAAACCATATCGGCAAACGGGTTCTTTACTGGTAGTACTATTTTATTGGCGAAACCAGTAACACTAATATCTTCATCGGTTATGGTAACGTCATCATCCATCAAGGTACCGTCACCAAAACGGTAAATAATTTGAAAATCACCGTTATCGGCTTGAGTTTGATATTTGATTCTAGCTTGTTCTACAACCTTCGCTTTATCATGGTAACTTTCCATGGCATGGCTACCGTGACGTTTTTCCATCATCGCCAAAGTTACGGCTGGTGAAAATAAAGTCGCTGTGGCGTTATTGCCACCAAAGCCTTTTGAGTTAATAAATGCCACATCCATGTTGTCACAATACCAATGCTCTGTAGCGATATTTAAGCGCTCGTTATAAACGTCATCAGCCACTTTATCAATAGTAGTTATACCTGGCATAATATTGTGAGCAAACACACCTAGCGCCATCGCTACTTGATCGCCACTTGCTGGACCAATAGTGTGACCAACAAAAGCTTTTGGTGCGGCTACTGGCCAATTGTTAATATCAAAACTTCTTGCGACACGGTCATAAATTAATGACTCAGTAACACGGTTTTGTGGCGTACTTGAACCATGGGCCAATATAAAACTACGTTGTTGCACTGCTTCAGCACCCACAATAGATTTAGCCAATGCAACTGATTTCGCCATCGTAATATAATTGCCTGGACCAGGCGCAGTAATCGACTTTTTAATACCATCAGCATTGGTAAAAACGTCAGCCACTGAGCCTAAAACATTAGCACCAAGTTCGAGTGTTAAGGCATCATCCATTATCACAATAAACTGAGCTGCTTCACCGATAGTAAAACCACAGTTATTACCGAATGGACGACTGGTACGACGATGATCAGCAACACCGTTACCATCAATTTTTTTCAAACCTTCTTCATTGGCCAATGCACTCATATTGCCAAAACCTTCAACAACTTCCGGCGTAACAGCACAATCATTACTACCAACAATCGCCAAACGAATGCGACCCGCTTGTATATCTTGTACGGCTGCTTTTAAGTTATATAGAAACGTGGCACATGCGCCCGTAGAGGTAAATGTTGTGCCTACACTGCCCGTAACATAAGCATTGATAAAATCAGTCGACATGGTATTTAAACCTAGCGCTAAATTTTTTGTTGATACACGCTCGCCTTGTTGACGGCTTTGCATCATGCCACCAAAACCTTCTGCTTGGGTTTGGCCAAAAACAGAAGCTGAATAAGTGCCAATTTCATCTGGGCTTATTCTGTCAACAATTTCATTCCAGCTATAACCTGTAGAGTGAATAGCGTCTGCTGCGCCAAAAATAGTGGCTTGCAAACCACGTGGCTGATAGCGGCTATTATATAAACTCGCGGGTTTGAAGCCGGTGGGGAATTGTCCTGCAGCTTTTATTGGGTTATCACGAGTTGAGTCATGTTTAACTTCAATTTCACCGGCAATTTCTACACGAACGCGTTTATCTTCTAATTCGGTAATTTTCCATGAACGAGGTAATGGGCTCGGTAAATCACGAGCACGGGTTTCAAAACTAATTCCGTTATCGCCGGTATCCATGGTGAGTTTTTGCTGCCATGGCGTGGCATCAGGATTAAAGTGTTCATGTTCAATCTTACGGATCAATGTTCCGGCTAAAATTTCTTCGCCAAAACGTTGTTCAACGTCAGACTTATCAACAACATTACCTTCAGCGTCAACTAGATTGCCATCTTGGCTAGTTAATAAGTTCATTAACGTTGCTAAGCCGACAAAAGTTTCTTGCCGAGCTTCAGCATTTAATTTATCAATAACAATGCGGCGAAAGCCTTGATGAAATGATGTTCTACCAGCAGCATTAATGCCACCCATGCCAACTATAATCGGTAACGCAGTCATGAAAAATCTCTTAAAATTAAAGCAAATATATTTATATAGCTCAGTGTAAGAGTTAACTCAAAAAAATAATATGTATAAATAGCCATAAAACATGTCAAGATAGCCAAATCAATTAAATAGTATGAGATCAGGTGTGCTAAAAGCAAAACAAAAACGCAATAAAGACCATCAAATTAACATAGCCTTGTTGCTCTATGATCATATGCTATCAACCAGTGTTAGCTTACCCGTTGAAATGTTGCGTGCTGGTGAAGCTGTAGCGCGGCAAGAAAATCGCCATGCACCACGCTTGTCGATTGAAATGGTTGCTGAAAATATTAAGCCAATATCTACTCGCGCGCTAATTAAATTGCTGCCAGATACAGATATTGACCATGCACAGCGGCCCGACTTTGTTTTTATTCCAAGTTTATGGCGCAACCCTAGACCGATAATTGCGAAACAACCGAAAATGTTAAACTGGCTCAGTAATATTTGGTCACAAGGCTCAACCTTAATTGGCAGTGGCACCGGGGTTTGCTTAATGGCTGAAGCGGGACTTTTAGACCATCACCCCGCCACAACACATTGGCATTATGTCGAGCAGTTTAAACGTGATTACCCTAAAGTAGATTTAAAACCAGACTTTTTTATCACGCAATCTGAACGCACCTATTGTGCTGCTAGCTTAAATGCCCTAGCAGACATTGTTGTGCATATTATTTTTCAAATTTATGGCCAAAACGCTGCTCAACAGGTAGAACGTAACTTCTCTCATGAAATAAGAAAGCCTTACGAGGAACAACGCTACTTAGAAGGTGGGGTCGATCGACATCCCGACGAATTAATTAGCCAAATTCAATTTTGGCTGAAAACGAACTTAAATTCTGAATTTACCTTAAATGATATTGCCCAGCAGTTTGGTATTAGTCAGCGCTCATTTACCCGCAGGTTCAAACTAGCGACAGGCATTAACGCTACGCAATATTGGCAAAAATTAAAGATACAAACAGCAAAGGAATTATTAGCGGCGAGTAATTTATCAATTCAAGAAGTGGCTTTTCAAGTGGGCTATCAAGACCAAGCAAACTTTACTCGGCTATTTAAAAGCATGCTAAATATAACGCCAAAAGCTTATCGAGCTATGGTAAGAAAAAAGTTATTTAGCAACGATTAATGATTGGCTTATAAAGATTTTTCACAAAACTCACTGTGTAAAAAGCTAATTAACTTTACCACTGAAGGATTCGCGATACTGTAAAATATAGTTTGAGATTCACGACGCGTTTTTACTAAATTATCTTGGCGTAATCTCGCTAAATGCTGCGATAAGCTTGATTGACTTAAATCGACAAAGTTATTCAGTTCATTGACCGACATTTCTTTCTCACCTAAATGACATAAAATCAATAATCGATTTTGATTACTCATCGCTTTCAATAAGTCGGCTGCCTGTGCCGCATTCTCTCGCATGTCGTTTATATCAATTGCTGCTAAATCAGCCATTTATCACTCACTATTATTTATCGTAAAAATGATGCTACGGTGTAAGAATTATCTATCCTTTATTTCTTGTTGGATATTACATTAGATACTGCTAATATAAAAGTATATTACATTTTCCTAATATAACTTTACTCTTATAATAAAATAGACTGGAAAGCATTTTGAATTATCAACGCATATTAAACTTCGCTATTGAAAAACCGAAAGTAATCTACAGCATAGTTTTGCTAATAACACTGTTGAGTTTAGCCATGCTACCTCAAATAGTTATCGATACCGATCCTGAGAATATGCTCAGCCGAGAGGATCCAGCACGAATATTTCATAATCAAATAAAAACTGATTTCCTGATGCGCGATATGATTGTCGTAGGTTTGGTCAGCAAAAATAGTATATTCATTCCTGAAACCCTCAATATTGTTGAGCAATTAACTAATAATATCCTTCAACTTGAGGGGGTTATTTCACAAGATTTAATGTCGTTAAATGTTGTTGATAATATAAGTCAGATAACTGACCAGCAAGGCGTTAATCAGGGGGTGCTATTTGAATACCTGATGAGAGAAGCCCCCACTACCTTACAAGCTAGTCAAGAAATTCAGCAAGCGGTAAAACGTTTGCCTATGCTAAATAACACCTTAGTGTCTGGCGACAACAAAGCGGTTGCGATCTATGTGCCGATTATAGCCAAAGACCAAAGTTATGCTATTGCCGAACAAATAAGAGCCTTAGCCGCTAACATAACAGCCGTTACACAAAAAGACTTAGCTTTTCACATCACAGGTTTACCCGTTGCTGAAGACCAGTTTGGCTACGAAATGTTTGTACAGATGGCCGTTGCAGCGCCATTAGCTGGCTTAGCGATATTTCTATTACTTTGGGTTTTCTTTCGAAATATAGCGCTGATCATTGCCCCTATGGTTGTCGCTATGGCAACGGTATTAATCATTATGGGGAGCTTAATTGGCTTTGGCTTTACCGTTCATATTATGTCGTCGATGATCGCGATATTTTTAATGCCGATAGCAGTGGTCGACTCCGTGCATATATTATCGGAATTTGCCGATCGTTTTAAAGCCGGTGACGACGCATCCAAAACCATTAAAAAAGTCATGGGACATTTATACAAGCCTATGCTATTTACCTCAATTACTTCTGCGGTCGGCTTTTACTCCTTAATGTTAACGCCTATTCCGCCAGTAAAAGTGTTTGGCGCTTTTATCGGCAGTGGCATTCTATTAGCCTTTGTCTTAACCATTACTTATATTCCTTCGTATATTGCACGCATGAAGCCTGAAACCTTAGCCAAGTTACAAGCCGCAATACAGCAGATGGAACAAAAAGGCCGATTAGCTAACAGCTTAGAAAAATTAGGCGCGTTTTCCGTAAAACGTACCAAGCTAATCTTAATCGCTTTTATTGCATTGTTTGCAGTCAGTTTAGTGGGTGTAAATCGCATTATCATTAATGACAACCCGATCAATTGGTTCAAAGCCGATCATGAAATTCGTATCGCCGATAAAGTACTTAATGAACATTTTGCCGGTACTTATGACGCATGGCTTGTGTTTAGCAATAACAACCTACAGCAACAAGATGCCTTAGCTAATTTTAATAACATCCTTAATGTGGCAAATAACGGCGCGACGAAAACGGCCATTTCACAAACTTACAATCAATGGCTAAATACCGATAAAAATGAAAAAAGAAGCTTCTTCACGCAAGATTTATTAATCCAACTTGATGACTTTAGCTTTAATGCCAACGCCCAAGAGCAACCTTGGCTCGAACAGCTTTATAGTATTAGCGAGCAAGCCAATAATGCCCAAAAAATATTTACTGACCCTGCCATGCTTAATTGGTTGGTTAATTTACAAACGGCGCTGGTTAATAACGGCGATGTCGGTAAAGTAAATAGCTTGACCGATATTATTAGCACAGTGAATCGTGAGCTTAATTCTGGAGATGATAAAGATTTCGCGATTCCAAATAGTAGTAATGGTGTCGCACAAACCTTGCTGCAATTTCAGTCTTCTCATCGCCCACAAGATTTATGGCACTTTGTGACCCCTGATTACCAACGCACGCTTTTATGGCTACAAATGACTAGCGGTGACAATCAGCACATGGCAAACGTGGTGAGTTGGGTAGACAACTATATCAGTGAAAATCCGCCACCTATCGACGTTCAACATCAATGGGCGGGTAAATCATACCTCAATGTTGTTTGGCAAGACGCGATGGTTAGTGGCATGATTGACAGCTTACTGTCGTCATTTGTCATGGTATTTATCATGATGATGCTACTGTTTAAGTCGATTAAATATGGCATTTTAGCCATGCTACCACTGACCTTTACTATTACGATGATTTACGGACTGGTTGGCTGGTTTGGCAAAGCTTATGATATGCCTATCGCGGTACTCTCCGCTTTAACACTAGGTTTATCAATTGATTTTGCCATACATTTTATTCAACGAGTACGAGAACTTGAAGCTGAAAAACAAAGTCTAAGCGCAGCATTAGCCGCTATGTTTCAAGAACCAAGCCGCGCTATTACTCGTAATGCTATCGTGATTGCGATTGGCTTTACGCCCCTGTTGCTATCGCCGCTTATGCCCTATATCACCGTAGGATTTTTCTTAGCTAGCATCATGATTTTATCGGCATTAGTGACCTTGGTCTTGCTACCCGCTTTACTAACGCTGCTTGCTAAACGCAGCGCTCTTAAAGCCGATAAAAAATCACAGCATTCATAAGGACAATATAATGACCATTACATTTACCAAGCAAATGATGAAAGCCTCAAAACACAGCCGCCAAGTGGTACTGACGCTGAGCTTATTTTTGGCCAGTCATTTTAATCTGCATGCTGAAGTAGCACCTAGGTTATCCAATGAAAACGCTACTCTGAATGCAATAACAAACACGACAACAAACAAAGTTAACAACATAATCGACCAAGCGAACCTAGCTTCATATTACGCTGGCGAAGATGGTAGTGCTGAAGCACGAATGATTATTGTAGATGAAAACGGTAATCGCCAAATGCGACAATTCACTATATTACGTAAAGATATACAAGATCTTGGCGATCAAAATATGCTGGTATTTTTTTCGCAGCCAAGCAATGTCAAAGACACCGTATTTAGGGTCGAAAAACAACTTAAAAGCGACGATAACCGTTGGTTGTTTTTACCGGCACTCGACCTGGTGAAACGTATTTCTGCTGGGGATAAACGCACCTCTTTTGTTGGTTCGCATTTTTACTATGAAGATGTTTCAGGGCGTAACCCTAATGAAGATAACTTTACTTTAGTAAGCGAAGACAAAAATACGTACACCATTGCCGCCATGCCGAAAGATCAACAAAGCGTTGAATTTAGCCGCTATAGCGTAAAAATTGACAAGCAAAACTTTCTCCCGACAGAAACAATTTATTTTGATAAAAGTGACCAGGCTATTCGTAAAATGACCGTACTACTGGTACAAGACATTAACGGTATTCCAACGGTGATGAAATCTCGCATTACTAATCTACGTAATAATAGCTATACCGAAATGCAATTTCGAAATGTGAAATATAACCTTGGCTTACCCGACAATATCTTCAGTGAGCGCAGTATGCGCACGCCACCGAAAGCTTGGTTAGACTAATCGCTAAGGCTTTATCTAAAAAGGTGAAAATCATTAATAATTTAGCGGTAATTAACGCCCTATTACTCAATATTTTCCTGTTACTTTTCAGTACAAGCGCTAGTGCAAGTAATGAGAGTAACGATGATTGGGCCGAAGCCTGGGTTGAACAGGCGCCTGCTTCACCATGGCAAGTAACAGGCTTTATTGAAGCAGCTTACGGACAGTTTCTACAAACAAATGTGACTGAACATAACGCATCGCTTAACGAGCTTAAAGCAAGAATAAATATTGATTATAGCCATGAACTTTTCGATGCTAGCGGCAAGTTAGACAGCTACTACGACGCTGTATTAACCAAAACTATTTTCCATACCCGAGAGCTTAGCATTAGTGCGAGCCCATTTAGTTTTGTCGACATAAAAGCTGGCCGACAAGTGTTAACGTGGGGTACGGGTGATTATCTATTTCTCAATGATTTATTTGCTAAAGACTGGCAGTCATTTTTCTCTGGGCGCGCCGATGAATACTTAAAAGCACCATCGAATAGTATTAGAACTAACTGGTTTTATAACGCAGTAAACTTTACCTTAGTATGGACACCTGAGTTTACTCCCGATAACTATATTAACGGCGAACGTTTCTCGTTTTATTCGCCACAAGCACAACAAATAGTGGCCCCCGCTAATGGCTTTCCCGTCAACAAAACCCATAAAGCGCAGTGGTCAGCTCGCTTAAAGACTCGTATAAATGATATTGAGGTTTCACTTTATGGTTATCAAGGTTTTTGGCCAACGCCTGAAGGTACAAAGCAACCTGCAACTAATACGATGCAAAACCAAGCCTATTTTCCAGCACTTAATACTTGGGGAGTCAGTGCAACAACCCCTTTTAAGAGCGGTATTTTGAATGTTGAATATGCCAGTTACAACAGCATTGAAGATAGCGAAGGCACTAACAATATGATCGCTAATGGTCAGCACAAATTCTTAATAGGCTATGAACACGAACTAGCAAAAAACCTAACCGCTAATGTGCAGTACTATCTAGAGCGCACTAAGGACTATCAAGCACTGGTTAATAATAGCCAATTACCTGAGCAAGTTGTTGCTGAAAATCGTCACTTAGTCACCTTGCGATTAAGTTATCGCGCACTAAGGCAAACGCTTACTTACTCAATGTTTGCCTTTTATTCACCTAGCGACAAAGACGGTTACCTTAAGCCATCAGTTAACTATCAATATAATGACCAATGGTTATTCAGCGCAGGTGCCAACGTATTTTTTGGCGAAGATGAGTTTTCATTTTTTGGTCAACTCGAAAAAAATACTAATGCATGGTTACGAGCGCGCTATCAATATTAAACTCATTGTTTAAGCTAACTAAAGCCCCGTAATTTATACGAATAAACGATAGAAATAACTTATATGGCTAGTTAGCAGATCTAAAAACTCATTTCAACCAACATGCCTGTCAACCATGGTAATTAAGTAGCCAGTAAAAAATAGCCCCAACTCACCATTAACAGCAACCAAGGTAAAACGATTGCTACTTTTTTGCTGTTGCTTAAACCTTGTTGCTGCTGGCTATTCACCAATGAAGTCTCAGTTATTTCAGCATTAGCTTTCGACGCAACATTTTTTTTACGTTGCTTATCTCGCTCGCGCCCCTTAACTTTTTGTTGCTTCTTATATTCACTAATACCTTTTTCAATACCTTGAGCAATTAATTTAGTTTGCTCTTTAGTCTGTGATTTTTTTTGCGTGCCTTTGGCAATACGCATTGCTTCACTTTGTACTTCGGATGAAACTTTAGGGGTAATTTGAGCTGTCAAAAATAATATTCCTGCGCGGTGATGTTATTGCTATATAATGCCATTAATCGTGGAAAACTTTAACCACAAAGTTTACTCTTGCTCTAGCAACCTATGAGCAAGTACCTTACAAATACCGATAGAATAGAGAACAGCATGAGCGATTTACTGAGCACCGCAAAAAACCAAATTACCCAAATGTTATCAATGCAAAATGCCATGAATTCACGGGTGAGTGAAACTTGGCGAGATAACAATTATGAATGGTATCGTGCCATTTGGGTTGAGTGTGCAGAAATGCTGGATCACCATGGTTGGAAATGGTGGAAACACCAAGAAATTGACGTTGCACAAGTACAGTTAGAATTAGTGGATATTTTTCATTTTGGCCTAAGTTTACGCTTAATGACTGGTGACTCAATTGAAGATATTACGCAGACTTTAGCCAATGAGTTAACCCAAAACAGTGGTCAGCAAGATTTTAAAATTGCTTTAGAAGCCCTAGCCTCTGCAGCTGTTACCGATAAAGCTTTTGACGCTTTAGCATTGGCAGATTGCATGCGTTTAATGTCGATGGATTTAGATGAACTATTTCGTCAATATGTTGGTAAAAATACCTTAAATTTCTTCCGTCAAGATCACGGTTATAAAGACGGTAGCTACATTAAAATTTGGAATGGCGAAGAAGATAACGAAGTCCTAGCAAATTTAGTTACTAGCCTTGACGCCAGTGCTGACGACTTTCAGCAACAGCTTTATACGGCATTAGAAGTAAAATACCCGAAATAATAAACTTAAATAATCCATACTTAAGTTTTCAAAATCAGTTGGTTAATAAAAATGTTAGCCACATTTTTTTTTATTAACTAACTGATGTGTTGAGAACATCATCTCTGGCTCATTTTTTGCTTTATCAAGTTAACTAAGATAAACGTCAATAAATTGAACTGCCGGAGATGTATATGGAACTCATTCTATTTGCCATGATCAGCCTAATTGTTATTGTTGGTATGCTTGCTAGCCGCTTAAACGATAATAGTTTCCCCTTTCCTTTCGATCGTAAAACTGCCTTGTTCACTCCCGCAGAAAAAAACTTTCAAAACCTTGTTGAGCAAGCTATGGGCTCAAGATATCGTATTATCAATCGGGTTAAACTTGCCGATATTGTTAGTATTCGCAATGGCGTGTCAAAGCGAGCTGGCCAAACCGCGTCAAACAATGCCAATAGTAAGTATTTAGATTTTGTTATTTGTGAACGCGATAGCATGAAGTTGTTAGGTGTAATCGATTTAGTCGACACCCAAGGTAAAGGCTACAAAGTTAAAAAAGACTGGTTTGTTAGCGGTGCGCTTGAAGCAGCTGCCATTCCACATATTCGTATTAAAGTTAAGCCAAATTACACCATCGATGAAATTCGTGCTTGTATTAACAGTCGTATATTAGGCAATAATGCACCTTCACCAAAAGTGAAAGGCCGAATTATTCCAGCACCTTTAGTTAAAGCTCGCCCAAGAGCATCGGGAGTATTGTCTCCATCAGCGGCGCAAGCAATGTTGGCAAAAGATACACCAGCCTTGGCTGGACAGCTTTCATCTGCTCAAGTTGCCGCACTTCCTCACTAATATTATGTATTTCATTGGTATTGGTGACTCGATAAAATGTAAAGCAGACCTATAAGTCTGCTTTTTTGTTGATACGGATAAAAGATTTTACCGGCAAGTCGCGCTATAATCCGCGCATAAACTCTGACGCAATGTGGTCGTCAAAATATTTACAGGATTAAAGTTAATGAAAGCAGGCATTATTGGCGCTATGGAGCCAGAAGTTGCAATTTTAAAAGCAAAGCTAGAAAATTGCCAAACATCCACCCATGCTGGATACACATTTTATCAAGGGCTATTAAATGGCTCTGACGTGGTTATTGTGCAATCGGGCATTGGTAAAGTAGCCGCCGCACTAGCAACCGCAATACTGATTGATAAGTTTCAACCTGACTATGTGGTTAATACTGGCTCAGCCGGCGGTTTTGGACAATCACTTAAAGTGGGCGATATTGTTATTAGCTCAGAAGTACGTTACCACGATGTTGACGTTACCGCTTTCGGTTACGAAATAGGTCAATTACCGGCTAACCCACCAGCTTATATTCCTCACCCTGAACTTATTGCTGCAGCAAAAGTGGGCATAAGTTCGCTTGAGAATGTACAAACTTTAGTGGGTTTGATCACCACCGGTGATACCTTTATGACCAAAGATGACGATATTGCTAAAGCCAGAGCCAACTTCCCCACTATGGCTGCGGTAGAAATGGAAGGTGCGGCAATCGCCCATACCTGTCATCAGTTCAAAACCCCATTTGTGGTTATTCGCTCAATGTCAGATATTGCAGGCAAAGAGTCACCAACCTCATTTGAAGCATACTTAGAAACTGCCTCAGTTAACTCGTCTAAAGTCGTAACGAGTATGATTGAAGCACTGAAAGGAAAGTCATTAAACTAATGGAACATCTGAGTAATATTTTAACTAGCCCCTACCTTTATTCTTCTGCCGTCACTTTGTTATTATTGATCGCATTAAAAGCAATAATTGGCCAGTTTATTACTCAGCAACCGTTAGCATTTTTCAATTTTTATTGTCAGCGTTTAGCCGATAAAGTTAATAAACAGACTAATAGTTCACGCCAACAAAATATTTCAGGCCTCATTGCTGTACTAGTGACTTTAATCCCCATAATCGCAATTTTATGGTTATTTGAAGTGTTTATTGAAGTGCAATGGCTTTGGCATGCATTATTACTTTATTTCGCCCTAGGCAGCTTTGGCTTAACGAAAACCAATAAAAATATTGCGCGTGAATTAGTTGCTAATAACAACTATCAAGCTAAACAAAAAGTAGCACCGCTTTTGTTGCGCGATACCGAACAACTGTCACCGTTAGGTATCAGTAAAGCCTGTATTGAAATGCAAGTGTTACGGAGCTCACAACTGTTAGTTTGTGTGGGGTTCTACTTTCTTTTTTTTGGTCCGTTAGCGGCATTAGCTTTTCGTTTATTGTTAGAAATGCATTACGCATGGAATATCAAAATGTATCGCTTTGTGCACTTTGGCGCGGCGGTTAACTATATAGTTAAATTACTACAATGGTTGCCGTCACGATTATTTTCCTTACTACTCTTGATCGGCACCGTTGGCCAGAATACCTTGTTATATTGGCGCTTAATACGAGGCAAGTTTTTTCAATTGGACAACGGAATATTGTTGCATGTACTTGCTTTAGGCTTAGAAATAAAACTCAGCGGCGTGGCTATGTATAACGGAAGTAAAGTCCGTAAAACTAGCTTTAATGACCACGCTAGACAACCGCAAGCCACTGATATTATTCATGCCAGCAAACGCATCAATTACGCACTTTATATCTTAATTTTATTAGTGATGTTACTCGCCGTAACCTCCTATTCTCTTTCTGGTATGGGTAAATAATATGAGTAATAAATGGCGCCCCTTTTACCCACAATTAAAAGTCTTTGCTAACTTACCGAATCAGGTAAACTATTGGCATTAGCGTAAAAATACGTTTAACCCGATCATAAGGAATTCTCATGAAATTTATCAAGTCAGCATTAGTTATTTTATTAAGCGTTTGTGCATTTTTAACTTTTGCAGAGCAAACAGCCACTATTTCACAGCAAGCACTTTTAAGCTTAATGGCCACAGCTGAAAATAAAACCGTCGTGTTAGATGTGCGCACCGCTGAAGAGTTTGCAGAAGGACATATCGCTGGCGCCATTAATATCAGTCACGAGCAAATTAACGCTAACCTCAGTAAGATTATTGGTTTAAAAGATAAAACTGTTGTCGTGCATTGTCGCTCAGGTCGTCGTGCTATAAGCGCAGAAAATGATTTGCGCGCGGCAGGCTTTAGCGACCTTCGCCACTTAGACGGCGATATGAATGGCTGGCAATCAGCTGACTTACCCTTGGTTAAATAAGCAAGTTCACCAATGTTAGAATTACTTTATTGGCTTGATCTCTTCGGCGTTATTGTTTTTGCCTTTTCAGGGGCATTAATGGCCGGTCGCTATCAACTCGACCCATTTGGTGTTGCCGTGCTGTCTGCTGTTACCGCTATTGGTGGCGGCACCATTCGCGATGTAATTTTACAAACACCAGTCTTTTGGGTCAAAAATCCCATATATTTGTATGTTATTCTAGCGACTGCCGCATTAACGATTATTTTTATTCGATGCCCCAAGCGTATTCCCAAACGATTCCTATTGGTTTCCGATGCCTTTGGTTTGGCATTGTTTGCTGTATTAGGCACTGAGAAAGCCTTAACCTTAGGTGCTGCGGTACCCGTTGCTATTTTATTGGGTATGGTGACAGGCGTTGCCGGTGGTATGATCCGCGACGTACTTTGTAATGTAATTCCAATGATATTACGACAAGAAATTTACGCCACTGCGGCGATTTTAGGAGGAGTATTATTTACCTTCCTCCTCTATCTTGGTTTACCAGAACATATCGCTATTATTGGCGCAATATTAGGCGCATTAGCATTACGTTTAGCCGCTATTTATTGGCGAGTGACCTTGCCAGCCTTTGAAATAATTGATCATGATGAAAGTAATAAATAGCCATAGATATCGAAGGTGAACTAAATTGATGACAGCTTAGTTCACATTAAAAGTCATTTACTGCATCTATCCCAGTAAAGTACATTTATTAGCTTATAAATGAATTTTATCAGTTGCTTATATTATTTGATTTTATCCACTGGTAAGTTGATTCGGGTCGAGGGGTTTAATAATCTCGGCGCTTTTGTCATAACCAATCAACTGGTTTAACGCAGTGGTCAAATAAGATTTTTTGCCAAGTTTTGGTTAATCATCAAATGATTTACTTTCATGTCTTTAATCACTTTATCGGCAAGTCCAATGCTGCTTGAAGTTAACAGTTGAATACTTTGTACGAAAGTATGACCAATCAAAGGTAGCATGGTGTTGAGTTGAAAATTACCCGATTGCCCAGCTAAGGTAATAGTGGTGTCGTTGCCAATCACCTGAGTACAAGCCATTAATACCGCTTCCGGGATCACCGGGTTAACTTTGCCTGGCATAATGCTGCTACCTTTTTGTAGCTCAGGTAACTGTAATTCATTTAAGCCATTTAACGGTCCACTGCTAAGCCAGCGAATATCATTATTCACTTTACTCAAACTAACCGCAGAAGTTTTGAGTATTCCGCTTACATGCACTGCTGTGTCTTGAGCACTTATGGCTCGAAAATAATTAGCCGCTGGGCTCAGTTTTAAGCCGGTTTTTTGGGTTAATACCTGCGTTACGATCGCAGCAAAATCAGGATGTGTGTTAACACTTGTACCGATAGCCGTGCCACCAATAGCCAGTTTGCATAAGCTAGGTAAGCTATTTTTAAGCTGATCATGTGCATAACGAATTTGGCTGCTCCAGCCACTTATTTCCTGAGCGAAACTTAATGGTATAGCGTCCATTAAATGCGTTCTGCCATTTTTAATCGTGCTGTGATGTTCACTTGCTTTTGCATCTAAGGTATCACTCAAATGTTCTAATGAGGGTAACAATTCATCAGAAATAAGCTTTGCTGCACTTAAGTGGATACATGACGGTATAACGTCATTAGAGCTTTGCCCCATGTTCACGTCATCGTTTGGGTGAAGATTAAATTTTTGCTGACTATGTCGCTTGACTAACGAGACAATAACTTCATTCACGTTCATGTTAGTGCTGGTGCCCGAGCCGGTTTGAAACACATCAATTGGAAACTGATTAACGTGAAAGCCGTCGGCAACTTCTTTGGCAGCCAATTGAATAGCAGCAGATTTATCGGCATCAAGCAGCCCTAACTCTTGATTAGCTTGTGCACAGGCGCTTTTTATTGTCGCTAATGCCCAAAGAAATGCCCGCGGCATTTTTAGCTCACTAGTGGTAAAATTAGTTAGAGCTTTGGCCGTTTCGCTGCCATACAATATATCGGTTATTTCGCTACTTTTAGATGTTTTAATGTCGTCATTTTTTTGCATTTAGTTATCCTTTAATTACCCGAGAATAGTAGCTTGAGAATTTTTCGTCGACTGACATTTACCTATGTAATGATAGGCATATTACTCTGAAAATATATTTAATCTGACTACTTATTGAACATGAGCTTATTTTTAATCTCTGCTAGATACTCAACATCATTCAATTTGTCGTCATTGTATTCTGGACAGGCTTTTATCTGCTCAAAACTAAGATTACAGGTGACCGTTTTTTCTTCCCAATTTAACTTATCTAAATGCTTTGGAGAGATCAGTACTTTTTTGCCGCCAGGTAGCCAATCACGGGTATCAACCACAATGTAAAGCAGAGACCAGCTATCGGTGTCACAAATGAAGTCTTTGATATAGCCTTTTTTACCATCTAAAGCATCTATACCGTAATGTGTAACCTCATTGGTTGAACGAAGATGATTGGTAGTCTTAGTCTCTTCAGTTTCGCTGCTATCTTTTGACAATGTATTTGGCTTAACCAAAGCCATTGGATACGCGTATTCACCCCATGCTCCAGGCCCCACCCAATAGTAACCATAGGCATAATAATCAAAATAGCTCTTTTCAAACTCACGGGAAACTGTTTCGTGTTCATCGATTTGTGGACTGTTCTTAACCTTATCTTTTGTTATAGACACGTTAAGTTGCTGCTCTTCAATATCGTATTCAAGCAGTGATATAGGGCTTATCAAGGTTTTTTCACTTAAGGGTACCCAAGGCTGGATATCAACGACCATAAATCTTATGGTCCAGTGCCTATCATCAAAATACACATCGGTTACCTGCCCAATTTCACCATCTACTGCATGAATAGTACTTCCGTTTAGCTCTTCCAAATTAACTAACATCACTTTCTCCATCTTTGTTCGTTATATTTAACAATTGATTTTCATCAGAACATCAGAATTTTCGTTCTCATACGCCGATAATAATTTAAGATGATTCGTACAAGTCCCTTACTTTATATGTTACCTAATTACTTGCTACAATGCTTAGAGTACATACTATAATTATAGTTCAAACTTTATTTGTCTTGAGTATAAAGCCAATAAAAACAGATGGGCAAACTTAACCCAACAAAAATAAATAGTTAGTACACTAAATAAAAATCATAACCAACACAAAAATTTAATGGTTTCTAATTGAGTTTCATGTGACAAAGGTAGGCGTTAAAAGTCATAGTGGCAGTTACTAATATGTTCAGTAGCAATGTCATTTTATTAAACTTAATACGTTAGTGTGTTAGTTATGAAAAAACAGACTATAACGGGAATCGCTTTATTTACCTTGTTCACTGGCTCGCCTGATTATTGTTGATATATGGTGTAGCGTTTAGCCACTAAGTATTGACAGGTAATTCAACAAGAGCAAAACAATAATGGGGAAAACATAGAGGGAATAATAAACTAGTTTTAAATTGGAAACTTACCCTAAGTTGCTGTGCATTGCGGGCACTTAGACGCTTTAATTCTGATAACCGACTAACAAAACGATAACCGAATAACAAAACTGGCAATTTTTCGTTGCCTCCCTATTTGCTTCGACTCTGTGTTTTTTATACGATTGATCCCCTTAACTCAGATGATGGCAAACCAAGACACTATTAATAAACAAACCATAACTGACGTTACCACACCGTATTTATTGGCAAGTGCTAAGCTAAGATATGGGCCAACCTGTACACGATTTTTTAACACCAAGAACAAGTCGTCCAGATCAACGCCGCAGGTAAATAAATCCAATACAACAAGATACGAGTACAAACCAAGGTTTTATAAGTGAACGTTTAGAGAGCCAGTTCGTTTGACATAAGTACTTTGTCTATCGCTTGCTGTAACTTCTCAACTAACTGCTGTTCAATATCAGAGCTAAGCGCAAAATAATAACGTTTTGGTGGAAAGCGATAAATAATTTCAAAATTTGCGGGATCAAGGTCAGATGAAACTAAGGTCTCACGCCAGCCATCTTCGCCAAATATCCATAAATCTATCCGTCCAGCACTTAACATCATGCCCAAGTTTGTTGAATGAGAAAGCAAAGTGATTCTTTGCAGCGAAACGCCAACGTCTTTGAGTATTTCCTCGCCAACATCGCCCCTGACAGCACCGGTGATATAATTCATCATATCTTCTGGTTTACTGAGCGTAATTTGACGTGTTTTCAACGCTATTAAAACATCACTTTCAGAAGCAATCGGCCCGACCCATTGAAAGTTTTTCTCACGTTCAGGTGTTCTAATTGTACTGAACAAAACGGTGTTAGGGCCTTTTTGAGCATTTATAAAACCTCTAGCCCAAGGTTGAACTAATATATTCTCGCGTTTTATTGGGCTACCAGCACTCGCCGAAGCAGCCAACAGTAAATCCACCGCAGGCCCTTGCAATTTTCCATCTCGAATATAATTAAATGAGGCACTACTTTCAGTAATATAAGTCAGCTCATTAAGTTCGACCGCGAATACCGAGTCACTAGGAGTCCATGCAAAAAGTGTAACTATCGCGACTAAAATCGATAATCTATGAAAAAATGACTGCATACACCTCCAAACGGCAAAGAAAATTTTAATGCTGATATTTTAACCTTAAAGCTATTCAATATTCGAGATAAAAAAAACCTGTAAGGTCAGGTTCGATGAAATGGCCGGTGAACGCTCAATTTAGACTGGATATTTAGACTGGCAATTTAGGTCATCTCATTACCAACGTCTCTTTTCAACTTTTCTATTTTAATACGGTCAATTCTGGCTGGACTAATAAAACATGAAGCAAAATCTACGCAAAACTAGATCTGTGGTTGGTAATAGGGCCAGGTGTGCTATCGCAGACATTACTTAAACCATTGTTATTATTGTCTGCTTGGTCGGCGTTGGCATCATTAGGCCTGTTATCGACAATATAATCACCTGACGCACCAATGCCTTTGATATACGCTGGATACTTATCAACTAATGAGCTAACTAAGTTTCGCCCCTAATAAGTCGTTTCGGATCTAGGAGTTTAACAAGCTCTGTCTCAGTTATATCGGTTAGCTCAATTGCAACATCTAACACCGTTCTTTTTTCTTCATACGCTTTTTTAGCAATCTCGGCACTCTTGTCATAACCAATCAACTTGTTTAACGCAGTTGCCAAAATAGGATTTTTTGCCAAGTTTTGATTAATCATAGAATGATTTACTTGCATATTTTTAATCACTTTATCGGCAAGTGCTGAACTGCTCGAACTTAGCAGTTGTATACTTTGTATCAAAGTATGGCCAATTAAAGGTAGCATAGTATTCAGTTGAAAGTTGCCAGATTGCCCTGCTAAGGTAATGGTTGTGTCATTACCTATCACCTGAGTACAGGCCATTAAAACCGCCTCTGGGATCACTGGGTTAACTTTACCAGGCATAATACTGCTGCCTTTTTGTAATGCTGGTAACTGTAATTCATTTAAGCCATTCAACGGCCCGCTGCTAAGCCAACGAATATCATTGCTAATTTTACTCAGACTAACAGCGGTAGTTTTGAGCATGCCGCTAACATGTACCGCGGTATCTTGAGCACTTATTGCCCGAAAATAATTATCGGCGGGAGTAAATGTTAATCCTGTGCTTTGTGATAATATCCTCGTTACAATCCCTGCAAATTCTGGATGTGTGTTTACACCGGTACCGATTGCAGTACCACCAATAGCCAGTTTCAATAAACTAGATAAGCTATTTTCAAGCTGTTCATATGCAAAACGAATTTGGCTGCTCCAGCCACTAATCTCCTGAGCTAAACTCAATGGCATAGCATCCATTAAATGCGTTCTGCCGGTTTTAATCGTGTTGATATGTTCACTGGCTTTTGCATCCAGAGTATGGCGTAAGTGTTGTAACGAAGGTAATAATTCTTCAGAGATAAGCTTTGCAGCACTCAGGTGAATACACGACGGGATCACGTCATTTGAGCTTTGACCCATATTAACGTCGTCGTTTGGGTGCAAGCTAATTTTCTGCTGGCTATGTTGCTTAGCTATCGATGCAATCACTTCATTGATGTTCATGTTAGTACTGGTGCCAGAACCAGTTTGAAATACATCAACGGGAAACTGATCAACGTGAAAGCCGTCAGTAATTTCTTTAGCTGCCATTTGAATAGCAGCAGATTTTTCGGCATCAAGTAGACCTAACTCTTGGTTAGCTTGCGCACATGCACTTTTTATTGTCGCTAATGCCGAAATAAAGGCTCGCGGCATTTTAAGCTTGCTAATGGTAAAGTTACTCAGCGCTTTGGCTGTTTCACTACCATATAATATAGCGTTTTTTTCGCTACTTTTGGATGCTGCACTGTCATCTTTTTTAAGCATTTTGTATCCTTTTTCAATCTTAAGAATTCTGCTTTATCATTCAAATATACACTAAAAATACGCATATACTTATTTGTTAAATATTAGGCAACCACAGGGTTGCAGCAGCCCCAAATATACCTACTCCCATAATAAGTCTTGCCGCCATAAGTGCTATCGAACGGCATATTTTCCAGTAGCATTTGCTTTATTTAGCGCCCAAAAATATAATTATTACAAAGCTAACGTAATAAGATATTGGGCAAACGCTAAGACAAAGTAAAGGCCTTTCAGAGGTTTATGAGTCAAAGCCGACGGGCCTTTGATGAATTGAAATTCAAGCCATTAGACCAACGCTGAAGAACCAACCAGCGTTAACAACCATCATTAATCGCAATGCCCATTGACGATGTTTAGTTATCTTACGCGCTAGCGCGTTTCGTAAAGCGAATAGGGTTTTAACTACTTTACGGCTTTTTTGAGCAAAATTTACAGGATACTAAAAACTTTATATGGAAAGAGTCAAAAATGAGAGTCGATAGTCGATAAACTAGAAAATTAGAACTAATCTAAGCTCGCTGTACATTGCGGGCTTTTGAACGCTTTTACATTGATAAGTGAATAACAAAACTGGCAACTTTTTGTTGCCTTGCCTACCTTCTGCGATACTGCGTCTTTTATACGATTAATACCTTTAACCAATACAAATGCAAACCAAGATAATATGGTAAAACTGAAAACACTATTTATGAATAAACTATAACTGTGCGTTACAGTACCATCTTTATTGGCGACATCTAAAGTAATATATGGAGCGCCCTGTGCACCACTTTTTAATACCAAAAATAAATCAGCCATATCTCAAACATTTCATTTAAGTGCAAATCTCTTATATTCCACAAATATTTTCTTTATATACTCTCAAGTTAAATTGTAAACAGTGGCTATATTTACCTTAAAACACGGCTCTATTTGGCCTTAGGCAACGTAAAGTTCGCATAAATGGTTGTAGCAGTGCCAGCAACAAGCGACAGCATAGCAATACCAAACATGGCATTACTTTGAGCCTCAAAAGCCATAATATATAGGCCTAACGCGACAAAAAGTAAGCCAACTGACATAAAAAGCTTTGGGTGTAATGTTATCAAGCCCGGTGACTTAGCATTTTTGGCGGATCTAGGTGTCGTATGAGCAGAAGCTTTTCGTTTATGCTTATTTGTCGGCATGGCCAACTCCTTAAGTTAGCACCCCAGCAGGGTGCTTTTTCGCTATATAAACCAACTAAATTCACATGAAATAATCATTAACTGTGAACTTATCAAAGAAGAGATCTAGCTTTATTTAAGTCTATTTGGGCCCGGCTAAAAACCAAATAATCAAACCAATAACGGGAAATAACAGCACCACTAAAGCCCATACAATTTTCTCTGCGGTTGATGCGCCTGATTTTAAAATACTAAGAATCGCCCATATCGCGATAATTAAATGAAGTAGACCTAAAATACCTGTAAACATAAGTTATATCCTTAAGGGTTATTAAAACGTTCTGACGACTTACTACTTATCTTAGAGCATAGTTAATAATCTTACTTTAAACTAAATAAAAGTAGCGACTAAAACACAGATTAATTAACCTTAACTTTTAACAGAGCAATATTTAGATCAGCATTTAGGACATATCAACTAAAAAAGGATGTTCTAATAAAGTCATAAATGCACATTTAATCTCGGTTCGTTATACGCAGATAGCTTGCTTTACATACGTTTGAGGTGCTCAATTATATTAAGTAAGTGTTCTGAATAACAAATATTAAGTAATTGCTCTGAATACAAATATTAAACAAGGAATAATCTTGTCAAAAATATCTGTTGCTTTCAACACTAAAGGCCAAACAAGCTGACTATTCGCTGCACGTCCTAGAACTGTATAAAAGCAACTATTCTAACTTCTTGGTTTTATGGACTTATTGGTACGGGTACCAATAAGTGATTCGCTCGCAAGTGAATACTATCCTGTTGCGCTGGCTTATTTGGCCGTCGCGATCAATTGTGCCAGTTTTAAAGCATTTGCCGCCGTATTGAGCGTGTGCAACAACTTCAGCGTAACGAGACATTGGCAGTTGCCGCACTCCTATTTATGAGCTATTCCCTGCACTTTACCCTGCCAATGCTGTTTGTATCTAGCTACGAAAACTTGCCTGAGCTACCAAAGTGTTTAGGATTAGACTCTTGATTATCAAGTCAGCCAACACTCGCAATAATAAATAGAACCATTACAATGCGATGATTTAACTACAGGCTATTTCATTGAAACTCAGTAAAAGATTACAACGTATTGAGCAAATGGTTACAGCGAGCTACACCCACATCTGGGATTGCTGCTGTGATCACGGATTTTTGGGTGCAAGCTTATTATCTCGACAAGCGGCTCAGAACATACATTTTGTTGATATAGTGCCAGAACTGATAACAAGTATAGAAAGCAAGCTCCAAAGGTTTTATCAAAATGCCAGCTCTAATTGGAAAGTACACTGTCTTGATGTCTCCAAGTTACCCTTGAAACAGTATCAAGGAAAACACCTCATCATCATTGCGGGTATTGGTGGCGACTTAATGATCCAGTTCATCAATGACATTCATCAAAAACATGCCAACGACAATATTGATTTTCTGTTATGCCCAGTTAACCAACAATTTGCACTGCGTCGAAAATTAATAGCTCTAAATTTCAGCTTAAAAGATGAGGTTTTAGTAGAGGATAATCGCCGCTACTATGAAGTTATTTTGGTTTGCTCAAAGCGCGATAAAAATAGGAAAATTAGCCCGGTAGGTCATGATATTTGGCAATCAGATAACGAAAATCAAGCACGTATAGTTAAACTTTATTTAGAAAAAACACTTAATCATTATAACCGAATTCAGCAAGGTGGCACTGAGAATGTTGATGAAATCATTAGTGCTTATAGCGGTAAAATCTAAGTTCTGAACCGGTACTTGAATTATGCGTTTAAAACGGCTTTTGAAGTGACGCGGTTAAGTAAAAATACAATCTGGCCCTCCCCAAACTACAGTAATCAATATTAACGGGCCTAAAGAGCCTGTTCTACAGAGCATAGCTTGAGTAGCCCTAGTAGAATAGGTAACGGCCCATAGTGGTTAACTTCACTATTTACATGAAATGAGGGTTTGCTGCTTACAAGCTTCTTCAGCTTGCTCAGTTGAATCACCATCAATACAAAAATCTAACCTTAAAGTTCTTTTTTCTGCAGCAGGTTCAGTCAATTTAGACGTTGGAGTCCAATGCCATTTTTGTAGCATTTTTCGAGAGGATTTACCTAGTTTTCTTTTAGGCACTGAACTAATAATTTCTACACTTTCAGTTTTACCCGATGCAGAAATTTCAAAAGATAAAACTGCACAACCTCTGATCCCAGAGTTTGCAAGCTCTATTGGATATTTTGGTGTATGTGGATTTTTACGCTTCCATATAACGTTAGTTGTGGGTTTTAATTCGGTAACCTGCACATCCGCATAAATATTCTCAGCTGAGCTACTGGCAGATACGGTCATAAAAGCAACCGTGATTAGGGATAAAATTTTCATATACATTCCTTGTTTTAATTTTATAAATAGATATTTTCAATTACCTTGAGAGTCTACGTTTATTTTAATTAAACTGATCAGTGGTTTTCTGGCATTAACTATCAAGAAAACCCATTTATACCAATTTGATTAAGTAAGTGTTCTACTTTTTCATGAGGGAAAATGGATAATTACCAGGCATAAAATTTAGTCAGTAGTTATTCTACTTATAAATTTTATAACGCCGTCATTATTAATTTTAACCATTAAAAATGAGCAGTTAACTAATCAACTTGGTATTACTTTGGCCGATTGTTAATCCTAGTATAGCGCTTGTAATGTTTCAAATTAACTATGGCTGTCCCAATTAATTCTCTCGTTAAAAAATTAATTTTAAAGTGAATCATTTTACTTAGACTAGATAAGCAGGTAATCTTGCCCCGCTAAAAATCATTGAATCAACATTCAGCAATCTCCCAACGCAAGGTTAGACACGATCAACCATATTTATTTGGCCAATCAGTAAGGTTTACATAAAGTGACTCAACAGATCCAGAAACAACAATATAACATTAAAACGATACTGACCTTTATTATTCCGTCGCTGCTCGGTTTATTATTATTCATGACACCCATCAGCTATAACGGCGCGATTACGATTCCTATCGCTATAGCGGCAAAGGCGATACAAAGCCAATTTGCAGAGATACTGCCGTTAATCGTGACTTGTATCGTTGTCTTTATGGCAATTATGTCAGTACTCAGTAAAGTCATTAAACCTAAATTTGTTCAAGAAACCCCTTTTCTGAATAGCTTACTAAATGTTTCACTTTTTTGGTTAGTGGTGCGTATTCTAGGCGCAGTATTCATTGTACTAACATATCTAAAAGTGGGCTCAGAAGTCATATACTCTGCTGATGCTGGTGCATTAGTACTTAACGACTTATTACCGGTGCTTTTTTCAGTTTTTATTCTAGCTGGTATGTTACTGCCTTTATTACTCAACTTTGGTTTACTTGAGTTTTTTGGGACCATGCTGACTAAAATAATGAGACCTATCTTTAACCTTCCAGGCAGAAGCGCAATTGATTGCATGGCTTCTTGGTTAGGTGATGGCAGCGTTGGCATCTTAATGACAGCCAAACAGTATGAAACACGTTTTTACACAGAACGTGAAGCTGCCGTTATTGGTACAACATTCTCTGCGGTCTCTATTACTTTCAGCTTAGTGGTTATCTCTCAAGTACAACTTGAGCATTTATTTATACCGTTTTACTTAACCGTTTGTCTTGCCGGCTTTGTTGCAGCCATTGTGGTACCAAAACTTCCACCACTATCAAGAAAGAAAGATTTATACATAGATAACACTCCACGTCATCCAGATGATGAAATGATCCCGCAAGGTCATGGTGTAATGTCATGGGGCTTTGAACAAGCACTTAATAAAGCTTCACAAGCAGGAGGCGTTAAACATGTTCTGCAAGAAGGCGTTAAAAATGTAGTCGATATGGTCTTTGGTATTATTCCAGGGGTTATGGCGATTGGTACTATCGCATTAGTGTTGGCTGAGAACACACCTATCTTTGATTATTTAGGTATGCCATTTATCCCGTTACTAGAACTTTTACAGATCCCTGAAGCCGATGTTGCTTCAACGACTATTGTGGTCGGCTTTGCTGATATGTTCTTACCATCCATCTTAGCAAGCTCGATAGAGTCTGATCTAACACGTTTTGTGATCGCGGCTTTGTCGGTAACTCAATTAATCTATATGAGTGAAGTCGGCGCGCTACTGATTGGCAGTAAAATCCCAGTTAACTTTTTTGAGTTATTTGTTGTATTTATTCTGCGTACTTTGGTGACCTTGCCTGTTATTGCACTTTTAGCTCATATTTTACTCTAGCGGTAATATGCTAAATTTTTAAGACTACCGCATTTATTACAGCATCATTTATTAGTACATCAACGGACCATGACTTATTTTATCAAATGAAATAAGTCATTAATCTATTGTAAGTGAGGCTAAAATGACGGAAGGAAAGAATCTTTGCGTAGCGGTTTAGTTAAACAATTTAATAGCAGGAACCATTTCTCTTTTGAACAAAAAAGAAATGCTTCCTCATTGTCTGACTTGGGAAACAATGCTTAATTAAGTCATACTCAAGCTATTTTTCTGAGATACAAGTACTGTTAATTAATTCAATTTGTTGGTGAATTTCGCCGGCATTACTTTCTTGTTCCGCCATCGCTAGATCTAGTTTGGCAGCAGTACACTTATCGGCGAGTTCTTTATTCATTAGATGCGTTTGGTCTTGCTGTTGCTGCTTTAAGCCTTCAGCACCGCTGTATTGGTCTCGATCTTCAGGGGCTCTATCTTTTTGGTATGGCGGTGGTTGTGTTGCGCCACAAGCGGTTAGTAAAATCATCAGAGGGAGTGATAGATATATATTGAACATGGTTTAAACCTCCTTGTGCCTAAGGCACTATATTACGGTAAATTTATGAGAAATTTTGAGTAAACCTAACTCTATAAATTTTAATTGTGTGATATTAATATCACACAATATCAGATAACTATAAGCCTTTTTACTTAAGAACCACCAAGCTGCTCAACTCGAATTTAGTTGGTTAAGCAATTAAGCCTCAATCCCCCAACCATCATTAAAGCCTTTAAACTTTGCCGCAAGCAATTCAAACTCAGCTTCTTGCGCCACTATGGCTTCGTAACTTGGTATCATAGTCACCGTACAATTTAAGTCCCAAACATTAGGTAACTCGTCTGGTTCAAGCGTTACGATCATGTCTGGTGCTTTTTCAGCTAAATGCTCGACCATAGCTTTCGCTTGTAGTTCTTGTTCAAATAACTGAAAAAACACTACGTTGTGCATTTCATTTAAATTAATGCCTGCAGCTTGCATTTCAGCTAAAACTTGGCCTGTTTCGTCATCGGGAAAGGTCATATTACATACAATTTATAAAAAACAATACCTTATTATATACCCAAAGCCATTCAATATGCTCGTTTGGTCGACAATTATAAAGTCGATTATACTCAGGCTATTATTTTGAGGGTTTGTCATATTCCGCTAGCAATAATTAAGGCCACTGAATGGTCTATAAAACAACTGTAACACTAGTATTTATCATTAATTGGCAATATTAACTAAGCTGCAAATATTTTGCTGACAAGCCAGTTCACTTTGCGGTTCTACTCTTGGACAGTTATCCATTGTGATGGTGTGTGTGGCTATTTTTTTCAGTTGTGATACACCAATAATATTACTCGCTAGCTTGCAGTCAGTATTTTTGAATTTAACTGTCACTATTTTACATTGGGCTAACGTTACACAAGTTAAGTTATTGATTAACGTATTTTCAAACGCTTGCATTATTTCAGCCTCGCTTTGCTTTGGCACTTTGTCAGCGACGGCTTCTGCCTTAGCATAAGCGTTAAGATTGTTGCGCTGATCAATTTTTTTCTGATTTAACTGAGTCTGTTGCGCCAATTGCTCTTTCAGTACTGTGGTGGTTTTTTCATTTTCCGACAGTAAATACCCTAAACCAAGTAAAATGACCATAAAACAAATCATCGTAAAAAGCGTAATAGCTAACCATTTTGCCATTATACAAACTCTCCTTTATCGTTAAGCACTTGGCTAATGTTTTGACCGCGAGGATAATCGCGCAACATATTATCAACCGCGTTGCTAATTTTTTTCTGCATTTCTTGGCTGTTATCTTGCGCTTTAAAGCCTAAAGGATAAACACTTCGCCAGACCGTGCGTTGACTTTTCGGGTCTATTATATCTAGGATTAAACTCCCGGGGCGGAGTTTTGTTTCTAACTCTACGCGCGAATTTTTTCCTGCATTTAAGCAATAACCACAATATTTTACTTGCTGATTATATTTATTAAGTTCGGCAAAGTTCTGATTAAGCAGGTGATAGGCAATCATAACGTCGGCATTTTCTGAAATTTTATAGCGAAAGCCATTTTCGTCAAAACCCTGTTCAATCGCCAGCTCTATGGTATTACGGATAGTATCATTGAGGTTTTGTAAGTCGCCAAAGGCGGAATTGCGTCCGTAAGTGCTATAGCTTTCAACGCTCGAGAAATCAAAACCATCTCGAAAAGACGTCGTAGCACTGTTAATAGATGAACAAGAAACAAGGCTGATGAGCAACACTACACAGCTAAGTAATCGACTATTTATCATGGTGACTCAAACAGGAAATAATGGCACTAGATTACCTAGCTGTTTGTAAATTACAACTTTTGTAGCCTTCATTAGTGGCATCATATGTTGAACGTGTAACAAACCCTATTGTAATGACTGATAGTTTACCGCATTAAAATCGATTACGTTGCCGCCAAATTCGCTCGCAAATGTATCAGCGTCAGTTTTGGTTGAAAAGCTTGCAAGGGTTTTCCCCATCGCACCCGTTAGATTTGAGCCAACAACGTACCAAGCTAGGCGAGCATCGATAAAATAGCTGTCATTTGGCGAATCCCAAGGTGCTTTGCTCATGTCATGCACCAAAATAGTGGTTACGTTGCGGTTATTTTCTGGATCAAGGTAAAAGCTAAACATGTCGCGTGTTGAACAGAATTTTTTCACTCTATTATTATCTTCTGTCGTCACACCTTTGCGAAAAAGCTCTGCTTTGGGTCCCGAAAAATTAGAAATTAGCATGCCGCATAAGTGGCATTCATCTGCACTTTCAATCGTAACCGCTTGGTGAATTATTTTTTGTTGCTCTGATTGTTCTGAACAACTGAACACTGCGAATAAAACCAGTAATAAAAAGACTTTACGTTGCATAAAGAATACCTTTAAAGTTTTTTGTGCTTAAAAATAACCGAGGCAATAGCCAACGGTGCAATAACCCAAGCTAATAGAATTAATAGCAACTGTGCTTGCGATATATTTGTGTTGAGAGCAACGGCAAGTGCGCCATTAACATCGGTACTGTCCAAACCTACTAGGTTTACTAAACGAAAAATATCAGCAGGGTTTAACATCATTAGTTGAGTTAATGTGCTTTGACTTAAACTGGAGTCAGTACCTACTAGCAAGGCGAGTAATGCCAGATCAAAAACCAAAGCGAAGAAAAACCAAGTGAGTAAAGCCACGCCTGCGGCTTTTGATTTTTCACTTGCTATTAAGCTAATCATATAAGCAATTGCAGTAAAACTTAACCCCAATAACGTTGCACTCAGGATGAAATAAACAAAGGTTTCAATAATGACAACATCACTGTGTTGAATAAACAATAATAATGCCGACGCACCAAATCCCAGCAAAGTGGCTAAGGCAATAATGCTACCTTGCCCCAAAAATTTACCCACTAACAGCTGATTTTTACTCAAAGGGTAAGTCAATAATAACAGTAATGTGCCACCTTCTTGCTCACCCACAAAGCTATCGTAACTTAACAATAATGCGATCAGTGGGATCAAAAACACTGCTAAGCTCGCTAAGCTCGCAATAGTGGTTGATAAAGAAGTAATACCTACAGTACCTGACGCGGCAGCGCCGAAGTAGCTTAAACCTAAGGAAAGCACTGCAAAAATTAAGGTAATGGATAATAACCAGCGATTACGTAATCCGTCGCGAAATTCTTTGTTGGCAACAGTAATAATTTCTCTCATTACCCACCTACCTTATGACTTTTTTGCTTGTTTTTAGACTTACTTTCAGTTGTCATTTTTTCTGCTTGCGCTAAAAAACATTGATAAACTTGCTCTAAATTTGCAGATTCTACGGTTAAATCACACAAACTATCATCAGCAAGTAAATGACGTAAAATCTTGAGCTTTTCTTGTTCAGGTACGAATAGATTATCTGCCTCATCCAAATAAGGCTGTAGTAACGGATCTCCTTGTAGCGAACCATTTAAGCCTTGCGGTTTAATTTTTATTGGCAAATTCGACTGCGCCCTAAGCTCTTTAATAGTACCAAGTGCTAACGTTTTACCGCCAGAAATAATCATAGCTCGATCGATATGCTGCTCAACACCCGGTAAAACATGCGAGCATAAAACCACACTGGTCCCTTGGGTTTTTAGCTGATCTACACTTCGATAAAACTCAGCAGTAGCGCTGGGATCAAGGCCCACAGTGGGTTCATCAAGTAACAGTAATTTAGGTTCACCAATAAAAGCTTGTGCTAAACCTAAACGTTGACGCATGCCCTTTGAGTAAGTCTTTACCGGTCGCCCCATTGCATGGGCAATGCCTACTTGCTCTAATAGTGCTCTCGCGTGTGTTTTTGACTGCCCCTTTAAGCGCGCGAAGTATGTAATAACTTCCAAGCCAGTTAACTGCTCATAAAACATAACATTTTCAGGTAGGTAGCCCATTTTCGTCCGCATGTGCCAAGCTGATTTATCATCAGGCTTTGTGCCCATAACGCTAACATTGCCGATATCGGGAGAAATAATGCCCAGTATCAGCTTCATCAGTGTGGTTTTACCCGCGCCATTGTGGCCAAATAAACCTAGCACTTCACCTTGAGCTAAATGCAAATGTATCGCCGATAATGCGATCAGGTCTTTATAATGCTTACTGACATTTTCAAGAGAAACTAAAGGTGTATTCATTATAATGTGTATGCCTCTTTTTCAAGTAATGCAGTTTTCATATTAGCGCGTTGAACTACTGAAAGCGTAGCGTCTTCAATTAAGGGATTAGTTGGCGAGCGCATCAGCGGAAAACTATCTTTAACTCCTGGCGGCTTTAAAACCGGAAATTCTTTTTGTATCCAACGTAAAATTAATACCACCGGACTGTCCATGAGCATTTTCATTTCTGGGTATCGCCATATCAATTGATCGATGCCGTCGTTGGGTTCAAAAATCACATCTCCAATATTGTCGCCGTTCATATCCCAGCCTAGGTAATTACTCCAATAATTACCTTTGCCCTCAAAGCTCCATTCTTGTTTTTTATTAGAGACATACTTCACTTGTATGGGGTTATTGATAAAGCTATTGCCATAAACCTTGGTGTTTTCTGAACCAGCGGTTAAGTGAATACCAATTTCAGCGGTGTCGATACGATTATTTTTGATGGTGTTGTACGCCGAGTTATAAACGAAAAAACCTTTACCGTCTCGACCTAGTACTTTATTTTTCGGCTTGGTCCAAACACTTTTAACATCATTATTACTGATAGTTGATGAGGTAATAAAATTCATTAAGAAACCATAATCTTCGCTGTTTTCAGTAAGATTACCATCAACAATTAGGTTACGTGAACTCATGAGAGCATAACCCGCCCGTGTATTATAGGCTTTGTTATTCAGTACGTTATTGCTATGTGAATACATAAAATGCACGCCATAGCGTAAATCTCGCATAGTGTTGTTTTCTAATACATTATTCTGGCTTGAAATAATATATAAGCCATCGCGGGTGTGAAAAATTTCATTATTTTTAACTGCTACGTCTTGTACAATGGACAGTTGAATACCATTACCACGGTCGGCTGAGCGTAGTGCAATATTGCCCTGTATAACGTTAGCTAATACTTTTATATTTTTAGCTTTTTGCAACCAAATACCAAAGCCATCGCCTTTAAGGTGGTTACCTTTAATCGTAATATTCGTCGCATTGATTACCGCATAAATGCCCGAGTCTTGTTCGGTTAAATCATGCCCCCAATTCACAATTGTTAAGTTCTCAAGCACAATATTACTTTGCTCTAAAACTAGCGCGTGACCTTGTCCTTGCGCATCAATAACCGCTGTTGGCTTAATACCTATGCTACGTAAAGTGACTCGATGCTTAACGACAAAATTACCTAAATAGCGACCTGGAGCAAGTATAATAATGTCGCCATCAACACTGTTATCTAATGTTTGTTGTAAATTATCCGCGGGTGAAACCTCAATAGTTGCCGCTAAAATACTATGTTGAGCAATAAGACTCAGCACAAGTATCGATAATATTTTAAACAATAGTAGCTTCAAAAGTCAGCCCTTTAAAAGTGAAAAATGCGGCAATAACACTATCGCTATTACCACGTAATTTTCGATGTTTATTGAGTTACCTTCCACCTAGCATATGGTCAGCATGAGGTAACGAACGCCCATACATTATTAGCTAGGTTTCAACAAACATACGGCCGCGCATTTCCATATGTAGCGCATGACAGAACCAGTTACAGTAGTACCATTGTACGCCCGGCTTATCGGCCTTAAAGGTGATTGATGCCGTCGCTTGTGGACTAATTTCCATTTGCACACCATGGTTTGTCATACAAAAACCATGCGTTACGTCTTCAACTTGGTCAAGATTAGTAACGATGACTGTGACTTCATCGCCTAGCTTAACGGTAAACTCATTCATACCAAACGTTGGTGCAATCGAAGTCATGTAAACGCGAACTTTACTACCATCACGAATCACCTTGTTTTGAGTATAGACATCAACACCATCTTTTTTCGCCATCGCAATAGTTTCAGCAAAAAATGGGTCAGTACGTGGCCAGATTTTAAGCGGTTTCATTTTACTGCGATGCACCATGATACAGTCATGTGGTTCAGCGAACGTTGGGCCATCGTGAACCAGTTTCATTTCATCACCTGAAATATCAATTAATTGATCGTTTTCTGGACGCAATGGACCTACAGGTAAAAAGCGATCTTTTGAGAACTTACAAAGAGATACTAACCATTTACCATCGACATCTCGCGTTTCTCCTTGCGAAGTATGGTTATGGCCGGGTTGGTAATGCACGTCTAATTTTTGGCGAATGTAGTTAACTTTTTTACCGTTATGGGCAGCAATGGCGTCTTTTACATTCCATTTAACAATTTGGCTATCTAAAAATAGTGTTGTGTACGCGTTACCTTTGTTATCAAAAGCCGTGTGTAATGGCCCTAAACCTAATTCTGGCTCAGCTACAATAGTGTCACGCGGTTTAATTTTATCCGCAAATAAAGCATCTAGTTTTTTAATTGAGATAATTGATACGGTCGGTGATAATTTACCGTTCGCTACAAAATACTCGCCATTAGCCGACGTATTTAAACCATGCGGTGACTTCGGCACTGGAATGTAACGCGTTAAACTAGAGCCTTTACGACCGTCGAGTACTGGTACACTGTTACCGTTATACGTTTTGAATTTCCCGGCTTTTAATGCGGCTTCACAAGCAGCTAAGCTAAACACGACTACGTGATCACGTTCAGCAGTGATCATTTCCCCTAAACTCATGCCCATTTCAGAATTATAACAAGTTGATGCAAAGTATTTACCATCGAAATCAGCATCAGTATTATCTAAGTTACCGTCGACCATCACTTGGAATGCCATTTCCATTTTTTCGGCGTCAATAACGTTATACAACGAGCGATAGCTACTGACATCTTTCATGCCGGCTTTACCATCGTTATTCATCGGAATTTCAAATTCACCGTTACAAACTACATATTTTGTGTAAGGTGCTTTTTGTACACGTAAACCGTGTACCGCCTGCACGTTAGGCACGGTCAGCATTTTATCGGTTTTCATGATATCGCAACGAATACGCGCTACTCGGGAGTTAGCTTTATCGTTAATAAAGACATATTTACCGTTATAACGGCCGTCGGTCATGCTCATGTGTGGATGATGTGAGTCACCGGTCAGCAAATGCGCACTATCACCTTTTATGCGTTTACTTTCGTTAGTTAAACCCCAACCGGTTGCTGAATCAGTATTAAATACTGGAATACGCATCAATTCACGCATTGATGGCACACCCATAATACGTACTTCACCTGAGTGTCCACCACTCCAAAAGCCGTAATACTCGTCTAAATCGCCAGGGTGGACGAATGGGCTATTGCCGGCTTCTGCTGCATTAGCTTTTGCCATTGAAACAAACATGGCGGCAGTCATCGGCGCTGCAACAGCACCGGCACCAACTAAGGCTGTTTTACCAAAAAATTTACGTCTGCTTTCACTTTCTAACTTCGGCTCGTTGGCATTTTTATCATCGTTAATCATCTGCTTTCTCCGTTGATTGACTCTTTTATTATAAATAAAGGCTTAACCGACATTAACTGTCTCAATTTCTTGTTCTTTATATTTGTTTTTTTTATATTTTTGTTTTTTCAATGGCGGACATTTATCATCATTGAAATAGGTAACTTGGCAATCTAAGCAGTAATGGCACTCTCGCATATTGATTTCACCATCAGGGTTAATCGCCTGTATTTCACATTCTTTTGCACAAGTTTTGCAAGGTTGACCACATTCAGGTCGACGCCTTAACCAACTGAATAAACGTATGCTATTACTGGTTGAGAGTGCAGCACCCAATGGGCATAGGTAGCGACAGAAGAATTTACGGTTAAATACGTTAATCGTTAATAAAATGAGGGCATAAAGAATAAATGGCCATTCACGATCGAACTTCAATAAGAATGTGGTTTTAAAGGGTTCAACCTCAGCAAATTGTTCCGCCAATGCTAATGAATCTAGTGAAAGAGCAAACAGCCCCAATAAAATTAAATACTTAATTGCCCATAGTCTTTCGTGTACAGCCCAAGGTAATTCAAATTGTGGAATTTTGATGTAACGAGCAAATACATTAATCAATTCTTGTAGCGCACCAAAAGGACATAACCAACCACAATATACTGCCCGTCCCCACAACAACATAGTCACTGCAGCAGCGCCCCATAACATAAAAATAACGGGATCTAATAGAAATAAGTCCCAAGAAAAATCTGACATAAAAGCTTGTAGAAAGGTAAACACGTTGACGATGGAAAGCTGTCCACCCCACGCCCAACCGATAAAGACCACTGTAACGACTAAAAAGCCATGCCTGAAATTGTGCATAAAGGTTGGATGTCTAACTAAAATATCTTGGAAAAACAACGTTGCGAGCAACAAAGTCATCAGTAGGGATAAAACGATTACTTCAGTTTCTTTCTCCTGCCACACTTGTTGGGTAAGCGTTAATTCTGGCTCAGGTATCACAACTGGCGGACGGTATAAATACTGTTCAAGGCCATGGTAACTGCCTTTAAAACTAGTAAACACACTATCAACCGCACCTATTTGACGACGAACCAATAGTTCAAACTGCCAATCTACACCTGGGTTAAATTCATGGTGTTCACGGACAATGAACAACGACATTTCTCGAAAGTTTGGCGCACCTTCAATAAGCAAATCAGTAACACGATTATGATCTAAATCACGAAAGGAAAAGGCGGTTTCATTTTGTATAATTTGAATGCGGTCAAAAATACCGCCGCGAACATAACCGGAGCCTTTAAATGAGTAGCCGTTACCTAAAACAATAATGGCATGTTCATTAGGCTGCAGTGATTTCATCAACCAATTATATTCACTATCACCTAATAAATTGCGACCAACAGTTGGAATATCGGCTTGAGCATAATAAATCTCAGCAAACATACCTGACTTTTGCGCCGACCTCACTTGTTCAATATTTTCAGCAGCACTACCAACGAAGGCTTCACCAACCATTTTACGGTCTAAATATAACTTACGAATCGAGCCATCGCCCAACATTGTTTGCCAATTCACTTTTTGATAAACGTCAGGCAGTATCGTGGCTATTGGCTGTTTAATTTGTTCAACTTCGTCGATAATACCCAGTGAACGGGCCACTTTAGTCGCCGCTTTAGTTATCGCAACATTCATCACCATAACCGTTACGGTCGCACCAGACAGACCATCTAAATGTATGACGTCGCCTTTGGTGTTGCCGCCAACTTTTAGACGAGCGCTAACACTTAGTCCCTGATATTGATCTGTAAATGCCCATAATTTAGCTTCAGGGATGCCGGCAAGAATAATCGGCTCATGGTGTTCTAAAACTTTAGCACCAAGGTAAGTACCGTTAACATCTATGGCGACTAGCATATTGACCGGTTCGCCTGAATACGCAGGTATCCTAGCAACATCATTGGTTTCAAAAGCATAACCAATAATTTCATCTTGCTGAAAAATAGTCCAAATAAGCGGGTCGCCTACTTTCTCTGATACTTTAGTGGCTTGCGAAAAAATTTCATGAATGAGCGGCAGAGGATCTCTTGGCTCACTAATAAATAAGGCATGAACCGAGAACTGAACAAAGCAGAGTATTAATACGGTAAATAACGTTAACTTTTTTTTACGGTACGATAAGAGAAGTAACATTGTATCGTGCACCTGCGTGTAGATGAGAAGTTAGACGTTCAGAGCAAACATGTAGACTTTGACTTATCTAACGGCGACTATATCTCGCACATATTACGCTTTTTCAATTTAACGATACTGACTTAGATCAATAAAACCACCTTCTTTCATTAAAATAATTAGCGACTTATTTTATATTTTTTCTACACTAGCCCAGATAAGTTATTACACATAAAAAAGCCAGTAACAGGTACTGGCTTGTTTTTAAACGTTGCTATCTAGGAGGTTATTTTACTGTAACTTTAGCAAACTTACGTTTACCAACTTGGTAAATGGCAGTTGTGCCAGTATTAATCACTAACTTATTATCAGTAACTTTTTCGCCTTCAATTTTAGCCGCACCTTGTTTAATCATGCGCATAGCTTCTGAGGTACTTGCTACTAAACCCGCTTCTTTCAACAAGTTCGCGATGGCTATTTCGCCATTTTCAGTCGCAACTTCTATTTCTGCTATATCGTCTGGCATCGCGCCTTTTTGAAAGCGATTAATAAATTCTTGATGAGCCGCTTCAGCCGCTGCACTGTCATGAAAACGTTCGATTAATTCTTTGGCTAAATCAATTTTTACATCACGAGGGTTTGAACCTGCCGCAATTTGCTCTTTATAACCATTAATAACGTCAATCGGCTTAAAGCTTAATAGTTCATAGTAGCGCCACATTAAATCATCAGAAATTGACATTATTTTACCAAACATATCGTTCGGCTCATCAGTAATGCCTATGTAGTTATTTAATGACTTAGACATTTTTTGCACGCCATCTAAGCCTTCTAATAATGGCATCATAAGCACGGTTTGCGGACGTTGGCCTTCCGATTTTTGTAGTTCACGACCCATCAGTAAATTAAATTTCTGGTCGGTGCCGCCCAATTCAACATCAGCCTCCAATGCAACAGAATCCCAGCCTTGCACTAACGGATACATAAATTCATGAATGGCAATAGCTTGGCCGCTGTTATAGCGTTTTTTGAAATCATCGCGCTCCATCATACGAGCAACGGTTTGACGAGAAGCAAGCTTTAACATACCCGCAGCACCGAGTTTATCCATCCACGTAGAGTTAAAAGCAATGGTAGTTTTCGCTGGATCTAAAATTTTAAATACTTGTTCTTTATAAGTTTCAGCGTTTGATAAAACATCTTCTTTGGTTAACGGTTTACGCGTAACGTTTTTTCCACTCGGGTCACCAATCATGCCAGTGAAATCGCCAATTAAGAAGATAACTTCATGGCCTTGCTGCTGAAACTGACGCAACTTATTTAGCAATACGGTATGACCAAAATGTAAATCTGGTGCTGTTGGATCAAAACCCGCTTTAATTTTTAGCGGCTTTCCTTTTTTCAATTTTTCCAACAATTCATCTTCAAGCAGAATTTCTTCTGCACCGCGCTTTATTTCTTCAAACGCTTGGTTTACATCTGACATTTACTTAGGCTCCAACAAGAGTTATAAACCAAACTGATTAATAAACCATTTCGGTTGATATTTATAATTAATTGTCGAATTCTACTGTACTTTTAACGGCGGTGAAAACCCTATCATTGTTTAGCATGATATTATTTTGTTATAGTAGACGATAGTTTTCGTATTAACATTTCTTTTATAGGTCTTAGCTTTTTGAAAAATATAAAAAATTTATATTTTGCCTTACCAAAACAGCACCAGATAATTATTACTTCATGTGCTGCCGTGGTACTGATTTTATTAATGGTACCGTTAAAAAGTAGTAAGCAAGTAACGTCGAGTACTAATGGCGAGTTTATCGTCGGTGAACGCTATCAAGTAGCTATGCCGGAGCAGGAAAATGGCATTGTTACGCCCGATAATATTCAATTACCCATTCAGCCCATCGAACCCGTAAATATTATCCAAGAGCCAACGAGGGTTCTGCCCAGTAATATTGAAGAAGACGCGGCTCAATTAGACTGGCATTCAGTCAAAGTAAAAAGTGGCGACTCACTAGCAAAAATATTTAAACGCAATGGCTTAAATGCCACCACAACCCACAATGTCATCACCGCAAAAGGTGATGACAGTGAGCTACTGAAAAAGATCCGTGTTGACGATATTATGCGCATAGGTAAAGACAGTGAGGGTAACTTAGTTTCACTTGAATATCCGCTATCGAAATACGAGACGTTATTCGTCAATTTACAAAATCAGCAATATCATGCTTACAAAGAAAGTAAAACGGTAGAAGTTCGAGAAGCTATTGCACACGGCACAATTAAATCTAATTTTTGGAATGCTGCATCTTCGGCAGGCTTAAATGATGGACAAATTATCAGCCTAGCTAATGTATTCGGCTGGGATATTGATTTTGCAATGGATATTCGTGAAGGTGACAGCTTTAATGTTATCTATGAAAACCAATATGTTGAAGGTGATTTTATTGGCACTGGCAATATAGTTGCGGCAGAGTTTATTAACCAAGGTGAGTCTTTTCAAGCCATACGCTTTACTGACGATGAATATTATTCTCCTGATGGCAGAAGCATGCGTAAAGCATTTTTACGGGCGCCGGTCAGTTTTCGCTATATTAGCTCGAACTTTAAACGTAAGCGTTTTCACCCAATACAAAAACGTTGGAAATCACATAACGGCACTGATTACAGCGCTAAGCAAGGAACACCTGTTGTAGCCGCGGGTAATGGCAGAGTTACCCATTCAACCTACAATAAATACAATGGTAATTATGTTTTTATTCAACACGGTAATGGTATTGTGACTAAGTACTTACATTTTTCTAAACGCGCCGTTAAACAAGGCGAACGTGTTAAACAAGGTCAAGTTATCGGGTATGTTGGCTCAACGGGTATGTCAGAAGCACCGCATTTACATTATGAGTTTCTACTCAACGGGGTACATCGCAACCCTAGAACGGTGAAACTGCCAGACGCCAAACCTATTAGTAGCAAATTTAGACAAAAATTTGATGCGATAGCAACTCAACGCCTTGCAGAATTATCAAGTTCACGTCACATGATGCTTAGCATGCAATCAAGCAATAGTAGCGCACAATAATATGAATAATAAATTGCGCTATATTGGCCTAATGTCAGGCACTAGCGCTGACGGTATTGATCTTGCGTTGGTTGAATTTGACGCTGAACAACAGCTACAAGCCAACGGAGCTAATTTACTCGCCAGTTATTATCAAGCTTACGATAATAATACTCAGCAAAAAATAATGAGTTTGTATAACGCAAGTGCCAATGAAATTGATCGTGCTGGTAGTCTCGATATGGAATTAGCACAACAATTTGCTCTAGCGGTTACAAAATTTTTACAGCAAGAAAATTTAGCTGCAGCGGATATCACCGCTATCGGATGCCATGGTCAAACTATTCGGCATCGCCCAGTTAAAAATCAAGAAATAACAACGCCTTTTACCTTGCAAATAGGCTGTTTACAAACCTTAGCTTTACTAACCGGTATTCGCGTGGTTGGTGACTTTAGAACGAAAGATATCGCCTTAGGAGGCCAAGGTGCGCCATTAGTGCCTGCTTTTCATCAAGCCATTTTTGGCTCAACTGAAAAAGATGTTTTTGTGGTCAATATCGGCGGCATTGCAAACATTACCTTTCTCCCCTCAAATGCGCCACACCAAACCATCGGTTTTGACACTGGCCCCGGCAATGCATTGATGGACTATTGGTTTGCACAACATCAATCAGGCCGATATGACGCTAATGGCCAATGGGCCAATTCAGGTAACATTTGTCATCGTCTACTACGGACAATGTTAAGCGACCCTTACTTCGCTCAAACCGCCCCTAAAAGCACCGGACGTGAGTACTTCAATAGTCAGTGGTTGGCAAAATTCACGGATAAAAGCACACTACCTCCTGCGGATATTCAAGCAACATTAACCGCATTAACCGCGGAAAGTATCGCACATGAAATAGGCCAACTAAGTACGAAGTCTGACGTATATATTTGTGGTGGTGGCATTGAAAATGACTACTTGGTTTCACTGTTAAATCATAAGCTTACTAAACATTCGTTAGTGAATACTCATACAAAAAACATAAATAGTGATTCACTAGAAGCTATGGCTTTTGCTTGGTTAGCCTTCGCATTTGATAAAAATATTTATGGCAACATTCCAGCGGTAACAGGGGCTAGCAAGCAGGCGGTTTTAGGTATTAGCGCCCAACCATAAAAATGACTAGATCTGAATATTTTTCTCTTTATAATAAACCGTTCCCGTCGAAAAAAAGCACGTTAGCTGCAGAATATTTGAACTATTTTAAGAATAGATATTCTAAGTAAATAACATAGATAGTTTGCTTAATCGAAAGCACAGTTCGGTATTCGACAATAAACGAGGAGGAAACGATGGAATTTAACGACATACATATTGGTATGAAATGCGGTAGTAAAAAAGGTAGCGGTACAGTTACTTGGATCGATGGTTCAACCCGCACTATTTATATGGCAAATACTGATAGTAATAACAGTTTTGAAGTCGGCTTTGAAGAGATTATTGAAGATCCTCAAGCGCACAACAAAGAAGATACCTACTACTAAGTTTTCTATTCGGCTTACCTAGTAATAAAAAAGCTCCCTCGGGAGCTTTTTTATTGCCCACGTTTTATTTACGACAACAGTCGCTATAGCTTTCCTTTACAGTTCTTTAGCAATTTCATTGATTTGCTCGTCTATTTTATGCACAGGAATTCGGTCAAATATAAGGCATTGATTATAATAACTAGCGTTTATCAGTAGTAAATAAATAACGCAGTCGTTGGCTACTTCAATCAATATAAGTGCTCAGATAATAAGTCAGGTTAAGATTAAATGTGATCCATAAATTGAATCTATCGGTATCTATAAACAGTAAATTACAAAATAGTAATTACAATTTAATTAATAAGGTGGCCTATTAAGGCTTAGAAAATAGCCCAACATTAGGTATAAATATCAGGTATCTATGCTAATAACTCGTTATTCATGATCATATTATCCTGCATGACTAACAAGCTTTACTTATGCAGCTATAATGACTAAATAAGTAACGTATTAGTAGTGAGCTATTTTAACCAACTTAGATAATGAGTAACAATGATATAAGTTTCAATTTGAATCAAAGGAGCAATGATGAATATTTTGATCACAGGCGGTAGTGGACTGATTGGGCAAGCACTAATCCAACATTTGAATGCCGATCGCATTATTGTTTTAACTCGTAGTCCAGAAAAAACCACAAAGTTACTACCTGAAAATATTGAATTAATCACAACAATTGATGATGTAGACTTTAATGATCTTGATGTTGTAGTCAATTTAGCCGGTGAAGCCATTGTTGATAAAAGGTGGTCAAATGCGCAGAAAGCTATTATTTGCCAAAGTCGCTGGCAAATAACCCGAAGCTTAGTTGAAAAAATACAAGCCGCGACTAAACCGCCTCATAGTTTTATATCGGGCAGTGCTATCGGCTTTTATGGTCGCCAAGGCGCTGTAGAAATCGATGAGAGCTATCAAGATGTACATGATGAGTTTAGTCATCATATTTGCCAGAAATGGGAGCAAATAGCGCTACAAGCTGAATCTGAACAAACGCGCGTTTGTCTGATAAGAACAGGCATTGTTTTAGCTAATAACGGCGGTGCTTTAGAAAAAATGCTACTACCTTTCAAACTCGGCCTTGGCGGCCCCATAGCCAGTGGTGAGCAATTTATGTCATGGATACATATTGATGACATGGTTGCCGTTTTATTAGCCGCTATCTACCAAACTGCGTTTTCTGGGCCTATTAATGCCACTGCGCCTGTGCCCGTGTGTAATCAGCAGTTTTCAGAAACCTTAAGTGCCGTACTTGGGAGACCTTGTATATTCAGGGTTCCTGGCTTTATATTACGAATATTAATGGGTGAATCAGCAGATTTAATTTTGTATGGACAAAATGTTATACCAAAAAAACTGCTTAGCAATAACTTTAAGTTTCAATATCCCACTTTAGAAATAGCCTTAAAACAACTATTAACACCAACTTAAATGTCTTATTGAACAGCCTTATTTCAAGTCGACATTTTACGAATTGAATTAAGTCAGTGAGCAATTATAAGTAAGAATAATATTAGCCTAAATAAGCACATTGATAGTGCTAGAGCGAATATTGACATATCCATAAAAATCACCAAATAAGCGACTTGTAATGAACGAAATAAATGACCCAGAAGTGCCTAAAATTGTCTCAGCCGATGGCGAGCCACTATTCGAAGAGCACACTGCAGAGCGAAGTAAAGAACGTGTAAAAGAGAGCAGCGAATATGTGCCCGTCATAATTAAACGTACTGATGAAACCCTTCGCCATCCTGATGATATTTTAGAGAAAGCAATAGAAGAGGGTCTTGAACAGTTAGTTCGACCAGGTTTATCACTCTTTCTCTCCGCTATTGCTGGCGGCATGATCATTTGCTTTACCGTCATGGCTGTTGGTGTCATGGCTACTATTGTTGGAGATCTTGATTCTGGCTTTAATCGTATTCTGGTTGCACTTGTTTATCCATTAGGCTTTATTTTGTGCATTTTAAGCGGCACCCAGCTATTTACCGAGCACACTGCTACCGCCTTTTACCCAATACTAGACAAACGCGCTAAACTAACCGTCATGCTCAAATTATGGGCAATTGTAATTTCAGGAAACTTATTTGGTGGCTTGATAAGTGCCGGATTACTCAGCGCTGCAGACGATGTGATTCATGCCGCTGATGGCTACCTTGTTATTGCGCAACACATGTTAGCATACGAATATAGTACTTTGCTTGTCAGTGCTATTCTCGCAGGCTGGCTTATGGCCCTTGGTGCTTGGACAATTTTATCTACCTCTTCAACAGCCAGCCAAATTTTGTGTATTTACATTGTTACCTTTGTTATTGGTGTTGGTGGTTTACATCACTCTATTGCAGGATCAGTTGAATTGTTCGTTGCTCTGTTTACATCTAACGCCCTTGCGGTAAGTGATGTAGCTATGACAATTGCAGTGATATTATTAGGGAATGCTTTTGGAGGTAGTGTATTTGTTGCGTTGCTCAATCATGGGCACATACGCGCACTCAACAAATGATTAATGCCAATTGGGTATACATTAAAAATAACGGACTTAAACATAATGAACAGTCCAGTGAATGTGCTAAAAGCTGGGGAAATATTTGAAAAATTATGATTTATATCGTAGTGCAAGCTTTTTCAACTGTATTACCCGCGTCGATACAGATATTTACCGCAAATAAGCCTTCTATGAATGGTGAAATATAATTGGCTTTACCATTTATACAGCATAAAAAAACAAAAAACCCACTAGTAACAGTGGGTTTTATCGTTTTCGATGTTTAGCTTAACAAAAACCTATCTTTAGTACGTCAAAACGGAATGTCGTCATCAAAATCAATGGTTGGTTCTTGTGGGTTTACTTTAGGTGCATTCTGTTGGAAGCCACCTTGCTGTTGTTGAAATCCACCAGACTGTTGTTGAGGTGCAGACTGCTGTTGGAAACCACCTGATTGTTGTGGAGCTGACTGCTGTTGTGCTGGTTGTTGAAAACCACCACTTTGTTGAGCAGGTTTGTTATAAGCTTGTTGTGGCGCTGCTTGCTGATTATATCCACCACTTTGTTGTGGTGCAGCAGCTTGTTGTTGGAAACCACCTGATTGTTGAGGAGCTTGTTGATTAAAGCCACCTGCACCAGCACCAGCACCGCTACCACCACGTGAATCTAACATCTGCATAGTGCCGTTAAAGCCTTGAACTACTATTTCAGTAGTATATTGGTCTTGGCCTTGTTGGTTTTGCCACTTACGTGTTTGCAAAGATCCTTCAATATAAACTTTAGAGCCTTTCTTTAAATATTCACCGGCGATTTCAGCAAGTTTTCCGAACATGACTACACGGTGCCATTCAGTTTTTTCTTTTTGTTCACCCGTTTGCTTGTCTTTCCAACTTTCAGAAGTTGCAATAGTAAGGTTAGCTACCCCACCACCGTTAGGCATAAAACGTACTTCAGGGTCTTTCCCTAAGTTACCTAAAATTATTACTTTATTGACACCAGCCATGAACAAAATCCTATATTTGCAGTAAAGTATTACTTTACCAATTTAACACTTTCTGAGCGTCAGCTCGCTCAGAATATTTATTTTTAATAACGATAAACAGATTCTATCATTAGATGTAAAAAATTTCGCTAGATTTACGGTTTTTTTATTAAATATTTTATCCAACTTAAGCAAATTACGATGCACATGAATAGAGTTATTTTAAGAGCACTCGCTGGCTTTCAGTGCGGTCAATCATGCAATCTTAATCATGATTAGCCTGAGAATACATTCGTAGTATTTCTAATGCTGTTTAAGCAAAAGAGTGCTCTTTCATACTATTGATTGTCGCATCTGCAATCTTTTGCGACTTTTTAGTCTGATGGTCAAAATGCACCATAACAGCGGTACCCGATGCACATTTTTTATCTTCCTGCCATGCTTCTTGATAGACATCAAAAGAGCTATTTCCAATGCGGCTAATATAAGTTTTTAACTCTACATCAGCGCCATATTGTAATTCAGCATGGAACTCAACGGTGGTCTTAGCTAAAATTAACTTCCAATTTTTTACACTAAGATCAGGGGTAAACCATTTAAAAACAGGATCTCTAGCGCCCTCAAACCACTGTGCAACTACGGTATTGTTGATATGACCTAAACCATCTGTTTCACAAAATCTTGGTTTTATACTTTCTTTAATCATTATGATTCTCTACATTGTTTTTTCGAAATATTTGTATTTAAATCACAAAGTGTATATTTTTAATAGCTTGATTTATCGTGACTAAAACAACCATGGTAAACACTTTATAAATAAAATTTATGACAACATTCTACAGAGATTTACCGACAAGGTAATTAAATTAGTAGCCGTTTGTTGTATGCTGAGTTCAGATTAATAATAAGAATATAACTATGACAGATTTTATTGAAGTATACCCTGATGCACTTAGCCCAGAGTTTTGTGAAAAATTTATTCAAGATTTTGATAACAGCAATCATAAAGTGCCCGGAAGAACGGGTAACGGTGTTGATACCACAAAAAAACTCAGTCAAGATATTTACCTCAACCAACATGCTGAATTTCAGCCTGCGTTACAAACAATTTTACAAGCCTGTGGCGAGCATATTACCGATTATATTGGCAAATATTTCTTTAGCTTAATTGGTGGTATTTCATTAACCGTTCAACACCCTAAAACCAAACAGCCCGTAGTATTAACAGTTGATAATTTTGAAGAAGTTGGCAAACCAAATTTATTTAATTTGATAAAATATTTGTTCAATTTGGCGCCTGTAAATGGTCAGCGGTATGAGCAAGGCAAGGGGAACTATGGCTATTGGCACTCGGAAATTTTTCCACAACTGGGTGAGAATAAAGCGCTGCATCGGGTGCTACTGTTTATAATTTATTTAAATGACGTTGAAGAAGGTGGCGAAACAGACTTTTATTATCAAAATAAAAGCATTAAACCTAAAGCCGGCAGTATGATTATTGCTCCATGCGGCTTTACCCATACACACCGAGGTAATATACCTATTTCATCGAATAAGTATGTGCTAACGTCTTGGATGAGCTTTAATCCGGCACAGCAAATATATACCTCAAGTTAGCAATTGGCTTTTCCCATGAACAGCCATTTGTTATTAACATTTTTGAAAAATAAAGTTATGCTCATCTTATCATTAGCAGTAATAGTGAGCTATCAAACTCACTTTAACGGAACTAATTAATATTTTATGGATAAAATAATTATATGTATCGCGGCTCTTTTCATGGGTCATAGCTTTGCAGCACAGCCGTTACCTGTATTAACCGTTGCGAGCGAGGAATGGCAGGAATACACCAACGCTGATGGTACAGGCACATACTGGGATATCGTCAGAGCGGTGTATGGAAAGCACTATCAATTAGAGTTTATATCAACTAGCTGGAGTCGTGCGCTAACTTTAGTAGAAACGAGACGTGCAGATATACTTGTTGGCAGCTATAAAAACACAAATCGTAAGCTGATTTTTCCACAGCATCATCTAGATATTGAATATCCGCTGTATGCTATTTTTGATAAGAACGTTCATAACATTAAAGGTATTGATGACTTAGCTGGCCTCACTGTAGCGGGTAAAAAAGATTATGGTCTACAAAAATTTTTACCAAGCAGTAGTCATTTTTATGGCGTAGGCTACATTGATAATGTCGCTAAGCTGATTGAAAAAAAACGTGTAGATCTTGCCGTTGCCTATCAAACCAATTTATATTTAGCAGACCCCGACAAGCGTTATAGTCATCAAATCATAGGGACTGAAGCGCCTTTATATCTAGCTTTTAGCCATTCAGCTAAAGGTGAAAAACTTAAAAAACTTTATGACCAGAAAATTCTCAAGTTAGTTGCTGATGGCACATTAAAACAGTATTTTATTAATGTAGACGAATACCAACATGCCCAACTAGACACTATATTACCGCCAAAGCCTTCCTTACCTGTGCAAAAATAAAAAAGCATAATGAAACATTATGCTTTTTAGCCGCTAAGCTTGTAAAATTTGGTATTAAAACTAAATGCTAAAGAAAACGTTTTAGCAACCTATCTACTTGCGTCATACGTAGTCTTTTCAGAAGTTTACGAGGTTTTTCAGGGTAGTTTTGCACGCTTTCAATCTCAGATGATTGACGTATGATTTTTGTATTTTGGGTAATACGCTTAAACTCTTCAGCAAATTTATCTGCTATCTCACCTTTTTCGTCATCAAGTAAGATACCATTTTCCAAATCTAACGCCCAAGCTCTTGGATTAAGATTACTGCCCGTTAACAAGTGATATCGTTCATCCACCACCATGCCCTTTAAATGGAAGCTATTATTATCGTGTTGCCATAACCTCAACGATAAAGTGCCATTGTCTAAATATTTTTGACGTTTAGCCAAAAAGCTCGCGAGTAAACGTTCATAAATATAAGGCACAATTTCAACCGTTGAAAACGTTGCTTCATCGGCATTATAAAAGTCATTGGCTTTTTTATCACCTACGGTCAAGATAACTTTAACCCCGCGTTTTAGCGCGGCATCTACATCTCTTAATAAAGGCTTAGGTAAGTTAAAGTAAGGTGTAAAAATAACTAAAGTATTACGACTACTGCGCACTAAATCTCGGATCACCCGGTTTAATTGGTTACCCCTTCGACCACAACCAACAAACATCGAGGCTTGAATATTAGTAGATTCAGTGCCAATTTTATTGGCACTGAACGGGCGATACTTTGATGATTTTAATAAGCGAGTTAAACGAAGGATATTGCGTTTTATTACCTTGTTGTCTGGTAACTCCCCTTGGTTTAATAGTGGGGCCAAGTTTGAATCGATAAAGTAACGCTGGAGATACTGGCAAAAATTATCAGCTAAGGCTTGATTATTTAGGCGATAGTAGCGATCAAGACGATATCGCCCTGTTTGTTGCAGGTATACATCATTAATACTGGCGCCAGTATAAAGTAGCACGTTGTCGATCACCATGCCTTTTAAATGCAAAACACCGAGTAACTCTTTACGCTTAACGGGCACACCATAAATGTTAATTGAAACTTGATGTTGTTGTTCAAGTGCTAAATAAAGATCTCGATTTCCACCAGATAGTTTATCACCAATCAATCCGCGTTGTGCACGATGAAAATCTACAAACAAACAAATATCTAATGTGGGGATTTTTTGCTTTGCCTGATATAAAGCTGCCAGTATTTCTCTGCCAGCTGCATCGTCTTGTATATAAAGCGCTGAAATGTAAATGCGTGATTTAGCCTGGGAAATTTCTGCCAAAAGTAGCTGTTTAAAATCAGCTGCACTGTGGGCAATGTCTATATCTGCGGCTGCAATCCCAGCAGTAGAATTAACGGTTACCATATTATCGGTTATCCGCTAGCACGATGGCTAAATTAGGAGTTTTATTTTTATTCATTCAATCTAGTCATTTATTTCTTTATAGTAAACTGAGTTAATTGTACCGCAAGTTCTTCTGCGAGTTGAGAAATATTAATCTCAGTATGTGAACACTTTGTTTTTTTGCCTTAAACTATCACGAATCTTAACTATATTAAGTATTTTTTGAGTTCAAAATAAAAAATGCAGATGCTGTTCAAGCTTTTTAAAGCGCATGAACAACATCTGCATTTTTCTAGTAAAACCGTTATATTTTTGCGGCTAGCTCTGCCGCTTGTCTAATGGCTCGCTTGGCATCAAGCTCTGCAGCAACATTCGCCCCGCCAATCAGATGTGCATTTATACCTTGGGCTTCTAGCTGATTATAAAGGCTGCGTTCAGATTCTTGCCCCGCACAAATAATAATGTGGTCTACTTTCAGGGTTTGTTGCTCTCCATCAACAGAAATGACTAAACCATCATCATTAACCTCGTCATAAGTAACGCCAGCTAACATTTTTACACCATTTTTTTGTAAGGTAGCACGATGGATCCAACCCGTAGTTTTACCTAAACCTGCGCCCACTTTCGTGGATTTACGTTGTAGGAGATAAATTTCACGACTTGGCGCTTCTTGAACTGTCTTACCTGATAAGCCGCCATTTTCTTGATAGTTTTTATCTACACCCCAATTTTGTAGCCATTTTTCAGGGTTTGTCGTCAATGATTCTTCTTCAACTAGAAATTCAGCGACGTCAAAACCAATACCACCGGCGCCAATAATCGCAACGCTTTTACCTACAGGTTCTTTATCGCGTAATACTTGAATATAAGATTTTACTTTTTCGTGATCGATACCTTTAATATCAAGTGCTCTGGGGACAATGCCTGTTGCTAGCACAATTTCGTCAAAGCCTGCAGCGGCTAATTGTTCTGCACTTTGCTGCTGATTTAAATGAAGCGTTATGCCCAACAATTCAATTTGCTTATTAAAGTAACGTAAGGTCTCAAAAAACTCTTCTTTACCCGGTATTTGCTTAGCATAGTTAAACTGGCCGCCAATTTCGCTACCACGGTCAAATATCTCGACACTATGACCACGTTGCGCAGCATAAACACTAAAAGCTAAGCCTGCAGGACCTGCACCTACAACCGCTATTTTTTTCTTTGTATTAGCTTTTTCAAATGTCAGTTCGGTTTCATAACAGGCAGCAGGGTTAACTAAACACGAAGCACGTTGCTGCTTAAATACATGATCTAAACACGCTTGGTTACAACCAATACAGGTATTAATTTCGTCACTTTTATTGGCCGCCGCTTTGGCAACAAAGTTTTCATCCGCTAAAAATGGCCGTGCCATAGACACCATATCGGCTTGGCCTGAGGATAATATTTTTTCTGCGACTTCAGGGGTATTAATACGGTTTGTGGTAATTAATGGTACAGATACCTCTTTTTTCATTCGCTCGGTGATCCAAGTGAATGCTGCGCGTGGTACTGATGTTGAAATGGTAGGAACACGCGCTTCGTGCCAACCAATACCAGTATTAATTAACGTTGCGCCAGCGGCTTCAACCGCTTTAGCCATAGTCACCACGTCTTGCCAGCTGTTGCCGCCGTCAACTAAATCAAGCATAGATAAACGGAATATTATAATAAAATCATCGCCGGCACTTGCCCGCACAGCACGAATAGTTTCAATGGCTAAGCGCATTCTATTTTCAATGCTACCGCCCCATTCATCGGTACGTTTATTAACTTTGACACAGCTAAATTGGTTGATGAGATAGCCTTCAGAGCCCATAATTTCAACACCGTCATAACCGGCTCTTTGTGCCAGCTTTGCCGAATGGGCAAAATCTTTTATCGTGCCTTTAATCTGGCGCACTGACATAGCTTTGGGCGTAAAAGGGTTAATCGGTGACTTAACTTTACTGGCTGAAACACTGAACGGGTGATACGAATATCTGCCTGCATGTAATAATTGCAAACAGATTTTTGTTGGATATTTATGTACGGCTGAAGTGATTTTTTTATGCTTACCTACGTGCCAAAATTTGCTTAGCTCACAACCTAATGGCGCTAGACGCCCGCGCAAGTTTGGGCTAATACCACCGGTAACAATTAAACCTACACCACCTTTTGCACGCGCTTCATAGAATGCTGCGAGTTTATCAAAGCCACCTTTTTCTTCTTCAAGACCGGTATGCATTGAACCCATTAAGGTTCTATTAGCTAAGGAGGTAAAGCCCAAATCTAATGGCGCTAATAAATGTGGAAAGGCAGCATTATCATTCATGTTAAATCACTTTTTGGTTGTTATTCTAATGTATAGCAATAGTATTATCTAAAGCTAGTTCATATTTTTTGGTTGAGCTTATTAATATATAAAATATCTGCAAGTAAGATAAAACTCAAGCTTTATTTTGACACCTGTCAGATAGCCACAATAGCCGGGTGACTTCCAGATTGCTCAAAGCACTGGTTTACTTTCGATTTATTCTACGTATGCTGAGTTGTAGCAATCAGGAGCAGCAATAGCGAGAAATGTTATCTACATCGACAAAAAAATCATCATTGACCAAGTTACTGAACAACTAAAAAAAGAATTAGCGCTCGCATTAATTGCCGCAAATAATGCTCACAAGGCGGCTACCGACGATCAGTCAGTGGCAGAAACACAATATGACACTTTGGCAATTGAGCAAAGTTACTTGGCAGAAGGCCAATCTAGACGGGTCGATGAAATTAAATACACCATCAAGTGTTTGCAAAATATCCCTTCACAAGCGTTAAAGCCTAAGCTACAGATAAACATTGGCTCAGTGGTGCAGTTAGAAAGGGATATTGATAAACAGCAGTGGTTTTTTCTTGCGCCAGTGGCTGGCGGTTATCGCTGCAAATTGGCTATGCAGATTGACACGATTACTATTGTTGTTATTACGCCAGAATCGCCCTTGGGCGCAGCTATGATTGGAAAAGTCATAGATGATGAAGTCAATATAAAGATAGCCGAAAAAAGCATTACTGACTTCATTACTATGGTGATTTAAACGCACTTTTTACCGGCTTAATACGTTTGAAATCAAGCTTAATTATTGATTAAGCAAGGCTTTGATACTCGCTAGATCAACAGTTTTATCGTCTACCTTCAAATAAGCAACAGCCTCTTCATGCATAATGGTAGCTTCAATGACGCCAGGCATTTCACTGAGTTTTTGCGCTACTTCACGTGCTTTTTCATCATTAATAATACTGGTTGAAAAACTATACGCCTTAGATTTTTTCAACGGCTTCATACCAAAGGTTAATAACAGCCACACTAGCGCAAATAAACCGGTGACAAGAAATATAGTTTGCTCGCCAAATTCGCCGGCAATAAAACCACCTAAAATACCGCCAGCAAAAGCGCCTAAAAACTGGCTACTAGAATAAATACCCATCACGCTGCCTTTAACACCCGCAGGCGCAATGCGCGACAATATTGACGGCATGGTCGCTTCTAAATAGTTAAAGGCGGTAAAAAACATCATCACTAATACAATCAATGTGGTCATGCTAATAGGCAGGTACCAAAGTAATAATAAAGCTAACGTTAGCAAAGCAACAGCTGCGCTAAACATTTGCGTTTCTTTTTGCTTTTTCAACCCAATGATCATAAATGGCACCATCAGAAAAAATGAGCCTATTAGCGTCGGTAAATAAAGCTGCCAATGCTGTTCAAGCGCTAAACCATTAGCCACAAATTGCTTGGGTAAAGTTACAAAACAAGCGGTTAAAGCCATGTGGAGAATGAATACCCCCCAATTTAATCGTGACAGTTGTCCGTCACGAATTAAACTGCCTAGCTTTGATGGCAATGCAACATTGTCACCTTTAGGTGCGGTATTGATTGAATTAGGTACGATAAACTGAATGGTTAGCATAGCAAATATTGTTAATATCGCGATAAACCAGAACAAGCCACTTAAGCCAAATGCTTGCGCGACTATCGGACCAATAATCATCGCAACAGTAAACGAGAGACCAATGAACATACCGATAGTTGCCATAACTTTTGGGCGCTGTTCCTCACGGCTTAAGTCTGCCGCTAATGCCAGTATTGCACTCGCTATCGCGCCTGTACCTTGCAAAGCTCGACCAAACACCACACCATAAATAGTGTCTGACATAGCAGCCACAACACTACCGATAAAAAATATAACCAACCCAGCTAAAATTACCGGCTTTCGACCAAATTTATCCGATAAAATTCCCATCGGAATTTGTAACATCGCCTGCGTTAAACCATAAGCACCAATCGCTAAACCAAGCCAAATTGGACTGTAACCGATAAGTTCTTCACCATAAATGGCAAAAACAGGCAAGATCATAAACAAGCCGAGCATCCGCAAGCCGAACACTGACGCCAGCGATAACGCGGCCTTTTTCTCAATACTATTTAAACCGGATGCACTCATGAAGATTTTGAACTCTTAATTTATTGGGAGCGGGAATATAAACGGGCATATCTTAACACGGCTTCTGAATGAACATAAACAGAGATTTTAGATGAATTTGGATTAAAAATTGTGCGATAATAATCGGTTCTAACTTTATGTTCGCCTAAAAACAACCTTGAGTAAAATTGGCTGTAAAAACAACCTTGTTTAGGAGGTATTTTATCGTTAACCATTATGTACAATGTTGCTAAAACGTAAGGTAATTTACAATCAGTCTGATCTTTGCATACAGCTCTTTCGTATAACAATCCTCGGGCGTTAAATTGGTCACAAAGTCATTATGAAGAAAATAGAAGTCAGGGGTGCTCGCACTCATAACTTAAAAAATATTAATGTAGATATTCCTCGCGATAAACTCGTTGTTATCACCGGGCTTTCCGGCTCAGGCAAGTCTTCACTAGCCTTTGATACCCTATACGCTGAAGGACAAAGACGCTATGTAGAATCACTTTCTGCTTATGCGCGCCAATTTTTATCCTTGATGGAAAAGCCCGATGTAGATCATATCGAAGGCCTGTCTCCTGCTATTTCAATTGAACAAAAATCGACTTCACATAATCCGCGTTCAACCGTGGGTACTATCACCGAGATCTATGATTATCTGCGTTTACTTTATGCTAGAGTTGGTGAACCCCGTTGTCCGAATCACCACTTACCACTGGCTGCACAAACTATTTCTCAAATGGTTGACCGTGTTTTAGAGCTCGACGAAGGCACTAAAGTGATGGTACTAGCCCCTGTGCTACAAGACCGTAAAGGTGAGCATGTTAAATTATTAGATAGCCTTGCTGCACAAGGCTACATTCGCGCCCGCATTGACGGCGAAGTTTGTGATTTATCCGATCCACCGACGTTAGAGTTACATAAAAAACATACGATTGAAGTGGTTGTTGACCGTCTGAAAGTTCGTGAAGATATTCAATTGCGCCTTTCTGAATCTTTTGAAACCGCACTATCGCTTACCTCCGGCACTGTGAAAGTCGGCTTTATGGATGACCCCAAAAGAGAAGAGTTAGTTTTCTCCGCTAATTTCGCTTGCTCTAAATGTGGCTATAGCATGCAAGAATTAGAACCACGCTTGTTCTCATTCAACAACCCAGCCGGAGCATGTCAAACCTGTGATGGATTAGGTAACCAACAATATTTTGATAAAAGCCGCGTAATTACGAATCCAGAATTAAGTTTAGCTGGTGGCGCTATTCGTGGTTGGGATAAACGTAATTTTTATTATTTTCAAATGTTGCAAGCCTTAGCTGATCATTATGAATTTCCCTTAGAGCTTCCCTTTAGTGAATTAGATGAAAAAACTCAACAACTGATTTTAACCGGCAGTGGCAAACAAGAAATTGAATTTAAATATATGAATGACCGTGGTGACATTGTTATTCGCAAACATCCGTTTGAAGGTATTTTAAATAATATGGATCGCCGCTACCGCGAAACAGAATCTAACGCGGTGCGTGAAGAATTATCTAAATACCTAAATAGCCAAAACTGTCCAGACTGTAAAGGTAGCCGATTAAGATTAGAAGCACGTAATGTATTTGTTGGTGATACACCATTAACAGAAGTAGCTGAATATGCCATTGCTGACGCCTTAGCATTTTTCCAAGGCTTAGAATTAACCGGTCAAAAAGGACAAATTGCCGAAAAAATTCTTAAGAAAGTTTGTGACCGTTTAGGGTTTTTGGTGAATGTTGGCTTAAATTATCTTAACTTGTCGCGCGCTGCAGGCACATTATCAGGTGGTGAAGCCCAGCGTATTCGCTTAGCTAGCCAAATTGGTGCCGGCTTAGTTGGTGTAATGTACGTTTTAGATGAACCGTCTATTGGTTTGCATCAACGTGATAACGAACGCTTGTTAGAAACGCTGATCCATTTACGTGATTTAGGTAACACCGTCATCGTGGTCGAACACGACGAAGATGCTATTCGCGCCGCCGATTATGTTATTGATATTGGCCCTGGTGCAGGTGTACATGGTGGTCATATTATTGCCGAAGGTAATGTCGATGACATTTTAGCGTGTAAAGACTCACTTACCGGTCAGTACCTGTCAGGCAGAGAACGTATTGAAATACCAAAAACCAGAATACCTTTTGATAAAAACAATGTGGTTGAACTTAAAGGTGCCACCGGCAATAACTTAAAAAATGTCGATTTAGTCATTCCAAATGGCTTAATGACCTGTGTAACCGGCGTTTCCGGCTCAGGTAAATCAACCTTGATTAACGATACCTTGTATAAGCTGGCTCACATTGAATTAAATGGCGCAACGACACAAGAACCTGCGCCACATAAAGAGATTATCGGTTTAGACCTACTCGATAAAGTTATCGATATTGACCAAAGCCCGATAGGGAGAACACCGCGTTCTAATCCTGCCACTTACACCGGTATTTTTACCGCTATTCGTGATATTTTTGCGGCAACGCAAGAGTCACGTTCGCGTGGTTATAAGCCAGGACGCTTTAGCTTTAACGTGAAAGGTGGACGCTGTGAAGCGTGCCAAGGTGACGGCTTAATTAAAGTTGAAATGCATTTTTTACCGGATGTTTATGTGCCTTGTGACGTTTGTAAAAGTAAACGATATAACCGTGAAACTTTAGAAGTAAAATACAAAGGAAAGAGCATTCATGAAGTCTTAGATATGACCATCGAAGATGCTTTTGAGTTTTTCTCTCCTATTCCAGCGGTTAGACGTAAGCTGCAAACCTTAATGGATGTTGGCTTGAGTTATATCAAACTTGGACAATCAGCCACAACATTGTCAGGTGGTGAAGCACAACGCATTAAGTTGTCAAAAGAGTTATCAAAACGCGATACCGGTAAAACCTTGTATATATTGGATGAACCGACCACAGGCTTACACTTTCACGACATAAAACAATTACTGCAAGTTATTCATCGCTTGCGTGACCATGGCAATACCATCGTGGTCATTGAACATAATCTAGATGTGATAAAAACGGCAGACTGGATTGTTGATTTAGGTCCAGAAGGCGGTGGCGGTGGCGGTGAAATATTAGTGACTGGCACGCCAGAGCAAGTAGCGGAACATAAAGGTTCTCATACCGCGAGATTTCTAAAACCACTATTGGCTAAAGAAAAATTGTCTAAAGAAAAACGATCTAAATAAGTTATTCGCTAAAGTGAAAATAGTATAAACGTCAATCATGATGTATTGCCAAAGGCTTGTTTTTTGTAACAAGCCTTTTTTGTATCTAGCATCTGATAGAAGTTATGTTTAATATGACTAATCTCAATTGAATTAAAACCTAAAGCAGTAAGTTAAATGACGAATAAAAACAACAATAATGGGCCTTGGCAAAACCCGCTAATTTATTTACTGGCCTTTTCTAGTGGCTTTTGCATTATGGGTATTGAGCTTCTGGGCGGTAGAATATTAGCGCCATTTTTCGGCAGTAGCGTTCATATTTGGGGCAGTATAATTACGGTATTTATGCTGAGCTTGTCGTTTGGCTATTTAGCTGGTGGCAAACTATCAACTAAAAACGCATCTTTAAATCGCTACGGGTTAATTTTCATCTTTGCAGGTATCGCTGTTTTGCCCGTGGCATTTTCTTCAGAATGGGTAATGGAGGCTATTTTCCTTGCTGTTGAAGATACCCGTTATGGTTCGTTACTCGCGTCAATGGCCTTATTCTTTGTGCCAACGGTAATACTGGGTATGATTTCGCCTTACTCTGTGCGCTTGTTAGTTACCGATAAAGATAAAAGTGGCCAAGTGGCTGGTTTTCTCTACTTTGTGTCAACACTGGGCAGTGCTTTAGGCACTATTATTACCTCTTTCTACTTGGTTTTACTGTTCGAGGTTAACGATATTATTATGGTGTTCAGCACCGCGCTTATTCTACTTGGTGTTAGCGCCATGATCTTCAATCGTCTAAATCAGCAGAAAAAGATCAGTAATAACCGTTCGGGCAACCCACAGGAAGCGGCACATGAATAAATTATCGATTACTTTCCTGATTGGGGTGGTCACTAGTTTGCTCATAAGCGCGGCCTTAAGTACACCAGTGATGGCCAAAACTATCCACAGTGAACGTTCGTTATATCGCAATATATTAGTCGAAGAAAAAAACGGACTACGTTGTTTAAAGTTCAATGTTAGAAGTACGAAAACTCAGCAAAGCTGTATGTTAGTGGACGACCCGCAACGTTTAGTTTTTAATTACACCAAAATGCTATTTTCAAGCTTATTAATAAACCCTAACCCAGAGCGTATTTTAATTATTGGCTTAGGCGGCGGCACCATGTCGAATACTTTACATCAAATTTATCCAAAGGCGACTATTACCAATGTTGAAATAGATCCGGCGGTAATTAAAGTCGCGAGAAACTACTTTAGCTTTTTCGAAAACGACCATATTACTGCTGTGGCGCAAGACGGACGTATTTTTGTTAAACGCGAGTCGATAAAAAAACAGCAATACGATTGGATAATTCTCGACGCGTTTAATGGTGACTACATACCCGAACATTTAATGACGCAAGAGTTTTTGCAAGAAGCGAAAAACTTACTCAGCGATAATGGCGTGTTAGCGGCAAATACGTTTTCAGTCAGTGATTTATACAATTACGAATCGGCTACTTATAAATCAGTTTTTGGCGATTTCTTCAATGTTCGAAATAATAGAAACAGTAATCGCATCATATTAGCCAGTACAAAACCATTACCTACGAATGATATTATAGCGGCACGCGCTATTGAATTAAGTGAAAAGTTATCACTTTTTGATGTCGATATCACTGAGATAAGCCGTCAAATGACCTCAACGGCTACAAGTCAAGATTGGCCTGAAGGTTCACCCCTTTTGACCGATCAATATTCGCCAGCAAACTTATTGAATTTAAAAAATTAAGCGTAAAACTTAAGATGATATTAAATTGGCGAAGACAGTTAAACGTATCAAGCTTTTGCAGCCTCGCCTATGCCCAGTTTTAATTCATGCATGTAATCCACTAAGGCTTGATGATCTGCGGATGTTGATTTACTAAGTGCAGCAGTAACACCTTGTTGATCGGCTATTGAGCGATGCTGTCCCAGCTTGACTTTTGCGTCAATAACATCAATTGAAATTTTAAAACCAACGATACCTTTAGATAATTTTTCTTGATAATCTGCACTTACCACATCACGCTTAACTAACAACTCAGGTTCATATTTGTGCATAAGCGAATCAAGTGCTTGTGTCGTATCATCTGCACTGAGTAATTCAGCACAGCCTTTAATATGAATGGCCGCATAATTCCATGTTGGTACCGCAGGCTTATTGTCATACCAAGTCGGAGAAATATAGCCATGTGGACCATTAAATATAACTAAGTGTTGCTTGACAATATCTTCAGTAAGTTCACGCCAATGTGGATTATTGCGAGCAAAGTGTCCTATTAAATAATGATTACTACGATCTAACATTAACGGTAAATGACTAGACTGCAGTGATGGAGACACTAGCGTTGCAAAGCTATATTTTTCAATAAATGAAAATATTTGTGCTTGTTCGGTTAAACGCCATTTTTCTTCAACATGCATAATATCGAATTACCTTTTATTCAGATAATATCTAAAAAGACCTAGATAAAATTAACTTTTCTTTTTCAAACTTAGGCGTTTTTTACCTGTTGATGTTGTTGCTGTTTTTTTCACATCGATACGGGTTAATGTACGTGAAGAAGCGGGTGATTTCGACGCTATGGTTTTACTAGGGTGCTTAATATTAGTGATATCGACTTTTACAGCATCATTTTTAACTTCTATTTCAGTTAAATCAATTTCATTTTCATCTAACTCCGACAAGTCACCATCAAGTGCGGTTTTACGAGAGTGTGATACGGCCGTATTTATCTCAGCCATTTCACTTTCAGTTAAGTCGCGCCATTCTCCTGAACGTAATTTACCTAGTTCTACATTCATAATACGCGAACGCTGTAGTTCAATTACTTCATAGTCTAAGTATTCACACATACGACGAATTTGTCGATTCAAGCCTTGAGTTAGAATAATTCTAAACACATATTTACTGTCATGTTTCACAACGCAAGGTTTGGTTATTGTGTCTAAAATCGGTACACCTTTTGACATACGTTCAATAAAACGTTCACTGATTGGCTTATCAACTTTGACGATATATTCTTTGTCGTGAGCATTTTCAGCACGTAATATTTTATTCACTATGTCACCGTCACTGGTGAGGAAAATCAAGCCTTCTGAAGGCTTATCCAAACGGCCGATAGGGAATATGCGTTTAGTGTGGCCAATAGCATCGATGATATTGCCTTTTACATGTCGCTCCGTTGTACAGGTAATGCCAACCGGTTTATTATAAGCAATATAGACACGATCAGTGTGATTACTGGCGCTGGCTTTAATCTCATTGCCGTCAATGCAAACCCTATCACCCAACAAAACCTTAGTACCAAGTTCAGGCACTTTGCCATTAATCGTCACGCGATTATTTTCGATCAATTTATCAGCAAACCGACGCGAGCAATAACCCGAGTCACTAATGTATTTGTTTAAGCGTTTTTCGTAACTTGACACAGGCTATCCTAAAAAAGAGCAGTAAATAACTGTAATTTCGAAATTTGATTACAGCTATTTTACCTAAATTTAGTCACACTGTAGAGTAATGTTATAAATAGTTATGAAAAATCGATCAATATGGCATAAATATCAACATAATTACTTATAACGTAAGAGTTTTATACTTCAGCTTTTGTATCGCATTAAGTATTAAAGCTTTAAAATATTTATCGTTAAAACATGCCCGACAATGGTGAAATAAAAACATGCAAAAGCTAACCTTTGAGCAACTACCCCAAGACGGTTTTGCCGGATTAATTGAACGTCATTTTGTGATAAACCAAAATTATTTTGGTCGTTCAAAAACATTAGCACTACCTGGTCTGGGTCAATTTGTTTATTTATCCGATGCAAATTTTTTGCCTTTTGGTGAAACGCGTATGCATGGCCACAAAGAAGTTGATGTTATTTCTGTTATGGTCGCTGGTGAGGTTGAACATCAGGGTTCATTAGGTCATGGCGAGCGATTGACTGCAGGCTCGGTGCAAGTGCAACGTGCTGGCGCAGAGGGCTTTCGCCACAATGAAGTCAACCCAGGTGATCAACAAAATCAAATGATTCAACTTTGGGTGCTGCCAGATGAATTAGGCGAACCTGCTGGTTATAAGGTTTATCAGCCTAAGTCAGGAGAGCTGACAAAGGTTTACGGCGGTGAAAAAAATCAGCCAAGCACATTTGATAGCACTATTTCCATTTCAGTTAGTAACACTGTCGAGCAACAAAACATTACTATTTCCGGCGAAACATTAGTTTACCTTTGCCATGGGGAAGCTAACATTAATGGTGAGTTAATAAATGCTCGCAGCCTTATACACGACAAAAAAGGTATCTCTTTTACGGCATTAAGCGCCGGCCAAGCGATATTTATTTACCCTTCAAAACAGTTAAACTTAATAAAAAAATAAATAAAAGGAAACGTTATAATGAAAATAATCGCATTTGGTGCAAGTACAAGCCGTAAGTCAATCAATAAGCAGTTGGCCACCTATGCTGCCAATTTAGCCACTGAAGTACAGGAAAATACAGTCGTTGAAATACTCGATTTAAACGATTTCGAATTACCACTTTTCAGCCAGGATAAGGAAGTAGAATTAGGCCAACCTGAAGCAGCGAAGGCCTTCTTTAATAAGCTCGGCGAAAGTGACGCTATTATTATTTCATTTGCCGAGCATAACGGTAGTTATAGTGCTGCCTATAAAAATTTATTTGATTGGACCTCTCGTATTAATCAAAAAGTTTTTCAAAATAAATCTATGCTATTTTTGGCAACATCACCAGGACCCGGTGGCGCAAGTAATGTGCTAGCGGCAGCTTCAAGTTCGGCATTTTATTTTGCTGGCGATGTTAAAGCGACGCTATCAATACCTAGCTTTTTTGATAACTTTGATATGGAAAATACTAAGTTAATAAATGAAGAATTACAGCAAAAATTGACCGATGCGGTTAAAAGCTTAATGGCATAGGCTACGGTCTAACTAAGCGCTAAAAATTGCCTGGCAGTGTTAGCGCTCCCCCTCTTTTTTGCCCTGATCGCTGATATGCTCGCTTAAATTTTCGTTCACAATGACGTTTGGTTGCTTAGGCTTGCTTTCCACCGTCACTTTCGTGCCGCGATTGCTAACAGAAACAGAGCCACACGCCGATATAGTAAATATGATTATCGTGACTAATAACACGCTCATCATTCTATTTAATTTCATATTTAATACCAATTTGATTAATTAAGTGATCTACTTTTTCATAAGGAAAATGGATAATTACAAAGCATAAAATTTAGTCAGTAGTTATTCTACTTATAACTTTTATCACACCATCATTATTAATTTTAACCATTAAAAATGAGCAGTTAATTAATCAACTTGGCATAACTCATTAACCTGCAACAGAAACGTTTATTTTAGCCAGTTGACGATCATGATATGTCGCTAAGACAATAATTGAAACAATGGCCCCTAATAATGCTAAGGCCATATCTGACTGCGTATCCCAAATATAACCTTGTGTACCCAAGAAGGCTTCAGCATTTTCACCTGAGGCGACAGCAACCCACCATTCTATCAGTTCATAAAACGCGCTAAAAGCCAAACAAATAGAAACAATAATAACATTTAACCAAGCTTTGCCATTAACAACACATTTTCGGATCAGGATTTCACGGGCCAGTAAAGCAGGTACAAAGCCTTGGAAAAAATGCCCTACTTTATCGTAATTATTGCGCTCAGATCCCATCCAATTGGCGATGGTGTCGAAAAGAGGTACTTCTGCATACGTGTAATGCCCCCCAACCATCAGTACTATGCAATGCAGTAAGATAAAATTATAAAGTAAACGCGTAAGCGGGAAGCTCCTTAAGCTTATCGCCATAAGCACTAAACCGATAATCGCCGGTAATACTTCTAAAAACCAAGTAAATTGATCTTTTGGCCCAATACCCGACCAAATTAAGACGACAAAAAAGAGCGTTAACCAAAAGGCCTTTAACATTTTATTCACCATTTAATAAATGACATGTTCATCAATTGCGTTAATCACTATAGATTTTTATATTACCAGGTAGTGTAAATTATATAACTGCCAAAAATGAAAGAGAAAAATCCAGAAACGCGAAACGTAGTGCTAAATTTTTCTGCTGACCACAAAGCAAATGTTCGGTGTTTATCAGCACCAATAACTAGCAACAATATTGCGACAAGTAACATTAAGTAACCTAGGGTCGCATTCATAATTGGCGCTAAGGTCAAAGGTGAGTAATAGACAAAAACTACACCAAAAAATAAACGGCTTAAAATTTCGAAAACATGAAAATATGTTTGTTGGCTAAACTTAATGATACCGGTAGCGAAAGTCTGAGGATTTTTTATCATTACCAAACTTATCACCATCATCAGTAAACCAAAAAAACTTAATAGCCACATTTCACTTAATCTTCCGCTAACCAAAAAAACGTTATCGCAAGGCGTTTATCTCTTTTTTCTTTACCAAAGTAACTACTGGCGCTATGCGCAATATTACCTTTAAACAAAATGAGTCGATTAAATTTATTCTCAATCGCGACATCTTCATACCAAGCACCTTTTGGTAAGCTCTCTGTTTTAAGCGCATCAACTAAGTTTACATATGGCGCTTCCACCAAATTACCGCCGGCAGCGCCGTTACTATATTTAAGCCGATAAAAACTAGTACCTGAGTGCGGTTGAGGGTTTTGACTTAAATAAAGTACTGCACCGAAACGACATAACTTCCGGTTATCAACATGGGGCCTTGCTTCACCCTCTTCAGCACCCACTAAAATTGCGGTATTGCTATCAACCACCACACTATCTGACTCAGCCACCCAAAACTCAGCTTTATTAACTTGCGATTTAGCCCACGTTTCAACCAACTGTAAGTCACTCTTACTTAGTGCGTTTTTTGATCGCATTCCTGGCCAAAGCTCTTTGGTGTAGGGAGAACCGAGCTTCCATTTCTTTTTGTTAAAACATTTATTGGCTAATTCAACAGCCTTCTTTTGTGGGAAGAAGTCATCTTGAATCCAATAATTCACACCTAATTCTGGTTTTTCATAAGGTAATGTTGGTGAATTATATGGAATTTCTGGTAATGCCGTATTGTCATCATATTTTTCATACATACGAATTATTATCTATATCCTTAGCGAAATTTAAAAAACGATGCTGCAGGTTTACAACTTGTAATAATTGCCCTTAGGCGCGGCACCAAATAAACTCATTGCGGCTTGCATATCATCTTGTGGATAATTAGTAATCGCCAGTTGGTGGCTTTCAATACAATCCCATCGCTCAATAATCATAAATTGTTCTGCGTGCTCATTGTGCTTTAACAGTTCGCAGGAAAGACAACCTTCTGCACCAGAAATATAAGGTAAGAGTGCTTTTAGAAAAGCATACAGTTCTGCTGATTTTTGAGCTGCAGCGGTAAATTCATTAACACGGACTATACTCATAGTAACCTCTTTAAATATAATGATTTATTTTAATGTTTTTAACCAAGGACTTATCTTAATGTTTATTATTCAACTCATTTTTCGCTACAGTTATCCGCGTTAAAATTCAGTGTTAAAATTCAGTGTTAACTTTGTTCATATCGTGGTTTTCTTTATCGATGTAAGTAAATTAACAACTTCATCTTTATTATACAATACGCCACAATTTTCGGTAAACGCCGTCAATTGCTCAGTACTTGGAAAAGTAAAATAATCACCTGCCTGAGTTTGAATATCCGTTGTTAGTTCGCCACCATTTTCAAGTATATTAATCGCTTGTAAAATTAATTGGCATCCACCTATATACAAAGACAACACATGCCAGAGATAAGACTTTTCTTGCTGTACTGTCAGTGTTGAATTCGCAATAACTCGGCCGGTATCTATCGTACTGTCATCTATAAAGTGTAAACTCGTCGACAGTTGCGCATCGCCATTTAATAAGGCCCAAAACGTGGCCATAACACCACGGTAGTCTGGTAACTTTCCAGAGTGCAAATTAATGACACCGTGTTTTGCTAAGCCAATAATTGGCTTCTTTAGGATAACCCCGTAGCGAATAGAAACAATTAAACCGGCTGAAAGTGACTGAATTTTTTCTATGCCCTCTGCTGAATTAATTTCATTTAAGCTTTCAATCTTAATATCGCTGTACTGATTTATTTCAGTATAGGTTTTAAACATTAACGACTTTTCTGTACTCTCTGGCAATTGCTCAAGCGCCCGATAAACATCGTGTTGCTCAAATTGCGCTAAATCCTGCAAAGCTTGAGGGCGTGTGGAATTACCACCCACTTTACTAGATAAAAACACGGTAATATTATGCGATCGCAACGCTGGCAATAATAAATTTAATGCTAAATTACTAGCAATGTCATTATTCAGCAATAACACAATGTTCATAGCGATAATTCCTGTAGCTGTTGTTAACTCGTTTGATCCGAAGACTGAATGAAGGCTAAATTTGTCATCAAACTTTATTGCAGCCGTAGATCTCCGATAATTTTATTCGCTCAACTGTTTCATCATATAATACCGACAACCAGTTTTTGGGTAGCCTTGCTGTGTCCATTGCACTTGATAACCGTGCTTTTCATAAAAGGGCATCGCTTGAAAATTCAACGTGTCCAGTAACGCTTTATTACAACCTCGCACCTGTGCTGCTTGCTCTATTTCATGTAAAATTTTACTGCCGACTTGCTGGCCTCGCAGTGTTTCTGACACCCATAAAGTATTGATCATTAACCAATCACCAAATGTTCGACCTGCCGCGCCAGCAATAACATCACCATTTTCATCGTTTAACTTCACAGCAATCGCTTTACGTTCACTTACTTCCCAATGCGCCCAATTAAATTCAGCAATTTTATCATCTAAAAATGCAATTAACTCTGTTGCTGGGTTTTCAATAACTTCTATTTTCAACGCTTCTTCCTGAGCAGGTTTAATACCTATATTGTCATGTATGCTTTTATAAACTATTTAATAACATCAACTCTTTAGGGTGAGGCTTCATATAATAAGAGTCGGTAATATAGTCGTTTGGAAAGCGTCTAAAATGATGGCGTAATAATGTTATCGGCACAATAAGTGGCAACAAACCATTGCGGTATTGGTCAATAATATCTACTAATTCAGTTTTGTCATCAGCGCTGATAAAGTTTTTCAGATAGCCTTGTAGATGATGTAAGGTATTTACGTGACCCTTCCGACTCGCTCTTAATTTGAGTAATGTCATCATTTTGGTTAAGTATTGCGGCAATACTTCGCTCGGTTCTTCAGCATGAGCTTGCGCTAGCCAATGCCCCAATTCTTTAGCCATCGCTTGGTTATGGCTCATAAAAATATACTTATGTTGGGCATGAAAACGATTAAGTGTTTGTAATGAAAGTCCTTCTACCGCTAGCTTTTGCCAACGCGCATAAATAAACACTCGTTGAATAAAGTTTTCACGCAAAATCGCATCACCTAATCGACCTTCTTCTTCGACGGGTAAATTGGGATAATTTTCCATTAGCTTTTGCGCGTAAATGCCGACGCCAATTCGATCGGGCATATCACCTTTGTATAGACGCACGCGTTCCATACCACAACTGGGAGAGTCTTTCTTTAAGATGTAACCGCTCAGGTTTTGCTGCCATGTTTTTTGTTCTTCAGCACAATCTTTAAGCCGATCCGTTACATCTAAATCAGGATTTTTTGAGCCAACGCAATGTACCTTATCATCTAGTAAAACCAAACGGATGGTCTCACGAGGAATACCTAAGCCTATTTCCACTTCTGGACAAAACGGAATAAAATCAAAATATTCACTTAAGGTATTATTTATATAAGAGTTATTTTTATGACCCGAGTCAAATCGTACTTTATGGCCCAATAAGCAACTACTGATGCCAATTGATATCTTGTTATCCATATTCGTTCCCTTTAACTAAGTTTTTTATTTTTTATATAATTTCAGTATAACTAAAAGCCTAATTAAGTTAATCATTTAAATGATATTGCTACTCACAAAAATTTACTCGGCAATGAAAGAACTAATGAAGGCAATCCCGGAGCAGCAATCCAAAGACACTAATGACACTAAAGGTATGGGGTTTAAAGATGACCTGAATAGATAAAGCCCAATAAATACTGGGCTTTATCTAGATGCTTTAATTAAACAAAGTTGAAAGGTTATTTTTCAAAATAAAATTTAGCACGCTTATTATCGTAGTTACCCACTTCATTCATCGTTTCAGAATTATACAAACGGCCATTAACCATAGTGTAAATAACTTTATCAGATAAACGAATATCTTTGCTGACATCACCATCTACCACTAAAATATCCGCAAGTTTACCGACTTTTATCGAGCCTAATTGGCTATCTAAACCTAAGGTGTGTGCTGGGGCAATGGTTGCTGTACGAATAGCATTTAATGGTGTCATACCGCCTTGTGCCATCATCCACATTTCCCAGTGCATCGCTAAACCTTCACGTTGACCATGACCACCAGAATTCACCACAACACCTAAGTCTTGTAGCTCTTTAGCCACTTTCGCAACATTAATGTGGTTGTAATGATGATGTGGCGCTTTGGTGCGACGCATTGAACGCGGATCTAAGAACTCGCTCGGTACATACTGACTCAAACGTGGATGTTTCCATACATCTGTTGTGTCATACCAAAAATGCTCACCTGAAATACCCCCGTAAGCTACGCCCATCGTCGGCGTGTAGGCCATTTCAGATTGCGACCATAATTGCTTTATATCGTCATAAATTTTCGCGGTCGAAATTGAATGCTCTAACGTCGTATGACCATCAATAATCATAGATAAGTTGTGTTGTAGTAGCGAACCCCCTTCTGGTACCACTAAAATTTGGGCCTCACGTGCTGCTTGTATCATTTGTTGGCGCTGATTGCGACGCGGTTGATTGTAGCTTTTAACACTAAACACACCGGCTTTTTTCAAACGTTCAATATGAAATTTAGCATCATCTAAACTATCAACATGCGAGGTATAGCCCGCAATAGTGGCACCGTATAAAATACTGCCCGTAGAGAATAAACGTGGACCAACAATATCACCAGCTTTTTGCATTTCACTGGCAGCAAAAAATTCAGTAGTGTCGTTTGATGGGTCGTGAACGGTAGTTACCCCTAATGCTAAACCAGCGTAATTTTTCCAGTTTTGCTGTGGAATAATTTCATTACTGCCTTGCGGGCCATGTGCATGCGCATCAATTAAGCCTGGCATAATCGACTTACCCGTAACATCAATCACTTTAGCATTTGACGGAATATCTACTTGCCCATTTTTGCCCACGGCAATAATTTTATTGCCTTCGACAACCACAACGCCGTTTTCGATTATTTGCTCACCTTCCATCGTGATCACTTTACCGCCAACGAACGCAACTCGACCCGAAGGCTTATCAGCTTTTGCTTTAAAACCTAAATAAGTTTTAAGTGGCTCTGGTGTTGTTTCTGCTTTTGTCTGCTCTTCACTACTATCAACATCGTTACTTTCAACGTCAGTTTTCGCCAGTGCTTTTGTGTCCGTTATATCAAATAAACCGCCAACACTTGCTTGATATAAGTCTGGTCCTAAGCTCCAGTAAAGTTCATTAGACTCACCATTCCAGTTGATACCTTCGCCAGCACGTAACGATAATTTTTTCACCGGTAAGTTTTTTGCTTTCGGTCCAATATCAATCACTTGTCCGCGCTCAACAAATGGCGTTACAAATACTTTAAAACGTTCAGCAAACGCTAAATATTTGCCATCAGGTGACACCTTAAATTCAGTAGCAAACTTACCTTGATAAAGCGCTTGTTCCTTCTCAGCGTTTGATGAATGATTTAAATTAATTTTCACCAGTTGTGGCTTTTCACCGTTACGTAAAACATAAACACGATCGTTTTTAGCACCAAAATGTGGCAATAAGCCAGACTCTGTTACCAGCTTAGGCGTTCCATCTTTAACACTAACGGTATAAACCCCTGAGTTTAACCCCCACGTTGGATCGGTGATGTAACCGCCAGAAACTTTTCGAAATACCACGGTTTTTCCGTCTGGAGAAAAGCTAGGTTCTATGTATTTACCCGGTTCTTCGGTTAATAAACGGCTCTTACCACCACGTGATGATACGGTGCGAATTTCACCGAGTTGTTTATCATTCCAAGTGCTATAAACTACCGTTCTGCCATCACGAGAAAAACTCGGGTTTAATTCAAAGTGAGACTTTTGCTTAGTTAAACGCTTCGCTTTACCTTTGACTTTGCCATCAGCAATATTACGGATATAAATATGGCCCATTGACTCGTACACTACTTTGCGACCATCCGGTGATATTTCAATATCACGGAGCATTTTCACGTCAAAGTTATCTTGATCAATATCTTGTTGAAAGCGTAACGCAGTTTGGATTTTTTTCTCGGTTTTCACATGAAATGGGATAACCGTTGTCTTTTTGCTCTCAAGATCAAGTTTGTTGATTTGTCCGCCAGACCAAAATACCATGCCCGCGCTATTTGGCAACCACGCCATATTTGGATACACGCCGTGAATTGCCCACGTTTCTTGCATATCACGGTCTAAGTTTTCAAAAATCAGGCTTTCTTCACCACTTTTCAAGTCGTAAAGGTACAAATTAGATTGGAAATCGTCACGGCTAATATAAGCTAAGTACTTACCATCAGGTGATGGCACCGGTCGTATTGCACCACCTTTTCCAGAAACAACGACTTTAATTTCTCCGGTTTCGAGTTCAAGGCGTTTGATTTTATAAATGCCTTTTTCAGAATCTTTACTGTAATGGAAGGTTTTTCCTGGAGTAGCATCTTGTGAGAAGTAAACGTATTTCCCGTCATGTGAAAATGCCGGTTCGCCTAAATCTTTCTGCTCATTAGGGCGTTTAGTTAACATTACGCCATTACCACCAGTTTTGTGGTACATCCATACTTCGCCAGCCCCCAAAGAACGAGAACCGGTAAAGTGTTTACGGCCAACAATATAATTGCCGTCTGGTGACCAAGCCGGGCTATTTAATAAACGAAAGGTTTCTGAGCTAACCGCTTTGCCAGCACTACCATCAGCTTTCATAATCCATAAATTATCGCCGCCATCTTCATCAGAAGTAAAAGCAATATGTTGTCCATCTGGGCTAAAGCGCGGTTGCATTTGCCAAGCAATATCTGTCATTAACGCTGTGGCTTCACCACCATCAACTGGCAAGGTGTAAATGTCACCAAGTAAATCAAATACTAAAGTTTTACCATCTGGGCTTATATCAACATTCATCCAAGTCCCTTGGCGAACATCAATTTTTGCGGTGCTGAATTCACCTTGCGGATTATTAACTGACCATTTCTCAGCTTTGTTTTTTTCTGGTGTTTTCGCCGTATTTTCTTCAGCAAAAGCTTGATGACCGGCACCTGCTACTAAAGCAATGCTAAGTGCTAGTGAAGAGATCCGAGCGGTAAATCTAGACATATATTCAACCTAATCAGCTATGTAATTTATTTTTATAACCTTACTACAACACATCATTATTGAAAACTTAAGCCGAATGCGACAAATAGTCGCTATTTGCCGTTCAACACCCGTTACATAACGCTAAAACATTGTCGTCACCAAGAAGATATTATGCAGAAAAAATAGACAATATTTTTAATTTTCAGTATGGTATGTAAGTACTATAACTGTTCTCGAGTTACGACTATTCGCATTTCGAAATAGACCAGTTTTAAAACAATAAAAACAAGGACTGATTTTTATGAAAAGACTAGAAGAAGCACAAGCAAGTTTAATAACCACCTACTCGCTCTACAATGCCGCAAGTGAAAAAAAGTTGCCGGCAATTGATGCTAACGATACTGAAACCTTGAAGACTTTGTTAGAAGTTATTCAAAATCGTGAAGCCATTGCTTACGTTCAAAAAGTAAAGAAAAGCATTCCCACTGAAGTCACCGAACTTAAAAGATTACTCGCTGATGTTATGCTGTTACTTGATGGTGTCGATATTAAAATTCTTAAAGCAAAAAACAAAGTTACGGCAAGCGCTGAATAACGCACGGTTAAATTAAGTACCTTACTTAAAGCTCGCTACTTTAGGCCTTAATTTAAAATATAAGTAAAGTTATCTACACAGGCTTATTTACATCTGATGGATAGTAAATAAGTCTGTGTTATACCAATTTGATTAATTAAGTGTTCTACTTTTTCATGAGGAAAAATAGATAATTACAAGGCATAAAATTTAGTCAGTAGTTATTCTACTTATAAATTTTATAACGCCGTAGTTATTCATTTTAACCATTAAAAATGAGCAGCTAATTAATCAACTTGGTATATTCATATCAATAATAAATATAATCGCTCAATGAACCTTGCCCAAAATAGCACAGGCTTTACTGCGTTTGCGTGGGTGATTGATAGCCCCAGCGTGGCATAATCGATTGTTCGATATTTAAATGGTCGAGTATTCGACCGACCATAAAATCAATCAGATCATTAATCGTCTTAGGTTGATGATAAAAACCTGGAGATGCCGGCATTATAGTTACGCCCATTTGCGATAACGACAACATATTTTGCAAATGTATCGTTGAAAAAGGTGTTTCGCGTGGCACTAAAATTAATTGTCCACGTTCTTTAATGACCACATCCGCAGCACGTTCAATCAGGTTGTCACTCATCCCTTGGCTAATGGCCGCCAGCGTGCCTGTAGAACACGGACAAACCACCATAGTTTTCGGTGCAGCAGAGCCAGAAGCTACCGGAGAAAACCACTGTTCTTTGCCAAAGACGATAATTTGCTCAGGCTTGGCATTAAATTTCTCAGTAAAAAATTGACTCGCAGCGTCAGGCGAACTCGGTAGCTTTAAGCCAACTTCGGTATCAAACACCACACGAGCAGCACTAGAGCACAATAAATACACTTGATAGTTTGCTGCGACTAAACATTCCAATAATCGCAGTGCGTAAGCCGAGCCAGAAGCACCTGTAATGGCCAAAGTTATTTTCTGATCAAATTCGCCATTGTTATTTATTGTCATTGCTTTATTTTGCACACATTCACCTAAATTGGGTAACGTAAATTAACGGTTACCGTGTCTATACTCGTAACATTAATGAATAGTTCACTTATGCATTTGTCACTAATGGATAGTTCACTAATAAATAATGATTGTACTGGCTATTATAGCTTAGATAATGCCGATAACAGTTTTTCATGAATACCGCCAAAACCGCCGTTACTCATCACGACAAGCGTATCGCCTGCTTCGGATTTTGCCACTATATCGGCCACCATTTGGTCAATGTTTTCACCGACAAAACAGGGTTGAGAACAATCGGCAATTAAAGCATCAACGGACCACTGCACTTGCTCACCTTGATAAACAAACACCAGATCCGCGTCTGCTAGCGATTTTGCCAACGTGTCTTTATGCACGCCTGACTTCATGGTATTCGATCTTGGCTCTAGTATCGCTATTACGCGTCTGTTGCCCACATTTGCCCGCACACCCGCTAATGTTTTAGCGATCGCGGTCGGATGATGAGCAAAATCGTCAAAGACTCTGACTTGATTAACTTCACCTTTAAGCTCTAATCGGCGCTTGGTATTTACAAAGCTTGCTAACGCTTCAATGGCTACCGCTGTTGGCACACCAGCATGACGCGCGGCCGCAATCGCCATTAAACCGTTGTCGATATTAAAGTCGCCAATAAGCGCCCAATTAACTTGCCCTTGTTCCACACCTTCAAAGCTAACAATAAATTCACTGCCATCTGCAAGACATTTTTCGGCATACCAGCCAGACGATTTATGCGTTTCATCGACACTATATTCAGTCGGCGTCCAACAACCCATCGCCAGTGTTTCTGTAATAGCTAGTTCATTTTTAGGCGACAAAATAAGGCCATTGCTTGGCACCATACGAATAAGGTGATGAAATTGACGCTGAATATCGCTGATATCATTAAAAATATCCGCATGATCAAACTCCATATTATTGATCACTAAAGTATTTGGGCGGTAATGGACAAACTTAGAACGTTTATCGAAAAAAGCCGTATCGTATTCATCGGCTTCGATAACAAAAAATGGCGCGTTACCTAAGCGAGCAGAGCAATCAAAGTTTTGCGGCACGCCACCAATCAAAAAACCCGGTTCCATTCCTGCATATTGCAATATCCAAGTCAGCATGGAGCTGGTGGTGGTTTTGCCATGTGTACCCGAAACAGCCAGCACCCAGCGGTCTTTTAACACATTGTCTAATAACCATTCTGGACCTGACGTATAGGGAATTTTACGGTCAAGTACATATTCCACCATGGGGTTACCACGCGCCATAGCATTACCGACGATGACTAAATCAGGCTCGTCATCTAAGTGCTCAACTAAATAACCTGACTTTAATTCGATGCCCAATTGTTCGAGTTGAGTACTCATTGGTGGATAAACATTAGCGTCACAGCCAGACACTCGAAAGCCCATTTGCTTGGCAATAGCGGCAATACCGCCCATAAAAGTGCCACAAATACCTAATATATGAAGATGCATAAAAGCCCATTTTGTTAGCTCTTACACCGCATATGCTAGTGCGAGCTTAGGTTTAAATCAGAATGGCCTCAATATACCTTAATCCACCAAAAATACATATTGCAAAATCAATGCATTTTGCCCACTATCAATGTCATTAACACTAACGGAAATAATTCATACCTCCTGAGGAGAATTAAGCCCATTAGTATTACCATTAGCAGTATTTGAGGGAGTTCATGAGTCAGGCTATTCTGCAAAATATTCATATTTATCCAATTAAATCTAGCGCCGGCATTGAGCTTTCAAACAGCTGGGTTGAAGAATTTGGTTTAGCCTTTGATCGTCGCTTTGTAATTGCTAGCCTCAATGGTGAGTTTTTTACCGCTCGCACGCAGCCAACTTTGTGCTTAATTCAAGCGAGCCTAACGTCAACTGGCTTTAGGGTTACCGCACCCAATATGCCGACTTTGGTTATTGAGTACCATAATCTTTGCCAAAGTTATGTTGCAGTTAATGTTTGGCAAGACACAATTAATGCACAGCAATGCCAAGACAATATAAATAAATGGTTCAGTGACTATCTTGACCAACCTTGCCAATTACTTTTTTTCGGCGCAGACTCGCAGCGCTTTGTTAAAAACAAAAGTAGCCAAGTGGGTTTTGCAGATGGCTACCCTTTATTGCTGATTTCACAAGCATCGCTTGATAACTTAAATAATCAATATAAGCCCAATACTGCCAGTATTACCATGGCCCAGTTTCGGCCAAATATTGTCGTGAGTAACTGTGATGCATTTGCAGAAGATACATGGCAGCATATTCGCATTGGCGAAGTAGAGTTTGAAATAGCAAAACCCTGCACGCGCTGTATTTTCACCACTATTAACCCTGAAACCGGCGAAAAGCATCAGCAGCAAGAACCTTTAAAAAAATTAAAAGAATATCGTCAGTTAACAAATGGCGATATTTTATTTGGGCAAAATTTAGTGGCCCTTAATCAAGGTCAAATTAAACGTGGTGATAAAGTTGAAGTAATAAAACGCCAAGTTGCCCCAGTGTTCGCGGTAAGAAATAAGTCCGATATAAATATCACCAATAGTGACACTAATATCCCGCTCAAAAAGGAGCCTGTCTTGAGCAGAAAGAAAAAAAAACTGGTAGTGACATTTAGTAGTCACAATAAAACCATTACCGGCAATAACATCCAAACTCTCCTTGAACAAGGTGAAGATGCAGGCTTAATACTGCCATACTCTTGCCGTGCAGGCATGTGTGGTAGTTGTAAAGTAAAATTAGAGCAAGGTGAAGTAGAACAACTTTGCCAAGATGGTTTATCCGACGAAGAGCAGCAGCAAGGTTATATTTTAAGTTGCAGCTGTACACCAATTACCGATGTTGTGATCAGTCATCCTCCACGACAACGTCGTCACATAAATGACGATTAAATAGAGCGTATTCCATGAAGTTGAATTGTGATTTAGGTGAGTTTACAGAAAATAACGATGCCGATATTATGCCATTGATTGATATGGCCAATATCGCTTGTGGATTTCATGGTTCTGATCCTTTAACGATTAAAAGAACCATTAAACTTGCCCAACAACATCAAGTCATTATTGGCGCTCATCCCAGCTATCCCGATGTAGAAAACTTTGGTCGTCAGTCAATGGATTTATCGCAAGATGAATTAATCGCTAATGTGCAATATCAAATTGGTGCCTTACAAGCCCTTTGCTCTGTGGAAAATACCCAGCTTAATTATGTTAAACCCCATGGGGCGTTATACAACGACATGATGAAAAACGTGAACATATTTGAGGATATTTGTCTGGCCATCGCGCAGCTAAACCAAACTAACCACAAACCACTATTTTTAATGATACAAGCAGTAACTGACAGTGATAAATTTGATCAGATAGCAAAAAAGCATCACATTTCACTTTATTATGAAGCCTTTGCTGATCGCGCCTATTTAGATAATGGTTTGTTAGTACCTCGCGGTGAAGTTGGCGCTGTATTAACCAATAACCAAACCGTGGTGAGTCGCTGCCAAGCCCTACTTAATAAGCAACCATTACTAAGCCAAAATCAACAACCTTTGCAGTTTCACATTGATGCCTTATGCGTGCATGGCGACACCCCTAACGCTTTAGAAATGCTTAAAGCGTTACGTGCAACCATTAATAATGCGCAAGGTCTGCGTTAATAATATGAATAGTGATCAAAACAGTGATAAAAATGGTGCTAAAAATAGTGCTAACTTTACTATTGAAGTAGTCGCCGAAAATGCTTTACTGCTAAGCTGGCAAGCAAAAATATCGCTTACTCAACATAATAAAATCATTGCACTACAAGCAATTATTGTAAAACAACTGGGCGAACTCATTCTAGAAACGGTGGCAAGTTATCATTGTTTAATGGTTTATTTTAACCCTCAAAATAACACTAGCACGCAAGCGATCGAAAAAATAAAGCGTATCGCTAAAACTCATAACGCCGGTTTAGAAAAAGCACACGGTGAAATACCAAAAGTTAAAAGCCTAAATGACGATTGCATCAAAATACCGGTGTACTACGATACTGAACAAGAATGGGATTTAGCCGACGTTGCAAAGCGTTGCAATATGTCGATAGATAACGTTATTAAACAACACAGTGCTGAAATTTATCATGGTTTTGCGTTAGGTTTTACGCCGGGGTTTTGTTACTTAGCGAGCTTACCCGACAGCTTACATTTACCCAGAAAATCCTCACCACGTATAAAAGTACCTAAAGGTGCCGTAGCCATTGCTGAACAACAAAGTGCTATTTATCCGATTGAAAGCCCGGGTGGCTGGCATATTATCGGCCAAACCCCCTTACCTATGTATGAAAGTAAAAATAGCCAGTTCAATGCCACTATAAACGTTGGGCAAAATGTACAGTTTTATGCCATTACCAAAGCTGAATTTATAGCGCTACAACAAGGTTTACAGGCATGAGCCAAGGTTATCTTGAAATTATCAGCATGAATGGTCAAGCAAGTATTCAAGATCTTGGCCGTCTTAATGCACAGCACTTAGGGTTTAGTGCTAGTGGCGCCGCCGACGAATTCGCTTTTCTTAGCGCTAATAAGCTTATTAACGATAAATTAGCGGCCAATGATATGAGTGTTGAACTACACAATAAACAACGTCATTGTGCCACAATAGAAATTACGCTTGGGCAAGTCAGTTTCGAAGCCAAAGCGGCTTGTATAATTTCGATAACGGGAGCTGATTGCCAAGCGAAAATTAATAATGTCGCCGTTAATCACTGGCAATGTTATCAACTACAAGCTGGCGACATGCTAGATTTTTCCATGCCCAAAACCGGTTTGCATAGTTATCTGGCCGTACTCGGTGGTTTTACCTGCCAAAAAGCACAACAACCCTGGTTAGGAAGTTACGCTCAAACTATCAATGAAATGGCCTTAGGCTTTACAGGCGAAAAGTTAACGGTTGGCAGTAAACTGTATTTTTCAGCGCAAACTAAAGGGTTAACTGAGTCAGCATCAGAAAAAATAAATAAGCCAAAAGAAGCAAACAAACCATTCAAAGCACCGAGTCAATTTTACGCTCAGCAAAATCTGACATTACGGATTATGCCCAGCAGCTTATTTTTACAAATGAGTAGCGATCAACAACAACAATTTTTAAGCACCGAATATATTATTTCGCCTGATAGCAACCGCATGGGTTATCGTCTCAGCGTTTCGCCTGCACAAATATTATTAACCAAATCAGCCAACGAAAAAATACTGTCTGAGCAGTTACGCAGCCGTTGTTTATTATCAATGCCAGTGACATATGGCATGGTGCAATTTCCTGACAACGAACAACCTATAGTGTTAATGAAAGAGCGACAAACCATGGGGGGTTATCCGGTACTTGGTACCGTAATGCAAACTGACTTATTTCGCTTAAGCCAAATGCGCCCAGGCGAAAAAGTCAGCTTCACTCTCATTAACCATCAACAAGCCCAACAACAATTAATCGCATTTCACCAAAAGTTCCGTCCATAATTCTGATCGTGATGTGTTTCAGTGCTTTAATCAGAGTGTTTAAAGGTAGAATGGCGATCAATAAAAGATTAGAATAATGTCCGTTTTACGATTTAGTCTTACGCAGGTGTTTTTTTGTTACTAATGATCGACAATTACGACTCTTTTACTTTTAACCTAGTACATTATTTTCAGGCGCTAGGGCAGCAAGTTAAAGTCTGTAGAAACGATGAAATAAGCTTAGCTGCAATCGAAGCGTTAGCGCCCCAATATATTGTTATTTCACCAGGTCCTTGCGACCCAGATGCTGCCGGTTTGTCACTCGCGATAATCGAAAGATTTAAAGGTCGCATTGCCATACTTGGCGTTTGCTTAGGGCATCAATGCATCGCCCAGCACTTCGGTGCTAGAGTCATTAAAGCAAAGAAAGTTATGCACGGTAAAACCAGTATCATTAACCATAATGAACAGGGATTATTTGCCGCTTTAAAGCAGCCATTAACGGTCACGCGATATCACTCGTTAATTGTAGATATAGATTCTTTACCTGATGAGCTAGAAATAACAGCTTGGGTAACTGAAAATGGTCAGCAAGAAATCATGGCCTTACAACATAAACAATTAGCCATCGCTAGTGTGCAATTTCATCCTGAATCTGTGTTAACAGAACAAGGTCATCAATTATTACAAAACTTTATTGACCAATATGCAATTCAAATAGATGATAATAAAAGCGCCTAATGAAATAAGCTAACAGGCCGATAACTGAGCTAACCTCACAAATTATTAACTAATAACGAAAACCAACAATGAAGTCCTGATGCAAATATTTGAAAATAACAAGTTAGTCCAACCTATATACAGTCGCATGCTCAGCCTCGCGATCAGTAAAGATTTTGCCAATCAAAAAAATGGCAAAATAAATATGTCTCAGCATCAAGACAGTGAGCAGTTTAACCGTCGACGAGAGTTATTGGCGGTAGAAGAAGAAGCACACAAAAATAAAATTATTCAAGCGCACGGCCATGAACACTTTAAAACACAGGTGAAAAATAAATTTTTTAAGCGTGTAGATATCCAAGTTAATAAAGAGTTTGATAATAAAGAAAATCTCTACATGAATGTGCTAAAAATAGAAGATGCCGCCCCTTCTATTATGGAAATACTGGCAGTAAAAGCAGCCAGTATTAATCGCATCACCCCCTTAGCTAAATCATTACCTTGGCTATGTAGCGAATTAATAAACTTGGTTAACAAACCCCAATATCGTAAACGCTCAGATATACAAGTAACTGAGCCAAATTTAGCGCTAAGTTATGTTGGCTTAGATAACCTTAAATTGGTTATGCCAACATTTATGCTAAAGCATTGGTTACCTACTAGCACCTCGCCTTACCCCCTAATGAAACGGAAACTATGGAACGATAGTTTATCTATTGCGTTAGCCTCTCAGTTATTAGCCAAAGAACAAGGTTTAGACGAATTTACCGCATTTACCGCCGGCATGTTAAGCAATTTAGGCTTATTAGCCGTTACCCGCGGCTTTTTAAATACTTATAGCAATCTATATACTCAAGAGCTGAAAGCCGCTTATGACAGTAAAGATAAAAAACTGCACGACATATTAGCGACTCTCGACACAGCGCCAGAATTATTATTAGAACAACTGCTACTGCGCAGTAGTAACGTGGCTGCAGACATGGTCGAACTCATGCGCTTTGATCGCTTACAAATTACTGAGCCGTTATTCGATCTTGCCTACGCAACTGACATAGATCATATGTGTCCAATTGCTAAGCTCGTTACTAAAGCCAAAGCTTATGTTGCGTTTAGAGGCTTAGCAAAAGAAAACCTCATCAGCACTGAAGAAGCAAAAATATTGCTAACCGCAGGTCGGTTGACCAAAAATGATATTGCCTTATTAAAGAAAAGCGATATCGATCACATAAAGCTAATTTTTAATTAACACCCGTCACAATTACTGTTCACTGCATGGACTCATTTATATCAAATACGCTATGGGTTTGGTCCACTTAGCTCTATCAACCTTGTCTAAAGCTGAAACATAGCCGTAAAATCACCTAAAAAGCTCAAAACAATAATTTATTTTTGATTAATTATGAAACATGGTCTGTTATTACAGATCTGCCTAGGTGACATAAGAATCTAATAACTAGCCACAGTGCAGAAAAACACAGCAAACATAGTTATGCAGTAATAATGAATAAAAACGGACGAACCTTTATTTTACAAGGGCTTCAGCGCATTTTGACAAGACACTGGCTATTTTTTCTGTCATAATCCGTGCCTATTTTTAATAAGTCTGTATTTAAATATCTGTATTTAAATAATAGATGACTCATTAATACATTTAGTTCTGCTAGCGTTAGCGCTCAAAACTAATAAACAACTTTTGATTACAATATCCTAAATATAAGAGGAATTTACAATGTCTAACCATTTCCCAGTAAATCGTGAATTATTTGATGATGTTATGGTACCTAACTATTCACCATCTGCAGTTATCCCCGTTCGCGGTCTAGGTTCACGTGTTTGGGATCAACAAGATCGTGAATTTATCGATTTTGCCGGTGGCATTGCTGTTAACTGTTTAGGACATTGTCATCCTGCATTAGTTGGCGCATTAACAGAACAAGCTAACAAAATTTGGCACTTATCAAATGTTATGACTAACGAGCCAGCATTACGTTTAGCAAAAAAATTAACTGACAGCACTTTTGCTGATAAAGTTTATTTTGCTAACTCAGGTGCAGAAGCAAACGAAGGCGCTTTAAAACTAGCTCGTCGTTGGGCACTTGAGAACTTTGGCGCAGAAAAATCGCAAATCATTGCTTTTAAACAAGGTTTCCACGGTCGTACTTTCTTCACGGTTACTGTTGGTGGTCAAGCGGCTTATTCTGACGGTTTTGGCCCTAAGCCTGGTGATATTGTGCATGCAGAATACAATAACTTAGAAAGTGTAAAAGCATTAATCTCTGACAAGACTTGTGCTGTAGTCATGGAGCCTTTGCAAGGTGAAGGCGGTATTATTTCACCTACCGATGAATTTGCTAAAGGTGTGCGTGAACTTTGTAACCAACATAACGCGCTTTTAGTATTTGATGAAGTACAAACCGGTGTTGGTCGTTTAGGCGAGCTATATGCATACATGGGCTTAGGTGTAACACCTGATATTTTAACCACAGCTAAAGCACTAGGCGGTGGTTTCCCAATTGGCGCTATGATCACAACAACCGATATTGCTAAGCATCTTAAAGTGGGCACACACGGTAGTACATACGGCGGTAATCCATTAGCTTGTGCTGTAGCAGAAGCTGCTTTTGATACTGTGAACACACCAGAGGTATTAAACGGCGTTAAAGCCAAAGCAAAACTTTATGTTGCTGGTTTAAATGCCATTAATGCGAAATACAACGTATTCAGTGAAATTCGTGGTAAAGGTTTATTAATTGGTGCTGTATTGACTGACGCATACCAAGGTAGAGCAAAAGAGTTTTTAAATGCCGCTATGGACGAAGGTGTAATGACACTAGTCGCTGGCGCTAACATTATACGTTTTGCTCCTTCATTAGTTATTCCTGATGAAGATATCGCTGAAGGTTTAGCGCGTTTTGAAAAAGCTGTAGCTAAACTAGCTAAGTAAGCCTTCCTTTATTATAGCGTTCAAATACCGGTGACTATTACGGTGTTTGAACGTCTCATTGAGAGTTTTCTATGATTATTATTCGCCCTATTCAAAGCAGCGATTACGATGCACTTCATCGCATTGCTGTGGAGTCAGGACACGGTTTCACATCACTACCGGTCAACGAAAAACTGCTGAAAAACCGCATTTCTCACGCGGAAGCTTCTTTCAACAGCTCGGTAACTGAGCCAGGTAATGAAGGTTACCTGTTTGTTATGGAAGATACCAAAACCGGTGCAGTAGTTGGCACGAGTGGTATTGAAGCGGCTGTTGGTCTAGATGATGCATTTTACCATTACCATTTAGGTAAGGTTGTGCACAGCTCTCGTGAGCTTAATATTTACAACACCGTTGAAACATTATCTTTATGTAATGACTATACTGGCGCCTCTGAAATTTGTACTTTGTTTTTGAGCGAAAGCCACCGTAAAAATCGTAACGGACGCTTGTTATCGCGTTTTCGCTTTCTATTTATGGCCGAGCACACCGAACGTTTTGCTGATACGGTCATCGCAGAAATGCGCGGTGTTTCAGACGAATCTGGCGCATCACCATTTTGGAAATGGTTAGAAGAGCATTTCTTTTCGCTCGACTTCCCCACGGCTGACTACCTTACAGGCATAGGTAAAAAAGTATTTATTGCTGAATTAATGCCTAAGTACCCAATTTACGTTAATTTGTTGAGCCCTGAAGCACAAAAAGTTATCAACAAGGTACATCCAAAAACAGTACCCGCATTAAGATTACTTGAAGCTGAAGGCTTCTCACGTCGCGGTTATGTTGATATTTTTGATGCCGGCCCAACGGTTGAAACACAAACAGCCTTAGTGAAAACTGTACGTCAGAGCCAAAAATGCCAAGTTATCATTGGCGATGTAGTAAACGATAATAAATATATTATTTGTAACGACAAAATTGCAGATTTTAGAGCAACGCAAGCACCAGTTTTATTACGAGAAACCGCCAAACAAGTGGTGATATCGCAGGCGGTTGCAGATGCGCTAATGGTTAACGAAGGAGACTGGGTGCGCCTAGTTTCAAATTAAGCATTACGCAAAACACATGACTCGCGATACACGCGCAGAGGAATAAAAAATGTCACACAATATACAACTTATTAATGGTCACTGGACAGCCGGTTTAGGCCATGAAATTTTCTCAAAAAACCCCGCTAAAAATCAAGTGATTTGGCAGGGAAATACCGCTTCAGCAGCACAAGTTGACGAAGCCGTTATGTCAGCGCGTGCAGCATTCGACACTTGGTCTAATATGCCGATTGAAGAACGTATTGCCATCGCAGTTAAGTTTGCTGAATTACTGACTGAACACAAAGAAGCATTCGCCACGACTATCGCGCTTGAAACTGGCAAACCGCTTTGGGAAACACGCACCGAAGTCGGCGCTATGGTGGGTAAAATCGCTATATCGGTTCGCGCTAACGAAGAACGTACTGGTACAGTTGAAAACCCTATGCCAGGTGCAAAAGCGTTTATTCGTCATAAGCCTCATGGTGTTGTTGCTGTTTACGGCCCTTATAACTTCCCAGGTCATTTACCAAACGGTCATATCGTTCCTGCGCTTATTGCGGGTAATACCGTGGTGTTTAAACCAAGCGAATTAACACCAATGGTTGCTGAAGAAACCTTAAAACTATGGTTAAAAGCAGGCCTGCCTGCTGGTGTTATCAACATGGTGCAAGGTGAAGTTGAAACTGGTAAAGCATTGGCAAATCATCCGCAAATTGACGGTTTATTCTTTACAGGTAGCTCAACAACTGGTCATTTCTTACACGAACAATTTGGTGGCCAACCGGGCAAAATTTTAGCGCTTGAAATGGGTGGTAATAACCCATTAGTCGTTAAAGATGTTAGTGATGTAGATGCCGTAGTACACGACATTTTACAATCAGCATTCATCACAACAGGTCAACGCTGTACTTGTGCTCGTCGCTTATTTATTGAAGCGGGCCCACAAGGCGATGCTATTTTAGCTAAATTAGTCGCTAGCACAGAAGCAATTAAAATCGGTTACTTTGACGATGAAGACCAACCCTTTATCGGTTCAATGATTTCTGAAAAAGCGGCATTAAGCTTAGTGGCCGCTCAACAGCAATTGCTTGACCTTGGTGGTGAATCAATTGTTATGATGAAGCATCTTGAAGAAGGTACTGGCTTTATATCTCCTGGCATAGTCGATGTAACAAACATCTCTGAAATGCCAGATGACGAGCACTTTGGTCCGTTATTAAAAGTTTACCGTTATACTGATTTTGACGCGGCTATCGATGAAGCGAACAACACTTCATTTGGTTTATCTGCTGGCTTATTAAGTGACAGCGAAGCGCTATATACTCACTTCTTCCGCCGTATTCGTGCAGGTATCGTAAACTGGAACAAGCCAATTACTGGCGCCAGCAGTGCTGCACCATTTGGTGGTATTGGTGCTAGTGGTAACCACAGAGCTAGCGCATTTTATGCCGCTGATTACTGTGCCTACCCAGTAGCATCAGTTGAAGCTGAAAAAGTATCATTACCAGCGACGTTAAGCCCTGGTTTAACGATTAAGTAAACAGTAAAATTTACACTTAATGAAATACTACTGCCCAATAAAAAAAGCTGGGATCCGTCCCGGCTTTTTCAAAAATATCGATCAAATATAGTCGCTAACTCTGAGTGCCTATTCATCACGCTATCCTAAATATTCTCTCCTTAACAAGTAAATGCCTGAGTTAAATACTTAGCTATTTAATAAGTTAAAAACCTTTTTGAAGAATAAATAGCCTTGCATATCACTCAACCGACTTTAGCAATCGACACAAATTTAATTTATGCATTTAGGAAATAAACATGACTCCCGTTAAGAATTTATTTAACAATATTTGGCAAAACTATTTAGAAGTTACACCGTCAGCTGACAAAGTACATCAACTTTTAAGCACCGGTGACGAACTAATCAACGACCACGTTGCTTATCGCACCTTTAATATTGCTAAAGTTAATATCGCAAAAATTTCAGCACACCTGCTTAACTTAGGTTACAAAGAATGTGGTGAATATCATTTTGAAGCGAAAAAACTCTATGCAAAGCACTTTGAGCACACAGATACTAACTTGCCGAAAGTTTTTATCAGCGAACTATTAGTAGAAGAGTTTTCTCCACGTGTACAAGCAATCATAGAAAAAATGGTCGCTGGCATAAACGAAGCTGATATTAACGTTGAAAGCTTTTTATACTCAGGTACGCACTGGCAAGTGAGTCACCAAGAATACTTAGATTTACTCGCTGAAAGCGAATATGCGGCATGGGTTGCTGCATGGGGTTACCGCGCTAACCATTTCACGGTAAGCATTAACCATTTATCAAACTATGATTCAATTGAAGCCGTTAATGCTGCAGTTAAAGCCGGTGGCTTTACGCTAAATACTACTGGCGGTGAAATAAAAGGCGATGAGGCCGTTAAACTAGAACAATCTTCTACCATGGCCGATCACGTGTTAGTTGAGTTTTCTGATAAAACAGTCGCCATTCCTAGCTGTTTTTACGAGTTTGCCAAACGCTATCCTATGGAAAACGGCGAGTTGTACACCGGGTTTGTGGCTGCTTCTGCCGATAAAATCTTTGAAAGTACTAACGCTGCTTAATTAAACGATAAACCAGTTCACCAAAAGCCACATGGGTTTTGGTGAACTTTAGCTTTTTTCTTGTCTTTTACCTTTCTTTAACTCCAAATCAACATCATATTGTAGTAATCTTTATACTCCATTTTTTGATGTAGATAACAAATTGACTGACTTAGAACTGGCCAACAGTGTCTTAAAAGATGTAAAAACTCAACAGCGCACTAGCGCCGCAAAAAGCATCCAAGCATTATTAGATAAGGATGCGGATCTTAAAGAAAATTGGGGTGCGATAACAAGACTAGCCATATCGATAGGTGAGTATAAAAACGCCGTACAATGCAGCAAAAAATATTTAGCTATTTCGCCAAAAGAAGCAAAACGCATTATTCAATGTGCCGCAATATTAGCAGAGTGTAGAGAAATAAAAGCAGCTATTGAACTTGTAAACCCGCTTCTGCAAGAAAAAAACACGCCTGACGTGCTGCACTTTTTAGGCACGACTCATAGCCAAATAGGCAATATAGAACTCGCTAAAAAATACTTAGTCGAACTCGTTAAAGTGGCGCCTAAATCAGCGATATCTTGGCTAACACTGGCTGCTATTCATCAGTTTTCAGAAAATGATGAGCTCTATACTCAAATTACCACCATGCAAAAGCAGTTTGAGCATGACAAAAGTACACACAATGCGCCATTTTGGTTTGCGTTAGGTAAGGCCGCGCTAGACGTAAAAAATGAGCAACAGGCATTCGATTATTTCTCACGCGGTTGCCGTTTAATGCATAATGAAAAGTCTTACCTTCCCAAACAACACAATGACTTTATCAATGACATTATTAGTCATCAAAATGCCGAATATTTAACGACATTACCCAGCTTAGAACAAGCTGAAAGCTGTCCGCCAGTATTTATAATCGGTTTACCGCGCAGTGGCACTACTTTACTGCAGCAAATGCTCAGTGCACATAGTGCAATTGGTCAAGGCGGTGAATTAAAGTACTTAAGTTATTCAACTGCGGAAATTGGTCAGGCTAAACTTAATAAATTAGCGGATAACGAGCCAGCAGATAACTTAGCCGTCTTTAAAAAGATACACGCTGATTATCAACACTTACGCGCGCAACAATTTAGCTTAGACAAACCTATGGTCGATAAAACATTAAGTCTTAATCATCATTTAGGCTTAATATCTAAAGTTTTCCCAAGCGCCGCTATTATTCGCATTACCAGAAACCCAGCAGATAATGCTTGGTCTTGTTTCCGTAACTTCTTCAATCAAGGTCTAGGCTGGAGCTACGACTTAGAGAATATTGCTGAGTTCTTTCATCATGAAAACCGACTTGCTAAGCATTGGCAGACATTGTTAGGTGATAGAATATTAGAAATTAGTTATGAAGATCTTATTAACAAGCCTGAAGACACATTAAAACAGTGCCTGGACCACATGGGCTTAGCTTATGAAGCAGAAATGTTAGCCTTTTACCAAAATAATGCTTTAGTGCAAACAGCGAGTGTTGGACAAGTTAGAAAGCCGCTAAATAAAGCTTCAATTAATACAAATCACTCAGTGCAAGAGCACTTAACTCCATTTAACAAGCGCCTTCAAGCACTAGAAAGCGATTAAAATGATGCGATAGAGTTATCGTGATGAAACTATAACTCTATCGTTTTATTGTCTTACCTAAACTACTTAACGGCAATATTTTAATGGCAATATTAATTTTTTGCTAAATCTGTAATAGAAGTCCTATGTTCGCTACGATCTAAAATTCTCAGCATAGCATCAGCATTGCGGCCATGCTGTTGAACAAAAGTCAAAATACTCACACCATTACACTGCACATTGTTCACAATAAATGGCTTGCTATATCCCGATGACTTAATATTGTTGTGCATTGCTGCGCGATTGCCCGCTAGCGCGGTCATACATAATTCCGTGATATTAGAATTATCTGCTGCAATCATCTCATTGGCTTGACTCACTGCAGACGTAGCACCGATTATACACATGGCTAAAAATAATTTTTTTACCGTCATTTTTACTCTCCTAAAAATATTGAATTAAACACCCAAACAACTTTGTTTATAAATAGTGGCTTAAATTTTCAGAAAAGTTGTAACGAACAGCTAGGGAGATGTAAGTAAAAAACCTTTATTGGTTGTAGTAGTTAAAGGTATTTGATGCCGAAAGACCGCTTAACTCGCTGTAATTCAGGTTGAATATCAACAATAGTGATAAACCAAGTGCAGATACACCTGCTTACAGTTCGTAAACTCCAGACATAAAAAAACCTCGCTAGGCGAGGTTTTTATTTCAAAAGTTTAACAAGCTGTTAATTAAAACTCAGCAGATACGCTTAAACGTACGTAACGAGGAGTTTGGAAGCTAGTTGGTAAACCATAAGTTGCTAAAGGACCACCACGATATCCACCAAACGCACCATCATAAGAAACAATTTCTTCGTTAACTTCATTTTGTTGCGTAGCTTTATCGTTGTTAGTTACGTTAAAGATATCAGCACGGAAAGTTATTTTACTGTCTTCAATGTAGTAATCGTAAGTCGCTGAAAGATCTAACGACCAAGTGTTAGCCGTTCTACCTTCAGAACCACGTGTTACTAATTGACCTTCTTTAACAAATGATTCTGCACCGTATAAAGACGCAAAAGCATCGGTAGGGTGTAGACCAAATGAGTTAAGTGGACGACCTGTAGTGAAGTTAAAGTTTGCACCTACAGATAAATCTTCTGTAATCGCATAAGCGCCATTAATTTTCACGTTATGACGACGGTCATTTGGTAAGTTACCATTTGCACCATCAGTTAAGCCAGGTTGGTCAAAGTTAGTAGTTAAACCTGAATCGTTTTGATCGTTATCTGAACGAACGAAACCTTCGTTGTTACCCCAGCTATGTGACCAAGTGTATGTGAAGTTCAATAACCATTGATCATCCCACGCTCTATTTAACGTTAAATCTACCGCAGCATACTGACGTTCAGCTTCAGGGTAACCTAGTTGATCGGCTGTAATCGTATAATCTTTATACTCTAGCGGACCATCACCATCAGGGTCAGTAGTAATAGTTACATCTTGTCCTGGGTTAGTTAATACATAATAATGGAAGCCAGAACACAGAGTACAAGCACCACCTAAAGACTCATCAAAGCCCGCATCGATAGCAATATCTTCTAATGAGCTACCCAATTCACGGTAAGTTGCCTTAACACCAAAGCTCCATGAATCATCAATAACTTGCTCATAACCTAACATGAACTCATCTTGATACATTGGATCCAAGTCAGCATTTACTGTTTCAGTAGTGCCTTTTAAGGTACCGTCTGCGTAAACGACTAAACCAGAAGTTGCATCGCCCAATGTAGGTACGTAATTCTCATCAATACTTGTAACTTCAAAGTTCTGACGAGTATAAAGCTCATCACCCGCTAAACGAACGTTAGTGTTGGTTGCTACAGGTAAGAAGTAACGACCGTAGTTAGCATAAACTTTACTTTCGCCATCGCCATTAATATCCCAGCTTAAACCAAGACGAGGTGCCCATTGGTTAGTAACATCAACAAACTTATCACCGGCTTTATTGTAGTTTTCAAAAGACTCGTTACGTAAACCTAAACGTGCAACTAAGTTATCAGTAATTTGCCAAGTATCTTCAATATAAAATGCAGCACTTCTTGTTTCAAAGTCACCTTGGTTTACATAAAACTCTTGACGAACATTTGTACAATCAAGTTCATTATTAGCTAATGCATCTGCATCACATTCTTCATATCTATATGCTACACCACCTGCACGTTGAGTATCTTCAGTCGCTTCCATTTCTTCATAATCGATACCAAAACGTAAAGTATGATCGTCATGTACGTACCAATCAACATCAAAGCGGTAAGCGGTACGTTTGTCATTTTGAATTGATGGTGTAAATAAACCAAAACCACCAAACTCTTGGCCAGAATAACGCTCATAGATTGCTGGCTTGTCACCTAATGGATTTTCGCCTACGTTTAAGTTACTGTAGCTTGCTTCGTTAACCGAGTATTGTGCACTTACGGTTAAATCGTCAGTTAAAATACCTGTGTATTTAAGACCCCAAGTTTTACCACCACGCTCTAAGATGTAGTCACCAAGATCATCAGACTTTGTTTTCGTGTCATGATCATATTGACGTTTATTAGTGTCTAAGTCAGAGCCATTGTCCCAGCCTGTGAACTCTAAAATATGCTCATCAGTAATGTACCAATCAATTTTAGCAGCATATAACGTGTCGCTTGCTTCACGTTCATAAAACTTTGAAGCCGTTGCATAGTCGCGGTCACGACTTTCTTGGTTTAACAAACCAAAAAAGAATAATTTATCTTGAATTAATGCACCACTTGCCCAGATATTATAGTTGTTTGTGCCTGTTTTATCTTCAGAATTAACAACATAATATTCAGAGTCAGCACGTGCAATATCGTCAGCATCGGTACGTTTTACATTCGGTGAGCTTGCGCGCATTGAGCTAGGCTCCCAAAATGCACTTGCACCAAATTTAAATTCGTTTGAACCACTTTTAGTTGTAGCGTTTACAACACCACCAGTTGAACGACCAAACTCAGCAGAGTAACCACCAGTTTTAACTTCAAAGGTTTTGTACATTTCAAATGGTAATTCTGAACCACCTAAACCGTTACGGAAGTTAGTGGTGTTTATACCGTTAATGTAATAAGTGTTTTCACCAACTGATGAACCACCAAAAGAAGCATTTTTACCAAAGTCAGAATCACCAGATACTGTACCAGGAGCAAGAAGTGCTACTGAGGTTACGTCACGTGCAACCGGTACTTTTGCTAAGTATTCTAAATCTACAACTAACTGCGACTCACTTGATGAAACATCAATAGATGATACAACCGCGCCAGTTACACTGATACGCTCAATATCACCAGATTCTAAAGTGAAATCTGCACTTGTACGGCCAACAGAGCTAACCTTAAGCTTTTCTTGTTTAAGCATTAGGAAGCCGTTTTTCTTCGCTTCTAATGAGTAGTTACCAGCAGGTAATAACGGGAACTTATAGTTACCTTGGCTATCAGTTTCTATTGTACGAGTTAAACCAGTATCAATATTGATAATAGTAACCGTTACACCTGAAAGAACTTGGCCTGAACCACTTACAGATTTACCCGCAAGTAAACCGTCGTTTGCCATTGCTGGCATAGCTAAACCTAACGATACTGAAACAGCTACTGCTGTAACTGAACGTTTGAATGTTTTAGAAAAGTTATTTCTCATGATTGTGTTTCTCTCCGAGATTATATTGTTTTTATTTTGTTACTATTATCTAACATATATGTTTCATAATGTTACTAGCTGTAACATTTTCCCTATCTTTACTTGAATTGAAAATATATTCAAGCATTTTATTGTTACATTGAATACAATATACAAAAATCAAAAGTAGTGTAAAAACAATTTATTAATATAGAACAATAAATTATCGCAACATTTATATAACATATATGCAATATTGCTGAATTTTTGATGCATAAATCATTAAAAAAGCAATTTTTTTGCTGGTTTTAGATGTTTCATTTTGTGTATTACTTCATATTGATTTTATATTTATCAATTTATTTAGTGGGCATTTGGCAGTTTAGGTTACAAAAAATATCTTAATTAAGGTTATTACCAGCAGAGAATTCTATGTCTCTCTGCTTTATACACTTATAGATAAACCCTTTGTGATTTTAAAAGCCGCTTGATCAGCACCTTAATATACGAGTAAAGTAAGACAACGATAAAATGACATAGATACACAGATGGTTACCAATACTGAAGGTTATATTCTTGTTATTGAATATTTAACCGCCCATTTAAGCTTATTTGAAAATAGTCCCAATATTGATAATGCCAACAGCTCTGTATTAGAAGTTATCGAACAAGAAATGAGTGAAAATATTATTGCTTTATGCAATCAGAATCAGGATTTAACCTTTAAGCAGCGAAATACTATTATTCGAGAAGTTGATGCAATCGTTTATGATTTACAAGAAATATTATCGGGTGTGGTCAACAATTCGGTGAATAGTGAGCAGTTAGCGTTTATTAAAGAGTTTGCTATTTTAATTAAAAATTTATTTGATACAGAAATTAACAATCAATTTATACTGTAGCCATACTATTGATCGTTAATAACTGTCGAGCACTTTTTTCCTATTACAACAAGAAGACCTATGTTAGCTGAATTACCACAAAACCACTTATGCACTGTTACCCTTCTAGGCAACTTAGTTAATAAGCCTGATATTCGCTATCAAGCGAATCCTGTTGTTGCTGTTGCTGAACTTACTTTGGCAACGCATAGTCGTTGGTTTGATAAAACCAGCAACAAATTTAAAGAATGGACCAGTTATCATACCGTAAAAGTTATTGGCGAAATTGTTGAACGTGCCCTGATTCACGCCAGCAAAGGCGATATTATACTGCTACAAGGCTATTTAATTAATAGTAAGAAGAATAATCGCGAAATTATCCACGCTAGCTACGCACAGACTTTTCCGAAGGGTTATGCGCAATCTATTAATCAAATTCATTTTAGTGGTAATATAATTTCTGATATAAAACTTATTACCACCGAAAATAATAAAGAGTTAACTGAAGTTATATTAGAATCGCAGCAACATATATTTTCCACTATTACTCAAAAACTCCATGTAGTGATAATACAGCGCCCAGTCCATATTTGGGGTAAGCAGGCACTTTATCTTGCTGAACACGGAAAAAGAAATGATCAAATAATAGTTGACGGAAAATTAAGCTATCTGAATAATAAGAATAAAAACCAATTTATAGATGCGCAACAAGCTGTTTTAATAAGCAAAGATTAAGCTTGGACTGCCTATGATTAATTTTACAAGGAATGCGCTGTTTTATGGACAAAAGTAACTGGTTTAATCATTTTAAGTGCTATTTTATTTTTACATTGGTGGCTATGCTTAGCCAAGTTTCTCATGCTGCAGCACAAACGGCCAATGACCTAGAATTATCGGCAATAGCCAACCTTGATAAAGCGGTTTTAGAAAATGATCAGTGGCATAGCGTATTACCGGTTATAGGTGACGAAAATCAATATTTTGTATCCACAAAAGCGGGGAAAATTTACCAATTAAATCATAACGAAATATCTCAATCTGCTTTTTTCGATCTAAAATTAGCGTTAAAAAACCCTGACATTATTGCCCTAACCGCTATCACTTTAGATCCAAACTTTCACTATCGTGATCGAGATGGATATCACACTTTTTACACAGCCCACACTGAAGCCAGTAAAAAAATCAAGTCGAAGTTAATACCCAAAAACACTAAAATAAATGCCCCCTACGATGCTGTAATAATGCGCTGGCAAGTAACAGGTCTGCAAAATCAATCACCTAAACTTAGTAAACAGCATGAAGTTATGCGTATTGCTATTCTACAGCCGCAAGAACATATCCAGCAGCTAAGTTTTAACCCTTATGTAGAGCCTTGGCACGATAATTTTGGTTTACTTTTTGTTGCCCTCGCCCGAAGTGAATCATTAAAGACTGAAGCACTTTACGCTGGGAGCATTCTGCGAATAAAGCCCGAAAAATACGGTTTACAAAACTATACTATTCCAGCCGATAACCCATTTACAAAAACAGCCGATATTCATAATGAAATTGTATTTATCGCAGGGCATAAAACTGAACATTTTGATTGGATAAAGAAAAGTACTTATAGCTTACTTGTACAATTTAACCAGCAAGACGCTAATGTTCTGATTGAGGCAAAAATAGGCGATGACTGGCGCGAAGCTATCCCACAAGCACAGATAAAAAAGCGCTTACCTGCAGTAAACGAAAAGCATAAAACGTTGCTTTATCATGGGAGAGAGCTCAAAACTTTATGGGGTAAAGCACTACACTTACAAGAAACAGAAAATGATTGGCACTTACAGGCAATAGCATTAAATTCAAACCTTGATAGTGAAAATGAAACGCTAGACACTCCTCATAAACTAATAAAATATAACGCGAGTGAGCAAGCAAAGTTTAGTTTGCATCAAAAACACAATGGCGAATTATTACTACTCGAACATAGCCAACAACGTTTATACACCATTAATAAACCTGCAATAACCGAGACTAAAACGGCAATTATTGAGGATCCAATAAGCAGCTCAAATACCAATAGTGTTTATGCTTTTTTGTTTTTTATGGTAATTATTTTAACGGGCTATTTTTGGTATTTGAGAAAAAATGGCGTTGTTAAAAATAGCTTTTTGCAACAACAATGGGCTAATTTTGAAGTAGATGTAGCAGCAAAAACGTTATCTTTTTACAAACGTCATGCTAAAAGCGCCGAAAAAATTATAAATATATCGTCGATTACCCGCAGTGAAATCTTACTAAATGATGAGGTTATTTCAACGATTAGTGCTGACGCATCACAAGCTTTCTCTAATGATTTAGAAAATATAGTCTTGACAACCTTTGCGAAAGAGCACCGCTTAAAAATGATGGATGATAAGCAAAGAGGCATTCAGATCCGCTTAACCGATGATCAAAAAAAGCATTACCTCTTTTGCCTGTATTTTCGTATTGGAAATATCCGTCATACTAAGCTGAAATACCAAGAAGTGATTAATAAAGTGATCGATTGGCAGTGGCTTTTTGCGCAATATATTAATCCAGATGTAACCACAAAACGAAAAATCAAAGTTCAACTAGCTCGAGAAATACCCATACCTAGTAAAACAAACAAAACCACAACTGCGCCTACAACCCGACCAGAAACGCTTGAAGATAATTCGACACCTGTAACGCTGATATTAGAAACATCTAATATCAGCAACACTGATAATGGCCTGCCAGCGAATAGCACTCAAGATGGCTCTGCTGACATCGACACTAAGCTTGTTGCTGCTTTAGACAAACTTGTCATAATGAAAAAACAAGGCTATTTGAGTGAAAGCGAATTCAATATTGCAAAAACAAAAATTTTAAAAAATTTAACTAACGACTAATGGCTTCATTTTATTTGACCTTGGTTTGACCCATATTGCATTGACTCAACATTGGCTGATTGAACATATAGGTTGAATATATCGCCTGAACAAATAACATCATTTGTAGTTAACCATAAAGCAGTGTTAAATGTGTCCAATTACCACTCATTGATGCCAATATATTAATACGGTACAACCTAGCTAACATTTTATCCACGGTAGCTTGTGATAAAATATATTTTGTTAAAGCAAAACCAATTAATACCGAATTGATGAATAAGCAAAAAGAGCCTTCAAGTGTTTAAAACAAAGTCAGCATTAAAGTTAACCGTTGTCGCGACCCTAATATCGATATTGTTGGCAATTACCTTGGCTACGCTATTACTCGGTAACTATGGCGTTATTATTCAAAATCATTTAAATACGATAATCCCAAATACCCTCTTTGGCGCTTTATTATTCGTATTAATACTGACTCCAGCAATGGCTATTGGACTGCCACGACAAATTGCCGCGCTAAGCGCTGGTTTTTTATTTGGTGCAGGATCAGGGATGTTGCTAGCGACAATATCTGCAGTTTTTGGATGCTTAGTAACGCTGATGTTAGCTCGAAAACTATTTGCAAATTTAATTGAGCAACATTACCCACAACCACTAGCAAAAGTAAGCTATTTTTTTAGCCATAATACTTTCTTGAAAGCGCTGACTATTCGACTTTTACCTGCTGGTTCAAACTTTCTGACCAATATACTAGCAGGCACAGCACGCTCACCAATAAAACCCTATATATTGGGTTCTGCACTCGGCTTTGTTCCACAAATGACAATATTTTCATTAATGGGCGCAGGATTACAGATTAACGGTCAACAACAACTGATTCTCAGTATTATTTTACTTATTATCGCCTTGTTATTGGGGAGCTACCTGTATCGAAAAACACACAATAAGTTAACGTTAAGTTGACCGTTACTGAACGCGCCTGATTTAAATTTATATTGCCCCATTTTGACGGCATAAATGCCGACCTACAACAACCATTAACAGCCTTCTGCTTCTGGGTTTTTTATTCTATTTTTTTGTAGGTTGGGCTTTAGCCTGAGAGATCCCCACAAGTTTCTCAATATAAACTTTCATGAATCAGTGCCTTCATTGCACTGATTATCATCTTATCCGATATATAATACCGCTTATGTTGTAGGATCCTTAGCGCTAAATACCCATAAGATAGCACACGCTTAGTTTTCACCGAGTTTGCTTGGAATTGCCGATGATAGCCTGCTGATTCCGCTGCCTTGCCTACACAATATAGATAAAATTGAACCATCATACTTAACAGTAAAATAACCTGCAGCCTTTCTACTGAACGGCTTAAACTACGAGACAAGCCTAAGCCATAGTATTCATTTTTACAGTCTCTAAAGGATTCTTCAATGGCCATTCTTCGTTTATACATATTCACTAAATGCTGCGGTTTAAATGTATTTCTAGGTAAATTAGATACTAAGAACCAAGGCTCTTTAGCTGACTTTGAACTCTTTATATTGGTTTTACATTTTGTGGTTACGCCCTTTCGATTAAGCTTATGGCGATACATCTTTCGTCCTTTGAATAAGACACCACGACAAACAAATTGATGAGCCTTTGATAAGATTACGCCTTTGAGCTCACTTGCTATAGAGAGCGCAAGATGGTGACATTTGCTCACATAATGCCAATCGCTTTCACCTTGACGTTGGCATTTTACAGTGCCTCTTGTCCTTGCAAGCCAGTACCATTGCTGAGCCTCGATCGCTTTAAACCACGGGATTTTAAAGCCCGCATCCGTGCATATAATAGGCTGAATATCTTCAGGTAATATCTTTTTTAAATTAGCAATGAAGTTCAAGTGTACTTGGTGGTTCGTGTGTTTACTTTCAGGATGAACTTCCTCATAGATCGTAACTGCACGTCCTCCAATAGAAATGGCGGCTCTGAGCATGACGAAGTTATAGTTGTAGACGGTGGACCAGTCCACATGAATAAGTGGGTGGGGTGTCGTAATAAACAGCCGTGCAATGTCCTGGTAAAATGACTGCCTATTCTGATATAAAGGCTGACTCCCAAGCAGTCTATCGATACGTTTTATCGCGTGTTTTTCTGATTTACCCTGCAAGCTAGCAGCGTGTCTTCCCATCGAGGTTAAGGTCAATGCCGCACCATTGATGAGACTATCAGCAGCAGTAAAAAGAGATTTTGTAATTCTAGGATCTAAAGTGTTTGAATCAAAGGTGAATAAGTCTGATAATGAAGGCATAGCGCTTGTATTTGGTATATTTGTTTTTTGTGGTGATTAACATTTTACCAGATATCAAGCGCTTACTTCTTAAACTTGTGGGGATTCCTCAGGCTTTAGCCCATCATCTTGATTTAAAGCTATACTGCGCCGTTTTGACGGCATAAATGCCGACCTACAACAACCATTCCCAAACTTCTGTTTGTGGGTTTTTAATTCTATTTTTTGTAGGTTGGGCTTTAGCCCATCATCTTGATTTAAAGCTATATTACCCCATTTTGACGGCATAAATGCCGACCTACAATAACCATCAACAGCCTTCTGCTTCTGGGTTTTTTATTCTATTTTTTGTAGGTTGGGCTTTAGCCCATCATCTTGATTTTAAACTATATTGCCCCTTTTTGACGGCATAAATGCCGACCTACAACAACCATTAACAGTCTTCTGTTTGTGGGTTTTTAATTCTATTTTTTGTAGGTTGGGCTTTAGCCCATCATCTTGATTTAAAGCTATACTGCGCCGTTTTGACGGCATAAATGCCGACCTACAATAACCATTAACAGTCTCCTGCTTCTAGGTTATTTATTTTTTTGTAGGTTGGGCTTTAGCCCATCATCTTGATTTAAAGCTATATTGCGCCTTTTTGACGGCATAAATGCCGACCTACAATCTTCACTTGCCAACATTTGCTTGTTGGTTATGGTTTGTTAAATTTTTGCCAATAAAAAAGAGGCCGCAGCCTCTTTTTTGAATCACTTTACTCGCTTATTTTAAGGTTAATAAGTGATTTACAAGATTAATGTAATCTTGCTCAAAATTATTTCTATCTAGACCTTGAGCATCTACGCGGTACTTGCCGTTGACTATAACTGCAGGTACACCTGTTAAAGCGCCTTTGCTAGAAAAGTAGTCTTGTTGCTTCTTCATAGCATTAGCTTTGCTCACTACACCAAAGCTTTTCATTAACTTATCGAATTGTTCTCCATCTGCACCGTTAAGCACAAATACGTTACGAATATCTTTTTCTGAAGTAAATACCGCTTTTTGTACATGAATGTAATTAAACATTGCCCCAACCATTTTTTTCTCTAAGCCCATTTGATGAGCAACAACAACCGCTTTACTCAACATTTGTTGTACTTTAGGAGAAGCAGCGCGTAAGAAGTCAACATGGTTCATTTCGAACTTAGCATTTTCTGGTATTGATGTTTTTAGCTTCTGCATAAAAGGTTCAAACTGAAAACAATGAGGGCAATAAAACGAGAAAAACTCACGTACTTCTTGTTTAGCGGTGACTTCCTCACTGACTTTAGTGTAATGCTCGCCTTCAGTATAATTTGCTGCGAATGCGAATACTGGTAATAACATTAAAGCGAATAAGCTCACTAATTTTTTCATAAAATTAAAATTCCTAATCAATAATAAATCAAAATAATTTTGCTGAACTTACTTATACTTAATAAGGTAGTAAGCTCAACGGAGGCTGTTGCAATGCTGACATTTGCTCTTTAAGCATCAAAATTTGTTGTTCCCAATATTTTTCAGTATTAAACCACGGAAAATTATGAGGAAAAGCAGGGTCTTGCCAACGTTTACATAGCCATGCCATATAATTAACTACTCGCATAGTACGCAATGATTCAATTAAAGGCAATTGATTGGTCTCAAAGCGATGAAATTCATCGTAGCCCGTTAATATAGTGTCTAACTGTAATAACTGCTGCTGACGGTCACCACTGAGCATCATCCAAATATCTTGTACTGCAGGTCCCATACGACAATCATCAAGATCAACAAAGTGCGGTCCTTTATCAGTCCATAAAATGTTACCGGCATGACAATCGCCGTGCAAACGTATCTGCGATTTAGGTTGATACTGCTGGCTTGCGATGGTGATCACTTGCTCTAAAATAGTGAAAAAAGGCAGTGTTAAACTCGCGGGAACAAAGTTAGATTTTTCAATAATAAGTTGTGCCTGCTGTAGCATTTCTTCACTATTAAATGTCGGTCGTTCAGTAAAATCTTTTTTAGCCGCCACAGCATGAATGCGCCCTAAAAATCGCCCCATCCACTCTAATTGATCTAAATTATCGACTTCGAAAATACGACCACCGCGGCAAGGAAATATAGCAAAGTGATAACCTTCATAAGAAAATAAAGACTCACCATCTATTTTCAACGGTGCCACTAACGGTAGCTCGCTTTTGTCTAATTCAAATGAGAATTTATGTTCTTCTCTAATTTGGGCTTCTGTCCAGCGTTGCGGTCGATAAAACTTGGTAACATATTTAGTTTTATCCATATCATGAAACTGATAAACGCGATTTTCATAACTATTTAACGCCAGTAAGCCGCTATCAACCGTTAAGCCCGTGCTCTCGAGGCCGTCTAGAATTAAGTCTGGCGATAGCGAAGTGAAATCAAAGACTGACATTAGCGCTTATTAAAGAAGCGGCTTTCATGTTCAAGCTTAACCTCATCCGTGTCTGATACTAATTCAATAACAAAACTTATATCTGTCATATAACCTTCTAATTCGTATGGGTCAACCGAAATACTAATCGGTAAAGTATACACTTTAGCCGCTTTAACAAGTATCTCTTGTTCGCCATGCCATTTAGTATTATTAATGCCCTTTATGGACAGGCGATAGCGGTTATCTTTTTGTGACTTATTAAGAATTTTTAAGGTATAAACATTTTCTATATCACCATTAAAGTTCTCTTTTGCCAGTTCATTTCTATCGCGAATAATGTCCAGTGTTACTGGCGATCTGTTGACCATTTCTACAATCAATAAACTGGTCATTACAATCAATACCAATGCATAACCAATGAGTTTCCCCCGAACAAAATGTACTTTTTTTCCTTCTAACTCATGTTCAGTGGTATAACGAATTAACCCTTTGTCGTATCGCATTCGCTCCATAACATCATCACAGGCATCAACACAGGCACCACAATTAATACATTCATATTGTAAACCGTTACGAATATCAATGCCCGTAGGGCAAACCTGAACACAGAGATTACAGTCAATACAATCTCCTAAACCGACATCTTTTGGCACATCTTTTCTGGTTCGTGGCCCACGATTTTCACCACGTTTTGCATCGTAAGAAACGGTTAAAGTGTCTTTATCAAACATGGCTGACTGAAAACGAGCATATGGACACATATGCAAACACATAATTTCTCGCATCCAACCCGCATTACCATAAGTACAAAAAGCAAAAAACCATACGGTGGCTGCCAAAGCAAATGAGGCATTAAAGGTGAAAAAATCAACAAACACCTCTCGCATCGGAGCAAAGTAGCCTGCAAAGGTAAGCGCCGTTAAAATAGAAAAGAAGCCCCAACAAAAATGTTTAAGTGCTTTACGCCAAAATTTATTGATATTCATCGCTTGGCTATCGAGCTTTTTCCGCTGATTCGCGGTGCCTTCTATTTTTTCTTCGAACCAAATAAAGATGAAAGTCCAAACAGTTTGAGGACAAAGATAACCACACCAAACTCGCCCTAAAAAAGTGGTAATAAAGAACAGTAAAAACGCACTAAGAATAAACAGCCATGCCAGTAAAGTAAGATCTTGTGGCCAAAGCGTGACACTCCACAAGGTAAAGCGTTGTTCGCTAATATCAAACAAAATAGCTTGATGCCCGTCATACTGTAACCAAGGTAAAACAGCAAACAAGGCTAAAAAGAAAAAATTCATTTTTTGGCGCAGTTTTTGAAATACACCTTTTACTTTACGGACATAAATTTGATCGCGAGGTGCATATGCATCGCTTTTGGCGGGTTGATGAATTTGAACATTTTTAATCGGAATATACTGACTGACGTTGATGTCTTTATCTTTTGATTTCAAAGCGGATCCTTTATGTCGATAATGCCGGTCAATTATAACGGATTAGCCAACGTTACCCACCAATAAAATAGCAAAAAATTGCTTTGTGAGTATAAAATTGATTACTCTAGAGCTATTCTGATGACATTTCTTCTAACAAATCAATAATACCATATGTGGTTACTTCAATAACAACAGTTAATTGTTAGTTATTTGTACGCACAGATGATTATAAGGCAAGGTATGAAAAAACTATTAATCGTGATCGTGGTGGGCGCAATATATTTTCACTTTTACCCTAATGAAAAACTCAATAGCTGGGTATTTGAACAAAAAGAATTTGTACTGAGTTACTTTTCAGATGCAACAGATACCAAGGTGCGGTTAAAATCAGATAAAATATATCAAGACTTAGCGAAAGATTTTGGCCAATTTAACAGCCAAGAAAAAGCCTACGTCGCTGAAATTACTAGCAGTCGTGAAAAAGTAAAACGCTTTAACGAGCAATACTGTAAAAGTAAAAAACAAACACCAAAATTACATCGAGATAACTTAGCTAAGGTGTGCCATACCATTGGTAAATACAGCAATTTATTATAGTCGTCAGGTTAAGACGAACAGCTAAAAAGCTAATCGTCTATCCCCTGCAAAATTAAGCTGAAAGCTTAACTAATAATTTAGCGAAACTATCTGCGCTCACCTGCTCTAACGCATGTTCTGAGTCACGGATCACCCAACTTCCATTCACCATCACATCTAATACCATGTTTCGCTGGCTAGCAAATATTAGGCTGTCGAGTAAATGCTTATCATCATGAGCAAACAAGCGTAATTGACTGTCATCTAAAACCAATAAATCAGCTTGCTTGCCAAGCGCTAATGCGCCGGTATTACTATTGGTACTTTGCGCTCCACCGGCAGCGGCTTTTTGCCATAAATTAAGTCCGACAGATTTCTGCTCGCTAGTGGCTAACATTGCACGTTGCTGCTTACTTAAACGTTGTGCATATTCAAGCCAGCGCAACTCTTCGATGGGGTTGACTGAAATGTGGCTATCAGAACCAATAGCAAAAGTGCCATGCTCCATCAAAAATTCATCGGTCGGGAATATACCATCACCTAAATTAGCTTCTGTCGTTGGGCAAATACCAGCGATTGCTTGACTAGCAATAATCCCCTTACGCTCTTCTTCATCGATATGTGTGGCGTGAATTAAACACCAATATTGGTCTAAATCTGCATTATCGAGTAACCACTGCACAGGTCGTTGTCCATAATGAGCTAAACAATCATCCACTTCTTTTTGCTGCTCAGCAATGTGGATATGAATAGGAGCTTGTGCATCGAGTGCTCGAACATGCTCAACAGCCGCTAACAATGAGTTTTTATCAACCGCACGCAAAGAATGTGGCGCAATACCAACATTACAATTAGGCTGTAATTGCGCCAGTTTAAAACAATCACTGACCAAATCATTAAATTGCTCAACTGAATTAATAAAGCGCTTCTGACCATCAGTCGCCGCTTGTGGACCAAAGCCACTGAAGCGATACAAGACCGGCAATAATGTTAAACCAATACCTGATTGCTTGGCCGCTGCAAAAATAGCCTCTGCCATAGTCGCCAGTTTTTCATGGTTTTGGCCGTCAATATCATGATGTAGATAGTGAAACTCAGCCACTCGGGTGTAACCCATTTTCAACATTTCAATATAAAGCTGACGCGCAATGACTTGTGCATCTTCTGAGGTTAGTTGCCCCAAAAATTTATACATTATATTACGCCAAGTCCAAAAGCTGTCTTGGCCTTCACTGCCTTGTTCACTGAATCCGGCAAAAGCACGCTGAAAAGCATGAGAGTGACAATTTACCATGCCCGGAATTACCACGCCATTTGCTCGCTCTGCACCGTCAAGATAACCCGCGGTAATATCGGTAATAACGCCGTGTTCAATGGTCAAGGTTTGCTCGCTCGCCCAGCCATCAGCTAATAATATTTTATTCGCAAAAAGTTTCATTAATACCTACCATTAATCCTTAGCGTTTTTACTTAAAGTTGCAGCAAAAGTTATCAGCGCTTTCACTAACGCTTCAAGTTTAGGTTGCACTTGCATAGCAAGAGTTTCGTTATATGTCATGGCTTGCTCATTCATATAAGTGAACTGCGAAAGCTCTAGCTGAATAGCGTGCAAGCCATTATCAGGTTGGCCGAATGCACGCGTAATATAGCCACCTTTAAATCGGCCATTACATACCATAGTGTAAGGGGCATAATCTAAACCGACCAAGGTGGAAATTAATTCAGGTGAACAACTTTTACCGTCGGCATTGCCAAAATTAAAATCAGGTAGTTGACCTTGAAAAAATCTCGGCACATGTGATTGAATTGAATGTGCTTCTAGCAACACGGCTTGACCGAACTCGGCTTTTATAGCCTGCATGGTTGACTTCAACGCCTGATGGTAAGGTTGCCAATAGTTTTTTACACGTTCAGTTATTTGTTCAGAAGTAGGCGCGCATCCCTCTTTATATAAAGGCGACAAATCAAATGCGGTAGTAGGACAAAGCTCAGTATTATTAGCACCTGGATATAAATCGACACCGTCCGGATCACGATTTAAGTCAATGACATAACGGTTATACTTAGGCATTAATATATAAGCGCCTAGCGCTTTCGCAAAAGCATATAAGCGATCCATATACCAATCAGTGTCGGCAACTTCACGACCTTTAGCTGTCATAACTTCAGCAATATCTGCCGGTATTGCTTCACCATTATGTGGCATGCTGATAAGCAAAGGCACAGAGCCTTTAATTAAGGTGTAACTGTCTGACATTCATTCCTCTCAAATTGTATATACAACTTCCTTAAAGTTAATTTACCACCTCAGTAATAAAACAGGAAATTATTTCTCTCTTTAGCAGCTAATTCGTTTTGTTGATATGTGCAAAATCAGTGCGAACCACAAGCTGCATCAAAGGTGCTCGAAGTATTGATACTGGCAGTAAAAATTCTTAAGATAAGATAACATTTTATATAAAGCCAATATCAATCGATTTTATCAATCATAAAGTACAATATTAATCACTTTATTTAAAATGGAACTTATTCGATAATAACAACATATCGAGCAACACCACTATTTTAGAAACTATAGACGGAGCCATTATGTTAGAAAATAAAGAGCAACAAAAAGTCCCTAATGTTACTTTCACATTAAGAGCAAACGACGAGTGGACAACGCGCAGTAGTGACGAAATTTTTAACGATAAAACTGTCGTAGTTTTTTCATTACCTGGTGCTTTTACACCTACTTGTTCATCTTCACATTTACCACGTTATAACGAATTGGCACCAACGCTATTCAAAAATGGCGTTGATGAAATTATTTGTATGTCAGTTAACGACACGTTCGTTATGAATGCTTGGGCAGAACATCAAGATGCCGACAACATTAGTTTTATTCCTGACGGCAACGGCCAGTTTACTGATGCCATGGGCATGTTAGTTGATAAAGCTGATATTGGATTTGGCAAACGCAGCTGGCGTTATGCAATGCTAGTTAAAAATGGCGTGATTGAAAAAATGTTTATCGAACCTGACTTACCCGGTGACCCGTTTGAAGTTTCTGACGCCGACACTATGTTAAAACATATTAATCCGTCAGCATGTCAAACATCAGCTATTACCGTTTTTAGCAAGCCAACTTGCCCATATTGCAAAAAAGCCAAAGCATTGTTAACTGAAAAAGGCTTAACATTTGAAGAGTTAGAAGTCGGTAAAGATGTTAACTTAACGATGTTTAAGGCAATAACTAACTCAGACACCGTACCGCAAGTATTTATTGACGGAAAAAATATTGGTGGCAGCGAAGCTTTAGAAGCTCACTTTAGTTAATAATAAGTGAACAAAATAAGCTAAATTTAGCTTAACGATTAAAAAACGACGCAATAGCGTCGTTTTTTGTTTTAGCTTTTTAACTATTTAACTTCGCCATGGTAGAATAACGCTTAAAATTGCAAAGGCCAAACATATGGATCATCAACCCTACAACCCATTGCACGGGTTAACGTTAAAAGTTATCGTGACACAATTAGTCGAACACTTTGGTTTCCCTTACCTTGGCAAGGAAATAAAAATTCGTTGTTTTACCGATGATCCTAGTATTAACTCAAGCTTAAAATTTCTTAGAAAAACCCCATGGGCAAGAGAAAAAGTAGAAGCGCTTTATATTCAGCACAAAAGTAAACTCAGCGATGAAAACGAATCTACTTGAATAAGCATTAGTATATAGCACAATAGTATTTATCAAGATGGCAATAAAGTGCCAGACTGCTGACATATAACCACAGAAGTTTTTTCATATGACAAACACCCATCACTACATTTTAACTTGGCAATGCCCTGATACTTCCGGCGTGCTAGCAAAAGTCAGTCAAAGTTTATTCCAACATGGCGCTTTTATTACTGAAACTAGCCAATACAGTGATCCTTACACCGATACATTTTTTTCTCGTATTGCTTTTGATGACCGAGAGCTTACTGTCAGCTTTGATGAGTTTAGCCAAGCCATTGAACTGTTAGCAAAACCTTTAAACATGAACTATCACCTTAGAGAAAGAGAGAACTTTCCTAATGTGGTTATCGCTGTTTCTAAAGATGATCACTGTTTAGTCTCATTGCTAACAAAATGGAAGGCAGGTGCTTTACCGGTGAATATCGTTGCCATCACTTCAAATCATCAAGATTGTCAGGCGCTGGCGCAGTGGCATAACGTGCCATTTCATCACCTACCGGTTAATAAAGAAAATAAAGCACAACAAGAGCAAGCCTTACTCGATATTTATCAGCAATATAATGGTGATTTACTGGTACTTGCTCGCTACATGCAAATATTATCAGATGAACTGTGTAACAGTTTACGTGGACAAGCAATTAATATTCATCACTCTTTTTTACCCAGCTTTAAAGGTGCAAAACCTTATCATCAAGCCCATAAGCGTGGTGTTAAAATTATAGGTGCAACAGCACATTATGTTACAGCAGACCTTGATGAAGGGCCGATCATTGTACAAGAAGTTAAACCTATCAACCATGCCTTTACCATCGAGCAAATGGTACATTTAGGTCACGATTTAGAAGCAACGGCTTTGTGTCATGCCGTAAAAATGCATGCTGAACAACGCATCTGTATCAATAAAGATAAAACCGTTATTTTAAATTAAATTTAATCAGAGATGTAAGCTGCAAAGACACATTTCCAAGCTGTTTTATTAGGTTAACTCTGCTACATTGGGCACAAATATCTAGTCAACATTTGTGCCCAATATGATCCAATATCAAATTTGTCCTATCAACCCAAATAGTCACTTATTTGAGGTTTTATTATCTTTTAAAAGTACCCCTGGCCAAAGCTACACCTTAACTTTACCTGCTTGGTTACCTGGCAGTTATATGATCCGTGACTTTGCCAAGAGCATTACCGAAATTTGCGCCTATGACAGCAATCAGCAAGCGATTAGCTTAAGTAAAATAGACAAACAAACTTGGACATTACAAGCCAGTGATGAGCAGGTTCAAGTACGCTATCAAGTATTTGCTTTTGACTTATCAGTACGCACTGCTTATTTAGATAGTCAGCGCGGTTTTTTCAATGGCAGTTCAACTTTTTTACAAGTACAAGAGTTAAGTGAACAAACGTGCCAACTCACCATTCAACCATCAACGTTAGTTGAACATAATCAATGGCGTGTAGCGACGGGCTTACCAAGGGCGCAAGGCACAGAAAAATACCAATTCGGTCAATATATTGCCGATAACTATCAACATTTAATCGACTGTCCTGTAGCGATAGGTGAGTTTGACAGCACAGAATTTACTGTCGAAGGTGTGGTACATCACTTAGTGTTCACCAGTAAGCATTACGGGGATACTGAACGATTAGCAGCTGATATTAGTAAGCTATGCCAACATCACATAAGCGTATTTGGTGAAGCGCCTTTTAAAGAGTACTGGTTTATTACCCATTTGCTTGCCAATGGTTTTGGCGGTTTAGAGCACAAAAACTCGACTATTTTACAGGCCAGTCGCTTCGATTTACCCAATCCGCAACAATCTTCGGCGGAGCGTACTGAAGATTATAAAACCTTCTTAAGCTTATGCTCACATGAATATTTCCATGCTTGGAATGTTTGTCGAATTAAACCGAAAGAATTTGTGCCTTACAATTTAAAGCAAGAAAGCTATACCAAGCAATTATGGGCATTCGAAGGTATAACGTCTTACTACGATGACTTTTCGCTTTATCGCACAGGTTTGATTAATTTTGAAGAATATTTAGCCATATTAGCGAAAGCAGCCACACGGGTTAACCGAGGTGTGGGTGAGTTAAAACAAAGCGTAACCGCTTCAAGCTTTGACGCCTGGACCAAGTTTTATCAACAAGGTCCCGATGCCGTGAACAACATTGTAAGTTACTATGTTAAAGGCGCTTTAATTGCACTTTGGCTAGACTTAACTATTCGCAGTAAATCGAATGGTCGGTATAGTTTAGACACGTTAATGCGAGAGTTATGGATCCATTTCGGACGCACAAATATCGGTACCAGTGAAGAGGACTTTATCAACATTGCTAATCTACTCTGTGGTGAAGATATTTCATCGACCTTTAAACACTATTTATACAGTAACGAACGCATAGATTTAACCTCTCATCTGGCAAGTTATGGCGTAGCATTGCAAAAACAAAAATTCAAAAAGTTAAATAGTGTAGAGACGACTTCAGCTGAGCATTACCACGCCTATTTCGGTGCACAATATAAAGCACAAAGCTTTGGTTTAACCATCACACAAGTACTAGAAAACTCACCCGCCGCAACAGCAGGGTTAGCGGTGAACGATATTCTTATTGCGGTAGACAAAGTCAAAGTTACAGAGCAATCACTACAAGCACTATTTGATCACTCACCCGCTAACAGTGAGCTAATTTGCCATTTCTTTCGTGATGATCAATTGCTGAGCTCGACCATAACAGTTACTGACTCACCGTTAGCTGGCATAGCGTTTAACGTCATTGATGAAAGCTTAGTGAAACGCTGGCAGGACATTATATCAATCGAATAAACTGCCATTGCAAACTATACTTGTAATCTATACATGTAAACTAAAGCGTACTAAATTGCTGACAACATCTAGCGAGTAAACTCGTCATTAAATTAGTGCGCATTATCGAGTTATGGTAAAAATTAACTTAATTCGAGATTCACTTATCTTCTAACTTAAGTAAGTACATTATGATTAATTTAAAACGTATCCACCATGTGGCTTATCGATGTAAAGATGCAAAAGAAACCGTTGATTGGTATCAAAAACATTTAAACATGGAACTCACCGTTGCTATTGCAGAAAACGAGGTGCCGTCAACCAAAGCGCCAGATCCATATATGCATATATTTTTAGACGCTGGCATGGGCAATGTTTTAGCATTTTTTGAAATCCCCAACTCGCCTGATATGGGCCGCGATGAGAACACACCACAATGGGTGCAACATATTGCCTTAGAAGTTGAAGATGTTGACGCCTTGGTTGCTGCAAAAAACGATCTACAAGCACTTGGCTTAGACATTTTAGGCCCGGTCAATCATGGTGTATTTAAATCTATTTATTTCTTTGATCCAAATGGTCACCGCTTAGAATTGGCGGCAAACACCGGCACGACAGAGCAATATGACGAACTTAAACGGGTAGCATCGTTAATGGTTGAGGAATGGTCAAAAACCAAAATAGCACCAACCCACGCCGCTTGGTTACATGAACTAGACGATTAAGAGTTTGAAATAGCACTCGTTTTTCAGAGTTTTGTAAGACATTGCCCATTTGAACTTAGCGTAATAAAATAAAATTACATTTATTAACATAATTATTACAATTAAAAACAAAGACTTGCTGAACATTTGATTTTAGTACAACAAATAAACGAAAAAAACAGCTTGATGCTTTATCAAACTCACGTAAAGTATGGGGCAGCTACATAGGTAGCACTACACAAAACGGATAATATTTGCACGGAAAGCAATAAGCGTTAATTAACGCAGCACATGATTTAAAATATGGATTGTTTACTAAAGCTTAGGATGAGTATTGCAGTATTTTGCCCAAGAGGGTATCAGGGAAAGCCTAAAAAAGCGTCAGGACGACCGAAAAAAATAAAATTACGCACGGAATAATAATAACAATAAAATTGGAAATTAAAAAATTCACAGGGATCGTAACAAAAGGCTAGGATAGCCACTTAAGAATCGGGACTATACATGTTGGCATATGCCACATATTTCTCCAAAGGCGACGTTAATAACGTCGCTTTTTTTCTTTCTATCGCTGTTTAGCGTGGAATGTCGTAAAATAGACCTAATTGTTCATTATTTTAAGTTATTATTATGTCTCGTACGAAAAAATCACGCAAACCGGGCACTGGCTCTATTGGCATCCTTAAAGATGACAAAAAAAAATTAGTCGAACCGAAGCCTCGCAGAGCAAAGAAAGCGAATGGTAACGAAGCGGGAAATCGCCAAAAAGAAGCCACACCAAAAATCATCAATAATCCAAACTCAGCTAAAAACAAAGATCCTCGCATTGGTAATAAAACGCCTATTGATTTAGGTAAAAAAGTTGCTGCGCCGATTAAAGTTAAACCCGCTAAAAAGGTTCAAGATAACTCACCTATAGCGGCAATTCGTGCTGTCGAAGTTAGCGAGACCTTGGAAGAGCAATTAGGTCGCATCGAACAAGACCCTAGATTACTTGAAATACTCGAAAAGCAAGATGCTGACGAAGCCTTAACGCCAGAAGACGTTATCTATTTCAATACGCTAATGGAACAGCATGAAAAAATCAGTGAAGAATTAGGTTTAGATGATGACGAAGAAATTGTAGCACCGGCTAAAAGATCGGACTCTGAAGATGATCTATGGGACAAGTTTGATAACAGTGATTTATCAAAATTTGAGTAGGTATCAATAATGCTTTTAAACCCTTGGATTTATCTAGCTTTATTAGCTCTTGTTATTATTGGCGTATTAGCCGCAATAGCCACCAAGTTATTGCGTCAATTGAAACAACAAACGCTTGAGCAAGAGCAACAAAAAGCCGCTCAACAGCAAGCATTGCAACAGCATGATAAAAAAATAATTTCTAGTGTTGTTATTATTGTGCGCGCAATGAAAGAAGAGCAATGCGATATTGCAGAAGGTTGTTGGCGCTTAAGTGTTCTACTTGACTCATTAAAGTTAAGCCAAGACCTACATGTGCAATTTCCAGCGATATTCAAATTTTATGAAGCCATAAAGCATATGCCGATTCTAGCTGCACGGAAGAAGCTAGATAAAAAGTCTCGTATGAAACTAGATTTCGAGCGAATGAAACTAGAAGCAGAAATGGCAGACGATATTCGCAAAGATATCGAACTACTGCACCAATACGCCAATGAGCGAAATAGCATGCTGAGTGCAGCTTCTGCTTAATACTTTTAGTTAACCTTCTAGCTGACCTAAACTAAATCGACAATCGGCGCTGAAAAACACCAATTCAGCGCCATTGCCCTGGTTATCCTCACGGGCTAAATCTACCCATTGATAATAAACATTACGATGTACCTTTGCCTGCAAGTTTCGTCTAACCGTGACATATAAGCCACCATCTTCGGACACTTCTAATGGATGTTCAGTATTTAGGATAAAGCTGTCATCTAAATTAGTCGTCACTTGCATCTGAGTTTTCTGTTCATCTAGCCATTGCCATTGTGTTAAAACAAAGGGTGCATCTTCGACGACAATACCAACCTTTTCGACCGGTGTTACTAAAAAATACTTATCATCTTCTTTTTTTAAAACCGACGCGAATAGCTTTACCAAAGACAAACGTTTAAACACTGTGCCGTTGTAAAACCAACTACCATCCGACTTTATTTCTAAATCAATATCACCACAAAAAGGTGGATCCCATAATTCAACCGGTGGCATTTTTTTAGCCTTGCCCTGTTGAGAATCAGAAATTTGCGCAGAAATTTTTTCTAATGACATAATAATCAACTTAATAAGTAGCTTTACCTAATGGTAGCAAGTTAAACGTTAAAGTTGAAATAGCTAAATCATTACCCATTGAATTAAAAATTCTGCTTTGGCAGGTTTAATTCAACCAAAATGAAGCAAAATAAAATATTTTTCTTGTCAATTAGCGCATAAATGCAATATACTCCTCGCGCCTTACCACAAGGCGTTTCAAGTAAGTTCAGTGGTGGCTATAGCTCAGTTGGTAGAGCCCCGGATTGTGATTCCGGTTGTCGAGGGTTCAAGTCCCTTTAGCCACCCCATTCTTCCCCTTTATATTCAAAGCCTCTGGGCAATCACAGACTATAATTAGCACTTTCTGATGAATGCTCCTGTGCATATTCTGTGAGTATTTGAAGCTAATTAGGTCTAATTACTTACACGTATATCCAACTTCTAGCTCATATCCTCAACATCGACCGGAACTGATTAACTTTGCCTGTTCAGGAAATTTACTGTCTATTTCCTGTGCTTTTTTCAGAAAAGTAAAAATATCGTTTCTAATGAAGACGTCTCGAAAGTGCGCATTATAGTTATCTACTGATTGTTCTTTAGGTCAAGTTCTAGCCATAAGTGGAAGTTAGCTTTTGAGTTATTAACGGCAGTTCAGAGAATGAAAAATCAAAGGTCGATCTGCCAATATCCGACTTCCACTAACAACGGATAAAACTCCGTTAGTACGCATATATTAAGTTTTATTACCTTGTTTTATTCGAAATCCATTAATATCAAAGAACATGGTTTATCGCCAAAAATCATTGACTTGAGTTCGAAGAGATACCAACGAACGACATATCAAGCCAACTGATTACAAGTCAGTTGTTCGGTGGTAACAATCTGTTGAATATACTGGCTTGTAGTGGTTTAAACCTGATTGATAGATAATTTATTTATAGTTTTATGTGGAATTCAATTATCTCATACTATTTTTATAGTAGAACCAATAAAAACATGCTTGTTAATATTATGTTCTAAAATCAATCGATTGATGAGTTTTCTGTGTCAGGTTATTTTACAGTTAAAATATTTATGTTGGATTTACTTTTATATCTAGTTGAAATTATTGATTATTGTTGTACTGGCTCGTTTTGTGCACAGACTAGGTTTAATAAGGTGATGTCGTTTCACTTTAAGCATTTACTTTCCAAAACTATTGGAAAAAATTAAAAGGGTATATCAAATGAATTTTAAATTTTTAAATGCCGCTATTGTCAGCTTGGTATTATCAGTTGGTGGTTTTGCTAATGCGGGAGTCATTCTTATTGGCCAGACGGCTGGTTATAATTACTCTAACATTGAGATAGCTTTGGAAACTGCTGGTCATAGTGTGGATTTTGTAGATTTAACTACAACAGATTCTGTATACAATGCATTTAATGCAACCAGCTACGATCAATTTTTCTTGTTTGATGTTACAACAAGTAATTTATTGAGCGGTAACGATTTATCATCTCTTGCTAATTTGCATAACCAACATAGCTCAATTGTTATGGACACACAGTCATATAATTATAACGCATGGGATTTAAATAACGCTAATGGGAATCAGATGTTAGTTAACATAGCCGATCAATTCTCATTATTTGGTGGAGGTGTTTTTTTGGGGACAGACCATGATAGCTGGGCGAAAAATGCAAATGCAATGCTAAGTAGTTTTGGAATGGGTAATATCACCGGTGATATTTCTGGCGAAATAACTTGGTTTAACGCTGCTAGTCCAATTTTTAATGGGGTTAACCCATTAAGCTGGGGTTCTAGCTCATACGGAAGAGCTTTGACAGGTGTGCACGGCGGTCAAACGTTTACGGCGCTAGCAGGCACAAGTTCAACCACATTCATTAGTTCTAGTTTTGTTGATTCCACATCAGTCCCAGAACCATCTACACTAGCTATTTTTGCATTAGGTATGATTGGTTTAGCATCACGTCGATTTAAGAAACAATCTTAATATAGTTTTTTAATACATTATTCTAGAAACATCAATTGTAATGATTGGTGTTTTTTTGTTTCTGATGATTGGTAAATTATGTAGTTTTATCAATAAACTATTACCATAGAATTAAGTATCCTTTGTTATGCCATATAAACAAAGACTTCTGACGATTCCATTTAAATAATTAACACTGTGGTACCTGTGGGGTCAGGTTCGTTGAAATGTCAGCAATGCTGTTTACCTCATTAGCGTCTGATATTTTGAATTCACTTAAGTCTTATTTGTCGGTTCACTTGTCGTGAGATAATCCTAGGCTAACGTCTTCGTATCTTTGCTGACTGTTTTAAGGACGATTCTCTATTAATAAAAATGACAGGAAAGTGGCATAAGTGATCGTTACGAATGTAAAAAAAAGAAGAATTAAAATTTTTATAAAACATAACGACCAAACGCCGAACATGCCCATTTGTGAGAATTGGCTAACTAATAAAGTTAGCCTGCATTTTTTAATTAATCATCAAAGATAAAACCAACTATACCGCCAATGGTAGCACCAATTACTATGCCTTGCGGACCAAATCGTGAGCCTATCAATTCACCTTTAGTTGCTCCTTTCATACCACTATCTAAAACTTTGTTACTCATTCAATTATTTCCCTTAGATTTTGTAGTTCATACTGACAGCCGATATTTAATTCGTCTGACGGTTAAAGGTGTTTGAGTTAAGTAAGTCATTACACTTTAAATTTAATGGTGTAATGTCCATTGAGTTTTTATGGTGTATTTGCTTTAGCTAGCCCCTGTCTAGAAAAGGATTATTTGCTCCAAATAAGGTGAGTCAAAATTAATAACTACCATAATTATTTTAAATTTAACGATAAGGGCATGATGCCGCTGGACGTTCTGTTCTAAATAATTTTTTTTACAGCTTTTATTACCAAGCTACATGGATAAATATAAACTGGTGTTAATAACCATAGTTATTGGGATATTCGAATGCAACCAAAATTCTCAGAAGATGTCGTGCCCTTATCGGATCTTAAAATTAATCCAGTTAAGATAGTTAATCATGCTAAAGATTCTCATAGACCAATACTAGTCACTAGTCGTGGACGAGGTATTGCTGTAGTTCAAGGCTTAGACGAATATGAAAAAAGTATCGAAGAGCTTGCTTTCATAAAAGCTGTTGTCAAAGGCATGCTTGATATTAAAGAAGGAAATAAATCGGATATCAGTGATGTAAAAGCAAGGCTAGGTTTGTAGTTGTGAAAATTGAATTTGCATAATCTGCTATTTGTGTTCTAGAAGATATCAAGACATATTATGATGAGCAGCATGTTCCAGATATTGGTAATAATTTTATTTTAGACATAATAAGCCATATAGAACAATTACCCGATAATCCGAAAATTGGCAGACAAGTTCCTGAATTTTGCGTGTCATCAATTAGAGAATTAATTCACCCGCTTTTTCGTATTGTGTATGTATTAAATGCAATAAGCATTCAAATTATTAGAGTCTGGCGAAGCGAAAGATTAATGCATTTACCGTTAGATTATTGAGTGAAAAATAATGCTCGGGTATCAATCTGTGAGTATGTACGGCAATAAATTACCTTTAAACTCCAAGTAATGACATGAACAACACCCATAGTATATAGCCTGATACACGTTAAACTAAGTAAATCTTATACCGACAACTTGTTTGTGATTCCGCATTTCAAGTTCGCGAGAGTTCAAGTCCCTTTGGCCAGCTCATTTCTTTTCTTACCTTATCTTTAAAAATCAAAAACAGTTCATTACCTTCAATTTTGCTGGTTTGTGCTTTACAGCTATTAACCAACACATTTATTCATAGCAAAAAAATAAAAATCAACACATTAAATTACCTAGTATTATGCTTTCTTTTGGTTTTTTATCATGAGTGTCGAAGTTAATATTCATAGATTAAAGAATGAGTTCAAGGATCTAAATTGTAGTGGAAATACTTAATCCTGCTGACTATCTGCTATACCTTGTTTAGTTTTACGCATCTATAGTAATAATTTTCACGCTGATATGGCAGTAAAACAACGGTTGATTAGCGAATAAATTAGCGTATTCTAAATCGCTCTTTATTTATTCATTTAGGAACGTCATGTTGAAAAAAGTTACGCTAAGCATTTTTTTACTCTATGTGCTTGTTAGCTTATCTGGCTGTATTGCTGTTGCTGTTGTCTCAACTGCCGTAGGTGTCACTACATCGGTTGTTGGTGGCGCTATCGACGTTGTCGACGCGGTAACTCCAGACATAATTGACGACGACGATGAACAAGAAGACGACGTTCAATAAACAATGATCAATTACGCTGACAAACCATGTTTAGTCTTAGTCAATAAAGCCGCTCTTCTTTGCCGGATTTTTAAAGTGTTACGGCGGGCTTAATATTTTCATCTAGCGATTAATGCCCAAATTAAACTCTTATCACATTTGCTACTTTTCCTAAATGGTCACTTATCATGCTTATCCATTCCTTGAGTACTAATACCAAGTTTTTTAATTAGCTATTCATTTTTAATGGTTAAAATGAATAACTACGTCTTTAATTAAGATATATGTCATTCCTCATTTGAAGCTTGTTTATGCCTGCCCGTTTCAAAGTTAAGACAATGGCGAGTGTCGAATTCATATTATTCATTAGCAAATAAGCACTGAAGTATTATTGCTCAACTCAGAGCTATGTATATTAATTTTACAAACTAAGTTGAAGGAAAAATGATGAAATTTAAATATTTTGCTGTCTATGGCTTAATTGCTTTACTTGGCGCTTGTAGCCAAACGCCTAGAGTGTCGGATCAGTCTACCCCATCTAATCAATCGTCATCGATAACAAAAAGCGACCCAGGTAGCTTTAAAACAAACCAAGCCTGCATTAATATTATTAAAGAATTTGAAGGAGTGCGTCTCAATGCTTATAGAGGTCTCTCAGGTGCTTTTCTCATAGGTTACGGTCATATGGCTGATGTTCACAAAGGAATGAAGATATCGCAAAAGCAAGCTGAGCAGTTGCTTAAAGAAGATTTAAATCGATTTGAAAAAGACGTTGCCCGACATGTTAAAGTTCCGATCACTGAAAATCAGTTTAGTGCAATGGTTTGCCTCTCGTACAATATTGGTAGTGGTAATTTTTATAAGTCGACAGTACTGAAAAAAATTAACAACAACTTGCCGACAGAAGCAGCTGATGCCATTTTAATGTGGAATAAAGTTAATAAAAAGGTAAACCTTCATCAAGTTAAACGTAGAAAAATGGAAAGAGCTTTATTTATTATGCCTTAAACAGCCAGACATAATAAATAAAGGGTAAGTTGTGCATCACCACAATTTACCCTTCTTTGTATAATAGCGCTATTATTCAGCGTTAAATATAGTAATTAAAATCGAAAAGCTTTAGTTTTTTAAGCTATTTTCAAATAGTCTTTGATAATTTGCGCACCATTATCGGCCTGAATGGGTTTAAAGATAAAACCAGAGATACCCATACTTTCACAACTCTTGATTAACGCTTGGTCTGTTACCGAAGACAGCATAACTACGGGCACGTTACTGCCATTATCACGAATTTTCGCTAAGGCTAAGTCACCGTTCAGTTGCCCCATGACCACATCCATAAACATGAAGTCTGGCTTTTCCTCCTCAACCATTATCACTGCTGTAGAACCATCGTCAGCTTCAATAACATTATTATAGCCAAGTTGTGATAAATACCGTTTTAGTGCTTTGCGGATCATGCCACTGTCGTCAACTAAGAGTATTTTACTTTCAAGCGGCAATACTTTGGTATGTGGATTACTAATACCCGTACTGGCTTCTCGCTTAATCCCTACCGATTGATATTCAACATTGCGGATTAACAAATTAAAATAATAACGCCCCACACCTTCGATGGTAATAGGCACAGTTATAACTTCTGTTACACCGACTAAGTATTTGTCCATGTCATTCACGTCATGAACAAAGTATGGGCTAGAAAATTTATAATCTAAACTATAGCGGCCGTGTAAATCGGTTGAGCGACCGACAATGGTATTGCCCCACTCAGCTAAGGCATTACTTAATTCTTCGTTTATTTCAGTGAATTGATATTTTTCTTCAAACATATGTTCACAAACCGAGTTACCGATAGCAATCGCGGTTTCAGGGTAATGATGCATCATAATAACGCCATCTAAGCCGCCCGTAACTTCAGAGCATACCGCATAACCTTTAAAGCGAAAATCATCAACACTATCAACAAAGGCATCCCCGGCTTCGCCAACCAAGTTCGTCATGGCTTTTAAACTAGCAAGTGACTCATTAATAAATGGGTATAAAATAACTTTATATAGCGCTTCTACTGACATGATTATTCCTTTTTATAATTATTTATAAATCAATTTTGTTTGTACATACTAGCTAAAACAATGAGTCTAAATTTAACTGAAGTCGCCATTAATAGCATCATATATAACAAAATATTCTCCATATTTGAGCTAAGTGTTCTTTTAGTATGAATATAAAATAGAAATTCACCTGCCTAAATATACATTACAACAATAGCTTACGGTCGATAGGAAAAAATTCACTCGCGGCATTAATTAATGACTGTGCGGTTAAAGCTGTAACGCCATAGACATGAGTTTTTACACCGTCTCGTTGCATTATTTTTCTGAGTAATAAATCAAAGTCACCATCACCAGAAAGTAAGATAACAATATCGACTTCGGGTGCCATCTCCATTACGTCAACGGCGATACCAACATCCCAATCTCCTTTAGCAGAGCCGTCTCGTCGTTGAATAAAAGGTTTGAGTTTTACATCAAAGCCGATATGTTTTAAAGCTTTTTGAAACTTGTGCTGTTGATCATCACTGCGTTGTATTGCATAAGCATTAGCCAAAACAATTTCACCTTGCTGGCTGATTTCCTGCCAAAAAGCGCGATAGTTAAATTGCTGTTGAAAAGTATCTCGAGTGGTGTAATAAATATTTTGTACATCCACAAATATAGCAATTTTGGGGGACGTTGAGCTATTTTGCATAAAATTCCTATTGGCTAAATAAAGTAAGATTTGCTATCACTTAAATTATTTCTTTATATTTCATTATGGTACTTGGTTTGAGTGTATTTAACAGTTAATTATTAACATGTAAAAACTACCCATCGCCAACAAGAATGAAGTACGAGTATAATAGCCATTAAAGTATGAGTTGAGAACTTAGCTAGAATAACTCTAAAGGGATTAAGAGATTGTTCTCATGCTAAGCGTTATAATCGACAGTCAAATAAAACTGAGTAAAACATGATGTTAGCCATTCGTAAATTATTTTATTTATTATTACGTTTACCGATAAAGTTGTTGGTGCGTTGCAAAGTTGTTGCCGACGAAGTAATTAGTCTAGGTCAATTAACCACTGAGCAGCCGGTATTTTATGTACTGCGCCATCAATCAGCCAGTGATGTTTTATCGCTGCGTACGGCCTGTAAAAAAGCTAACTTACCCGACCCCTTAGAGCCCGTAAATGTTGATGGAGAAACCTTCTCTCGATTATTGTTTTTAGAAAAGCCCAAGGCTTTATTTAATTGGCGAAAACCGCAAAAAACCACGGCAATAGCACAGGGGTTTGAACTCCTTAATGCTCATGCTAATAACGAAGAATTAGACGCTCAACTAATACCTGCGAATGTTATTTGGGGCCGTACCCCGACGAAAGAGAAAAACAATACCAATGTTGGTGCTTTGCTCACCGACCAAGAATCGCCAACCTGGTTGAGAAAGTTTTTTATCGTATTATTTTTAGGCCGCCATACCATGGTGCGCTTTAGTGAAGCTATTTCATTTCGCCACATGGCGGATAAACATGGCAGTGATGAAGCCAGTGCTCACAAGTTAATCCGCATTGCGCGTTTTCATTTTCATCGTCAAATTATTGCGGCTACAGGGCCTAGGCTTATGCATCGCCAACAGATGTTCGCTAATTTGATGGTTAATCCCGCGATAAAAAGGGTGATCAGCGAAGAAGTAAAAAATAAAAACATCACAGAAGCAGAAGCGAAGAAACAAGCCTTAGCCATTATGGACGAAATTGCCGGCGATTATCGTGATGTTACCGTACGTTTCGGCGAAAGAATTCTCGGTTGGTTATGGAATCGACTGTATAACGGTATTGAAGTTAATAAAGCTGAACGCTTAAGAAACTTAGCGCAAGAAGGTCATGAAATTATCTACGTGCCATGCCACCGTAGTCACATGGATTATTTACTGCTGACCTACGTTATTTTTCAACAAGGCTTAGTAACACCGCGTATTGCTGCCGGTATCAATTTAAATTTTTGGCCAGCAGGACCTATTTTTAGAAAAGCCGGCGCCTTTTTTATTCGCCGCAGCTTTAAAGGCAACCGTCTTTATTCCACTATCTTTCGTGAATACCTAAGCTTACTGTTTGAACGTGGTTATTCTGTGAAATATTACTCAGAAGGTGGCCGAAGCCGAACAGGTCGTTTACTTGCACCGAAAACGGGTATGTTGGCGATGACCATTCAAAGCATGCTGCGTGGCATCGACCGACCGTTAACTTTAGTACCGGTTTATTTGGGTTATGAACACGTAATGGAAGTGGGTACTTATCATAAAGAGCTGAGTGGTAGCCAAAAGAAAGGTGAATCAATATTTGGCGTGATTAAAGCTATTCGAAACTTGCGTAATTACGGTAAAGGCTACGTTAACTTTGGCGAACCCATCAATATTAATCAGTTTTTAAATAATCAGGTTCCTGATTGGAAACAAGCAATAGACCCTATTGACCCACAAAAACCAACATGGTTAAACCCCTGCGTTAACGTGCTTGCACAACAAGTGATGACCTCAATCAACCAATGTGCTGCATTAAATGGAGTCGCCTTAGTTTCATTGATTTTACACGCAACAGAAAACAAAGCACTCACTAAAGCTGAGTTAATAAGCCAGCTTGATTTTTTCATCGCTATGCAACGTGCTGCGCCTTACCATACCGAATTAACCATACCAAATGAAAGCGGTGCAGAGCTTTTAGCGCATGTAATATTATTGAATAAAGTTTCCATTAACCAAGACAGTTTTGGTGACATTATTTCTTTAACTGAAAGCGCAATATTAGAACTACGCTACTATCGCAATAATATTATTCACACCTTTATATTACCGTCATTGGTGTGTCGTTTATTAGAGCGTAATGCAAAAATTAGTCAAGATAGTTTGCTCGGTCAAACTCAGCGCTTAGTCGCATTACTGCAAACCGATTTATTTTTATGGCAATCAGCAGAAGTTGTAGAAGAACAAGTGATCGCCGTTTGTCATTTCTTGGCTGATAAAGGGATTGTTAAACAAAGTAAATCGGGTGCTTGGTCATTAAGCAGTGACGATGAAAGTAGAGCTAAAATACGTTTAATTGCAGAATGTGTAAACGAAACCATGCAGCGTTTTGCCATCATAACATCATTGCTTGGCCAATTAGCCCCGGTTAAAAAGTCTGAATTAAATGAAAAGGTTGTTGCTATTGCTCAACGTTTATCCGTACTAAATGATATAAATGCGCCTGAATTTATTGACAAAAAGGCGCAATCAACCTTAATAAGTGCAATGAAAGATCACGGTTATATCGTATTAGATGAGGATGATAAATTAGTAGATAGCAGCACATTAAGCTTATTAAAAAGCTCAGTCAGTAATTTAGTCGATATCGAAGTTCTACAAAGTATCGTGCGTTAATTTTATCGCAAAGATTAATAGCAACTAACTAAGAATTCAGGCTTATAGTGATGATAAAGACTATAACGCCTGTTTTTTTTGAACAACACGCCAATGCATAACCTTGATATAGGCGTTTTAAAGACAATAACCCCATCAGTAGCACAGTAAATAGATGCACATTTATTGACTGTGCTCTTATTAACTGACTGTTTATCTTCAGCATCTTTTTCATACCCTGAGCACTGTCCGAGTGGGTGTTTATATGCCCTAAAATAAAACGTTAACTATATGCTCAAGTACCTAAATACATAGCTATAATATAAGATATAAATAACTTATAGTGTCAATATAAAGGGTCTTTAATAATAATTCATTACTATTTATATTCAAATAATTAGCATATAAATTCACTTTATTGTTGACTCAGAGCCATTTTACAGATAATTTTCCCGACCGCTTTAAATAATGATTTTCATTAATGACATGTCGTCTTATAAAAACTCAGTAGAAGTTTGCGATAGAAGTTCAAGAAATTCAAAGTAATATTCTGAAGGATCAGTAGCGCACACTTTGAGCATTAAAAATATATGACTGAATTAGCTAGCAGTATTTAGCTAATAGAAATGGTTTGATGAAATAGGAATAAGCAATGAATGATATGAGCAAAAAATCCCAAGGTCTTTATCGCGCCGAGTTTGAACATGACAGTTGTGGCATTGGCTTTGTAGCCAACCTAAAGGGTAAAAAATCTCACGATATTATTGAAAATGCACTCACCATGTTGAGTTGTATGGAACATCGTGGTGGTACTGGGTTCGACGTAAAAAGTGGTGACGGTGCCGGCATTCTTATTCAAATACCTCACGCATTTTTAAGCCAAGAAACTGCAAGCTTAGGGTTTACCTTACCAGACGCAGGAAATTACGGCGTTGGAATGATTTTCTTCCCGCAAGAACAAGAACAAAGTGATGCTTGCCGAAATATATTAAATCAAAATATTACTGATCTGGGCTTAACCTTATTAGGTTACCGACATGTCCCTGGTGATAACTCTATGTTAGGTGCTGCTTCACTTGAAAGTGAACCAAACATTGAACAAGTATTTATTGCCAAGCCAGAAGCATTAACGGCTCAGGCATTTGAGCGCAAGTTGTTTGTGCTGCGTAAATACACATCGCATCAAATTAATGCCACTATCGCTAAAGAACGTGACGAATTTTATGTTACTTCAATGTCATCAACCAAAATTGTTTATAAAGGCCAATTTACCACCCAGCAAGTTCGTCAATATTACCTTGACCTTCAAGACGAACGAACTATTTCTGGCATGGCAATGTTCCACTCACGCTTTTCAACCAATACTTTTCCTGCTTGGCGTCGTGCGCAACCGTTTCGGTATATCGCCCATAATGGTGAAATAAACACTGTACGCGGTAACATTAACTGGATGAATGCTCGTGAAGCATTATTCAGTTCAGTAAATTTCAGCGATGCTGAATTGAAAATGTTAACGCCCATTTGTAATAACGACAATTCTGATTCTGCCAACCTTGATATGGCGATTGAGTTATTAGTCCTAAGTGGACGTTCGTTAGCCCAAGTTATGATGATGATGGTGCCAGAGGCTTGGCAAACACAAACCGATATGGACGCCACCAAACGTGCATTTTATGAGTATTATGCTTGTATTATGGAACCGTGGGATGGCCCGGCTTCATTATCGTTTACCGATGGAAATGTTATCGGCGCAACTCTAGATCGTAACGGTTTACGCCCTTCACGTTATTTATTAACTGACGACGGCACGCTCGTTATGGGCTCTGAGACCGGTACATTGTGTGTTGACCAATCAACAGTTGTTGAAAAAGGCCGTTTGCAGCCAGGTAAAATCTTTATTGCTGATTTAAAGCAAGGTCGTATCATTAGTGATGACGAAGTAAAACAGCAAGTTAGCTCGACACAGCCGTATGGCCAATGGCTCGCTAAAAACAAAATTGAATTAAACAAGTTACCTGTACCAAGAGCTTCTATTGCACAGCCGCCATTAACTGAGCTGCGTAAAATACAAAAAGCCTTTGGTTATACCAACGAAGACCTTAACTTAGTGCTAGCCGGTATGGTGGGCACGTCAAAAGAACCATTAGGCGCTATGGGCACTGATACGCCGTTAGCGGTACTATCGCATCGCCCTCAGCAATTATCACATTATTTTAAGCAGCTGTTTGCTCAAGTGACTAATCCACCTATTGATCCAATTCGTGAAGAGTTGGTGATGTCATTACGTGGTTATATCGGCAAGTCGCTTAACTTACTTGATGAAACTGCAGCGCATTGTCATAAGGTTGAAATTGAGCAACCGGTTCTAACCAATGAACAATTACGTAAGTTGCAGTATATTGACAATGACCATCTGCAATCTAAAACTATTAGCATTACTTTTAAAGCTAATGGCCAAGCAGGTGCACTTAAAAAAGCGCTTGATCGTGTTTGTTTATACGCAAAAAATGCTGTGGAAGATGGCTATGCCATCTTAATATTAAGTGATCGTGAAGTTGACAGCGACCATGTTGCTATTCCATCAGTATTAGCAACAGCGGCCATTCACCATTATTTGATTCGTGAAAAATTACGCTCTTACGCTGATATTATTCTTGAATCAGCAGATATTCGCGAAACCCATCACTTTGCTACTGTTATTGGCTATGGCGCAGCAGCGGTAAACCCATACCTAGCACTAGAAAGTATGTATGGTTTACGTGATGAAGGCGTACTAGATACTACGTTAACAAACGAACAAATCGCCGACAAGTACACCGCAGCTGTAGGCAGCGGTTTATTGAAAACCTTCTCTAAAATGGGTATTTCAACGTTACAGTCTTATTTAGGCGCACAAGTTTTTGAAGCCTTAGGTATTAACTCTGAAGTTGTCGACCAATATTTTACCGGTACCGTAAGTAGAATCGAAGGCTTAAGCCTAGATCAAATCGCTCAAGAAGCGCTTTTACGTCATCGTGAAGGTTTTCCAGAAGCAAGCCGTATCGCTATTGAAAACTTATTGCCGACCGGTGGTGAGTATTCGTGGCGTCATGATGGCGAACGTCATCTATTTAACCCAACGGTTATTCGTTTACTTCAGCATTCAACAGCAAGTAACGATACTAATCAGTTTAAGCAATACACAAAAACGGTTGATGAACAGAGCAAAGAAGCCTTTACCTTACGTGGCTTACTTGAACTGAGTAGCGATCGCCCTGCCATTGCATTGAGTGAAGTTGAACCGATTGAAAATATTTTCAAACGTTTTGCCTCAGGTGCCATGTCATTTGGCTCAATCTCTTGGGAAGCACACACGACTTTAGCCATTGCCATGAACCGTATTGGCGGTAAGAGCAACAGTGGTGAAGGCGGTGAAGACCCTATTCGTTATACGCCGTTAGAAAATGGCGATTCAATGAATTCGCGCATAAAGCAAGTTGCTTCGGGTCGTTTTGGCGTTACTAGCCATTACTTAACGAATGCTGACGAGCTACAAATTAAAATGGCACAAGGCGCAAAACCAGGCGAAGGTGGCCAATTACCAGGTGATAAAGTAGACGCTTGGATTGGTAAAACACGTGGTTCAACGCCAGGTGTAGGCTTAATTTCGCCACCACCACATCACGATATTTATTCTATTGAAGATTTATCACAGCTTATTTTTGATCTTAAAAATGCCAACCGTGATGCTCGTGTTAATGTTAAATTAGTGTCTGAAGCTGGTGTAGGTACTGTTGCATCAGGTGTGGCTAAAGCCTATGCAGATGTAGTACTTATCGCTGGTCACGATGGCGGCACAGGTGCTTCACCACTAAGTTCCATTAAACATACTGGCTTACCGTGGGAACTTGGTTTGGCTGAAACCCATCAAACCTTGGTACGTAATAAACTGCGTAGCCGCATTACCGTGCAAACTGATGGTCAACTTAAAACACCACGCGATTTAGCGATTGCAACGCTGCTAGGCGCAGAAGAATATGGCATGGCAACGACAGCACTTGTGGTTGAAGGTTGTATTATGATGCGTAAGTGTCATTTAAATACCTGTCCGGTTGGCATAGCGACGCAAGATAAAGGTTTACGTGATCGTTTTACCGGTCGTGCCGATATCTTAGTGAACTTCTTTACCATGATGGCTGAAGGTTTACGCGAAATTATGGCTGAACTTGGTTTTAGAAGCATTGAAGAAATGGTTGGCCAAACCCAGTGTCTTTCGCAACGTAAAGACGTTGAACATTGGAAATACCAAGGTGTCGACTTAACGCCGCTATTGCATAAAGCAGAATGCGATGAAAACGAAACACTGTATCAATCAATTAATCAGAAACATCTGATTGACGATATTATTGATCGCAAAATGATAATAGATGCTAAAGCCGCGCTTGATTCTCAACAAAGTGTTGCGCTTGAATATGACGTTATTAACACCGATAGAACCATTGGTGCAATGATCTCGAATGAAATCTCGAAAAAATATCACGAACATGGCTTACCAGAAAATACCATTAAGGTGAAATTTAACGGTTCTGCCGGTCAAAGTTTTGGCTGTTTCTCAGCTAAAGGTCTACATTTTGAACTTGAAGGTGATGCCAATGATTACTTTGGTAAAGGGCTTTCTGGTGCAAACCTTGTGGTATATCCAAGCAAGCAAGCTAAGTTCTCAGCCAGTGAAAACATTTTAATTGGTAATGTTGCCTTCTTTGGTGCGACTTCAGGAACAGCCTTTATACGTGGTATTGCTGGCGAACGCTTCTGTGTTCGTAACTCAGGTGCAACCGCAGTAGTTGAAGGTGTTGGCGATCACGGTTGTGAATACATGACCGGTGGTAAAGCCGTTATTTTAGGTACAACAGGTCGTAACTTTGCCGCAGGTATGTCTGGTGGTGTTGCGTATGTACTTGATAATAACAATGACTTTGCGCCTAAATGCAACATGGAAATGGTGGCATTAGAAACAGTGAATTCCGCTGCAGAAAGTCTTGAATTAAAAGCACTAATTAGCCAACATTTTGATGCTACAGGTTCAGATGTTGCCAGTGACTTACTGAAAGATTGGGACAATAGTGTTAAGCGCTTCGTTAAAGTCATGCCTATTGATTACAAACGCATGCAAGGTTACATGAATGACGTGCGCAGTAGCGGAAAATTTGAGTCAGAGTATGACATTGCCGTTGAAGCTTTCGATATCCATTTAAACAACATAGCTAGCGCTAAAGCTTAAGCTGCCAAGGAGAATATATTATGGGAAATCCAACTGGATTTATCAACGTAGGTCGTGCCTTGCCAACTGAACGCAACGCAGGTGAACGTTTAATTGACTGGCTTGAAGTCTATGAAGAAATACCACTAAAAGATGTAGAGAAACAAGCTTCTCGCTGTATGGACTGTGGTGTGCCATTTTGCCAATCAGCAAAATCAGAGTTTGCACCAGTAGTAGCTGGTTGCCCGGTGAACAACGTTATTCCTGAATGGAATGACTTAATTTACCGAGGACGTTGGAAAGACGCTATAGATTTATTACATAAAACCAATAACTTTCCGGAATTTACCGGTCGAGTATGTCCAGCGCCATGTGAAGGTGCTTGTGTATTAGGTATTAATGCTGACCCTGTCGCTATTAAGCTGCACGAAAAAGAAATTATTGACCATGCTTTTAAAGAAGGCTGGGTAGTAGCTCAACCACCTTCAGCACGTAGCGGTAAAAACGTTGCGGTTATTGGTTCGGGCCCTGCAGGCCTTGCTGCGGCAGCACAGCTGAATAAAGCTGGTCATATGGTTACTGTATATGAACGTGCTGACCGTATTGGTGGTTTGCTGATGTACGGCATTCCGAACATGAAGCTACAAAAAGAATTAGTGCAACGTCGCGTTGATATTTTAGCCCAAGAAGGCATTGTTTTTGTCACTAACACTGAAGTAGGTAAAGACATTAGTGTTGAGCAACTGGAAACTGATTTTGACTCGGTCGTGCTATGTATCGGTGCGACAGTACCTCGCGATTTACCGGTTGAAGGCCGTGAACTTAATGGTGTCCATTTTGCCATGGACTTCTTAAAAGCCAATACTAAAAGCTTGCTAGACAGTGAACACAAAGATGGTCAATACATTAATGCCCAAGGCAAAAATGTTGTCGTGATAGGTGGCGGAGATACCGGTACCGATTGTATTGGGACTTCATTGCGCCATCAGTGTAAAAGCGCAATACAGCTAGAGATCATGCCACGTCCACCAGAAAAGCGTGACGAGACCAGCAACCCTTGGCCAGAATGGCCAAAACGCTTGTTAGTAGACTATGGTCAAAAAGAAGCAATTGAAGTACAAGGTCAAGATCCACGTCAATACTTAGTCATGACTAAAAAAATTGAAAGTGACGACCAAGGTAATGTTAAAGCAGTGCATACTGTCGATATTACTTGGGAGCGCAACGACAAGGGACAAATGTTCCCACAAGAAGTTGCCGGTAGTGAAAAAGCTATTCCTGCTGATATTGTACTTATCGCTATGGGCTTTATGGGCCCTGAAGGTGGCTTAATTGAGCAATTCGGCCTAGAACAAGATAACCGTTCTAATATTGCAGCAGAATACGATAAGTTCGCTACCAGCAAGCCTAGTGTGTTTGCTGCGGGTGATGGTCGTCGTGGTCAAAGCTTAATTGTTTGGGCGATTGATGAAGGCCGTCGTTGTGCGCGCGAAGTAGACACGTATCTGATGGGTAGTAGTTACCTACCTTAAGCTTAAGAAATTTACGGCTAAAGCTGAAATAAAAAGCCCTGTCGTCTTTATTACGACAGGGATTTTTTATGGTCTATTGATTAAAAAGAGTAGTTTTAGCAAGTTGACTAATTGATCAAATTGGTAATATATGTTGTAAAGCGGGTGATGAATAAGTATAGGGCACATAACTTATAAGCTCCGATCATGATAATAACGTACCGTTGAGTGACCCTTAATTATTACATATTACCTTTAAAATTTTACTTCGTTGTTTAGAAAATTTGCCACCATTTTTTTCTTACTTCTTTTGCCTGCTCACTACTTTTATCTGTATCTACTTTCTCTTTGGCAGCTGATTTATCAGCATTATTTTTCAATGCTTCGGTTTCATTTTTGTTAACTTTCTGCTTTTTAATCGCTTTTTCTTTCTTGATTTTATCTTGCTTATTTTTATCTTTTTTAACTTTATCTTTTGTCTTATTCTTTGCTTTTTCTTTGTCTTTTTCGAAATCACCTGCCATTTTTTCGTGTTCGTTCTCTACACTTTCTTTCGCCTTCATTGACGCCTTATGCGCTTTTAGCTGTTCTTTTGTAGGTTTGCCTTTGCCAGCCCATTCAGGTTTTTCTGCAAATGCAACGTTAGCAGTGAGTAATGTAAAAATAATGAGTAAAGATAAAATTTTCATTTTTATGCCTTAAATGTAATCTGCTAATTTCACCTAGCAAAAATAGGGGGTATTAACGTGCAAGTGCTCTTGCAACCATGCAAGAGCACTGCGCTAAAAAAATATGATTTAAAAGCTAACTTGTACTATTGATCTATCACCTAAGACAGTAACATTCTGTGCATTAATAAAGCTCACTTCGTCGTCAACTTCTGGGTCATCAACTGTGTCACAGCTTAATGCGATGGTGTAGTCGCCCGCTTTTATAAAGCCAATGGCAAAATTATAACTGGTTTGCTCGCTATTAAAAGTTACTGCGGTACTAGCGTATGGTAAATTAGCGTTTACATCTCCGCCATTATCTTCAAGCGTTTCAAGTGACAAATCAGCACCTTCATACATGTAAACACTCGCTACACTTTCACTGGCATCAGAAAGTGGTGTACATTGATTATTAATTAACACTGTTTCGGCAACAGTGCCTTCAATATGACCCGACTCATTATTGTTAACTAATCTAACACCTCGAGGCTTAAGAAAATAACCCGCTTGCCCAACAGGGTTTGTCATGGCTTTATTGAGGTCAAATTCTAATGTGAAATCTACAGTGCCACCTAATGTTGCAGTAAATCCGTCTAATTTAAGCTCATTTGAAGGCACGCTAACGCTAATTTTATCACCCGTTTCTGCATCAATTCCGTAAGAACCATCACTCATGATTAATCGTAACTGGGAATAGTCACCAGCCTCAATGCTAATACCATCGACTAACGCAATTGAGTTACTACCTGTATATTGTATTAAATCAATACCTACTGTATTTGGGATAACATTATCACTGTCATCCAAACATAAATCATTGGTTGCAATTAAGCCGTCTTCATTGCCTACAGTAAAGACAGTGTCTGCACTGCCGCCTTTAAGCTCTATTTGGTTGAAACAAACTACGACCTGAGAAAGATCGTCAACAGGTGCATCACTGATCGCTAAAGAGAAGCTAGGCAAAGGGGTGATATCATTTGATGGGGCACTTGAACTACTACCACCGCAAGCAGAAAGTAGAACCGTTAAAAAAGTGCCGGTGACAATGTATTTTTTATTTAACATAATTTTTCCTAATGAATTTAAATTACCGTAACTGAATATTCAATCACCAATTCTTTAGAAAAATCATACAAATATGAAGGTTTATTTCATTATTGATAGACTTTTTCTAAGAAAAAATAACATGACTTCTGTCATATCACGATTGCTGTGGAGCAATTTATCAATTGAACTTAAAGTTCCATTTAAGCTAAATTTTAGGCAAGCATGCTTGCCAAGATAACTCATGCATAAAAACCGCGGGCAAGTTCCCACCAAGGCTAAATATAGCTATTGCCCTTTTAAAAATTTATACAAAATTAATGTGGCTATACTAAGTTGATTAATTAACTTGATATTAATATTAATGTGCTTAAAAATACTCAACAGTAACACCAACAAATACAATTAAACCAACATAATGATTATTTAAAAAGGCCTGAAAACAACGGTCACGATCACGTCCGGCAATTAAAATTTGTTGATAACAGAAAAAACCCGCGGCAATAACAAGCGACAACTGATAAGGCCAGCCAAAGGCTAGAATATCTCCAACGGTAAATAATAATGCTAAGGTCATTAACTGCAAAAATAAAATAATGCGTTTATCATTTTCGCCAAAGATAACCGCGGTTGACTTAACACCAATTCTTAAATCATCATCACGATCGACCATGGCATACATAGTATCGTATGCAACAGTCCATATAACGTTAGCAGCGAACAATAGCCATGCCACAACAGGTATCTGGCCTTGCTCTTGTGCAAAAGCCATGATCATCCCCCAACTAAACGCTGCACCCAAGAACACTTGAGGAAAGTGCGTAATTCGCTTCATAAACGGATAACTGGCCGCCAAGAAAACAGCAACAACAGAAAGCATGATGGTGTAATCACTTAAGGTTAATACTAAAGCAAAAGAAAGAAGAACAAAGGTAGCAAACAGTTGCAAAGCCTCACTCTCCGACAGCGCCCCAGTCACTAACGGGCGATTTTGAGTGCGCTTAACCTCACCATCAACTTTGCGGTCAGCATAATCATTAATAACACAGCCAGCACTGCGCATAAAAAACACACCTAGGCTAAAGATCACTAGCATATGCAACGACGGCCAACCATCTGAGGCAATCCACAATGCCCAATAAGTTGGCCATAGCAATAAATATGTCCCGATAGGCTTATCCATACGGGTAATTTGCTTAATGGCCGTTAGCTTTTTCGTAAACTCACTCAATGTAATGCCCTTTTATTTATGATATGCAACGGCGCCAGGTAAAAATACTTCTGCCACCATTAACGGTTTTTTATCAAGGACAAAAACCGAACGACGGCCCCAAAGGGGTTGTTGAGAAGTTTGTAATGCTAAATAGTGCGCAAGTTTAGCGACACTAGAGTCTTGGTCAAATGCGGCGACCTCAATTTTTTTACGCTGTAAATCAGGATGATTAAACAATACCTGCCCTAAAGACTGCGTACCCAAATGCGCTAATTGCTGTTGAGCGCCCGTCAACGAACTTAACGGCAATAAGCTTCGAGCATATACTTGTGCAATTTCGTCACAGTACAACAGTACTTCTCTCACTAAGACTTGTTCACCGGTGATAATGTCATTATTAGCTTCAGCAGCGCTACAAGCTTCAATTTTTTGTCCAAGTACTTCCACGCGAAAATGCCGACTATGAGACTTTAGACGTGCAGTTAATGAACTAGGATCGAGTAACCAATCGCGTAAGCTATTAGGCAGCATAACGCTTTCTGGCGGTTGCCAATTTGCGACCATTTGCACAGGGAATAGTAAATGTTCTGTTGTCATACCTGAAAACTATTTAACCTCAACTCGGGTAAATGAATGTTGTACATTCAAAAACAAATGAATTATTAATAATCTACGTTAAACTCTTTTTGATTGCCGCTGATAATTACGAAACATTAATAATCTTGTATAGAGCAACATCGTAACTATTTAACGAAAAGCGACGTATGATAGCGTTTAGCATGGCAAAAATACAGCTTACTCCCCGCTTTCAATACAGCGGCTTATACAAGGAATTATTATGCTAAGCGTATGAACCTGATAAAAAATAGCTAAATAAATCAGCGCATGATCAAAATTCGCGTTATCATTTAATAGCCATCAGGCTATTTAACTTTTTATCATAAATAGTTAACTTATTTTCTAATTTGAGTTTTAGTGTATGAAAACATCAATTATTTTAATACTAGTACTGCTAAGTTCAACATTTGCTAAAGCTGCAGATTACGCTTACTTTGGCTTCGAACCCTCTATTGTTACGAATTACGTCGCCGTTAAGAAAAAAATGGGCTATGTTCGTCTAACAGTAGAGTTGATGATCGAAGACGCGACAAATTACGAGATTGTTGAACATCATGCACCGCTGCTGCGAGATGCCATTATTAATATTATTGGTCAGCAACCTGAGTCAAAAATAAAATCAATAAATGGTCGCCATGAAATACAGCGTTTATGTGAAGATAAAGTAAAAGAATTACTAGAAAAAGAAACCGGCAAACCCTTAATTAAAAAACTTTTATTTACCCAGTGGTTAGATAATTAAGCCCTGCTTAGCCAACAGCAATTGAAATTTTAACTTCAATTGCTGTTAAACTAAAACACATTTACTATGATTAGTTTATGTGTTTTTTGCTTTTAAAAATTGAATATAAGCAAGTATACAACCACTAAGCAAGCCTAATAAATGTGCGGTGTTCGCCACATTAATCGGCATTAAACTGGTATAACCTAATAATAACCAAAACAGCATAAAACCGATTATCGGCTTCGACAATGACAGGCCTTTATCAGGCATTAACCAACCTACCCACCATACATAACCCACAAGTGCATATACCACACCCGACAAGCCACCAAAATTGGGTCCATCAACAAAAAACTGCCCAACATTAGAAACTAACGCAGATATAATCAATAAGTTAATTAAACTGAATTTTCCCGTGACTTGCTCTATCGAACCACCCAATTGCCACCACCACATGGTATTAAAAACAATATGTAACCATGAAAAGTGAAAAAAAGCGGGCCCTATTAATCGATGAGGTGCTTGTAAAACAGCATCGAAACTTAGTTGCGGATAGAATTGTAAATGATGAAATACTGTATTACCCCAACCTAAGCTACTAGCAATAAAAACCAGCCAACATAAAGTAAATACCACTAAGGTAACGATACCAGCATGAGAAAAGAATTGGTTTTTAAAACTGCTTAATAACGTGGGAGAATTCGAATTAACCGCAGTTACATCACCGTTTTGCCATGCAGCTTGCTGATATTTGGCATGAAAAGGCTCAGCGATGAATTGCTCAAACTCTTGTTGAGCAAAGTTATGCTTGTCGGGCTGGCAATAAATAACAAAACCCGAATCTTCATTTTTAACCTGCGCTTGAACCTGAATTGTTTGCAAATAATTGCAAAAAAGTAAGGCAATATTATGTTGCGTTACTTTCACCAATGGTCGCAGTTCTTCTTCCAACATCAGCGTTCAACAACATCCGGATGTTGTAGCTGCCAATCAGTAAAACCACCATCCAAAGAATACACTTCAGTAAAGTCTTGGCTGATCAGGAACTGCGCTGCTTGTTGACTTGAAATACCGTGATAACAACACACCACAACCGGTGCGTCAAAATCAGCGGCACGCAAAAATTCAGGCAAACTGTCATTGCTTAAATGTATAGCATTAGGAATATGCCCCGATTGAAACGAGGCTGGATCGCGAATATCAACCACCACATGTGTTTCATCAGTTAACACTTTATGCAGCTCACTGATTTGCATATGTTTAAAATTTTCTTCGCTATTGGCCATTATGTTTCCCAGTTTAAAATTACTTTACCTGATTGTCCTGAACGCATGATATCAAAACCTTGCTGAAAATCATCAATATTAAAGTGATGAGTGATAATTGGTGTTAAATCTAGGCCAGATTGAATCAAACTCGCCATTTTATACCAAGTTTCGAACATTTCTCGACCGTAAATACCTTTGATGGTTAAACCTTTAAAGATAATTTTGCTCCAATCAATCGCCATATCCTCGCCAGGAATACCTAACATGGCAATTTTACCACCATTATTCATGTTAGCCAGCATATCGGTAAATGCCATAGGTACGCCTGACATTTCCATGCCAACGTCAAAACCTTCGGTCATACCTAAATCAGCCATAACATCTGATAACTTTTCTTTTGTCACGTCAACCGCGCGCGTAGCGCCCATTTTTCGCGCCAAGTCTAAGCGGTATTCATTAACGTCGGTTACCACAACATGGCGAGCACCGACATGTTTTGCTACTGCTGCAGCCATAATACCGATTGGGCCAGCACCGGTGATCAAAACATCTTCACCGACTAAATCAAACGACAAAGCCGTATGAACTGCATTGCCAAACGGGTCAAAAATAGCGGCTAAATCATCTGATATTTCATCCGGTAATTTAAAAGCGTTAAAGGCTGGGATCACTAAGTATTCAGCAAAAGAGCCTGCACGATTAACACCAACACCCACAGTATTGCGACATAAATGCGTACGACCACCACGACAATTACGACAATGACCACAGGTAATATGCCCTTCACCAGAAACGCGATCGCCAAGGGCAAAACCTTTCACTTCTTGGCCAATACCGACGACTTCACCAGCATACTCATGACCAACAACCATAGGCACAGGAATAGTTTTCTGTGACCATTCATCCCAGTTGTAAATATGAATATCGGTGCCACAGATAGCGGTTTTCTTAATCTTAATTAACAAATCGTTATGGCCAATTTCTGGCTTTGGCGAATCGGTCATCCAAATGCCCGGTTCTGCTTTTAATTTTGCTAATGATTTCATATTTAGCCCTCAATCACTTTCATTTCTTTGCCAATGCGAATAAAAGCTTCAATGGCTTTATCTAATTCAGCTTTGGTATGTGCGGCAGATATTTGCGTGCGAATACGTGCTTGACCTTTAGGGACAACAGGGAAGGAGAAGCCAATGACATAAATGCCTTCGGCTAATAAACGATCCGCCATAGCACTGGCCACTTTTGCATCACCTAACATAACTGGAATAATCGCATGATCTGCGCCAGCACAGGTAAAACCAGCCGCTTCCATTTGCGTTCTAAAATATGCCGCGTTGTCTTTTAGTGTTTTACGTAATGCGCCGCCTTCGGCTAATAAGTCAATAACGGTGATTGAAGCATTAACAATCGCTGGCGCTAATGAATTAGAAAACAAGTATGGACGTGAACGTTGACGTAACCATTCAACCACTTCTTTTTTCGCCGCTGTGTAGCCACCTGAGGCTCCACCCATCGCTTTACCTAGTGTACCCGTGATAATGTCAACACGACCCATTACATCACAGTATTCATGGCTACCACGGCCTTGCTCACCGACAAAACCCACGGCATGTGAGTCGTCAACCATTACCATGGCATTGTATTTATCGGCTAAGTCACAAACCGCTTTCAAGTTAGCAATAACACCGTCCATTGAAAATACACCATCAGTGGCAATTAACTTAAAACGCGCACCGGCTTCATCCGCTTCAATCAAGCGTGCTTCAAGTTCTGCAGCGTCATTATTAGCATAACGGAAGCGTTTAGCTTTACATAAACGTACACCATCAATAATTGATGCATGATTAAGTGAGTCACTAATAATAGCGTCTTCTGGGCCTAATAAGGTTTCAAACAAACCAGCATTAGCGTCAAAACAAGAAGAATACAAAATAGTATCTTCCATGCCTAAAAAGGTACTTAGCTTTTGCTCTAAGGTTTTATGAATGTCTTGAGTACCACAAATAAAACGTACCGAGGCCATACCAAAACCGTGTTCATCTAACCCTTGTTTAGCGGCCGCGATTAATGACGGATGATTAGCCAAACCTAAATAGTTGTTGGCACAAAAATTTACTACATTTTCGCCGGTATTAACCGCTATTTGTGGTTGTTGCGCTGTGGTTATTACTCGTTCAGCTTTATATAAACCGTCTTCTTTTACTTGGTTTATTTGTGCAGTTAAATGAGTATAAAAATTATTTGTGTTGGCAGAATCGGTCACGGTAATTCCTTAAAAAGTTATTGTCTTTCAATAGTCGTATTATCAGCCTAGACGACTTCGTAAGAAAAGTGACATTACGTGATAAATCGTCATTTTTTATAGTCAAATTGACATATGGATATGTCAAAGTGTAATATGCTAGGCTATTTTTTGCTTTTTCTCCTAGGAGTACGCATTGTTAACCGAAAAAGATGAAGAGCTACTTTCCATATTGCGTCTAAATGCTCGTGCTAGTGTGTCTGACATGGCTAGAGCGACTGGCGTTTCAAGAACGGCAATACAAAATCGGCTGAATAAACTTGAAAATAATAATGTGATTGAAGCATACAGCGTAGTGTTAGGAAGTGAGTATACTAGCGGATTAATCTCTTCAAATGTGTCATTAAAAGTAAATCCTAATTTGCGAAAAACTATCTGTTTAGCCTTAAGAAAAGTGCACCAAATTAGTCATATTTATTCTATCAGTGGTGAGTACGACTTATTGGTAACAATACAAGCCGGCACGTTAGAAAAATTAAGTGAAGTGCTCAATATGGTGTGTTCACTTGAAGGGGTCGCGAGAACAAACTCATCGATTATTCTCGATACTATTTTCAAACGCTAATTAGCTTTCAAGGTACTTTGCAGCCAAGTCGCAATATTTTCATTCAGATAAGACTGATGTTTTAATAAATTATAACTTGAGCCGTTACCTTTAAATATTTGTAAAACAGAATGGCTATCGCCACTCCACTCGAATAACTCCTGGGCATTGAGCATGGCTTCGGTTAAATGTTTAGCACTGAGGAGATAAATTGGCATATCGGCTAAATGTTTAAATTGCTCTTTCTCGTCATAACTGAGTTCTGGCGCTAACATCACCAAACTTTTTACTGCAGTTTTTTCCGCTAAATAAATTGCTTGATTACTACTGCAACCACTCGTCACCATACTAATCGGTTGATTATTATTCATCGCTGTTTGTAAATACTGATAGGCCTTATAAACATCTTTTTGCCAATGCAGCATCAAAGCAGCTAATTGGCCTTGATAACTGACAATATCATCAGCTTGCTGTCGAATATTTTTATGCGAATAAACTTCACTTTCGCTGGCACCAAAACCGCGTAAATCGAGCGCTAAAACAAAAAAACCTTGTTGTGCTATGGTCGAGTATAAAGACTGAAAATCTTTGACCGAATTTTGGCAGTCATGCAACACCAATACACCACCCGCCATCGCTGAACCAGGAATTAGCTGAGCTGATAATTTAAATTTATCAGGCGCTATTAATTCTACCGTTTGTGCTAAATGATCCTCAGCCTTTACTAAAAGTGACTGAGCGACTACCTGCTGAGCAACGCTAAACGATAATAGAAAGAAAATAAATTTCAATACTGAATGTTTAACGCTTTTATATCCATTTTTTCTAAAAATGTTCATAAGTTAACCTAAAGTCCTTTGCACATCTGAACTGACTATTAGTGATATCACTCGCTAAGTAAAATAATTATTGAAACAAAACACTTAGCCTAGCTATTTTATAGCTTGCTTGATTTTTTTAAGCAAGATTTAGGTATACTATTAAGCATACCATATTGATATTTGAGCTCATTAAGTGCGTTTTACTCTCGCTTTAGTTTTATACCGATTATTATTTTTGCTGTTAACACCGCTACTTTTAGTCGTGTTACTACTACGTTCAACTAATCACCCAGCATATAGAAAACGCCTACTTGAACGTTTGGGTATACTTGAAAAAAATCTCGAACCCAATGGTATTGTAGTGCATGCGGCCAGTGTTGGTGAAATTATTGCTTTAAAACCTTTTATTTCGCAACTGCTTATCTATAATCCTGAAATGCCAGTCACCGTAACGACTTTTACGCCAACCGGCTCAGCACAAGTAAAAAAATTATTTGCAGATAAAGTGCAGCATTGTTATCTGCCACTAGACAATATCATTTCCACTACTATGTTTTTAAAGCGCTTAAAGCCTAAAGCTATGGTTTTTATGGAAACGGAATTATGGCCAAATTTAATCTCACAGTGCAAAAGTAACCAGATTAAACTGCTGTTAGTTAATGGCCGATTATCCGATAAATCAATGCGCAGTTATCAAAAACTCGCTTGGTTAATCACCCCTGCAATACAAAGCTTTGACAGAATATTGACCCAAAGCCAAGTTAACCAAGAGAATTATATAGCGATGGGGGCAACCCCTGAAATGTGCAAGTTATCGGGTAACTTAAAATTCGACGTTTCGTTAAATAATGATGTTGTCACAAAACAGCGTGAATTAAATAGCTTAATGACCGAAAAACGTAAAATTTGGCTAATCGCTAGTTCACACCCCGGCGATGAAGCACTAGTATTAAAAGCATTTGAACACGTAAAACAACAAGACAGTAAAGCTTTGTTGATTATTGTGCCACGACACCCTGAACGCTTTGAGCAAGTCGCCAAGCTCGCACAAGACGCTGGTAATCATGTACTAAAACGTAGCCAAAATCAGCTTGTTTCACTTAATACCCAGGTATGGATCATCGATACTTTAGGTGAACTACTCGCCGCCTGCTCTTTAGCTGATGTGGTCACTATGGGAGGAAGTTTTAGCGATATTGGTGGCCACAACCCTTTAGAGCCAGCATTATTTCAAAAACCCGTTATCGTCGGCCCAAATATGAGTAACTTTAAAGAGATTTTGGTACAACTAATGTCTGCACAGGGCATAGTACAACTTGTTGAAAATGAAGATATGCCTAAAGCCTTAGCGAACGAAGTACTACGTTTGTTTACTGATGAAACCAGTGCACAAATACTAGGAAGTAATAGCTATAAAGTTGTGCAAGCAAACCAAGGTGCTACCACGCAATCTTTAACCGCTCTGCAAAATTTACTGAAGTCACCATATTAAGGTTTATATTAAGCAACGCTCAAGAGCGCTGCTTAATATAGATTCTCACACCTAAAAACGTTAATGAGATCAATAACACTAAACCGAATATCCCTAGTATTTGGTTTAGTGCTTCGAAGGGAGTCCATTGCAAATAGTGCACTTGATAAAGTAAGTTAATTAACTGAGTATCTTGCCCTGTTTGGCTTAATCTAAGGCTATTCCAATGAAGTGTTACATCGACACCTGTACTTGTGCGCGCCGACAAACCATTGGTACTTACTATTTCGCCATAGCGCGCTTTATTAATAGCAAAGGCATCGTTTAATAGTGTTGTAAACTGTAATGTTGTTGGTTCGGGTTTAACAAGCATTGTTACGGGATCTACATGCTCGCTTTTATTATTAGTCTTCACTAAAAGATGCTGACCTAAAACTGTTTTAACTAACTTAATTTCTTGCCAGTTTTCCTCAGGTGTAATGGTCAGCGATTGACTCAATGGGTATTTTTTTACTGACAATTGCTCATAAGCCCCTTGATAACCAGGCTTAATAAAAAATACTAAGCCGGTAAGTGTCCACCCCAACATAGGTAGCACTAAAACAAGGCCAATGAGTTTGTGCAGTTTTCTACTTTTTTTCATTTTTATTTCTTATTGATGCTTATTTTTTAATGCTCTTTTAATTAAAAAATAAGCATCAATAAATTCAGTATGATGGAAAAACGTTAAGCCGAGAATAATCACGCTTTAATGCGTTCCTCAGCAATTTCCTTTATTAATACCGGTGTGGTGAAATTGGCTTGTTTATCTAAAGCTAAAGGAATTAACCAATGCAGGTTCGGAATAATATTAGCTGGCAATTCACTCAGCTTAATAATATGTACTTGTTCTTGCTCTATAGTTCTAGCACTAAAAGCGAGATCTGAAAATGCAAAATACATGTCAACATCATAAAAGTTGGGTCTATGTATTTTCGCATAACAGGTCCAATCTACTGTATTAGTTATCACGCCTGTTTCTTCAGTAAACTCTCTAACCATGGCATCGACTGATCGCTCGTTTGCTTCAATTTTACCACCAACGCCATTGAATAACCCATGCTGCCATTGCGGGTTAATCTTCTCGATTAGCACCACTTGGCTAGCGTCTTGTGAAAATAAAAAGCCTGTTACATATTTTTTCACACATATTCCTTGTGTTGACTTACCCTAACTCTGGATAGTTATCGTGAATAAGCCGTTCAATGGTTTTCCTTACATCAGCAATGCTGATTTGCATCATTAGGTCTTTCCCTTTAGCACGAGTGCCCCAAGGTAGTTGCTCAAAACTTTGTTTGTATTGCCGTTGTATCGATGAAGTGTAAGCACTCACAACATATTGGGCATATAAGTAAGGGCCTGTACGCTTTGGATTGCTGTGGGCATATAAGCCCACAACAGGTGTTTCAACCGTCACTGCCATATGTGCAGGACCGGTGTCAGGTGCAACCACTAAATGGGCTAATTTTAATACCGCCAATAACTGCTTTAGACTTGTTTTACCAACCAGATTTTGTATTTCGTTTTCGCTTTGATTAAGCTTACTCCGACTAATAATCGCCTCAGCAAGCAGCTTCTCCATGGTGGTTGGGCCACCACATACCACGACTTTAAAACCACGAGCGATTAAATATTCAGCCGTTTGAGAATAACCTTCAGCATGCCAATTACGCTCCGCTTTACTTGCAGCAGGACATAGCACCGCAATCGGTTTATTAGCTTCATTGGCGGCACTGAGTTTTTCACTGGCCCATAACTGGTCGCTATCCGCTAATGGCATTTTCCACAACGGCGGAGGAGCGTCTAGACCTAGTGCTTTTGCAAACCCCATAAAACCATCGAGCACATGCGGTTGTTTTTGCTTAGCTATTTTTTTATTGGTGAATAACCATTGCCCTTCTTTCGCACGCTGGGTGTCAAAGCCAATCTTTACTTTTGCTGAAATACATAAACTGGCAATACTAGCCCTTAATGCCACCTGCATATGCAGCAAAACATCAAACTTACGACCTTTAAGGTTTTGCCTTAAGTCTTGGTAACCTTTTAAACCTGCACGTTTATCAAAAATAACAAATTCAACACCATACAAGCCTTGTAATAAACTCGCTTCAATTTTACCTATCACCCAAGTAATTTTGGTGTCTGGCCACTGACGTTGAATATTTTGCACTACAGCAACGGCATGACATACGTCTCCGATAGCTGATAATCGCAATAAACATAAATTTTTCGGAGCAGATATTTGACCCAGCATAAAGGATTCACCACAATAGGAGCAGAAATATAATATAGGCCTATTATCTTGAACAAGCCCGCAATTGTAAAACCCTGTAATGAAAAAATTTTTCAACAAGGCAATGTTTATTGTCGTTATGACAGCGACGATGTTAGCGCTTTTGACCCTGAAATGCTTGATGGCAATTTTTGGCAAGCCAAAAATGCCATCGTTGGTAGTGCTCAAGGCAGAGGTACAACATGGTTTATTGCTACTGAAAACGCCGCCGGTATTATGCGAAATTGGGTATTGCGCCATTACTATCGAGGCGGTTTAATTGGCAAGGTTATTAACGACCAATACATCTACACCGGCATAGCAAAAACCCGGGCGGCACGCGAGTTTGATTTACTTAAAACAATGAGAGCATTAGACCTGCCCGCACCTAAACCCGTAGCTTTTCGTGTCATTAAACATGGCTTGTTTTATCGCGCCGATTTATTGTCATCACGCATCCAAAATGCCAGTGATCTGGTCGGTATACTCAGTAAACATAAAATTAACCAACTGCTTTGGCAAGAAATCGGCAAGGTAATTAAATCGTTTCATCAACAAGGTATTTACCATCATGACTTAAATGCACATAACATTTTAATTGATGATAGTGATAAAGTTTGGTTAATCGACTTTGACCAAGGTGAACAGCGAAATAATCAAATTAAATGGCCAGAAGAAAATATGGCTAGATTACTAAGATCATTTCGGAAAGAAAGTCATAAAATCAGCAATTTTCACTGGTGCGAAAAAAACTGGCAAGCGTTATTAAACGGTTACCAGTCTTAAATTTAATTAATTGCTGTTGCTACATGTTGTTGAACAGCAGCTTATGCCACATTTAAACTATCTTGGCAGCGTTGGCGATACATAGCACGAGCCTCTAAAAATTCACTTTTAGCGCCCTCGCTTATGTAAGGGTGAATGATGACTAATATTTTCAATACACCTTGATAGAATACCGCGTCGTTAATTTCATTATCATTATTTTGTGTTTGATAAAAACTTAACCAAAAAGTATTTACCAAACGCAGAATACTGACAATGTCTGGTAGGTCTTCATCAGAAAACTCCATCATTTTTGCCTCGCGTAGTGAAAGTAACAGCTCACTTACACGTTGGGCAATAAAGCTTTGTACTTCAACATATTTGTCGTGCAATAAGGGGTTTTTTGCGAGTAATACCGGTAAATTACTGTAGAAGAAGCGAAACTTCATCATCGCCTGAAATACCACATCCATATATAAAATAATGGCATCAAGGGGTTTTACGTCAGGGCTCACTTCCGGCATGGTTTCTATTAAAAGATTACGCGCATACTCCTCATATATTGAAAGTATGATGTCTTCTTTATTACGAAAGTGGTAGTACAGATTACCGGGGCTGATACCAAGATCAGCGGCAATGTGATTGGTGGTAACATTTCGCTCACCCTGTTCATTAAATAATACAATGCTGGCTTGAATTATTTTATCCCTAGTTTTCATGGATACTACTTCTTGTATTTGTTGACAGATATTTTTCTATCATACTATCAAAAATCATCAAACTTAAAGCATTTCGAGTAAATACTTTAAGTAAGTTTAATATTGACACCTGTTAGATTTAATTGCATCTTAACTTTACATGCATAAAAACCAATCAAAAAGGACTCGAAAATGCTTCATAATTGGCATGATTTGATAAAAAATAAAGCCGTTGATCAAGTTTCCACCCTGCTTGCTGATGACGTTACCCTATTTTCACCGGTGATTCATACGCCCATAAAAGGGAAGAAAGTGGTCAGCATGTACTTAACGGCGGCTTTTCATACTTTTTTAAATGGTACCTTTAAATACGATCGAGAATTTTCAGGCGATAACTCAGCGGTATTAGAGTTTTCACTAAGTGTGAATGGTATCGACATTAACGGTATTGATATGATCACATGGAATGAGCAGGGAAAAATTACTGAATTCAAAGTAATGATCCGCCCTTACAAAGCCTTAAATATGATTAATGACCAAATGACGGCCATGTTAGATAAACTAAAGCAGCAGAGTGTAAGTTAAATTATTTGATTACTTTGAATTTAGCCGCTTCAACAATTACAATAGATTTTTACTCATTTGAGGTCAGCTATATTTATGTCAGTTAAAGCGATTTACCCAGGTACCTTTGATCCAGTGACTAACGGTCATGCCGATTTGATAGAACGCGCAAGCCGTTTATTTAGTGAAGTTGTGGTTGGTATTGCCGCTAGCCCAAGTAAGCAGCCACACTTTGATCTAGCTCAACGAGTAGCTTTACTTGAAGCTGTAACAAAGCATTTATCGAACGTGACTATAGTAGGTTTTACTGGTTTATTGATAGATTTTGCCAAAGAACATCAGGCGAAGGTACTTATTCGTGGCTTACGTGCTGTTTCTGATTTTGATTATGAATTTCAATTGGCCAATATGAATCGACGTTTAGCGCCCGACTTAGAGTCAGTATTTTTAACACCCGCGGAAAAAAATTCTTTTATCTCTTCGACCTTAGTTAAAGAAGTAGCCTTACATAACGGCGACGTCGGCCAGTTTGTTCACCCTATTGTGAAACAAGCACTTGATAAAAGCATGCGTAAAACTAAATAAGAAGGGAAATTTAGGGTTTTCTATCGATAAGTATAAGTAAACGAATGCGTTATATGCACTCGTTTACTTATGGACTAGCGCTTAAACAGCAACTACTTTATTTGCACATGGACCTTTTTGTCCTTGGCCTACTTCAAACTCAACAGCTTGGCCATCAGCCAAAGTTGCGTATTCACCACCAGATTGGATCTCTGAATGATGAACAAATAAATCTTTGCTGCCATCTTCTGGAGTAATAAAACCGAAACCTTTGTCTGCATTAAACCACTTAACTATACCTTTGCTCATATTATTCTCTTTTATCTTCGGTGAAAAATATAATTCTGACTTGCTATCACCATTACAAATCAGAATTTGAATTTAGTTGGCTACTGTCGGCCAAGTGCATTTTACGGATTAACGCAACTTGCCATTCTTATTCTTCATATTAGCGACCTTTCGGGCTATAGCAAGTAACTCTGATGAAATATCATCGCTACCCGCTTTTATTAACTTGCTAACATCACCAGAAGAGAATAACGAACCACGCTCAGACTTTACGCCTAACGAACGCACAAAATCTTTTGTTTTACCGGTACTACCCGTTTCAATATATTTAAATATAACCTGTTCATTAAAGCTTTGAGGCTCAGTTTTTAGGGTAGTAATTTCATCGTTAATGGCTTTAATTTCTAATTCTAAATTAGCAACTAATTCGGCAATGCTTTCGTAAGGTTTCATCAAACTATTTAACTCTTATAGGATTATCTGATCTTATTTATTGCGCTCACTTTACCAGTGTCACAACTCAGTATAACCGTTATATGTAAAACATCATTGTACAGTGAATGAAAGTGAGTAAATAGCTTTAGAACACCGATACTTTGTTAAACGCTGTATATATTGTAAAAAACAGCTAGCCGTATCAGGTTTTATAGGTAATACAATTCAGTAGATTTATTTTTATTTACCTGAAAATACAATAATTTAACTACTTACGGGTGAACGGTTGTAAGTTAACTCCCTGTAGTAAAGTTAGAATATTTATTAACCTGTCGACTTTAGTAAAAATTGCAGTTAACGTGCTAAATATAAAGCCAACGCTGATCTGTTCCGTTAATTCATTCGTTTGGTATACACAATCGGTTTCGGAATTATGCCTTGATAATCTTTGATATTTTACTGTTAATGGCGGTAATGTTTATTGCTGGAACACTGATATACAGTAGCGTTAAGCTAGGAATTTCTCCTATGCCTAGCTCAAGAAAAGCCTATAAGGTTATGAGCGACTTAGTTGATAAAACCGGTACTGGCCCAATTATTGACTTAGGCAGTGGCTGGGGCAACTTCGTTATACCCATAGCCAAAAGCAATCGACAAAGACAAGTCATTGGTTATGAAATGTCTACACTGCCATGGCTTATCTCAACATTACTTAAGCAGATATTAGGGTTAAGTAATCTAACCTTGCACCGAGAAAATTTTTATCACGCAAGTCTGCCTGCTGCATCGGTGATAGTGTGTTATTTATACCCGCAAGCCATGATTAAAATTCAGGCTAAATTGCTTTTAGAGCAACCAAAAATTGACTTTCTTATCAGTAATAATTTTGCCTTACCAGCATTGCAGCCTGATGCTGTGATAATGCTTGATGACTTTTACAAGTCACCTGTTTACCTTTACAAAATAGCTGACCCTGGCACTATTCAATACAGCGCTAAGTATTAAGTCTATCCAGTATTTTCAGCTTACAAGACTAGCTATTAATGAAGTACTTTCGGTAATCTCAAATGCTAATATCGCGAATCAACTGATCATTTCTACTGGTTAAAACCGTTATTTTATTGTGTATAAAGTAGATATACTGATGAGTAAAGATGATCTTATTTATTTTTAACGACCTTGTTAACTAACGCTTTCTTTAAGACAGTTTTTGCTTTTTGTTTTACTGTTTTTTTGGCTGTTTTTTTCGGTATGACTTGTACTTGGCATTGTGGGCAAAATACTGAACTACGATTAGACTGACGAATTTCTTCAAGTACCGTTTGGCAGCCGTCACATTTCTCCCCTGCTCGCCCGTAAACAAAAAGCTTTTGGGCAAAATAGCCTGGCTTACCATCAGCTTGTGTAAAGTCTTTTAAGGTCGTGCCGCCTTGCTCAATGGCTGCTGCTAATACTTGTTTAATAATATCGGTTAACTCATTAAATTTTTCTTCGCTAATACTATTAACTAAGGTCGCAGGATGAATACTGGCGATAAATAATGCTTCGTTAGCATAAATATTACCTACGCCTACCACCACATGATTATCCATTAAAAAGGTTTTAACCGGTACTTTTCGATTGCCTGCCTTGGTAAATAGGTGCCCATAAGTAAAATCTTCAGTTAATGGCTCAGGCCCTAGTTTTGTTAATAATCCTTGCAGATCATGATGTTCAGGAAACCATAATACCGCACCAAAACGCCTTGGATCGTTCAACCTTAACATTTTGTCATTATCAAATAACATTTCAAAATGGTCATGCTTAGCCGCAGGTATCTGCTCCTCCAGAATACGCACTGAGCCCGACATACCTAAATGCAATAATAACGTACCGCTTGAAAACCTTAACAATAAATACTTTGAACGCCGCTCTATTTTTTCTAAAGTTTTACCGACCACACTATGCACTTCATCTGGGATAGGCCAGCGAAGTTTGGCATTACGTACGATAACATGGGTAACTTTCTGGCCAGCTATATGGGGTGTAATGCCTAATCGACAAACTTCGACCTCAGGTAATTCAGGCATATTAAGATATTCCTCGAGATGAAGTGGCAGTGTCGGATTCAGCGTTTTGCAATTTGGGCTCACATGATGCCATACGAGTAACGAAAGCATCGACAAAGCGCTGTGGCGCGGCTTCATCCATATTAAAATACAGCGAAGGCTCAATTAACTCAGCCTCCATCAAAGCAAATGTGTCTTCATGGCGTACAAAATCAATACGAGCATAAAGCAACTCACCATGTAGCTTACTGATGGCTTGCATTGTGTTATTTGCTGCTAGCAATAATGATGGCTCAGGTGTTACTGTTAATAACCCACCGCCATGCTCTTCTTGTACACGAAAATCACCTTGTGCTGGGGTTTTTAATATCGTATGGCTGTACTTGCCATTAAAATAAAACAATGAAAACTCCCCCTCTTGGCAAATTGCCGCCATAAAAGGTTGCACCATAAGTTCTCGAGTAGCAAACGCTTGACTTAACTCTGCCATTTTATCTTGATAATTCTCTTTTGTTAGCCAAAAAGTATTATCCGCATTGGCACTTACCCGCGGCTTTAATACGATTTGCTCGGTCGCAAAATGGCTGAAATATCCCGCTATATTTTTAGCATCAAAAGTCTCGGGCCATAACGTGGGTACTATAGTTACACTGTCCGCTGCTAGGCTTTTTAAATAACTTTTATTAATATTCCACTCAACTACATTCAAGCTATTTTCTAGCCGCGCGTTTGATTGCTCAATCGTTGATAGTACGCTCAGAAAATTTTCCATATCGTCTTGGTAATCCCAAGGACTTCGAATGATAACCGCTTCATAGTCCGACCAATTTACGTTAACACAACGCCATGAAATCAATTCAGTCTGCCAACCTAAAGCCAACATTGGCTCGTCAATCAAACAATCGTAAGTTTCAAAATCAGCTAAACTGTCCATGGATAAAATTGCGCATTTTTTCATAAATTAATGACCTTACTTCAGCGTTTCGGTGAATATTACAACGTTAATTAATCGACAAAAATTTCTTGAGGAAATAATTGCCCGTACATAGCGATTGGCATGACAAGCCATTGTTGTGATGCGTGATTAAATATTAGTAATTGTTGATCAGTAGCATAGAAACTTAACTGTAATGGCTGTGTTTTTCCAGCGATATCAAGTAAAACATCAAGAGACAGTTGACGATCAACTTCTGGTGCTTGCACCATAGTCTGACCACTACTTTGCTGCCAAGACATCATCATTTGTGCTAAGGCTTGTCCAGAAATACTGGCCGGTGTTGCTCGCCAAGTGCGACCTATGCGCTCGATAGCGACAATGTTATTAATGTTTAGCGTTAAAATAATATTTTGTGTCCCGACTAGCGCTATATCTTGTTTGCTATTTTCATCGCTACTATCATCTGACGAGTAGATTTTTTTATTAGTGACGTTAATCAATAAAATAAAGCCCATAACGACAAAAATGATGACATTATTCCAACCAGTTTTTGATAATTTCACCATGATAGGCCTCCATACTTTCAACTATCTGCATGATACGAAAAAATTGAGCTTATTAGTACATAGCTTTACACTATTAACAAATAATAATGAATCCAATATCAGCTTTCCAAAATCAAGGCTTTTTATGAAACTAAAAAAATTAAGTATTGGCATATTAATGCTAAGCGGTTTATTCAGCACAACCAGTACATTTGCCAACCAAGCAAGTGAGCAATTTCAACAACTGCTCGATGACCATTGGCAAAGCGCCAATAAAGAACAAATTTTCTTTCGAAAAGACCCTGACGCATTTCGATTGAATGGTAAGTTACCTGAAGTGTCACAAAAGGGTCGCGATCGTCGGTCAAAATACAATAATGAATTGTTAATGCGTGTTAACAGCATCAACGTGAACAAACTGACATCGGCTGATCAAGTTACCTACCGTTTATTCAAATATGAACGTGAAGCGGAAGCGAAAAGTTATCAATTTCAAGATCACCTTTATCCGTTAACCTACTATGCTGGCTTTCATAGTTATTTTGCCGGTGCTCCAGCCAACATGTCGTTCTTAACCGAACAAGACTATCGTGATTACCTCATTAGTTTGGCAGATTACCCTCGTTACAACCAAGAGCACATTGTTGATCTTAAACAGGCCATTGCTCAAGGCCATACACATTACTGTGAGAGTTTTAAAAACTACGATAAATCAATTAGTAAGCATTTAGTTAGCCATGCTGAAGACAGTGTTTTTTACGCTCCTATGTTAAATATGCCAAAAGCGATATCACCCGAGCAGCAAGCGCAATATCGCCAGCAAGTAAAAACCTTGATTAAAGATACTGTAGTGCCTGAATACCAAGCCTTTTATGACTTTTTTACCCAAGAGTATATGACTAACTGTCGAACCACTGCTGGTATTAGTAGTGTGGAAGGCGGCGATGATTACTACCAATACCTAATCGAGTATTACACCACCACTAATTTATCAGCTGATGAAATTCATCAAACAGGTCTAGCTGAAGTTAAGCGTATTCGGCAGGAAATGCAGGAAATTATTAACGCCGTAGGCTTTAAGGGAGAGTTTAAAGACTTTATTGAGTTTTTGCGGACCGACGAGCAATTTTATACTACGAGTGCGATGGATATGATGGAGAAAGCGAGTTATATCACTCGTAAAATGGCAGCACAATTACCTCAGTGGTTTTCGGTATTACCCCGCTCAACTTTTGATATAAGACCGAGCCCAGACGGCGGTGCCTACTATGTTGCCTCTGATGGCAGTGGCACCACACCAGGGGTTTACTACCTAGAAACAAAAGGCTTAAAAAGCCAGCCGCTATACACCTTAGAGGCATTAACTTTTCATGAGGCTGAACCCGGTCATCATTTCCAAAGTGCTATTGCCCAAGAAGTTGATATGGCAGAATTTCGTAAAACCTTATATCACTCGGCCTTTGGTGAAGGTTGGGGCTTATACTCTGAACGTTTAGCTAAAGAAATGGGCTTCTACCAAAGCCCATATAGTGACTTTGGCCGTTTAACCTATGAAGCGTGGCGTGCTTGTCGCTTAGTCGTTGACACTGGTATTCATTCTAAAGGTTGGACTCGCCAACAAGCGATTGACTATTTAGCTGAGAATACCGCTTTAAGCATGGCTGATGTGGTTGGCCAAATTGACCGATATATCACATGGCCAGCACAGGCCTTATCGTACAAAATTGGCGAGATTAAAATTCGTCAACTACGCGCTAAAGCGGAAAAAGCGCTTGGTCATAAGTTTGATATCAGAACGTTTCATCATCAAATGTTAAAAAATGGTAGCTTACCTATGGCATTGCTTGAAGAGTTAACGATGGATTGGATTAAACAACAGCAGACATAATTAGACCCATTTTATTCATAAGTCTAAAAACTAAAAGAGAAGCCACATTAAGCGGTTTCTCTTTTTTTATACCTTGTTTTTATCTGACTAAAAATGCTCAGCTAAGTCTCGCTATAAAATGACAAACCAATCAACATAGAACATACAGCGTAAATTTCCTAGCAAAAGTCATTAAACCGAATGCCACTGGCTACTTTTCTTTAGGCAATAAAAAACCCGGTATAAACCGGGTTTTTAAATAAGCGTCTATCAATTACTTGATTTTAGCTTCTTTATACATAACATGCTGACGAATGCGAGGATCAAACTTTTTGATCTCCATTTTTTCAGGCATAGTTTTTTTGTTCTTGTCTGTAGTGTAAAAATGGCCAGTGCCAGCACTAGAAACTAAACGAATTTTATCGCGCATTGCAATTCCTTAAACTTTTTCGCCACGGGCACGGATATCAGTTAAAACTGCATCAATACCTTTTTTATCGATAATACGCATTCCTTTCGGAGTTAAACGTAATTTAACGAAACTATTTTCACTCTCAACCCAAAAACGGTGAGTTTGAAGGTTAGGTAAAAAACGACGACGAGTCGCGTTTCTTGCGTGCGAACGGTTGTTTCCAACCATTGGCTTTTTGCCTGTTACTTGGCAAACTTTAGACATAATGAGTACTCCAAAATTAATTTCAGGTCGTGCTGTATTTCCCCAAGACCGTCGCCTCGGGATCCTGAAAAAGGTGGCATATTATAGTGAAAGTGAAAAATGAATTCCAGTATTAATCACCTTAAAAGTGAATACTTTTGAAAACAACTAAAATTCAATAACTTAACTGTAAAAATTAACATAAATGTAGCATTTCATGCAGTATTATCATCCTAGTCGTATAATAATACTGCATTTTCAGCCTATTTTAGAGTCTAATAATTTTCGTAATTTTTCTTTTTGATCTTTATTACACAATTCATCAATTAAAATACGAATAATATGTGACTTGGCTAAATGTGTATCAATAGCCAATTCTTGTAGTTGCTCTATTGCCGCTTCACTCAAAGTGAATGTTGCAGGACGGAAACGACGCCCCACTTCACTACCACTTTGTGTTTTTCGGGCAACGTGTTCCTTAGCGGCCAAAACAGCTTGCTGTAATGTCAATTCATCGTGTTCTCGACTGACTATTTTTGGTTGACCTTGAGCATAATTTTCAGCGTCGGCAATAAATTCATCAACCGTGAACTGTTTCTTTTTCTTGGGACCGTCCTTGGATTTTTTTAAATCACTTAAACTCATGAGAATTGTCCGGTTTCATCGCTAATAGCTCTTCCGCTATTGCGATCATTTCTATCGCCGCTTTACTATCAGGTTCAATTTCCAGTACTGATGAACCCAGTTCTTCACTGTCATCATAAATATTACGGCTGTAAGTTACGGCATTTAAAACATTGATGCCGAATGAACTGCACACTTCTTTAGCTTCTAAAATGCGGCCTGCTTGATTAGGTAGCGAAGGACATTGAGTGATAACAAATGACGCTAACATTTTAGGATTGACCATTTTACAGGTGCTGAGCATGTCTTCCATATGCGGTACTGTCTTTAAGTCACGACGCTTTGGCCTCAATGGAATAACCACATGATCGGCCACTGACATCGCCGCCCTTAGCGCTAAATTGTCTTGGCCGCCACAATCAACAACGACATAATCGTAATGTTGATTAAGACTTAATAAATCGTTGCGAATTTTGCCATATAGCTGAATACAGTTGATTGCTGGCAGTGACGGATCAGAATTTCTTGCTTGTATCCAATCAGACGTAGTGCGCTGTGGATCACAATCAACCATCAATACAATAGCTTTTTTCTCGCGGGCAAAATACACAGCTAAGTTCTGTGCTAGGCAGCTTTTACCGCTACCGCCTTTTTCCCCGCCTACTAAAATCATCATTTTGGTAATTCCTTGTTTACTACTTAAAATACAACAACCACTTCATTATAGTTCAATAATTAAGGGCTAGCTTAAGCAAGATCTGTCAGCTGCATTGCAACTTCAAACCAGCCATTGTCTTGTTTGATACAGCGGATAACTTTGCCATGCAATTTCTGGCTATTCGGGTTCGCTGCTTTAAATATAATCATTACTTGGGTATTTGCCGCTATTTCGCAATCACAATCTACCTTCAAGCCACCACGAGAAAAATCTAAGCACACTATTTTCTTACGTTTTTCATCGCCATTGTCGTCAGTCCAGACAATATCAATTAATTCTTTTTCCATATCTAAACGGAAAGATCGCCGACGTTCGTTTTCTTCGCTATCTTGTATTTTGTCAATATCGCTCATAGTGACTCCTTATTTACAACACTTACGTTAATTCATTGTTCAATCATTCGACCATGCTCAGCATACGAATAACAATGGCAACCCGCAACTATTATATGATCAAGTACTTTTATATCAATTAAAGCAAGTGCTTGCTCTAATCTACTGGTGATCTGATTATCAGCAATGCTGGGTTCAGCGATACCCGAAGGATGATTATGCGCCAGAATAACCGCTCCCGCTTGATACTTTATTGCCGCCTCTACCACAATACGTGGATAAACCGCAGCCGCATTAATAGTGCCCTGAAAGAGTCGTTCAAACTTTATGACTTGATGCTGGGTATTCAAAAATAGCACAGCAAATATTTCCCGAGTTTCATTACGCAACTCAGCTTTTAAGAAGTTTTGCGTACTGAGTGACGACGTTAACGACTGACCCATTTTCATTTGTTCAGCCAAGTAGCGTTTCGACATTTCTAAACATGCTTGTAATTGCACATACTTTGCTACCCCTAAGCCATGGTGCTGACAAAAGTCATTTAATTCGGCTTGATATACTTGCGAAATACTGCCAAAACTTTTTAATAAATTTCTCGCTAGGTCTACTACGTGGCAACCTTTGACGCCGGTTCGTAAAAATATCGCCAGTAATTCAGCATCACTTAAACTTTTAGCGCCATGGTGTAATAACTTCTCTCTGGGTTTTTCGCAGTCCGGCCAGTCTTTTAACATAAGTGCATCCTTGCAAAGTGATTTTAAAAAAAGAGTGAATAATGCTATCTTATCGCTCATTGTGGTTATTAAGATTAGCAGTTTATGCAGATTCTTCAGGGTAAAAAAATTCTATTGGGTATAAGTGGCGGTATTGCCGCCTACAAAACGCCTGAGTTAGTGCGCCGATTAAAAGAAAAAGGTGCTGATGTTCGTGTTGTAATGACCGAGGGCGCAAAAGCTTTTATTACGCCATTAACCTTACAAGCGGTTTCTGCCAATGCAGTTTCTGACAGCTTATTAGATACTCAAGCAGAATTAGCTATGGGCCATATTGAGTTGGCAAAATGGGCTGACTTTATTTTAATTGCGCCCGCAACAGCTGACGTTATTGCCAAAATAGCGGCAGGTATGGCTAATGACTTATTAACCACGCTTTGTTTAGCAACAGCAGCGCCAATTGCCGTTGCACCGGCGATGAACCAACAAATGTGGCATAACCAAGCTACGCAAAACAACATTAAAACGTTAACAAGTTGGCATTACAGCATATTTGGCCCAGGTGCTGGTGAGCAAGCCTGTGGTGATGTCGGTTTAGGTCGAATGTTAGACGTGCCTGAGTTAGTCGCTTTAACTTGCCAAGCTATTGAAAATATCAATACGCGTGTTATTACGTCAGCTGAGCAAAAACCTTTATCCGGGCAAAAGTGGTTAATTACTGCAGGACCAACACGCGAAGCTATTGACCCTGTGCGTTATATTTCCAACCATAGTTCAGGAAAGATGGGGTTTGCCATTGCCAGTGCAGCGCAAAGTCTAGGCGCAGAAGTGACTATAATTTCAGGACCGGTTAACTTAACCACACCACAAAATTGTCAAAAAATAGCCGTAACTAGTGCAGTAGAAATGCATCAACAAGCTTTAGCACATGCCCCTAAGTCTGATGTTTTTGTTGCCTGTGCTGCTGTAGCTGACTATCGTATTGACCATATCGCCAGTGAAAAAATAAAAAAATCTCAAGACACTATGCAGCTTAATCTTATCAAGAACCCAGATATAGTTGCTGATGTTGCAGCGCTTGAAAGCAAGCCCTTTACCGTCGGGTTTGCTGCTGAAACACAAGATGTTGAACATTATGCGAAGGGTAAATTAGCGCGTAAAAAACTTGATATGATCGCGGCAAACAACGTTGCTGAAATTGGCCAAGGATTTAATAGTGACGATAACGCGTTAACCGTGTTTACAGCCAACGATGAAAAAGTTTTGCCTTTGATGAGTAAAAGTGAACTTGCCAAACAATTAGTTCAACATATTCATCATACATTTCAAAGTACGCGATTAAAAAAATAATTTAGAAACTGCTGATTTCATTGTTGAACATCAGCTAAGTAACGCTATACAATCACGCTAATCTTTTAGTCGCCATAACAATTGGAATAATTTATTACTCCAATTGTTATGATTGCTAAAAATATAATAAAAATAGAGAATCAGTTTTATGCCGGCGACTCAAAAACCAAATCGCAAACAACAAATTTTAGAATGTCTTGCGCATATGCTACAAACCAGTGCAGGGCAAAGGATCACAACAGCAAAGCTTGCCGCTGAAGTAGGCGTTTCCGAAGCGGCACTTTATCGCCACTTTCCGTCGAAAGCACGGATGTTTGAAGGCTTGATAGAATTTATTGAAGAATCAATTTTTTCTCGTGTAAACCTAATTTTAACCGATCATAAAGAAGCGCTTATTCGTTGCCATCATATTTTGCACGTACTGCTGATTTTTGCTGAACGTAATCCAGGTATGTGCCGAATCCTTGCCGGTGATGCTTTAATGGGAGAAAACGAGCGTTTACGTGCACGTGTTAATCAATTTTTTGAGAAACTTGAATCACAATTTAAGCAAGTTTTACGTGAACGAAAGCTCCGTGAAGGTAAAGGCTTTACTATTTCAGAGCTTGCTCTAGCCAATATTTTAATGGCCTATGCAGAAGGTAAAATTAATCAATATGTTCGCTCTGACTTCACCAAAAAACCTAGCAGCGACTTTAATGAGCAATGGCAATTTTTAATGGCCGATAAATAAGACAGCCTCTTAATAAATTTCTTAAATCTACTTAAGCCCAAAATATAAAGGATCTGCATTGAGCACGTTAGCAAAACTACAACCGCAAAAGTTATGGCAAATATTTGATAAAATTTGTAGCATTCCACACCCTTCTAAACACGAACAAAAAATCTCCTTGTGGATACAGTCTTGGGCAACAGAACTGGGGCTAAGTGTTAAAGAAGATGCTGTTGGCAACTTAATTATTAAGAAACCTGCTACTGCAAGCATGGAAAATAGAAAGGGCGTAATTCTACAAGCTCATATGGATATGGTACCGCAGAAAAATGCCAATACTGAGCATGACTTTCTTACCGACCCTATCAAACCATATATTATTACCGAAGCTGATAGCGACTGGGTAACTGCTGAAGGCACTACGCTGGGTGCAGATAACGGCATTGGTTTATCTTCTGCGCTAGCGGTATTAGCCAGTGATGATATTGCTCATGGTCCGCTAGAAGTCTTAGTGACCATTGACGAAGAAGCGGGCATGACCGGCGCTTTTGGCCTTCAATCTGGTTGGTTGGAAGGCGATTTACTGATCAATACTGACTCCGAGCAGGAAGGCGAAGTCTACATGGGTTGCGCTGGTGGTATTGATGGTGAAGCGACTTTTGCACTTACCTATGAAGAAGTTAATGATGATGTTGAATCATTTAACTTATCAATTTCAGGCCTAAAAGGCGGTCATTCAGGTGTAGATATTCATACCGGTCGCGCCAATGCTAATAAATTACTGGTGCGTTTTTTACTCGACGCCAGCAACGAATTAGGTTTACGCTTAACAGAGTTAAATGGCGGCAGTTTACGTAATGCTATACCGCGTGAAGCCGATGCTAGCTTTGTGATCAGTCGCTCAAAAATTGCGCCGTTAAAAGCCAAACTAGCTGAGTATTTAGCAACAGTGCGTCACTCTTTAGCTGCTATTGAAACCGATATCGATATGCTTTTAATTTCGCCTGAAACTTTTGATGAATGTTGGACACTAGCAACCCAAAGCACCATTTTACGTGCGCTTAATGCCTGCCCTAACGGCGTTTTACGTATGAGTGATGACATTGAAGGCATAGTTGAAACCTCATTAAACCTAGGTGTTATGCGCAGTAAGGGTAATAAGTTTGTCGCGATGACCTTGATTCGTAGCTTGCATGACGATGGGCGCTTAGATGCGCAGACTATGGTGCAATCTGTGTTCGAACTCGCTGGCGCGAAGATTAAATTTTCTGGTGCTTATCCGGGTTGGAAACCTGATACTAGCTCAGCTTTAATGCAAACCGTGCGTGACACTTATCATTCATTATTTGATAAAGTGCCTGAAATTATGGTTATTCATGCCGGTCTTGAGTGTGGTTTGTTTAAAACCGCTTACCCAGATTGGGATATGGTGTCATTTGGACCAACCATCAAGTTTCCACATTCACCTGATGAAAAAGTGCAAATAGCTACCGTTGAGCAATATTGGCAGTTATTACTCGCTGTATTAGCTAATATTCCAGAAAAGTCTTAAATAATAGAGTAGCGTGATAAATCGATGTCACGCTAATACAGCAATATTATTTTGGCTGAAATAGGCTATGATTAATATCAGTTTGAACATTTTTAAAAGTAAACGGGTATTATTCTTATTAGGCTAAAGTCTAATAAGAATCTAATGCTGAACGAACTAGACTAGCATGGGATTTTTTTGGTCTAAATTAGACTTGGGTATTTTAAGGAAGCAATAACATGATTCAGCCAGAAAAAATTATAATAGCTGACGATCATCCATTATTTAGACAAGCATTATTGGGCACATTAAAGTTAAAATTAACCCAAACACAATGGTTGGAAGCACAAACTATCGCTGAGCTAGAGCAACACCTTAGAGATAATCCCGACAGCGATCTACTATTGCTCGATTTACATATCCCTGGTGCTCATGGCTTTAATACCCTAATACATGTACGTAATCATTTTCCTCAAATACCGGTTGTAGTAGTTTCTGCTCATGAAGATCACGAAACTATTCATAAATCGATGGGCTACGGCGCTTCGGGCTTTATTCCGAAATCTACGCCCGTTGAAGATATTTATAGTGCTATTCAACAAGTATTGTTAGGTAATATTTGGACGCCAGCAGCTTATAATGAATCCGCGCCTATGCAAGACAATAACGACATTGCTGAGCGCGTTGCTAGCTTAACTCAACAGCAATATCGAATTTTAATGATGTTTGCTCAAGGTATGTTAAATAAGCAAATTGCTTATGATTTACATGTATCAGAAGCAACGATTAAAGCTCATGCCACCGCTATATTTCGTAAGCTAGATGTGCGCAATCGTACACAAGCGGTTATCGTTATTGGTCAACTTGATCTTAGCGATATGCAATTACAAGACAGTTAATACTCGTCTTCATCAAATAATTCAGCAATAAACAGAGTTAGCCAATTAATTGTTATTGCAAATATTTGGCTTGTAGCTTCTTCGTCAACATTGCACTCATCATCGCTCGAAGCGCGGCAGGTTTAATCAATTTACGCATAAAACCGATATCGGCTGCTAAAGTTTTTTCTTCTAAATCGCTGTCCGTTGTCGCGGTAATTAAAATTGCCGGCACATGGTGTCGATTTAACTTTCTTAGTTTCTTAATCAACGCAATGCCGTTAAAATCAGCATCAAGTTGATAGTCAACCAACAGTATTTCGATCTCATTTTTGTGCTCATCATAAAGTGTAAGTGCTTGCTGGTATGAATCCGCCGCTAACACAATGCAGCCCCATGCTGATAACAGCTCAACCATACCACTCAACACGTCTGGGTCGTTATCAATGCACATAACGGTCACATCACTTAACCCTATATTAGCGGCAGACTTAACCGCAATGACTTCTTGCTGGGTCTGAGTTCTTTCTACTTCAACAGAAAACTTACAACCCTTACCTATTATCGAGTTAAGCGCTAAAGGGTGACCTAACAGTTGAGCTAAGCTTTGGGTAATATTCAAACCTAAACCTAGCCCACCCGCAGATGAGCTTTGCTGATTATCTAATTGGGTAAATTGTTCAAAGACCATAACTTGCTTATCCGCAGGGATACCTGGGCCATTATCCAGCACTTGAATATCAATAATATCGCCGCGCGCGCGTGCTCCTAATAACACCTTACCCGGACTGGCATAACGAAAAGCATTACCGATTAAGTTTTGCAATATTCGACGCAGTAAATTTCGGTCCGAGCGTAGCCACATAGAATTACAATGCACACGAAATTCAATTTCAAGATCTACAGCACTGGCAGAAAACTCTTTGGCAAGATCATCAAATAAAGACTTCACTGAAAAATTGCTTATATTAGGTCTAATATTTCCACTTTCAATGCGAGCAATTTCGGCTAAATCGGCCACTAGGTCATTGGCAACTTTTAGCGAGTGATCGATATTATCGACCTGTCGTTGTTGGGTTGCAGTTAAGTTTCCTTGGCTAGCTAAAGCGGAGGTAAATAAACGTGCTGCTTCTAAAGGTTGCATCAAGTCATGGCTACACGCTTTTAAATATAGACTTTTTTTGATATGGGCTTGCTCAGCTTTTTCACGCGCTAACGCCAAGGCGTCATTGGTTTGTTCTAATTTTTGTGTTCGCTCAAGTACCCGGGTTTCCAAATCAACATTCGCTTCTTTCAAACCTCTTTCTGCTTGACGGTAAGCGGTTATGTCAGAAAACAACATCACAAAACCACCACCAGGCAAAGGGTTACCTTCAATACGTATCACTCGGCCATCACTATGTTCTCGCTCAGAGCTATGCGGGCTACCATTACGTAAATGCGCTAGGCGTTTACCCACTTGCTCTTCAATCTTACCTACACCACATAAACCGCGCACCACGTTAAAGCGAATTAAATCGCTAACCGGGCTACCTTGGAAAATTAACTTGCTTGGATAGGAGAATAAATCAACATATTTTTTATTCCAGGCAACAAGATTTAAATCGCTATCAACGATGGAAATCCCTTCACTGGCATTTTCTATCGCGCTTTGTAATAAATCTTGGCTATATTGTTGTCGTTGGCTTGATGCTTCTTCCACTAGTACGGCAATTTCATCTAAAGCAATATCACGCCCCTCTAGTGCCGATGATAATACTAAACGAGCTGACGATGCCCCCATAACACTCGCTAAGGTATTTTCAGTGTGCTGTAGTAACTTCTGGTTATACGCGACATTGCTCATTTGTGCTTTGACGGTGGTTCGCTGAAACTGCGAAAAGCTAACATTGGCTTTTTTATCACCCACAAACCGCGAGACTAATAATTCAAGCTCTTGGTAGTTAATTTGTTTATTGCGCTGCAACTGTAAAGCCTTTGGCGCTTGATACTCCATAAATAATGATGCTTGCATGCGCTCTTGCACACTTTGACGACTCACGTGAGACAGCAACCACATCGCGATAATATTAGCCGATAAAGACAGTAAGCTTGCCATTGAATTAGCAGGTAGGAATCCTCCTTCAAAGGGATGAGGATAAACGCCAAACTGTGGAATAAAGTTCAGAAATAGCCAGGCAGAAAAACCAATAACAATGCCACCATAAACGGCCGTTAAAGTAGCTCTGCGCCAATAAAATGCAGCGATTAATGCTGGGGTTAATTGGGCAAAGGCACCAAAAGCTATTTCACCTAAAGAACTTAATGTATCTGGCGCCGCCATTAAAAACACGCCGTAGCCTAATAAAATAACAAATAAAACTAATACTTTACGAATAGTTAACAGACGTAAACGAAATTTGTCATAGTCAGTGTCATGATTTTTATTAGCCCGATATAACCATGGAAAAACTATTTCATTACTGAGCATAGTACTCAAGGCAATAGAAGAAATAATCACCATAGAACTGGCAGCAGATATTGCGCCTAAAAAGGTAAATAAGGTCAACCAAGGTTGCTGTTGATACCAAGGTAAAAATAATACATAAGCATCAGACGGTACCGTATCACCCAATAATAAATGCCCCGCTAATCCTAGTGGCACCGCAAAAACTGCAAATACTAATAAATAAAGCGGGAAAATACGGCGACTAAGCCAAGTATCTTTTTCATCTTTTAGTTCAACGACCATCACTTGAAATTGTCGTGGTAAGGATAAAAATGCCGCCATTGTTATGACTAACATGGCAAACATTGACATAACATTAGGAAAATTGAGTTGTTGATCGAGTTGAAGGCTTGCAGATGAACGTCGCCAAATTTCCATCGGCGAATCAAACAAGACATAAGTAACAAAAATACCCACAGCGATAAAGGCAAATAGCTTAACTAAAGATTCAAAAGCAATTGCCAACATAACCCCTGGATGACGCTCAGTGACATCGATGTTACGTACACCAAAGACAATGGTAAAGCCGGCTAATACCAAACTTACCACTAGGCCAAAATGCCAATTGGCTAAGCTTTGCTCTGCTTGTAACTGTTGGAATGTATAAACAATGGCTTTTAATTGCAGAGCGATATAAGGCATGGTGCCAATTAATGCCACTATGGTGACTAAAATGGCTAAATTGTGTGATTTGCCAAAACGTGCGGCTAATAAATCGGCGATTGATGTCAGGTTTAACTTTAAACTCACCCGAATAATGCGTTGAATAAATGGCCACGCAAATATGAACAGTAATATAGGTCCTAGATAAATAGGGATATGAGAAATGAAATTAGTTGATGCTTGTCCAGGCGTACCTAAAAAACTCCAAGACGTGCAATAAACCCCTAGGGTTAGCGCATAGATTACTGCTTGGCTTTTGCGCAATAATTTATGTCGATATTTGTCTCCAACATAGGCAATAAAAAACAGCAAACCTATATAAGCAAAACTTAAGCCTGCTAATTGCCAATTTGGAAACATCTAATTTCTCTATAACTTATATTAAGTGTTTGATTATATGATTATATGAATTTATTCACATATGTCATTAAACTTAAACTCATAACGTAAACTGTAATGCTAATTTACCGTTTGAGTGTAAAATTCGGCAATATATTGCCCGCCTTTAATATTAGCAATAACCCGTAATTTTTGCTTATCGCCCTTGCGACTGATGGTATTACGTAATGGCGTTGGACTCTTCCAATAATAAGGGCTGTCAATCATGCCTAGTGGGTAAGCATTCGCTTTATTGTCTTTATCTACTACAAAGAATGTTGCGCTATCAAGCGGAAAAGTAGAATTTAATGTTGTCATGCCTGCTTCATCATATATATTGACTTCAAATTCACCTGATTTCAAAATACATTTTTGATTGATAACATCACAATGACCATAAGGAACCAATTTAAATGCGCGCATTTGATTAGCACTATTTTCTTCCCATAAGTCAGCTAATGCAAAGCCTAAAATAGTAAGGATAGGAGCTACTATAATAGCTGTTTTAGTGTGTTTATTCATAAAGTATCCTGCAATTTATATTGTACTAATCCGCATAAGAATTTTTTGAACTTACTAGTTTTTCCTGCGTAATCATTGAGTACTTATTTTTGTGGAATGGCTTAACTTCGTCATTCTGCTGAGGCAATCTGTATTTAACCATTATATCTTAATGACAAAATAAAAAGCCCTATTTATAGAAATTAAATAGGGCTTTTAGTTTATTAATCAATAAGTAGTTAAAACTATTTAGTGATCATGTGCTGCCGATACGCCACCAGCAGGCGTACGCATATTATCAACCATTTGTTGGATATGAGCTGGCGCTGGACCTGTTACTTTCAACATAGCGAAAGCTACTGCAAAGTTAACTAGAGCACCTACTGAACCAAAGGCATTTGGTGAAATTCCGAAAAACCAGTTAGGACCCATGTCACCTAGGAATGAAGTACCAGGAATAAACATGATGCCTTTATGCTGGAATACATACAGCATAGTTACACCGATACCTGCGATCATACCTGAAACTGCTGCAGTACCGCTCATTTTCTTAGCGAATATACCCATCATTAGCGCTGGGAATATTGACGATGCAGCTAAACCAAAGGCTAGTGCAACCGTACCGGCGGCAAAACCAGGCGGATTTAAACCAAGCCAACCAGCCACCATCACCGATATGGTCATCACAACACGACCGGCTAATAACTCATTCTTCTCAGTTAAGTCAGGCGTTAATATACCTTTCATTAAATCATGAGAAATTGAGGATGATATCGCTAATAACAAACCGGCTGCGGTAGATAATGCAGCAGCTAAACCACCAGCAGCAACTAAAGCAATTACCCAGTTTGGTAAATTAGCGATTGCAGGGTTAGCCAATACCATGATGTCACGGTCAACTTTAATCATTTCATTGGTTGCAGGGTCAGCAGTATATTGAATTTTACCATCGCCATTTTTTTCTTCGTATTGCAATAGACCCGTATTTTCCCAATCTTTAAACCATTGAGGGCGCTCAGCGTATTCAAGGTTTTGACCAGCTGCTGGTTCAATAGTGTTCATTAAGTTAAGACGAGCCATAGCACCAACTGCTGGAGCAACTGTGTATAACAATGCAATGAATACTAAAGCGTAACCTGCTGATTGACGTGCTGCTTTAACTGAAGGAACAGTGAAGAAGCGCATAATAACGTGAGGTAAACCTGCAGTACCAATCATCAGAGACAAGGTGTAAGCGAACATGTTTACTGAACCACCCATGTTGTCAGTGGTGTACTCTTTAAAGCCTAACTCAGTAACAACTAAGTCTAATTTATCAAGTAAGTAAACACCACTACCGTCGGCTAACGTAGAACCTAAACCTAGTTGTGGAATTGGGTTACCTGTTAACTGTAATGAAATAAATACCGCTGGAATAGTATAAGCAAAAATCAATACTACGTACTGAGCGATTTGCGTGTATGTAATACCTTTCATACCACCTAATACAGCATAAACCCAAACAACGAACATACCGATGTAAAGGCCTAAATCATAATCAACTTCTAAGAAGCGAGAGAAAGCTACACCTACACCTTTCATTTGACCGATGATGTAAGTTAATGACGCGATGATTAAACAAACTACCGCAACAACACGTGCTGTTTTTGAGTAATAACGGTCAAAAATAAATTCAGGTACGGTGAACTTACCGTGCTTACGCATGTAAGGTGCAAGTAGCATGGCTAATAGTACATAACCACCGGTCCAACCCATTAGGAATACAGAGCCCCCGTAACCTAAGAATGAGATCATACCTGCCATTGAAATAAATGACGCAGCACTCATCCAATCGGCACCAATCGCCATACCATTTTGCATTGGCGTTACACCACCACCAGCAACATAAAAGTCACTAGTTGAACCCGCACGAGCCCACCAAGCTATACCGAAATAAACGGCGAAAGAACCGAATACAGCTATGTATGTATAGAGTTTTAACTCTTCCATTATGATTCCTCCACGTTATATTTTTTATCAAGGTCGTTCATTTTCTTGGTATACCAAAAAACTAAACCGACAAATGTGTAAATTGAACCCTGTTGTGCAAACCAGAAACCTAGTTTGTACCCACCTAGACGTATTGCATTTAATGGCTCGACAAGAAGCAAACCAAAACCAAATGAAACCACGAACCAGATAGCAAGACATATAAATATTAGGCGCAGATTCTCTGACCAATATGTTGCATTACCTTCCATCATTCTCTCCTAGCAATTATTCCTATTAAACCTAATTAGCTTAATAGGCACAGCGTTTTATGATTTTTATACGCTATATACCGAATGGATTATTCTTCCAATTGGTATCACCTGTTGTTTAAGAGAGGTTGACTATTAATTCGACCAGCTGGCAAAGCCAACGTTGGATAAATGAATACTTAACCTACTCTAAGCTACACACTAGCAATATTATTTCGGCGCTCATATTAAACTTTAGTCTAGAACTCAGTTGAAACAGTTGACTTAAGCAGCACTAATCCCCTAAATATAGTGAGCGTACTAACTCGAGATATTGTTATGGACTCAGCATTAAGCGAAATCAGCGAATTTATTCAAGCGATTCCACCTATGGACTTATTGCCGAGTGAAATCATCGAACAAGTGGTTAAAGAGATCAGCATTAGTTACGTGCGTCGTGGTCAGTCTCTTCCACCGCAAGGCATCACAGAAGAAAATATCTATATATTACGCAAGGGGGCCTTAAGCTACTTTAGCAAAGACAATAAGTTATTGGCCAAATACGGTGAAGGAGATATTTGCACGGTTTTTTGCTTTAGCAATGATGACCATATCAGCAACAACGTTATCTCTGATGAAGATACTTTACTCTATAGCATCAGTTACAAAAACTTCCAAAAATTAGTCAAAGCATACCCAGATGTTATGGCATTTTTCCAGCAAACTTCTGAGCAAAGACTCAATAAGAAAATGCTGAAAGTGAATGAAGACGCCATTTTAAATTCATCATTACTCAATAGCTCAATCGCAAATTTTTATCACAGCCCTGCTGTCACCATAGGTCCTAATACAACCATTCAACAAGCTGCAATATTGATGACCGACAAAGGGTTTTCGTGTTTGGTGATTGTAGAAAAGGACAAATTATTAGGCATAGTAACCGATAAAGATATTCGCCGTCGCTGTGTCGCGCATGGATTAGGTATTGACCAGCCCGTTAGTGTCATCATGACCGACGACATGACAACCATTGATATTAAAAGTACCGCTTATGACGCCTTAATGATGATGACACAAAGGCATATCCACCATTTGCCTGTGACCGCAAATAATCAACTAAAGGGCATGGTCACCGTTACTGACTTAATGAACAATGAAGGCCAAAATGCGGTAAATATTACCAGTGTTATTCATAAGGCTAAGTCGGTCAGCGAATTAACCGAAATTAGTAGCATGATACCTAAATTGCAAATACGTATGGCAAAATTGGGCACTACCGCGGATCATGTCGGTAAAAGCATTAGTGCGATTACCATGGCATTCACCATTCGATTAATTGAAATGGCAGAAAAATTATTAGGCCCACCACCCGTACCTTACGCATGGTTAGCCGCAGGTTCGCAAGCCAGACAAGAGCAGTTTGCTCACTCAGATCAAGACAATGCCCTGATCATCTCTAACGACATGCAACCACAACACAACTACTGGTTTAAAGACCTTGCCACTTTTGTTTCTGATGGCTTAGCCGCATGTGGCTTTATTTACTGTCCTGGGAATGTCATGGCCACTAACCCTAAATGGTGCCAAACACAAAATCAATGGTCACAATATTTTGCTCAATGGATTAATACCCCTGAACCAAAAGCATTAATGCACTGCAGCATTTTTTTCGACTTAACCACGGTTTATGGCGATAGCCGCTTACTGGAACAAGTGCGAGTGAATATGTTAAAAACAACGCAACGTAGCACGCTATTCATCGCACACTTATCACGCAATGCTTTAAATTTAAGGCCACCATTGGGATTTTTCCGTGATTTTGTTTTAATCCAAAATGGTGAAAATAAAGCCACACTAGATTTAAAACATAACGGTATTGCCCCCATCGTTGATCTCGCCCGTATTTATGCATTGTCTGAGGGAATTTCATCCGTTAATACGATAGAACGTCTAAAGCAAGCAGCAGGAACCCCTTCATTATCAAAATCATCGGCAGCAAATCTCATCGACGCCTATGAATTTTTAAGCATGCTACGTATGATGCATCAAGCGAAAAAAATGCAACTAGGGCAACAGCCCAATAACTACTTATCTCCAAAAGATATTTCAAAACTCGAGCGTGAACACTTAAAAGATGCCTTTAAAGTGATAAAAACCATGCAAGACAACCGTCAATCTACTTAATAGCGATAGCCATTTATCATGTTAAACCATCATCTATTAACTCGCTGGCTAGTCGGCTACGAAGCACAACGAAAACGTATGCTAAAGCGAGCCCCTGCGGGTCCATTGCGTGATTTTCTCAAGGTCCCTTTTCCTGCCATTTCTACCCCTTTTGAACAAACACCGATACTAGCAGTAGATTTCGAGACAACAGGGTTAGACGCCATACAAGATAAGCTGCTCAGTGTCGGGTGTGTAGAGTTAAATCATTGTCAAATTAAACTTGGTACGAGTTATCACCAAATTATTCAAACTCAAGGCAGTTTAAAGGCAGATAACGTTACTATTCATCAAATAACTGATGACCAAAAAGATCAAGGAAAACCATTGGCCGACGTGGTTGAACACTTACTTAAAAGACTCGCCGGTAAAGTCATGTTGGTACATTTTTCTCGTATTGAACGACAATTTTTACAACAAGCGTGTTTAGAACTCTACGGCATGGCACCACCCTTTCCAATGATAGACACTTTAGTGGTCGCTAAAAAAAGATTAGATAAACGCGATGTTGCTTACGACCCTTCAGAGTTAAGGCTTACCGCGTTGAGAGCAAAGTACGGATTGCCTAACCACTATGCCCATAACGCGTTAAATGACGCGATTGCTACCGCAGAATTACTGTTAGCACAAATTAGCGAACGTAATGAAGATATGTCACTTCAGCAATTGATTTTATAGCGGCCTAATACACTTATTTTCCTCAAATGCAGAAAATAACTTGGTCTATTGCAAAACTATGAGATAATTGTGCTCGCAATCACACATTAATGGTCCATTATGAAACTTTTAGTTCGCAACCTTTCTCGTTCAACAACCGAACAAGAACTCCGTATTTTATTTTCTGCTCATGGCACTGTCACTGAATGTAATTTAGTTTTAGACCAAGCAACGGCGAAATCAAAAGGTTTTGGCTTTGTTGTCATGCCAGATGAAAAAGCAGCTAAACTAGCTTTATCTAACCTTCATGAAACTAAAGTTGCAAACAATAAAATTCGCGTAAAAATCGCGCAATAGTTTTATCTAGTCTAGAAACTTAAAACCAGCATTGAGCTGGTTTTTTTGTTTCTAGCTGATACTAACAATGTGTTATAAACGCCTGTAAATAAGCATTTTGACTTAATACAAATCAGCCTCGAAAACGAGGCTTATTGCTAAAATAGTGCTTACTTAAACAATATAAATATCACTCTATATTTGGTTCTGAATATAGAACAAAATCAATAATTCTTTATAAAACAATGCAAAGATGACTTTTAATCTGGATATATTTTTATTGCCCACCTTTAAGCTCACCTTTAAGCCCACCAACACTAACTTTAAGATATAAATATTGGTGCTCTTTATTAATTGAAATTTGACGGGAAATAATTAATAGCTAGGAATAGGAAAACTTAACTAGGGTGTCTGAATTTAGTTGACCAGGTCACCATTAGCTACATCTGGATTTGATAATAACTGTATCATTTGGTTTTCATGCGCTTCGCCGCTATCCATAATTGCGTCCATTAAGGCTTTAGGGGGAGTCTCCTCGCATTGCTTGCTCAGGCGTATTGTTATCTATCTGCTTCATTACCAGCGTATTTTCTTTCATCTTATCTTTAATGGTATATAGGTAATTAACCATATCCTGATCGGTCAGCAGATCTGTGATAAAAAATTCATTTAGCTTAGAGATAATTTGAGAAAGAAACTCTTCTTTCGGGTCTTTAACCTTGGCTGTACCCACTGCATCACCTGGTACCAATTCATAATCAGGAGAATCTTGTTTTAATTGAATATCTTGCTGGCGTATTTTTGATAAACGATAATGGCTCATCACTACATTACTTAGGTCGATATCACTTTCTTCTGAAGTTATTTCACGTAGCATAGGGCTTAGATTACGAGCATATAACGAAAGCTTCTCTAGTTCTTTATCATCATAATCGACAATCTGAGACATAAACTCGTAGCCGAGGTGATTGGTTCATTGAATTTTTCATCATTAGCCGTAAGACTGCAAATTATTGTTATCTTGAGTCATTAAGCGCATTAACTTAGGATGAAGAAAGAGCTTTTCTTTACCTGATTGCATTTCTTCAAGTACACCAATATCAACCAGCTGCTTTAAATAAACAGAAGCTGTTTGTCGTTTTGCAATATCTCGTTCAACTAAATTATTAATACGGCAATAAGGCTGTTCAAAAATGATTTGCACTAACTCATAACTATAAATCTTAGGTAGCTTGACTTGAATATACTGGCTAGTTTCTTCAATTAACGCCCGAATAGCGGCTATTTTTTTGGTTGTCCACTGCGCCGTTTCAGTGACACCATTAAGAATAAAAACAATCCATTCTTCCCAATTAGCATTTGAGGTTACACTTGTTAATAGTCGGTAATAGTCCGCTTTATGTTGGACGATATAGCGACTTAAATACAAAATTGGCAAGGTTAAAAGCTCTTGCTCTAATAAATAGAGGATATTGATTATACGACCTGTTCTGCCATTACCATCGTGAAATGGGTGAATAGCTTCAAACTGATAATGACTAACTGCCATTTTAACTAGTGGGTCGATATCATCTTCAGCATGTAGAAAGTTTTCCCAATTAGTTAATAAATCTCTTATAGCTGCTTCACCAATGGGTGGGGTATAAACTATTTCTTGAGTATCTTGATTACTAATTACCGTGCCAGGCACTTTTCGAATATCCATACCCGTACCTTTCAAGGTACTGCATACATCTACTGTCGTATTTGTACAAAGCGGGCGTTTAGCTAATTGAAGATAACCTTCGTACAATGCGGTTCTATATCGTAGCGCTTCTTTGGTTGCCGGATCAGCTAAGCTATCTTCCTGAGAAAACTGAAATAACTTATCGGTAGTGGTAACAATGTTTTCTATTTCTGAACTGTCTTTCGCTTCTAATAAGGGTAGAAGATTTACTAATAATTCTTGATTCGGTAATAATTCGCCTGCTTGTTTTAGTTCAGCAAGTGCGGCACGCGCAGGAATACAGGCTTTGAGAATAGGGATAGATTCAACGTTATCTATAGCGGGTGGTAATAACGGCATATTATTAAAAGGAGTTTCAGCTTGCCATGACATGTTTATATATTCTCAATATTTCGACATGAAAATAGTATATGTTGATCGGATCGACACGTAAAGGTGTTATGTCGAATAAATCACAATATATCGTCACGTTCAATTGTCATGTGGATGATATCGACATAGAGAGTGTGTTGCCTATTTTTAATTGGACTCAGTGGTTAGCACTTACACAAAAAACAACAAGAAATAAAAAGCCCCGATTAACGAGGCTTCATGTACTTATCAGCACGTGGGTGAATATATCAAAACTCTATTCAATATTTTGGATCTGCTCACGCATTTGCTCAATTAAAACCTTTAACTCTACTGCTGAGTTAGTGATATCAGCATTAATAGATTTAGAGCCTAAGGTATTCGCTTCGCGATTAAATTCTTGCATCATGAAATCTAAGCGGCGGCCTTGTGCACCACCTTTTTTTAATTTGCTGCGCGTTTCTTTTACGTGGCTAAATAGACGGTCAATTTCTTCATCAACATCCATTTTTTGCGCTAGCAATACCAACTCTTGTTCTACTCGAGACGATTCAAGTTCAATGTTAGCATCGGCAAACTTGTCGGTAATGCGTTTACGTTGCCATTGAATAATTTCTGGCATGTGGCCTTTTACAATATCTGCCTGCTCGATAATGCCATCTAAACGCTGTTCAATAAGGACTTTAAGGTTTTCACCTTCATCGGTACGCGATGTAATAAAGTCTTTTAATGCTTGGTCAAAGCCCGCTAATATTTCGGCTTGAATGGTGCTCATGTCTGCTTCTTCAGCTTCCATAACACCAGGCCAGCGCATAATTTCTACGGGATTTACAGTCGAGTTATCTGATAACGCAGCTATAGTATTAGCATGCTTCATTAATTCTGCGGCTAACTCTGCATTTAATGTTACGTTACTTTTTGCTGAAGGATTAGCATTAAAACGCAAGTTACATTCAACTTTTCCGCGATTTAATTGTTTGCGAAACCGCTCACGTAATACAGGTTCTATACTGCGAAATTGCTCAGGAAGTCGAAAATATGTTTCAAGAAATCGTTGATTAACAGAACGAATTTCCCATACGGCATTACCCCAATCGCCTTTTATTTCATGACGTGAGAATGCTGTCATACTATGGATCATAGAATTTCCTAAATATTTAAAATTAACAATGTGATGGATTATGCCCTAGCTGAGATTAGGTATCTACTATCCGGGCATTTATTCATGTGAATACCTTATCAATTGGCATTTACTCTGATAAACATCCATTTTACGCATTTATCAAGCGGCAAACTTGCCTTTGCTTGATAAAGCTGAAAATCAAATAAATCATCAGTTAAAATTACAAATTCGGTGAATTACTGCGATTGAAAAGCTATGATGATAATGACTCATTTTTAAAGATATTCAACGTTTAAGGCTAGCTTGTAAATATGCATATCGAAAATTCATCTCATTCCAAGCAATTGCAACAATGTCGCTTATACTTTGCTGCGGGTGAGTTTAGTCAATTAAATGAAATTCTTTTACCGCTATTAGATAAAAAAGTCCCTGAAGCCCTGCTGACAAAGGCCGATTTCCTCATGCAGCAAGATGCCAATAAAGGTATTGGTTTTTTATTACAGTTAGCTGGCGAGAACATTGCCATGGCCAATTACAAAATGGCGATGTTGTTATATTTTCATCCGGAGTTAACGTTAGACTTTAATACTTATTTAGAGCAAGCCTATAAAGAGCAAGAATTACCCGCGATAATCACCTGCGTTTATTTAGCTTATGCAGATAAACGCACTGACTTTGCGCAAAGCTTATTACTTGCACATGCAGAATTTGACGAAATTAGGTCATTAATCGCTGCACTGGGTTTAGGTGTAGATAATAAAAAAATACAGTATATAAAGCCAGATTATCAGGCATTTAAGCGCGCGGATCATAGCCAGAAGCATTTAAAATATATCAATAAAGACATATCATTAGCAACTAGCGATCATTTTCTCAATACCTTTGAATGCGCATGGCTTAAATGTAGATCGCAAGCATCACTTGAGCCTTCGATGGTGGTGAATGCAGTAACCGGCGATAAAATACAAAGCCCTGTTAGAACGAATCAATTCAGTCAACTGGTTCCAACGTTGAGCGATTGGATTTTGCTGGATGTTGAACAGCGCATTGCTAAACTCATTGGGTTACCCATGTCCCATGGAGAAATCAGTAATATGCTTTATTATCAACAAGGTAATGAATATAAGGCTCATTATGATTTTTTTCATCCCAAAGATCCGGGCTCTGAATTAGCCATGCAAGACGGTGGGCAGAGAGTCAGAACGGTGCTTTGTTATTTATCACCGGCGACAGAAGGCGGCGAAACTTATTTCCCGCGTATTGATGAAAAGCTAGACGGGCATGCCGGGCAACTGATTGTATTTGACAATGTCAGTAAACAGTTAGCTCCTTTGCCTCTATCCTTGCATCAAAGCTTGCCGGTAATTTCAGGGGAAAAATGGCTATTAAGTAAGTGGTTTCGACTAAATGAAACTAGCTATAAAACCAATCTTATCGAATTGAATTTATAGCTCAAGCTTAACTAATATTTTCTTGCCAACGTGCTTTAATATGATCAGCAACACGAAACGAATTCGCGTAAATGGTAAACGTATATGGCACGCTACCACCGGTGGGCATAAACGAAGCATCAGTAACGAATAGATTATCAACCTCGTGTGCTTGGCAGTTTTTATTCAGCACTGAGGTTTTAGGATCGTTGCCAAAACGACAACCTCCAGCCATTAAGTTTGATGCTGGGGCGCTGCTCACCGATGATGAAATGTTTGTTGCGCCCATTTCACCCAGTAACTTCTCCGCTTTTTCAGCCAAGTATTCGCCAACATCTAAATCGTGGTGATGTGCGCCAATACGTATTTTCGCGACTTTATCACCCCATTTATCGGTAACTTCATCATCTAAATCGACAAAACAATTATCGGTTGGTAGCCAGTCATTAAACACTTCAAAACGTAAGGTTTTATAGGTGGTGAACTCGGCTTTCATACTCTGCTTAAGTTCTTCACCCCAAAGTAGCTTTTCACTGTCTTGGCTTTCATCGTATTGCCATTGCGTGCCTTGCGCGCGTGATATCGGGTTTTGGTAGAATAAGAAATCTATCGTGCCGCCTTTCGCTTTACCGTTTCTATTAATACCGTTAAAGGCTTTATCATCGATTTGATACCAGTCTTGCAATGCACGGTTTATAAAGGGACCCACTTGGGTTAATTGCGCCTTTTTTTCTGCCGTTAAGTCTTTGTAAAAAAAGTCACCACGGCCAGTACCACCACCGCTAAAAATTAAATTTTTACCGACATGCCCCGAGTTATTAGCTAAACCGTTAGGGAATTTTTCACCTTTCGATGCCAGTAACAAACGAGACGTTTCTACCGCTTGGCAAGCAACAACGTAATATTTAGCCTGAACAACTTTTTTGCGCCCTGCCTTGTCGTAATAATGCACACCCGATATTTCGCCTTGGCTATCTGTAGCAATTTTATAAACTTTCGCATGCGGTGTAATGGTGCAATTGCCCGTAGCAACCGCATGATTTAATAGCGCCGCCCGTCCGCTGCCTTTTGCCCCTGACGAGCAACCGTAACTGCTGCAATAACCTGAATATTCACAACTTTGTCTGCCCATTGCCGGTTTCGATAATATTGCTCGTGGCACTGGTACGGTGTGATAACCAATTTTTTCCGCGCTTTCATCTATCCAAGATGATATAGCGTGTTCAGCTACCGGTGGATAAGGAAAGTCTGTCGATCTAGGCTCTTGATGTGGATGTTCTGTAACTCTGCCTGATACGCCTACCACTTTTTCAACCATCGCATAATACGGTTCAAGCTCTGCATAGCTGATCGGCCAATCTTCTACATTGGCACCTTTAATGTCGCCAAATTCAGTTTTTAAACGAAAATCTACGGGTTTTAAACGATGAAAATATCCGCTCATAAAGTTTGATGAACCGCCGACTACTGTACCGTTCCAAAAGCTCCAACCCGATTCACTCGTGGCCTCTCCTTGCCAGTAACTTTCACCCGCTTCGTTTTCATATTCTTCTTCAATAACATGCTGTTCGTCTTCAAGCTTCGGGTTGTAAGCATCGCGCAAACTAATGGCGAGCTCATCTTTGTAGAACTCTTTTTCGGTTAACCAAGCACCTTTTTCTAACACCAATACTTTAGCGCCTGCGTTAGCTAAGGTATAAGCTACTGGTGATGCGCCGGCGCCACTGCCTACGATACAAATATCATATTTCATGCTTTTTTAGTTCCTATTTGCGAGCGCTTATATTGCTGGTGACTGACCACTTGTGTGGTTGTGTTATTTGCCAGCGCAGCCTTGTTACTCATCACGATGGGTTGCTTGCCGGGTAATTCGTAATATCGCTTGCCCGTTGGAGGTAATGGGAAACCTGCGTGGTGATCTAACCATTGCCAACCAATACCATTAGGGTTGCCACCGTAACTGGGTGGTGAAAGCATGGCTTCAAAAATATAACTGACTAAATTACTGAGCCAGTTTTCACCCGCTCGTGAGTTACTTATTGCGCGTAGTGTTTTTTCTTTTTCCTCAAGCGTCAGATCGACAAAATTTTTCTGTAGTTGGCTCTGACTAAAACCATTGAGCCAGCCGACACCTTTATAAATAAATTCAATTTCTGCGCTATCGGTGGGTTGTTGATACACAACATTATATAAATACTGAGTTACTTGAATTTCTTTTGCACTTGGGCCGGTTGGTGACTCTGGTAATAAATGCGCGAGTACGGCATCAAGCGTTAACCAAGGGTCAGTTTGTAAAACACTGGAAAATTGATCACCAGTCAATGCAGACCAAGCCTTTAATGGCATAGCAGCAACCATAGTGGCGCCAGCAGCTGACTTTAAAGCGTTACGTCGTGATACCTTTTTTTGTAACCATGTTGGGGTACGAAAATTGTCATCAAAAAATGACGTGACTTGCGATACTGTCTTGCGGACCGTCTTCTTTCGAGTCACGGTTTTAGCCTTTTGCACTTGTATCATGGGCATATTCCTTATTATTTTTTACCTGCCATTTTCTTAAAAATGTCAGCCAGTATTCAGCAGAGTACTCCAAATCATCTAATAGTTCAGCGGTATCTTTTGATAACAACATTTGGCCAGTACTCGTTGACACATACATATGAGGATAGCCTTGTACTGGCGGCAAAGATTTCATGAAAGCTTCATTTTCATTACTGTCACTAACGCTGATTTTAAGCAGGACATAATTATCATGTAGGGTCTGATAAATTGTAGGATTTTTCTCTAAAAAGGCATCCATTTTATGACACCAAGTACACCAGTTGCCGCCGATTTCAATCAACACGTTACGATCAGTTTTTTGTGCCAAAGTAATGGCTGCTTGTGCGTCTTTAAACGGGTCGCGCTTATCATCATAAACTTTACTGTAAAGCGGTAAATTATTGACTAGCACAATAGCAGTGTTGCTCGCAGACTCTTGCGCGTTTGATTGACTCGTAATAAATACGCTTGATAAAAACAACACAATAAACAACTGAAATTTCATAAATACTCTCTATTTCGATAAGATTCAAAGGCAATTAACAACCCATGCATAATAGTATGACCTTAGTTTAATTCACTATATTTCAAAATACTTGTGAGGTCATTATGTCAAATTGCCATCTGAACGATTATAATGCGCAGCAATTATACTACGATAGGAAATTCAACATGCGTCCAAGCGGCAGAACTTTAGGGCAAATTCGTCCTGTAACCATTACTCGTCAATTTACAGCTCATGCAGAAGGCTCAGTACTTATTGAGTTTGGTGACACCAAAGTTATTTGTACCGCAACAGTTGAAACTGGCGTACCACGTTTTCTGAAAGGCCAAGGTAAAGGTTGGATCACTGCTGAATATGGCATGTTACCGCGCTCAACTCATACCCGCATGCGTCGCGAAGCTGCCAACGGCAAGCAAAGTGGTCGTACGTTAGAAATTTCTCGTTTAATCGCTCGTTCATTACGTGCAGCGGTTGATTTAGTGGCACTGGGTGAAAACACCATTACGGTTGATTGTGATGTAATTCAAGCTGACGGCGGCACACGTACGGCGTCAATTACTGGCGCTTGTGTGGCATTAGTTGATGCATTAAACCATATGCGTGCTAAAGGTATTATCAATAATAATCCACTTAAACACATGATTGCTGCTGTTTCTGTTGGTATCTACCAAGGTGAAGCCGTTTCTGATTTGGATTATGTTGAAGATTCAGCTGCAGATACTGACATGAACGTCGTAATGACTGAAACAGGTAAGTTAATCGAAGTGCAAGGCACAGCAGAAGAAGAACCTTTTAGCTTTGATGAAATGCAAGAAATGCTAGCACTTGCTAAAAACAGCATTAACGAATTATTTGATATACAAAAAGCCGCTTTAAACTAAGTCAGACAGGAACTAATCATGAAAGAATATCAACGCGAATTTATCGAGTTTGCCTTAGCTAAACAAGTATTACGTTTTGGCGAGTTTACGTTAAAATCAGGCCGAACGAGTCCTTACTTTTTCAATGCTGGTTTATTCAATACCGGCCGTGATTTAGCACGTTTAGGCCGTTTTTATGCTGCGGCATTACAAGATTCAAAAATCGATTACAATTTGTTATTTGGTCCTGCTTACAAAGGTATTCCGATTGCAACCACTACAGCCGTAGCACTTGCCGATAGTTACGATATTGATATGCCTTATTGCTTTAACCGTAAAGAAGCTAAAAAACACGGTGAAGGTGGCAGCTTAGTCGGTTCAGCACTTGAAGGTAAAGTGATGCTGGTTGATGACGTGATCACCGCAGGTACAGCGATTCGTGAGTCGATGGAAATTATTCAAGCTCATGGTGCTGAGTTATCAGGCGTACTTATAGCCTTAGACCGACAAGAGAAAGGCCAAGCTGAACTTTCGGCTATTCAAGAAGTAGAGCGAGACTTTAATACTAAAGTTATTTCTATCGTCACCTTAGCTGACTTGATTAGTTACTTGGAAGAGCAGCCTGATATGGCTGATAGCTTAGCGAGCATTAAAAAGTATCGTGAAAACTACGGTATTTAATTGTTCCCATTAAATGCTTCATAATGTTCTGAAAGTATAAAAGCCTGCAATTGCAGGCTTTTTAGTTATTGGCATACTGATTAAGCTAAGCGGTTAATTCAAATTGATGGCTTGCTGATTTTTCATAGGCTTGATTAATATTTGAGTAAAATTGTTCAATACGGCCAGCTCTTTGATCAACAGTGATCGGCCTAGTTGGAGCAACCGCTTCCTGTGCTGATAACGTTTGTTCAATTTGGCGATCAAAAGCTTTGCTACTTTCATTATTTTCAAGGCTCTCATCACTTTGCAGTAGCACTTCTTTATCACGAAATAAATTACCTAACTTAGGTGTAGACTCTTCATTCTCAATACTCGCATTAACTAATTCGGCTTGGGCCTCTAAGATGATGCTAGACGCCGTAGCTGCAACCCGTATATCTTGTGATGATGGGTTGGCAGGAGCTAACGCAGCAGCCTGAACTTTGTTCATTTTCGCAATGGTTTCTTGTGGATCGCCAGGCACGGGAGTTAAATCAACAGAGACTTCACCTGAAACGGCGTACTTTTTACCATTTGGACCCGTTTCATAAGCATAAGTCGGCGCGCCAGTAAGTGAACCGCCAACTGAAGCATGGGCTCTTTCATGATTACGCACTTCTTTATCACGACTTTCCAAACTTCGAATTATTTGTTTTTCTGCAAATTCTTCATTACTAGATTGTTGTGTACGACTTGACGTTTCTTGTCCCTGTTTTGATTCTACAGAGCCATCATTATTTTGTTCATTGGCCTCTTGTTCTGAGCCTTGCCCAGAACGTTCATTATTACCAGCACCGTTGCCAATAACATCGTTTGCTAGTTCCGCTTGCTTGCGTAAACTGGCGAAATCTACTTGTTGATTATTTTGTGCTGGCGTACGGCCACGCTCTTTGTCAGAGGCAACGCCTTTTTCGCCAGCTGATTGACTCGACGGCTCTGGCTTTGTAATGATTTCTCTTTGCTGATTATCGCGGCGCAAGCTATCTGTCTGCAGATTGACGGCAGTTTGTACGGGTAGCTGATTGCTTTGTGGCGTGATATTCATAATAGCTAAACTCGAACGTCCAATAATGTGCCTAAATTTTCGTCAGCAGATACAATAACGTTCGCAGACGCTTTTGCTTGAAACTCTGCTACCCGTAAATCAACCACTGATTGCGTCAGGTTTACTGCGGTATCAGGATTCTGTATCGCCGAATTCGAAATTTGATTGTTATCTTGGCCGATACCGTAAGACTCAGGCGTTATACCTACGCTAGTCGCTATATTTTCAGCGGCTTTATAGGCATCTTCATTGGCTTTTTGAAAACCTTGTACACCAGCATTAAAAGCGGATTGAATTTCCATAAAACTCTCCTAAATTATTACTTGCACTTACCTGTTCAATTATTAACCAAATCCACTAAAAAGTAAACCTTTACCCTTTAGATAACATGTTCCATTAGCCAATTTTTCAATATCGTTAAAAATTCTGCCTGGTGAGATATAAAGGGTGCATGTGATGCTTGTTCAAATATATAACGCTGACTGTTGGGTGCGAGCTCATCAATTAATGCGATAACTTGTTTGGGTACTAAGCCATCAAGTTTGCCGTAAAGTCTAAAAAACGGCTGTTTTATGCCAGCTAATTGTTCAGACAAATCCGATGTTTCTAATAAACTTAATGAATCGTCTAATATCTGTCGCGCTGGTTGTTGATGCTGCATCACTAGATCACGAATGGTCTTAATATCTTGGCGAATATGCGGACTCCCCATAGCCTGTATTTTCAAAAAGTTACTAATGGTTTTTGTCGTGTCTTGAGCAAGTTGCTGGTGAAATAAGGCCAAAACACTTTCTTTTATCCCCGGCCAATTATCTCGTTCAATGAATTGTGGCGAACTCGCGACAGTAATTAACCCTAACACTTGTTCGGGATGGTTAATGGCTATTTGGCTGGCGACTAATCCGCCTAATGACCATCCGATATAAACCGCAGGTTTACCAACCGCATCGATAATAGCATTTGCTATTTCGACTAACGAATATTGCTCAAGTTGAACTAAGTTATTGGTCGCAAATCCGGGTAAATCAACGGTAATAACTTCAAAATCAGTTTGTAGTTGCGCTGAGCATGGCTGCCATACAGCAGAGTTTAGACCCCAACCATGAATAAATACTAAGGGTATGCCTTGGCCTTGGCTCGCAATTTTCAATCTTTCTGCCATGCTTTCTGTCATGCTTCGTTTGCTCGATAACGGATATACGCATAGTTTAACTAAAGGGTGCTGAAAATGGAATTTAGCAGCAAGATCAACCGCGATATAATATTAGCTTTACCACAAATTTTTCGCCAACAATTCAAAAATATCCAACTGAAAGTAAGCTGCTGCAGCTTATGTGGAAACACTTGCCAAAAGCATCCACTGCTTTGTCAATTCTGCCAAGCTGATTTACCCTATTTTAATTACCAACACATCCCTTATGATTTATTGTCTTGGCCTGCCATTACAAAACTTATTCCCATCAAAAATTTTGATCACCTATTAGCCATTGCCCCCTATATTTGGCCTTTCGATAGCTGGATTAGCCAACTAAAATATCAACATAAAACAGAATTGGCGGAGTTACTCAGTTATCTACTTATTAATCATTGGCAGCAATACCTTAGTGCCGACAAAGCCAACGTAACGTCGGATAACACCTTAATTGTGGCTGTGCCCTTACATTTAAAAAAGTGGCAAGCGCGGGGGTTTAATCAGGCGCATCTTATTGCACGAAAGTTCGCACAGTATTTTAATTATGAATATCAAGCGGAACTTGTCACTCGGGAGAAATTGACTGAAAGTCAGGTAGGAAAGTCTGGTATAGAGCGCCGGAAAAATTTGAAGAATGCCTTTAGTCTCAACATAAATTCAGCGGCAAAGTTTCCAACAAATATTATTTTGATTGATGACGTAGTGACCACAGGCACAACAGCAAATGAAATTTGTAAGCTGTTGAAAAAAAGCGGAGTGCAAAACATTACACTCCTCAGTATTTGTTTAGCTATTCCTAGCTAATTAGCAAGTTATTCGGCTAAATTGGCGCTAAACGTTTTAGCAAAAAATAGGCTGTTAGCAATTATTTTCATGCTACCTAAAAAATAACCACGAAAAACTAAGTCGTCAGTACTGGCAATAACGCGACCTTTGCCAACATTATGCGCCACAAGCGTTGGATTATTCGCTAAACGATTAACCAAATTTTGATCTGCATAACCACTGAGCAAAGGTGCTTGGCTGTATTTCGCTACAGTAATAAATGGCTTCACTGTTTGCTCCATAATCACGGTGCTATTACGAAACACCGGCAAATCACTTTGTTGGTAACCGTAAGCAAGTGGATGACTAACATCTAATTCTGCTTGAAAAATAGCACCTGCGATGCGTTTTCTAGCGGAGAGTTGCTCTTTATCGGCGTAAGTTAATTTTATCGTATCAAACAGTTGATCAATATGATCTTTTCTCACAAAATCAATTTTTAGTAATTCATTGACTGATAACCATAGTGCTGCGCGTTTTTGACCAAAGATGACCCCACCGTTTTCTAACCATGATTTAAACTTACTCAGTACCTCAGCATTTAACGCAGCATATTTACCATCAACCATAATAATATGACTGTAGTCTGCTAAATCAATTGCCGATAATCTTTGCATTTCGACCACAGTCACTGGAATTTCTAAAAGGTTATCAAGGTAGTAAAGCATTTCTCCTGCTTCATATTGTGATACGCCTTTGCCACCAACCAATAATACTTTCGGTGCTGAAACCAAGCGGAATGAGTTACTACCAATATCAATGCCTTTTGCGGTTAATCCGGTAGCTAAAGTGTTCAGCTGTATTTGGCTCTTAGCGGCCAAATCAGTCAGAATATTACGCCAGTTATCCTGAGTCTGTATACCAGCAGGCACAACGATAGTCCCTTGATTAAAAGTTTTAACTACGCCATTTACTGTCGCTGAAAAAACTTTAGTGGCTACTTTTGCTTTGATCTTAGCATTGGTTATGTTGTTTAACAGTTTAGGAGCTAAAAAGTCATGCCACTCAAATACATAAGCGTAAGCAGAATCACTTACTTCGGTGATTTTTTCTGTGCTTGGTTGCCAAGGTATATCGTGAGTTTTTAAACCCCGAGTGCTGCCAACCTGAGCAAATTTTATATTCATTGCCAGCGGTAATGTCCAACCTGAGACATCATAAAAAGTATTATCTTGAAAGTTTTTTTGTTGATTAAAGAGGGCTTTAATCACGCGATATTGCGGCTGTGCTATCGGAATATAATAACTGTGCTTGGCAATGTATTTTCGCTCATGAATCTTATAATCTTGCTTAAGTGGGTAAACCTTAATCTGATGTTGCTGCAGCTTACTTAAGAAAGCTTGTAGGCGATAATTATCTTCAGCTTCAGTAAAAATATAACCGTTAAAATTTTCATCACTGGCTTGTTTTTCAGCTAGTTTAAAGAACTCTTTTCGATAGTTTTTAAATTTATCTTGGTTTTTCCATGCTCCCTCAATGGTTGATAAAGACGTTAAGACATGGTTTTGAATACCATACTCAAAAGTTAATAAACCATTAATAGTATCTTGTTGAAGGCCGCGACTGCTCGCTTGTTCAAACAAGACACCAATACCACCATTAATATCAGGGTAAGTTGAGCCTTTACCGTAATAAAAGTCGTCAAAACTTTCTTCGCTGTAATATAAGCGATCTTTAGCATCAAGCGCTTTGGCATGATAGGTTGCTAATAACTGCGTTAATTCAGTATTTTTAGCCGGAGTCAAAGGATGAGTGCGTGTGGGTATGCCTGGCTGAAAAAAATAGCTACCGTTAGCACCCATTTCATGGAAATCGCCTAAGACATTCGGTTGATATTGATGAAAATAAGGCAGGCGATTCTGACTTTCTTTTTGCGACAATAGTAGCCAATCACGGTTTAAATCAAAACCAAAATGGTTAGTGCGACCTGTGCGCCAATGTTGATGATGTTCAATATGGTTTGGATCTGAATTTTCAGTCATGCCGCGATGCGTCGCCACCCAATTAACAAACCTATCCATTCCATCAGGATTAATAGTCGGCTCGATTACAATAATGGTATCGTTGAGCAGTTCAGCAACGGCTTTATCTTGCGAGGCAGCTAAATGATATGCAACCACCATAGCGGCATTGGTACCACTAATTTCATCACCATGAACACTATAACCTAACCACACAACAATTGGGTCTTTAGATGAAGCTCCTATATCTGAGCGTCGCGCTAATATTTCATCGATATTTTTAAGGTTTTCAGGACTAGAAATGGTCAGTAAAACTTGCGAACGATATTGTGTAGTTCGTCCCATCTCTTCAATTTTAACACGAGTTGAAGATGCCGCGACTTGCTGTAAGTAATTTAGCACTTGGTCATGACGAGGATGACGTTCACCTATACCAAAACCCAATGTAGATTCAGGCGTGGGTACTTGCTCATTATAAACGCTACCATCAGGCAAATATGTGCTGACATTCGCGCCTAAAACAGTAAACGAGGCACTTAATAAACAAAATATTACAATTCGATACAGCGATAACAACATACAAGCTTTCCTTATTTGGTTATCTGATAAAATAACAAAATTACGGCATTTGAACTAGTTATCTTGCCATAATTAGTCATTTATCTGCTCGGTTTGTAGCTTTTCATGTTATGTGTATATAAATTATGCCATCTAGTACTAGCACCAAATGACAGAGAAGAGTAAAATGGTTATACTTGAGTAAAATAGTCGGGTATTGAAAACTCAATCCCAGTAGAAAATTCAACACCAGTAGTGAGAGTAAAATAGTATGATGGTTAACATTTCAGAAACTGCACAAGAACATTTTGTAAAACTACTTTCTGGTCAAGCTGAAGGTACTAGTATCCGTGTATTTGTTGTAAACCCGGGTACAGCAAGCGCAGAATGTGGTGTATCGTACTGTCCAGCTGACGCTGTAGAAGCTGATGACATTGAACTAAAGTTTGAAAAATTTTCGGCTTACATTGATGCTGACAGTAAAACATATTTAGAAGAAGCGGAAATTGATTTTACCACTGACCAAATGGGTTCGCAGTTAACGCTGAAAGCGCCAAACGCTAAGTTGCGTAAAGTAGGCGATGACGCGCCATTATTTGAGCGTGTTGATTACTTCTTAAAAGCTGAAGTAAACCCACAACTTGCTGGCCATGGCGGCGAATGTACGCTAATGGAAATCACTGAAGACGGTTATGCTGTATTACAATTCGGTGGCGGCTGTAACGGTTGTGCCCAAATCGATGTCACTGTAAAAGATGGTATCGAAAAGCAATTGATCGACATGATGGGCGACGAAATTAAAGGTGTGAAAGATATGACTGAACACGAACGTGGTGAGCATTCATATTACTAAACGCTTGTAATATAAATTAGTTATAAAGTGTCGTTATTAGAAAAACTAGGCCAAGACCCACAACGCAGCATGCAGCGTTTTCTCAGTGGACTTGGTCTTTTTGCTATCGGTGCCTTGTTAATATTTTTAGGGCTTTATCAAAGCCATATTTGGCAGATTATTGGTATTGTATTTCTTGCGCTTGGCGGCTTGTTTGCCATTTATGGTTACGTCGGATTATTTGCCAATCGTTTGTATCATATTTTTAATCGCACAAAACCATAACAATACAAACCTCAAAAGCTAATGCTTCAAAAATAGTCTTAAAATCCCTAAAAAGTATACTTATTTCGCTGATAATGCCAAGCCAATGTGGCTCCACGCGCCAACATAAATATTGAAAATGCCGCCCACAAACCATGATTGCCATAATCTTGTAATAACCACCACACCGGAAAAAAGCAACCAAATGTCGCAATAAGCATACTGTTTCTCATAATATGTGCCTGCATCAAACCTACGTAAACACCGTCATATAAGTAACACCAACAGGCGAGTAATGGCAGCGCTATAATCCAAAAAAGATATTGTTGTGCATAGTCAACGACGGCGGTTATATTCGAGATAGTGTGAATGAAATAGTTACCCGCTAAATAAAACAGTAAGCTATAAGCGAGTGCAAATATCCCAGTCCAAAATAGTGCGATATTGACACTAACAAACATATTTTTTTGATTATTTTCTCCTTTCGCTTTACCCACCATCACTTCTGCAGCATTAGCAATACCATCTAAACCGAACGATATTAACATTAAAAAATTCATTAATATGGCATTGGCGGCAATCACATCATCACCGAGTCGCGCCCCTTGAAAGGTCATAAAAACAAAGCATATTTCTAAACATAACGTTCGAATTAATATATCTCGATTCAGTTTAAAATAGCTTAATAAGGCCGAACGCTCTAATACAGCATCAAACATTTGTTGTACGCCTGAGAACACCCCCATAAACTTTTGCTTAAAGTTTTTATAGACAAAACCTAATCCGATGACTAAGCCACTGTATTCTGCTATTAGCGTCGCCATAGCTACGCCTTTAACTTGCCATGCAAAGCCAATAACGAACAGTAAATCTAATCCTAAGTTAATCAAGTTGGTGGCAATAATTAACCACATCACCACTTTCGCTTTGTGATTACCCAGTAACCAGCCCATAATCACCAAATTAGCTAATGCCGCCGGTAAGCCCCAAACTCGAATGGCACTGTACTCTCGGGCATAAAATTGTACTTGTTCTGACCCACCAGCTAAAGAAAGCGCCAGATCGAGGTAGAGGTTTTGAAATAATATCACCAACAAGCCTACGCTGAACGCAACTATCATCCCACGCAGTAAAATTAAAAAACTTAGCTCATTATTACTTTGACCAAATGCTTGCGCTGATAACCCTGTGGTCGACATGCGTAAAAACCCACACAACCAAGTGATGACCGTGATGATCATGGCACCAACCGTACTGCCGCCTAAATAATAGGAATGTTCAAGATGCCCAATAACGGCAGTATCAACTAAACCTAATAATGGCGCAGTAATATTGGATAAAATCATCGGCAAAGCCAGAATAAATAGCTGCTTATGACGTTCTATATCATTAAATTTCAAAAAAGCTGACCTTTATAGGTAAATGCACTGTATCTATAGAAGAAAAAACGTTATTTTACGCAGGCGTTTAAAGTCTACTATTTTGCAGGAAGATTAACATGAAATATTGCCTGTTGGCAGCATTGTGCTATTGCCTACATTTCACCAGTTTTGCCACTGTTATATTACAGTACCATCACGTTAGCGAAGAAACTCCGGCGAGTACCAGTATTGCTCCCAAGCAATTTGATAAGCATATGCAGTTTCTGCAAGACAACAACTTTAAGGTAATTCATTTATCCACCTTAATGGATGCCATTAAGGAAAAAAAAACGTTACCTGATAAAACAGTAGTTATCACCTTTGATGATGCCTATATAGACATTTTAACTCAAGGTAAGCCTATTTTAGACAAATACGGTTTTCCATTTACGATTTTTATAAATCCGGGCATGGTGGGGCAAAATACGTCACACTTTTTATCATGGCAACAATTAAAAGCTATGGCAGACGACGGGGTAATTATCGCTAACCATGGCATGAACCATGATTCATTAGCACGCACCCCTCCGGGTATGACCACCCAAGCTTGGTTGGCTAAAAACGCTGAGTCTTTATTGCGAGCAGAAAAAATAATTGAAAAAGAAACTGGCCAAAGCTGGCGATATTTCGCTTACCCCTACGGTGAGTTTAGTCCTGAAGTTCAGCAGTGGGTACTTGACAATAACTTTGTCGCGTTTTCACAGCAATCAGGGCCTGTTGGCTTAAATACAGATCTCACCAGTATTCCGCGTTTCCCGGCATCGCAACCATACGACCAACTATCAAGCTTGCGAGATAAACTCGATTCATTGCCCTTTAATATTCACCTTGAGGGAAAAAATCAACAAACCATCTTTGAGCAAGGAGAGTCGACTTCACTCAGTATTAATATTGTCGTTGACGACTTTGAGCCAGAGCAATTGCATTGTTATATCTCTGGCTTAGGCCGTCAGAAAATTCAATGGCAAAGTGAAGACATGTTTACGATAGATTTTAACGCGCCGCTGCCGTCAGGTCGGGTAAGATGTAATTGCACCGCGCCTAGCATTAGTGAACCCGGACGTTATTATTGGTTTTCAAAGCCTTGGTTTATTCTCAAAGAAAATCGTGAATGGTATCCGCTATAATGTAGACAGCGATTAACGTGAATATGTTAATTGACCATTGTAGGTCGGCATTTATGCCGTCATTTAGACGTTAAAATTCGCCAATACTGTCGTACTGTAGACCTATCATTTGATGTCGCTTTGCCTTTAACTCAATACAAAGCGACTATTTTTGCAAAATCACTAACGAGTTTATCGCCTTCAATCACCGGAACTGCACCCAGCGCCTGTTTTGGTTTGAAAATAGCTTCTACTTTGCCGGCAGGATTAATCAAGACCAATGAAGCACTGTGATCAACCAAGTAGTTTGTCGCCGTAGCGCCGTGATTTTCTATGGCATCACTATTCGCTTGCTGTGCTATATCAGATTCAGTTATTGCATACATTAAGCCTAAGTTACGCGCGAATGGAAATAATGCACCATGGTTACCATGTAATGCCTTAAACTCAGGATTAAAATAGCCAATATAACTGGCAAGCTTTTCTTGCGTATCACGTTTTGGGTCAACAGAAACCAATAATACTTGGTTGTTTTCGGCTATCGCTTTTAAATCATCATAGATAAAATTCATTTCTTGCAGTGTTGTTGGGCAAACATCTGGGCACGATGTATAACCAAAAAATACCCAACTCCACTGACCTTTAAGCGACTCATTATTAAATTTTTCGCCAAGATGATCGGTTAATTCAAACGATTTAATATCTCTTGCTTGTTGATAATGTAAAGCAAATTCAACAGGTGCTTTTTGATTTAGCTGACTAAATAACATCACACCTGCTGCAAGCGCACCTAATGCCACAATCAGCGTAACAATTTTAATCATTAGCCTGTTACCGGTAAAAGATAATGGTCGAGTAAAAGAATAATAAATAATGCCATTAAATGCACAATAGAAAACTTAAAGGTATCCATTGCGGTTTCTTCATCAGCATTAAATTTTAATTTCCAAGCATAGGCGAAAAATACTAAGTTCAATACCACCGCACCGATCAAATACAACCAATTACTCATGCCAACTAAATATGGCAGTAAACCGACGACAAACAGTAAAACGGTATACAATAAAATCTGAGTTTTGGTAAAACTTACGCCATGGGTGACAGGTAACATTGGAATATTTACCTTAGCGTACTCGTCTTTACGATGTATCGCTAAAGCCCAAAAATGAGGCGGTGTCCAAGTAAAGATCAATAATACTAATAATAAAGCATTCGGGTGCACTTCATTCGTCATTGCGGTCCAGCCCAACAAAGGTGGAATGGCTCCGGCTAGTCCGCCAATAGTAATGTTTTGCGGCGTTGCACGCTTTAAATACATTGTATAAACAAAGCTGTAACCTACTAGGCCGGAAAACGTTAACCAAGCCGTTAGCGGGTTAACTAAAGTGTATAAAACTATAAACCCTGTTACCGCTAAGCTAATAGCAAAAATCGTAGCATTGCGTGCGGTAAGCCTGCCATTAGGTAGTGGTCGATTATAAGTTCGCCCCATTTCCTTATCTATACGTTCATCAACAATGTGATTAATCGCTGCTGCTGCCGATGACAAAAAGCCAATACCTATCATCGAAGGCACTAACACTTGCCAAGGTATAACGCCTGGTACAGATAAACACATGCCGACTAAAGCGGTTAATACCAGCAATGCGACAACTCGAGGTTTGGTTATTTCATAATAGTCTCGCCAAATTGGCGTACTAGGTGCGCTATGACTCGCTTCTACTGTGTTGCTCTGACTCATAATATGCCCCTAAATTTTCCGTTTTAAACTATATGTCATGGTAATTAATGACATCATTAGCATGGCGGCCACCACGTTGTGACTCACCGCTACACTCAGTGGTAGTGAGAACCAAATATTACTAATACCTAAACCAACTTGTACACTAAGAATAAAACCTAAGCTCAATGCTGCGTTCTTAAAAAATGGTGACTGTGCCTTACGATAAATGCTAATAACCAACCATAATAAATATAGCGTAGTTACTATAGCACCTAAGCGATGCATTACATGAATTGTCACACGTGATGCGTGATCAAGGTGACCAAATTCATAACTATCTTTCTCTGGAGGGATCAAATCAAAAGCATGTTCAAAATTAATCTGATCTACCCACCCTGCCTGGCAAATGGGCAGTTCGGTACAAGTAAGCGCAGCATAGTTGGATGATGTCCAACCGCCTAAGCCTATTTGCCCGGCCAAAATAAAAATACCTAATACGGCGAATTTAGCATATTTTTTCAGGGCAAGGTCGCCACCGGGCACTCGATAATCACTTAAGCGTAAATACAGTAATAGCAGTAAACACAAGGTGGTAAAACCGCCAAGCAAATGCCCCATGACCACCACAGGCATTAACTTCATGGTGACCGTCCACATGCCAAGCGCCGCTTGAAAGGTAACGACTATCAAAATAAAAACCGGTAAGCCTACGGGTCCGCCCTGCGCACGACGTTTTAATGACATTAAGGCTATAATTAAGATCAATATCCCTAATGAGCCAGCGAAGTAGCGATGGATCATTTCATTCCACGCTTTATGTGGTTCTACTGGGCGTTCAGGAAAGGCTTGCTCGGCAGCAATAATTTGCTCACTTGTTTGCGGTACATCAATTAAGCCATAGCAACCTGGCCAGTCTGGACAGCCTAAACCAGCATGCGTTAATCGTGTATAAGCACCTAAACTCACCACAACTATGGCTAATAAAATGCTAACAAAAACAAGCTTTCTAATATCGGATGAGCTTTGTGATTTCATTTAGCCAATCCTTGAATATTTCAACAGCTTTTTAAAATCGGCCAATATAGACTTGCCAAATTGAGACAGTTTTTCAGTGTTTTCTGGCGGCACATGACTGAGAATTACATTTCCTAAAGGGTCAACAATCAACACTTGAGACTGCGATATCACTGTTTTTGCTAAAGTAGGCATGGGTTGAATATGCCACTTTTTAATTTGAATTTTATCGGTTTGCTCTGCGCGTAAATCTTGTTGAGTTAACGCGACAAGCTTAACTCGAGGCATTTCCTTACCTAAGGCAATATAGGTATTATTAACACTCATTAAGGTTTTTTCACATTGTTGTTCACAATTTTCTGGCAAGGTATATAACATCAGCCATTGATGGTCATAGTCATCAACACTTAGCCCAAGTTTAGCTAAGGTTAATTCATTCTCGATAAGTTGCCCTTGGTTGGTCACACCATAATTGAACCATTGCTGATTCAATGCCAATTTAGCAAGCACAATGGGTACGATAAATACCGCTAGGAGAATTAGCATACTGCGGCGCGATTTATTTAACTCTGAAGAACTCATACAACTCAGCCTTTTATTCTTATTATTCGGTTTCGGTATTTTTCTAATCTATTTATTTCAGATTATTGCTACTTATTTCTGACACTTCATTTTTGCTCATTTTTATCGCTGCCCAAATCATTAAACTTATCCAAGCTAATGCCAAACTAAACCATTGAAAGGCATACGCCCGATGTTTTTCTGGTGGCATTACGATGGGCTGCCAATTTTTTTTATATCCAATAGTCTCTTTTTTATCTAAGTAAACCACAAAGGGCAACAGTTTCTTGCCAATTAATTGTGAAAACTTATCTAATTCTATTTGTTGCACTCTTAATGGCCACGAAGGATTAGTCAAATTTTGTGCCTGTAATTGAATACCCACTTCCACTTCGCGTACATGGCCCGTAATAGTATGCTGGCCACTAACAGGTGTTATTTCAGGTAATATATTTCGATCAATTGAACCCTGTACCCAACCCAAATTTACGAGTATGACATCATCGTTACTGTCAATCATTTGATATACACGATAGCCCAAGCGGCCTTTGTCTGGTTGATTATCGAGAAGAAAGACTTTATCAGCAACAAACTGACCATTTAACTGAATGGGTAAATCGTTAATACCATCTTGTAAATCCTTCAGTGCTAACACTTGTGATAAAGATAGGGCATCGCGCTGACTTAATTCACTGATACGAAGTTGACGTTGCTCTTTTTCAAGTGCACGGTCAATTTGCCAAAATCCAAGCTTGATTAATGTTGAAAATACTAGCATGGTAAATATAACCATTGGCCAATTAAGTTGTTTTAACTTGTGCTGAAGTGATACCGAATTCATAGACTACCGCATGTTCACTAACTAAAAACAGACTATAAAAGAGAGAATGTCGTGTTAATTAAAATTATTGTTGTCGGCTTATTAGCCTTTATGATTTATAACCTGTTTCGGGCGTTATTCATTATGAATAAAAATGACCCGGATAAACCACCTATGTCTAAATTTATCGGTCGTCGAGTAATAACATCTGTCGTTATAATCTTATTACTTGTTATCGGTATATTCACTGGGGTGATCACACCTAATCCACGTCCGTTTTAAATAATCAAAAGGTACGATATTTATAATACCGTACCTTAAATAACTGACTTAATTCTGTTTATAGCAATATCGTTAGATAATATAAACAAAAACAAACAGTATTACCCACACGACATCAACAAAATGCCAATACCAACTTGCGGCTTGGAATGCAAAGTGGTTTTTCGGTGTGAAATGCCCTTTAAATACTCGAATCAGCATAACCAGCAGCATAATTGTCCCTAAGGTCACATGCATACCGTGAAAGCCGGTCAGTAGATAAAAGGTATTGCCGTAAATGCCACTGTCTAAATACAGTTTCATTTCATCAGCATAACCATGTGCATACTCTAGGCCTTGGCAAAACAAAAACACTACACCTAAAACGACCGTTAATCCCAACCAAAACTTCAATAATCCACGTTTTTCTTGCTCTAATGATACATGAGCAAAATGTGCGGTAATTGAGGAAGTTAACAGTAATATGGTATTAATTAACGGCAAACCATACCAACCCATAGCGGTTGTTTCAGTGCCACCTGGTGTTTTAATCAATGGCCAAGTTGCGGTAAAGTCAGGCCATAAAATTGCGGCTGTTGCCGCATTGTTACCTGCGCCGTCAAGCCAGGGTACCGAAAAAGTACGGGCGTAAAGTAAAGCGCCGAAGAAAGCGGCGAAAAACATCACTTCTGAAAAAATAAACCAGCTCATCCCTTGGCGAAATGAATTATCCATTTGTCGGCTATATTTTCCGGCCATTGACTCGGTAATAACATTATTAAACCAGCCAAAAACCATATAAATAATCAGTGCGATACCCGCCAGTAAAACCCAGCCGCCACCGACACTTTCAGGATTATTTAAATTTGCTACATAATTGCCAGCACCAACAGCAATTAAAAACAGCGCAACCGCACCCACTATTGGCCATTTGCTTTGTGCTGGTACGTAATAACTTTCGTATTCTTTTGTCGTCATTGTTGTTCCCCTCATTTAAGTGCCAAGCACTTAAGAATCAACTGAGCTTGTAATATCGTACAAGGTGTAAGATAGGGTTATGGTAGAGACATCATCGGGTAGGTCTAAATCAACATAGAACTGTAATCCCATTTCAACATCTTCACTGGCTTTTAGCGGTTGGTTATTAAAACAAAAGCATTCTATCTTTTGAAAATATACCGCTGCCCGCCCTGGTGATACTGACGGCACAGCTTGCCCGACAATATCGCTTACAGACTCATTTTTGGCGTAAAATTTAACGGTTTTTCGCTCGCCTGGATGTACTTTTATTTCATTAATCATTGGTTCAAACCGCCAAGGAATACCTTTGGCTGTTCTAGTCAAAAATTGCACGGTAATAGTACGATCGGTATCTATAGTTACATCTTTATAACTTGCTGCAACGTTAGATGTTTTTCCGTTTAACCCAGTGATATCGCAAAACACGTCATATAACGGCACCATCGCAAAACCAAAGCCAAACATTCCGAAAACAATCAACATCAGTTTTTTTACTGTTTTTTTCACTGAAGCATCATGCGTTTTAGATTGCGCTTGCTTTGATAAATTATTTTGCGATTCACCGTTAGTCATTTTGCTTCCAATTAATCAATTTTTGGTGGTGTTTCGAATGTATGGTATGGCGCAGGGCTAGGCACTGTCCATTCCAAACCTTCAGCTCCATCCCATGGTTTCGCTGGCGCTTTCTCGCCGCCCTTAATACACTTGATAACCAATACCAAGAAGATTAACTGCGAAATACCAAAGGCAAAACCACCAATACTCACCCACTTATTAAAGTCCGCAAACTGCAAAGCATAATCAGGAATACGACGAGGCATACCCGCCAAACCTAAAAAGTGCATAGGGAAAAACAATAAGTTTACTGAGATAAGTGAACACCAAAAATGCCACTTACTTAAGGTATCGTTGTACATGTAACCCGTCCATTTCGGTAACCAGTAGTAAGCGCCTGCAAAAATAGAAAATAGCGCGCCAGTAACCAATACATAATGGAAATGAGCAACAACAAAGTAAGTATCATGATATTGAAAATCAACCGGAGTCATCGCTAGCATCAAACCAGAGAAACCACCAATAGTGAACAAAATCACGAAAGCTATAGAGAACAGCATAGGAGTTTCAAAACTAATTGAACCACGCCACATAGTGGCTGCCCAGTTAAAGACTTTCACCCCTGTAGGCACCGCAATTAACATGGTGCAATACATAAAGAATAATTCGCCAAATAGCGGCATACCCGTGGTGAACATGTGATGTGCCCAAACGATGAACGACAAGAAGGCAATTGATGCTGTTGCGTAAACCATTGAACTATAACCAAAGAGCTTTTTACGAGAGAAAGCTGGAATGGTAGTAGACACAATACCAAATGCTGGCAAGATCATGATGTAAACTTCAGGATGACCAAAGAACCAGAAAATATGCTGGAACATTACAGGGTCACCACCACCGGCGGCATCAAAGAAACTAGTGCCAAAATAAGTATCGGTTAACACCATAGTGACGGTACCTGCGAGCACCGGCATTACCGCTATTAACAAGTAAGCCGTGATGAAAAATGTCCATACAAACAATGGCATTTTCATGTAAGTCATACCTGGAGCACGCATATTCATAATGGTTACAACGATGTTTATTGCGCCCATAATGGAGGAAATCCCCATAATATGTACCGCAAAAACGAAGAACGCTGTGCTGCCGTTACTGTAAGTGGTTGATAATGGTGCGTAGAAGGTCCAACCAAAGTTTGGCGCGCCACTTTCTAAAAAGAAAGTCGACAATAAAATAGCAAAAGCAAAGGGTAATATCCAAAAGCTCCAGTTATTCAATCGTGGTAATGCCATGTCTGGCGCACCTACCATCATAGGTAGCATCCAGTTAGCCAAGCCGGTAAAGGCCGGCATGATCGCACCAAATACCATAATAAGACCATGAACTGTGGTCATTTGGTTAAAGAAGTCAGGCTCAACTATCTGTAATCCGGGCTGAAATAACTCAGCACGAATAACCAGCGCCATAACACCGCCAGTTAAAAACATGATAAATGAGAACCATAAGTACATCGAACCGATATCTTTATGGTTAGTGGTATATAACCAGCGTTTCAGGCCGGTCATTTTATGATTATGGTGCTCACCGTCATGTGAATCATGTTCGGATTGATCATTAATTACATCTGTAGTCATTTTAACGCCTCCCTACTTCGCGCTAGCAGCAACATCTGCTGGCTGGACTAAATCACCGGTGTTGTTACCCCAAGCGTTACGCTCGTAAGTGACAACCGCAGCAATTTGCGTTTTAGTTAATTGGCTAGCAAAAGCCGCCATCGCTGGATTTTTCTTGCTGCCGTTAAGCACCATATCTAAATGCACAGCTACATCACCTGTGGCAATAGCACTGCCTTTAAGGCCAGGAAATACTGGTGCCATACCTTCGCCACTCGCTTGATGACAAGCAGCACAAGCAGTCATGTAGACTTCTTCACCCATCGTCATTAATTCATCTTGGCTATAAACCTTCGATAAATCTTCCGCAGGGACAATGTCAGCAATGACTTCTGTTACTTGTTCTTTTACATCTTCAACAGCTTGCTTAACAGTTTCAGTAACACTTGCCCCGGCACTACCTGACGCAGCTTGAACATCGGCAGCTTGAACAGCGTCACCGGTATTATTACCCCAAGCATTACGTTCATAAGTAACTACTGCTGCAATTTCTTTTAAGCTCAGTTGCTTGCCATAACCTTGCATGCCAGTGCCAGCTTTGCCATTAAAGACAATATCTATATGCTCGCTAGCAGGACCTGTTGTCGCAACAGCACTACCTTTAAGCGCGGGAAATGCTGGTGGTAAGCCTTGGCCACTAACTTGGTGACACGCGGCACAGTATGCGGTGTAAGTTGTTTCACCTAGTTGCATTAATTCTTCTAAAGGTACTGAAGCATTCAACGATGCTGCTTCTGCAGCTTTCGCATTAGCCTTCAATGCTTTCTGCTCATCAAGCCAAATGGCATAATCAGCTTCAGACTTCACTTCAACCACTATCGGCATAAAACCGTGATCTTTACCACATAGCTCAGCACATTGGCCACGATAAACGCCGGGGTCATCTACCTTAGTCCAAGCTTCGTTAATAAAACCAGGGTTAGCATCTTGTTTTACCGCAAATGCCGGAACCCACCAAGCGTGGATAACATCATCAGAGGTAATAACAAAACGCACTTTTTTATTGGTTGGAATAACTAAAGGACGATCAACTTCAAGCAGATAGTTTTCACCTTTCTCGGCTGAAGTACCATCTTGGTTTTCGTATTGGTCACGTGGCGTAGAAAGTACCGAATAAAACTCGAGGTCTTGATCAAAATATTTATAATGCCATTTCCACTGAGAGCCCGTTACTTGAATAGTTATATCTGCATCATCGTTATTTTCCATATCAATGAGCGTGGTAGTGGCAGGAACAGCCATAGCGATTAGAATGACGACAGGAATAGCCGTCCAGAGAATTTCTACTTTTGTGCTTTCATGGAAGGTTGCTGGTTTAAAGCCTTTTGATTTACGGTGAAACACCATAGACCAAAACATAGCACCAAATACCACAACACCAATAGCTGTACAGATATAGAGAACCAACATATGTAAATCGTATACGTCTCTACTAACTTCCGTAACACCTTTGGTTAAGTTCAGCGACATATCTGCCCATACCGAACTCGACAACAAGCCCCCTAGCAACAGCAAACCTAGGTTACGTCTTTTCACTCGACATCTCCTTCACCCTTTTTAAGGCCAAACAACACGGTTTAATCACCATTACACAATGAAAACCGGCTATTTCGCGCATACATTTATTATTATTTAAGTGACGTATTATTCGACAACTGTCAATTACGCCCTATTGTTATGTTTGTACGTTTTCTAGACTAGAATTACTTAAAACTTGATCGGGGTCAATTTAAAATTTCAAAAGCATGAAAAATAAAAGCTAATAAATACAATAGAGTAATAACCCTAAACTGGACGACAAGTGCATTTTTAAAAGGATTACTTCAATGTTTATTTTTTGTTCGAGGGGTGTTTTTTGCGCTGAATAATAAATATTCGATCATGAAATTAGCTGTATAAAAAACAGGCTACAAGCGTTATTTATTGGCGATTAATAGAATTGTTCTGACCAAAAATACTTTAGGTGCTAGAAAAGCTGTTAAATGGAAGAAAAGCGCAAATTTAAGCAATAAGTTTAAAAAACATCAATTAAATCTGCGGGTTTAGCGCAGTAAAAATAGTAAAATATTTAAATATGTATGTAATTACATCCAATCTGCCGCGCGAATAACACCGACAGCTAGGCCTTCGATGTTAAATTGTTGGGACGTTAAATCGACTTTAATTGGTGAAAAGTCTTCATTCTCAGCAAGTAAGTGAACCACATTACCTTCACGTTTAAAACGCTTAACCGTAACATCGTCTTCAACACGAGCAACAATGACTTGGCCATTTTGTACGTCTGTGGTTTGATGCACTGCCAGCAAATCGCCATCTAAAATGCCAATGTCTTTCATGCTTTCGCCATTAACGCGCAATAAATAATCGGCCGGTGGATGAAATAAACTTCCATCAATTTTATAGTGCTGCTCAACATGTTCTTGTGCCAAAATTGGCTCACCTGCTGCGACTCGACCAATAAGCGGCAAACCATCTTCTTCAATAAATTCTTCCGCAAGACGAATGCCACGAGAAGTACCAGGTAACATCTCAATATAGCCTTTCTTAGCTAGCGCTTTTAAATGTTCTTCTGCTGCATTGGCCGATTTAAACCCAAAATTAGTCGCAATTTCGGCACGAGTTGGCGGCATACCAGTATCCGAAATTTTTTCTCTGATCAGATCAAATATCTGCTGTTGTCTAGGTGTTAAAGGGCGCATTTTTATTCCTTAAGCGACTGAAGAGTAAGCCTGTATTTTTAAACAGTATTACTGTTATTGTATACAGGCTTTTTGGAAACGCAAGAAATTATTGCTGAGGGATTGAGCAGTTTTGTTAATTATAATGAAAATTTTTCTGTATATTTTTTTAGAATGCTTCGAGGCGTATTAAAAATAAGCACTCTCCCCCCTTGATTAAGTCAAACATTTGCAGTTTCTAAAACGCTAGAATTATGTAATATTAAAAGCTTAACTTAAGCTCTCGGAGCAAAGATGAAGTCAAAAGTAATCAACTTTAAAGATAAATTTAGCCAATTTACTGAGCATTGGTCGCCTCGTGTTATCGCTGAAATGAATGATTATCAATTTAAATTAGTGAAAGTAGCAGGTGAATTTGTCTGGCATGACCACCCAGAAACAGATGAGGTTTTTATTGTCATTGAAGGTGTTCTTAATATCGAATTTCGAGATGGACCTGTCACCTTAGAACCTGGCGAAATGTTTGTGATCCCTAAAGGTGTTGAACATAAACCCGTCGCTAATGCTGAATGTAAAATTATGATTGTGGAGCCAAAAGGAGTAGTGAATACGGGTGATGCGAACAGTGATCTCACCGCTCAAAATGATCTATGGATATAAATTCAACTGGCTTGTAAAACAAATAAAATCATCATAAACACTAAACAAACGTTAAACTCACTACTTCATTAAAAAGTTTTAAAAATCATCTCATGCAATAACCGTCCCGGTACACTTGCTGCAAAAAAAGCAGAAACAATAGTGCCAATGTAAGCACCCACCATACAACGAGCATGTAATCGCTTATTGTGTTTTCGTATTGCCATAATACCAACAGACACACTAACAATAACCACAATAGCGAATAAATGCAGCCAAGTAAGACTGCCTGTCGGCATAATGAAAAATGCGCTAAATGATGCAATCAGCATTAGACAAGCCCATATTTTGCCATTTAATCGATGAAACCGAGTGCCTTTTGCTAGTAATAAATTGAATAAACCAAGAAAAATAGCAGGGATAACGACAAGAAGATGTATTTGAATCGGAATAACTGTATCCATATTCGCCTTATATATTATTCGGGTCTATATCAGGCTAGGTAAAGTTTACCCATATGTCTAGTCAGACAAAGCTAGCAAAAAAACAGACAAGATATTCTTCCCGCAAGTTATAGGTCAAGGCACTGTTTTTTCATAAGTATATTTCTGCTGTGTTGTTACCTCGTTGTATTTAATAGAACACAGTGGCTGAATTTCATCTTTTAAGATAAAATAATTTAACTATTAAATCCCTAACAACCATAGATTTTAACTATGATAAAAATTCGCGATTTAGAATACCTAACGGCCATTGCCCAATATAAACATTTCGGCCATGCTGCTGATGCCTGTTTTGTTAGTCAACCAACCTTGAGCGGGCAAATTCAGAAGTTAGAGCAGCGACTTAAATTAACATTAATTGAGCGACAACCTCGCAATGTGATGTTAACACCAGCAGGTGAAAAGCTAGTTCAACAAGCCCAACAAGTGTTGAACGCAGCCAATAATTTTGAAGAAGCAGCTAAAGCTCTACTTGACCCACTGTCGGGTGATTTACATATCGGCTTAATTCCCACGTTAGCGCCATATATACTGCCGCACATTATGCCAACGCTGAACAGCAATCTAACGAAAATAAACTTTTATTTACATGAAAATAGAACGCAAGATTTACTGCAACAGTTGGAAACAGGCAAACTCGATATTTTAATTCTGCCTTGGCTACCCGAAATGGCACGCTTTGAACGATATGACTTATTCACTGAGCCTTTGGTGATGGCAACGTCGCCATCACACGCACTTGCCAACAGATCGACCGTAACTTTTGATGATCTGCATAATCAAAAAATCCTTACCTTAGAAGACGGGCATTGTTTAAGAGATCAAGCCATGGGTTATTGTTTTAGCGCAGGTGCTGAAGAAGATCATAGCTTTCGAGCCACTAGTCTTGAAACTTTACGCTATATGGTGGCAAGCAATATCGGTATTACACTGATGCCACAATTAGCAACGATTAACTATGCGCCGCAAAAGCATATTCACTATATTCCTTTTGAAAGCCCACAACCAATGCGTGAAATAGCATTACTATGCCGCACAGGATATGCTCGAATGGAAAGTGTTAACGCCGTAGTTAATGAAATTCGACAATCAGTAAAAGGTTTATTCGATTAGCGCTGAATGAAATGAAGAAATTGAATCAATGTGAGTCTATCGATGAAAAAAACGCTATTGTTGTGCACAATAGCGTTTTATAGCACAAGATATTATTGCAAATTTTAGGCGGCAACTTTACTGATACTTTCACGTTCTTCAAGTGGATTCGGTGTTCTAATTAAATAATCAAATGCACCTAACGCTGCTGCTGCACCGCCACCCATGGCGATAATTATTTGCTTAAAAGGCGTGTTTGTTACATCTCCAGCGGCATAAACACCGGCAATATTGGTTTCACCTTTTTGATTAATAATAACCTCGCCTCGTTCAGTTAAATCAACGGTTCCTTGCAAGAATTGTGAATTCGGCAATAAGCCTATTTGTACAAATATACCCGCAAGTTCGATACTTTCTTGCTCATTGGTTGCACGGTTAAGGTAATTAAGCCCAGTTACATGCTTACCATTACCTAAAACCTCTGTGGTTTGTGCATTCACAATAATGTCGATATTAGGTAATGAGCGAGCTTTATTTTGCAATACCGCATCGGCTCGTAATACAGAATCAAACTCCAACACAGTAACATGTTCAACAATGCCGGCTAAATCAATCGCCGCTTCAATACCTGAATTACCACCACCAATCACGGCAACTGATTTTCCTTTAAATAAAGGTCCATCACAATGTGGGCAATAAGCCACACCCTTACCACGATATTCTTGTTCACCAGTTACGTTCATTTCGCGCCATCTTGCCCCTGTGGCGATTATGGTTGAGCGTGTTTGCAGGGTGGCACCATTTTCTAATTCAACGGTAATTAAGCCACCTTCAACAGCACTTTTTATAATATTTCTCACCCGTTGATTATTCATAATATCAACATCGTAGTCATTTACATGCGCTTCTAAACTAGCGACTAACTTAGGGCCTTCAGTCGCACTGACGGAGATAAAATTTTCAATCGCCATAGTGTCTTGTAGCTGACCACCAAATTTGTCGGCAACTATCCCTGTACGAATACCTTTACGAGCACTATATATGGCTGACGCAGCGCCAGCTGGGCCACCACCGATAACTAATAAGTCAAAAGCTTCTTTGTTGTTTATGGCTTTAGCTTGTCTCGCACCTGCATTGGTATCTACTTTATTTAAAATCTCGGTTACTGTCATTCTGCCTTGAGCAAAGGATTTACCATTAAGATAAACGGCAGGTACCGATAAAATATCGCGTTTGTATACTTCTTCTTGAAATAGCGCACCATCCACCATCACATGTGTAATTTGTGGATTAATCGCCGCCATCATATTCAAGGCTTGCACTACGTCAGGACAATTCTGGCAACTTAATGAAATGTAGGTTTCAAAACTATAGTCTCCTTCAAGTGCGGCCACTTGTTCGATTACGGCTTTATCAAGCTTAATCGGGTGTCCGCCACTGTGCAGTAAGGCTAATACTAGTGAGGTAAATTCATGCCCCATAGGCACGCCCGCAAAACGCATTTCGCCACCAGTTTTAACTGATTTTACTAACATTGATGGTACACGCTCATTAGTTGCATCAGCTTTAACAATAGTCACTAATGCAGACATTTCTGCGATTTCTACCACCAAGGCATTTAATTCTTTAGATTTTACGTCGTCACCTAAAAATACTGACAATTCAACAGCCGATGTTAAATTTTGCAAATAGGTTGTTAGTTGTTGCTTTAAGTTTATATCTAACATGGTTTATCCCTTCGAGAGTACTGATGAATTTGATTCAAGGTTTGTATAATTTTGATTTTTGTCTTTAAAGCATGCCGCGATATTTATATTAATATCGCGGCAATTTTGTCTTAACTTAGATTTTGCCAACTAAGTCTAATGACGGTGTTAATGTTTCTGCACCTGGCTGCCATGCTGCAGGGCAAACTTCGCCGTCATGCTCTGCTACATATTGTGCCGCTTGAATTTTACGCACTAATTCTTTTGCTGAACGGCCTATACCAAGGTCATGTATTTCAGCAATTTTAATTTCGCCTTCAGGGTTAACAACAAACGTACCACGCAGTGCTAAGCCATCGTCTTCGATCATGACACCAAAGTTACGGGTAATTTTACCTGTTGGGTCACCAATCATTGGATATTGAATTTTGCCGATAGTGTCTGAACTGCCGTGCCATGCTTTATGAGTAAAGTGTGTATCAGTTGATACGGAGTAAACTTCAACGCCCATTTCTTGTAACTGTGCGTAATGGTCCGCCATATCGCCTAACTCTGTCGGACATACAAATGTAAAGTCAGCAGGATAGAAGAAGAATACCGCCCATTTGCCAGCAACATCTGCTTCTGATACTTCGACGAATTCGCCTTTACTAAATGCTGTTGCGTTAAATGGTTGAATAGTTGAATTGATAATTGATTTGTACATGTGTATCTCCACTGGTTTAAAAATATGAGTGCTTGTTAAGTTGAGAGAATGATACGTTGATATTTTAGATAGGAACAATCGTTTGAATTTATCATGTCAATAGGTAAAACCTATAGTGATAATAAGAACGATTGCTTTGATGACTGATAGCACTCTATTCTCTGGATTGTTAATGCATAAATATTTGTTATTCGTAGCAGTGAGAAGCAGGTTTTTATGAAAAGACTTTATGGCGATTAGAACCCATTGATTAAAAATTAAAGCAAAAAAAAACGCCCCTCAAATGAGGAGCGTATAACAATATAAAAACACTAATATAAAACAATAATAAAAACAAAACCGAGGGGAGAATCTCTTGCTAAGTAAGAGTACCTTGTTCGTGTTTAGTTCAATTTTATTTAAAATAAAATTAAGCGGTAACATTTTGTCGTTGTAATTCGGTATTTATAAGACAACTTTCTGCTAAAAATCATAGGTGAAACTAAACTCTGCTATTCACTTTAGCCAAAATTACCCTAGTGAATATTTTGTCACTTTTTATTAGACAAAAAAAACGCCCCTCAAATGAGGAGCGTATAACAATATAAACACTAATATAAAACAACAATAAAAAACAACAATAAAAACAAAACCGAGGGGAGAATCTCTTGCTAAGTAAGAGCGTGTTATTCGAGGTAAGTTCAATTTTATTTAAAATAAAATTAAGTGGTAACATTTTGTCGTTGTAATTCGGTATTTATAAGACAACTTTCTGCTAAAAATCATAGATGAGAATCTAAACTCTGCTATTCACTTTAGCCAAAATTATCCTAGTGAATATTTTGTCACTTTTTATTAGACAAAAAAACGCCCCTCAAATGAGGAGCGTATAACAATATAAACACTAATATAAAACAATAATAAAAACAAAACCGAGGGGAGAATCTCTTGCTAAGTAAGAGCATGTTATTCGAGGTTAGTTCAATTTTATTTTAAAATTAACTAAATTAATAGCAACTGTTATCACAGAGGCTCAATTTTAATGGCCTACAAGCTAGAAATAGTGTTCTATAACTTTAAATATGTGCAAATTTATGTCTGTCAGCAAGTAAATTCAGTACTTTAGTGAGCTTTTTTGCGAGATAGCCCGATAATAGTTTGGGTTGTTGTTCTAGCAATACAAGCTCGGCTGATGTAATAGCAACATGACAATCTAGTAAACTATTTTTTGTACCTATTAACACATCATCAGCAAGCGATTCTAAATCAACACTACCTGCATGAGTGCTTACATTTTTAAGTTCAGAAATAGAGACAAGATAAAAATTAATCATTAAAATATTAGCTTCATTACTATACCAATTGGCTGTCATGGTATGAAAATTCAACTGAGCTTCTAGTTTATTACTCACTGAAGCAATATTTTTTATTTCAGCAACTAAAGCATCACTAACTTGAATAGCAATTGGCAGGGTTTCAGTCATAATATCCATGATGTTGCTCGCCTTTATGGTAACTAATTTACGGTTGATTTATGGGTTATCGATGAGTACTAACGCGGTAATGTCGATTCCTGGCAATGCTACAGTAACTATATCAATATCATATCTCACTTTGTAAATTATTCGTTAAGTGATTAAGCTGCTATTATTGGCCTCGTGTCGATATTATATAATAAAAAGAAAAGGTTCATAAGTCATTAAATTCAGCGCTAGATTACATATTTTCAATGCAGATAAACGCTACAGACTTGTGCCAACCAATGTTTATTTTGGAGAACCGTACCATTATTTCAAAAAATGCTAGCACTAGAATAAAAAGAAAAAAGCCTTTTAAGCTTTTTAACCTTAGCCATAAACTTCATAAATGGCTGATGTTATTTATTGGTGCACAATTTATTATTTGGTCTGTCACTGGTGCTTATATGGTGTTTTTTGATATTGACTATATTCATGGTGATAGCCTAGTAATAACCCATCAAAGTAAAATAAAACCAGAGAATTTGACCTTCGATTCACAACAGTTATTTCAACAATATCCACGTGCGCAAAACTTAAGTGTTGGCGTACTGATCGACCGAGAAGTATATCGATTTAAAATTGCTAAGCAGCAATTTATAGTCGATGCTCGTAGTGGAGAAGTGTTGTCGCCATTAAATAAAACTACGGCAATTGCCTTAGCAAAGCACCTTTATTCTGGCGATGATGACGTTATCAATGCTGAGCTAATTTCATCAACTCCACCCTTTGCTTTAAGTGCACGACATTTGCCAGTATGGCAGGTTGATTTTGATCATTTCTCCTCACCAACGCTTTATATTTCGGCGAATAACGGCAAAGTGGTCAACAAACGCCACCAATTTTGGTATTTATTTGATTGGATGTTCCGCTTCCATATTATGGATTATGGCGACGATGAAGATGCCAGTAACTGGTTATTATTTTTCATTGCTTCATTCGCACTTTTTGCAGCGCTTAGTGGTTTAGTACTAACCTATTTTAAAGTGATAAAACCGATAATAAATTCTGGAAAAAAACGCGGTAGTAAACGCAGGAATAGCGCTAAAAAACCCCAACAAAATACTCAATTATCTGACGGTGAAAAGTCATGATTATTTGGGTAAGAAAAATTCATAAATGGGCCTCATTACTTATCGGTTTACAAGTGCTTATATGGGTAGTTAGTGGCTTAACATTCAATGTTATTGATCATGAAAAAGCACGCGGTAATGCTTATCGCCAAATGATAATATCAACGCAACCAACAACCGCAAACAAAGACTTATTGCCCGTTGAAAACATACTAAAATCGTATCCTGACACCATTGAGCTTAATCAAACTAATATTCTCTCTCAGCCCTATTATCTGTTAACTCAACAACAAGGGTTATATCGTCATTCTGCCAATAGTTACCACATCGTTAATGCCATAACAGGTGAGCTAACCTTAATTGATGAACCGCTCGCAACCGCTATTGCCCAAGCAAGTTATATTGGGCCAGGTAACATTAACTCAGTCACCTTAATCGAACCGCCAATTGCAGACTTTCTTAAACATAAAAACCCCAGTTGGCAAATTAATTTCGATGATAGCCTCGCAACCAGTGTTTACGTTGAACAAGGCTCAGGACGAATTGTAGGGCACAGCAATAGCGACAAACGCTTTGCCGATTTTTTCTTCATGTTACACTTTATGGATTATGGCAGCGCAGGTAACTTCAACACTATTCAAATTATGCTTTTTGCTTTTATTACCTTGTGGTTAACACTTTCAGGATTGATTTGGACCCTACATATGTTGCGAAAAGGTAGCTATCGTTTAAAAAAGTCTTAGCATGATAAAAAATCGTAATTTTAGTTGAGCTAGCGTTAGGTATAGGTGTAATCATGATGTTCTTCAGCTAGTTCGACAAGTTTAGTCAGCTTTAATTTATCAGGCTACGATTAAATTACGGTATCTCAAATTAAGGGGCTACTAAGCCCTTTATAATTTTAATCGTAAAATATCGTTAACTAAAAACACCGTTAAATATCAATACAAAATCAAATATAGCAGTAATGTTAGCCCCTAAAAACTAAACACTTTACTTGAATTTGCTTTAACAGCGGTTACTATAGCTGCCCAATGAACAATCTAGAATAACGTCATGACAAAATTTATTAGTTTTATTATCATCGCACTAACACTTTTAAGCACATCAGCCTTTGCTGAAACCTTAAAAGTAGCTTCATGGAATATCGCTTGGTTGGGTTCTCATGAATATAATCAGCGCAAAGACTCTGATTACCAAAAATTAGCGCGTTATGCTCGAGAATTAGACGCTGACGTCATTGCCTTGCAAGAGGTGGAAAGTGCTAAATGGGCAGCAAAAGTTTTTGGTGATGAATACGACTATTTCTTCACAACCAAAGACTGGGTTCAACGTGTTGGCGTAGCGGTAAGAAAAAGCAGCGGCTATAAAGCTACAGCTGTTGAGTATCATGAACTTGATCAAGGCCTTGCGCGCAGAGGCATGGACGTTACCTTAACTAAAGATGGTAAAAGCGTGCGTTTATTAGCAGTCCACATGAAATCAGGCTGTTTTGATAAAGCTCTTGACCAAACTAGCATTGCTAAAATGCCCAACACGAATGAAAAAGAAGCCTATGCAAAAACGGCCTGCGCTGAACTTGCTAAGCAAGCTAAACCACTAGAAGCTTGGGTTGATGCGCGTGCGAAAGAAGGCGTCCCTTTCATATTATTAGGTGACTTTAATCGTCGCTTTGTAAAAGATATATCATTAAATTACAGTGAAATACAAGGTTTATGGCAAACCATTGATGACGAGGGAGCAGAAGCTCTTTGGGCTCCAACAATTAAAGCAGAGTCTAAATGTTGGGGCGGTTATTACAAAGACTATATCGACCATATAATTTTTGACCCAAAAGCAAAAGCACGGTATGTCGAGAATTCATTTGACCAGTTAGTTTTTGAACCAAAATACACCCGAGAGCTCAGCCAAACACTTAGTGATCATTGCCCTATTTCTGTAGAATTAGTTTTGTAAGCTATTTATAAAACCCAACATACGATTCATATATTGGGTTTTATAACTTCATGCTTTAACATTAAAATTGATGTTAATGCTATTAAGCTACCGATACTGAAAGCTCGTTTATTTTCGCAAAAAACTAGTTTCAACCGTTGGAATGACAAATGAAAGATATGAATATGCCAACAACAGAATGTGTCATTTTATTGCACGGTTTAGCACGCTCAGCACATTCAATGGACAAAATGGCAGACCGCTTAAGCGAGCAAGGTTATAAAGTGTTAAATATCGACTACCCTTCTCGTTCTTATTCTATTGAGCAACTAGCAGAACAAACCATTTCAGATGCACTATTAAAATGTGAAGGCATGTCAGTAAGCTTTGTAACCCACTCAATGGGTGGTATTTTGGTTCGACAGTTTTTAAGTAACCATAGCGTTAAAAACCTCAATAAAGTGGTCATGCTAGGACCACCAAACAAAGGTACTGAAATTGTCGACAAGCTCGGTAATATGCCAGGGTTTCACTTTGTTAATGGTGATGCAGGTATGCAATTAGGCACAGGAGCATTAAGCGTGCCTAACCAATTAGGTAAAGCTAATTTTGACGTGGGAATTATCGCTGGTACCCAAAGTATAAACTTGCTGTTATCTTCACTTATCCCTGATACTGATGACGGTAAAGTATCAGTCGAAAGTACGAAAATAGAAGGTATGAGTGACCATATTGAAATGCCAACCACTCATGTATTTATGATGCGAAATGATGCAGTGATCGACCAAGTTATTAATTACCTAAAGCAAGGTAAGTTTGAGCATTAGTCAGTACAATGTTTCGCTTAAAAATAGCGTTTATTAGCGACGAAAATGCTCCTGCGAGTCGAAAGTATAATTGCTAGTACCAATGACTATAAATAAAGCTACACGTCGAGCCCATCAAACCAGTAGCGCTCATTAATGTGGTTATTTTAATACCTCATCGATAAGCCAAACGATGGAAAACATCTCTAGCTCTTTTAAAACAAGTGCCGCAAGTCAATCAGTAAAAATTCAATTGTGACGTTATTATGAATGTTGCAAATTAACCATGTCAATCCGGTAAAAATTTAGTAAGGTGTCTGTGAGCTTAAGCAGTATTTAATGAATCTAGGTAGGAGAATCAAGATGAAATTAATTAAACAAGTAACGCTATCGGCCGCTGTATTACTCAGCGCTTTATCGGGCTTCACGTCTGCAAATGAAATGGAAATCACTGCCAAATCACAAGAAATATCGCCTGACAGTAAACTCCACACATACACAGGTAATGTTAGAATTGCCTTCGCCAATGGTAATTTATCGACTAAATCAAGCCATGCCTCGTTTCAAAACGGAAAAACGGTGATGGAAGGCGATGTTGAAATTATTCTCAGCAACGCTGTTGCCAAAACAGAGCGCGTAACCTTTATACCTTCACAGCAAGGCTTAATCGCTAAAATGGACAAAGTTACATTTACCTATCAATAATCATCACAAATTTTACTTATCTCAATTACAGACAGGTAATTATCAACAAATAAAGTCCTCTGCATAAGCTAGATTAAATGCTTGTGTAGAGGAGATAGGCTTTTAAGTTCGACATCACCATTACTTGTTAGCGATTAATGACAACCTTAATTTGTTCAGTGCATCTACCGCAAAACCTTGATCATAAAAGTATAATATTTCACCTTCACTATTTAACAAAACCACTCTGGTGTTGGCAGCATTTTCGTTACCGGTAAATTCCTGAATTTTTTCTCCATCATCGTAAATAGTCACTACCCCTTTCCATAACGGCTTTGGAATACCAGCACGCATTCCATTATCAATAACGGTGCTAAACATTTCAGGAAATAACCCTTGAATAGTCGGTACTTCATAAACTTTTACATTAGTTTCAGTCACATCCAATGCAATTAACCAACGGTCAATATCAAATTGTGCATTCTGTACGTAACCAATCAACAGCAGGGTTAAGTCATCGGTTAAATCGCTTGGAATAGACAGTGTTGTTTCTTCTAATGTAGAACCAACAACGGCTGGGAAGGTTTGTCCGGTAATATCTTTATTCGGGTATTGGCTGCTACAGCCGGTCAATAACAGTAATCCAAATATGTAAATTATTTTGCGCATTATATACTTCTCCTCAATGCTATGAGGAATAATACGTAAGCGCTTTTCTTTTGGTTCACACAATCAAAAAATAATCATAAAGAGAAACAGCAGATAACGTAAAAAATATTCATTAATATTCAAACTAGATCACGGTATTAGTCGTAAAGGCGTTTGAACTATCAAAAAATCGGCGATTCTTTATGATTAATCACTATTGTTCTGCTTAAGTTCTCTTAATCGTTCGCGATATTTATCACGCGCTAATGCTTGCATGTCAGTTACAGCATCACTTTCGTCAACTATTTCACGGCCCAACAGAGTTTCAATGGCGTCTTCTAAAGTAACTATGCCTGATGTTTGACCATACTCATCTTCCACTGAATAGATATGAATATGATTTTTTATGAACATATCTAGCAATTGCTGCACCGGCAGCTTTTCAGATACCGCCGTTAATGGAATAACAAAGTTACTAATGGCTTCATCGCCGTGTCCGCTACGTTCAGCTTCATACAAGTCGCCTTTGATGACTTTGCCGATAATATCGTCAATAGTATTACCGTAAACGGGTATTCGGGTAAATTGTCGAGTTAGCTCATGATTTAGCGCGGCTGTAACGGTTATATCCTGATGCAGCATGTGAACTACGGTGCGCGGTGTAAATACGTCTCCAGTGCGTAATTCGTGCAAGTTGAGAATATTTGATAAGTATTCATTCTCTTGTGAGAATAGACTGCCGTCTTTATAGCCCAGAGACGCTAAGGCAATAATTTCTTCACGCGTAATTTCGTTTTCTTTCCCTTGCTTGAACGAGCGTGTTAGCCAAGTAGAAAGCCAAACCAGTGGATACACTATTCTTACTAACCAAGAAATGACATACGCAGATGGTATCGCTAAATTACGCCAAAATGTTGCCCCTAATGTTTTAGGAATAATTTCTGAAAAATATAAAATAACCAGTGTCAGCAGTACCGCGATCAGGGTTTCCCATTTTTCACCGAAGATATCCATGGCCTGTGCGCCAACTCCGGCGGCCCCCATGGTATGAGCAAATGTATTGAGAATTAAGATACTGGCAAGTGACTCTTCTAATCGCAACTTTACTTTTGCTAAAACCGCACCATTTTTAGGCTTTTTGGTTTGCATTTGCTCAACAAAGCTAGGCGTTATAGATAAGAGAACGGCTTCTAGCACCGAGCACAAAAATGACAGCCCTATGGCAATTGCTAAATAAATAAAAAGTAACGTCACGTAATCATTCCATCTCTAAGAGTTTTGTCTTCCACTGATAAATAGCATATCACAATGGAGAACAGCGCGTGCTTCCAATGGCTAGCTTGTTGGCATTTTGCAAGGGTTTAGGTGATTTATAATACAAAATATAGAGAGCTTTATTCTCCACAGCATTTTATTATCCAGACTGTAATTCACGTTACTAATGATCAACGAACCGCGATGGCTTATTTTTCAGTTTGAGCTTTAAAGAGGCTGAAGAGGTTGAAGAGGTTGAGAAAAGGATCGGGCTTCACGAAAGAGTCACTTGCGAGGAAAATTACGCCGGTAGAGCAGCCGTAGTCGCCATGACAAATGATATTCTAAAACTAGTAACTCGTTCAGCTATTCCGGTATTAATGCATATCCTTAATCGATAAATCGAGTCAGTTATCATTTATATGACAGCTGCTACTGTATTTTTACCTGTCACATCTAACTAACCAACGCTTTAAAACGTTTACCTTGTAAAGCTTAGCTACAACTTAATAGCTTACTTATCTCAAATGTAGGTAGTTAAAAACCTTGTAAAACCAACTTACCTATTGATTTACCTGATTCTAATTCTTGATGCGCTGCTCTTAAGTTTTCTGCATTAATGCTACCTAAGTTTTTACCGATTGTGGTTTGGATATAACCTTGGTCAATAAGTTCAGCAACGCGATTTAATAAGTGACTTTGTGCTTGAATATCAGCAGTATTAAACATTGAACGAGCAAACATAAATTCGATATGAAACGATAAGCTTTTAGGTTTCAGTTTCATAATATCTAACGCTGTAGCGGGATCGTCAATCATCGCTATTTTTCCAAACGGCATTAACAATTCAATATAAGTTTCAAAATATGTCGCCGTACTATTTAAACTAGCGACATGAGTTACCTGACCGATAACATCATTGTCAACTAAAGCATCAATTTGAGGCTTTAACGCTTTACTGTGATCAACAACATAATCTGCTCCTAGTTGCTTCAGCCATTCTTGAGAGCTTGCACGAGAAGCCGTTGCAATAACTGTTGCACCAGTAATGGCTTTAGCCAATTGCACTAAAATTGACCCTACGCCACCTGCGGCACCAACAACTAAAATAACCTCGTGCGATTTATCGGTACTTGCAGGTGATTGCTGTTTAATCACTAAATGCTCGAAGAGCATTTCCCAGGCCGTGATAGCAGTCAAAGGTAACGCTGCCGCTTCTGCGTCAGATAAACTTTTTGGTTTTTTTCCGACAATACGTTCATCAACCAATTGGTACTCTGCATTACTGCCTTGGCGGGTAATATCGCCAGCATAATAAACAACATCGCCGGGAGAGAAATTACCAACATCTTCACCTATGGCCACGACTTCACCCACCGCATCCCAACCTAAAACTTTGTATTCGCCTACGTTCGGTTCAGCTTTTAAGCGCACTTTGTAATCTACTGGATTAACCGCTATTGCTGATATCTTTACTAACAAATCACGCCCGCTCGCTACCAGCAGCGGTAATTCAATATCCATTAAAGATTCTTGATTAGTGATAGGCAAAGACTGGGTATATCCAATAGCTTTCATATTATATCTCACTTATTTATTTAGCTTATTTAGCTTTATTTACTAGCTAGCACCAAGCTTTGTTGTAAATTACCGAATAAAATCATTATAACAAGCGACGTAGTCGGAATCATAAAAATTTGCACAATTAACCTCCACTGCCGAGTAAGTTAAAGGGCTAAACTCACCCTATCACGGAGTGTCAATAATAATAATTTCACTATCTTTTAATGCCTTAATCGTTATGAATTTTTGTTGAGTAATTTCTGCTCCATCGCCTTTTGCCATATTAACACTTTGCTTGCCATCAACTAATGTAAAAGCACCTTGCGAAGCAATAACGTAGGCTTGATGTGTTATCTCATGCTCTACCTCTACTCCTTTATTAATTTTACCGGCAAATATTCGGGCTTGTTGCTGAATAAATAAAGTCTGGTGGCGATCTTCTTCATAGCCAGAAACAACCATAGGCAAGCTAGAATTATTCACCGTTTTAGGGTATTTCATGCTATCCCAACGTGGTGCTACATTCTGTTTATTGGGTTCTATCCAAATTTGAAATAACGTCGTTGGTTTGTTGCTGTGGTTATATTCTGAATGCCGAATGCCTTTACCTGCACTCATGACTTGCACTTCACCTGCAGAAGTTACCCCTTGGTTTCCTCGGCTATCTTGATGTGTAATAGCACCACTTCGAATAAAGGTAATAATTTCCATATTCTTATGTGGATGCTCAGGAAAGCCAGTATTAGGAGCAATCCAATCATCGTTGATAACACGTAAATGACCAAAGCCCATTCTTCTGGGGTTATAATACTGCGCAAAGCTAAAGTGATGATTAGCAGTCAACCAACCATGCTTAGCTTTGCCAAGCTGCTGAAATGGATAATGTTTAATCATTATTTTTCCTACTTTGTAAATTGCTTGTTAGGGCCAGTAAAATAGTTATTCACTGGCTATGTACTTTTTTCAAGAGCTTAAAGCTTCTGGCTAATCGTCTGATCAACGGAGTATTTACCACCACCCTGTATAGCTAGCGCAACACTGATCGCTAATAACACTAGGGCAAATTCATAACCGTTGTTGGCCATAAACAAGCCATTAGCTAAATGTACTTTAATAATGGCGACGACCATAGTTATTGCCAACAACGCGCTAGTCGGTCTAGTTAGTAATCCTAAAATGAGTAGTAAACCACCAAAAAACTCTACACTACCTGCGGTTAGTGCCATTAAATATCCGGGCCCTAAACCTATTGAGTCCATCCATTGTCCTGTACCGTCTAAACCGTAACCTCCAAACCACGCAAAGAGCTTCTGCGAACCATGTGCAGCAAAAATAATTCCTGCAACAATACGTAAGGGTAAGGTTGAAACACTGGTATCTGTATTTAATATCTTCTTAATAATTGAATTGTTTATCATGTTATCTATTCCGCTTGATGTTTAAGATGTGATTATTCTATACGTTGAGTTATGGTTAAATAACCGCTAAAATTTGTTCAATTCATTCAAAAAATTTGAACAATGATATAAGGACAAGAAATGAATGGGACACCACTCACTTTCGAAGCTTTACTGGTACTAGACGCAATTGCTAATAGAGGTAGTTTTGCCTCTGCCGCGGAACAACTTAATAAAGTGCCTTCTGCAGTGTCGTATATTGTGCAAAAACTTGAAGAACAACTTTCGGTCACCTTATTTGTCAGACAAGGACGACGTTCAGTACTTACCCCTGCGGGGCAGCACTTATTGCATGAAGGAAGAAAAATTTTAGCGGCTGTTAGTAAGGTTACGGAACAAACACAAACGCTAGCACATGGTTGGGAGCCCAAAATTAGAATAGCTTTCGACTCAATCAATGCTGTAGCGCCAATCATGCAATGTTTACAAAGTTTTCTAATTGAGCACCCTAACGTTGAAGTAGATCTATGCGAGCAAGTGCTGAATGGCTCTTGGGAAGCGTTAATAGAAGATAAAGTCGACTTGCTGATTGGTGCGCCACCTCCAGTACCTAATCAAGCCGGTATTCGCGCGTTAAAAATATGCCAATTTGAGAATGTTTTAGTCGCGGCTAAACAGCATGAATTAAGCCACTTTACGCGACCAATCACCCACAGGGACATTGCTGATTATCGTACGGTAGTCGTGCATGATTCTTCGAAAAGTACCGTACCTTGGTCATCGAACGTCGTTGATCAAAGTCGACATTTTTATGTGGTTAGCGTTGAACATAAAATTCACGCCATAGCGGCTGGCATTGGCGTTGGTTTCTTGCCAAAAGCCAGAGTTCAACACTTAGTCGCTTCAGGGCAACTAGTCACTTTAAAAACCGAAAACGAACAGCCAAGTGTCGACTTATTTCTCGCATGGAAAACAGTTAATAAAGGTAAAGGATTGGCCAGACTTCGTGCGCTTCTACTTGAACATTATGCTTGATTACAAACCAGTACAGCTAAACTAGCTTTAAATGATTAGGCTTGGCATTTAAAGCCACTTATCGGTAAAAATTTATCAGTGCCTACACATCACTTATTAAGCACTGCAATATCTAATTATACCTAAGGTTATGTTTTCGCTAAATGATTATGCTAAGCATAGTTAAAAATGTTATCCCAATGGGTATCTAATATTTTTTTAGCTTCGTCTAGAGCAACGGCGTGATAAATGTCATGATTTAATTTAACCAACTGCATACGCTCAAGTTTTCCTAATGCGTCGGCAATTTCAAAATCCAATTCACATTGATACTTTTCTTTAAACCAGCATTCTATTCGCTCGTCTAACGCCTCTGCAGTTAAACCATCTTGGCAATTAAGTAAAAAACTATAAGCCAAGATGGCTTCTTTAAAATCTTCCTCTTCCGCAGCGTCTATCAGGGTATGAAAAACACCGGCATTATTATCAAGATTTTTAAAATATAAGTTGTCAGATAGCGCTTTCATAAACTTAATTTTTCTATTTTTAAATTTACTCCATTCTTTAAAAATAAAGCCTGCAAAAACTCCTAGCCCGATAGCGAAAGAGATAAAGTGTTGTTGGGTCATCTCTACCGCTTCTTTGTGCCAACCAATCCAAAACCCCATTAATGCCGCCAATAACAAAATTGAAGCACCTAGTTTAGTGACTAACACGACTGCGCCACCAACAACGGCTGAAGCGCCAATAAAGGCTTTATCAATCGGCCGCATACGTACTTCACTATTCGGAAATAGCATTTCTAAATCGGCTTTTGGTACATCCTGGAAAAGCTTAACTATGGTTGAACCAGGCTCAAAGCCAAACAAGGCTTTTTTCTTTCGGTCAAAATGCGCTTTATCTTTAAAAGTAATATAAATTGCTACGCGGTCATAGTTAGTAAAATTAAGCGTTTGTTTTCGCAGGCCAAATAGCGAAGTAATGGTTTCAGTTAATTGCGACTCACCTCGACGATAGAAAACCACTTGTTCAAAGTCATCAAACTCAACTTCTAGCCTAACTTTAAATAAAGACTCTTCGGTTAAGGCGTCTTGTAGATCTTGCTCAGTAATTTTTTCAAAATTGGCTGCATTTAAAACGTTGGCAAAATTCTCTGCAAAGCGAGTCTGACACTGGGATTTTTGCTCAGGTGTGTAGGGTTCAAGTTGCTTAGTATCAGCATTGGGGTCAAATGGTGCATAGTCGTTTTTTAGTGACTCTAACGTTTGATGATATTCAACATGCAGCGAATTCGACAGCAAGTCACAAAATTGCCGAAATGATAATACTGAATCATCTAGTTTGAGTTCTCGTAAACACATTTCAACAATGTCTTGTTTTCTATAAGGTATAAACCGATCGGCAGCCATAGCACAATATCAACTAATGTCAGATAGTTAGAGTGTAAGGTAATTCTCTAAATATTGGAATGTGAATATGTGATGGCCGCAAAGCGACGTTTGATAATTAATGAATTTATTGATTAACGCTTTAAACCCAGCTGAAGTAGCTGAACTTTTAATGACATAGAATAACTAAAGGTTAAAATTAGCCATATTTACTGCTTTACCGAGTTACATTGTGGGCTTAAGGCAATTATAATATGAACATGCCTAGCCTATAGCGATAAAAGGAATATATATGAATATTACCAGAGAGCAAGTTTTTGTCTGGAGTAGAAAAATCAGGCTTTTCCATTGGATAAATGTTATCGCCATTTTATTACTCATTGCTATTGGCACTATTATCTTGAATGGCAAAATGTTTGGCGTTAGCACTGACGGGAAAATCTTGTTAAAAACTATCCATGTGATTGTTGGCTATGTGTTTGCCAGCAACTTAATCTTTCGATTGATTATTGGATTTGTCGGAAAAAGTAATGAACGTTGGCATAAGATTCTACCTTTTAATAAAGGCTTCAAAGCTGAACTTATTGAATTTAAGCAAGGTAAAAAGCTGGCCTACAAAGGTCATAACCCAGCTGGTAAGTTAATGATATTAGCACTATTGTCGTTAATGACAGTGCAAATGATCTCAGGATTGGTAATCGCTGGTACCGATATTTACTATCCCCCTTTTGGTCACTATTTTGTGGAAAGTATCGCTATTGATAAAGACAATATAGCCGCGATAAAACCATATTCAAAAGTGAATGTAGATGAAGCGTCTTATCAAGCCATGAGAGAGGTACGAAAACCGTTTATTACCGCGCATGTCTATGTTTTTTACTGTCTGCTATTACTTATTCCACTACATATTATTGGGGTAATTATTGCTGAACGTCGGGAAAAGACGGCAATCGTTTCTGCAATGTTCAACGGCTATAAATATCTCCCTAAAGAGACTACTAATGACAAGACTAAGGATAGTTAAGCATGGGTTTCACCCTGATATTAAAGGTTACACGCCCACAAAGTGTACATAAAAACAGCAGTTTCGTGTTCTTTTTATGGCTATATTCTATGGTCCCTGTTAACCTTTCCTTACATTGATAAATTGTTTTTACTTACTCGTCGTTCACAGGCTTAAATATAAAAACAATCGTAGATATTGATCTTCAATCAGTACCTATTTTCTAGAAGAAAGTCTATCATGCTGTTTATAAAGGACAAAAAACTCATATCATAGTCATCTTCCTACGTTAAATTATCAATCTAACTAAAGCTATCAACAGCTTTTATATGATTAATTTTCTGAGGATTACAACATGTCAAACCGTTTCATTTTATCATTAATTACAGCTGCTGTATTAACCGGCTGTGGTGGTTCATCAACAAGTGACTCCGCACCAGAAACTCCAGCGCCAACGCCACCCCAACCTACGACAACTACAACGGCAACTACAGGTGTTATAACCGGGTTTGGTAGTGTATTTGTTAATGGGGTTGAATACGAAACTGATGCAACTACGATCACTACAGATGATAACGATGGTGCAAGTGAAACCGATTTACAGGTAGGCATGGTTGTAACGCTCAGTGGCGAAGTAAATGAAGACGGCACCACAGGTAATGCCAACGCTATTCATTATGACGAACAATTAAAAGGCCCTGTAGAGAGTATTGATTTATTTGCAAACAGCATAACAATACTCGGACAAACTATTGTTTTTGATGACTTAACAAGCTTTGATAACGTTGTTGTGGCTGATCTTAATCCTGGTGACATTCTTGAAATTAGCGGTTATTTCAATGCCAATGGCGACCTTTACGCCACACGCATAGAAAAAGAAACCGAACAAACTCGATTAAAAATTCAAGCACGTATTACATCTTTAGATACCGCCAATAAAACATTCGAGTTAAATGGGTTAACTATTGATTACAGCTCTGCAATATTTAAAGACTTTGTTGAAGCAGATTTAGTTGATGGACAACAAGTTCGTGTTAAAGGTGATTATTCAGCCTTAACCGCTGGCGTATTGGTGGTCAGTGAAATAAAGCTTAAAGATAAAAATGAAAATCATGATGAAGGTGATAACCGGCATGTAGAAGGTTTTATCACGAATTTTGAATCTTCGAGTAGCTTCAAAGTAGATGGCATCGCGATTATTATTGATAATAATACCGAATTTAAATATGGCGATGCTAGTGCTTTAAAGGCAAATGTTAGCGTTAAAATTAAAGGTGAATTCAATGCCGATGGTGCTTTAGTCGCGAAGAAAATTCGTATCGAAAACAAAACAAATTTAAAGATTGAAGGCGCTATTGAAGCTATTAACTTAGATTTAAGCACAGTAACCGTATTAGGTGTCGAGTTTGAAATAAACAACCAAACCAAAATGAAAGATGAGTCAGATGACGACGAACGTTTCTTTGATTTAGCCGACTTGGCCATTGGTGACTTTGTAGAGCTAAAAGGTTTTGTCGATAGTGAAGGAAAAAATATAGCCACTAAAGTGCAGCGTGAAAATGAAGATGAAAACGTTGAAGTAGAGCTAAAAGGTAAAGTAAGTAACATTGAAAACTTTAGCTTTAGCCTTGTTGGCGTAACGGTTACTACCGACGAAAATACAAAGTTTGAAGGAACAAGTGGTAATGACGTAAGCCAAGCAACATTTTTCGAACAACTCGAAAATGACATGTTAGTCGAAGTAGAAGGTCAGTTAATAGACGGTATTTTTGTCGCCCAAAAGATTGAAATAGAAGAACATGACGACGATGACAGTAGTGATAGTGAAAATAACCGAACGGAGTTTAAAGGTGTTGTTGAAGCCGTAAATGAAGACTCTCTTGTTGTTTCAGGTCATCAGGTTTTAACGAGTCAAACCACTAAATTTAAAGTGGATGATGAACGGGTTTCAGCTGAACTATTTTGGTCTATGGTTGCCATTGATGATCAACTTGAAATTAAAGGCACTATCGACCTACAAGGTATTATTACAGCAAAATCAATAGAACTTGAGCATTAATAAAACTTTAATAAAGTCAGTGTGGGCAGTTTTGATAAAGGTCATGTATTTTTTCAATCAAATCTGCTCACACATTTTGCATCATTTTGTGTAACTTTAAATACACTAACGCTTAACGGTCATCAAAAGAATAAACTTGAATGCCGTTTATATTTGTAGCCAAGCTGAGATAATTATTTAACACGCTAAATCAGCACATTACGGCTTAAAATTTGACAGTTCCTCAATCAAGGGGCTATCTTTATCTAAGTCTTAACTGATTGATCAAAAATTTTATTAACTGTATACATTGAGTAAATAAGGAACGCTTTCTCATGCTTTATCACAGGTACATAGGAGTGAAGATTAGGCTGCGGGGATTAAAATTAACTATACTAATAGCATTATTCTCGATAGTTAATCACAGCGCTTTTGCTAACGAATTGTACGTGTGCTCTGCATATAATTCTGGCCCCTTCATCATAGACGAAAAAAACCGCGTGGGTTTGGTATATACCTTTACTGATTTCTTAAATAAACAAGCACAAGGGAAATATAGCTTTGAGGTTTTAATATTACCTCGAGCTCGCTTATTAATTGAGTTGCGCTTAAGCAATCATTGTATTGTGCCTTTTGTATCTTATAAATGGTTTGATCCTAATAAGCAGCTTTTTTACTGGAGTCAACCCATCATCAAGGATGCTAATGTCATCTTATCTTCTCAAAAAAATAAATTAGAAAGCATTTCAAAAGAACGAGTGGCCGGAATGAAAACTAGCCAAGTTATTGGTTTTTTTGACGATCAAGTTGAAGCATTAATAAGTGAAAATACAGTGATCGCATTCAATACTTCATCTTTAGAAAAAAGTGTCGGTATGGTCGCACGCAAGCGAATAGATTTTATAGTTTCAGGCAAAATTCCACTGCAATATTTAATCCACAAACAGCATATTCAAGACCAGGTTTATTTGAGTAAATATAAAACTATTAGCTTCGACCGCTCGGTTTTTGTGCCAATATCTAAGCCGGCATTAAGTGCATTTATAGAGGAGCAAGTAGGTCTATTCAAAACATCAGTTGAATGGCAGCAAGCAAAAACTGAATTTGGAATTGATGATAATTAGTCTATTGTGCTGTGTCATCATAAATAATCCTACTTACGGCCACCCAAAAGCTATAAGTCAAATGTGCCTATCATTGGCGTCTTTAGCCTATTTATTTCACAAGTCTAGATATTTCGCCATCGTTTCTGCTCTCTGAGGATACCTTACCATTGCAAAGCGTATCAGTTCTGTAACCCTTGTTGTATGATGTGGAAACGTTGATAACGCCCTGCGAAGCCAGCAAAAAAATTCTCGTCCAAAAATACGCTCTTGCGCTATAAATGATTTGACGTTGACTTGATCTGCTATCTCGCTACCCACAACCAACTTGATCATAGCATGAACGGCTGTACAGATATCACCATCTATCATTGCAAGGCCCATCCTGTCGCCAGACAACTTTGTGGCTCTTTCATACGGGTACAGCAGAATATTAAATATCATCAGCTTTTCTACCCCATTAAGAAAACCTTGTAACCATGTAAATCTATAATGTTTTGAAGCTAGTGCTCCAATAAATCTACCAACAAGAAATCGCAACTCATCATTAGAATTCCCATCTTTAAAAAGTTCAGAATTTAGCATCAGAACTTTATTGCGCAATAATGGCATCAACTTTAAATTATAACTCCCATCTTCATATACGTATGCATTTACAGGGTAGTCGTAGCCAAAGAAAGTACAGGCATCTTCAATAGCTTCCTGAGCTTTTGGAAAACTATTTTTATTTACAAGAACGGTATTATTCATACAAAAGGCGGTATATAGTTTGGCTGAAAACCATAAAAAAAATAACACTATTGGCGCGACTAAAAGCACTCCCCCCAAAGAAGCTATAATCAGAGATACCAGAATTACTCCTAAAGGTAGTAAAACAAATATTGTCTGAATAAAACGTGAACGTTCTTTGGGATGCCTCAAAGAATGCAGCTCTTCTTTTGTTAAACGTGTATGGTTTTTCATTTCATATCACCTTTTTATATGACTTAATAACGCTACATCATACGGCTTGTGCAGCCCATTTTAATTATTTCTTCTGTCGCCAAAAAATCCTAATATTATAGCGTGCTATGCTTTTCATCGTATTTTTCATTCATATATTTAAACTTCCCACATTCGAAATTTTTATAAAATTTTCGTTTTATGTTGCCTATATAATCGTTACTTAGATGCGTCAAAAAACACTGTCCTCCCCCTAAAAACAAAGCACAAACGACAATTAACCTGACTAAAATAAATTATTTTAGAGTAAAGGCTTTACTTTTAGAGCTGTTGCTCTATAATGACATTGTTCTCGTTAGAACACCTGTTGTATTAATTTTGAATTTAGCTTCCCCAAGCTTCTATACCGATGGCCCCTTTAGCCATCGGTTTTTTTCTGCCTAAAATTCGATCTTAACTTTTTCCTATGAAAAATTAGTCACAATTATCTGCTTAAACCACTAATGCTTTTTAGGCTCGTCTGCACAATGCCAAGCAACAAATTTCCATGATTTTTTATCTTTCACTAGTACATCACTGCAGCGGCCATGCGTAACTTTTTGATCGCCTTTTTTAGAAGTAGTGCCATTGGAATAGTAATAATGAGCGACAGCAGTGTCACCATGTACAACAATTGCAGTCGGGCTGTACTCTGCAACATTATTAATGGTTCCATCGTCAAGACTAAATTTTTCCCAACGCTTTATTGCGCTACGACTGCGAGGCATTGGCGTACTACTGCCCCAAACTATTGCGTCTTCGGTTACCCATTTATCAGTCCAATTGTTATCACGTTTATCAATATCTTCATATGAGGCTAAAACAATGTTCCAGACTTCAGTTTGTTGTTTATTCCAACTTTCGGCATGCGTACTAAAAGCAGCAATAGTAATGATTAATACTATGGTAAGTTTAACGTTCATTTTTCTGATCCTTGTTGATGTTTCGACAAGGCTTACTAAACAACTCATTTCTAAGTAAACTCTAATTTTCGATTATCGCTCATTAAATATAGCAGCTTTATATTTTCTGGCTTTTTATGCTTAAAGTGACCAGTACTAGGAAATGAATTACGCCTTCTTAGAATGAGCTATTATTTACTTCAACAGGTATTAACTCTCGTTTACCTTGTTATATGGAATTTATGCTCAATATAGATTCAATACTATGGCGAATTATTACTTAACTTTCCGGTCTATTGTTAAGCAGTAATGATCAGGATAATATTTCATTTATTTTTTGTATCAATAAGTCATTAATCGCCATCAAGCTACTCAGGAGTGCTTATGTCACAATATACAAAATCAAGCGATGCGGTTAACGCGTTAACCGCTGAACAATATCGTGTCACCCAAGAAAGTGGTACTGAACGTCCGTGGACTGGTGAACTATTAGAAAATACTGCACCTGGTATTTATGTTGATGTTGTTTCAGGCGAGCCATTGTTTGCCTCAGCAGATAAGTTTGACGCTGGCTGTGGTTGGCCAAGTTTCAGTAAGCCCATTGAAAGCACAAATGTGAGTGAACTTACCGACGATACTCATGGCATGGTGCGAACAGAAGTTCGCTCAACACATGGTGACAGTCATTTAGGTCATGTATTTACCGATGGCCCGGTTGCACAAGGTGGCTTACGCTATTGTATTAATTCTGCTTCACTGAAATTTATTCATCGTGACCATATGATCGCTGAAGGTTATGAAGCCTATTTACCACAAGTAGAGGGATAAAACATGACAATTGAACGAGCCGTGCTAGCAGGTGGTTGCTTTTGGGGCATGCAAGATTTAATACGTAAATTACCTGGCATTACCAAAACGTGTGCTGGTTATACTGGTGGCGATGTTAAAAATGCGACTTACCGAAATCACGGCAACCATGCTGAAGGCCTTGAAGTGTATTTTGATAATACTGTGATCGGGTATCGAAAAATTTTAGAACTATTCTTCCAAATACATGATCCTACGACAGAAAATAGACAAGGCAATGATCTTGGCAGTGAATATCGCTCGGCAATTTATTACACTAGCCCAGAGCAAAAATCTATCGCGGACAAAACCATAGCAGATGTTAATGCTTCTGGTTTGTGGCCGGGAAAAGTGGTTACTGAAGTAGAGCCGGTTGGTGACTTTTGGCAAGCTGAGGTTGAGCATCAAGATTATTTACAGCGTGTTCCCAATGGCTACACTTGCCATTTCCCACGCGCCGATTGGGTGCTACCTGAAAAATAACCGTAAAGTGACAACAAGTAAAGTTGGGCTAGGCGGCGGATGTCATTGGTGTACCGAAGGCGTATTTGCATCATTAAATGGCATTGTAAAAATCAATCAAGGGTGGATAAGCTCTACAGGTACAAATACGCAATTTTCTGAAGCCATTGAAGTATATTTTGAGCCAGATGTTATTGCACTAACCGATTTGATCAGCATTCATTTACATACACATGCTTGTACTGCTGATCATTCAATGCGTCACAAATATCGTTCTGCTGTTTATACATATAGTGATGAACAAGCAGAACAAAGCCATACTATTTTACGTGATCTACAATCTGACTTTGAAGAAAGTATAATTACGAAAGTGTTACCTTATCAGGAATTTAAAACCAATAAAATAGAGCTGACTGATTATCTTTACTCCGCGCCAAGCCGACCTTTTTGCCAACAATATATTCATCCAAAATTACAACTGTTAATGCAGCGTTTTAGCAAACATGTGAATTATGAAAAGTTAGTCACTGCGGGTATCGAGTTCACGAGGAATTAGTTTATTGGGTACAACAAGCTATTTATCACGCTTTGCCTGGTAAGCAGAAAAGTAAGCTGAAAACAAAAACGCCCCGATAACTCGAGGCGTTTTTATATTCAATTATGTTGCCATTACTCTTCAGTTAAAGGCGCTTCGCTTGATTCACTTAACGCTTGAATGTTCTCGTCTTGGAACCAGTCGCAAATCACTTTATCAGCCTGCTCTGAGCCTGTGCGTTTTAACGACGAAAACGCCTGTACCTTAATATCAGCATTGAGTGCTGCTAATTCTTTTTTAACAAAATGTACTTGCGCGCTAACTTTACCTTGAGAAAGCTTGTCACTTTTTGTTAGTAGCGCTAAAACGGGTAAATCACCATCTGCAGCCCATTGAATCAGATCCATATCAAGATCTTTTAACGGGTGACGAATATCCATTAATATCACTAGACCTTTCAAACATTCTCGCTTTTCCAGGTATTCACCTAGAGCTTTTTGCCATTTTTTCTTCATTTCCATAGGGACTTTGGCAAAACCATAGCCTGGCAAATCGACTAGACGCTTGTTTTCGGCAATTTCAAAAATGTTAATCAGCTGAGTTCGTCCCGGTGTTTTACTGGTACGCGCAAGGCTTCTTTGATTAGTTAATGTGTTTAACGCACTTGATTTACCTGCGTTAGAGCGACCTGCAAAAGCAACTTCAATACCACTATCTGCGGGTAAACGACGGATATCGGGTGCGCTAAGGGTAAAAGTCGCTTTGCTTAGATGAATGGCTGTAGATGACAAGGTTTAGATCCAACGATATAAATAAAAACCGCATTATATCGTTTTTTCACATTAAAGATGCAATTGTATTCAATTTTTGCTAAAAAAATTAGCTAAAAATCCCTCTAAAGTGCGTTAATGGTGTATGATGTTGCCGATTTTTCGGCTTATTGAATGCATTCAATAAAAAAACACAAAAGCATGTTGAGAGTTTTGTTATGAAACATATTTTAACTTCGTTATTTTTAACACTATTAAGCATTAATATTGCTGTAGCTGCGTCGGGCGATGCAGATGCAGGTAAAACTAAGGCAGCGACTTGTGCTGCGTGTCATGGTTCAAATGGCATTGGCGCTAGTGATACATTCCCTAACTTAGCCGGCCAACATTCAGATTATATTGTTAAACAGTTAAAAGCATTCAAATCAGGCGACCGTAAAGATCCACTCATGGCCCCTATGGCTGCAGCTTTATCTGAGCAAGATATGGCTGACGTTGCCGCATATTTTTCCGGCCTACCACACGATGGCGGAAGTCAAGACTCTGGTTCTGCAAGCGCAGGTACATCAACTAGTTCAGCTCCTGTGGCATATGTACCAAACCCTGCTGCAGGTAAAAGCTTATACGAATTAGGTGATGCTTCTCGCAATATTGCCTCATGTATTGGCTGTCACGGCAGTGAAGGTAACAGCGAAGTTTTAATTTACCCTAACTTGGCTAACCAACACCCAGAATACATCGCTAAACAGTTAATGAACTTTAAAAACAAAAGTCGTGTTAACTACGCTATGAATCAATTTGCTGGCAACATGACCGAAGATGACATCGCTGATATGGCGGCTTATTTTGCCGACCCTGCTGCTGTTGCTAACGTAGTTTCTCGTAAGATAATGCCAGCAGCGCCTATCACCGATGAAGTAATAGCAGGTAAAGCTAAGTCTGCTACTTGTGCTGCTTGTCATGGTGCTGACGGTAACAGCCCTGTTGCTATTTACCCGAAACTTGCAGGCCAAAGCGCTGATTACCTCATAAAACAGTTACAAGAATTTAAAGCAGGCACTCGTAAAGACCCTGTAATGGGGCCTATGGCTGCCGCGTTAAGTGAACAAGACATGTTAGAAATTGCCAGCTATTATAGCGCTCAAAAAATTGCGGTAGCAGAGTTAGCAGGATCTGATATTGGTAAGAAACTTTATTTTGGTGGTAATGTTAAACGTAAAATCACTGCTTGTGTTGCTTGCCATGGTGTTAACGGTAAAGGCATGAATAAAGCAGGCTTCCCAACTATTGCAGGCCAAAATGAAGCTTATTTAAAAGCGCAGCTAATGAATTTCAAAAAAGGTCAGCGTAATAACGATTACAACACCATGATGCAAAGTGTTGCAGCTAAACTTTCAGTTAGCGATATGGATGAGTTAGCGAAATTTATGGCGTCGATGAAGTAAATTTAACGTTTTAATTACTAACATTTATGGCCATCAAAAAAGCAGCGTATATCGCTGCTTTTTCATATTTACAGGTAAAATTTTTAAAGCACAGCTAAACAATTCGTTGATTTTATTCATGTCATTATTTCACAATCATTAAATTCGTGTAGAATGCCAAATCAACATAGTTAGCAAATTATTAGAAGTAAACCATTTATCGTGTTTACGACAAGCAGAGACTCAATCAATGAAAAAATTTATCATTACTATTTTATTAGGATTAAGTGCAGTCGCTACAGCCAATGCAGCTGAAGGTAACGCCGAAGCAGGTAAAGGAAAATCAGCTATGTGTGCCGCTTGCCATGGCTCTGACGGCAATAGTCTTGTGCCTATGTACCCTAAACTAGCTGGGCAAAGTGCTAGTTATTTGGTTAAGCAATTAGCTGAATTTAAATTAGGCATGACATCAGGTGGTAAATCTGGTCGTGTTGACCCTGTAATGGGTGGCATGGCTATGACACTTAGCGAACAAGACATGGCCGACGTTTCAGCCTTTTATGCCAGCCAAAAAATAACGGCTGGTAGTGGTAACGCAGATGCATTAGGTAAAAAACTTTATTTAGGCGGTAACGCTGAAATGGAAGTTACGGCTTGTGTTGCTTGTCATGGTATTAACGGCAAAGGTATGCCAAACGCTGGCTTCCCTGCCCTTGCTAGCCAAAATGCTGACTACTTGAAAATTCAATTAGAAAAATTTCGTAACGGTACACGCAACAATGACCTAAATGGCATGATGCAAGGTGTCGCAGCGAACTTAACTGATGATGAAATTGCAGCACTTTCACAATACATGTCGTCATTAAAATAATAACGCGAGCTATTTAATAGCTTTTCATCTTATTATTTACAAAAAAAGCAGCGTTCATCGCTGCTTTTTATATTCAGGCTACTAAGTTAGTCGGCCATCTACAAAATATACAATGGCGCTTTGCATGCTATTTACCATAACCTTCCATAAAGGCTATGACCTTAAAGCCAATACTCCAGTGTCATTAGCGGCGAATTAATACCTATGAACCTTAAACTTATATACCCAATATTACTGTTTACTAGCCTAATATCTATTAGCACAGCAACGGCAGAATTATTTCCTAAGCTAGCGATTGATGATCACCAACAAAATATTTTTCGTGGCACTATAACGCCAGAAAGAGCCTGGTGGGATTTAAGTCATTATCATCTTGATATTAACGTAGACCCGATAAACAAGCATATTTCTGGTACCAACACCATGAAGTACATCGTCTTGTCAAAGCAGAAACGCCTACAAATTGAATTACAAGCGCCAATGCAACTCAACAAAGTAGAGCAAAACGGAAAAGTATTAGCTGTTGAGCAATTAGGTTATTCATATTTTATTACTGTTGAGCAAGAGCAAGAAGTGGGAAAAGAGTATCAACTCACTATGCACTTTTCAGGTCATCCTCGAGCAGCAGTTCGCGCACCTTGGGACGGTGGTATAACCTGGAATAAAGATGATAACGGTCATGATTTTATCGCTTCGTCGTGCCAAGGTTTGGGCGCCAGCATTTGGTGGCCAAATAAAGACCATGCATACGACGAACCGAATAATGGTGCCATGATCAGTGTTGAAGTGCCTGAGCATTTAATGGATGTTTCGAATGGCCGCTTAGTTAAGGTAGAGCATAATAAAGCTAAACAAACCAAAACCTTTCACTGGCAAGTCACAAACCCGATTAATAATTATGGCATTAATATTAACATCGGTGACTATGTACATTTTGGAGAAAAATACCAAGGTGAGTCAGGCGAGCTTGACATGGATTACTATGTTTTACGCGACAACCTCGACAAAGCCAAAAAACAGTTCAAAGATGCTAAGCGTACTATTGAAGCATTTGAATATTGGTTTGGCCCTTACCCTTTTTACCAGGACAGCTTTAAGCTTGTTGAAGCGCCCTATTTAGGCATGGAGCATCAAAGCTCTGTTACCTATGGCAACGGTTACCAAAATGGCTATTTAGGCCGTGACCGCAGCCAAACAGGTGCAGGTATGCTGTTTGATTTCATTATTGTGCACGAATCAGGTCATGAATGGTTTGCTAATAATATTACTCACAATGACATTGCAGACATGTGGATCCACGAAAGCTTTACCAGTTACTCCGAAAGTCTATTTTTGGAATATCACTATGACCAAGAAATAGCCTTTGAATATATTAGAGGAAAGCGGCTAAACATACAGAATAAAAGCCCGATTATAGGGCAATATGGCTTACATCAAGAAGGTTCAGGTGACATGTACGACAAGGGTGGCAACATGTTACACACCCTTCGTCAGATCATCGACAATGATGATACTTGGCGCAGTATTTTACGAGGTTTGAACAAAAAGTTTTATCATGGCATTGTCGAAACAGCACAAGTTGAAAGTTATATTAGTGATAAATCGGGCAAAAATTTAAGCAAAGTGTTTGACCAATATTTACGCGACATTCGAATTCCAACCTTTGAGTACTTTGTGAAAAATAACCAAGTACAATATCGCTGGAGTAATACTATCGATGGTTTTGATATGCCAGTGCGGGTGTTTATAAATGGCAAAGCCATGTGGCTTTCGCCGTCAAATAAATGGGCGAATATTAGTGTAGATAACGAACAAACTGAAGATAAGGCTGACAAAGTGCAAGTGATGGTCGATGCTAATTTCTATGTCAGTACCTTAAATTTACTCGGTAATTAATAGTAATCAAAATAAAAAAAATATTCTAGAGTGGTAAAACTTTGCTGAATGCAATGGGCTTTACGTCACAATATAAAAAGGGAAGCGCAATGGCTTCCCTTTATCGTCATATCGTCAATTAAAGCGCTAAAAAGCGTATTTAAAGCCAACGCTAAACACATCAGTTCCGTCGAAGTTTTCGAAAGAAGCTTCCACACTTGTTTTTTCATTCAGCTTTTTACCAACACCAGCACCAAAACCAAACTCCCACTCGTCGTCACTAATTGACGCGCCGTTGAAACTTGCTTTAAAATCTAAGTTAGCATACGACGGTACAGCATAGGCGTAAAAGCCATTGTCAAAGTTATACTGTCCACGAACTGAAAGTGCAGTGAAGCTTTCAACTTCTAACTTAACTCCACTGATTTTATCATCGGAAATACCCGTGCCCAAACGTAACTCAGGCACCAAAGAAAACTTGCTGCCCTCTAGAGCAAATTCATAAGTTACAGCACCATAAATAACACCTAATGAAAGGTCATCATCTGAGAGGTTCGCATAGCCAGCGCCAGCTGACCAGTTAGCCGAAGCGGTTAAAGGTAATGCTAGTAAAGAAAATGCAATTAAAGATTTTTTAAACACAATAATATCCTTTTATTATTCAACAAAGCGTGAATGTAAATATGAAGGTGCGCATGCTATCAACGCAATTTTTTTTAGGCAATGAGTTTGTTATTACAAATGCATAAAATTAGTAACAAGCTATGTCTTTAGTGCCCCAAAAAAAGACCATTTTAATCTGGATTTAACGCAGACATATCAAGTTGTTTCGCGCTATGATCAAAGCACTATAAAAGTGCCAATATTTATTCGGAGTATTTACATGATTGAAATTATTCAACCAACACAATTTAAAACCGTGCCTTGGAAAAACGGCAAAGGCGAGACGGTCGAAATGGCAATAAATTCTGGCGGGACCTTAGATAATTTCAACTGGCGTTTGAGTATGGCTAGTGTGGTTGAAGACGGAGTTTTTTCTAATTTCACTGATTACACCCGTAACTTAATTTTAATTGACGGAGATGGTATTAATCTACAACACAATGACAGTAAAATTGATCGATTAACCAAACTACTTGATTTTGCGACTTTTGATGGTGGTAACAAAACCGTTGGCAACTTACACAGTAATGAAATAACCGACTTTAATATTATTGCCCGTACTTCAGCCTTTAATACCAAGCTAGATTGCCAGACGAGTGCGAAAAACCATCCGCTTAAAAATAGCGACTTATGTTTTATCTATAGTTTATTCAAAGATGCAGAACTTACCGTCAGCAACACACAGGAAACTCTCACCTTGCCTGCTCAGCATTTGGTAAAAATAACCGATTTAACACAAAACCATTCATCCATCACAGGCGAGCACCTGATTATTGTTTATCTAAACCATTGCACATAGCGACATAATTGTCAGAAGGCGCGATGCGCTTTATATATCTTGTACTTAAGTCGCCCTATTTTGATAAAGCTTTTTTTCATCAATTATTAAGGTTATTAATCGCTATAAATACTCGTTTTAACTTTTAAATATGACTTTGTCTTCATGCTGTCGTAGGCTAGATGCACAACTAAAAAATCCCCCCTAACACTGAGAACATTGTGATGACATTTCGACATTTTATAACCTTATCGGGCCTACTCTTATTGTTATCGCCCTTGGCAAATGCAGAATTTGAGCGAAAAATTGCAATTGATGAAAGCAAAACCAGTAGTCATAGTACTAAAGTGAACGGCAAAAAATTTGATTACACGGCTACCACAGGCACACAACCCGTGTGGGACGAAGACGGCAACCCAATTGCTAGCCTTTTTTATACTTATTATCAACGTTCTAAAGTAAAAAATAACGCCGCGCGCCCTTTACTCATATCATTTAATGGCGGTCCAGGTTCGGCTTCAGTTTGGATGCACATAGCTTATACAGGCCCTAAAGTACTTAATGTTGATAACGAAGGTTTTCCTCTGCAACCATACGGTGTAAAAACGAATGAATTCTCCATTTTAGACAGCGATGATATTGTATTTGTCAATCCTGTAAACACCGGTTATTCCCGCGTTTTACCGAATAAAGAAGGTGAAATGCCGTCAAAAGAAGAACAAAAGAAAATGTTCTTTGGTGTAAATGCTGACGTAAAATACTTGGCTGATTGGGTTAACACCTTTGTTACCCGCAATAACCGCTGGCAATCACCTAAATATCTTATCGGCGAAAGTTACGGCACTACTCGTGTTTCAGGTTTAGCGCTAGAATTACAATCTCGCCAATGGATGTATCTAAACGGCGTTATTTTGGTGTCTCCAACCGATATTGGTATCAAACGTGACGGTCCAGTTAAAGCCGCTAATCGCTTACCTTATTTCGCGGCAACGGCTTGGTATCACCAAGCACTAACAAGTGATTTACAAAGCCAAGATTTATTAGATATATTACCTGAAATTGAACAATTCACCCTTGAGCAGTATCTACCAGCACTTGCTAAAGGTGGCTTTATTGCAGAAGATGAAAAACAGCGTATTGCCAAACAAGTTGCCCGCTATTCCGGTTTATCGGTACAAGAAGTATTACGTAATAATTTAGATATTGAAGCGTCTTATTTTTGGAAAGAAATACTCCGTAACCGTGAGCAAACCGTTGGCCGTTTAGATTCGCGTTATTTAGGCATCGATGAAAAGGTGACTGGCAGTCGCCCCGATTACAATGCCGAGCTAACTTCATGGTTACACAGTTTTACGCCTGCAATAAATTACTATTTGCGTGAAGAGCTTAATTATAAAACTGATCTTAAATATAACATGTTCGGTAATGTGCACCCGTGGGATAGAACCAACAATAATACCGGTAAAAACTTACGTTTAGCCATGGCGCAAAACCCGTATTTAAACGTAATGATCCAATCTGGTTATTATGACGGTGCGACTAATTATTTTGATGCTAAATATACTTTGTCACAACTTGACCCAAGCGGAAAAATGAAAGACAGACTTTCATTTAAAGGCTATAAAAGTGGCCACATGATGTATCTACGTTATCAAGATTTAGAAGCATCTAACCAAGATATTCGTGAGTTTATCAAAGCGACGTTACCGAATAGAACTACGCCGGCAAAATATCAAAGCAAACACTAATTTAAAACCTACTTTCGTACCTTAATAAACGTTGTCAGTGCATATACACTGACAACATTATTCACTACCCACCTGTCAAATAGTCCTAGTTTTACTCATTCTCTTCTCATTGACTTCTCATTGGCTCCTCCTTGTAAAAAAAAGCAATAATTCACAGGGAGAAAATAATGAGGACTGCAAGAGAGGAAACATCACAAATACAAACTACTTTTACTATTGAAGCACTGCTCATTGTAGATGTATTAACTCATTCTCTTCTCATTGGCTCCTCCTTGTAAAAAAAGCAATAATTCACAGGGAGAAAATAATGAGGACTGCAAGAGAGGAAACATCACAAATACAAACTACTTTCACTATTGAAGCACTGCTCATTGTAGATGTATTAACTCATTCTCTTCTCATTGGCTCCTCCTTGTAAAAAAAGTAATAATTCACAGGGAGAAAATAATGAGGACTGCAAGAGGGGGGAAAATCACAAATACAAACTACTTTTACTATTGAAGCACTGCTCATTGTAGATGTATTAACTCATTCTCTTCTCATTGGCTCCTCTCTGTAAAAAAAAAGTAATAATTCACAGGGAAAAAATAATGAGGACTGCAAGAGGGGGAAAAATCACAAATACAAACTACTTTTACTATTGAAGCACTGCTCATTGTAGATGTATTAACTCATTCTCTTCTCATTGACGCCTCTCTGTAAAAAAAAGTAATAATTCACAGGGAGAAAATAATGAGGACTGCAAGAGGGGGAAAATCACAAATACAAACTACTTTTACTATTGAAGCACTGCTCATTGTAGATGTATTAACTCATTCTCTTCTCATTGGCTCCTCCCTGTAAAAAAAAGTAATAATTCACAGGGAGAAAATAATAAGGACTGCAAGAGGGGGGAAAATCACAAATACAAACTACTTTTACTATTGAAGCACTGCTCATTGTAGATGTATTAACTCATTCTCTTCTCATTGGCTCCTCCTTGTAAAAAAAAGTAATAATTCACAGGGAGAAAATAATGAGGACTGCAAGAGAGGAAACATCACAAATACAAACTACTTTTACTATTGAAGCACTGCTCATTGTAGATGTATTAACTCATTCTCTTCTCATTGGCTCCTCTCTGTAAAAAAAAGTAATAATTCACAGGGGAAAAATAACGAGGTCTGCAAGAGGGTAAAAAGGCCGCCAGTTGGCAGCCTTGTGTTTCGTTGCTTTAAGCTAAATTTCGTAATTAATCACTTCGTAACCTAATGCCTGTAATTGAGGTTTCAACGTTTTAGCATCGCCCACGACTACCATTAACATTTCACTCAGGTTTAAGTGCTTTTTCGCCAAGGCGTTAATTTCTGCTTTACTGATATTAGCCACAATGTCATTGCGTTCTTTGACAAAATCAGATGTTAAGTCATGCTCTAAAATTTGCGCTAAAAAGCCAAGTTTACGACTCGGCGTTTCATATTTCAAAGCATCTTTTTGATTGATCGCACTACGCATAAAGGCTAACTCTTCATCACTGATACCTTGCTCAGCATAGCGCTTAATTTCCTCAACAAACTCAACAATTGATTTGTCGGTTACGTCAGCACGAACTTCTGCACTGGCGGTATAAGTGCCAGAGAATTTATCACCATAAAAATACGAGCGCGCACCATAGGTATAGCCCTTATCTTCACGTAAGTTTAAGTTGATACGACTATTAAATGCTCCCCCTAATGGAAAATTCATTAAATAGGCACGATAGTATTCACCTGTGACATCCTCGGTAAGTGAGCGCTTACCAATACGAATTGCAGATTGAGCTGCATTATCTTTATTAACTAAATAAATAACCCCGCGTTTAGCATTAGATTCAGGTAAGTTTAATGTTAACGCTTTGCCTTCGCCAGTCAGTGATTTAAATATACTCAGTGACTTTAACACACTGCTCTTGTCTAGATCCGACACCAGTATTATTTCACTGCCTTTAGCTTTAACTTGCTGCTGATACAGCGCTTTAATATCGCTTAACTCAATACTAGCCAATGAAGCTTCTGAACCGCCGCTCGGGGTTGCTGCAATATTATCTGCATGCAGTAATTGGCGATAAGCATTAGACGCTAAATATCCGGCATTTTTCTTACCATTAATAGCCCCTTGAATCGCATTATTTTTATTGCGGTCAAATTCATTAGGCAAAAATGCTGGTGCGGTTAGTTTTTCATAAACTAGAGCAAGCGTGGCATCAATATGCTTAGTTAGCGCGTTTATATTAATCGCTAAATAGCTATTACTAGCTGAAATTCCAACCGAAGCACCTAACTTTTGCAGTGCTTTACTCATGTCTTCAGCACTACGTTTAGTGGTTGACTCATTAAGCATTGCCGCTAAAAGTGCCGCGGTTCCGGCTTTGTCTTTATCCTCAAAGTAATGTCCTGCAGGGATTTTAATCAATATTGAAGTAGTTGGCGTTTCGCTACTTTGCGTTGCCAAAACTTTAATACCATTTGTAAAAGTTTCTCGCCACATTTGTGGAACATCAACCGCTTTATTCGCACCAGCAATCGGCATTAGACTACGGTCAAAATTATCTTTCGCTTTGCGAACTCGCAGGTCTGTGTCAGAAGTAACAGCTAGCTCTGGAATAACACGCGCGGCAGGTGTAAAGTTGTCTTGCGCAGCGACCAGTGCTTTTTGCCCTTTCGGCACAATGCTCATGATCACACCATGTTTATTTTTAATGTATTTTTTATAAACACGCATAACATCAGCTTTGGTAACATTGGCATAACGGGCAATGTCTTGCTCAATATAATTTGGATTCCCTTTAAAGGTTTCATTAGCCGCTAATTGGCTTACTTTACCCGCCACACTTTGCAAACCAAACACAAAATTTGCTTCCATTTCAGCTTTTGCTTTAATTAAGTCGTCGTCTTCAACACCACGAGTCTCAAACTCTAATAAGCTGTCACGAATTACTTTTTCCATATCCGCTAAGGTTTTACCTGAAGCTGGATGTGGTAAAGCTAACATATTGAAAGTACAAGCAAGCTCTGCACATGGATGACTTACAGAAGCTTGCACAGCTAATTGGTTTTTCACTAAATTTTTATAAAGTAATGAGGTTTTTCCGCCCCCCAAAATACTCGATAATAAATCAAGCGCTGCTTCGTCTTTATGCCTAACACTAACCGTTGGGTACGACATATACACCAAAGGTAAGTGCACATTATCTTCCATAGAAATATAGCGATCAGCCTCAATAATAAAGCTAGGCTTTATCGGCATCTTTACTTCAGGACCACGAGGAATGCTACCAAAATATTTATTCACCATAGCTAAGGTTTCATCAACATTAAGGTCACCACCTATGGTTAACGTGGCATTGTTAGGGCCATACCAACGCAAGAAAAAGGCCTTTAAGTCGTTAACATTCACACGATTTAAATCGTCAATATAACCTATAGTTTGCCAAGAATAAGGGTGCCCTAGCGGATACATAGCTTCAGAAACTCGCTCACGTAATAGCCCGTAAGGTCTATTTTCGTAACTTTGGCCACGCTCATTTTTTACCGTTTCACGTTGTATTTCAAACTTCTCTTGAGTAACGGCATCTACTAAAAAACCCATTCGGTCGGCTTCAAGCCACAACATTTTTTCAAGTTGGTTGGCGGGTACGGTTTGAAAATAATTAGTGCGATCACTGTTAGTAGTACCATTCATGGTACCGCCTGATTCAGTCACAATTTTAAAGTGTTCGTCGTCTGCAACATTTTCTGAACCTTGAAACATCATATGTTCAAAAAAATGTGCAAAACCCGACTTGCCAATTTCTTCTCGTCCAGACCCAACATGATAAGTCATATCAACGTGTACAAGGGGATCAGACCGGTCTTGATGAAGTATTAAGGTTAAACCATTATCAAGTACATATTTTTGATAAGGAATAACTGTTTGCCCTGCTTTTGCAGTAACGCTTTCAACAAAACTTACCCCAGCGATTGCATCTGTAGGTTTTATCTCTTCTGATTTTATAGTGTTTTCACATGCCGTTAAGCAGGCCAATAACACCGGTATCATCCATTTATTCAAAATCTTCCCCTTTATTTTTCACGATTATATTTAGCTGATCTAATACTAACTAAATAAGCTATAAGTACAATAGCTTAGCTTGATTAATCTATTAAGAATGTAGTGACTACAAAGAACAATACCTAGCGCCTTCAACTTTACTCATGCCAAGCTATGTCTCTTTTAATGCTCAGACTATGTAGTTCAACAGCTTTAATTTATATGAATCTTTATGACTCCATACCAAGATAAAAGTGCTAATAGTTTTCTTCACGCAACAACTATAATCATAAATAAGCCTGATTTGTTAATCATAACTTTATAAAAATATGTGTTACGCTCGATAAAATAACTATAAATAAAACAGCGATTATTCACTTGGAGCAAAAAGATGACTGACACACCGCAGGTATCAATTCAGCATTGGGTTGATATCATCGCAAAAAGTGAATTACCTGCTATCACTTCAACAGCGAGAATGCTGGATAAATTCAATAATGATGACAAGTCTTCTTTACCTAAATTAAGTAAGGCTATCTTGCACGATCAGGCACTTGCATCTTGCTTATTAAAAGTAGCTAACAGCGTTCAACATCTCAGTATTAATAAAGTTAACACGGTATCTCGAGCTTCAGTAGTACTCGGTATACGCGCAGTTAAAAACATCTGCCTAACATCTAAACTGGTTGAAGGCTTGCTAGCAAATAAAGAACTTAACCCCGATGTATACCATCAATTAACTCAGTCAATGGCCAGTTCATTTTATGCCGGATTATTAGCGAAAATGATGGCACCACAGTATGCAGAAGACACGCAAGAAGAGCTGTATTTAGCGGCGATGCTTTATCGTATTGGTGAAACTGCATTTTGGATTGTCGGTGGTGAGTCGGCCGAAAAATTAATATCACATGAAGATATGACTACTGAAAGTTTTCGACAAAAATGCCAAAGTGAAATTGGCTGTGATTTTCCCCAATTGAGTATAGAACTTGTAAAAACCTGGAGCTTGAGTGATTTACTCCTAAAAGCAATGGACCAGCCGAAAAGCAGAACCATTGAAATTCAAATAATATATTTTGCCGACAAATTGAGTAATACCATCGCAAACCCTACTGGCAGTGCAGAGGAATTTCAGCAACTTTTAGCTGATATTGCAAAATTAACCGGTTTAAACGTTCGGCAATTAGTGCTAAAAATCGAACATCTGCGCGAAAGAGCAAATAAATTATTAACCTCTTATGGCGCATCGGCATTAATAAAGCATATTAACCCCTTGCCAAAAGTAAGTGACTTTAAAGGTAACAAGTTTCAAGTTTTAAAACCTAACCCGCACAAAGACAGCGATATACTCAGTGCTTATATACAGCTCAATAAATTGCTAAAAACCTCAAACGACCTAACCGAATTTATTCGCTTAGCACTAAAATCTATGGCAAAGATTTTTGCTTTTGAACATTGTAGCTTTTTTCTAGTTATTGATGATAAAAAGGCGATAAAGTCTCGTTTTACTTACGATATCGCGAGTCAGTTAATTGAGAAAAACGTGAAATTTTCTCTTTCTCGCAGCAATAATGTTTTTAGTTATGCCATGGATAACAACCAAGCAATATTGATCAAAGACCGACAGGAAAAACAGTGGTATCAATATATTACTGGAGAAATAGCCGAATTCATCGTCGAAGGCTCGGTATTAATTTGCCCTTTAAAAGTTGGGCAAACACCGATTGGGGTTATTACCGCACAGATCTTTCATAGTGATAAGGAAATTCCGCTTATTGATTTTGATCACTGCGCTGCATTAGTCGAACATTTAAACTTATGCTTAACGATGCTTTCGCATAAAAATAAGTAAATAACATAGTGCAGTCCTCAATGCCCAGCTAAACATTAAGACAGCCACTCTGTAATATAATTACAAATTTTAAAATCAAATATAAAGCCAAGCTATTCGCGTGAGTATTTAATAACAATATTTTAGGCAAAAAAAAGAGCCGAATAAATAAATTATCGACTCAAAAGCTATATGGGGAAGCTTAAAATACAAATTATCACAACAAGCGTTCAATTTGGGAACAAGGTCATTATAGAGTAACAACTCTAAGAGTGTAAAGTTAATTTTGTAACTTTTTTACATTATTTGGTAAATTTATAACATGACTGTATATTTACAAATGCAATAGCACTAAATACCTTAAGAAATAATACCAATTTGATTAATCAACTTGGTATAAGCTGCTAACTATATAATCAGCCAAAAAAAAAGGCCTCTGGGTAGAGGCCTAAAAAACAAAACACCATGAAGGGATCATTCGGTGTTATTTAATAAGAACGTATCTCGGCTATATTCATTTCAAAAATTTGTAAAATAATACAGTCGAGATAACGCAGAAATCGAATTTCTAATGCGCTTGTTCCCAGTTATCTCCTATGCCCGCCTCTGCAATTAGTGGCACACTCATGGTAATAGCATTGTTCATTATCTCAACCAAAGTCGCTGTGGTTGCTTCAACAATGTCTTGATGGATTTCAAATATTAATTCATCGTGCACTTGCATGGTCATTTTAATTCTAGGATCGTTCTGCGCTTGTATCCAGTCGTCTACAGCCAACATGGCTTTTTTAATGATATCAGCAGCAGTGCCTTGCATTGGCGCATTAATGGCAGCTCGTTCTGCTGCCTTTTTACGCATGGCATTTTTAGCTTTAATATCCGGTAAATAAAGTCGGCGGCCAAATAAGGTTTCTACATAACCTTTTTCTGTTGCTTGCTGACGCGTATCTTCCATATATTGAGAAACATTTGGATAACGCTCAAAGTATTTATCCATATAAGCTTGCGCCGTATGGCGAGGAACGTTTAATTGTTTTGCTAAGCCAAATGCCGACATACCATAAATTAAACCAAAGTTAACTGCTTTCGCGCTGCGGCGTTGGTCGCTAGTAACTTCGTCAAGTGGCACAGCGAATATCTCAGCGGCTGTCGCTTTATGTACATCTTTACCCTCAGAAAATGCTTTAACTAAGCCTGGATCGTCAGACAAATGCGCCATAATGCGTAATTCAATTTGAGAATAATCTATCGCGACAATTTTATGCTCAGGTGGAGCGATAAAAGCAAGACGGATTTTACGTCCTTCTTCACTACGAATTGGAATGTTTTGTAGATTTGGATCGGTTGAAGATAACCGTCCTGTTGCAGTAACCGCTTGATGATACGAAGTATGAACACGATTCGTTTTAGCGCCAACTAAGAGCGGTAGCTTATCAGTGTAAGTAGACTTTAATTTACTTAAACCTCGGTTTTCTAAAATAACTTTCGGTAATGGATAATCTAAGGCTAATTCTTGCAGCACTTCTTCAGCTGTTGAAGGCGCACCTTTAGGCGTTTTCTTAATAACAGGAATTTTTAACTCTTCAAACAAAATGACTTGTAACTGCTTAGGTGAACTTAAATTAAAGCTTTTACCTGCCAGATTATGCGCTTCAATTTCTAACTCTGCTAAACGCGCACCAATTGACTGGCTTTGTTCAGCCAGCATATCGCAATCAATTAACACGCCATGCTGCTCCATACGAGCAAGTACTGGTAATAAAGGCATTTCAATATCAGCAAAAACCGATAGCTGCGCACTTATTTTTGATAATTGTGGATAAATGGCTTCATGCAAGCGCAGAGTAATATCGGCATCTTCAGCGGCATAATGGCCGGCTTTTTCAATCTCAATTTGATTAAAAGTGAGTTGTTTAGCGCCCTTGCCTGCTATATCTTCAAAATGTACCGTTTTATAGCCTAAATACTTATCCGCTAGCGCATCCATATTATGGCGAGTAGCTACACTATTTAAACAATACGACTCTAGCATGGTATCAAAAGCAATGCCTTGCATAGCAATATCATAATGCGATAACACATTGGCATCGTATTTTAAATTTTGCCCTACTTTAAATAAAGTATCACTTTCTAATAGGGGTTTAAGTTGCTCAAGCACCCAGCTAAGTTCTAACTGTTCAGGTGCATCGATATAATCATGTGCTAATGGTACATAAGCCGCTTTACCGACCTCAATACAAAATGATAAGCCCACTAGCTTAGCCTTCATATAGTCGACACTGGTGGTTTCAGTATCGAAAGCAAATAGCTCAGCCGCTTTTAACTTTTCAAGCCAAACATTAAAGCTGGTTTTATCCAAAATAATGCCATATTCACTATCAACAGCAGCCGGCAAGTCTGCAACTTCATCGTTATTCTCTGTAACTAACGAATCAGGTTTTTTATCGACGGCATCTAGATCTGCTAATAAACGCTTAAGTTCGTATTTTTGATACAAGGTTCTTAATTTTTCTGTATCAGGTGCGCTTGGTTTTAATTCAGCAGCGTTTTGCTCAAGTGCAACATCAAGCTTAATCGTGGCTAGTTCATAAGAAAGTGGTAAGTGGGCTAAAGCAGTACGCAGGTTCTCACCTACTTTACCTTTAACTTCATCGGCATGTTGCATTACTTCTTTTAAAGTCGGATAAGCGGTTAACCATTTTACGGCGGTTTTCGGACCACATTTATCAACACCCGGAATGTTGTCAACTTTATCGCCCATTAAGGCAAGATAGTCGATGATCTGATCTGGGCGAACGCCAAACTTTTCAATGACGCCAGCTTCATCCATTTCTACATTGGTCATGGTGTTAATTAAGCGCACATGCGGGTTAACTAACTGTGCCATATCTTTATCACCGGTAGAGATCACCGTCTCAATACCCAGCGCTGTTGCTTGATGCGATAACGTACCAATAACATCGTCCGCCTCAACACCATCAATCACTAAAAGTGGTAAACCCATGGCAGTGATAATTTCATGTATTGGCGCAATTTGCGTGCGTAAATCATCCGGCATTGGCGGACGGTTAGCTTTATATTCGGGATACATGTCATTACGAAAGGTTTTTCCTTTGGCATCAAATATCGCAATAATATTACCATTAGGATAGTCTTTTTTCAGGCTTCTGATCATGTTCAAGACACCTGTAATGGCACCTGTAGGTTGACCGTCTGAAGTTGATAATGCTTGTAAATATGGCACGTGATATGCGCGGAATAAATAAGATGAACCATCGACTAAAATAAGCGGTGATTGGTCAGAAGTTGGCATGATAATTTTATAACTGGGAGAAAGATGGGCTAAGCATGCCATAATCGGCAAATTCTCTCTAGCTATTCATTATATTTAGTCACAAAATTAGCGAAAATTGTGGATAAGTATGTTGAAAAGCACAGGAAAAGACCCTAAAGATCTGGCGAACTTTACGGCAACTGCATTTTAACTACTTGTATTATAAGGAAAAAGGTAAGTCAGAAATCCTTTTCACATATTTATTATTATTTTTATATTATGTGGATAAATAAATGTCCAAGCTTAGATTTACTTGTTCAATTAACGAACAATAGAAATAAGCGAGCTAAGAGATTACCAGAAAACCACGCCATTACCAGACAATTATTAAACTATTTTAATCCTGTAATGACACCTAGAAATAACAAAAAAACATAAGCTATATTCGGCAAGGGCTAGCTGAATTATTAGAATTTATTTTTCTTAAAAATATAATTTTTATTTGCAAATTAAATGAAATTTATCATTCAACAGTTTAACTAAATCACTTGTATGTTTGAGCGTACTTTCTATTGAAAATTTAACTGACAGTTTTTCATTTCATCTTCCAATGCGAAAACAAATAGCCAAGGGAGTTAATAGCCATTGGTATAACTGAGTTGCTAGTATGAAATTGGTGATAGTTGGACATAGGCAAGCGGGAAAAAATAAATATTACTTGGGCATGAGTTTTTAAATATTTATCCCGTTAGCCTTACATTGGTGGCCCAATTAATGTGGTGAATATACTCGTAATTATTAACACGACAAAAGCGATAAACATCTCGACTGAAATGGAACGTTTTAAGGTGATGATATGGTGTTGTTCAGCGATTTGAGGCACTAACGTTAGTTTATGCCAAGCACCTAGTAAAAGCATTGCACACACGAGTAACAGTTTTAGTAATATTAATTGCCCGTAGTTTGAGGTAAATAATTCAGCCACACTGTTTAAATATTGCAACAATAGGGTAACACCTGAAACTAGCAGCACTATTATGATAATAACGGCGAGCTGACCAAATTGATGCATTAGTCGTTTAACTTCAGCCATAGGTAAGAACTGACAGCTTTTATAGAGTGGCCATAATGAACCTACCCAACAACTAATGGCAAAAATATGAAACATAAACAGGCTTTTTATAAGCAGGTTTTTCTCAGCGCTATGCCCTGTAAATGTGAAACTAGCAATAATAGTAATAAGACTAAATAAGGTCAGAAAAAAATTGAGGTTTGTTGTACTAGCACTATGTTTGTTCCAAGCAGCGACAGCAACTATAGCTAAAATAAAAGCCGGTATTCTCACCACGGCTTGATCACCAATGACCGATTGCCAAATAATTTCCAGCATAAAAGCATCTGTCATGCCAGAAAACCCTGACTCAGCCATTGAGCCAGCTTCAATCGGTACTTGCAATATAGAGGCAATTAACGCCGTACTGAGGCAGATTAATAACCAAGACTTTATATATGAATTTAAAGCAGCAAAATTATCATCTGTAATTTTGCTTTTTCGATTAAGTATACGTAAAACTAAAGTACCAGCCAGCGCCGCAGTAGCCAAATAAGTGACTAATTTTACGAGTAGCAAAAATACTGACCAGTCACTTATTTGCATTACTTAGTTTCCCTAGTGACTATGTTGGCTGTGCGAAGACGACATTTCTTTTTTCATCTCATCATGTGCACCATGATCACCAACCATAAAATTAAAAGTTCCTGTCATTTTATGACCATCGCCCCCTAATGCTATCCACTTAGCGGTGTATTTGCCTTTGCTTAACGTGGGTAAAGGCCAACTAAACGCCATATTTGGTTTTGAACTCGGCTTAAAACTAAAATCTACTGGCTGATTATCTGCATCGGTCAGTACAACTTTAGCCAATCTAACTTCACCACTAAAAGTCAACGACAGTTGTTCAGGGCTTTGCATCAGCATAGCTTCATTCGCTGGTGCTGACTCCGTGAGTGAAATATGTGCCGATGCTGAAAACGCTAATGTTAAGCTTAAAAAAGCTGCCACTGTATTAAAAAATTTCATTATTACCTCTTATTTATAAAAAATTAAAACCAAAATTTTACGCCAGCAACGAACTCTGTTTCGCTGCTACTTTGTCCATCTAATTTTGCATAGTCTGCTGTACTGCCATATTTATTAGTCCATTCAACACCAACATATGGCGCAAACTGACGAGTAAATTCATAACGTACTCGAAAACCAATAGCACTACTTGATAAACCACTACCTAAACCATTTTCTATATCTTTCTTACCATAAAGTGTCAGCTCAGCACGCGGTTGAACGATCAGCTTTTGGGTCAGTAATAGCTCATATTCAGCTTCAAAAGTCAGCGCAGTGTTCCCTTGCTCGCCAATGTAAGCGGTCATATCAAGTTCGAACCAATACGGGGCTAAACCTTGCACACCCAATGCTAACCATTGACGATTTTTACCCCCTTGATAGTAATCAACGCGAATACCCAATTGAGTATCCCAATAGGCGCTAATAGCGTGTCCCCATAAGATATCCGTCGAGTTTTCTTCCAGTTTACCCTCTGAAAAATCGCCTTCTGTTTTAATCACTAACCGGTCAAATGTTGTTCCATACCAAGCTTGAAAGTCGAATACGCCAGCATCTGCTTGCTCATTATATTCAAGCCTATTACCTAACAGTGCATAAAAACTATGCTCATCAGCAAGTACTAATCGATCTTCTTCACCTAAAGCGTAAGGGCCTTCTGTTAAGGTTGTCCCTGCAGAATAAGCATGTGGATCGCGAGCATCTATTGGCGCATCACCACTTTGGGGTTGCGGCTTTTCGCTATCCATTTCAGCCATATTTGCCATTTCATTTTGCGCAAATGTTTGCACGCTGACTAAAGGCAAGCAAAGCAACAGTGCACTGACAAAAGGTTTAAACAATATTAAATTTCTCATGATACAACCACCTCTCTAAACATACCGGCATCCATGTGGAATAATAAATGACAATGCCACGCCCAACGGCCCACGTCATGTGGTGTGGTTAAAAAGCTGATCCGCTGTGCTGGTTGAACTGGAATGGTATGTCGACGCACTTGCACATCACCCTGATCATTTTCTAAATCGCTCCACATGCCATGTAAATGCATCGGGTGCGTCATCATGGTATCGTTTTGTAAAATAACCCGTATACGTTTATTATGCTGCATGTGCACCGGCGTACTTTTACCAAACTCTAAGCCATCAAACGACCAACTATATCGCTCCATATTACCGGTTAAATGTAACTCGATTTCAGCTTCAGGCTCTTGGTGATTAGCGATACCATCCAAAGAATGTAAATCGGCTAAGGTTAATACACGGCGGCCATTTTTTCGCAGACCAATTCCTGGGTCGTCCAAGTTTGTTCTTGGCATATCAACACGCATATCCACCGATGCACCATATTCTGTTTTTGCATGACGCACTTTAGTACTAGCAACACTCAAGGGGTTCTCAGACATGCCATGTTTGCTGTGATCCATTGCCATCGCACCATGTTGGCTATGATCCATTTTCATTGCGCCGTGGTCCATACCTGGCTGCTTCATATTTGCCATAGCACCATGATTCATATCAGACATAGCGCCATGGTCCATATTCCCCATCATGTCCATCATCGTTAACCATTCCACTGGGTCTAATGCTGGTGTCGGCGCATCAAGACCTTGTGCTACAGATAAAGTACCTTTTGCATAGCCTGAACGGTCCATACTTTGAGCGAAAATGGTATAAGCATCGTTTTTAGGCTCAACAATTACATCGTAAGTTTCACCTGGACCGAAACGAAATTCGTCAACGGTTACCGGTTCAACATTTTGACCATCAGCTTGCACAACCGTTAATTTTAGTTCGGGTATTCTGACATCAAAAAAGCTATTACTAGAACCGTTAATAAATCTTAATCTAAGCTTCTCGCCAGATTTAAACAGCCCCCGCCAATTAGCCATCGGCGCAGTACCATTCATAAGAAAGGTCATCGCAGATGCGGATAAATCGGCCAAATCGGTTGGGCTCATACGCATTTGATGCCACATTTTTCTACGTTGTAAAGCATTAGCAACACTGGTATTTGACACATCAGCAAAAAATTCAGGTACCGTAGGTTGACTGAAATTAAACACATCACTTTGTATTTTTAATTTACGAAATAGTGCCATGGGATCATCATCAGTCCAATCAGACAATTGAATAACATGCTCATTATCCGAACTAATAATGTCGGTTTCTCTTGGTTCAATAATTAACGCGCCGTACATGCCGGTCATTTCTTGAAAACCACTGTGCGAGTGATACCAATAGGTACCACTTTGTTGTAATTTAAATTTATAAACGAAGGTTTCGCCGGGCATAATGCCTTTAAAACTAATGCCAGGCACGCCATCCATTTGATAAGGTAAAATAATGCCGTGCCAGTGAATAGAACTAGGCACTGATAACTTATTTGTCACCTTAATAGTAACGTCATCACCTTCCCTTAATCGTAACGTTGGGGCGGGAATCGAACCATTAATAGTGGTTGCCATACGAACGACACCCGTAAAGTTAACGGGTGATTCATCAATAACAAGTTCGATCACTTTTCCGCTGAGCTCTGGTGCATTGCCTGTAATGGTTCCGGCAACCAAAGATGAGGCGGCATGGATAATACTTGGAAATGCGGCTAAAACGCCTCCCGCGATCAACCCCTGTACGAAACGGCGTCTCGGAAAGTGAGATGCTTGCTGTTTGTTAATGTCGTCCATTTACCAACTCCTCTAAATCAGAATACGACTAGAGTATAGAGATATTACCTGTCAACGACATGACTATAAAATGACAAAGGTGTAATCTTAGTGTCATGTTGCAGTGTAGACCGCTACTTTATAATGTTTTTAACAGCAATTTAATGAAGTAAGTGGGCAATGATATTGACCTCCTTAGAATGAATGATTTTTAAATTCAATTGCTATCAATACTTTTTTAGGAAAGCTTCATGCGATTATTGGTTGTAGAAGATGAGAAAAAAACAGGTGATTATTTGAAACAAGGCTTAACTGAAGCTGGGTTTCAGGTGTCTTTAGCACGCAATGGTTTAGATGGTCACCACATGGCTATGACCGAAGTATTTGAGGTAATTATATTAGATGTAATGCTACCTGACGTTACAGGATGGCGAATTTTACAGTCGCTTCGAGAAGCGAATAACCAAACGCCGGTGCTATTTTTATCCGCCCGCGACAGTATTGATGACAGAGTTAAGGGCTTAGAACTTGGTGCTGATGATTATCTTATAAAACCATTCGCATTTGCTGAGGTATTAGCCAGAGTTCGTACATTGATCCGTCGAGGAGGCACACCAAAAATTGAAAACATCTTAACCGTCGCCGATTTAGAAATGGATATTTTAAAACATAAAGTAAAACGAGCAGGCAAAAATATCTTACTCAGTAATAAAGAGTTCAACCTGCTCGAGCTAATGATTCGTCGCGAAGGGGAAGTTTTACCTCGATCATTAATTGCCTCGCAAGTATGGGACATGAATTTCGACAGCGATACCAATGTTATTGATGTTGCAATTAGAAGATTACGCGGAAAAGTTGACGATGTATTTGACGTTAAGCTCATCCATACCATTCGTGGTATGGGCTATAAGTTAGAGGTAGAGGTTAATGAAAACTAACGCTAGGCCATTATCACTTACCTTTAGAGTCGTTTTATTTGTGGCCGTAACTACAATATTCAGCTTGAGCTTTCTCGGTGTACTTATAGACAGCTCAATTCGCCATCACTTTGTTCAGCAAGATATTAATGAGCTCGAAGTTATATCCGCTTCAATTGAAGGCGCGTTAATGAAAAATCACACCAATAACGAGCAATTAATCGATTCTTTATCTCAGGCTGTAGTGGGCCATCATGGAGTTTATTACCAAGTTAACGCTCAACAAGGCGATTTTATATACGCAAATTCCGAACGTAATTTGTCTCATTTAAGTTCAACACTACCCGCTAAAACTGGCTTTGAGATTGCTAATGTTACTGAGCAACAAGTTGGCAATTTTTCGTATAGGGTATTAATAACTACCTTTAAAACCCCGCAAACAACATATAGCGCTATCGTGGCTATTGATATGAGCTTTCATACCCACTTTTTAACTCAATTTAGACAAAGTTTAGGGGTAATTATGATTGGCGCTGGCTTGTTAGTTCTGCTGGCTGGCTGGTTCGCTGTTCATCAAGGGTTAAATCCTTTACGGGGTCTGAGTAAAAAAATGCATGATATTCAAACAAACAATTTTGAAGTCAGGCTTGACGAAACAAAGGTACCAATCGAATTATTAAATATGGTGCAGTCTTTTAATTTAATGCTCGATAGGCTGCAAAGCGAATTTTTGCGTTTATCTAATTTTTCAACAGATATTGCTCATGAATTACGAACGCCGTTAACGAATATAATTACACAAACTCAGGTAGGGCTTTCCCAACCTAGAGCCTCAGAAGAATACCAAGAGCTGTTGTTTTCTAACTTAGAGGAACTCGAAAGGTTGACCAATATGGTGCGAGATATGCTTTGGTTAGCTAAAACTCAAAATGGTTTAATAAAGCCAAAGCAACAAGTACTCAATAGTCATACTGAAATCGAGGCCTTATTTGAATACTTTGATGCACTAGCTGAAGAGTCAAATATTACCTTTGTAAAACAAGGCGATAATCTTAATTTTTATTGTGACCAACTCCATTTCCGGCAATTGTTATCTAACTTATTATCAAACGCCATTCGATATACCGCTAAAGGTTTATCAATAATTGTTAGTACTGAAAAAGCAGACAGTGGGCAGGTTTGTATTACCATCAGTAATCCAGGCGATAAAATACAGCCAGATCATTTACCCTACTTGTTTGATCGCTTTTATCGACCTGATAAATCAAGACAACGACACAGCGATGGAGCAGGTTTAGGCCTAGCTATTGTTAAGGCCATGGTTGAAGCCAATAGTGGTAAGGTAACCGTTGCCTCAGATGATGATAATACCCATTTTAAGGTTTTCTTTAATTCGCCTTAACCTTAAATAACATCATTAAAAAAACCATCATTTATTCGCTATTACTCGGTGAATAAATGATGGTTTCCTAAACTTTATCAGCTGGCGCTTACATGCCAGATAACAGCATATTTATTTTTTCACTGGTTACATAGTGACAAATTCTTCCGCAGACGTTGGATGAATAGCCACTGTGTTGTCAAAGTCAGCCTTAGTTGCGCCCATTTTCATGGCAACAGCGAAGCCTTGTAATAACTCATCACTACCAAAACCAATACTATGAATGCCGACAATTTTTTCTTCTTCGCCCGCACAAACTAATTTCATGCGCGTCGGGTCACGATAATCTTCAGTTATGGCTTGATACAGGGCAGTAAACTGCGAGTTATATACCTTAACTTGGTCAACGCCATACTCTGCTATGGCTTCTTTTTCTGACAAACCAACCGTACCAATAACCGGATGACTAAACACCACCGTCGCTATGTTTGAATAATCTAAATGCTCGTTAGGTTTATTATTAAATAAACGTTCACATAAGCGTCGCCCTGCTGCAACAGCAACCGGCGTTAATTGTGCACGACCGGTGTTATCGCCCACCGCATAAATACCGTCAACATCGGTGTTTTGAAATTTATCCGTAGGAATAAAACCACGTTCATCGAGCTTTATACCCGTAGATTCAATATTAATATTGTCTGTTGCTGGGTCTCGCCCTATTGCCCAAATTAAGCTATCAACTGGACCGATACTTTTACCGTTATCTAAATGAATAGTTAATTGGCCGTCACTATGTTTTTCAACACGCGTCGGCACACTCATGGTATGCAACGTTGGACCGTGTTTTTCCATTTGCTCGACTAACGTATCGCTAAGCATGTCGTCAAAACCACGTAATGGTTTTTCTTTACGCACCAATAAATGTGATTCACTACCCAAGGCATGTAATACGCCCGCTAGCTCAACGGCAATATAACCGGCACCAACAACCGCTACTTTTTTAGGTTGTTCTGTTAATGCAAAAAAGCCATCTGAATCAATACCGTGCTCTGCACCTTCAATACTTGGACGACTTGGACGTCCGCCCGTGGCAATCGTAATATGATCAGCCGTGTATAAAACACCATCAACCTCTAAGGTGTTTTTATCTACAAATTTTGCAAAGCCGTTGATTACCGTAACGTCGTTACTAGCAAAGCCACGCGCATAAGCCGCATGAATGCGTTCAATATAAGCTTCTCTGTTTTCAACTAACTTTGACCAGTTAAAGCTTTGCAATGGTGCTTTAAATCCATAGTCATTCGCATAATGTAATGCATCCGCTATTTGTCCGGCATACCACATCGCTTTTTTAGGTACACAACCCACATTTACACAGGTGCCACCAATATGCTTGGCTTCAATAACCGCTGCTTTTTTTCCTAAACGTGCCGCGCGATTCGCTGAGGCAATGCCGCCACTACCAGCGCCAATTGAAATGTAGTCAAAATGTTGTGTCATATTAATATTCCTGTGTGATTATCTTCATTATATTGGACTGATAAAATTAAAATTCAAGCAATTGAGCCAACATAGATGGTTTTTGCTGAGCTATAGAAGCAAATGACATGGTTTTGAGCAGTTAAATTTCAATTTTTTACATCGATAGCCAAATAATAGTGAGCGCTAAACCTTGATTATCGAACGATTTGCCATTACATCTAGTGCATCATTTAGTAAAACATGCGAATTTTATGACCAATCCATTATTACAAAATACATCTCTACCACAATTTTCGAAAATTAAGCCTGAACATATCAAGCCAGCGGTTGAAAAAGCTATCGGTAATTGTAAAACAGTTATTGCTGAGGTGTTAGCCAACAACACACAATTTAGCTGGGAAAACTTGGTTTCGCCAATTGACGAGGTAGATGACGTATTAGGTAAATTATGGTCGCCCATTTCGCATATGAATTCAGTGGTTAACAGTGATGAGTTACGCGATGCTTATGAGTCATGCCTGCCGTTATTATCAGAATACGGTACATTTGTAGGGCAACATGCGGGCTTATTCGCAGCCTATCAACAATTAAGCGAAAGTGATGAATTTAAAACGCTAAACGAAGCACAACAAAAAGTCATTACTAACGCATTACGCGATTTTAAATTATCAGGCATAGCCCTGAACGATAACGATAAAAAACGCTACGGCGAAATTGCGACACGTTTATCTGAGCTTAGCTCTACTTTTGGCAATAACATCCTCGATGCTACACATGCCTTTAGTGTAAATATTACTGATGAAAAAGAGCTAACTGGCTTACCCGAAAGCGCCAAAGAAGCGGCGAAAGCCTTGGCTAAGTCACAAGAAAAGTCGGGCTGGTTATTCACCTTAGACATTCCAAGTTATTTACCGGTAATGACCTACTGTGACAACTCCGCTTTACGCGAAAAAATGTACCGCGCTTATGTTACTCGCGCTTCAGAAATAGGGCCAAACGGCGGCGAATATGACAACAGTCCAATTATGGCTGAACTATTATCGTTACGTCACGAGCTTGCCAACTTACTTGGTTTTGATAGCTTTGCGGAAAAATCACTCGCCACGAAAATGGCCAATAACATTGATGAGGTGGTAGGTTTTCTAGAAAATCTAGCAGTAAAATCAAAAGCACAAGGCGAACAAGACCTAGCTGAAGTTACCGCCTTCGCTGCGGATAAATATCAACAAAGTAACTTACAAGCTTGGGACTTACCTTATTACGGCGAGAAACTAAAACAAGAGCGTTATGCTATTTCTGACGAAGAGTTGCGTCCTTACTTCCCTGAAAGCAAAGTGGTAGCAGGCTTATTTGAAGTGGTGCATCGTTTATTTGGTTTAAACATTAGCGAGCGCCAAGGTATTGATACTTGGCATAAAGACGTTAAGTTTTTTGATGTTTTTGATAAAAACCAACAATTGCGCGGCAGTTTCTATTTTGATTTATACGCACGCCCACACAAACGTGGCGGCGCATGGATGGACGATTGTGTCGGCCGTCGTGCATTAGCCAATGGCGATATTCAATATCCAGTAGCTTACCTTACTTGTAACTTTAATGGCCCTGTTGGCGACAAGCCAGCGCTATTCACCCATGACGAAGTGGTAACGCTTTTCCACGAATTTGGTCACGGTATTCACCACATGCTGACACAGATTAACGCTGCAGGTGTTTCTGGTATTAACGGCGTTCCTTGGGATGCGGTTGAACTGCCTAGCCAATTTTTAGAAAACTGGTGTTGGCAGCCAGAGGCATTAGCCTTTATTTCTGGCCATTACCTAACGAATGAACCTTTACCACAAGACATGCTTGATAAAATGTTAGCGGCAAAGAACTTCCAATCGGCGATGCAGATGATCCGTCAACTAGAATTTAGCTTATTCGACTTTAAAATGCATGCCCAGTACTCTCCCGAAAAAGGTGATGAAATTCAACAAGTGCTTAACCAAGTACGTGACGACTACGCGGTAATTAAAGCGCCTGAGTTCAATCGATTTCAGCACAGTTTTGGTCACATTTTTGGTGGTGGCTATGCCGCTGGTTATTACAGCTATAAATGGGCTGAAGTGTTATCGGCAGATGCATTTTCACGTTTTGAAGAAGAAGGTATTTTCAACCAAGGTGTTGGCCATGACTTTTTAACCCATGTTCTCGAAATGGGTGGTTCAAAAGAACCAAGCGTTTTATTTAAAGCGTTCCGTGGCCGAGAGCCAGAAATAGACGCATTATTACGTCACTGCGGTATTACGGGCTAATAACAATGGCATTAGAAACACTTGACGATATATATCAACGTGCCGCCGCCCGAAAAGGTGGCGTACATAAGCTCAATATATTATTGGGTTCAGGTAGCCAAGACCATTTATTAAAAAACATAACTGACGATCGGTTTTTATCGGAGTTCAGTAAAAAGGTTTTTCAATCCGGTTTTGTTTGGCGGGTGGTTGAAAACAAGTGGTTAAACTTTGAAGAAAGCTTTTTTAATTTCAATATTGAAAAAGTGTTGATGATGCCAGAAGAAATGATGGAGCGAAAAGCCAGCGACCCTAAAATCATTCGTAACTTTAATAAAGTTAAAACCATTAAAGCGAACGCCGAAATGATTTTTGAAGAGCAGCAACAAGGTCATAGCTTTGCTGAATTTATTGCCAACTGGCCGAGTGACGATATTATCGGCTTATGGGCATATTTGAAAAAACATGGCCAACGCCTTGGCGGCAACACAGGGCCTTATGCTTTGCGTGCATTAGGTAAAGACACTTTTTTACTTAGCCGAGATGTAGAAGCCTATTTTCGAGCACATGACATTATTACTGGCGGTATTCAAACAAAATCGAGCTTAAACGCTATTCAAGCAAGCTTTAATAGCTGGCAACAACAAGGCGACTTATCCTTAGGTCAACTGAGTCGCTTAATTGCCTATGCGACTGGCGATAATCATATTCATCTAGAAGAAATCGCTGATGCTGAATAAAATTGCCGTCGCTTATGTTGATGCTGTCGACGTCGACAAAGCGAAAAAAGTTGCCAAAAAATGGCAGTTGGATTATATCGGTGATATCGCTGCAATAAAAAACTATCCAAAGTTACTGTTTGCTTTACAAGTTAACTTGCAGCGCCTAGAACTAAGTAAGCTTGATGAACCAAAGCTTGGCGCTATTTGTGTTGATTTTGTTGATGGTGCCACAGCACATCGTCGTAAATTTGGTGGTGGTCGCGGTCAAGACATCGCTAAAGCCGTTGGTTTAAAACATGGCTTTACTCCCCATGTGCTTGATGCTACCGCTGGCTTAGGTCGAGATGCGTTTGTATTAGCTACCTTAGGTTGCAACGTTACCATGATGGAGCGTATGCCAATTGTTGCGGCCTTACTTGAAGACGGCTTAGAACGCGCGAAACTAAGCACCGAAATTAATGATATTACCGATCGCATGAACTTAATTAACTCGTCATCGATTGAAAATATGAACTTAGCTCAGCAGCCAGATGTAATCTATCTTGACCCTATGTATCCACATAGAGAAAAGTCTGCGGCCGTTAAAAAAGAAATGCGCGTATTTCAGTCATTGGTGGGTGAAGACCTTGATGCTGACAACTTGCTAGCACCAGCCATTGCCTTAGCAAAATATCGCGTGGTGGTTAAGCGCCCAAGCTATGCGCCGCCACTTGCAGGTAAAACGCCATCAACTAGCATTAATATGAAAAAAAATCGCTTTGATGTTTATGTAAATCAAGCGATTCCGAAGAATAACTGATCACGTTATGCCAATAATTTCAGGGCAAAATTTGCTAAAAAATTAAAGACTTTATTCAGCATTAACGTGCGCTAAGACTAAGTTTATTCTAGACTAATAATCAGCGTTATTTAGCTGGTGTATACATGATAAGCATTACTCGAAAGCTGGTAAATACCGGCATCCCATTAACTACAATGACAATGGAAATATTATGATCTCATTAAATGCAAATATGCCTGATGGGCAACTACAAGAATTAAAAGATGGTGATATGGTCACCCACAAAACGTCTGAATTGTTCGCTAACAAAAAAGTCGTTATGTTCGCTGTACCAGGAGCGTTTACACCAACGTGTTCGGAAACACATTTACCGGGTTACGTTGTCTTAGCTGATGAGTTAAAAGCCAAAGGCGTTGATGCTATTGTTTGTGTCGCGGTTAATGATGCCTTCGTTATGTCATCTTGGGGTAAAGCTCAAAATGCTGAAAATATAATGATGCTTGCTGATGGCGATGGTAGCTACACCAAAGCACTGGGTCTTGAAATGGACACGGCGGCTTTCGGCGGTTTGCGCTCGCAACGCTATGCCATGGTTATTGATAACGGCGTGGTCACAACATTAAATGTTGAGCAGCCGCAAAAATTTGAAGTTAGTAATGCAGAATCTATTCTCAAAGCGCTTTAAATCAAAGTAGTTAGTTACCATATATGAAAGAAGGGAGCCGATGGCTCCCTTCTTTATTTTGCCCATTTTAAAGGAGCAGTTAATTAATCAACTTGGTATAAGCTACTCGTCTTCAGTTTGCTTAATCATTTCAATGCGGTAGCCTGTTGGCGAATCGTCATCAGCTTCAACAATTAAAAATAGCTCATCTGAGTCTTCATCAAGCGTCAATTGAAAGCTTGATAAAATAACCTCACTGCTATCAACCTCGGCAATGGCAAACACTTGATAAGTATTATTTTGTAAGTAAATTGACTCAGGCTGAGTATAAACGGCACTGCGGCTATACAAGGCAGTTTCGATAGTTTCATCACTACGAACAAAATAGAATTTCACAAAATTAAAGTCTTCGCTATCAACTAAATCTATCATGGTAATTTGATGATCGTAGATACTTTCGCGGGTACTGTTTGCAACGACAAGTGACTTAATGGTTATTTCAATTTCATCAACAATACCGTCATTGTTCTCATCTACGTTACCATCGCCATCTAAATCTACATCTTCTTCATTTAAATAGAAGAATACCGTTTTATTGGTGTTTTCAGCCAAACTGAGTAAATGATTACTTAACAGTCGCTCTGTGCTACCTGGTATTAATAGATCTAAACTATAATCGCCTTTATTCTGAATTTTAGTCTCGCTGAAGCTACCAATTTCAAGTGCTGAAATTTCTGCTTCATCATCAACACCATTAATATATATATCTAACGTACCAGTGTAATTAGGGATCAGTGCGTGTTCTCTAATAGCGTTATAGGCTCTAAACTGTGCTTCAGAGTCTGTGTCTAAATACTCGGTAATTGACGAGTTAGACATTCTATCCATAGCATACGGCGACGTACCTGAACCGGTATTTTCACGCACTATCATCACATATTGTGCAGGGTATGCGTAATCGATGTCGTCAGAGGTAAATAATACCTCTTGCGTGCCTGACTTGGTGATATAGAAAATATATTCGTCTTGGTCAAACTTTTGATTTTCTGAAAGCTGTCTGTAGTTAAATTGACCGACTAATGTAGCCTCATTAAAGGTTTCATCTGACTCTGACATGTAAAAATCAACGCCAGCTGAATCAGGGTGTAAATTCAACACACGTAAATTGAATAAATCATTATCTTCGTCTTCATCATCGTCAAGCACATCAATGCTATAGGTATCAACTTGAGGCGCTGTAATATCATCAGTTAGCACTAATAGTTGAATGGTATCTTTAGTAACTTTAATTTGCCCTTCTGCAATTACCTCAAGATCATCACGGTCGCTACTGTCTTCATCTTGCCAACCCATTTCGTAAAAGTAACTGTCTGTGTCAATTTCAAATACGCTTAAAGCTTCAGTATATGCAACGCCATTAAAGGTTACTTCAAAATTATCTGCATCATCGTCATCGTCTGATGCAAGATCTTGATCAAGCGTGAGAATAATATCAGGAGCATTTTTCGAGCTGTTATAAAATTTAACATAACCGACATTTGAACTGTCACTACTACCGCCACAAGCAGCAAGGGCTAACGCTAATGAAATTATCAGTACCTTTGAAGGTGAAATAGTTGAAAAGAGGTTGGATTTAAAGCACATATATTTTTCCAATAAAGTTAATTGCCACTACTGCGCAGAGATCTACTGCCAGTTAATTAATGCTTACAGCTGAAATTAGCTGACAAAGCACTTTGTAGAGCGGCATTCTAGGGTTAAGTTCAGCGATTCAAAGCATCTTTGCACTTCTTTACTTAACCCTACCTTTCCTTACATAACTCCCGATTTATAAGCCTTTTAGGTCAAAATATTATCGCTTACTTTAACTTATCGCCCTACTTTGCGAACTCAAGTATAATGCCGTCATTAAATGCATAAACTAGGTTATTTCTTTGATATTTTCAGATGTAGTTATTATTGGTGCCGGCGCAGCAGGTTTAATGGCAGCAGCAACTGCGGGCTATCGTGGTCGTAGTGTTACCGTTGTTGATATGGGTAAAAAGCCCGGCCGAAAAATATTAATTTCTGGCGGTGGTCGTTGTAATTTCACTAATGAAAACGCCAGCCCCGAAAACTACTTATGCCAAAACCCTCATTTTGCTAAATCAGCCCTGAGCCGTTATAGCGCGCAAGATTTTATCGAGCTAGTAGACCGCCATGGTCTTAATTATCATCATAAAACCTTAGGGCAATTATTTTGTGATAACAGCGCACAAGACATTGTTGATATTTTGATGACCGAATGTGAATGGGCCGGTGTTGATATAGCAATGCGCAGCGAAGTCATATCAGTAAACAAAAATGATACCGGTTATGAAGTGGTTACCGCAGGTGAAAGTTATCAATGTGAGTCATTAATTATAGCGTCTGGTGGTTTAACCATGCCGAAATTAGGTGCAAGCCCGATCGGCTATAAAGTTGCCGAACAATTTGGCTTGAAGGTTTTACCGACAATGGCGGCATTAGTGCCATTTACTTTACATGATCACGATAAACAAAAGTTTGATGGCTTATCTGGCATCAGCATTGCCACTGAAGTAACCAGCGAAGACGGTACTACATTTAAAGAAAACATATTATTTACTCACCGTGGTTTATCTGGCCCCGCGATATTGCAAATTTCATCATTCTGGCGCTCAGGACAAGCGGTAACTATCAACTTACTGCCAGAAACATCCATCGATGCATTAATCAGCGAATGGCGTGAAACCAGCGGACAAAAATCATTAAAAAACATGTTAGCCACAGTTTTACCGAAACGCTTTATTGAAGCGTTGATAAAACAAAAAGATATTTCAGATAAAGCTATTAACCAAATAAGTAACGACGAAATTACCTACTTAGGCCAGTACCTACATCAATGGCAAATAAAACCCAATGGCACCGAGGGGTATAGAACCGCCGAAGTGACCTTAGGCGGCGTCGACACCGACGAAATTTCATCAAAAACCTTTGAAGCTAAAAAAGCCAAAGGCTTATATTTTATTGGCGAAGCTATTGATGTAACCGGTTGGTTAGGCGGCTATAATTTCCAGTTTGCTTGGAGTAGTGGTGTGGCTTGTGGGCAAGCGGTTTAGTGTGTTTTACGATTACAAATGCAGTCATTTTTAATCAACTGAAGCCAAGCTACATCAAATAAGAACAAACATATTAATGTTAAGTAAGTTTTCGAGCACGTAAAAATACAATTAAAACCAGACAAGTTAATTTTCAATTGTGTCTGGTTCAATCCAACCTTTATAAAGTTTCAAAAGCTTAGCTTAAATATTCGCTAAATTAATAAGTTCCAAGCTTAAATTCACTGAACTAATTTCATGCCCTAAGTTCAGTGAATTTAACAATATTTAAAGCTAACTATGCGTTAACTTACAGTAAATCAATAATTAAGCACTTAATCCGTTTCAGTCTTTTCAATCAATTGACCAGAAACTAGATGTAAGTCACGCTGTGGAAACGGAATGGAAATATTATGTTCGGCTAATGCTTTGTTAATCGCTATGTTGATTAAATGTGTCAACGGCAAACGGTTTGTTGGTTGGCTTACAAAAGCACGAATTTCGAAATTTAACGAGCTATCTCCATGCTCCAAAAAGAAAACCTGAGGAGAAGGAAGTTCAAGCACGTCTTGTTGATCTTTTACTGCCTGCAGGAGTATATCGGTGACCTTTTCGATGTCTGAGCCATAAGCCACGCCAACTTTAACCACGATGCGGGTAACCGCGTCTTTTAATGTCCAGTTAGTGACATTCTCAGTGATGATAGACTTGTTTGGCAATAGCACTTCACGGTTATCAAAGTCTGTTACTGTCGTGGCGCGAATTTTAATATTACTGACCGTACCACTTAAATTACCTATGGTGACGAAGTCGCCCACACGAATGGGTCGTTCAAATAGTATGATTAAGCCAGAAACAAAGTTTGCCACTATCTCTTGCAAGCCGAAACCTAAGCCAACACCAAGCGCGGCGATAATCCACTGCAACTTTGACCAATCGATGCCAAGCTGCGAGAAACCAATGACTATACCGCTGCCAACGATGACATAACCCAATATAGACATAATGGCATAGCGAGCCCCATCGTCCATTTCGAAACGCTCAAAAAAACCAATTTCCATTACGCCACGTATATTTTTCGCCGCTATAAAGCCACCGACGACAAACGCTAATGACAAAATAATATTCCACAGGGTAACACCACTTGAGAGCTCTACACCGTCGACTACTTTTACTCGTTGCCAGACTATAATGTCATCAACAATCCCAAGTGCTGGTAGCAGTGGCATCCAGATAAACCAAAGCCCTGCTAACAATAATAAGCCAGTGAACCATCGCATGATTGATTGACTTTGGCGTTTCACTTCTTCTTCATCAATGCCCTTGCTTTCTTCAGGCGTAGCTATTGCTTCCACGTTTGGCTCTACTTCTGGCTCGGCATTTTTTATCGCTAAATCTTCGGTTTCTTTTTGCGCTTTGCGAACCATGTAACGGCGAAATGTCACTAAGAAAACGCGTAACATAATGCCATAAATAACAGCCGACATTACCAGTACAGTGCCTGACAGAAAGACTTTAGATTGCAACTCTACAGCAGTATCAAAATAGCCAAAAAGTGGCATTAAACCTATTGCAAAAGGTGCTATCACCGCGATGGGAAAGGCAATAATAGTCAGTAAATTTGCCGGTGTTTCGCCCGCAATGCTCGTAGCCACACCACTTTTAGGTTGAAAAAATTGATAACTGAATACCGCAATACCAATAGAGCTGATAATAAATGCTAAAATTGCGATGCCGTATCTCAGCTCAGTTTCACCACTAGCAATCGCAGTAGCAAATACAAAGCCGGTAACCGACTCTAACCAGACAAACCACGAAAGCATAGCGCGTAATTTACGTCGTGCTTTGGTGCTCCAACCAAAGTGCTTCTCAAACATGCCGTTTTCTCGGCACATTGAACGAAAAGACAAGAGTATTAGGCTTAACGATGAAACAGCCGCTAAGCCTGTTGCTACGGCGATAGAAAAGCCCAATGGTTGAGCACCTTCTGAGATCATGCCAGCGACAGTGAACAAACAAACGGGTAAGGGTAACGCTAGCGCGAAAGTTAAGAGTAACGCTAACGGCGTACTATAATAAGTGTCATGGTCTACGTCACCCACCTTTTCAAATAACGACCACAACGTCCGCTTAATTGCGCGCCGACTCGCTAAAACGAGTATGGGTATAATGGCAAAAAGCAGCAATAGAAAAGGCGATGATATAGCGCCGCTGTATAGGTCGCTGGCTAAGCTCAGCCATGCTGTAGGTGCAAAGAACCACTTAACGCTAAGTAATAGATTTAAGCCAAAGTTACCTGCAATGCCTGAACTGGAAGATGGTAGCCAAATTAATCTCCGTTCCAATAGCGCTCTTAGATCTGAGCTCGCTATTAGCAATTCACTGATCGCAAGTTTTTCATCTGTAGTTCGATCAGCTTGCATATTAGATACGTCAATCAACTTACGTATTAGATCACGACGAGACGTTGTCAGCTCTTCTGCCTTTTCAAGCTCGATAGCGGTGAATAGATTTGTATCGGCACCTTTATTCAGCTGAGATTTTTTACTCAGCTCGGGACTAATCTCAACAAGCAAACGCTCTGCCGCTTCAGGAATAGGTGTTAAACTGCGCAGCCGGTCTTGCCACAAAATCACATCAAGCTGTTGGCGTATGGTCGACTCTTCAAGCTTTTCATTGCGTTCCTCAAGCACAGCTTCTACCGGTAAACTGGCCTGAAGTCTTCGTAAAAGCTCGCCCAATTCATCGGTTACACGACCTGTTGCTAGCACTCTATCGACAGTTTCTGAAGACTGCTGTACCTCAACGAGTTGTTTTTGCAACGTTGCAACATTGGTTTCACTTTCTGGCGCCAGGCTTTGCAAATCTTGCAGTTGATTAGCCAATACTAAATTTTCACTGGCTAGGGCTTCAAGGGCTGGTTGTTGCTTGAATTTAGCTAGAACAGCACTGCTTCGTTCTACCGTCTTTTTTACTTCACTCTTTCTGTTATCGGCTAAGTAGGATTGCAGTAAGGCGATCTGTTTTTCATAAAATGTACTTTGAGTACGTAGCTGGCTTAATTCTGCTTCTACTAACGATTGCCGAGCGGGAATAGTCGCTATCTCGCTTTCAAGTGCTTTAATAGTCGCTGCGAGCTTTTGTGCGTTGGCGTGTTTTTCAAGATAGTCAGCTCTTGCGTCAAGGCTTATATTATCAGCTGGTTGCTTGGCTATCGCTTGATTGATAGCTGTTTCGTCAGACCTAGTTGCACTTAATTGTTCGGCAATTTTATTAGCTCGCAAACTCAGTATAGTTTGTTCACTTTGCTTTTCAGAAAGTACTGACAGCCGTTTTTTTTGCTCAGCTCTTTGTAAAAGCAATTGATTTGCGAGTTTTTCTGCTGGCTGGCTTTCATCTATTTGCACTACCTGCTTTCGAAGTGCTTGATTACTTTGTCGGATAGCAATGACTTTTTGTGATGCACTCGCAGCCCGGTCTTCATAATCTAAGGTCAGGCGCTGTTGCTCTTTTGCAGTCGCAAGCATGTCTTGTGCATCTTTAAGTTTGATCAGCGTATTTTTTCGTTCTTTTTCATCTAAATCAGTGGTTTGCTGCACACGTTCGATGGTAGTTTCAATATCAGTTCCAAGATTTGATTCTTGGGCTTCAGCGCTGGGTATTAGCCCACTTTGCGTGATGCTAATGATTAAAATTAAAACCAAACTTAAAAAGACACTAACTAATTGTTTTAGCATTCATAAACCTACTGCAAATATTATGATGAGAAGAATAAACCACCGACCTATTCTATTCAACAGACGCTGATTTAATAGTTTTTTAGTTTACCAACTATCTGTTAAAAAAAGTAAAATGATGTTTTATGGGAATAAGTGTAGTTTAACAATAAATATTAAATAATCTCGGTGCAGATACCAGTACATTAACGACAAATGGGGCTAATTACGATCTTTTTTCGCTCGCAGCTAGCTCATATGATCTAGTTTGCTAGTGAAAATGAAATGATCTCTTATGTAGCTTCTATGAAAAAGTAAGCATCCGCTATTTAACTGCTTCACACTCACGAAAAATAAAACCATCGATCAAGTTTTTGCATAGAAATGCACAAGTTACTTTAAAATCGTGGCTCTATTTTTGCCGTTTTTCTTCGACTGATAAAGCGCAACATCTGCCTGTTTCATTTCCTTCTCAAAATCAACACCATAACTGGGGTGGCAAAGCTTAAAGCCAGCACTGGCCGATACGGATAGATCATGGCCATTAACTGACACTTTAAGGTCACGAATTCCGTTGATTAGTCTAGTTGTTATAATCTCTAAGTCAGATGCTTTTTCAATGACCAACGTAAAAGCAAACTCCTCTCCGCCATATCTGCAATAGGCTTCATCGGCCCTAAAAAAAACAGCAAAGTATTCAGCTAATTTCTTCAAAATTAAATCGCCAGCATCATGGCCATGTGTGTCGTTCACTTGTTTGAAATCATCTATGTCAAGCAGCCCAAAGGCAATCGATAACTGCCTACGGTTGCAAGACTTGATTAATCGATGAGTTTGATCAATAAAAAATCGTCGATTAGGAATATTAGTTAAAGGATCTAAGAATGCAATTTTTTCTAACTTTTCTTTGGCATTTTGTAGCTCTGCTGTTCTTTCTTGCACAAGCTGTTCAAGCTCACTTTTTAGCGCTTTTAATTCTTGGTTTCTATATTGTAACTGCTCTAAATGAAACTTCCGCTCTGAAACATCCCGCTCGATTGCGCCAAAATGAGTTACTTCCCCATACTTATTTTTTAGTGGGATTATATTCATTTCAATCCAGTAAGGACGTCCATTAATATCATAATTTAATAACGTTTCTGTTACGGCTTGATGATTTGTCAATGCTTCTTTAATACGAGACATTGCCTCTTTATCAGTTAAGTCTCCTTGTAAAATACGCGGGGTCTCACCTATGACTTCTTCTTTTTTATAGCCTGTTAATGTCTCAAATGCTTTGTTCACATATATTATTTTCGGCCCTGTCGGGTATTTAATATTATCGGCTTCACAGACAATAACTATGTCTTGTGTATTCTCAACAATATCCGAGAAAAAATAGAGTTGCTTGAAATCTGATATATCATTAAAAGAGACGATAATAGAGCGACTATCACTGTTAAGCTCCCCTTCCATATAGGCGTTTACCATCAGCCAACGCGGTTGATCTTGAGTGCTAGTAACAACACCTATGATCTCATTTTTTATCGACTTTTGAGTTCGCTTTACTTTGTTAACTGGATAATCGTCAAGCTGTAATTTTTTTCCTGCATCGTCGACAAAAGACCATTCTGGATCGAAAATATCTTTGCCAACAATTTGATCAAAAGTGAGGTTAAATAGACTCAAAGCAGTAGGGTTTGCATAAACAATACAAGTATCCCAACGATGAATAATGACCCCGACGGGTGCTTTCTCCAATAAATTTTTTAGATTAAGGCCGTAAAAATTTTTCATATAAAAAGCTCTTTTCGAGTTCTATAATAGAGTTTAGGACATTTTAATCTTTATATACGAATTTAATGTCTAAAGTGAAGTAAAAACAAAACTATAACAAAGCGGAAAGACTTAACAAAAAATCATCCTATGACTTTTGTTAAGAGTGTAATTTTGTTCTATGAAGGAAAATAAATACGATTAAATATTGATTAATTCTATTTTAAAATAGGAGCATTAACTTGAATTTGTCAAGATGAGATAATTTTGGCTTCTACACCGTGTTTATCTAGTATTTTTTTTAATTGACCGCTTTGCTTTATTTTTTGTATGGCGGCATTAATAGCAGGGAGCTGTTGTTGCTTGGCTTTGTTAAGTCGAATAAGTAAATTACCCGTCGTATGAGGCGCGGTCATTTCTATTGCTACATTTTGAACTTTCGCCCAGTGCTTCGCCGTTTCATATTCAAGAATGATAGCGTCAACTCGCTCATATTTTAATGCTTTAAGTAAACTCTCTTCGTCACGAAAGTCTACCCGAGTAAATTGATAATCATCAAAATAGAAATAGCCCGCAATGGTGCCTATCGGCTTAGTATAAATACTTTCTAAGGTGGGAAATAAGTGTTTTTTATCTTTCAGGGTTATTACATATTCATTGATCTCAAACAACGGTTCGCTAATAACAAAGTTGCGGCCATAGGTGCCTCCCTGAAACCAAGCGGTACAAATAAAGTCAAAATCAACAATACCTTTTATTAAGGCAAATTCTGCGCGCCTCATCGGCCAATTAACGCTTTCAAACTTAATACCTGAGTATTCTTCAATGAGTACGACCAATTCAGACAATATGCCGGCTTGATCGACACTTTTACCTACGCGGTATGGAACCCAACCTGTGTTTTCACCTAGATCGAATCGCAATGCTGATTGGGTCGATTGTGCAATAGCCAAAGGCGCATGCAAAACAACATTAAACGTTAAAAACAAGAGAAATAAGCAGGATACTTTTTTCATAGGTTGGCGTTAGTTGATAAACTTAAAATAATTTTACAATACATTCCAAATATCAGCAAACAGGTAATCAAAGTTGATTTTCTGTACAGTTACTTAGAACCTCCATTCTAACCATTTGGGTAATTACAGCTTGTTAAGTGTAAAATAAGTGTTATTAATATTCTCATATTACTTATGCGTGATGGTTAGGCTACCCTGAGGTTGATCAAATTCTGGCATCGAGGGCAGACTAATGCTATAAACTCGCCATATTATTTGTATATGCAGTACTAAACAATCAATTGAGTTAATTTGGCCTCGAAATAAGAGCTTTTTAGCATATTGAATGACTGCGCTAACAACCTAAGGTAGTCGCTTGTTAGGCTTTAAACATTAGCCGTATATAGCGCAAAAAATACGATGAACTTAACGATAGAATTTAATAAACCAGAAATTAAAAGTGCTTTTGATTGGCAATTAATACAAGAAATTAATGTCAAGAATGACGATAACCAAATTATTGCCAAAGCAGAAATTGAAATAATCACTTTAAATAAGCACCGTGGCGCTGACGAAAGCTATGAATTACTGAGCCAGCAGGATGCTACCGATTGGGAAGTGCCATTAAATTTGTTTTTCAAAAAGCAAAATGTTGCGGCCGATTTAGTCGAAAAGTTACAAGCAAAAGTAGACGCTAAAGCCAAAGATCATATCTTAATTGAAGCGATTAGTGTTTTGCCGGCATTTCGCAAGCAAGGTGTTGCTAATTTTTTACTGAAAGAAATTGCTGAACACTACAGTAAAGTGCAATCGATCTCAGTACTTAGTATGCCAATGAGTTTGTTTGTAGATGCACAAGATTGCGAAACAGAAGAAAATAAAGCTTATTATCAAGCAATGAATTTAGCCGAAGACGAATTAAATAACGAGCAATTAAGTGCTTTTTTTGAGCACTCCGGATTCATCCATTTAGCGATTGACGATAGCGCCTTAGAAGCACCATTACCTTTTAAAGTTTTTATGGCTAGCCCAAAAACGCTCTAGTACTCATTGAATTAATTTTTACAAATATCATCACGCTTTCACATCTATATATAGATGTATAAATGTCGTGAAACCATGGATGGTTAGAACGATTATATGATTCTAAAATGCTGTTCAGTATCATATAAAATGCGATATTTAGTATGCTAAAAAGCAGTCAATTTCATCCTGATATTGGCTGCTAATTTTACATTATAGTCCTGATTACTTAAGCAGAGTGACTAATTCTGTTAAGTTTTTCACCACGTGGTCAGGCTTTTTCGCCAATGGATAAAGCGCTTTACCTGGGCGAGCAATAAAGGTAGTTTGCAGTCCCGCTTCTTTCGCGCCAGCTACATCCCAGCCATGTGCTGCTATCATCATGGCCTCAGCAGGCTTTACATTAAGCTTTTTCAATACCCATTCATAAGCACGTAAATCTGGCTTATAAATTTTTATATCTTCAATGCTGTAGCGCTCATCGAAATATGACGTTAAGCCTGCACTTTCAAACTGTGCTTTTACACCTTTATTTGAAGAATTGGTCAAGCTGACTAACTTATAACCTTGTGCTTTAAGTTTCGCTAAGCCATCTTTTACATCACCATGCGGTGGTAACGTTAAAAGTGGCGTTATAATCGCTGTTTTAGCTTGCTCACTGGTGATCTCAATATTGTTGTTTTGCGCCACCATTAATAAAGCAGCCACACCAATTTGACCAAAATCTTGGTAATCATTCATTACAGTAGAAACCAGCGAATGATGTAACATAGTAGAGAACCAAAGTGGTAGTAAATCTTCGCGCCCGCCAAGCGCTTTACCAATAGAGGTTCGCATTGAGGTTAAATCAAGCAGAGTTTCATTTACATCAAAAATGAGCACTTTAGGTTTGCTTGTTGTTTCATTGGCCATAGTAACTCCAGATAAAAGGCTTGCACCTACTAACAGTGAAAGCGTAAGGGTTTTGAGTGATTGTAAAGCTGACATTAAATATTTTCCGATTTTAGGTTGGCGAGTACATCTTCAGGTTCTGCACGTAAAGTATAATCTTCACTGACAAATGCGTAGGTGATAATGCCACTTTGATTAATTACGTAAGTTGCCGGCAGCGGTAACTTAAAACTTTTGTCACCGTAATATTGTTCAAAATCAATACCAAATTTGGTGTATAAACGTTGAATACGCTCATCTAACGTAAATAACAAGCCAAACTGGCTCGCGATAATATTGCTGGCATCTGACAGTACATCAAATTCCAGTTCATTCTTTTGTGCGGTTGATAATGTTTCATCAGGCAACTGTGGTGAAATAGCGACTAACGAAGCATGCTGCGCTTTAAATTGTGGTAAATAATCATTCAATGCTTTTAACTCTAAATTACAGTATGGGCACCAAGCTCCTCGATAAAAGCTTATTATTACCGGGCCATTGGCCAATAACTTACTTAACTCTACGGTTGCGCCACGGTGATTAACAAGGCTGAAATTTTCAACTTTTTGGCCAACCTGTAAGGCATTATCCCTAACATGCTGGGCAATAAGTTCTTCGTTGGTTGTGTTCATTAATGCTAAAACTTCTGCAGGTAAGTTAGCCTCTTTTTTCACGTTATAAGCGTCAATTTGTGCTTTTAAACTCATGATAAAACCTGGGTAATTAAAATTTTTCATTATTATAGTGTTTTAGTTATTTAAATAAACATTGCAAAACTGAAAGCTTCATTCGAAAATATTAAACATTGAAAACAGATAATGGCGCTGTGATGTATAGCATTAGCGATTTAGAAACTTTTATTGCCGTAGTAGAAAATAAAGGTGTTTTGGCCGCCGCGCGTGAACAACGTTTATCGCCGGCGACCGTCAGTCATCGATTAAGTAAATTAGAGCGCGAACTCTCAACCGTTTTAGTATTTAGAGATAGCCGTAGAGTGCGTTTATCGCCAGCTGGTGAAGTTTTTTATACTCGAGTAGGCGCTATTATTGAGGCACTACATGATGCAGAGCACATTATTGGCGCTCGCAGTTCAGCGGTGAATGGTTTATTAAGAGTAACGATGCCTCCTTGGGTTTTTTCCAAATACGTTATGCCAAAGCTGACGCAATTTGAAGAGGCTTACCCTGATCTTAAACTCGATTTTTTAATAACAGATCACTTTGTTAATGTCGTTGATGACGCTCAAGATGTTGCTATTAGAGTTGGGCAGCTTAATGACTCAGGCTTACTTTCGCGCAAATTAGTTAATAACACTCGTATACTGTGTGCCGCGCCAAGCTATATTGAAAAACACGGTACGCCTAATAATTTAACCCAACTAGGCGAGCATAATTGGGTGTGTTTACCATGGCAAAGGCAATTAAAGTTATTTGATAAGCAAGGTAAGATAAAAACCTTTAATGCAAAAACACGTTTTACTATTTCAAATTCAGACAACATGACTCAAGCCGCAATAGCAGGGCACGGGATTGCTATTAAATCAAAAATAGCGATTAATGATGAGTTAAATGATGGGTCTTTAGTTGAAATTATGCCTGAAGTGATGGCGAAAAGTGATGCCCCAGTGTGGTTTTTACGCCCACAAAATAGTTTAACAACTCGAAAAACCGACGTGTTTTATGATTTTATGAAGTCGTTATTTATTAATTGCTAGGCAACATTTGTTAGGCGTTTCTATTAAACGTTTTTTTAGTTATTACTTCGTTGGCTTTTTTTTCCACGTTGTGGACTTTTTAGCTTTTGATTTTCGTTTAAAAGCCACTTTGGGTAACTGTGCAAAAGATTGTTGCTCAGACTGTTTAATCATCTCGGCTATCGTTGATGTTAAAGGACTGATTAAGTCTTCATAACGACTTTTTTTCTCACTAATGTTGGTGAGAGTTGCTTCCCAATGCGCGGTCATATCTGGCATGGTCGCTGCAATAGGTAAGGCATTAATGAGTGATGTACCAATGACTGTCGCGTGGATATTTTTACCTTGACGCTGTAAGTAGTCTCGTTTAAATAATAAATCGATAATGCCAGCACGGGTAGCTTCTGTACCTAAACCGTCGTTTTCTCGTAACAGTTTCTTTATATCAACATCACTAACAAATCGAGCAATACCGGTCATGGCACTTAGCAGGCTAGCATCCGTAAAATGTTTCGGCGCTTGTGTCATACGGCTGATTAACTCGCCATGTTGACAAAGTAGTTGCTCGCCTTTTACTAATTTAGGTAATGATTGATGCGTTAACTGGCGCTCAAAATTATCATCACTTTGATCGCCCTTTTCTTGCTCTACTTTATCTGGCTTATTTTTCGCACGTTGAAATAGTACTTTCCAACCTTGGGCAATAGGCGTTTTAGCATTGGCACAAAACTTACCACCCGCAATCAGCACCTCTACCTTCGTTTGGTTATATTGATAAGCAGGATAAAACTGCGCTAAATATTGTCTAACGATGAGAAAATATATCTTCTTTTCAAATGGGTTTAAGGTTAATTTATTTGCCGATTTTTCAGTCGGAATAATGGCATGATGTGCGGTTACTTTAGCGTTATTCCATGCTTTACTTTTTAACGAACTATTGGCACCTTGCGCAAACTTAGCATAGGTTTCGTCTGCACTGGCTAGCATGGCAATAATACCTTTAGCCTGATCGTGATGCTCTTTTGGTAAATAACGACAATCTGAACGGGGATAGGTGATCAGCTTATGCTTTTCATATAAGGCCTGACAAACATCTAGCACCAACTTCGCGTTTAAAGAATAGATTTTTGCCGCGTCGATTTGTAATGACGATAAATTATAGGGTAAAGGGGCTGCCTGTTTTTTTTGTTGCTCATCAACTCCGCTAACTTCAGCGGTTTGCTGACCAATGCGCCGAACCACGTTTTCAGCTAAAGCACGATTAAGTACCCGCCCTTCTTCGTCCATATGAGGCTGACAAGCCTCACTGGGTTGCCACTTAGCGATAAACTGCTCTTGAGTTTTAGTTTGTAAATGCGCATGTACATCGTAAAAGTCTTTCGCGACAAAGTTGTCTATTTCTTGTTGACGCCGCACCACTAAACCTAAAAGCGGTGTTTGTACCCTACCCACAGATAATACGCTGTTAAAACCGGCTTTTTGTCCTTGCAAGGTATAAGCCCGAGTCATATTTATGCCATATAACCAATCAGCCCGAGAACGCGCTAAAGCAGAGATAGATAACGGCATAAATAATTGATTACTTTGTAAGTTAGCCAACGATCTTTGCACTGCGGGTAAATTTAAGTCACTAATCAACAAGCGCTTAATATTTTGTTTCTTTTTCGCTGAAACCTTTAAAAAATCAATAACCTCGTCTACCAGTAATTGCCCTTCTCGGTCAGGATCACCAGCATGAATAATTTCATCGGCTTGCTTAACTAGCGAGCGAAGAACGGTAAGTTGCGCACGGGTTTGTACCTTAGGCTTAAGTTGCCACTGCTCAGGTATAATCGGTAAGTGAGCCATTTGCCACTTTTTAAATGCTGGGTCGTAGTTTTCAGGATTGGCTTGTTCGAGAATATGACCAATGCACCAACTCACTACGTCGCCATTGGCAAGTGCGATGTAGCCTTGATGATTTTTTTGAGGTTTGGGCAGTGCAGCTGCAATTGCTCGGCCTAGGCTTGGTTTTTCGGCGATATATAATTTCAAGGTGAATGCTTATTTGTATAGCAAGGGTGGTTAATGTTCTAGATAGCCTAGCATTTAAAACTGTTTATTTATACAGTTAACCTAGTATTACTACTGATATTACCGCTTAATATTTTACTGTGAGTCAAGTTATGCTACTTTCAAGGGCAATAAAGTAACTGAAAAATAATACCAATGCCTGACATTAATACCAACCAATGCCCTTTGTGCCAAAAAAATAATTTATGCGCTGTTGATAGCAGCACACCTTGTTGGTGTGTAAAAAGTGAAATTAAGCGCGAACTATTGGCACAAGTACCGCAAGAGCTAGCGGGAAAGTCATGTATTTGTAAAAAGTGCATCAACAAATTTAACTTTGACAATATTATCGACAGGTCTTAACAAGTCGAAACAATGTGCTAGTATACTTGCAAATAGCTTGCTTAAAGCATTAAATATCAAGGGATTTTCGTGTCATATAATAAAAAACAACAAGACACTATATTCAGTACAGTAACCACCCCCTTAGGTGATGAACTTACTTGGCGTTGGGAAGACAAACAAGCGGTTTTACTCACTGAGTTTTCATGGGAAAAAAAACAGCGCATCTTAACTATTTTACGCAGGTTATTTAGTGAAGAGTGGCAGAAAAAAAATATCAAACAAGCACCTATCGCGCTGAAAGATGAACTAGCTGAATTAGCCAAACTGAGTAAAGATCAATTGATTTTTACCAAGCCAGCAACTGAAGATACGCCCGCTATTGCTGTAATTTGGTGGCCTTGGGGTCATGGTGCAACTTATTCGATGCGCATTAAAATATTAAACAGTAATTATGATGACGCCGCACTAGAACGGGGCAAAGCCAGTCTGTTCACGAAAGTTCTCCAACGTATAAAATCCAGATAAACACTCTGTTTACTTGTTAGCAAACAAAACTTAGCTACAATTATTCTAGTTAAGTCTAATCCTTACGGTGCTCCTATGCTCACGTTAACGTTATATTATGCCACTAACAGAAATCACCTTGGTGAACGTTGGTCTCCCGACAGTTATGGGCAAGATTTCAGTAGTGATCGTGCAAATAATTTACGTTTTGGCCGTGTGTCTGTCGATGTTAGTGCTAATAAAGTAAAAGACCACCTCAATGATATTGTTGACAATCGCGCTGGTGATGGTGAAAGTTTATCCTGCTATATTGAAAAAAAATTACGTAAAAAACACCTAATATCTGCGTTTGAAGAGCCCGAAAATCTTGCCAATACTACAACCACTTCGCTGGGATCCACAACTGCCTTTCAAGCACTGAAAAAGCAAATGGAAACCAAGCGAGATTTGGTCATTTTTATTCATGGTTTTAATGTTGATTGGTTTGAAGCTGTAGCCTCAGCCTTCGCCTTAGAATTAATGTTAAATCGTCATTCTCAAGATAATGAAGACCTAAAAGATACTAGCGTATTTCTTTTTACTTGGCCTTCAAATGGCGCAATGATGAAAAACAAAGCCTATTTATCTGATCGTAATGACGCTAGAGATTCAAGCATAGCAGTCGCACGCGGATTTCTTAAATTACGCGATTTTCTTATGACACTTAGACCTAAACATAAAGACCCCTTGATTAAAGAGTGTGGTCAGCAACTACATTTACTTTGTCACTCTATGGGCAATTATGTTCTACAACATGCTTTAGTATCATTAGATAAACTTAATAACCACAAGCGCTTCCCACAATTGTTCCATCATATCTTTATGTGTGCACCTGATGTTGACGATAATATTTTTGAAGAAGATCGCCCGATGGTTAATTTGCATCGGCTAGCAAAGCAAGTGACGGTTTATTATAACAATGGTGATTTGGCGATGTATATTTCTGATTACACCAAAGGTAATACTGATAGATTGGGTCATAATGGTACTGCAAGACCTCTGCAATTACACAACAAAGTCAGCCAAGTCAATTGCTCTAAAATTGTTGGCGGCATTACTGAGCATAGCTATTATTTATGGGCCACGGTTAATGAGGATATCAGACAAAGTATCGACGATATACCTTATGACGATAGTACCCGAAAAAGACAGTGTAAATCGGCTCAAGTTTGGCGCTTAACCTAAGCGTATTTATTTCAATACTAAACAGCTTTAATATCGCTGTTTAGTATGGGTTATCAAGCATAAACTAGCCGTTAAGCCAAAAATGCATGCCAATGCTGGCGACGTAGCCTAATGCGATAACGGGTGTCCACTTAAGATGGCTAAAGAAAGTATATTGCCCCCGCGCTTGCCCCATTAACGCCACACCAGCTGCAGAGCCGATAGATAGTAAGCTGCCACCTACCCCTGCCGTTAATGTCACCAGTAACCACTGCCATTGGCTCATATCCGGTTGCATTGACAACACAGCAAACATCACCGGAATATTATCAACAATGGCTGACAATAACCCCACGAGAATATTTGCGGTAGTTGCCCCTAACTCACCGTAAATAAAATTCGATGTTAACGTTAAATAACCAATAAACCCTAAACCGCCTACCGCTAAAATCACACCATAGAAAAAGAACAAGGTATCCCACTCTGCTTTGGCAATTTTATCAAAAATATCAAAGTCATCTTCAACAGAGTGACTAGTCGGTAAATCTGATTTATCAATATGAGTATTGTTAAATTCACGTAAGTAATAAGCATATAATTTTAAATATGCTAGTCCGGTCATCATGCCAAATACTGGCGGAATATTAAGAAAATTATGGAAACTAACGGCAGTAATAATGGTCATCAAAAATAAGCCAACAATAACTAGGCCACCTTTTTTTATTTGTACTGGCGCTGATGATATTGCTGCAGGCCTACCTGAAGGCAAAGCAAATTGCATAATAAATGCTGGTACTAAGTAGTTGACTAATGAGGGCAGAAATAATTTGAAGAAATCTCCAAACTCGACCAGACCTTTCTGCCAAACCATCAAGGTTGTTATGTCGCCGAACGGACTAAAGGCGCCGCCAGCATTTGCTGCTATAACAATATTGACACAGCCAATAGCAATAAATTTAGGCTGATCTTTTCCAACAGCTAAGATAACCGCGCACATGATCAGTGCTGTTGTTAAGTTATCGGCAACAGGAGATATAAAAAATGCCAACCCCCCCGTTAACCAAAATAACTTGCGATAACTTAAACCTTTAATAATGAGTCGGTCTCGTAAGGCATCAAAAACCTCACGTTCAAGCATGGAGTTGATATAGGTCATCGCCACTAGCAGAAAGAAGAATAACTCAGCGTATTCAAGAAAGTTATGCCTAATAGCAACGGCAGCGGAATGATGGTCACCCATTTGTTGGTAAAAAATAGCCACTAAGAACCAAATAACGCCCGCCGCTAACAGCATAGGTTTGATTTTCGCATGTGCAGTTGTTCTTCGAAAATTACGACAACATAAGCAACAACGAATATAGCAATAGCAGCATACCCAACCCAATGATCGGTCAGTGAAATTGTCACACTTGCAACTTCACTTGCTGAAGTATTAAAACAAGTAAAGAGTAAAAGAATGAAGGTGGAAATTGATAATTTCATTGCGTGATGCTTATTTTTACATGTCCTTGTTCTATTAAGACACTATGTCACCAATAAAGTCATTAAAAAAAAGCTAACAATATTCAATAAGGCTGTAATAACAAGTTATTGACTCTAATTTTTACATTTTCTGATGAACATTCTAGTTAATGTTGCGTCTACCTATTAAATTATTTTATAAATTTTTTGGCCAAATAATGACAAAGTATTTACGAACTTAATATAAATCATCAGTACATTTGCAATAACGCTTTTATTCTCTACCAGTTTTTTGAGCTTTCTGCCGGCTTCAAAGCAGGGAAACACTATCGCGTAGTGACGGAAAAGAAAACTTTAACCCCAGAGTTAACTCAATTTTTTCTTATTACGGCCCAACATGACGTGCTTATGAACCGTAGTTTGAGGGTTTAAACAAGTCATGCCAGCACAAGCCAAGTTTATTAAGGTGCATCACGACTTTATGGGTCATACGCCTTCAGCAATGAATTTCATGCTAGGTAAAGCTCTAATTATTGCCGAAAAGACGGGTATTGATAATGAGTTTTATGCGGCTATTTTTAAATATTTACAAACCGATAGAGCCACTATTACAAATGAAAAAGATATCCGTCATGTTTTTGTTTTAAGCGGTGGCGATGTTGATAAATTTGATCAAGATATGAAATGCTTTTCAGTGATCGCTCAGGCAAAAGAAGAGAAGAAAATACCAGATGAACTATCACAAAAAACAACTTACCAGCATGCCAACTATATGGTGGTTAATGGTAAGCATTTAATTGATAGTAAATCATTAGACCGTAATAATTTTTTGCACAGTATAAGGAATTGGTCGCTTATTTACCCTTTATCGCTTTTCCACTCGTCACTCTTTCAAATCCATGTGATCGTGACATACCGTTCTTCCTGAACATAAAAAGCCGAATTATTTGTCATTCGGCTTTAAAATTTTTTAACATCTGCTATTAACGACGACGTGGCTTATTAGGCTTAGTCTTGTTTTTATCACCAAAGGCTTTTTGTCGGCCGTGTTTCTTTTGCTGACCTAAGGTATTCTTTCTCGCGGGAGCGTCTTTTTTGGTTAGATCGGGTTCATAGCCTGGTAGCCATTGTTGCATTAAACGTGTGTCTAATACTTTTTCTACTGCTTCCAACAACCAGGTTTCTGACGGGCTCATTAAGGAAATAGCTAAACCTTCATTACCTGCTCGTCCTGTACGGCCAATACGATGAATGTAGTCTTCAGCAATATAAGGAAGTTCGTAATTAATAACATAGCGTAAATCACTAATGTCGATACCTCGAGCGGCAACATCTGTGGCGACCAACGCTCTAGTTTTACCTGCTTTAAACTCCGCTAAAGCTTTATCACGCGCACCTTGTGATTTATCACCATGTATCGATTGGGTTTTAATGCCGTCTTTAGACATTTCTTTCGCGAGTTCATCTGCGCCAATTTTTGTACGAGTAAAAATAAGCACTTGTTGCCAGTTTTTAGAACCTATTAGAAATGACGTTAGCTCGCGTTTGCGATCGCTGTCCACGGTATAAACAATTTGCTCAACTTTTGTAGCCGCGGTATTACGTTCGCTGACTTCAATAAGCTCAGGTTCATTAAGTAAAGTTTTACTGAGTTTGAAAATGGCATCATCAAAAGTGGCTGAAAACAGTAACGTCTGACGCTTGGGCGGTAGTCGATTTAAAATTCGGTCTATTTCATCTTTAAAGCCCATATCTAACATGCGATCAGCTTCATCAAAGACAATAGTTTCGAGATGAATTAATAACACACTGCCATTAACTATATGATCTAACAAACGCCCAGGCGTGGCGATGAGTATGTCAGCACCTTTTTCTATGGCTTCAATTTGTGGCTTAATACTGACACCGCCATAGGCAACTGCAATATTAAGCTCAGTGTTTTCAGCATAGCTAACAAAGCTTTTATACACTTGCTGAGCCAGTTCGCGTGTCGGTGTTAATATTAACGCTCTTATAGGTCTTGAAGCGGGAATATTCTCACCTAAGCGTTGGAGAATAGGTAAAGCAAACGCAGCGGTTTTACCTGTGCCGGTTTGTGCTCCCGCCATAATGTCTTTATTGGCTAAAATAGCAGGAATGGCCTGCAGCTGAATAGGCGTTGGCTGATCATAGCCTAAGGCTTTAACTGCATCAGTCAGTGATTTGTCTAATGCTAGGGACGAAAAACTCATGCTTATCTATCGCTTATTATTCGAATGTTGTTTTTGTTTAAGTTCATGCTCAAGCTCGTCAGGGTAAAAAATTAACCCTTGCTCGTCTTGGCTTGGAAATACCACAATAGCGAGTTCATCATCAGTTAAACCATGGGTCCAACGGCTAAACCATTTATCTAATGAAATAGCCTCAGGTTGGCAGGCTTCCCAGCCATCAGTAGCCCAAGCTTGTGCAAACTCTTTATTAGGCCAAACGGGCACACAGTCTTCATCTTCCGTGTTGAGCATTACACAGCCATGCTCATCGGTTAAAATCCATAACTCGCTTTGGCTTACTGCCTCATTAAGGAAGTAAGCGGCTCGTTGTGCATCATCCATTTGCAATATTTGTTTAATTTTATCTGGCTCTAACACATGAAATCCTGAACAAGTTTATTTAGTAGCGCTATTCTACAAAAATTTGCATCTCTTCGCCGATCTGTTTGCGCATTTCCATTAATTTTTTTGCACTTTCATGCTGCTTTATATCTGCATCTGTTTTTGGTATCCATTCAGGGATACGTTCAGACTGCCCGTTTTGATCAACAGCCACCATGATCACGATACAGTGTGTAGTTAATCGACGATTTAACGACTTAGGATCACAAGCATTAACTTCCAACGCTATATGCATGGAAGAGTTTCCGGTATAAATAACTTTAGCTTCAACTTCAACTAAACTGCCGACATGTATCGGAGCTATAAAACGAATGCCACCGGCATAAGCGGTCACACAATAACGGCCGCTCCAACCTGCTGCACAGGCGTAAGCTGCTAAATCTATCCATTTCATTACCGCACCACCATGGACTTTACCGCCAAAGTTTACGTCTTGTGGTTCAGCTAAAAATCTCAAGGTTATATCGCGTTGTGGTTGGTTCATTGTTCGTCCTAGTTAGAGTATGTGTACATATGGTTAATTAGCGCTTAACAGAGCTTACATTACACGATATTTAGCGTTACATTACCACTAGTTAAATTATTGATGGTATTTAAAGGTAAAGCATGAAAATTTGGGTTGATGCCGACTCTTGTCCGGTAGTTATTAAAGAAATATTGTTTCGAGCTGCAGAGCGCACACAAACCCCGACAACATTACTGGCAAATCACTATTTAAAAGTGCCACCTTCAAAGGTAATTAATTTTGTTCAAGTTACCGCTGGTTTTGATGTAGCCGATGATGAAATAGTTAAACGCGCTGAAGCCAATGATTTAGTAATAACGGCAGATATTCCTTTAGCAGCTGAAGTGGTTGAAAAAGGTTGTTTAGCGCTGAACCCAAGAGGCGAACTTTACACCGAGGCGAATATACGTCAACGTCTCAACATGCGTGACTTTATGGATACTCTACGTTCAAGTGGTATTGAAACAGGTGGTGCACCCCCTATAAGCCAGGGTGATCGACAAGCATTTGCTAACAATCTTGATAAATTGTTAGCGCAGAAATAAAACCTCTACACAAATAACAACGGCTAAATAAAATTTAGCCGTTGTTTAATCGTTACTTATTTGGATTAATACGGCGACGTCCAGCATTGTTATTTTCACTATTGCCATATGGGTTACTCGCTGAGCTATTGCCTATATGACGACGGTTTTTTCCGGTAGGTTTATTACCACGAGCATTATCACCAGAGCGTTGACCATCTTTATGCTCAGTACCTTCCGATTTAAATTTTCTTGGCTTTTTAGGTTTTAAAGCGCGTAAATTACGTGATTCCGGTAAGGCGTGTACAGGTTCAAATCCTGCTACAATTTCTCTTGGTATGTGTGTTTGTATAACGTGTTCAACGTCATTAAGTAAATCTATTTCATCGGCACAGACTAATGATACGGCATGACCACTAGAACCTGCTCGACCAGTACGTCCAATACGATGAACGTAATCTTCAGGCACATTAGGCAACTCAAAATTTACCACTTGTGGTAATTGGTCAATATCGATACCGCGAGCAGCAATATCAGTTGCCACTAGTACACTAATTTTGCCTTCTTTAAATTGTGCTAACGCTTTAGTTCTTGCGCCTTGGCTTTTATTACCATGAATAGCGGCGGCTTGAATACCTGCAGCATCTAACTGTTTAGTTAATTTATTTGCACCATGTTTAGTTTTCATAAACACGATAACTTGTTGCCAGTTATTTTCTAGGATTAAATGTGTCAGTAAGGCTGATTTTCTGTTTTTATCAACCGAGTAGATCAACTGCTCAACTCTTTCAGCCGTGGTATTTTTCGGGCTAATTGAAATTTCTACAGGGTCATTAACCATGCGCTTTGCAAGCTCACGAATATCAGGAGAAAATGTTGCTGAGAAAAGTAGCGTTTGGCGCGTTTTTGGTAGCAATGATAAAATTTTCTTAATATCACGAAGGAAGCCCATATCTAACATTCTGTCAGCTTCATCAAGTACTAAAATTTCTAATTGATTAAAGCGAACAGCATTTTGATTATATAGATCTAATAGTCGGCCCGGTGTAGCAACTAAAATATCAACGCCTTCACGTAAACGTTGCATTTGAGGGTTAATCTTAACACCACCAAAAACCACAGTTGATTTTAAAGGTAAGTGCTTACCGTACATTTCTACGTTTTCTGCAATTTGTGCCGCAAGTTCACGAGTTGGCGTAATAATAAGAGTTCGTGCTTGGTTTGGACGCACTTTATCGCCGCGAGAAAGTAATTCAAGAATGGGTAATGTAAAACCTGCAGTTTTACCTGTTCCAGTTTGTGCTGCAGCCATAACGTCTTTACCAGCAAGCACGGCAGGAATCGCCTGGGCTTGAATAGGTGAAGGCGTATCGTAACCTTTTTCCGCAATCGCTTTTTGAATGGGGGCAGATAAACCTAAATCGGTAAAACTCATAGAATATACTCTTCTCGCTGGTGGTTTGAGCCAATGTCAAACGGCGGTGCAGAATACAGTATAGACGGCTTTAGTGCAATGGTAGTGCTTATACCAAGTTGATTAAATATCTGCCGTTTTTTAATAGTTAAGCATTTAATTTCTACGTAAAGCTCGTTTTAGTTAGGTGGAAAGACTTTTAAAAACCAATCTACCTAAGAGACGTTATAGAAAAACAAAAACAAAAGATCTGTCGGGGTTGAAACTCTGAATATAAACTAAAAACTGAGCTATATAATCGAAAAAACAAACGAAAAAAAACCCGTAACTTTCGTTACGGGTTTTTAGAATGATGGTGGAGGGAGGTGGATTCGAACCACCGAAGGCTGAGCCGTCAGATTTACAGTCTGATCCCTTTGGCCACTCGGGAACCCCTCCACAGGGTCGAAAACCCAGCCTAAGCTGGGTATTCTAAATAGAAGCCTAGCAATGTCCTACTCTCACATGGGAACTCCCACACTACCATCGGCGCTAACACGTTTCACTTCTGAGTTCGGAATGGGATCAGGTGGGGCCATGTCGCTATTGTCGCTAGACAAAAAGGGTACAATCTTGAAAGCCGTTCATTAAGACGTGTCTCAATGATAATAAATACGTTTGTTTTCTCTTATTCATCACTATGTTATGCGTGATGTTTGTCAAACTTACCTACAAAACCACTTGGGTGTTGTATGGTTAAGCCTCACGGGTAATTAGTATTGGTTAGCTCAATGCCTCGCAGCACTTCCACACCCAACCTATCAACGTTGTAGTCTCCAACGACCCTTTAGGGAGCTTAAAGCTCCAGTGAGAACTCATCTCAAAGCCTGCTTCCCGCTTAGATGCTTTCAGCGGTTATCAGTTCCGAACGTAGCTACCGGGCAATGCTATTGGCATAACAACCCGAACACCAGCGGTTCGTCCACTCCGGTCCTCTCGTACTAGGAGCAGCCCTCTTCAATTCTCAAACGCCCACGGCAGATAGGGACCGAACTGTCTCACGACGTTCTAAACCCAGCTCGCGTACCACTTTAAATGGCGAACAGCCATACCCTTGGGACCGACTTCAGCCCCAGGATGTGATGAGCCGACATCGAGGTGCCAAACACCGCCGTCGATATGAACTCTTGGGCGGTATCAGCCTGTTATCCCCGGAGTACCTTTTATCCGTTGAGCGATGGCCCTTCCATACAGAACCACCGGATCACTATGACCTACTTTCGTACCTGCTCGACGTGTCTGTCTCGCAGTTAAGCTGGCTTATGCCATTGCACTAACCGTACGATGTCCGACCGTACTTAGCCAACCTTCGTGCTCCTCCGTTACTCTTTAGGAGGAGACCGCCCCAGTCAAACTACCCACCAGACAGTGTCCCCAAGCCCGATAAGGGCCCTAGGTTAGAACATCACGCATACAAGGGTGGTATTTCAAGGTTGGCTCCACTTCATCTAGCGACAAAGTTTCAACGCCTCCCACCTATCCTACACATGTAGGAGCAATGTTCACTGTCAAGCTATAGTAAAGGTTCACGGGGTCTTTCCGTCTAGCCGCGGGTATACGGCATCTTAACCGCAATTTCAATTTCACTGAGTCTCGGGTGGAGACAGTGTGGCCATGATTACGCCATTCGTGCAGGTCGGAACTTACCCGACAAGGAATTTCGCTACCTTAGGACCGTTATAGTTACGGCCGCCGTTTACCGGGGCTTCGATCATGAGCTTCTCCGAAGATAACCCAATCAATTAACCTTCCGGCACCGGGCAGGCGTCACACCGTATACGTCATCTTTCGATTTTGCACAGTGCTGTGTTTTTAATAAACAGTTCCAGCCACCTGGTTACTTCGACTCTCCGATGCTTACGCCGCAAGGGCTTCACATTAGAGAGCGTACCTTCTCCCGAAGTTACGGTACTATTTTGCCTAGTTCCTTCACCCGAGTTCTCTCAAGCGCCTTAGTATTCTCTACCTAACCACCTGTGTCGGTTTGGGGTACGGTTCCTATATATCTGAAGCTTAGAAGCTTTTCCTGGAAGCATGGCATCAATGACTTCAACTCCGTAGAGTCTCGTCTCGTATCTCAGCGTTAATGAAGTCCCGGATTTACCTAAGACAACCGCCTACATACTTTCACACGGACTACCAACGCCGTGCTCACCTAGCCTACTCCGTCCCTCCTTCGCAATATATAGAAGTACAGAAATATTAATCTGTTTCCCATCGACTACGCGTTTCCGCCTCGCCTTAGGGGCCGACTTACCCTGCCCTGATTAACATGGGACAGGAAACCTTGGTCTTTCGGCGGGGGAGTTTTTCACTCCCCTTATCGTTACTCATGTCAGCATTCGCACTTCTGATACCTCCAGCATGCTTTACAACACACCTTCAACGGCTTACAGAACGCTCCCCTACCACTTGAACCTAAGTTCAAATCCGCAGCTTCGGTGACTAGTTTAGCCCCGTTACATCTTCCGCGCAGACCGACTCGACTAGTGAGCTATTACGCTTTCTTTAAAGGATGGCTGCTTCTAAGCCAACCTCCTAGCTGTCTATGCCTTTCCACATCGTTTCCCACTTAACTAGTACTTTGGGACCTTAGCTGGCGGTCTGGGTTGTTTCCCTCTTCACAACGGACGTTAGCACCCGTAGTGTGTCTCCCGCATATCACTCATTGGTATTCGGAGTTTGCAAAGGGTTGGTAAGTCGGGATGACCCCCTAGCCTTAACAGTGCTCTACCCCCAATGGTGTTCGTGCGAGGCTCTACCTAAATAGATTTCGGGGAGAACCAGCTATCTCCCGGCTTGATTAGCCTTTCACTCCGACCCACAAGTCATCACCGCATTTTTCAACATACGTGTGTTCGGTCCTCCAGTTGATGTTACTCAACCTTCAACCTGCCCATGGGTAGATCGCCGGGTTTCGGGTCTATACCCTGCAACTAAACGCGCAGTTAACACTCGCTTTCGCTACGGCTCCCCTATTCGGTTAACCTTGCTACAGAATATAAGTCGCTGACCCATTATACAAAAGGTACGCAATCACCGGACTAAATCCGGCTCTCACTGCTTGTACGTATGCGGTTTCAGGTTCTATTTCACTCCCCTCACAGGGGTTCTTTTCGCCTTTCCCTCACGGTACTGGTTCACTATCGGTCAGTTAGGAGTATTTAGCCTTGGAGGATGGTCCCCCCATGTTCAGTCAACGTTTCACGTGTGCCGACCTACTCGATTTCATGATAAGTTTATTTTCGTGTACGGGGCTATCACCCTGTATCGCTCTACTTTCCAGTAGATTCCACTAACTTACAAACCACTTAAGGGCTAATTCCCGTTCGCTCGCCGCTACTAAGGAAATCTCGGTTGATTTCTTTTCCTCGGGGTACTTAGATGTTTCAGTTCTCCCGGTTCGCCTCATTAAGCTATGTATTCACTTAATGATACCCGCCTTACGACGGGTGGGTTTCCCCATTCGGATATCTTTGGCTATAACGGTTTTTATCACCTCACCAAAGCTTTTCGCAGATTAACACGTCCTTCATCGCCTCTAACTGCCAAGGCATCCACCACATACGCTTAGTCACTTAACCATACAACCCTAAGTGGTCTCAGCTGTCAGCTATAAGCTTTCAGTTTAAAACAGTTAGTACACATCGGAGACTAATCCGACGCAATTGTAAAGTCTGACATTTTCACGCACACAAAGTGTGTCTTGAATAAGAGTGGTAATTCATTACGATTAGTAAACTAAACGTAAATAAACTACCGGGTTGATTACGTTTCCGAGGAGGACCCGTAATCACCATCATTAACAGGCGATATTCCCGTTAACAACAGCTTGGTATTTATAATTTATGAACAACAGCGCGACACCGTGTTCATCATATAAATACCGGTATTTATATCAGCTTTCCAGATTGTTAAAGAACTTGTCATTCACACGCATTCGGTGGTGACTTGGTTAAAAACCAAACTTAAAGTAGCTTAAATGAAGCATAACTTAAGTTTGGTCTTTCTATTCTTAATGAAGAAGTGGTGGAGCTAAGCAGGATCGAACTGCTGACCTCCTGCGTGCAAGGCAGGCGCTCTCCCAGCTGAGCTATAGCCCCGCAATGGGAAACATACTTTTAGCTAGAGCATAAACGCAGATTTACGTCAGTTGCAAGGCGGTTTATCGCGAAGTGTAGGCATTTCTACACGAGTGATGAGCCAACGCCGCAAGTGGCGTAAATTGGTAGGTCTGGGCAGACTTGAACTGCCGACCTCACCCTTATCAGGGGTGCGCTCTAACCAGCTGAGCTACAGACCTATTTCTCTTTCAAGAATTTACGTCCGAAGCTAGCATGTTTGGACTTCTTCTAATTTGTTATCATGTAATTTGTGTGAACACTCGTAGAACCGAGGTTCTCATTAAGCTGTTTTACTTCAAGATAAGGAGGTGATCCAACCCCAGGTTCCCCTAGGGTTACCTTGTTACGACTTCACCCCAGTCATGAATCACAAAGTGGTGACCGTCCTCCCCGAAGGGTTAAACTAGCCACTTCTTTTGCAACCCACTCCCATGGTGTGACGGGCGGTGTGTACAAGGCCCGGGAACGTATTCACCGTAGCATTCTGATCTACGATTACTAGCGATTCCGACTTCATGGAGTCGAGTTGCAGACTCCAATCCGGACTACGACAAGCTTTGTGGGATTCGCTCCACCTCGCGGTATTGCTGCCCTCTGTACTTGCCATTGTAGCACGTGTGTAGCCCATCCCGTAAGGGCCATGATGACTTGACGTCGTCCCCACCTTCCTCCGGTTTATCACCGGCAGTCTCCTTAGAGTTCCCGACATAACTCGCTGGCAAATAAGGATAGGGGTTGCGCTCGTTGCGGGACTTAACCCAACATTTCACAACACGAGCTGACGACAGCCATGCAGCACCTGTCACAGAGTTCCCGAAGGCACAAGTCTATCTCTAGTCTCTTCTCTGGATGTCAAGGGATGGTAAGGTTCTTCGCGTTGCATCGAATTAAACCACATGCTCCACCGCTTGTGCGGGCCCCCGTCAATTCATTTGAGTTTTAACCTTGCGGCCGTACTCCCCAGGCGGTCAACTTAGCGCGTTAGCTACGCCACCCACAGATCAAGTCTACAGACGGCTAGTTGACATCGTTTACGGCGTGGACTACCAGGGTATCTAATCCTGTTTGCTCCCCACGCTTTCGTGCCTCAGTGTCAGTCTTTGTCCAGGTAGCCGCCTTCGCCACTGATGTTCCTTCCAATCTCTACGCATTTCACCGCTACACTGGAAATTCCACTACCCTCTACAAAACTCTAGCTTGCCAGTTCAAAATGCAGTTCCCAGGTTGAGCCCAGGGCTTTCACATCTTGCTTAACAAACCACCTACGCACGCTTTACGCCCAGTAATTCCGATTAACGCTTGCACCCCTCGTATTACCGCGGCTGCTGGCACGAAGTTAGCCGGTGCTTCTTCTGCGAGTAACGTCACAGCTAGCAGTTATTAACTACTAACCTTTCCTCCTCGCTGAAAGTGCTTTACAACCCGAAGGCCTTCTTCACACACGCGGCATGGCTGCATCAGGCTTTCGCCCATTGTGCAATATTCCCCACTGCTGCCTCCCGTAGGAGTCTGGGCCGTGTCTCAGTCCCAGTGTGGCTGATCATCCTCTCAAACCAGCTAGAGATCGTCGCCTTGGTAAGCCATTACCTTACCAACTAGCTAATCTCACTTGGGCTAATCAATGAGCGAGAGGTGCCGAAGCGTCCCCCCCTTTGGTCCGTAGACGTTATGCGGTATTAGCAGTCGTTTCCAACTGTTGTCCCCCACTCAAAGGCATATTCCCAAGCATTACTCACCCGTCCGCCGCTTGTCAGCAGATAGCAAGCTATCTCTGTTACCGCTCGACTTGCATGTGTTAAGCCTGCCGCCAGCGTTCAATCTGAGCCATGATCAAACTCTTCAATTAAAAATCGTTTGTGATGCTCACCTTAACGAACCGAAGTTAACTAAGAAAAGACATCTGCTCAATGAATTCTGTCGTGTTACTTTCTATCCGACTAAAGAAGAAAGTAACTACATAAAACGTATAATTTAAATCCGAAGACCTAAATGATACTTATTTTTTGTGTGACATCATATTAAGCTGTTTTTTTTGTTATCCGAGGATAACTATGTAAAATCAACGTTAATGTGAGTGTCCACACAAATTGCATGATAACTAATTGTTAAAGAACGTTAGTTTATACTCGAAGTAAAAAACTAACCGAAACAAAATCTCATTCGCTTTGCTTCGTTGCTGCAGGCCTTGCCTGAAGCGAGATGCGCATTCTACGCAACTCAGTTTTAATGTCAACATTTTATTTCGTTTTTTTAAACTTTCTTTTCAGAAAATTCAAAACCCTACTTTAAAACGTTAAGTTAACTCATTCAGCCTAAACCGTACTAGATAACTTATTAAAACAGCCCGTTGGGGTTACCCCTTGGAACTGGAGCGCATTCTAGAGATTTCTCGCCTCACGTCAACACCTAAATCCAATTAAATTGCGAAAAGATGTTTGTTTGCTTTTTATTTGTACAACCCTTACTGTGATTGAGTTTTTAATGTTCAATACGTTGATTAATCGCACGGTTTTATCTACTTCTACTCATCACATTAGTCTTGCTTTAGTGAATTTGAATTAAACTATTATCTGGAGAACACTATTTAATGGCTAATCTTTGCTAATATATCTGAATCAATCATTTTAAAATCTTTTATTTATGCATAAAAATAATTTTCGAAGCTATCGTGGCATTACGCCTATATTAGGTAATGCTGTTTATGTAGATGAAACTGCCGTACTCGTGGGTGACATTACCTTAGGTGATGATACGAGTATTTGGCCTTTAGTTGCTGCAAGAGGAGATGTAAACAAAATCACCATTGGTGCTAGAACCAATATTCAAGATGGTACTGTTTTACATGTCACTCGAAAAAGCGCAAGTAACCCTGATGGTAACCCACTAGTTATAGGGGATGATGTTACTGTTGGACACAAGTGTATGCTACATGGTTGTGCTTTGGGCGATAGAATTTTAGTCGGTATGGGCGCTATTATTATGGACGGTGCTATTGTTGAAGATGATGTTTTTATCGGTGCGGGTAGTTTAGTGCCTCCTAACAAGACACTGAAAAGCGGTTATTTATATGTAGGTAACCCTGTAAAGCAAGCGAGAGTGTTAAAAGAAAGTGAAGCAAACTTTCTCAAACAGTCTGCGATAAACTATGTTGAATTAAAAGCGGAATACTTGGCTGATACATAGTTAACAATACCGACTACCGCATTTCTATATGTATTTCGTTATCTTCTGGCTCGTTTTTCTCGAGCCAGAGCTCTGTTACTTCTTCTAAATCATATTTAGTGCAATTATCAATTTCCGCTAATTGTTTTAACTGCATAGAATGAAAATATATCGTTATTTTCTGCCCTGACACCTGCCCCGTAAAAGACCAAGCATCATGCTGCTTATTAAAATGTAAATCATCGTTAAATAAAATAGCTTGGTTCATCTGCTTATACTCTTAACTGGTTATGTTAATTGTGCTCTTAACGATTCAAGTACGGGTTCGACATCTGGGTTAATGCCGGTCCATAACTGGAAGCTTGCTGCTGCCTGCCCGACTAACATGCCTAAACCATCTATAATGTGTTCAACGCCAAGTTGTTGCGCTTGCTTTAAGAACGCGGTTTGGTCTTTGCCATAAACCATGTCGTAACAAGTATTTGAGCATTTAATCGTTTGATCAGATATTGGTAAACTATCGCCCGATAATCCCGCCGAAGTCGCATTGATAATAATATCAAATGTAATTTGTTCAGTATCAGCGAAAGTAATCGCCTCAATAGCATCATTTGGATATTGTTGAGCAATAGCTTGGGCTTTAATTAATGTTCGATTAGCAATAGTTAACGATTTAGGGGATTGCTCCAATAGAGATTGCACAACACCTTTTGCAGCACCACCAGCACCTAGTAATAAAATTTTACTATTTTGCAGTTGTACTTGATGACGCAATAAGTCACTTACCAGGCCAATACCGTCGGTTGTATCACCATAAATACTCCCTTGAGAAAAAATTAAGGTGTTAACAGCGCCTGCAAGCTTAGCCCTTTCGCTTAGTTTATCGCAAAGTGCAAATGCTTGTTCTTTAAATGGCGCGGTAACATTAGCGCCTTTACCCTTGTTTGCTATTAGTTTTTGTACTGTTACTTCGAATTGATCTAATGCCACCCATTCACTTTGGTAGTTCATGAGTTGTTTTGATTGCGCAGCAAATTGCTGATGTATAAAAGGAGATTTTGATTGGGCAATTGGATTACCAAATACGCGATATTGATCCATGAGGTTACTAGTTTAAGTATTTAGCTCTAGGTTAACGTAGTTGTTAAACAATGCAAACAAAAAAGCAGTAACTGAGTTACTGCTTTTTATAGCAATTATGGCTGGTTAATAATTTACGTCAAAATAGTGTGTATTTAATGTCGGTTTTAGGCTCAAGCTGACAGTTGTCTATACCCACTCTTGTGGCACTAAGTAGTCTTGCAGTTTATCTTCAGCGCTATTAGGTTCAGCTTGAAAGTTATACTCCCAACGAACCAGTGGCGGCATCGACATTAGAATTGATTCTGTTCTGCCGCCTGATTGCAAACCAAATAAGGTACCACGGTCAAAAACTAAGTTAAATTCAACGTAACGGCCGCGACGATATAATTGAAATTGACGGTTATTATCATCGAACGGTGTATCTTTTCGCTTTTCCATTAAAGGTACGTAAGCGTCAATAAAGCCAGTCCCTACTGCTTTGATATAATCAAAGCATTGTTCAAAATCCCATTTATTAAGATCATCAAAAAATAACCCACCCACACCCCGTGTTTCATTGCGATGCTTTAAGTAAAAATAATCATCACACCACTTTTTATATTCAGGATACACATCATCACCAAAAGGTTGGCAGATGTCTTTTGCCGTTTGATGCCAATGCACAACATCTTCTTTATAAGGATAAAATGGCGTGAGGTCAAAACCGCCACCAAACCACCATACCGGTGCTTCACCTTCTTTTTCAGCAATAAAAAATCTTACGTTGGCATGAGAAGTAGGAATAAAAGGGTTTTTTGGGTGAATAACTAATGAAACACCACAAGCTTGCCATTTTCGACCCGCCAATTCTGGCCGATGTGCTGTTGCAGATGGTGGTAATTTATCTCCAGAAACTACAGAAAAATTCACCCCACCTTGTTCAATAACACTACCATTAGTTAGTACGCGAGTTCTACCGCCACCACCTTCTGCGCGCACCCAATTATCTTCAATAAATTTGCCACTACCGTCAGCGGCTTCGAGCGCAGAACAAATTTGATCTTGCAACGCTTTTAAAAATTCTACAACAACATCGATATTTATAGTGCTCATGAGCGAATTACATCTCCAGATAGTGCATCAATAATAGTAGAAGGCTGATCAAAGCCTAGGGTTTTGCCTTTAATAATAAAATCAATTTTATCAGCGAGTTCAGTGGGAATTTCTTGCCAAGTTTTTGCTGGGGGTTTACCACTTAAGTTAGCACTGGTAGAAACAATGGGTTTATTGGTTGCTAGACAAAGTGCAACTACGTCTGGTTGACTCGTAACACGAACAGCAATAGTGTCAAAACGGCCAGTCAACAACTTAGACGTGTCTGCATTTTTAGCCACTAGTTGCGTAATGCCGTCAGGCCAGCGTGATAACACTGCAAAGCGCTTATCTTGAGGAATTTTACTGTCATCTATATAGGGTAAAAGTTGAGAATAGTTACCAGCAAGTAGTATTAAGCCTTTATCGACCGACCGTGACTTTATAGACAATAGTTTTTCAATTGCCTCATTGTTATCAGGATCACAGCCTAAACCAAATACGGATTCGGTCGGATAAGCTAAAATCCCTCCCTGTTGATATGTTTCTAATGCTGTAGTCATTGAGTTTTATGATGCAAGTTAATTAAAAATAAGTTAACGGGGATTATACGTTTTTTATGCTTAAACTACATGCCTAGAAATAAAAAACGGTAAGTGTTGTTGAAACACTTACCACTAAATTGATAAATTTTCAGTTGATTATTGCTTACGACTCAAATAACGCTTTAACCTTCTGACGTAAAACAAACTTCTGTATTTTGCCGGTTGAGGTTTTAGGCAATTCACTAAACACAATGGTTTTTGGCACTTTAAAGCCGGCCATATGCTCACGGCAGTGTTGTATAACCTCATGTTCTGTTATGGTTTGACCGCTTTTTAAACCGACAAAAGCACAGGGTGTTTCCCCCCATTTTTCATCTTTTTTAGCGACAACAGCGGCTTCTAAAATAGCAGGATGCATATAAAGTACACCTTCTATTTCAACTGATGAAATATTTTCACCACCCGAAATAATAATATCTTTAGAGCGGTCGCGGATCTCAATATAACCATCAGGGTGTTTAACCGCTAAGTCACCTGAGTGAAACCAACCATCAGCAAAAGCTTCTTCTGTGGTTTTTTCGTTTTTCAAGTAGCCTTTCATGGTGGTATTGCCACGAAACATTATTTCTCCCATGGTTTCACCATCTGCAGGTACAGGCTTCATCGTGCTGGGGTCAAGCACATCAACCTCTTCTTGTGTTGGGTAACGAACACCTTGACGGGCTTTTAACGCTGCTCGTTCATCATCACTTTTGTCATTCCATTCATCTTTCCATTCGCTGACCACACATGGGCCATAAACTTCAGTTAAGCCATAACTTTGTGTAATTTCAATACCAAGGTTTTCAATGCCTTTAATCACTGCCGCTGGCGGTGGCGCACCTGCTGTCATCGCTTTAATATTTTTGGGTAACTTAGCCAGTAATTTTTCATCTGCATTTAAAATCATATTAAGCACGATAGGCGCCCCACAAAAGTGAGTAACTTTATGGTCTATCATCGCATTAACAACAGCCTCTACCTCTACTTGTCTCAAACAAACTTGTGTACCTCCAACCGCTACTATGGTCCAAGGAAAACACCAACCATTGCAATGGAACATGGGTAAGGTCCAAAGATAGTTAGTTTTATTATTGGTTGGCCAAATAAAATTATGACCTATGGCGTTAAGGTATGCACCGCGATGTGAATACACAACTCCCTTAGGGTTTCCGGTAGTGCCTGAAGTATAATTTAATGCTAAGGCTTGCCATTCATCCTGCACGAAAGATTGTGAAAAGTTTTCATCGCCTTGCGCTAATAACTCTTGATAATCCATGGTGCCAATTTTTTCACCGCCAGGTCCTTCAACATCATCAATATCAATAATAAGAGGCTTGCGCGTTGAAATAGCTAGTGCTTCTTTGATCACACTTGAAAATGCCGTATCGGTTAACAACACATCACATTCACCATGATCTAATATAAAAGCAATATTTTGAGCGTCTAGGCGTATATTAATGGCATTAAGTACCGCACCAATTTGTGGTACAGCGAAATGTGCATCGAGAAATTGGGGAATGTTAGCCGCCATAATACTAACCGTTTGTCCTGGCTTAACACCAAATTTAATAAGACTCGACGCCAAGCGACGAACATTTTTACGGTATTGCTGATAAGTAAACTGTTGCTTGCCGTGAATAATAGCAACTTTGTCTGGATAGACATCGGCGGTACGATTTAAAAAGTTAATTGGCGTAAGTGGCTGACTATTCGCCGCGACTTTATCCAAGCCTTGGTTATATATATTACTCATGACCTTCCTCTGCTGTTTGCCGCAGTGATCTTTAATAACAAACGGACTAAATGACTGTTCCGCTTTAATAACATCACATTTTAGCTACATTCGTGTTTCTAAATAAAAATTATCATACGCCAAAAATAAAATTAAAAAATTATCCTTTGGTCTATATCTCAGTAAAATATTATTCATTCAAAAGATAAGGTGACAGATTTCTCGTTTCAGAATATTTATAAACACGTTATAATCTCAAATTATATTTCACCTAATCGTTAAGTCAGTCCGGCTCGCTATAACGTAGGTTTCAAATCACATTATCAAAAGGCACAAAGCGTATGAAAGTTGGGATTATCATGGGTTCAAAATCAGACTGGCCAACCATGCAGCATGCTGCTGAAATGTTAGACCTATTTAATGTTCCGTATGAAACAAAAGTTGTTTCAGCACATAGAACACCGCATTTACTTGCTGAATATGCAGAAAGTGCTAGAGATAGAGGCATTACTGTTATTATTGGTGGTGCCGGTGGAGCAGCACATTTACCTGGTATGACAGCCGCTTACACGAGTTTACCTGTATTAGGTGTTCCTGTTCAGTCGAAAGCATTAAATGGCCAAGACTCATTACTTTCGATAGTACAAATGCCAAAAGGTATTGCAGTTGGTACGTTAGCTATAGGGACCGCAGGCGCAGCTAATGCCGGTTTATTGGCTGCCCAGATTATTGGTACTTTCGACCCTACAGTACAAGCAGCTGTTGAAAAATTTAGAACAGAGCAGACACAAACAATTCTTGATAATCCAAATCCTGCAGAATAAGGCTAGCTAGATGAATGTTTTAGTATTAGGTGCAGGACAACTTGCTCGTATGATGGCATTGGCTGTTAAGCCATTAAATATCAATATACGAGCTTTTGATGTTGGCTCTGGCAATGTAGTTGACCCACTTTCAACCAACATGACTTTTGGTAACTTAACACAAGGCATTGAGTTCGCAGATTTTATCACCGCTGAATTTGAGCATATTGACCATCAAACGCTTGCCCTTTGTCAGGCGTCTGGAAAACTGCGTCCGTCAAGCCAAGCCATTAAAGTTGGCGGCGATAGAAGATTAGAAAAAGACCTATTAGTAAAATGTGATGTAGCAAATGCTAAGCATAAAATTATCGAAACAAAAGCAGACTTTGACCAAGCGTTAAATAACTTATCTTTCCCGCTAATTTTAAAAAGTGCTTTGGCGGGTTATGACGGTAAAGGTCAGTGGCGATTAAAAGATAAAGCGAAAGCGGAAGACGTTTGGCTTGATATTAAAGCTTTTTTTGATGGTGGTGAACATGGTGTTAAACACGCTGTTGTTGCTGAACAAATGGTACCTTTTGATCGTGAAGTCTCTTTAGTAGGGGCTCGTGATAGCCAAGGTAATACAGTCGTTTATCCGTTAACCGAAAACCATCACACTAATGGTGTATTGAGTGTCTCGATTGCCACGAAAGTAGATGAAGTCCTGCAAGCACAAGCAAAGAAAGTGTTTGATAGCATCGCAACAGAGTTAAATTACATTGGTGTACTCGCGATTGAGTTTTTTCAAATTGGTGAACAATTACTGGTGAATGAAATTGCTCCTCGTGTACACAACTCTGGTCACTGGACTCAGCAAGGTGCTGATACCTGCCAGTTCGAAAACCATTTACGCGCGGTATGTGATTTACCACTTGGTAGTACGGAGCTAATTCGTCCTTCAGCCATGATCAATATACTGGGTGAAGATGAAGTACCTAATGAAATATTAAATGTCGCAAGTACCACTTTACATTGGTATGGAAAAAGCAAACGCGCTGGTCGTAAAATGGGCCATATTAATGTTTCGGGTAATTCTGAAAAACAACTTGCTGCGCGATTAAGCCTATTAGCGGATATGTTACCTGAAGCTGCATTTGAAGAGCTTACCCCTTATGTTAAAGTCTTCAAAAACAAACTAACATAAATTACCTTAAAGCCTATGTTTTACTAAAAACCAGCTCATAGCTGGTTTTTTTATATCAAACGGATGAGCTTTTCTGAAAGTGACTACACGATTTAGACGCACACTGTAGTTTTTCACCTGCCGCCATTTGTCTTTTCAACAATAAGCCAAAACCACACTTTTCACATTCGCCAATAGTTGGCTCATGATTAACGACAAATTTACATTTTGGATAGTGATCACAAGAATAAAATGTTTTACCAAAACGACTCACTTTTGACTGTAGATTACCTTTTTTACAATGTGGGCAAGTAACGTTTTGTTGCTCGAGCTCATTATTATCTTGTGCAACAATGTGGTGGCATTCGGGATAGTTTGTACAGCCAATAAACATACCATAGCGACCTTGTTTAACGGCAAGTTCACTACTGCATTCAGGGCATTCACTACCCACTAATATTTTGTCGTCAACGCGTTCATGTTCTACAACAGCACGAGTGTGTTGGCAATCAGGATAGGTCACACAACCAAAAAAAGAACCTGACTTACTGTGTTTAATGACAAGCTGCGCACCGCAATCTGGACACACTTCATTAGCTTTTTCTAAGGCATGCTCATGACGTGAAAATAATGGTTTTTCCGGATTTGACATAATAGACACCTAAAAAATTAGATGGCCATTATGCCATATTTTATCGGATGAACTGTAGCGTAATTTTCGGGCAGGTTATAGTTATAAACTTTACTAGTGTAAAGGACCTTCTTGCTCATCGAAAATCAGGTCTTCCATTTGAGAGTAGGCATTTTCTTTACCGGGTACATTGAATAGCACCATCAACACCACCCACTTTAAATCGTCGATACAGAAAAATTTAGTATCTAGTTCCATCACTCGATCAATAACCATTTCGCGGGTGGTAAAATCTAATAAATTAACCTGCTCTAAAAACATTAAAAAACCGCGACATTCTACATCAAGAATTTGGCTTTCTTGTGAGGTATAAATTCGAATAGATTGATTACCTACCCGAGTTAAATAAGGATAAGCCTCAGTGTCTTGCAAGGCGGCGAGTTTCTCTAGCCAAGCAAGCGCTTTATAAATTTCATCTTGGTGAAAACCAGCACGGGTTAATTCATCCGTGAGTAGTTCATGGTCAACCATGACCTCGGCTTCACTATGAATATAGTTTTCAAAAAGATACATCAAGATATCAAACATAACTAGCCCCTATTTAATTTAAGGTAGCCCCCTGGCACGGCAGACACCAGACCTCTAAGCTCAAGTACTGTTAAACGAGTTAGCACTACATCTATGGGTAGTTTACTACGTGAAACCACTAAATCTACTGGCGTGATTTCATATCCCACACTAGCTAACATTGGATCGTTACACAAGTCCTGTTTATTACTTTTTTCTGTTGAATTATCTTTCTCTTTGTTTCTATTTAAGTTTAGACTATCTTTTACAATATCTTCGAACTCTTCCACTATATCGGCAGTGTCTTCAACAAGTTTAGCCCCTTGTTTAATTAACCAATGACAACCTTTCGCCTGCGCGTTATAAATAGAACTTGGTACGGCAAATACTTCTCTACCTTGCTCTAATGCACAACGCGCCGAGATCAAAGATCCACTTTTCAACGACGCCTCAACCACCACAACACCTAAACTTAAACCACTGATCAAACGATTTCGTTTTGGGAAGTGCCCTTGCTTAGGCGCAACACCTGGCGCAAATTCACTAATAATTAGACCGTTATTTGCAATAATATTTTTTTGAAGTTCTTTATGTCGAGCTGGATAGGTTAAATCTAGCCCTGTAGCAACTACGGCGATGGTATAACCTTGCTTATGTAAAGCACCTAAATGTGCTTGTGCGTCAATGCCTAATGCCATACCGCTGGTGACAACAAATTTTTCTGTTAATTGTCCGGCCAGTTTATGGGCTATTTCTCGGCCTGAAACAGTGGCGTTACGGCTACCCACAATAGCCATTTTAGGTAATGATAATAAATCGATATTCCCACGCACAAAAAGCACTATCGGTGGATCATAAATTTCTTTTAATAATTGAGGGTATGCTGGGTCATCAAAAGGCAAAATTTGACTTTGGCAGAGATGTGAATCAGAAATAATTTGCGAAAAAAATTCCCAGTCAGGTGAGGAAATAGCAAGCCGCTGCGGACTTGTTAAACCTGACTGAGTTAATTCAGTAGTCGATGAAAATAGAGCGGTTAGCCCATATTTTTCGACTAAAGCTATTTTTTTATGACTGGCCAGTCGCGGAATTGCTTTCACTGCTAGCCAGTAATGTGCAGACGTTAAATTCCTTTCTTCGCTGCTATTGATATTATTTGCCACCTGCTTCTCCTTAAGAGTGGCCAACTCTAAGGTTACGGTGCGGCAACTCCATCAAGCACACGTAATGGTTTTTCAGAATGAAGAATTAACGCCATACTGACCTTGTCATAAACTTTAAATACCATTACTTGTCCGATAATTTCAGACGGCATATCGTAATCTGAATAGTTGCTATTGGCTAATTTGTTCCAACGAGAAGTGTCTTCGGTATATTGCGGACCATCATCTGTTTCGACAACAGCAGGGCTTTTTCTGTTTACCATTAACACATCGCCAACTTGAACCTCTTGGCTATTGCCTTTATTAATCATCACTACATCAAATTTAGCAAATTCACGCAATTTAGTTACAGAGCTAACGATAAGGCCTTTGGTTTCTTGTGCGGCAGCTCGCATAGTAAATATTGAAGGATATTTTTGACCTTCATTTACTGGAATAACAAAGGCACCAGAGCGAATTTCACGTTTTGCACCATCAACAAAAACAGTACTGGGCTGTTTCTTACTCATGTCGCCACTTTGTGATGCTTTGCCGGTACCAACAAGTCTAATGTTATAACCTAAATTTTCATTGGTTTCTGGGTCAACAATAGCTTCACCTTTATGGTATATGCCATAACTTTGGCCAACGATCAGATCACTGTTAATGTAAACTTTAAAGCCGTCTATACTTGACTTATAACCTCCATCACTGCCAATTATTTTAGGTAGGTCCTCTAACTCAGCTAAACTTTTCACACTATCGTAGCGAATATAAGGTGCAATGGTATTCAAAGGTAATGTACTAACCGGATTTTGATCTTTTAATTGCTTGCGCACTTTAGGTGACCATTTAAGTTCAGGCTTACCTTTCACCAACATAGGTTGGCCTTGCGCGTCAAAAACTAGACGTAGTTCATCACCCGGATAAATTAAATGCGGGTTGTTAATTTCAGGGTTAAGGCGCCATAATTTAGGCCACAACCAAGGCTGTTTGAGAAATATACCTGATATATCCCACAAGGTATCTCCTTTCTTAACGATGTAAGATTTAGGAGCATCTGGCTTTATGGTTAGCTCATCAGCCAGTAAAGATACTGACATAACAACGCCGAGTACCAACGAAAATATTCTTATTAGCATGTTAATCTGCCTATTATTAGTAGGTTTTATCCTAAACCACTATGATTAATTATAATTAATGGCTAAAATTGAAACATAACACTCTATGCGAACTTTCGCGAACTCTTTTGATAAATTATGGCTATTTTACCTGTATTACGATTTCCTGATGAGAGATTAAGAACAAAAGCACAACCTGTAACTGAAGTTAACGATGAAATTCGCACTATTATCAGTAACATGTTTGAAACAATGTACGATGAAAATGGTGTCGGCTTGGCAGCTACTCAAGTTGATATTCACCAAAGAATTGTCGTTATGGATGTTTCAGAAAATAAAGAACACCCTTATGTATTAATAAATCCTGTTATCACTCGCAAAAGTGATGACACACTTATTAATGAAGAAGGTTGTTTATCTGTACCTGGCTGTTATGCCAAAGTTGACCGTAGTGTTGATGTTACGGTTACGGCCCTTGACGAAAATGGCAAAGAATTTACCTTAAATGGTGAAGAGCTATTGGCTATTTGTATTCAGCATGAGCTTGATCATCTTGATGGCATTTTATTTGTGGATTATTTATCTCCACTTAAACGTCAACGCATCAAAAAGAAATTAGAAAAAGAAGCGCGCTTAGATAAAGCAAACGCTTAAACTTTTTCGTGCGAATAACAATTTAACTCAATTGCATTTTGGAAATACCTTTGCCCAACGCCGTTACTAAACCATTAAACATCATTTTTGCTGGTACCCCTGACTTTGCCGCACAACACTTGGCGGCACTGTTGCAATCAGAGCATAATATAGTTGCGGTTTATTGCCCGCCTGACAAACCCGCAGGCCGTGGGAAAAAACTCACAGCCTGTGCAACTAAACTATTAGCGTTAGCTCACAATATTCCTGTACAGCAGCCTGAAAACTTTAAAACGTTAGAGTCACAGTTAACCATGGCGAGCTATCAGGCAGATGTCATGGTAGTGGTTGCTTATGGCTTATTGCTGCCAATCGTTATTTTAGAAACACCTAGGCTAGGCTGTATTAATGTTCATGGTTCCATTTTACCTAAATGGCGCGGCGCGGCACCGATTCAACGAGCTTTAGAAGCAGGTGATCCGCAAACGGGCGTGACCATAATGCAAATGGATAAAGGTCTAGATACTGGAGCTATGATTTTTACCGCAACTTGTGATATTACCGCTAAAGACACTAGCGCAAGTTTGTACGACAAGTTAGCTGTGCTAGGCCCAAAAGCGTTATTATCGACAATAACGTTAATGGCTTCGGGCGAATATAAACGTCAGCCTCAAGACAATGCGCAAGCAACTCATGCGGCCAAGCTTGATAAAGCTGATGCAGAATTAAACTGGCAACAGCCTGCTTCTGTACTTGATCGTAAAGTCAGAGCTTATATTCCATGGCCAGTCACGCAATTTACTTTTAATGAAAACAGTAATGAGCATCGTATTCGAGTTTGGCAAGCCAGTGTTATTGAACTTGAGCATAATCAAAACCCCGGCACTATTATTAGCTGCGACAAACAAGGTATTGTGGTTGCCACGCCAGAGAATGCGTTACGGCTTGAAATATTACAACTTCCAGGCAAAAAAGCGTTAGCAGTAGCTGACATACTTAATGGCAAAGCTGATTGGTTTGCCAAAGGCCAATCGATCAATGGGCGAATAATGCCTCAACAAGAGTTAACTTAATTATGGCCGCTAACCTTAGAGCACTCGCTGCTCGCTGTACTTTTGCCGTTGTAGATAAAGGTCGTAGCTTGTCAGACGAACTACCACAACAAATCGCAAAAATAGACATTAAAGATAAAGGCCTTCTACAAGAACTTTGCTATGGCGTATTAAGGCACCTACCCGAACTTGAAAATGATGTTCGTGATTTCATTAAAAAGCCATTTATCGGTAAACAACGCGTTGGTCACTTTTTATTATTGGTTGGGGTTTATCAAATTAAATATACCCGTATACCAGACCACGCCGCATTTAACGAAACAGTTTCTGCCTGCAAACCCCTAAAGTGCGAGCATTTGAAAGGTGTTATTAATGGTGTATTAAGAAATTTTCAACGCCAGCAAGCACAATTAGTAGCGCAGAATATTCAGCCCGATATTAGCAAACTCCCTGCCGCTATAGCATTTAACCACCCTTCTTGGTTTATTAAGAAATTACAAACTGGCTACCCTGATAGCTGGCAAGATATCCTCATCGCTAATATGGATAGACCCCCCATGTGGTTGCGCGTTAATACGCTACATAACAGTGTTGAACAATACTTAACGCTATTAGCTGATGCAGAAATTGAACATGCCTATATTGATGAAAAATCATCGGCTATTCGATTAGTTGAAGCCATCGACGTGAACAAACTACCTGGGTTTCAATTAGGTTGGGTATCAATTCAAGATGGTGCAGCACAACAAGCTGCGCTTTTATTGGATTGTCAGCCTGATGACAATGTACTGGATTGCTGCGCTGCCCCTGGCGGTAAAACCTGCCATATACTCGAATTCAGTCCAAAAATTAAAGCGATGACAGCACTTGATATTGAAGAATCTCGATTGTTGCGCGTACATGAAAATCTACAGCGCTTAAATTTGCAAGCGAATGTCATTGCCGGTGATGCCGCCACACCTGAAAAATGGTGGGATGGACAACTCTTTGATCGAATATTACTTGATGCCCCATGTTCTGGCACCGGTGTAATTCGCCGTCACCCTGATATTAAATGGTTACGTAAAAGCCAAGACATTGCTGTATTAACTGACTTACAGCAAGATATCTTAAAAAATGTATGGTCTTTACTGAAACCCGGTGGTACTTTGCTGTATGCAACATGCAGTGTATTACCAGAAGAAAATAGTGAGCAAGTTCAAAGATTTGTTGATGAAAACTCTGATGCTGAACATGTATCGATAACCAGCAATGCAAATGATATTGGTTGGCAGATATTGACCAACGAAAACTCGATGGACGGTTTTTACTACGCCAAATTGGTTAAAAAACAACAATAAAAGCAATCTTAAATGAAAATTATAATTATTGGTGCTGGGCAAGTTGGTGGAACATTAGCAGAAAACCTTGTTGGTGAAAAAAACGACATTACGCTAATAGATACCAACAGTGAAACCTTACGTGAATTGCAAGACAAAATGGATTTGCGCGTTGTTGTTGGTCACGGGTCTCATCCTGATGTACTAAAACAAGCTGGCGCTGAAGATGCTGAGCTCGTTGTTGCTGTAACCAATGATGATGCAACCAACATGATTGCTTGCCAAATTTGTTACTCTTTATTTAATACGGCGAATAAAATAGCAAGAATTCGCTCAAGTAAAATTCTTAAATATCAAAAAGAACTTTTTCAAAATAAAAACATTCCTGTTGATCATGTCATTGCACCTGAGCAGTTAGTGACACGTGATATCGCTCGACTCATTGACTACCCTGGCGCACTACAAGTTTTAGAGTTTGCTGAAGGTAAAGTAAGTTTAGTAGCGGTTAAAGCTTATTACGGTGGTTTATTGGTTGGGCATGCCTTATCAACATTGCGTGAGCATATACCTAATATTGATACCCGGGTGGCAGCAATTTATCGAAATGGTAAACCTATTCGTCCATTGGGCACAACAGTTATTGAAGCCGATGACGAAGTATTCTTTATTGCTGCATCTATTCATATTCGAGCGGTAATGAATGAACTGCAAAAGTTAGAAGCACCCTATAAAAAAATCATGATCGCTGGTGGTGGTAATATTGGTTCAGGATTAGCGCGTTTATTAGAGAAAAATCATCAAGTTAAATTAATTGAGCATTCTCCTAAACGAGCAGCATATTTAGCCTCTGAGCTCAACGACACGTTAGTATTTACTGGTGATTCTTCAGATCAAGAATTGCTGATGGAAGAACATATTGATCAGTTTGACGTATTTATTGCCGTAACGAATGATGACGAAGCAAATATTATGTCATCATTATTAGCTAAACGTTTAGGTGTGCGCAAAGCTATGGTATTAATCCAGCGCAGTGCTTACATAGATTTAGTGCATGGCAGTAATATTGATATTGCTGTTTCTCCGCAGCACGCGACCATTTCAGCATTATTAACCCATGTACGTCGTGGTAATATTGATAATGTCTATAGTTTACGAGGTGGCGCGGCTGAAGCGATAGAGATAGTGGCTAAAGGTGATGAAAAATCGTCTAAAGTAGTGGGGAAAACTATTCAACAGATTAAATTGCCGCCCGGTACAACCATTGGTGCAATCGTGCGCGATGAAGAAGTGCTAATTGCCCATTCAGACACCAGAATACAAGCAGAAGACCATGTTGTGCTATTTTTAGTGAACAAGCGCTATATCAATGACGTTGAAACCTTGTTCCAACTCGATGCAATAACATTTTTCTAATCAACCGTTGTTGTTAGCAATATGAAGAAAATATCAATCAGGTTTTCCAAAATGCTGGTGTGAATAATACCAGCAAGGTGAAAATCTCTAGGCGCCCAAATAACATAGCCACAATCAAAACCCACTTACTAAAGTCATTTATATCAGCAAAGTTTGCCGCAACCTGCCCTAAACCAGGACCAAGGTTATTCAAACATGCCGCAACCGCAGTAAATGCTGAAGATTCGTCCATTCCTGCCGCTAATAGCAATAGCATACAAATAACAAAAACAGCCGCATAAGCTGAAAAGAAGCCCCAAATGGCTTCTACAACCCTATTGGGTAAAGCTTTTTTACCTAACTTAATGGTAAACACCGCTTTCGGGTGTACTAACTTATTTAATTCACGTACACCTTGTAAATAAAGCAGTAACACCCGGATAACTTTCATGCCACCACCGGTACTACCTGCACAACCACCAATAAAACTAGAGAAAATCAGTAAAATAGGTAATAACGTCGGCCAGTTAGAAAATGTCACTTCGCCTGAAGATGTTGCCGCAAAGCCTGCTGTAGTACTAATTGACACAGCATGGAAAAGCGCCTGTTCGAAATTATCAAAACCTGATTGGTAAACATTAAAGCTCGTCAGCACAATAAAGCACACTAAAATGAGTACTAATTGAATACTCAAAAATGCTTTAAATTCTGAATCATAAAAATAGCTACGTAACGAACGACTATTAACCACCGCAAAATGCAGCGCAAAGTTTACGCCAGCAACCAGTAAGAAAAACACACAAATAAAGTTAATTAAAGGGCTATCAAAATAGCCCATGCTTAAATCATGTGTTGAGAAACCACCAATAGCGATAGTAGAAAATGAGTGACAAATAGCGTCAAATAAATTCATTCCCGCTGCCCAATAACTCATCGCGCAGGCAATGGTTAATGTCACATAGATTAACCATAAATGCTTCGCGGTATCAGCAATGCGTGGGGTCATTTTTGAATCTTTCACAGGACCAGGAGTTTCAGCACGGTATAACTGCATGCCACCGATACCCAACATAGGTAAAATAGCCACCGCCAATACAATAATCCCCATACCACCTAACCATTGCAGTTGCTGGCGATACCAAAGCACCGCGTGTGGTAGGCCGTCAATCTTGGTTAATATGGTTGCGCCGGTGGTGGTGAGGCCAGAAAAAGCTTCAAAGAAGGCATCAGCAACGGAAAGGTTAGGCTGATCTAATAACAAGAATGGCACCGCGGAAAAGCTCGCCAAAACAGCCCAAAAAAGTACGACAATTAAAAAGCCTTCTCGCGCTCTTAAATCACTTTTTTCGGCACGGTAAGGATACCAAAAGAGCAAACCAGCAACTAAACAAAAAATAAATGACATTAAAAATGAGACACCACCACCATCTCGATAGAGCAGAGATATAAAAGCAGGCGGCAGCATAGTTACGCTCAGTAAAGCGACTAATAACCCTAGTATTCGGATGATATTTTTAAATTGCACAGTAGTATATTATTGCTTGTTAGTTATAGGTTGAAGCGTTAACTGCCCAGCAGACATTGTTTGTATTTGCTGTTGGAAAAGATCAAGTTTTTCATCAGGTAATGCGAGAGTAAGAACCACGTTTTCATTGTAGTCTTGCTGGATAATTTCACCACCAATTTGACCAATAAAATACAAAACATCATTCACTTGTGTATATTGACACGCTAGTGTTTTGCGTACCATAGGAATTTTCAGTTTTGTCGGTAAAATCGCCAATGCTTGCTTTACACTACCACCATAAGCTCGTTGCAATCCGCCGGGTCCAAGCTTGGTTCCCCCAAAATATCGCACAACAACGGCACAAATTTCACCGATATTACTGCCCATCAACATCGTTAGCATAGGCTTACCAGCCGTGCCTGATGGCTCGCCATCATCAGAAAAGCCATATAATTGGCTGTTCTCAGGTCGACCGGCAATAAAAGCATAACAGTGGTGGTTAGCCTGTGGATGCAGTACTTGTAAGCTTTTAATAAAAGCTTTAGCTTCTGCTGCACTAGCACAAGGTTGAAGGTAGCAAATAAAGCGGCTGCGCGTGACTATTGTTTCATCAACAATCTCTTGTGCCGCTATTTGGTATGGTTTAGACACTTATATAACTTAGTTTAAGTCAAAATCACGCGTCATATTTTCATTGTGTGATTGGTGCACAATAATATTATCTTCTATTCTGATACCGCCAAATGGACGCATAGCATCAACTTCCTGCCAATTCACCATTTTGCCATGAGCAGATTGCTTCAAATCAGCAAGTAATGAGTCGATAAAGTATAAACCCGGCTCAACAGTAAAAACCTGATTAGTTTCGATTACACGCGAGGCACGTAAAAAAGCATGGGCTTCTGGACTATTAACATGAGTGCCACGTTCGTCTGCCATAAAACCGCCAACATCATGAACTTGTAAACCTAGATGATGCCCTAAGCCATGTGGGAAGAAGGTCGAAATAATGCCAGTTTCCACAGCCGTGTCTACATCAACATTGATATAGTTAAACTCTTTTAAGACCTTACCAATTTCGCGATATGTTGCAATATGTAGATCAACATAACTAAGCCCAGGTTTTAAAGCATCGACGGCATTTAGCATTAAACTATCCATGCGAGCAATTAACTCAGCAAAGCGATCACGTTTAAAAGAGTAAGTACGTGTGATATCTGATGCATAACCATTAAAATTAGCGCCTGCATCAAGCAAAAAAGAACGGTGGGCTTGTGGTACACCACGATCTAAAGCGGTGTAATGTAAAATTGCCGTGTTTTCATTTAGCGCAACAATATTACCGTAGGGTGTTTCGCTTTCAACATGCTGTGTAGCTTTTAAATATGCGTGCTGAATATCATATTCTGAGGCACCATCAAAAAAGGCAGCCTTTGCTGCTTTATGTCCCTTAACCGCAATGGCACTAGAACGGCGCATACATTCTTGTTCGTATGAGGTTTTATAGGCACGATGGAAGTGGAGATAGTTAATCAACGGCTCAGGATTAATATGCTCAAACCCTAATGCTTTAGCGACTTCAATATGTGCACCAATATAAGCAAAGGCTTTTTTATCATAAGGTAGTAACTTATCGACTTCACTCGCTTTAGCTAAAATCTTAATATCGAAAAAATCATTCCAATAATCATCCGCTAAGCCAATAACTTTATGCCAAAAATCAACCGGCTGATAATAAATTAATGTTGGTTTATCTGTGCCATTTACTAGTAACCAGCAATTGGCAACATCAACTAAGGGCAGCCAAGCTTTAAAGTGAGGGTTAACACGAAATGGATAGCTGTTATCGTCTAAGAACGCTTTAATTTCTTGACCAGAATGAATAACTAAACCTTCAAGATTTTCTCTCTTCAATACGGCTTTAGTGCGTTTTTGTAACTCAGCAACGTGAGCTGGGTATTGGCTTGCTAGTATATTCATCTGGTAACTCTCTAAATTTCTTTGATTTTAATTATACCGTGTTTAACGCAATATTATAATGCTTAGCTCGATGCTACTCGTTTATGTTCATCGCGATAATTTGGTCAAATAAAGACCCTGTCTGCCCTACTTTGTGTTGATAAATTTGCTGATAAGCTAAAACACTTTTAACGTATTCTCGGGTTTCTTTAAACGGTATTGTTTCTATCCAAACGTCTGCTGGTAAAGGCTCTGCGTCTTTTAACCAACTTTTTACTCGATAAGGTCCTGCGTTATATGCTGCAGTAGCTAGCACCTGATTACCGTCATGTTTGTCGAGTAAGTCCCGTAAATATTTCGTGCCTAATTTGATATTATTTTTAGCTTTAAATAAATATTGATTAGAGACTTTTTTACGAGCAAGTTGTTTTGCCGTACCTGGCATTATTTGCATTAAGCCTTTAGCACCTGCTGGCGAGTTCGCATCAGACATAAACGAGCTTTCACGTCGCGCAATGGCAAACGCCCATGCCGGATTAATTTTTTCATTACCTGAATAGTGTTTAATGTCGGTTTCAAAACCAAGCGGAAAACGTAAATTTACATCATTAAGATAACCAACTTTCGCTAAGGTAAAGATTGCTCGGTCAAACCATTGCATTTCATTAGCGACTTTAGAGGCGACTAACTTTTCGCGTTTGTTTAATTTTGACAGCCAGTAATTCCACTCTAAGCGAGCGTGATGAAACCGGCCAATGGCAAAAAGTTCAAACGCTCTTTTTGCTTCCGGACTTTTAACAATCAAAGCTTTTTCATCAGCACTGACAACAAGTGGCATATTTTGAAAATTAGAGGCTTTATTTAAGTAACTAGCGGCTAAAAAACCATAGTAATGCCGACTTTGCGCAAGTTCATTTAACAGCTTAGTCCCTTGTACTAGATCATCGGTAGCCAATAAACTTCTGCTATACCAATAACGCCACTGTAAACTCTGCTGCACTGTTTTTGGTAATTTTAATAGCTTATCTTTTATGTGCTGCCAATTTTGATCACGCAGCGCATCGGTTATATACCATTGCGTTAAGTTACTACTGAATAAATTTTCATCAACTTGCTCTAGCCAATTAGCAGCATCAGCATGGTTTTTACTGGCTAACGCCAAGGCGAACTTAAGGGTAATTTGTTGCTGTTGTTGCTTAGTAAAGGGCAATAGCGATTTCGCTAAAGCATAAGTATCAAGTGCTTGTTCAGGTGAGCGCCATATAAGACGCTTTAATCCATAAGTGACTATCTCAGCTTCACGTTCTGTTTTATGACTAAATCTAGACAATTTACTGATGTATGCAGGATCGCGACGTACCTTATGCCATAGCTTAGCCATAGCCTGCTCATTTTCAGGTAATAACTTAGTTAAATATGGGATTAAGCTATGCTTGCCTCCATCAGCCGATAAAACAATACGTTGCCAAATCATATCATTGGTACGGTAACCCGCTTGTTGCCATTTTTTAAACAAGGGATCACATACTTTAGGTTGTGACTTACCCACCATCCAAAGCGAGCTAACTTTCGGTAAAACTCTCGTTGGCGCTACACCGGTTTGCAATTCAAAACTATAATATTGGCACGTTAGCTCGACATTGCTCGTTGGTTTGAAAAAAGTCTGGAAAAGTACTGGCTTATTGCGCTTGGCTAGATAAGTTAACCATTTTTTTCTTAATGGCCAATCAAGCGGTGTACCTTCATATTTTGTTAGGAAGTCACTGATCTCAGACGCCGAAGACAACTTCATTTTGGCCATTAAGCGCTTTTGATCTAAATAAGGTTGTAGCGGGTAATAGTGCAGTTGGTTATATAAATTTTGATACGTGGCAGAGCTATCGTTCCAAATTTGCTTTTCGGCTTGCAGAAAAGTCTTTCGCTGTAGGCTTTCATCATTTGCAAATGTTGAAGTACTAGCAAATAGACTAGCTAATATGATGGTTTTGATAAATCGGAAGCAACCTGACGGCATTTGATGACCTTGGAAAAATAACTGTAGATCAATTATTCACTCCTTACATCACAAAGCAAGTCTATTCAGCACAATTATTGGCTTAATTGCCGATATTTTGTCTTGATATTATTAAGCTCAGGCTAAAAACAACTTATTAATGAAATAAGCAAAGTAAATTTATAGTTGCGTCATTTTAAATAGGCTTTAAAATTGCCGCCAAATACTATTTTCTAACTAGGCTCAGCAAAGTATGACCGATAGCCCTTTCTTTAACACAGACCACAAATTAGATGCTATTGGGCTTCGCTGCCCTGAACCTGTGATGATGTTACGTCTACAAATTCGTAAAATGGCTTTAGGTGAAACCCTACTGGTAATTGCAGACGACCCTTCTACTGCAAGAGATATTCCTAGTTTTTGTCGCTTTATGGAACATCAGCTTATTGAACAGCAAGTAGATCAATTGCCTTTTCAATATATTATTAAAAAAGGGTTGTGATAAAAACTTGTTTAATTAGTATTTGTCTAGAGCTCAAAGCTAACTTCCTTATCTATTTATGAAAAGTAGTCGTTAATTGTCATTCAAACATTCCCTAAAACATCATTTAAAATCTAGACATGAAATTCGATTTCGAATGAAATTGGACTAGCTAACGGTTTTATTATCTAAAAATAAAAATTTTGTTAACTATAAGGCATGTTATAAATTTTAATATCAGTAACTTGATAAACGTATTTAATATTTACGGTAATGGTAGGTATGATTTATTCGAATTGACACTGTCTCTAGAAATGATATTTGACAAATGAATAAGCACATTTCGTTTCATACAGTATTAATATTTGTGAAAGCGTTGCAATTATAAGAGTGACTAGCTCGCTCAATATTCTAAGCGGACTAGTCTCCAAAATATCAATTAATGCTAGTTGCTATTTTTATGTCTGTGCAGATGGTTTCATTAATATTAAATACTTTCTGCGAATAGTTATTACCATAAACTTGAATGACATAGGTTTGCCCTGCAGTTGCTGCAAATTCTATTCTGCTTCCGCTGTTACTATACAGAATAACAATGCCCGGAATATCATTACCATTTTCCTTAATCACAATAGAATAAAAGTGGAAGTCCCCTTTTATATCAACTGCCTTATCTATGTTTATAACATACGTTACATCATTCAAGGCTGTAAACTTAGCATGCCTAATCGTACCAGGGCGGTATTGGTTGTTGGGTGCAAACCCGCCATTGAAACAAAGAGTACTAATATCATTTAACGCCATTGACTGGTATATGGGTAAGTATGTTTCGCTTGGTAACAGGTCGTTGTTATAAGCATACATTTTAAATTGATCATCTACGTCTGTGCGATTTGTACCCCACATATCTGTTGCTGAAAAGGCGAGTTTTTCCTCCAGATTACTTATTTCTGCATTGAAATCAGGATATAACACTTTTAGTTCAGTGGACAAACTATAAAGAGATAACAACGCGGGTTGAGTGGAAATGTTGTTCAAAGCATGCAATAGGCCTTGTGGGCCTATTTCTTTATAGAGGTTAATCGTGCGTTCTGTACTTGGCCTATCAGAAAGGAAAGAAAGCATGTATAAAGCTACCGATGAATGTTCGTACGGAGAAATAACTTTATACCTCTGATAGTTGTATTCCCTACCATTTAGGTCAGTGCTGCTCGATACACTATCAAATCGATACGTTTCTTTCGCGATTTCATAGATAGGTTCAATTTCCAAATTAGAATCATATGCCTTGTTGTTCGCAACTTTAAGGTTCCAGTCATCAAGCACAGCTGCAGGGATTGCTACTGCTGCGAATCCTTCCGAAAAAGCTGTAGAAAAATTAACGATATGCCCTACTGAATATCCACCTCCCCGAGTGTCTCCACGATCCAAAACCTTAATTTCAAAGAAGTGAGTGAAAAGGTGAATAATAACTTGCTCGCTATATGGCGCAGATATAGAAAGGTAACCCTCATCAACTGCATTAAAAAAATTCTCGAGCACAAGGTCATCCCAATCATCCATAGTCCAGGTTATGTTCAGTGGGGATAGTGGTTCGTTAAATTCAACCCCGAAAGACTCTAAATAACGTAGCCCCTTAAACACACTATCTAAAATTGCAAATGGCTGTGCGTCAACCTTTCCTACTTCAAATTTTTTGTCGACTCCATTCCAACCTCCGGAAAGAAGTACGTCCTGATAATGTCTTTTATCTACGTATTGAAACTGCTCTGTTGCATAAATATAGCTTGTTTGATTTTCTATATTAACATCCGTCGATGGGTCTTTAACAGAAATGGAAAAGCCATTGTTAAATTTACCGTCAGGTTCAAGTTGAGAAACCACCTCGATTGAATACCATTTGTCTTTATCACTTTCTAGCAAGGAAAATAAGTAATTCCCGCTATCATCGGTTATTGTGGTTGACAGAGTATTATTCTCAAAATCTTTAAGGTTAACAACAATTGCCCTAGCTGGATGATTTTCTGAATTATCTGGATCTAAACCGAATAAAGTTGAAGTTTCACTTTCTTTGCGTTCCCAGTATTTTATTCTCTCAAAAGTAATTTGTCCTGAAACTCCAGGAGCTATATTTAACACTTTAATACTGATTGAATCTGATGCCGTATCCCCGTCACTATCAGTTACCGTTAAGCTAAAAGTCAACACTTCAGTCTCATTGTTCTCAGGTGCTATAAATGAGCTTGAAACCTTATCTGTACTTGTTAAACTAACTTCAGAACCTGATGTCTGTGCCCAGCTATATTTTATAATTGTGCCATCTGTATCTGTAGCAGTTCCTGCTAAAGTAACACTAGTACTTTCATCCACCGTCAAGTCTTCGCCTGCGTTTACTATTGGGGGATTATTAACTTTAGTAACAATAACAGAAATGACATCACTGGAACTTGCTCCACCATTGTCAGTAGCCGTTAACATGAAAGTTAATGTTTCATTTTCATTTATATCTGGGGCTATAAACGATGTTGAAGCCTTATTTTTAGTTGTTAAACTAACTTCCGTTCCTGATGCTTGAATCCAGGTATATGTTGCTATTGAGCCATCTGTATCTGTAGCTGTTCCAGCTAATGTAACACTTGTGTTTTCAGCAACATTTACATCTTCACCTGCATTTACTATCGGGGCCTTATTAATATTGATAACACTAACAGAAATGGTATCGCTGCTACTTGCTCCATCGTTATCAATAGCTGTAAAAGTGAAAGTTAACGTTTCACTTTCATTGATATCAGGGGCTATAAACGAGGTTAAAGCCGTATCTGCACTTGTTAAACTAACTTCGGTTCCTGATGTTTGAATCCAGCTGTATGTTGCTATTGAACCGTCAGTATCTATAGCAGTTCCAGCTAACGTAACATTAGTATTTTCATCCTTTGTTAAGTCTCCACCTGCGTTTACTATCGGTGACTTATTTGGAGTGGTGTCCGTTGGAGTTGAACCACCTCCTCCGCATGCAGATAAAAATAGCGTGAATATAACTTGTGAAAAAAACTTTAAATTACATTTTTTCAAGTAACTTACTCCTAATGTACTTAATGTACTACAGCAAATTACTGCAATAATGAAATATCCGCGATTGCAAAGAAGCTATTACGAATTTCGTTTAGTAACGTCAACCGATTAGTTTTAACTTGCTCATCATCAGCCATCACATTATCGAAAAAGCAGTAGCAAGATCTTTTTCTGCAGTTTCAGTTGCTAAATCAAGATTGAACGCTGTAAAAAGCTCACCTTTAAATTTAACAAGTATATTACCTACCCGCTTATTTGCAGCTTCTGCTAAGTTTTTAAAATGTGTTACAGCGTGAATACGCTTATTAAAATCTAGGGGAGTTGAAGGCGCATTAGCTAAAATGGCTTGAATAACATCAACACTAATTTTTTGATCTAGGTAATAAGCACGGTAGCGACCCAATACAAAATCTAGAACTTGTTTACTCACCTCTCTATTTGTTAGTTTATCTTGATAAAGCTCGACACTTTTCCCCACCAACTCAGCAATATCTAAATTAAGGTCTTTCTCAATAATTATACGAATTAAACCAATTGTAGCACGTCTTAAAGCAAACGGATCTTTATCACCTTTAGGTGCTTGGCTAATTCTAAATATCCCATCTAAAGTATCAACCTTATCAGCGATGGCTAAGGCAGAGCCTATTGATTGCTCTGGTAATGCATATCAGCGAAACGAGGGCGATATTGATCTTCAAGCGCTTGTGCTACTGCTGCAGGTTCACCATCATGCTGGGCGTAGTATTTACCCATAGTACCTTGAACTTGTGGGAACTCGAGTACCATGTCTGACATCAAACCTGCTTTACTCAACAAACCTGCTCGCTGTGCCATTACGGTATCATCCCCGATTTTACCAGCAACAAATTCACTCAAACCTGCAATACGCTCAGACTTAACGTTCACTGTGCCTAGCTGTTTTTGAAACAAAACTGTTTCTAAGCTTTCCAATTTTTACTCAAGCGATTGTTTTTTATCAATTTTAAAGGAAGACTCTGCATCTGCTAATCTAGGACGTATTACCTTCTCATTTCCCTTGATAACTTGATTAGGGTCTTTGCTTTCAATGTATGATACAAATATCCATTTATTCAACAAGTTACCTTCGATATCTGTCACTGGAAAGTACTTTTGATGATCTTTCATTGAATAAATAAACGGCTCTGCCGGTACATTGATAAAACTTCGTCGAAGCTACTCACTAACACTACTGGCCATTCTACTATCGAGGTTACCTCTTCTAGTAATTCATCATCGGGAACTGCGGGGTCAGGTTCTTTGAAATGTCCGCAATGTCGGATCTCCTATCATAAGCATGACGGAAGTAAAGGTCTGCTTTTGGCTCAGCCTGTGTGAAGCTTTGATTTTATCACTCTAAGTTTCCGCTTAGCGCATTTAAATCTAGTGATTCCAGCTTCCGCACTAGGCTCAGAGTAGACCTTAGGATTACCGAGTTGCTAACTATAAAGCGCTTAAAGTGATCATTAATCTGTGCCCTATTTCTTTTTGGTTAGAGAACTTTCAAAATATCCCTAATTTGTAAGAGTATTAACTTTTGTACAATCTCTGTAGCCATATAGATTTGCCATATTTTACGCTGTCAGCTAAAGATCAAAAAGGGAATGCCTTAGCATTCCCTTTTTAGTTTTTAACGCGTTACATTATTACTGCAACAATGAAATATCTGCGATAGCAAAGAAGCTATTACGAATTTCGTTTAGTAACGTCAGTCGATTAGTTTTAACTTGTTCGTCATCTGCCATTACCATGACATTATCAAAAAAGTTATCAATGGGTTGCTTCAACGCTGATAGTTCAGTTAATGCGCCTTGATAGTCTTTTGCGGCCATTAATGGTGTTATTTTGGCTTTTACACCTGAAAATGCAGACGCTAATTCTGTTTCTGCAGTTTCTAATGCTAATTCTTGATTAAACGACTCAAACAATTCGCCTTTAAATTTAACTAGAATATTACCGACACGTTTATTAGCGGCTGCTAATGTCGCTGCTTCTGCTAAAGTTTTAAAGTGCGTTACCGCGTGAATACGCTTATTAAAATCTAATGGCGCTGATGGTGCATTCGCTAAAACAGCTTGTATAACATCAACACTAATATTTTGATCTTGATAATAAGCTCGGTAGCGCCCAAAAACAAAATCTAGCACTTGTTTAGCTACGTCTTGGTTCGTTAGCTTGTCTTGATAAAGCTCAACACTTTTCGCTACTAAATCAGCAATATCTAAATTTAGGTCTTTCTCTATTATAATACGAAGTAAACCAATAGCCGCTCGGCGCAAAGCAAATGGGTCTTTATCACCCTTAGGCGCTTGGTTAATACCGAAGATACCGACTAAGGTATCTACTTTATCAGCAATCGCTACAGCGCAACCTATGGTTTGTTCTGGCAGTGTGTCACCAGCGAAACGTGGACGATACTGATCTTCAAGTGCTTGTGCAACGGCAGCGGGTTCGCCATCATGTTGCGCATAATATTTACCCATGGTGCCTTGCACTTGTGGAAACTCAAGTACCATATCTGACATTAAATCAGTTTTACTGAGTAAACCGGCGCGATATGCCATAGCTGTATCGTCGCCAATTACATTGGCAACAAATTCACTTAAGCTAGCAATGCGTTCAGACTTAGCTTTTACAGTTCCCAGTTGTTTTTGGAACAAAACAGACTCTAAACTTTCTAATCTTGATTCAAGTGATTGTTTTTTATCTGTTTTAAAGAAAAATTCAGCATCAGCTAAACGTGGACGAATGACCTTCTCGTTTCCCTTGATAACTTGGCTTGGGTCTTTACTGTCTATATTTGACACAAAGATGAATTTATTCAACAAGTTACCTTCAGCATCTGTCACTGGAAAGTATTTTTGATGATCTTTCATCGAATAAATTAATGGCTCTGCTGGTACATTCAAAAACTCTTCATCGAAGCTACCTGTTAAGACTACTGGCCATTCAACTAATGAAGTAACTTCTTCTAATAACTCATCATCAGGTAAAACGATACCGCCAATTTCTGTTGCTGCTGCATTAATTTGTTGTTGAATAGTATCTTTACGAGCTTGGTAGTCAACTACAACATGTGCAGCTTTTAAGGCACTTTCATAATCATTCGCATGACTTAATGCCACAACACCATGATGATGAAAACGATGACCGGTTACTAAGTTGTTCGAACGAATATTTAACGATTCACCTGGAATGATACTCGAACCATACATTAAAGTTAATGTATGTACCGGGCGAATAAATTGAGTTCTACCTGAGCCCCAACGCATAGGTTTAGGTACAGGTAATTTTGCAATGGCATTGTTCACCATAGTAGGAATTAGCTGTTCAACGTGCTTGCCTTGCTCAATAGTTTTATACAGTAGCCATTCACCTTTATCTGTAACTAAACGTTCCGCTTCTGCAACCGTAATACCATTTGAGCGCGCCCAGCCTTCTGCAGCTTTACTCGCGTTACCTTCAGCGTCAAATGCTACGTTTATCGCTGGTCCACGCTTCTCTATCGCTTTGTCAGCCTGGTTAGCTATTAAGTTATCAACCTTTACCGCTAAACGTCTTGGCGTTGCATACCAATGGATATCAGAATAAGTAAGTTTAGCATCGTCCAACTGCAACTTAATTTGATCGAAGAATGTCGTTGCTAAGGTTCTTAATGATTTCGGTGGTAACTCTTCAGTACCCAGTTCAATCAGCAGTGTTTCTGTAGTCATTATGATTGTTCCTTAGTCGTGTTACCGTTTGCTGAATTGTTTTTACAAAGCGGAAATCCAAGTTCTTCACGTTTTGCATAATAAGCTTGTGCACAAGCTTTAGATAACGTTCTGACACGCAATATGTAACGTTGGCGTTCAGTTACAGATATTGCATGACGAGCATCAAGTAAGTTAAAAGCATGAGAGGCTTTCATCACTTGCTCGTAAGCCGGCAATGCTAAGCCAGCTTCAATCAATTTTTCACTGTCTTTTTCACACTGGTCAAAAGTTTTAAATAATGCGTCAACGTCAGCATGTTCAAAGTTGTAAGTTGATTGTTCAACTTCATTTTGATGAAATACATCCCCATAAAGTACTTTACCCATTGGACCATCGGTCCATACAAGATCATAAATACTGTCTACGTTTTGTATATACATAGCTAGGCGTTCTAAGCCGTAAGTAATTTCACCAGTAACCGGAGCACACTCTAGACCGCCAACTTGTTGAAAGTAAGTAAATTGCGAAACTTCCATACCATTTAACCAAATCTCCCAGCCTAAACCCCAAGCACCTAAAGTTGGTGACTCCCAGTTGTCTTCAACAAATCGAATATCGTGAACAAGTGGATCAATACCCATTTCTTTTAACGAATCAAGGTATAGCTCTTGGATATTATCTGGTGACGGTTTTAGCATTACTTGGAATTGATAGTAGTGTTGTAATCTATTTGGGTTTTCACCATAGCGACCATCGGTTGGACGGCGACATGGTTGCACATAAGCACTACTCATTGGCTCAGGACCAATAGAACGCAAAAATGTCATCGGGTGAAATGTGCCTGCCCCTACTTCTAAATCTAATGGCTGAACTATGACACAGCCCTGGCGCGACCAATAATCTTGCAATTGCAATATTAGTCCTTGAAAGGTCTTTACATTAAAGGTACTCATAACATTCCGAATCTATGGTTATAGTGTATTAAATAAGGCTAATTATACCGTTTGTCGCTTTATTAGCCTAGTGTCCTTGCTTAGATGTTTTGAATTTATTTACTCAAAAATACAAGGTTAGAAACAAAAAATGCCCGATCTGATGATCGGGCATTTTTATCTATATAATTTTAAAGGCTAGACATCTAAGTTAGCTACTTTAAGTGCGTTTTCTTCAATGAAGTGTCTACGCGGTTCTACATGGTCGCCCATTAAGGTGGTAAACAATTGGTCAGCTGCAATAGCGTCTTCAATCGTTACTTGTAGCATTCTACGTGATTCTGGATCCATGGTGGTTTCCCATAATTGACTTGGGTTCATTTCACCTAGACCTTTATAACGTTGAATGTATTGGCCACGTTTTGACTCAGCCATTAACCAATTTAAGGCTTCATCAAATTCAGTAATCTGCTTAATTTTTTCGCCACGTTTAACGTAAGCACCTTCTTCCATTAAGCCATTTACTGCTTTGTTTAAACTTTGAATGGATGCAAACTCTTTTGAGTCAAAAAATTCATAGTCACAGTCATATACCGTATCAATACCATGCTTACGCACATTAAAGCTTGGGTAGTAAACATTACGTTCTGGATCTTGCTTAACTTCAACAGTATAAATAGAGCCATTGCCGTCTTGGTCAGATAACTGCTTTAGTAAGTTTGCTGTCCAAGATTCTACTTTGTCTTTATTGTTAAAGTCTTCAGTAGAAATAACGTCACCGTAGATCATTTTCTCTAGAATATCAGCAGGAATCAAACGAGAAACACGCTTAATAGTTTCATGAGTTTTACGGAACTGTTTCACTAAATTCTCTAAAGGCAAGCCTGATAACGCTGGTGCAGATTCATTGACATGTATTTCTGCATTCTCCAAAGCAAGCGTTGTTAAATATTCAGTTAAACCGTTCTCATCTTTTATATAACGCTCTTGCTTACCTTTTTTCACTTTATAAAGTGGAGGTTGAGCAATATAAATGTAACCACGTTCCATAATTTCTGGCATTTGACGATAGAAAAATGTCAGTAGTAATGTACGTATGTGAGAACCATCGACATCAGCATCGGTCATGATGATAATACTGTGGTAACGTAATTTTTCTGGGTTATATTCATCGCGGCCAATTCCACAACCTAACGCTGTGATTAATGTACCGACTTCTTGAGAAGATATCATTTTATCAAAACGTGCTTTTTCAACGTTAAGAATTTTACCTTTCAATGGCAATATAGCTTGGTTTTTACGGTTACGTCCCTGCTTGGCTGATCCGCCAGCAGAGTCCCCTTCCACAATATATAGTTCAGATAGTGCAGGATCTTTTTCCTGACAATCAGCTAACTTACCCGGTAAACCTGCGATATCTAATACACCTTTACGGCGTGTCATCTCTCTCGCCTTGCGAGCTGCTTCACGTGCGCGAGCTGCATCAACAATTTTCATAATAATAGTACGAGCGACAGCGGGTTTTTCTAAAAGGTATTCACCTAGCTTCTCACCCATTGCTTGTTCTACAGCAGTTTTTACTTCTGAAGAAACAAGTTTATCTTTTGTTTGAGAAGAGAATTTAGGATCAGGTACTTTAACTGAAATTACCGCAGTTAAGCCTTCACGGGCATCATCACCAGAGGCATTGGTTTCAGTACTGCCACCTTTCTTAGTTTTATTTAAACCTTCTTTAACCATGTAGCTATTAAGCGTACGCGTTAATGCTGTGCGGAAGCCACTTAAGTGAGTACCGCCATCGCGTTGAGGAATATTATTAGTAAAACAATGAATGCTTTCTTGGAAGCCATCGTTCCATTGCATCGCCACTTCAACAATAATTCCGTCTTCTCGTTCTAAATCAAAATAGAATATTTCTTCATTAACTGGTGTTTTATTAGTATTTAAATAGTCAACAAATGCTTGAATACCACCATCAAATTTAAAATGATCAGATTTTCCAGCCTCGCGCTCATCAATAAGTCTAATTGAAACACCTGAGTTTAAGAATGATAGTTCGCGGATTCTTTTAACTAGTAAGTCATAATGAAATAATACATCTGTAAATGTATCTTCACTTGGCCAGAATCTTACTTCAGTACCATTTTTTTCACTTTCACCAACAACTTTTAAAGGTTCTTGAGGAATACCATGATGATAAAACTGTTCAAATAATTTACCTTCACGACGAATATTAAGCTTCAACTTACTACTGAGAGCATTTACTACTGAAATACCAACACCATGTAAACCACCTGAAACTTTATAGCCAGAATCTTCGCCACCAAATTTACCACCAGCATGAAGTACTGTCATGATAACTTCAGCTGCTGAAATACCTTCTTCTGGATGTATTTCTGTAGGTATTCCGCGACCGTCATCTTTTACAGATACCGAACCGTCTAAGTGAATTTTAACAACAATATCACTACAGTGACCTGCAAGAGCTTCATCAATTGAGTTATCCAACACCTCAAATACCATGTGATGAAGACCTGTGCCATCATCGGTATCACCTATATACATCCCTGGTCTTTTGCGAACTGCATCTAAGCCTTTAAGTACTTTTATACTTGCCGAGTCATATTCATTTTCTATTGTCATAGCTTCTAGCCTACTCACTCATTACTGATAGTTTGCCATGTTTCACGTGAAACATTTTATAGTTTTCTTTCTGTGGAACGAGTTGTTCCACTGCTGCTTTATCAATTGCGGTTACAATTACCTGACATTCAATTTCTGCTATTGCATTATTTAGTAATGCTCTAGAGTGAATATCTAGTTCTGCACCTACATCATCAATTAATAAAATTGGTTTTACTAGGTTAACTCTTTCTATTAGTTTTGCTTGTGCAAAAGTTAACGCTAGTAAAAACAACTTCTGTTGGCCTCTTGATAACTGATTATCTATTGATGCCCCATTTAACAAAAAACGCACATCAAATTTTTGTGCTCCAAATAAGCTGTAGCCGTAGCTTAGTTCTTTTTCTTTGTATTGCTGCAATACATCAAACAAGCTTTTCTTACTATTCCAACCTTGCAAGTACTGAATCACGATTTCATTAGATACTGAAGGTAACATTATTTTAAGCCAATAACTTAACTCATTAGTCAACTCTTCTACATAACCTGCTCGAAGATCGGCAATTACTTGAGAGCTGTCAATAAAAACATCAGTCCAATAAGTTAACGTGCTTCCGGATGTTTTACTTCGTAAACACGCATTGCGTTGCTTAAGTATTCGTGAAAACTCTTTCCAATGATCTGAAAATGAATGTTTCACGTGAAACAATCCTAAATCTATAAACCTTCTTCTTTGCTTAGGTCCACCGAAAAATATTTTAAAACTCTCGGGTGTAATAACTTGCACAGCTATATTTTTTGCTAAAACTGAAAACTTGGTCTGCTTTTCACCATTAATTCTAATTTCAGTATTTGCTGCACTTTGTCCATGGAATATCTTACGAACCCCCATCTGACAATCTTTGTTAGTTTTGGCACTGACAGTAAAGCTAGCCTTATTATGCTGAAGCAAGTTTTCTACTTTTGAGCTACGAAATGACTTACCGTGCCCCAAATAAAAAATTGCTTCTAGTAAACTACTTTTTCCGCTGCCATTATCACCAATAATAAAGTTTAAATCTGAATGTAATTCTACCGATACACTTTCTATATTACGTAAATCTTGAATGATTAATTTACCAATACTCATTCTTACAGACGCATTGGCATTACTACATATAAAGCTTCTCCAGACTCTCCACCTTCAATAACTACACTACTGTTAGCATCGGCTAAGGTAAATTTCACATCTGTTTCTTTAATAGCATTGAGAACGTCTAATACATAACTTACATTAAAACCAATTTCGACTTCCTCGTAAGGAAAATCAATTTCAATCACTTCTTCTGCTTGTTCTTGCTCAGGGTTGTTAGCCGTAATCTTTAGCTCTGTAGTGCCAAAGTTAAGACGAACACCTTTAAATTTTTCGTTAGATAAAATAGACGCACGAGACAATACTTGTCTAAGAACATCTTTTTTAGCATTAAGAATTTTATCGCCATTACGTGGTAAAACTCGACGATAATCAGGAAAGCGTCCGTCAACAAGTTTGCTGGTGAATGAAAATTCACTATCAATAATTCGAATATGATTCGAGCCAAGAAAAACCTGTACAGGTTCATCAACAGGATCTAATAAGCGAATAATCTCGAGTATACCTTTACGCGGTACTATGACTTGTCGAGCAGGCAATTCAAGATCTGGGTTTGAAATTTTACAAATAGCTAAACGATGTCCATCAGTAGCAACAGAACGAATTTCATGACCTTCTGTTTCTATCGACATGCCATTTAAATAATAACGAACATCTTGGTTCGCCATCGAAAAATGCGTACTTTCTATTAAACGTAATAATTCAGACTTTAATAGTTTAAATTCTACATCGCCTTTCCATTCTTCAATATTTGGAAAGTCATCAGACGGTAAGGTCGAAAGTGAATATTTACTGCGACCCGTACTAATTTTTATAACATCATTATCAGTTTCAAAAGTTAGCATAGAGTCGTCAGGTAAGCTTTTACAAATATCAAGTAACTTACGCGCAGGAATAGTGACTCTGCCGTCATCTGAATGATTGTCTACAGTCGCGTAAGCCACCATTTCCAACTCTAAATCAGTAGCTGTCAAGGTAAGTGATTGCCCACTTACATCAAAGAGAATATTACCTAAAATGGGTAATGTACTTTTTCGTTCTACAGCACCTGAAACCAATAATAATGGTTTCAATAATAATTCTCTGTTCAATGAAAATTTCATTTCTGACTCACTTTTAACTTACTTATTATTATGATGACAATGTTCTTGTTAAATTTGAATAATCTTCTTTAATATCGTGAGATTCTTCACGTAAAGATTTTACCTTACGACAAGCATGTAATACAGTCGTATGATCACGGCCGCCAAAAGCATCACCTATTTCAGGTAAACTGTGATTAGTTAACTCTTTAGATAATGCCATTGCAATTTGTCTAGGTCTAGCAACTGAGCGATTTCTTCGTTTAGAAAGTAAATCAGCGACTTTAATTTTATAATATTCTGCCACGGTACGTTGAATATTATCAATAGTGACTAGCTTGTCTTGTAAAGCTAATAAATCACGCAAGGCTTCTCTAACAAAATCAATCGTAATAGCCCTGCCAGTAAAATTAGCATTTGCTATCACTCTATTCAAGGCGCCTTCTAATTCACGCACGTTTGAGCGTAAACGTTTAGCAATAAAAAATGCTACTTCATCAGCTAAATTAATATGACTTTCTTGTGCTTTACGCTTTAAAATAGCAACACGTGTTTCTAACTCTGGCGGCTCAATGGCAATAGTTAAACCCCAACCGAATCGTGATTTTAGACGATCTTCAACGTCTACTTCTTTAGGGTAACGATCACTGGTTAAAATTATTTGCTGATTACCTTCAAGTAAAGCATTGAAAGTATGGAAAAACTCTTCTTGCGTTCGGTCCTTACCTGCGAAAAATTGAATATCATCAATCAGCAAGGCATCAACTGAACGATAATATTGTTTAAATTTTTCCATGGCATTATTTTGCAGCGCACGCACCATATCTTGCACGAAACGTTCAGAATGCATGTAAGCAATTTTTGCATTAGGTTTATTAAGTAATATGCCATTACCCACTGCGTGTAATAAATGCGTTTTACCTAAACCTGTACCACCATAAATAAATAAAGGATTGTAAGCTGCACCAGGATTATCTGCTACTTGAGATGCCGCTGCGCGAGCCAACTGGTTAGATTTACCTTCAACGAAATTATCAAAGGTGTATTTAACTCTGACATTGGTTGTTTTTGGCAAATTACTTTCTGGTACTGCAGTGTCTCTATTCGTAGGACGAATATTAGGTTGTAATTGGCTAATACTATTTTGAATATTAGTGGTTTGTGCTGGAATACTGCCAACATCAAAACGCAATAATGGTGGGTTTGCGCTGTCTTGCATCCCTACCAGCTCATTAATGCGGTTTACATACTTATCTCTAACCCAGTCTAGGACAAATCTATTTGGCGCATATAACGTCATAATATTGTCTGTAATCACGCACTGTAGTGGACGTATCCACATACTAAATTGTTGTGCGGGTAATTCTTCTTGAAGAACAGACAAACATTTTTGCCAAAGTGTATGATCCAACAACCGACTCCTGATAAATAGTATCTTTAATTTATTTAATAACGTGAAAATAAGCACGATAAAAAAAAGAAGAGTAAAAAAATTAATTTTTATAATTACCCTATTATCACTATAGTTATCCACAACATCAATATTGACTTTTCAATAAATGGCTTTTATTTTAAATTAATTTTATAATACTCAATAAAACAGGGCTTCTTGCTTATTTTTAATAGCAAAATAATGCTAAAAATATTTCAATATACGATTTGATTATTACTTAAAATTAACAAGGTTATTAGATAGAGAAAAGTAAAATTGTTATAAAACTGTGGATATTTTTTAGATCAGGACGATCCGCAAACGATCTTTTAAAAATAGCTGATGAATAACCATTGACAAAGTATCGTTCTCTATATAGAATTTCGCCTCATTTTTAGACCCAGTGTGCTCATGAAGGCTGTTTTGCCAGGGCAACAACAACAGACGGATTAGCGTAATGAAAAGAACATTTCAACCTAGTGTATTAAAACGTAAGCGTAACCATGGCTTCCGTGCTCGTATGGCAACAAAAAACGGACGTGCTGTAATTTCACGTCGTCGTGCTAAAGGCCGTGCAAGCTTAAGTGCTTAGTCTTTTAACTTGCAACTTAAGTTAAAGGAATAGTAACCGCTATGGTTACTTATGAATTTAATCGGGAGTCACGCCTGTTGACTCCCGGTCAATTTCAAGCTGTGTTTTCAAAACCTCTACGTTTTGGTTCCAGTCACATCACAATTCTCGTCACTCCAAATTCTGATAATAATAACCGTCTTGGCCTTGCCATTGCTAAAAAACGGGTTAAATTAGCTGTACAACGAAATCGTATCAAACGACAAATTCGTGAGAGCTTCCGTTTAAATCAACATAACCTCCCCCATATAGATATGGTCGTTATGGTAAAATCTGGCACTGACAAGCTCGAAAATAAAGAAATTAATCAGCAATTGGAAAAAATATGGCGCAAAGTAATTCAACGCCACAAAAAATAGCTATTACACTAGTAAAAGCTTACCAGCGCTGGCTTAGCCCATTGCTCGGACCCCATTGTAGATTTGATCCAACATGCTCTTTTTACGCTATTGAAGCAATTAATCGCTTTGGTGTGATAAAAGGTTGTTGGTTAGCAGGCAAACGTATACTAAAATGCCATCCACTCAATGCGGGAGGACATGATCCCGTGCCACTATCAAAAAAAGAGAAATAAGACATTATGGAATCCCAACGCAGTTTTCTTTTTATTGCGCTTATGGTTGTTACCTATTTGCTATTTAATCAATGGCAAACGGACAATGCTCCAGTTATTGAGCAACCAGCAGTAACTCAACAAACAATACCAAGCAATAATAACGGCGAATTTGTTCCTGAATCATCAGCTACAGCAACGTCTATCAGCAATGAAACAAAAGTAGTTAGTGCGACACTAATTACAGTAAAAAATGATGTTTTATCCCTCAAAATTGATACTAACGGTGGCGATATTGTCGAAGCTAAATTACTGAAGTTCGATACAGAACAAGGTAATGGTATCCCGTTTACTATTTTACGCAACGACCGTGACCGCTATGTGGCACAAAGTGGTTTAACCGGTGCACAAGGTTTAGACCGAATCATTCCAGGTCGACCTATTTATCAAACATCAGCAACTTCATATCAAGCGAATGCTAATGAACCACTCGTGATTGATTTAAAGTATGTTGATAATGCAGGCTTGTCGGTAACTAAGCGTTTTACGCTTAACTACGACAGTTATGCCATTAATGTTGAATACTTAATTCAAAATAATGCTAACACACCGGCTAGTGTGCAAATGTATGCACAACTTAAGCAAACAACCTTGATTGACACAGGTAGTGGATTAATTCCGACTTACAAGGGTGCTGCTTACTCTACAACTGAAGACGTATACGAAAAATATGATTTTTCTGATATTGAAGAAGCCAACTTAAATGTAACAACTCAAGGTGGCTGGGTTGCTATGTTGCAACACTACTTTGTTTCATCTTGGGTACCTGAAAAATCAGCGGATAATCAATTATATACTAGCTACTCAAGTAACAGAGATGCAGTCATTGGTTTTAAAGCTCCGGCAATCACAATTGAGCCAAACAGCACCGCAACAACGTCTGCAATTTTTTATGTTGGTCCAAAAGATCAAGATGTATTGGAAAGCATCGAAGAAAACCTTGATCTGACTATTGATTACGGATTTTTGTTCATGATCAGCCAACCATTATTCTGGCTGCTTATTAAAATTCAGTCAATTGTGACCAACTGGGGTGTAGCGATAATCATTATTACCCTTATCGTTAAAGGTGGTATGTATCCATTAACGAAAGCGCAATATACCTCAATGGCTAAAATGCGTGCGCTACAACCAAAAATGACTCAGCTAAAAGAGCGCTTTGGCGATGACAAACAAAAAATGTCACAAGCCATGATGGAGCTTTATCGTAAAGAAAAAGTCAATCCTGCAGGTGGGTGTTTACCGTTAATTGTTCAAATGCCAATTTTCCTAGCGTTATATTGGGTATTTTTGGAAAGTGTTGAATTACGTCATGCGCCATTTATGTTGTGGATACAAGATCTATCAGCACAAGACCCATTCTACATTTTGCCAGTATTAATGGGCGTTAGTATGTTCATTATGCAAAAAATGCAGCCAATGACTGTGCAAGATCCAATGCAACAAAAAATAATGCAATATATGCCAGTCATGTTTACTGTATTCTTTTTCTGGTTCCCGTCAGGCCTAGTACTTTACTGGTTAGTCAGTAATATTATTTCAATAGTACAAATGAAGATAATATTCTCGGGCATCGAAAAGAAAAAAGAAAAAGAAAAGACCAAAGCGAAGTAAAATTATTTGTATCTCCAAAAAGGTGGCTTAGGCTGCCTTTTTTTATGGGAAAAATTCAATGCTTTAATAAAATTATCAACTGAGCAATACTGAAAAAATCAAACAAAAACTCAGTGCGCATTACATGCAAGTAATTAACGGTTTATAATATCGACAATTAAAGAATTTAACGTTTACTGAGATCATGTCATGTCAGACCTAGCTTTTTCATCAAGTCATAAAGAAACCATCGCAGCACAAGCAACAGCGCCTGGCAGAGGCGGGGTTGGTATCATCAGAGTTTCTGGGCCTGAAGTTAAAAATGTCGCTGAAGCCATTTTAGGTAAAGTGCCTGAATTAAGAAAAGCAGAATACCTAACCTTTAAAGATCGCAAAGGCCAAGCCTTAGACCAAGGTATCGCACTCTACTTTAAAGGACCAAATTCATTTACCGGTGAAGATATTTTAGAGTTACAAGGCCATGGCGGCCCGGTTATCTTAGATATGTTGCTGAAAGAGGTACTAGCACTACCTAAAGTTCGTATGGCCGGTCCTGGCGAGTTTAGTGAGCAAGCTTTTCTTAATGATAAACTCGATTTAACTCAAGCAGAAGCCATTGCAGATTTAATCAACTCAAGTTCAGAACAAGCAGCACGTTGCGCCCTACATTCACTACAAGGTGACTTTTCTAAACTCGTACATCAAATGGTAAACGACACCATACATTTACGTATGTATGTTGAAGCCGCGATAGACTTTCCTGAAGAAGAAATAGATTTTCTTGCTGATGAAAAAGTCGTTAACGATTTAAAAGCGATCATTGCGCAAGTGGCGGAAGTAAAAAATAAGGCCCAACAAGGCAGTATTATTCGTGAAGGCATGCGCGTGGTAATTGCTGGTCGCCCTAATGCTGGAAAATCGAGTTTACTTAATGCCCTGAGCGGTAAAGAAAGCGCGATAGTCACTGACATTGAAGGCACAACACGAGATGTGTTAACTGAACAAATTCATATTGATGGTATGCCATTGCATATAATTGATACCGCAGGGTTAAGAGAAAGTACCGATAAAGTAGAGCAGATAGGTATTGAACGTGCTTGGCAAGAGATCAAACAAGCAGATCGTGTTTTGTTGATGATTGATTCTACAAACGACGAAACAGACGATCCAAAAGCTGTTTGGCCAGAATTTTTTGAAAAATTACCGAGTAATATTGGCTTAACGGTTATTAGAAATAAAGCTGATATTAGCCAAGCTAAAACGGGCTTCAGTGAGTTAAATGCCATACCTACGGTAACCTTGTCAGCAAAAACAGGAGCAGGCATTACAGAGCTAACTGAGCACCTTAAACATATCATGGGTTATCAAGGTAGTACTGAAGGTGGCTTTATGGCGAGAAGACGTCATTTAGTTGCTCTTGAACAAGCACATCAACACTTAGAAATAGGTTTAGAACAGCTTGAATCTTATGTTGCCGGTGAAATACTGGCCGAAGAACTAAGATTTTGCCAACAAGAACTTAATAAAATTACCGGTGAATTCACCAATGATGACCTGTTAAGCGAAATATTTTCATCGTTTTGTATCGGTAAATAACACGAATCGACGATTTTAGTCGCGTTTAAATTTAGTAATAGGAACAATAAATGAGCTCATTTCAAGTAATTGTTGGCAGTATGTTAGGTGGTTCAGAATATGTTGCTGAAGCTTGTGAAGAAACATTAACAGCCCTTGGCCATCAAGTTGAACTACATTTTCAACCTGACTTTGCACAAATAATAAGCGAAAATCAAACTTGGTTAGTTTGTACGTCTACTCATGGTGCTGGCGACTATCCCGACAATATTCAAGCTTTTGCTAGAGATCTTGAAAATAGTGATCAAGATCTATCCTCAGTGAAATTTCTAACGATCGGCATCGGTGATTCAAATTATGATACCTTTTGTTTTGCTGCGAAAAATATAAATAAATTACTATTATCAAAGGGTTGCATTGAAACACTACCTTTGATCACTTTGGATATGAGCGAAGATATAGATCCAGAAGAGCGATCTCAAACGTGGTTAAATGAAAATAAAGATCATTTATAACCTACTTACCCATAAGTTATTCACAATAACCACCTGTAAAACCCTCTACTGTGGATAAGTATGAGTAAAAGCTATTAATTTTCTATTATTATTCAGTGTATAGAATTCAACTTTATTTTCCTTGTGGATAAGTAGCTGTTTTGATCATAGCTTATAACGCAGTTGATCAACGCTTGATCACAACTTTACACATCTATTAATCGACTGTTTTATATAAACAAAAGTGACTTATCAACAGAAAACAAGGATCCTAATAAGTAATAATAATAAGATCTTTAAATAGATCTTTATATATTATTTAAGGATCGTACTTAGATCTTTTCCTAAATTAGATCATTCCCCTGAGCTAAAAAAAACTGTAAAATATCGCTCTTAATTTTTAAATAGAAATAATCTAAGGTCATTAATTTATGTGGTATCAAGAGTCTTATGACGTAATTGTTGTTGGTGGCGGACATGCTGGAACAGAAGCGTCACTTGCAGCGGCACGCATGGGATGTAAAACATTATTGTTGACCCACAACATTGATACGCTGGGACAAATGTCGTGCAACCCTGCCATAGGTGGCATTGGTAAAGGACATCTGGTAAAAGAAATTGATGCGCTTGGTGGATTAATGGCGACAGCAGCCGATCATGCTGCGATCCAATTTAGAACCTTGAATGCAAGCAAAGGTCCAGCAGTTCGGGCTACTCGTGTACAAGCTGATCGAAACTTGTATCGTAACTTTGTTCGTAACTATTTAGAAAACCAAGAGAATTTAACAATATTCCAACAACCTTGTGATGATCTAATTTTAGAAAATAATAAGATCGTTGGTGTATCGACCCAAATGGGTTTGAAATTTAAAGCTAAAAGTGTTGTTTTAACCGTAGGTACTTTCCTAGCAGGCCAGATCCACATTGGTCTGAATAATTACCAAGGTGGTAGAGCGGGTGATCCAGCGAGTGTAAACCTGGCTGCTCGATTACGTGATATGCCTTTTCGAATAGATCGTTTAAAAACCGGGACACCGCCACGCTTAGACGCTCGATCACTTGATTTCTCGGTGATGGCAGAACAACCGGGTGATGATCCTCGTCCAGTATTTTCTTATATGGGCTCAGTCAACGATCATCCAGCACAGGTTTCATGTTTTATCACGCATACCAACGCTAAAACACATGAGATTATAAAGAGCGGCTTAGATAGATCGCCTATGTATACCGGTGTTATTGAAGGTATTGGGCCACGTTATTGCCCATCAATAGAAGATAAAATACATCGCTTTGCTGAAAAAGATAGTCATCAAATATTTGTTGAACCTGAAGGCTTAAATACCCATGAGATTTATCCTAACGGTATTTCTACAAGCTTGCCATTTGACGTTCAGATGGATCTTGTTAGATCGATCCAAGGTTTTGAAAATGCCCACATAACTCGACCAGGTTATGCAATTGAATATGACTTCTTCGATCCGCGTGATTTAAAACAAACACTAGAAAGTAAATTTGTTGAAAATCTGTATTTTGCTGGCCAAATCAACGGTACTACCGGTTATGAAGAAGCGGGTGCTCAAGGGTTAGTCGCTGCAACCAATGCAGCAGCAAGAGTGCAAGGCAAAGAAGAATTAGTACTGACTAGAGACCAAGCATACATGGGCGTTCTAATTGATGACCTAGCTACCCTAGGCACTAAAGAACCTTACCGTATGTTTACCTCTCGTGCTGAATATCGTTTATTACTTCGTGAAGATAATGCTGATATTCGCCTGACTGAAAAAGGTCGAGCTCTCGGGTTAGTAGATGATCTGCGTTGGCAACGATTTAATGAAAAAATGGAAAATGTTGAGTTAGAGCGTCAGCGTTTACGTTCAACTTGGTTACAGAAGGATCACCCTGCTGTTGAACAAGTGAATAAATTATTGAAAACACCATTAAGCCGTGAGAATAGTTTAGAAGATCTTGTTCGTCGCCCAGAAGTTCGTTATGACGATTTAGTTTCTATTGAAGGACTAGGACCTAAGCTTGCTGATAAGCAAGCAGCTGAACAAATTGAAATACAAATAAAATATGCCGGTTATATCGATAGACAACTCGATGAAATAGCTAAAAAGAAACGCCATGAGAATACTTTGATCCCAATAGATTTTGATTTTACTCAAATATCGGGCTTATCAAATGAGGTGGTTGCAAAGCTTTCTGATGCCCGTCCTGAAACTATTGGTAAAGCATCGCGTATTTCTGGTATTACTCCAGCAGCAATTTCGTTATTATTGGTTTATCTGAAAAAACATGGCTTATTACGCAAAATTGCTTAAAGAGTCAGCATAAATGAAAGATTTCACCTTATGACATTATCTGAACAGCTCGTTGCTCTGATCAAAGAAACCTCTCTAGAGGTTTCAACAGAGCAAATTTCTTTACTTATCCAGTATGTTGAATTATTAAATAAATGGAATAAGGCATATAATCTAACTTCGATACGCGATCCTAAAGATATGATCATAAAACATATTATGGATAGCTTAATGGTTGGCCCACTACTTAAAGGACAATCATTTATTGATGTTGGAACAGGACCTGGTTTACCTGGTATCCCACTGGCTATCTTATATCCTGAGCGTAATTTTGTTTTATTAGACAGTCTAGGTAAAAGAATAACCTTTTTAAGACAGGTTGTTTTTCAATTAAAGCTCGAAAATGTTACACCGGTTAAATCTCGAGTTGAAGAATATCATCCAGATCAGCCATTTGATGGCGTACTAAGTAGAGCATTCTCATCGTTAATTGATATGGTTACTTGGTGTGAGCATTTAGTGAGTGTTGAACATGGCCGATTTTTAGCATTGAAAGGTATTTATCCAAGTGATGAAATATCAGCATTACCCAGTAATATATCCGTAACAAATAGTTATGCTATTGTCGTTCCTCAATTAGAAGGCAAACGCCATTTGATTGAATTAGTTAAATCATAAATAATAATAAGCTTTGATCAGATAAGTAATTGAGGATCTTGTGGGAAAAATAATCGCGGTTGCAAATCAAAAAGGTGGTGTCGGTAAAACGACAACTTCGGTCAATCTGGCTGCTTCTCTTGCGGCAACAAAACGTAAAGTTTTACTGATCGATCTTGATCCACAGGGTAATGCTACTATGGGTAGCGGTATTGATAAATATGAAGTCCCAGCAACATGTTACGAATTACTGATTGAAGAACGTCCGTTCGATGACGTTGTCTGCAGAAATACGGCGGGTGTATATGATCTTATTGCCGCCAATAGTGATGTAACTGCTGCTGAAATTAAATTGATGGAAGTTTATTCTCGAGAACATCGCTTGAAGAATGCTTTATCAAAAGTAAGAAAGGATTACGACTATATTATTATAGACTGTCCCCCCTCTTTAAACATGCTAACGGTTAATGCGATGACCGCAGCAGATTCTGTTTTAGTGCCCATGCAATGCGAATATTATGCACTAGAAGGATTAACCGCATTAATGGATACTATTTCGCAGTTAACCACTGTAGTGAATAGCAAACTCCATATTGAAGGTATTTTACGTACGATGTACGATCCGCGTAATCGTTTAGCTAACGATGTATCTGAGCAATTAAAGCGTCATTTTGGCGATAAAGTCTATCGTACCGTTATTCCACGTAATGTTCGATTGGCTGAAGCCCCAAGTTTTGGTGCGCCGGTAATGTATTACGATAAATCTTCCACGGGGGCAAAAGCTTATCTTGCCTTAGCCGGAGAAATTTTACGCCGCGCTGAACAAAAAAAACAACCTACACCGCAAGCAACTACTGAGTAGTCATAAGGAATATCATGAGTCAAACAAAACGTAGAGGTCTAGGTCGCGGTCTTGATGCCTTATTAACTAAACCATCAGATGAGTCAGCAGATAATAATGATAAATCTGAATCGGCAAATAAAAATGCTGAATTACAGAACTTACCAATAGAACAATTACACCCAGGCAAATACCAACCTCGAAAAGATATGTCGGCAGAAGCCTTAGATGACTTGGCTAACTCAATAAAATCTCAAGGTATTATTCAACCTATTATTGTGCGTCCAGTCAGTGAACATAGTTACGAGATTATTGCTGGTGAGCGTCGTTGGCGTGCAGCCCAAATTGCAGAGCTGGATACCGTACCTTGCATAATAAAACATGTACCTGATGAAGCAGCGGTTGCTATTGCTTTAATCGAAAATATTCAGCGTGAAGACTTAAATGCGATGGAAGAAGCCATAGCATTAGAGCGTTTGTTAATTGAATTTGAATTAACACACCAAGAAGTGGCTGACGCAGTAGGCAAGTCAAGAACCACGGTTACTAATTTATTGCGCTTAAATAATCTTAACAGTGAAGTTAAAACTTTACTTGAACATGGCGATATCGAAATGGGTCATGCGCGCGCTTTATTAGCATTAGATAATGATATTCAAACGAATACCGCTCGAATTGTTGTGGCGAAAGAGTTAAACGTTCGTGAAACAGAAGCCTTGATAAAAAAAGTACAACAACCAGCCAAAGAAGTTGAAGAAAAGCCAGTAGATCCAAACACTAAGGCTCTAGAGCAAAGTCTATCTGAAAAATTAGGTTCGCATGTTGCGATAAATCACAATAAAAAAGGTAAAGGTAAATTAGTGATATCTTACAGTGATTTATCTGAACTTGACGGTATTGTTTCTCGTTTTAATTCTTTTTAGATAAATAGCCATAACGTATTTTTAAATATTAAGTTTTATTGACATTAAAATGGCAAATTAATGGCTGTTTTTATATTTGATAAAGATATTCAAAGCTAAAGTTTTTGTAATGCATCATACCTTAGTCGTAATTTATTCATTTAGTGGTATTAAATAGCAGATTATGTCGACAATCAATGCCCTATTTTGTTGCATTCATCCTGTAATTAAGTATACTTGCGTCGGCTTTTTGAAGATGAATATTCCTCTTCAAAAAACTGTAAGCATTACGAAAAATGTCGTATGGAGTTTCTGGTGAGTTTATTTATTCATAATGAGTTAGCTAAACCAGGAAGAAAGTTTGCTTTTAAGCAAATATTGATTTCGATAATCATCGTTTTGGCTTGCAGTGTAGCAACATATTTTATTTGGGGATTATCTTTTGCACACTCTGTATTAGCAGGTGGAGCAATCAGTATAATCCCTAATTTTATCTTCGCTCATAAAGCATTTAAATATGCCGGAGCAAGATCGTCAGAAAAGGTCTTAGATTCTTTTTATAGTGGCGAAAAATTGAAAATAGTATTAACGGCCGTTTTGTTTGCGCTAGCCTTCAGATTTTTAGCGATAGAGCCAATAGCTTTTTTCAGCAGTTTTTGTTTAGTAGTGGCTTTGCCGTTATTAACACCATTTTTGTTTAAACTTTAATCATTGGGATAATTAATATGTCTTCAGGTGCGGAAATTACCAGCCAAGAATATATTAAACACCATTTAACCAATTTATCTGTCGGTGAAGGTTTCATGACCGTTCACATAGATACGCTTGGTTGGTCGGTGTTTTTAGGTTTGGTATTTATCATGTTGTTTCGTTCAGTTGCCAAAAAAGCAAGTACCGGTGTGCCTGGTAAGTTGCAATGTGCAGTTGAAATGGTCGTTGAGTTTGTTGATGACAGTGTTAAAAGTACCTTTCACGGTAAAAACCCTGTTATCGCGCCATTAGCACTAACCATATTTGTATGGGTATTGTTAATGAACGCAATGGATTGGATACCGGTAGATTTAATACCACGTATTTTTGAGTTGTTTGGTGTTCATTACATGAAAGCGGTACCAACAACAGATCCAAATATGACCTTTGCTTTAGCATTAGGTGTTTTTGTTCTTATCCTTTACTACTCAATTAAAGTAAAAGGTATCGGTGGATTTATTAAAGAGTTAACGACTCAACCTTTTGGTCATTGGTCGCTCTACCCGGTTAACTTTATTTTAGAGATGGTTACATTACTAGCTCGTCCGTTATCACTAGCACTTCGTTTGTTTGGTAACATGTACGCTGGTGAATTAATCTTCTTATTAATTGCGACAATTGGTGTATTCCAATTACCAGTACACTTTTTATGGGCTGCTTTTCACTTGTTAATTATCCCATTACAAGCGTTTATCTTCATGATGCTAACGATTCTATATTTGAGTCTAGCGCACGAAGATCACTAATTTGTAGGAAACAAATTAGCACGAATTTATTCGGCCCCTTGGGGTGTAAGGCAGGATGCCTGAAAAATTAGATTTTTTGCCCTTGTTACTCACAAGGTAACAAGGGCATGAATAACAGTTTCAACCTTAGTTTTTTAACTTTATAACTTTACTTAAATAATCGGAGATAAATATGTTATATATCGCTGTTGCTTTATTAATCGGTCTAGGTGCTCTTGGTACTGCGATTGGTTTTGGTTTACTTGGTGGCAAATTCTTAGAGTCTGCTGCGCGTCAACCTGAATTAGCACCTCAACTTCAAGTTAAAATGTTCATCGTAGCGGGTCTTATCGATGCTATCGCAATGATCGGTGTTGCTATTGGCTTATACCTATTATTCGCAGTTGGTGTTCCAGCTTAATTTAAACGCGAATTTGAATAGGAGATACATAAATGAATCTTAATATGACCTTAGTTGGTGAATTAATCGCATTTATCGTATTCGTAATTTTTTGTATGAAGTATGTATGGCCACCAATTATTGGTGCCATCGAAGCTCGTCAAGCAATTATTGCTGATGGTCTTGCTGCTTCTGACCGTGCCGCTAAAGATCTTGAGCTTGCTCAAGAGAAAGCTTCAGCACAATTAAAAGACGCTAAAGCGCAAGCAGCTGGCATTGTAGAAGCTGCTAAAAAGCGTGAAGCTCAAATAATTGAAGAAGCTGCAGTTAAAGCACAAGCTGAGAAAGAAAAAATCTTAGCTTCTGGTCATGCAGAAATTGATACTGAACGTAACCAAGCTAAAGAAGAATTGCGCCAACAAGTGGCTGTTCTTGCGATTGCTGGTGCCGAGAAAATTCTTGAGCGTTCAATTGATGCCGCTGTACATAGCGACATTTTAGATAAACTTGTAGCTGAACTTTAGAGGGAAATGAGCTTATGTCTGAATTGACAACCATCGCTCGTCCCTACGCTAAAGCGGCGTTTGATTTTGCTATCGAAGCAAATGCAATAGAAAGCTGGTTAGAAATGCTAGTTTTCGCTGCAGAAGTTGCTAACGATGACACCATTAAAGAATATCTTTCTGGTGGCGCGTCAGTAGAGCAAGCACAAGACATATTTTTGAAAGTCTGTGATGTTCAACTCGATAGCAATGGCCAAAACTTAATTAAAGTGATGGCTGAAAATCAACGTTTATTGGTGCTACCACAGGTTGTTGCTCAGTTTCGCGAATTAAAAGCGGAACATGAAAAAACACTTTCTGTGGATGTAACTTCAGCTGTTGAATTAACAGCTGGACAAGAAACTACATTATGCGCTGCGCTTGAAAAGCGTTTGGCTCGAAAAGTAAAACTTAATTGTAAGATTGATGCAAACGTAGTCTCTGGCTTAGTAATAAAAGCTGGTGACATGGTAATAGATGGTTCAGTACGAGGTAAATTGAGCCGCTTAGCAACAATAATGCAATCCTAACGGGGAACAGAGTATGCAACTGAATTCCACTGAAATCGCTGAACTGATCAAGAGTCGTATTGAACAGTTTGACGTAGTTAGTGAAGCTCGAAATGAAGGTACTATCGTTTCTGTAACAGATGGTATCATTCGTATTCATGGCCTTGCAGATGTAATGCAAGGTGAGATGATTGAACTTCCTGGCAATCGCTTTGCTATCGCGTTAAACCTTGACCGTGATTCGGTCGGTGCGGTAGTTATGGGTCCTTACGCGGATCTAGCTGAAGGCGTTAAAGTAAAATGTACTGGTCGTATTTTAGAAGTACCAGTAGGACGTGGCTTATTAGGCCGCGTTGTTAATACACTTGGTGAACCAATTGACGGTAAAGGACCTATCGAAAACGATGGTTTTGCTCCAGTTGAAATGATGGCACCAGGCGTAATCGATCGTAAGTCTGTTGATGAGCCTGTTCAAACAGGTATTAAATCAATCGATGCAATGATTCCAATTGGACGTGGCCAACGTGAACTTATCATTGGTGACCGTCAAATTGGTAAATCTGCTATCGCATTAGATGCAATCATCAATCAGAAAAACACCGGTATTAAGTGTGTATACGTTGCTATTGGCCAAAAAGCCTCTACCGTTGCTAACTTAGTACGCTCTTTAGAAGAGCACGGCGCGTTAGATAATACTATCGTTGTTGTTGCTGGTGCTTCTGAAGCAGCTGCACTACAGTACTTGTCAGCATATTCTGGCTGTACTATGGGTGAATACTTCCGAGATCGTGGTGAAGATGCATTAATCGTATATGATGATTTGTCTAAGCAAGCAGTTGCTTACCGTCAAATTTCATTACTTTTACGTCGTCCGCCAGGTCGTGAAGCTTACCCAGGTGACGTTTTCTATCTTCACAGTCGTTTACTTGAACGTGCTGCTCGTGTAAACGAAGCATACGTTGAACGTTTCACTAAAGGCGCAGTTAAAGGCAAAACAGGTTCTTTAACAGCATTACCTATCATTGAAACGCAAGCGGGTGATGTATCTGCATTCGTACCAACTAACGTAATCTCAATTACCGATGGTCAGATTTTCTTAGAATCTAACCTATTTAACTCAGGTATTCGTCCTGCTGTTAACGCTGGTATTTCTGTATCACGTGTTGGTGGTGCTGCTCAAACTAAAATCATCAAGAAGTTAGGTGGTGGTATTCGTTTAGCATTAGCACAATATGCCGAATTAGCAGCGTTTGCTCAATTTGCCTCAGATTTAGATGACGCGACACGTGCTCAATTAGAGCATGGTCAACGTGTAACTGAATTAATGAAGCAAAAGCAATACAGTCCATTGTCAGTTGCTGAAACAGCTGTATCTTTATTTGCCGCAGAAAAAGGCTTTTTAAATGATATCGCAATCAACAAAGTTGTTGATTTTGAAGATGCATTACGTTCATACGTAAACAATGAACACGCTGAGTTGATGGCTACAATCAATGAAAAAGGCGACTATAACAAAGATATCGAGTCTGGTTTAGCGAAAGCGATTGAAGCTTTCAAAGCTACTCAAACTTGGTAATTTAGTTAACCTTTTCGGAGAATAGTCATGGCCGGTGGTAAAGAGATAAAATCGAAGATTGGAAGTGTAAAAAATACACAGAAGATCACCAGCGCAATGGAAATGGTTGCAGCAAGCAAAATGCGTAAAGCGCAAGATAGCATGGCTGCCTCTCGTCCATACGCTGAAAATATGCGAAATGTGATCGGTCACATCGCGCTTGGTAATCTAGAATATCGTCATCCATATATGGAAGAACGTGAAGCCAAGCGTGTAGGTTATATCGTAGTCTCAACAGACCGTGGTTTGTGTGGTGGTTTAAACATTAACTTGTTTAAACAAGTACTTGCTGATGCTGGTAAACAGCAATCAGCAGGCGCTGAAGTTGAATTTGCTGTAGTCGGTTCTAAAGCTACTTCATTTTTCAACAATATGGGCGCTAAAGTCGTTTCACAAATTTCGGGATTAGGTGACACCCCTTCACTTACTGACTTAGTTGGTAGTGTAAAGGTGATGTTAAATGCCTATGACAATGGTGAGATAGATAGATTGTTCATCGTATATAACAAGTTTGTTAATACGATGACGCAAAAACCGACAATCGATCAACTTTTACCTTTGCCTAAGTCAGATGATGACGCTATTAAGCATCGCTGGGATTACATTTACGAACCGGATGCTCAAGCAATACTTGAACATTTATTGGTTCGTTATACAGAATCTCAAGTATATCAAGGTGTGGTTGAAAACCTCGCATGTGAACAAGCCGCTCGTATGGTTGCAATGAAGTCTGCAACTGATAACGCGGGTGACTTAATTGATGATTTACAATTGGTATACAACAAAGCGCGTCAAGCAAGTATTACTCAAGAATTGGGTGAAATTTGTGCTGGTGCAGCAGCGGTATAAGCAAAGGTTCTTTGTTTATTTTTTAGTAAATAAGAGCACAAGATTAGAGGATTAAACATGAGTACAGGTAAAGTCGTCCAAATCATTGGCGCAGTTGTGGATGTAGAATTTCCACAAGATGCTGTACCTCAGGTATATGACGCGTTAAACATAACTGAAGGTGACCTTTCAGGCTTAGTACTAGAAGTACAACAGCAATTAGGTGGTGGTGTAGTTCGTGCTATCGCTATGGGTTCATCAGACGGTTTGCGTCGTGGTCTGAATGTAGAAAACACAGGTAATAACATCCAAGTACCAGTAGGTACATGTACGTTGGGTCGCATTATGAACGTATTGGGTGAGCCTATCGATGAAGCTGGCCCAATCGGCGAAGAAGAAAAGTGGTCAATTCACCGCGCAGCGCCAGCTTATGCTGACCAAGCGATGTCTAATGAACTACTTGAAACTGGTATCAAAGTAATCGATTTAGTATGTCCATTCGCTAAGGGTGGTAAAGTTGGTTTATTCGGTGGTGCTGGTGTTGGTAAAACCGTTAACATGATGGAACTTATTCGTAACATCGCGATCGAGCATAGCGGCTACTCAGTATTTGCTGGTGTAGGTGAGCGTACTCGTGAAGGTAACGATTTCTACCATGAAATGAACGACTCTAACGTACTTGATAAAGTATCGTTAGTTTACGGTCAAATGAACGAGCCTCCAGGAAACCGTTTACGCGTAGCGTTTACTGGTTTGACTATGGCTGAAAAATTCCGTGACGAAGGTCGTGACGTATTATTTTTCGTAGATAATATCTACCGTTATACCCTTGCTGGTACGGAAGTATCTGCATTGTTAGGCCGTATGCCATCAGCCGTTGGTTACCAACCAACACTTGCTGAGGAAATGGGTGTTCTTCAAGAACGTATTACGTCAACGAAGAAAGGTTCAATCACTTCAATCCAAGCGGTATACGTACCAGCAGATGATTTGACCGATCCATCTCCAGCAACAACCTTTGCTCACTTAGATGCAACGGTTGTATTGAGTCGTGATATTGCTTCGCAAGGTATTTACCCTGCCATTGACCCACTAGATTCTACTTCTCGTCAACTTGATCCATTAGTAGTTGGTACAGAGCATTATGAAACTGCCCGTGGTGTTCAATCAACATTACAACGTTACAAAGAACTTAAAGATATCATCGCCATCTTAGGTATGGATGAGTTATCTGAAGAAGATAAATTAGCAGTGAATCGCGCACGTAAGATTCAACGTTTCTTATCTCAACCGTTCTTCGTTGCTGAAGTATTCACCGGTTCACCTGGTAAGTATGTATCACTTAAAGACACTATCAGTGGCTTTAAAGGATTACTTGCAGGCGAGTACGATGATTTACCTGAGCAAGCTTTCTACATGGTTGGTTCTATTGAAGAAGCAGCTGAAAAAGCTAAAAACATGTAATGAAGGCTGGTGGCTTGTTACTGAATAAGTAATTTAGTCACCAATTAGGAGGTCAAAATGGCAATACCAACTGTTAATCTGAGTGTTGTAAGTGCAGAAGAGGAATTATTCTCTGGAAGCATTTCATCATTACAGATCACAGGTAGTGAAGGCGAGTTAGGCATTATGCCTGGTCATGCACCTTTACTGACCTCACTAAAACCTGGTATGGCAAGAATCGTTAAGGAAGATGGCGTAGAAGAAATTATCTATCTTTCTGGCGGTATGCTCGAAGTTCAACCTAATAACGTTACCGTACTAGCAGATGTTGCTATACGTGTTGCCGATTTAGATGAACAACAAGCACTAGAAGCAAAAGAGCGAGCAGAGAAGCACTTAAATGATCATGGCGGCGACGTCGATTATGCTGAAGCTGCAACTGAATTAGCTCGCGCTGTCGCACAATTACGTGTCATACAAGCTTCAAGCAGATAACTAGCTAACACTAAGTTTTAGTGATCAAATAAGCGACTTTTTACCTCGGTAAATAGTCGCTTTTTTATTGTCTGAATATTATAAAGTTGATTAAAGCTCTTACCCATAAACCTACCTTTAGGTTTTCTATATTAATGCTATGCCCCAAATAAAAATAGCTACGATAATATAATCTTAGATAACAGAAATTCATGACATTAAAACGCTTAATTTAGCACTCATTGCTTATTCTAAGCTCTATTGAGGGGATAAATATAATCTGCAATTGCTTAAATGCTATTAGATAATATTGTCCAAGACTGGAAATTTCTTATAAACCGTACTATATGAATATATAGCATGATCACAGACATAAATGTGGCTTAAGGATTATTTATGAATGGAAAGCGTATATTTTTATTAAGCAGATATATTTTGAATAAGGTTACATATTCACTCTTATTTATTAGTGTATCAATAAGTACTTTTGCTAGTGAAGAAGATGATGCATTAGCAAAAGCCCAAGCACAGATGAATGCAGAGGTTTTGTCTAAACCTTTCTTGGCAGAGCGCCCAAAAGAAGTCGATTCTTATATAAAAAGCATGTTGGAAAAAAACGTTAAACCTGCTGAGTATAGCGGGAGCTATTGGCGACCAGGTTACACATGTAGAGACTTATTAAGGCACAACTGGACTCAATATAGAAATTGTCGTTATTACCACCGATATCATGGCCGTTATTACTATTAACAAGGACGTTCCACTTAATGCAGATGTAAAATTATTCAAAATATTAACTAAATAAAGGAAAAAACAATGAGAAAATGGAATAAGTTTATCAAAATTAGTTTTGTTAGTTTAATTATTACGACACTAGCGAGTTGTTCGGCAATTCACACTTCAGTAGCAAAAAGGGATTTAGATGTGCAAACAAAGCTCAGTACATCTATTTTTGTTGACCCTGTTCCAAAGGCACAAAGAAAAATTTACCTTGAAGTAAGAAGTGCTGTAATGGAGTTTGATCGTAACTCTTTTAGAAAGGCTATATCAAAGCAATTAGTTAACAGTGGTAATGGTTATACGTTAACGGATGATCCAGAGAAATCACAATATAGAATGAGTGTTTTCGTTAGAAACTTAGAGAAAACAACACCCGAAGCTGCTTCATCTGCATTAGGTGCTGGCTTTCAAGGGGCAGGTATTGGAGCGGTTGCTGCAGCAGCAACAGGTAGTTCATATCGAGGAGCTGCTGTTGCAGGGCTCGCTGTAGGTTTAGCTTCAACTGTCGCTAATGCATTTGTACAAGATGTGGTGTATTTACTTGTAGCAGATGTGCAAATAAAAGAGCGAGCTAAAAAAGGTGTTATTGTACGTCGAGATTCTAAGGTGAACTCAAAAATATCTGATGATGGCGCAACGACTCAAACTTACTCCGAAGCAACAAACTTAAAAGAATATCGAACTAGAGTTGTAACTACTGCAAATAAAGCCAACTTAGAACTTGAAGAAGCACAACCGTTAATGTTTGATAAAACAGCATACGCGATGTCGGCATTTTTTTAGGGCTAAAATTATTTAAATTGATAAACCACATCTCTTTTAGGGTTGTGGTTTTTTTCGCAATAGCACATCTAAATACTATTTCAAATAAAAGTAAATCTGATATCAAATTAGTTATATAGATAGTAGTAAAATGAGACCAATGGCATGTTTATGCGCTAGAATAACTAGGTATATGGCTCGTGAGTAGCTAAACTAAATAAAATAGTCATTTTTAAGAGATACAATGATTCGCAATCAATTATTGTGGAAGAATAGTCCGCAGCAATATGGCTTACTGAGTAAATTATTACACTGGCTTTCGGCATTAACGGTTATTGTATTATTTGCTTCAGGTTATTGGATGGTAGACTTAGATTACAGCAGCCAATGGTATCAATTAGTACCTCATTGGCATGAAAGTGTTGGTATATTATTATTAGGTTTCACGCTTTTTAGACTAGTTTGGCGTCGTTTTGCAGGCTCTCCTTCGGACATAGAAACTCATACAGCTATTGAGAAAAAAGCATCGACTTCAATGATATTCATATTGTACGTCACGCTATTCACTGTTTTGGTTTCAGGTTTTTTAATCACCAGTGCAAATGAAAAAGCCATTGCTGTTTTTGACTGGTTTAATGTCACACCCATTGTATTGACTATAAAAAATCAAGAAGACATTTCAGGATTAGTACATTATTACGTTGCATACGCCATGATTACTTTTGCTTTGTTACATGCATTGGCTGCATTAAAGCACCATTTTATTGACAAAGATAACACGCTTAAACGTATGACTAAGACATAGTATTTAGGTAAACAATCAATTAAAGGAATAGATATGAAAAAAATATTACTCGCTAGCGCACTATTAACTTCTACCGTATTAATGACTGCTTCAGCAGCTGATTATGTAATTGACACAGAAGGGGCACATGCCTCAATTAATTTTGAAGCTAGTCATTTAGGCTTTAGTGTACTTGCTGGTCGATTTAATGACTTTTCTGGTAACTTTTCTTATGACAAAGATAATATATCAGCGTCTAAAGTAAATGTAACAATTGATACTTCAAGTTTTGATTCGAACCATGCTAAACGTGACAAACATGTACGTTCAGACGACTTTTTAGATGTCAGTAAATTTGCGGAAGCAACATTCGTTAGTAACAAAGTTGAAGATAAAGGTAACGGTAAACTTGCCATCACAGGTACTTTTACCATGCATGGCGTTTCTAAACCTTTGGTTATCGACGCTGTAACAATAGGTGAAGGTAAAGACCCTTGGGGTGGTTACCGTGCAGGCTTTAGCGGCACATCAACTATTAGCATGGGTGAGTTTGGCTTTAAAAAAGATTTTGGTAAAGTTGACTTAATATTACATATTGAAGGTATTCGTCAATAAAGCATCGTAATATAAATCGCAAAAGGGCTTAGGCCCTTTTTTTGTGTCTTGTATTTGATGCTTATAGAAGTTGATTAATATAAAACCGATATTATACCAAGTTGATTAATTAACGGCTCATTTCTAATGGTTAAAATGAAAAGTAGATCACTTAATTAATCAATTTGGTATTATTACAATATCGGTTTATATAAATAGACCATAAACAGGTTAAGTTACTTAATAAAAGTAAACTCTTTAGGTGGTGTTAACCCCATTAAGTGCTGTACAAAGTAGTCCCAACGCTTACGCATCATGTAGGGCTCTCTAGCAAAGCCATGGCCTCGATTGGGTAACATCAGCATGTCGAAGTCCTTATTCGCGGCAATTAACGCTTCAACGACGATTAAGGTGTTATATGGCGGCACATTGGTATCCGTTGTGCCATGAGCGATAAGTAACTTGCCTTTGAGATTATCAACGATTAATTGATTTGCTTGGCTGTCGTAGTTAGTCGTGCCATCTTCATTTTTTACTAATACGCCATGGTACTTTTCACCCCACTCATCCGCATAGTTTCTATTATCATGATTACCGGCTTGAGAGACAGCGACTGAATAAAAGTCAGGATAAGTTAATAACGCACGTGTTGAAGCAAAGCCTCCGCCTGAATGCCCCCAAATACCAACGCGTGTGCTGTCTATCCAATGATATTTTTTTGCTAATTGTTTAATCGCGGCTACTTGATCCGGAATACCACTATCGCCCATATTTTGATAATAAAATTCGTGAAAGCTTTTTGAACGTCCAGGTGTACCCAACGCGTCAATTTCGATAACAATAAAGCCAAGTTCAGCTATGGCTTGGTTATCGCCTCTAGCCGTTCTAAAGTGGCGGCCACGAATACTACCTACTTGTGGTCCTGGGTATAAATAATTAACTACAGGGTAAGATTTACTGGCGTCAAAATCACTAGGTTTATACATCAACCCGTAAATATCATGCTGGTTATTACGGTCTTTAACGATAAAGGGAATTGGTGCTTGCCAGCCAGTAGCGGTAAGCTTGTTAATATCCATTTGTTCGACGATAAAACCAGATTTACTGCTAGTGCTGCGAATAAAGCTAGTTTCTGGTTGATTTGGTGTCGACACTTGGTCTAAGAAATATTTAGCATCATTACTTAAAGTAATACGATGGTGTTTTTTCTCTGGGGTTAATAAGGTTAAATCTGATCCGTCTTTATTAATGCTGTAAAGATAATGAAAGTAAGGATCACCACCTTCTTTTCCTGCACCTGAAAAAATCAATTTACCCGTTTCTTGGTTGACATTGAGCAATGCCAATACGGTCCAATCACCTTTTGTTATCTGATTTTTAATCTCTCCGGTTTCAGCATTAACTAGGTATAAATGTCCCCAGTTTGAACGCTGTGAAAACCAAATAAACTCGTTACTTTTATCTAGGTATTTCCAGCTAATGCTACTAACACCAGATTCGAAAAAACTTTGTGCCGTTTCAGTAAAGATCGTACGAACTTTACCGGTAAGTGCATCAGCTATTTTTAGTGTTGCGGTTTTGTGATCACGAGTTGATGAAACAAAGGCAAAATGGCGGCTATCGCTCGACCAATCAATATCTAATAAGCTGCCATCTCGGCCAGCAACATGATCTGTTATGGTCGATCTGTGATCATCTGCAGGCATATCAAGCACAACGACGCTCGCTTGCTCAATATTTATTACCACACGTTGAATTTTGAAAATATTTTCATCACCCGGTAATGGGTATTTCCAAACATCGATTTTAGGGTGGCCTACGGCAGTAGACACTATGCCCATTTCACCAACGTTACGACTGTCATGTTTGAAAGTGGTCAATTTTTTTGAGTCAGGAGACCATTTTACAACCGGCTTTTTACCACGAACCCAGCCAGCGTTGTTTGTCGCATAACCATAGTTTTGTATGCCGTCATGCGTTAACTGCTTTTTAGTATTATTGCTAAGGTTACGTAACCATAAATTATGCTCATGAATGTAAACTGCCTGCATACCATCTGGTGAAGCAAGTTCATCACTCTTAATGGTATCTTTACTTAGCTTACATAAATAATTTTCAATATTACATTGGTAAGACTCGTTATCTACTTTAAGTGAAATTAGCTTATTAGTAATAATATCGAAGCGAGAAAAAGGGAGTTTTTCTTGGTTAACTTCTTGTTCAGTAATACGTGCTAATGCACTGGCAAGTTTTTGATGATTGAAGGCTAACCGTTTTGTTTTTGTTACAGCGTCAATTGAAAAAAACTGTGTACCTTGCTCGGTGTTACTTTGGTATATAAGCGTGTTGTTTTCAGTCCAACTTGCTTGTTCAACAGTGCCGAAAACCAAGTTTTCAGTATGCTTGGCGAGTTTACGTTCGGCTTGCTGATATTTTTCAATGCTTAATGATTCGGCGCTAGCATTAAAAGCTAAGCACGCTAAAACGGCACTTGAAGATATAGATTTAATTTTTGAAACCATGAATAACCTTTTCTTTAATAGCTATAAAAATAGGATTATCAATATTCTACCATTTCTTCGCTCTTTCCTGACTAAATTATCGAACAGTAGAATATGGCTTGCGACAACTAACGGTAAGTATTTCTTTACGTCATTAATCTTTGCTCGTATAGACTAAAGTCTAGCGTGTTTTTTAACCAATTTAGACTTAGGTCTAATTTAAAAATCAGTCCTGATTCTCTAGTGTTACTAACATCATAAATAGCTTTGATTAATATTGCATCAAAGATATTAAATAGAGAGTGATATGCCCAACTTGAATATTCAAAGTGTCGAACAAGCACAATTATCTTGGTTGCAGTCTAACAGTGGCGAATGGTCGTATTTTGTTAATGATAATTTAGCTGACGAAGATGACGTTGCTGTAAAAGAACAAGGCTACATTTGGTTAGTATCTCAGGCAACTACTTCGCATAAAGTGAGTGGTTATCGTATAGCTCACCAAACAATTGAAAACTACATTGAGCAATTAGCTGGCACTGAGCAGGCCATTGTATTTGGTGTGCCTGACGAAAATAAAGGCAATGCGATACATGCTTACGTTGAATTAAGTAACACCAACATTGAACCTTCAACATTTTCTAAAGTTATTAATGCAAAGCTTGCTAGCTGTTTGGGGGAATTTGCCCGGGCAGACGTCATAACATTTGTTGATGAATTTCCAGTGGCTAATAATAAAGAAATTTCTAGAAAAATACTTAAATCTCAAAACATAAAAATAAATATGCTTAATAAAAATAATGATAACGACTTAGTTAATTACAGTTAACAGTTTTAAATACGTTATTAAAAACTAAAACGATAAAAACACCAGAGCATAGCTGTTGTTGCTCTTAGGTAAATAACACACGGGGAAAGTAAAATGTTTAATAAGAAAAAGCTTTTATTAGCAACAGGTCTTTTAGCTATGGCAGGCAGCGCAAGTGCTGGGTATGAAATAAAGTTATCTGATAATGATACCATTACCTTCGGCGGCTATCTCAAATTAGACGCCCGCTATGTTGACGGTAACATTAACAGTATTACCAACGATTACTGGGTTGGTGCAGGCACCGTTGGCGATATTTCTCGCACTAGCTTTCGTGCAACTGAGTCTAGAATAAACACTAAGTATGTTCATGGCGATGTTACTGGTTTTATTGAAATGGATTTACATGGTGGTGGCGGTAACGAAATCGTTTCGAATTCTTCAAACCCACGATTACGTCACGCATTTATTAAATACAAAAATATTCTTGTTGGTCAAACTTGGTCTACTTTTGTCAATACTAGCGCTTTAGCGGAAGCAGCTGACTTTGGCGGCACACTGAATGCGTCGGCGTTTATTCGACAAGGTCAGGTTCGCTACACCCAAGGTAACTTTCAAGTTTCGGTAGAAAATCCTGAGTCTGACAAAGGTGATCCGAGCCAAGACTCTATGCCTGATGTTATTGCCAAATATACCTTTAAAGGCGACTGGGGTAATGTTTCTGTTGCTGGTCTAGCTCGTCAATTGAATACCGTTGGTGGTAACTCTGAGTCGGCATTTGGTTACGGTATTGCCGGTAAAATAAATACTGTTGGTAAAGATGACTTCCGTTTTCAATTCCATGGCGGTGAAACTGGCCGTTATGTTGGTGTTGTTGCCGCGCGTGATTTAGTCGGTGAAGAAGTAGAAGAAACTACATCATTTTCGGTAGCTTATCGCCATTTTTGGAGTGATGACGTTCGCAGTACTGCATTCTTCGGTAAAACTACAACAGAAGTTGCCGATTCCGATAGAAGACATTGGGGTGTGAACATATTTAAAAATTACACTAAAGAACTATCATTTGGTTTTGAAGTGGGTAACTTTGAATCAGCAGATCAAAATGCCGATTCAGACTACGTACAATTTTCAGCTAAGTACGTGCTTTAGTTTAAAGTATTGCGTTAGTTTACCTCTCAATCGAGGTTTTTTGGGGAAGCTTTTGCTTCCCCTTTTTTCGCTAACCCTTTATGTTTTTAGGTATTACCCTGATGGTTTTTATTGATACAAGCCAGGGCACTACGATGAAAAGTCAGGTTTATCTAGTTTCTAACTGACAGCTCAGAACTGGAAGCTGATTGCTATTTATTTTTTCAATTTCGCAAAAGCGTTAGCAAAGGCATCACCCATAGCCGCATTATTGGCAACTTTTTGTGGTTTTGACTTTGATGGGATTTTGCTCTGGTGTTGGCTTTGAGGTTTTTTATCAAAATGTTGTGCTTTCTTCGGTTTTTCTGAAGTTTGGCTGTTAACCTGAGGTGTTGCTTCGTCTAATCGCATTGTTAAGCTTATACGCTTACGTTGAGCGTCCACTTCTACCACCTTAACTTTAACCACTTCTCCAGCTTTAACCACTTCATGTGGATCACTAACAAATTTATCAGTTAGTGAAGAAATATGTACTAAGCCGTCTTGGTGAACACCTATATCAACAAAAGCGCCAAAATTTGCCACGTTAGAGATAACGCCTTCGAGTATCATGCCAACTTTAAGGTCGTTAATGGTATTAACTCCTTCTTGAAAAGTTGCCGTTTTGAACTCTGGTCGCGGATCACGGCCGGGCTTTTCTAGCTCACTAATAATATCTTTAACCGTTAGTTCACCAAAATTATCACTTATTAAGGCTTCAATATTAATTTTTTCTAACTCAGCTTTATTACCGATAACATGACTGATGTCAGCGTTAAGTTGTTTTAACAGTTGTTCCACTAAACTATAGGTTTCAGGATGAACACCTGAGAAATCTAACGGATTATTACCATTATGTATCCGCAAGAAACCAGCTGCTTGTTCGAAAGCTTTTGGTCCTAAACGTGCGACTTTTTTTAATTCATTTCGGTTGTTAAATCGGCCGTGTTCATCGCGAAAACTAACCACGTTATTTGCCATGGTTTTGTTTAAGCCTGAAACTCGCGATAATAAAGCGGCAGAAGCGCTATTTAAGTCAACACCGACCGCGTTTACACAATCTTCAATAACATTGTCTAAGGTTTGGCTTAGTTGGCTTTGGCTAACATCATGTTGATATTGACCAACGCCAATGGCTTTTGGGTCTATTTTAACTAACTCTGCTAACGGGTCTTGCAAGCGGCGAGCAATTGATACCGCACCACGAATTGACACGTCTAGGTCAGGAAATTCTTTTGCAGCAAATTCTGAGGCAGAATATACTGAAGCACCGGCTTCACTGACAATCACTTTTGTTGGTTTGTTGTTTTCTAGTTTAGCTATAACATCTGCAATAAGTTTGTCACTTTCGCGTGACGCAGTACCGTTGCCTATCGCTACTAATTCTACTTTATGTTGCTGACATAAATTCACTAAAGTACGTACCGATTTATCCCAATGATTTTGCGGTGCATGCGGAAATATAGTCGCGGTTTGTAATAATTTACCCGTCGCATCGACAATAGCTAATTTACAGCCAGTTCTAAGGCCGGGATCTAAACCTAACGTGGTTTTAGCCCCGGCTGGCGCCGCCATCATTAAGTCGCTTAAATTACGCGAAAAAACCTTAATCGCTTCAATTTCTGCTTGTTCACGTAATTGGCCTAATAATTCTGTTTCTAAGCTTTGGCTGAGTTTTATTTTCCAGGTGGTTTGCACCACTTTAGTTAAAAAATCTGCGGCTGCTTGGCCCGTTAAGCGTAAATTAAAGTGTTCGGTGATCAGCTGTTGTGCGCTAGAAAAAGCCCCTTCTTGCCCAGGGTCTGTATCAATACTTAACGATAATAGTTTTTCATTACGACCACGCAACATCGCTAACATACGGTGCGATGGTACAGATTTCAGTAATTCTGAATGCTCAAAGTAATCGCGGTATTTTGCCGCTTCTTTTTCTTTGCCTTTTATCAATTTACTGCACAAATGAGCTTGCTTTAGTAAATGACGACGTAATTTTTGGATCAAATTAGCGTCTTCAGCAAAACGCTCAACCAGAATATAGAGTGCACCTTCAAGTACCGAGCTTTCATCACTAAATCCCTGTTCTGTATTGATAAAGGCTTTTGCTTCTTGCTCAGGGTTTAGCTGCCAATTATTATAAATTTTATTGGCTAACGGCTCTAAACCCGCGCTAATAGCAATTTGCCCTTTGGTTTTTCTTTTTGGTTTATAGGGTAAATAAAGATCTTCTAAACGCGTTTTATTATCGGCATTATTAAGCTCGGCGGCTAAGGCAGGAGTTAATTTACCTTGCTGTTCAATATTACTGATAATAACTTTTCGACGATCGGCTAAATCGCGTAAATATACTAAGCGTTGCGCAAGGTGACGCAAATGATTGTCATCTAGTCCTTGGGTAACTTCCTTTCTATAGCGAGCAATAAAAGGAACCGTTGCACCTTCATCTAATAAATTTATAGCAGCATTTATTTGGCTGGTTTTTACATCGATTTCTTTGGCTATTTGCTCAGCAATGGGCGTCATTTATATAGGATCCTAGATCAATCAAAAGTCGTATTTTTGTTGGCCTTATTATACACCCAATTACTGACGAGGTGCGATATACCCACAAAGTTTTTCCTGGTGCATAAGAAAGTAATATTTCGCAGTAAGTTGCTAAACAATTTTAATAGAGAAGCATTTAATTAAACGTTACAATGTTCACATACGTTATTAACAGTTGATGGGTTTATGCTTATTCATCAAGTTGATATAAGTAACCTTATAAATAAAACCGGAAATATTATGGCTCTCTCTGTTGTTATCTTAGCTGCGGGTAAAGGCACTCGCATGCGTTCTGCTTTACCTAAAGTTCTTCATCCCGTTGCTGAAAAGCCAATGGTATCTCACGTCATTGACGCGGCGCGCCAGGTAGATAGTGAAAATATCTATTTAGTTTACGGTTTTGGTGGCGATGTGCTTAAAGCTAAAGTTACCGGTGACGATTTAACCTTTGTTGAACAGAAAGAGCAATTAGGCACAGGTCACGCGGTTGATATGGCGTCACCCTTTTTATCTGATGATGAAGATGTGCTAGTGCTTTATGGTGATGTACCTTTAACCAAAGTGGGAACATTACAACGTTTAATTGCCGCTAAACCTGACAATGGCATGGCGTTATTAACTGTACATTTAGCTAACCCTGCAGGCTATGGTCGTATTATGCGTGATAGTTCAGGCACAGTGGTTGGCATTGTTGAACAAAAAGATGCCACAGCAGAGCAACTATTAGTGAATGAAGCGAACACCGGAATTTTATTAGCCAATGGTGGTGATTTAAAACGTTGGTTAGCTAATTTATCAAGTGATAATGCCCAAGGTGAATATTACTTAACAGATATTATTGCTGCGTGTCATCAAGAAGGTAAGCTTATTGCTACGGCTCATCCTGATAGCGAAATTGAAGTAGAGGGCGCAAATAACCGTGTGCAACTTGCCGGTTTAGAACGAGCCTATCAAATAAGAAAAGCAGAGGAGTTAATGATTGCTGGCGCGACTTTACGTGACCCTAGTCGTATCGATATTCGTGGTAACGTTACCGTTGGCCAAGAAGTGGTGATCGACGTGAACTGTATTTTCGAAGGTAATGTTGCTATTGCAGATAATGCTATTATTGGTGCTAATTGTATTTTGAAAAACTGTACGATTGGCCAAGGTGCTGAAGTTAAACCAAACACTATGATTGAAGGTGCTGATATTGGCGAATTAGCCTCCGTTGGACCATTTGCGCGCATTCGCCCTGGCTCAGTATTGAAGCGTGATGCCCATGTTGGTAATTTTGTTGAAATGAAAAAAACAACCTTAGGTGCAGGGGCAAAAGCTGGGCATTTAAGTTATTTAGGCGATGCAGAAATAGGCGCGAACGCTAACATTGGTGCTGGTACTATTACCTGTAACTACGATGGTGTGAATAAAGCTAAAACTATTATTGGTGCTGGCGCGTTTATAGGCTCAAATGCCTCGTTAGTCGCCCCCGTGACTATTGGTGCAATGGCAACAACCGCTGCTGGTTCGGTTATTGTTAAAAATGTTGATGATCATGAGCTTAGTGTAGCGCGTGGTAAGCAGCGTAATATTGCTGGTTGGAAACGACCGACTAAAAAGTAGACAACAATATGATAAAAGGGCCTTTTATCGCTCTATTTTTACTTGGCATTGTGTTCATAAATATTTTATTTATGAACAGTGCTCGTGCGGAGTCAGATTTAATTGCTGTTGCAGCTGAGCACCCTATGCTGCAATATCAAGAAAATGATGAAATAAAAGGTCCCAGTGCAGAAATTCTTAAATTACTTCTCCAGACGAGTGAACTCGAAGCTCCGCTTGATTTACTTCCTTGGTCTAGAGCTTATCATACGGTATTAAACCGCAAAAACACCCTTGTAGTCAGTATGGTTCGAACACAAGCGCGAGAAGAACAATTTCATTGGCTCATTAAAGTAAGCGAACTTGTCCGTGGTTTTATATCACTGAAAAGTAAGCCTGAAAACAGCATTCGAACGATTAGTGAGGCGAAATCAAAAACTATCATCGTTATACGAGACAGCTATGGTCATCATTCATTGATGAATTTAGGTTTTAGCGAAAATACTAACCTTTACGTCGTATCGACATTAAAACACGGGATAGCACTTTTTTTATCAGGAAAAGTAGACCTAATATATACCGACCCAAATGTTTTAACTGACTATTTTATAGAGCATCAGCAAGATTCCGAAGCGCTAATTACAGTACATATTTTGCCAGAAACTCGCCGAGAAAGTTACATTGCTGCGAATATCAATACAGACATTGGCACGCTAGAAAAACTTAACTTAGCGGCAAATAAGTTACAAACAGACCCTAATTATCAATATTATTTGGCCTTTAAAGCGTTAATAAAAAAGTAGTGCTTAGATAAATATTGTTTTTATTTTCAGCTTTTGTTCTAATAGATAAGTTTTAAAACGAAACTTTTAAGAGTAAAACGAAAGCAATGTCAAAACGAAATACCCAGCAGCGTCGTCATACCATAATTGCAGAGTTAAGTAATTTAGGTGAAGTAAGTGTTGATAGCCTTGCAAAAATGTTTGAAACCTCAGAAGTTACAATCCGTAAGGACTTGGCGGTACTAGAAAACAGTGGTTTGCTACTGCGTAGATATGGTGGTGCCGTGCCTTTGCCGCATGAAATTACCCAGCCAAAAACAGAGAAAGTTTCGAAACGAAAGATAATGATCGCAAAAACTGCGGCATCGCTTATTCGCGATCACAATCGCATTATTTTAGACAGTGGTAGCACAACATCGGCTTTAGTTCGTGAATTAAGTGCTAAACAAGGTCTAGTGGTAATGACAAACTCACTCGCTATTGCGTCTGATTTGCATGCGCTTGAAAATGAACCGACATTATTGATGACCGGTGGTACTTGGGACCCGCACTCGGAGTCTTTCCAAGGCCAAGTGGCAGAAAGTGTATTACGCTCTTATGATTTTGATCAGCTATTTATTGGTGCTGACGGTATTGATTTAGCTCGCGGAACAACAACATTCAATGAACTTTTAGGCTTAAGCCGTGTAATGGCTGAAGTGTCACGTGAAGTTATTGTTATGTTAGATTCAGAAAAACTTAATCGAAAAATTCCCAATTTAGAATTACCTTGGGGGAAAATTCACACGTTGATCACAGATGCAGATATGCCTGAAGACGTGCGAAGTGAAATAATTAAACAAGGCGTTAACCTCGTTATCGCAAGTTAAAAAAGGACAGAGAGTATGTGTGGAATTGTTGGTGCTGTCGCACAACGTGATGTAGCAGACATTTTAGTAGAAGGCTTAAAACGCTTAGAATACCGTGGTTATGACTCTGCCGGTGTTGCTATTATTGATAATAATAACCAACTTAAGCGCGCGCGTCGTTTAGGTAAGGTGCAAGAACTTGCTGACGCTTTACATGCCAACCCTATAGCGGGTGGCACTGGTATTGCTCATACACGTTGGGCAACTCATGGTGCACCAAGTGAAGCGAATGCGCATCCGCATGTTTCCTCAGAAACTATTGCAGTAGTACACAATGGTATTATTGAAAATCATGATGTTTTACGCACTCGTTTACAGGGTTTAGGTTATACATTTACCTCTGAAACTGACACTGAAGTTATCGCTCACTTAGTTCACCATGAATTAAAGTCTACCGATAGCCTGTTAAGTGCCGTTCAAATTACGGTTAAACAATTAGAAGGTGCTTACGGCACCGTTGTTGTTGATACACGCGATAAAGATCGTGTTGTAGTTGCACGTTCTGGTAGCCCATTAGTGATAGGTTACGGCGTTGGTGAAAACTTTATTGCCTCAGATATGTTGGCACTATTACCGGTTACCCGTAAATTTTCATTTTTAGAAGAAGGCGATGTTGCTGAAGTTACCCGTTTTGAAGTCAATATTTTTGATACTGACGGCAAGCCAGCGGTGCGTGAAGCAAAAGAGTCTGAAGTTAGCCATGATGTTGGTGATAAAGGTGAATACCGTCACTACATGCTAAAAGAAACGTATGAACAGCCTACGGCAATTCGTAACACCTTAGAAGGGCGTTTATTGGGTAATGTGTTAGATATCCAAACCTTTGGTGAAGGCGCTGATGCTATCTTCCAAGAAATTGAACATGTACAAATTATTGCTTGTGGTACGAGTTACCATTCAGGTATGGTGGCGCGCTACTGGTTAGAAGCTTTAGCCGGCGTTTCATGTAACATTGAAATTGCCAGCGAGTTTAGATACCGCCAATCTCATGTTCCGAAAAATGCCCTGTTAGTAACAATTTCACAATCAGGTGAAACCGCTGATACCCTAGCAGCACTGCGTTTAGCTAAACAAATAGGTTATCGCGCAAGTTTAACTATTTGTAATGTTGCGGGTTCTTCATTAGTACGCGAATCTGACTTAGCTTTTATGACTAAAGCGGGCGCTGAAATAGGTGTGGCTTCAACGAAAGCCTTTACCACACAACTTGTTGGCTTATTAATGATGACCTTAGCTATTGGTCAACATCACGGAATGTCACAAGAAAAGCAAAACGAAATTGCACATTCGTTAATGACTTTGCCGAATAAATTGGAAGAAGTATTAGCACTAGCAGGCTCCATTGAAGACCTAGCCGAAGATTTTGCTGATAAGCAACATGCCTTATTTTTAGGTCGTGGCGACCAATACCCGATCGCTATGGAAGGTGCATTGAAGCTGAAAGAAATTTCATATATTCATGCAGAAGCTTATGCTGCAGGCGAACTTAAACACGGACCATTAGCGTTAATTGACGCAGAAATGCCAGTTATTGTTGTAGCACCGAAAAACGATTTAATTGAAAAGCTAAAATCTAATGTTGAAGAAGTTCGAGCGCGTGGCGGTTTAATGTATGTATTTGCCGATGCTAGTGCTAACTTTAGCAGCGACGACACCATGAAAGTGATTAACGTACCGGTGTGCGATGACTTAATTGCACCTATCGTATACACCTTACCGCTTCAGTTATTGTCTTACTATGTCGCGATTATTAAAGGTACAGATGTTGACCAACCTCGCAATTTGGCAAAATCTGTAACAGTCGAATAGTTCGCTGGTCTTATTGTGGTTTTTAAATAAAGTTGGAACTTCTTAAATAAAGTTAGAAATTCCTAAATGATAATTAAAGCGACTTACTCTTTTTGAGTGGTCGCTTTTTTTTTCTTTCTTTGGACCTCATAAACTTAGACTCTATTGAAAAAATTAGGGATGTGTATATACAAAGTTGATTAATTAACTGCTCATTTTTAATGGTTAAAATTAATAATGACGGCGTTAAAAAATTCTCCATTTACCCCCATGAAAAAGTAGATCACTTAATTAATCAAATTGGTATAATAAATGAAAAAGCGACATACTGATAAAGTAGTCGCTTTTTTAATTTTAAGAGCTGGGGGGCAAGTCTACTATTCGCTGAACCTATAGCTTAAGCTTAATCCGGTTAACCTAGCGTCTTTATCATAACGGCTATGTTCTATGCGTAAAAACCACTGTTGGGCTATATTCCACTCTAGCCCTAAACCGAAACGCATTTGGGTTGATTCCACTTGTTCATGATGCTTTGGTAAGTTTGCCTTAGTTTTAAGAAAGCCTAAACCTGCTTTAAGGTAAATATTCCAGGATTGATCACGCGGTTTCAACCAGTAACCTATATCGGTTGAAAAACCTTTGTAATCTACCCGTAAGTCTTCAGTTAAACTTGGATTACGACTAAACAAAGTGGCTTCACCCAGTTCAGCATATGCCAGTTCAGCAAACCAGTGTTGGCTCCAGCTATAACCTAGATTTACTGAATAGGCAGTGTCATTATTGTCGTTTACTTCCCATATTGTATTGTTGTTGTCAGGATAAACATAGCTTTTAGCAACCGTTAGCCCAACGTACCAACACGACAACGGCGCCTCTGTTTTATCTAACCGACGACAATCTTGTGAGTTATCACTATGGAAGTAATTTTCACTTAGCGCAGTTTCTGCGTTTGTATCGGCTTGCGCTAGCATTGATACCGACCCCGTTAGCGCGACAACAATTACTGTCAAAGGTTTTAAAAAACGTTGTTTACCTAGTGTTTTTTGGCGGCGAATAATACACAGGCCAATTAACATTATTATCATCCACAGCGTCATAGAGCCACTTCCTTTATAAGTAGATTCAACTTTACCAAATGCTTGCAATCGGTCGTTAATGCCATCTTTATTAAAGTCTCCATTTTCAGCACTATCATTAATGCCATCATTGTCAGAATCAAGATCTTTAGCATCTATTATGCCATCGCCGTCAGTATCTACATTGCCTTCCTCTGCATCTGATATACCGTCATTGTCAGAATCTAAATCAAGGTAGTCAGGAATACCATCCCCGTCAGTATCTCCATTTCCTTCAATGTTATCATCAATACCATCGCCATCTGAGTCGTTATCAATGCTGTCTGGAATGCCATCCCCATCGCTATCACCGCTGCCTTCTTGCGAATCTTCAATACCGTCGCCGTCACTATCAAGGTCACGATAATTTAGGATACCATCACCATCAGGGTCAAAAATGTAAAGAAGATCATCATCAATACCATCTTTATCAGTATCTATACCTAAGGTATAAGTAACGTCAATGGCATCGTCAATACCATCACCATCTGCATCAATATTGAGCAGTGGCACAGCAACTTGCTCTTGGGTATCACTGATCCCGTCGTTATCACTGTCAAGGTCATGATAATCAAGAATACCGTCATTATCTGTATCGGCTACCAGGAACTTATCATCTACTCCGTCTTCATCAAGATCCAAGCCGCCGGTTGCATCAACGTCATATGCATCATCAATTCCGTCAAAGTCGCTATCTAAGCCAGTTACTGGTGGGCGATCTGTTTCGATGCGATCTGGTATGCCATCATTATCACTATCAGCATCTCTGCTGTTAATAACACGATCACCATCGGTATCTTGTCCGGTAAGACTTAGCTTGCCATTACTATCGCTTTCGAAATGATTCGATTTTCCATTACTATTCGTCACTCTAGTATTCACTGAAACATTTCCGTCGATATGAATCAACTCTTCCGCGATATCTGATATGCCGTCATTATCATCATCTTTATCGATAGCATTAACCGCACCATCTTTATCGACATCATTGTTACCGCCAGCCCCGCGCAGATTTAAGTCACTATCTACACTATCATCTATGCCGTCTGCGTCGAGATCTTCGGTAATATCGATCATTCCATCACCGTTCGCGTCAAATGCTTGCTCAGGTGTATTGGCAATATCAAATACGCCATCACCATCACTATCTAAATCACGGAAGTCATAAATACCGTCATTATCCGTATCGGCGGGGTCAATCACTAACGGTGCAGTCGAGTCAGCAATACCATCTTTATTACTGTCGGCAGTTGGCGACTCTAAACTGTCTAACCTGCCATCGTTATCCGAGTCCAGGTCAAACATATCAATGATGCCATCTCCGTCGGTATCAAGCGTTACAGCATCAATAATACCGTCACTGTTAGCATCAGTGCCTGACTGATAATCAAGGTCAAACGCATCATCAATACCATCACCGTCGTTGTCTACACCCAGGCTATTAGCTTCAATAAAGTCTGCAATGCCATCGTTATCGCTATCAGGGTCTCTAAAGTCAGGAATAGTGTCGCCATCAGTATCTTTAAATACTAGGGCGCCAAATGCCAAGGCTTCAACAACATCAGGTATGCCATCGTTATCAGAATCAATATCAAGATAATCTGCCGAGTTGTCTAAGTCGCTGTTAATACCTATATAATCATCGTCAATACCATCATTGTTGGCATCAATTCCGCCAGTACTATTAACATCGACTGCATCATCAATACCATCATTGTCTGAGTCTAACCCTATTAAGCCAAACTCTTCGCTATCCAATATGCCATCGTTATCAGAGTCAGTATCTAAAAAGTTAGGAATACCATCACCATCTATGTCTGCTGTTCCTTCAATGATATCTGGAATGCCGTCATTATCTTCATCAATTGAGGTATCAAGGTAATCAGGTGTGCCGTCTAAGTCACTATCAACAATACCTTCATCAATATCTCGAATGCCGTCATTGTCAGAATCAGTATCTAGATAATCTGGGATACCGTCATTGTCAGAATCAACACTGCCTTCAATAACATCTGGAATGCCATCATTATCAGCATCGTTATCTAAATGATTAGGTATGCCATCGCCATCACTATCAGGCAGGTTGGCTAAGGCATTATCGTCAACACCGTCATTATTAGCGTCTACACCGCCGGTAATATCAACATCAAAGCTATCGTCAATGCCATCGCCGTCAGTATCTACACCTGAAGCGCTCAGTTCAACACCATCAGTAATACCGTCGTTGTCTGAATCTGAATCGAGATAATCAACAATGCCATCAACATCAGTATCCACGTTGCCTTCTAGTGCATCAGGAATACCATCACCATCGCTGTCGCGGTCACGATAATCAGGCTCGCCATTACCATCGCTATTTAATAGTGCAATAGCATCATCAATACCGTCACCATTGGCATCTGTGCCGCCGGTTGAATCAACATCTAACGAATCAACAATGCCATCGCCGTCGGTATCGGTCATCAATAAACCTGCTTCAATACCATCAGCAATACCATCATTATCTGAGTCAGTATCAAGGTAGTCCGCAATACCATCACCATCAAAGTCACGCGCATCCGGTGCTAACGCATCGTCTACACCATCGTTATTAGCATCTGTACCGCTAGTAACATCCACATCAAAGGCATCATCAATACCATCACCATCGGTATCAATTCCTGAGCTACCCATTTCGATAAAGTCTGGAATGCCATCGTTGTCGCTATCTACATCGATATAGTTAGGCGTACCATCACCATCTTGGTCAGCCAGGATTGCTAGTGCATCGTCATCGATGCCATTCGCATCTACATCTAAACCACCGGTAATATCTACATCAAATACATCAATAATGCCGTCGTTATCAGTATCCGTACTTAATTGTGTCGGAGTAAGGCCGGATTCAACTGAGTCACTAATACCGTCATTATCGCTGTCTAAATCAAGGGCATTACGGTTAGCATCGTTATCGACATTACTGTTAATGCTGTTATCGCCTTCAACAACATCGGGTATACCGTCATTGTCTGAATCTGCATCTAAGTGATCGTCAATACCATCACCATCACTATCAGGCAGGTTGGCCAGTGCATTATCGTCAACACCGTCATTATTAGCGTCTACACCGCCGGTAATATCAACATCAAAGTTATCGTCAATGCCATCGCCGTCAGTATCTACACCTGAAGCGCCCAGTTCAACGCCATCGGTAATACCGTCGTTGTCTGAATCCGTATCGAGATAATCAGCAATACCATCAACATCAGTATCAACGTTGCCTTCTAGTGCATCAGGCACATTGTCACCATCGCTGTCGCGGTCACGATAATCAGGCTCGCCATTACCATCGCTATTTAATAGTGCAATAGCATCATCAATGCCGTCACCGTTCGCATCAGTGCCGCCGGTTGAATCAACATCTAACGAATCAACAATGCCATCACCATCGCTATCAAGCGTCGATACGCCTGCTTCAATACCATCAGCAATACCATCATTATCTGAGTCAGTATCAAGATAATCAGGTACACCATCGCCATCAAAGTCACGCGCGTTAGGCGCTAACGCATCGTCTACACCATCGTTGTTGGCGTCAGTTCCACCCGTCATATCAATATCAAAGGCATCATCAATACCATCGCCGTCGGTATCAATTCCTGAGCTACCCATTTCGATAAAGTCTGGAATGCCATCGTTGTCGCTATCTACATCGATATAGTTAGGCGTTCCATCGCCATCTTGGTCGGCCAGAACATTAAAGGCATTATCGTCAATCATATCGTTGTTCGCGTCAGTACCGCCGGTAATATCGATATCGAAAATATCTATAATGCCGTCGTTGTCGGTATCCGTGCTTAACTGTGTTGGTGTTAGTCCTGATTCAACTGAATCACTTAGCCCATCGTTATCGCTGTCTAAATCAAGGGCATTACGGTTAGCATCGTTATCGACATTATTGTTAATACTGCTATCACCTTCAACAACATCTGGAATACCGTCGTTGTCTGAATCTGCATCTAAGTGATCGTCAATACCATCACCATCGCTATCAGGCAGGTTGGCCAGTGCATTATCGTCAACACCGTCATTATTAGCGTCTACACCGCCGGTAATATCAACATCAAAACTATCGTCAATGCCATCGCCGTCAGTATCTACACCTGAAGCGCCCAGTTCAACGCCATCGGTAATACCGTCGTTGTCTGAATCCGTATCGAGATAATCAGCAATACCATCAACATCAGTATCAACGTTGCCTTCTAGTGCATCAGGCACATTGTCACCATCGCTGTCGCGGTCACGATAATCAGGCTCGCCATTACCATCGCTATTTAATAGTGCAATAGCATCATCAATACCGTCACCATTGGCATCTGTGCCGCCGGTTGAATCAACATCTAACGAATCAACAATGCCATCACCATCGCTATCAAGCGTCGATACGCCTGCTTCAATACCATCAGCAATACCATCATTATCTGAGTCAGTATCAAGGTAGTCCGCAATACCATCGCCATCAAAGTCACGTGTATCCGGTGCTAACGCATCGTCTACACCATCGTTGTTGGCGTCAGTTCCACCCGTCATATCAATATCAAAGGCATCATCAATACCATCACCATCGGTATCAATTCCTGAGCTACCCATTTCGATAAAGTCTGGAATGCCATCGTTGTCGCTGTCAACATCGATATAGTTAGGCGTACCATCACCATCTTGGTCAGCTAGGCTGGCAAGGGCATTATCATCAATACCGTTTGCATCTGCGTCAGTACCGCCGGTGCTATCAACATCGAAAGCATCAATAATGCCATCGCTGTCAGTATCCGTGCTTAACTGAGTAGCAGTTAAACCTGTTTCAACTGCATCACTAAGACCATCATTATCACTATCTAAGTCATTAAAATTTGGCGCAAGATCATTATCTGTATCAACTACGTCAACATTATCGTCAATTCCATCACCGTTAGCATCAGTACCACCCGTCTGATCAACATCAAAGGTATCATCAACACCATCACTATCTGTGTCTGTGAATACAGCTCCTGACTCTAAGAAGTCAGGAATACCATCTCCGTCACTATCTAAGTTGAGATAATCTTGAACAGTTGATCCAACCGTATTGGTAGCAATAACATTGTCATCAATACCATCTAAGTCAGCATCTGTTCCGCCCGTAACATCAACGTCAATACTGTCGACCAAGCCATCAGAGTCGCTATCAACTGTTGATGCATCACTTTCAATGACATCAGTAATATTGTCGTTGTCGCTGTCGGTATCTAAATAGTTAGGTGTACCGTCACCATCAGTATCGGTTGGTGACGTTGAAGGGTTGTTATCCGCATCTAAATTCGCATCTTCAAGTTTGGTGGCAATACCATCATTATCATCGTCACCATCTAACGCGTCGATAACACCATCGAGATCAGAATCTGTTGCAGCGTTTGGATCACCTACTTCAATATCATCGGTAATACCATCACCATCTGAATCGGCATTTTCGGGGTCAGTACCAAGTGATACTTCAACGTTATTAGTTAGGCCATCACCATCTGTGTCATAACTAATTGCCACACTGTCACCAACTGATGCATTGGTGAATGTATCTGCGGCCGCTGCGTCTGCAACAGTTACTGTAATGTTACCTGTGCCATCAGGAGTAATATCAGCGGTATAAACACTACCACTGCCTGAAAAATTAGACACAGAAGCTTTTGATACCGCTATATCTCCTATAACAAAGCCGGTAACACTTTCACTAAAGTTAAAGGTAACGGATATGGGATCTAAATTGGTAATTTCAGCTGGAGCACCATCTATTGATAAAGTAGGTTTTACGGTATCTTTGTTACCAGTTTTTTGAGTAGCATTGCCCGCATTGCTTTGAGCATCTGTCTGATTCGCATTGGCAATTAAGGTACCGGTACCGTCAGAAACTGCAGTGACATCAAAAGTTGCACTCCAACTGCCTGTACTACAAGCAACTGCCTGTACTACAAGCAACTGCTTGGCTGCCAGGTGACGCCCCGGTTAATGAAGCCGTAACATTTCCGTCGCCATTAGTACAAGTACCAGTTAAGGAATAAGACGCTTGATTAGATAAATTTGCATTGGTTAAATTCGTAATTACAACAACAGGTGCAGTTGTATCTTTATTGGCATTTTTTGGCGTAGCTTCTGTGTAATTATTAACGCTATCAGCTTGATTCGCTGTAACGGTTAATTGGTTTGCTCCTTCTGAAAGCGCACTTACATCAAAAACTGCATTCCAAGTTCCACCTGAACATGTTGCCGTTTGAGAAGGTGGTGTTGCACCACTTATACCAACAGTTACATCGCCATCACTTGAGGTACAAGTACCTGAAACTGGATAAGTGGCTTCATTTGATTGGTTTACCGTCGCAGGCGTGTTGATAACAACTACAGGTGGTGTGGCATCTTTATTTGCTTGTTTTTGCGTTGCATTACCCACGTTACCCGCGGTATCGGTTTGAGCCGCATTAACTGAAATGGCATTAGTGCCATCCGCGATGGCGGAAATATTATAAGTTGTGCTCCAAGTGCTACTGCTACAACTGACACTCTTCGTTGGCGTAGCTGCGCCAGGTAAAGTAACCGACACATTACCGTCGCCATTAGTACAAGTACCATCAACAGGATAGGTGTTTTTATTGCTTGCCGTGCCATTTGGTAGAGTATTTATTGTTACAACGGGTACGACGATATCTTTATCTTCAATACCCTGAATAGCTGTCGAATTACCGACATTATCTGTTTGGCTTACATCAATGGTTATTACATCTGTACCATCAGCAATAGCAGAGACATCAAAAGTAGCCGTCCACATGCCAACATTACAAGTTACATCTTGTGTTGTAGGTGCAGCGTTAGCAATAGTTACCGTGACGTTTGATATACCACTTTCACAAAAGCCCGTTGCATCATAAGCCGCCTTATTACTATCGTTTGCGGCTGCAGGAGACTCAATAGTTAAGGAAGGAGGTACGGTATCTTTATTAGCAACTACTTGAGTTGCGTTACCTTCATTGCCGTTGCCATCCGTTTGGCTAGCATTAATTTCAATGGCATTTGTACCATCATCAATCGTGCTAACATCAAACGTTGCTGACCAAGTGCCTGAAGAAGTACAGGTTAATACTTGAGTAGGTAATACTGGAGAGGTATCACTATCTTGAACGATTACCGTGACATCACCATCACCTACGCCACAAGTCCCGTTTACGTCATAAACTGCTTGATTGGCAATACTTGCCCCAGGTACGGCATTTATAACCACAACAGGAGGGGTTACATCAGCAGCACCTGAAATAGTAAATTTATAATCTTCTACTTCACCCGTTGCTAAGCTACCACCAAAGGCGCCAGAGTTTATACCTGAGTTTGCAATACGAAAGCGTGCATAGGTTTCACCAATTGGCGGAGTAACAGGAAAAGAGCTCCAAGTTACCGCAATGTCTTGTTCAAAATCGCCACTATTGACCGTAGCTGAGGTGTATTCATTTGTTTCAAAAGTACCATTGCCATTAAAATCTATCCACGCACCAATTGTTGATGCAGAACCATTAATGCTACTGGCATTTACCGTAACCGTATAGCTAGTGTCAGTGTCTAGTAACTGTGGAAATGTCGCCACACCGTCATCTAAATCGTCAGTTGCGCCACCGGCACTATCATCTATGCCATCAACAAAGCCTTCAACATCACCCGTTGGGATTTTACCTAAAAAGACACCTTCCGTAATTGTATGACTTGCACCCGAAGAGCTTAATAACGTTTGATATGAGTCAGGGGCATCACCGTAATCACCACCAGGCTCAGAACGTAAACTTTTTGCTTTAAAAAATGCCCATGAATCATAAGTACCATCACCATCATCTGTCACTCCTACAACTACCTGCACAGGCGAACCAATGTTTGCCGTCACATCTGCACGACAAGAAACTCGTTTAGTAAAACCGTCCATTTGAGTGCTAAACGTGCCACCATTAGAAGGCTCATTATTAATGAATAGAAATGGATTGCTGGTTGTTAAATCACCATTTTGAGGAGGATAAGCCGCTGCATTATTTACGGTATTTATACTAAATATTTGATTATCTGGAGTCAGTGCGCAGTTAACAGAGCTTCCTGTAGGGCCAACCAATATTTTTAATTTATCATTAAAATTACCGTTAACGAACTCGTTATATTCGTCTGAGCCAAATACAAAATCTAGGATCAATGTATCAAATGCAGGAGTTACGTTAAATGATATTTTTGCCGGATCAAAACCTAAACCTAGATCGACATCGTTCACCTCATTATTAGCTGGGTCGTCATAGCTTGAAATGCCATCTGCCGAGTTGGTACCTACCACTTGTTCAACATTACCCGTGCTCAAAATAACCCCGTCATTAAAATCTTCTGTCCCGCTTGGATCAAGCAAAAAATTGTAATTATTAAACAACCCTATTTGAACATCGTTGCCGGTAAAAACCACCGTATCAATTACTAAACCATTCCCACTTAAACTATTAATAATGTCTGTTGTAGTGACAGTTGTATTGTCTTTTTGAGCTACAGATTCACCATTAGGCCCCGTGGTTTCTGCAAAAGAATATTGAGTAAAGGATACTGCCGCAATCGATAAGGCGAGGGGAATGGCTTTTAAGGACATGTTTATTGACATTTAGGGATAACCTCCACTTTGGGATTAACAAGTTTCTGAATCACAAAAATTCTATTAATTTAACCACTTAATATTTTTAGCTTAGCAGCAAAAATAAAATTTGCATGATTGTTCGAATTAATTTTTTATGGGAGGTAAACATAACCGTGATAGAACAAGAGGATATAATAATAACCTTTAAAAACAGGTGTTTAGGGGTTTTATCTTAATGAATATTTCCAAAAGCAATGCTTAGGCAGCTTGGTATCTAACCGTGTTTATAGGCGGTGACTATTGATAATATCAAACAACTTTACAATCGACAGTTCAGTACTTTAATCGCTATAGTTTTCTGCTATATGGCAAAAATTTAACACTATTCTAGAATCATATTTGGCTATAACCTAGATGTGATATTAGCGATATAACTATCTGTTACTGTAATTAAACGTGGTAGCTATAATAAGGTGATTTAATAAAACCATTTTTATTGAGTAAGCGCTTTTTTAAGTGAAAATCACTTATTATTTTCTCTGAGAAGTTTATTGACTAGTAGCGATAATTTAAAATTTTTAATTATCTATAAATCTGACCAAAGCTGTTAAAAGCGATTAAACATCAGGATGAGCTTTGTTATCCATCTGCCGCTCGCCTATGTCTTTACAAGTTTTGCAATTCATAATTAAACCCTTATAAAAGGTGTAATTATTAATTGCAAAAAATCCTGACACTTAGAAAATTAATATGTAACTTATCTAAGTCATGTATCAGTAAAGTGTATTTAAATCCTTGGATTAGATGATAATTTTAACAATCATCACCTATATTCAATCTAAGATTCGCGAAACCCCTACAAATATAGGTTTTGAACATTGAAAGCGATGTATTCGCTTGTTTCTTAAATCTACTTTAGCTTAATCTAACCGACTTAAATCCTATTATATTTACCTGTCAGAAAATTTTACACTTTTGCATAAAATAGTAAGTTAAATAATTAAAATAATTTCAAGATATTGATTTTATGTGGTTAATTTTTATTTGTGTCATCTGGTATACTTTGTGCATTATAGCGGTTAGTAGTGGATTAAGGGCTTGTAAAGACAATCTTTAAACGGTAAATGGTAAAGAATTAATTGATGCTGTGTAGGTTATTTTTTTGTTAAGTATTTATCAAGTTTTTAGGTTTCGACAGTTGTTAAATTTATAATGTAAATTAAGGTGAACTGGAATGAATAACAATAAAAACATTGTTCAAAAAGTAAAAAACAGTATATGGAGCCGTGTTGTTTTAGGTGCAATGTTAGTTGGTATGAGTATGTCAAGCCAAGCTAGCTTGGTTGGTTTTGATTTACAAGATAGCCCAGATATATCAGCTCTATCGCTTGAAACCGAATACGATGCAACAAGTGACGAGTTTACGGCCAAGGGTTATTCAAGTGAACTTAATTATAATGGCTTTACGTACCAACTTTCAGGCTTTGGTCAAGATTACGAACTAGAGGCTACCATTGATGATAATGGCGTCTTTACAAGTGGTAGTATATCAATAGGTGGTTGGCTTACCGGTAAAGACGGCTCAGGCGATAATATAGCCTTACCAACTGGCTACACGCAGTCATCTAATAATACCTTAGTAACTGGCGTTTTGTCTCAATTCGGCTTTGAAAACTCAGGAACATTATACTTCCTATTTGAAGTAACAGGCGGTGACGCTGCAGGATTCTTTGGTGGCATTAATAGCATTGGTGCTATTATCCTTGCAAGTTCAGGTTTTTCTGGGGACTGGATGAGTGATTTTTCAAGTAACAGCGCACTATCTGATAACGGACTTCGTGTAGCAGTTCCTGAACCAACAAGCATGTGGTTGCTTGGCTCGGGCATTCTTGGCTTAGCTGGTTTTTCTCGCCGCAAAAAAAATAAGTAAATCATAATAGTGGAATGCAGTCTTGGGTTTATTTGGACTGTATTTCACCAACACTTTTCTCAATTTAAAATATTGCTCTTACTTTTCACTAAGCATTAAGGGTGAACTGTGCTGAATGTTATTGAAAATATGAAATATTTTTTGAGCCAAATTTTGGAGCTCCACATGATAAATTTACACAAAAATCATCGCCTTTGGATAACCAGTAGTGCATTGTTAATGGCGTTAGCTGTACCAAAGTTATCAACAGCTGCGTTGCTGAACGACAAATTAGAACTGCCACAGATAAGCTATAATTTGCAGGATCCTACTACAACAAATTACAACGCTGTTGACAATACGTTGGTTGTTAATTCGTTACCGGTATCACTTTCATTACCAAACCTTCGCCCAATATTCATCAATCCTGTTTCTGGTGGCGAAGAACACTTTATTATTAATATTAGCGTTGATGAAACCGGTGCCTTAATTGGTGGCAACCCAGGCCATGATTTATACGTTTATGGTGAAGTTGATGTACCCAATGTAGGTACAGTATCGGGTAAATTACTTACCGGTGAGGTCAGTGCTTTTGGCTATTTAAATTCATCAACGAATAACGATTTAGTAGATTTTAACTTTACGATCACTGGAGGATTACTGCAAAATTTATTTCCTACAGGCGTAGTTTCTGTCTCTCAAATAATGGAAACCTCTAGCTTTAAAGGTGATTTTACTATTGACTTTGAAGGTGAATCTAAAGGTACGTTAGGTGCAATTCCTGCCACAACCGCTATTATTGGTGACCGTGTATGGTCAGATCTTAATGCCGATGGCATTCAAAACTGTACCGACGGTGGCGCAAACGATGCCAACTTCCCTGCCGATGGCATAATCGGTAACGCGGGTGATTTTGGCGCAGAATGTGATGCGGGTGTTGCTAATGTTACTGTTAATTTATTAACAGCTGGTGATGACGGTTACTGTGGTTCAAGTGACGAAGCGTTTGTTGCTACTCAAACTACCGATGCTAATGGCTTTTACAGATTTAATAGTGTTCAGCCTGGTTCTTATTGTGTATCAATAGTGAAACCGGCTGGCACTGAATGTACTATCGACAACATGGGTGGTGACAATTTAGCGGATAGCGATTTTATTGATCAAGGGGATGGCACTTGTCAAACCGTTGATGTTGACCAAAACCCTATTGTAGTAGCTGCTGGTGACAAAGACCTTTCTTTTGATGCGGGCTTAGTGGGTTCAAGTGCTTCACTTGGCGACCGTGTATGGTCAGATCTTAATGCCGATGGTATTCAAAATTGTATTGATGGCGGTGCAAACGATACTAACTTCCCTGCCGATGGCGTTCTAGGTAATGCAGGTGATGAAGGCGCAGAATGTGGTTCTGGTCTTGCTAACGTTACCGTAAACCTATTATCAACAGGCCCTGACGGTTTCTGTGGTACGGGCAACGAGATGATAGTTGCTACTCAAACTACCGATATTAATGGCTTTTATTTATTCGAAAATGCAGAGCCTGGTGCTTATTGTGTATCAATAATTACCCCTGCAGGTTACGCATGTACTATAGATAATATGGGTGGTGACGATTTTGCTGATAGCGATTTTGTCGACCAAGGTGATGGTAGCTGTCAATCTGTTGATGCTAATCAAAACCCTATTGATCTTTTACCTGGCGACAATAACCTTTCTATTGATGCTGGTGTAATACGTTTACAAGCAGCACTTGGTGACCGCGTATGGAATGACCTTAATTTAGATGGTATTCAAAACTGTACAGATGGTGGTGCTAACAATCCTAGCTTCCCTGCAGATGGTGTTCTAGGTAATTTAGGCGATTCTGGTACAGAATGTAATTCAGGTATTGCTAATGTAACCGTTAACTTATTGTCAACTGGCTCTGATGGCGAATGTGGTACAACTGATGAAATGATTGTTACGTCACAAACTACAGACAGCAATGGTTTTTACTTGTTTGATGATATTACCCCTGGCAATTATTGTATCGCTGTAGTTAAACCTGCAGGCTATGAATGTACTGCAGACAATATGGGCAATGACGATGTTGCCGATAGCGATGTGGTTGATCAAGGCGATGGTACTTGTCAGACGGTTTTTGCAAACCAAAACTCAATTGAAGTGATAGCAGGTATCAATAACATTACTTTTGATGCAGGGCTTGTAAGCTCTATGGCTTCATTAGGTGACCGTGTATGGGAAGACCTAAATGGCAATGGTATTCAAGAATGTGCTGATACAAACGGTAATGGTATTGTAGGCGATACGGGTGATATGGGTGCTGAGTGTGGTGCTGGTATTGCAGGTGTCGGTGTTTCATTACTCGAAAATTTTGATGGTGATGCAAGTTGTACTTCAGGTGATGAACTTGTAATTGCAAATACCACTACTGATTCAAATGGCTTTTACCTTTTCTCAGACCTTATAGCGGGTAACTACTGTGTAGAATATACGCTACCTAACGGTTATGTATATACGTTGCAAAATCAAGGTGATACTACCTTTGATAGTGATGCAGATGCAGTCACAGGCCGTACAGCTAACGTAGACGTTATGACTAATCAAACTAACTTATCTGTTGATGCCGGCGTTATTGCTCCTGCATCTATTGGTGATACAGTTTGGAATGACCTTGACCGTAATGGTTTGTTTGTTGATGAGCTTGGTGTTGCTGGTATAAGCGTAGCATTGTTTAATTGTACTAATACTCCGGTAACCGACATTTATGGCAACCCTGTGCTTCCAACAGTTACTGACAGTAATGGCTTATACAACTTCGGTAATCTAAAACCGGGTGGATATACGGTTAAGTTTACTACCAGTGCTGGTCTTGAGTTTACTACTGCTGTTGTTGGTCCTGATGTAATGGATAGCGATGCAGAAAACTTTAATCAAGATGGCACTATGGGTACAACACGTTGTATTACTTTAGCCTCAGGTGAAAACAACACGAATATTGATGCTGGTATACGTTCAATTAATGAATCACGTATTGGTGACTTCGTATGGAATGACACTAATGCTAATGGTATTCAAGATCTTAACGAGCTAAGCAATGGCATATCAGGTGTACCTGTTGAACTGATGATGTGTGATGCAAACAACATACAGACTTCAACCGGTATAACGACTAATACCAATGCGAGTGGCTTGTACTTCTTTGAAGGCCTTTCTGCTGGTAGCTATGCAGTTAAGTTTGATTTAGCTTATTTAACTCAAGCAGGATACATTGTTAGCCCACGTTTTGTTGGTATGAGTACTGACGTTGATAGTGATGTTAACCCAAGTAATGGCACTAGCGAATGTATCGATTTAGGCGTGCGAGACCAAAACCTTACATTGGATGCAGGTGTTTATTTACCGGCTAGTTTGGGCGACCAAGTATGGCTTGATAGCGATAGCAATGGCGTGCTAAACAACGAAAATGGTTTAGATGGCGTAATGGTTGAGTTATTCGACTGTAGCAACAACTCTGTTTTTGATATCTTTGGTAATGAAGTAACGTCTGTGTTTACCAATTCAACAGGTATGTACAATTTCACTGATTTAGTGCCTGGTAATTATAGAGTTAAATTTACGGCTCCATCAGGTTTAAGTTTTACTAATGCTAATGTTGGTATTGATGAAACTATAGATAGTGATGCAGAGAACTTTGACGGCGATATGGGTACAACAACTTGTATCACGCTAGGTTCTGGTGAGCAAAATATAGATGTGGATGCAGGTTTTGTTGCTCCTCTTGCTCAATGTGCTTTAGATATTAATGCTACTTGTGCAATTATTCCTTCACTTCAACCGGTTGACTTTGTATGTAGTGACGCGAAAGACCTAGACACCTTATCAATGATTTGGGATGGTCAAGATAATGTCAACATTGTTGCTTATTACGGTAAAACTGATGATACAGAGTTAACGACTCGCAGTAATGTTAACAATGGCGATGTGGTTACTATCAGTGGCTTTGCTGGTGCAGGTAATGACATTGATTGGGAAGTATTCAATGCTAACGGTGATAGCCTAGGTACTTCACGTTTCCATATGTCATGTTCTGATTCTGGTATGAATGGCCCTGAAGATTGTGGTGCTCCGCAAGGTAATAGTAAAAACAATGAAGCAGGGCTTTTAAATAGCTGGTTACTAGACGGTTTAGCGGGTGAAAATGGTGTTGCGTTAGTATGTAACTCACCTACAGATCCTATCGCGACTGCAGAAACTTGTGCTTACGAAATGCCTACTAATGCTTCGTGTGATAGCAAGCCTGTTAATGTGAGTTTACGTTATCTTGGTGGCGATTGTGTTATTAGCAACACTCAAGGTGGTAAAGCAGAATGTATCGTTGGTGGTACAGCTGGTGACAATGTTCGTATCAAAGTTAGCAATGGTAAGACAGGCGGCAAGGCTAAAGTATTCCTTGATACCGTTCAAGCCAATGTAACTATTGGTGATGTTGTTACTGCTACTTCTGCAGCAGCAAATGAAAATGATTTTGATGCAAATACTATAATTGAAATCTTTAGCGCTACAGGTAACTTGGTACAAAAAGTAGCTATGCATACTTCATGTTCATTACCGTTAAGCTTGGGTGACCAATATGGTGCAGTTGATTTAGTTGCTATGGATACCAAAAGTGGTCAATCAATCTCTGCGGGTGTTGAAATGCTGTATAACTACACCATTGTCAACAACAGTACTGAACGTTTTGTTGATGATGCATCAGATAGCTTTGGACCTTTAGGAAAGCTTGATCTAGCAGCTCAAGGTGGCAGTGCTGAATTGACTCGTACTCAGTTTGTTTTACCTGGTGTTGATAATGTCTTTAACAACACGCTTACAGTCACTGGTAACCTTAGGCCTTCTGGTATAGCGTGTAGTGCTCAAGATACTGTTCCTTTAACGGTTGTAGTACCTGAAAAACCATCAACACCAGAGCAAGTCCTTACTTGTAGTGACATAAAACCATTAACTGAATTATCAATGGTTTGGAATGGCGCAAATGGTACAACAGTTACAACAGCTGCAGGCCAAGTGTTTGAAAATCTACAGAAGGGTAATTTGATTAACTTCATTGTTGACAGAGATACTTATGGTAATGATTTTGCTGTTACGCTAAGTGGTGCTGTTAGTGGTTCTTCGGCATTCCATTTGTCATGTTCTGATGACTTTATGGATGGTTCGGATGACTGTGGCTCTGCACAAGGTAACAATAAAAACGATGACAATAACCTAGTGAACAGCTTTGCATTAAATGGTATGACAGGTGAAACTGGCTCATTTAGCTGTGACTTAACCAATACAGGTGTTGTTGAAGCTGTTTTAGGTGCGCCAAGCAGCGGTTCAGTTGGTGCAGTTAGAGCAGAGTTTAAGGACTTAAAAAAGAAAGAATATAAGTTCTATATTCATAACGACAGTAATGAAGATGTGTTTATTGAACGTATTTCTGTTGATTGGCCTACTTCTGTAAACGGTGATTTAGTCGAAATCAAGAACGGTGGAGATAAAATCTACGATACTGAAACACAGGCTTCACCGGTCAGAGTGAGTAGCTGGGAAAAGTCACAAGATAAAAGAAAAATTAAGGCCGATGATAAAAATGAGATCAAGATCAAGTTTGACGATAAGGTAGATAAAAACTTGAATAAGTACTCAGTAGAAATTGAGCTGAGCACTGGTGAAGTTATCACCCTTAAGTAGCTAAGTGGATAATTAAAAGTATTTAGTATTTTTAAATTGATAAAAGCACGCTATATAATAGCGTGCTTTTTTTTTGCAAAAAATTCAAGTCATCAGCTGTGCGAAGCTAGACAGGTATACATTCCTATTTTTCTATAAATAAGTAATCCCCATCGTTGATTCCATTTATGTTAAGCATTTCTGAATGAAGTGAAATAATTATCTGTAGCTTTATAAAGGCAGGTCTGCACTGTTTGAACTGTCTGAGCTTGGCAAGCCTCTCATTAAATTCGAGGTTTATAATACCAAGTTAATTAGCAGCACATTTTTAATGATTAAAATTAACAATGACGGCGTTATAAAATTTATAAGTAGAATAGCTACTGACTACATTTTATGCATTGTCATTATCCATTTTCCCTCATGAAAAAGTAGAACACTGAATTAAACAAATTAGTATAAACAAAACTTTGTCTTATTTCGGCTTTTATAAGCTAGGAAGTGCATCGTAACTGAGTCAATATATTCGGTTATGACTTTTTTACGATGAAAGTTATACAGGCTTAGTCTGTAAATATTTCATTTGATGCTATATAAATGTTCTATACTTAATAATGAAGATATAAATTAATCTATAATTATCAATGCATTATGGATTTTGTGTGTGTTGGCATGAATAACGCATTAAGTGAAGGGTAGTTTGAAGCTAATTAAATAAAGGGGAATGCTATGTTGAGCTGGGCACTTACATTTTTAGTTATTGCGATTGTAGCTGCAATATTCGGTTTTAGTGGTATCGCAGGGGCAGCAGCAGGTATTGCTAAAATTATATTTTTCATATTCGTTGTGTTGTTGGTTATCTCATTAATCGCCAATGCTATTCGTGGTAAATCACCAAGACTTTAGGGAAAAAAATTATGACTATTATTAAAAAATTATCAATGACACTGATTACACTTGTTACCGTATTGGGCTTAGCTGCCTGTAGTGACGATAAAGCTGAAACAGCAGGTGAAAAAGTAGATGAAATGGTACAAGATACCGGCAATGCCATTGAAGATGCAGGCGATAAAGCAGGTGACATGGCTACTGACGCTGGTAATGCCATTGAAGATGCTTGTGAAAAAGTTAAAGAAGGCGTAAAAGCTAAAGACACTGATTGTTAAATAACAGTGGATAAATTTTTAAAAAAGGCCTGAATAGGCCTTTTTTATTGTTTATTTTTTAGGAATAAAGCCACATGTTTAAGATTACGACTTAATACTATTTTAGTGAGTGTAAACCAAAGGTATTACCTTCAGTATCAATGCCTAATGTTATAAAACCATATTTGCCAATTGACATTTTTGGCCGCTGAACAACACCGCCAGAGCTTAAAATTTTAGATTGCTCTAATGCGCAATCATCACAGGAAAAATAAATAAGTGTACTATTGCCACCAGCTTTAAATCCTGGCATTTTTACTAGTGCACCAGCAGCGCCATAAACGTCGTAATTTGCAGGAAAAGCTAACATCTCAACCTGCTCATTACTGGGATCTCCTATAGATTCAAAACTGGTATTGAATACAGACTCATAAAAATTTCTCGCACGTTTTAAGTCGTCAACGTAAATTTCAAACCAGCCTACCGGATTTTTAGTCATGTTATTCATTCCTCGAATTAAAATATTTAGCTCCACTAATCATTAAAGCTAGCAGAAATTATGAAGCTGTACGTGTTTTTATCAACTAAGACTAAATAATGCGTAATATTTCAGAATTGCTTTTGATGACTATTACGAGAAAATAATCTGTTAACCGTACTTGAATTATCTCAACAGCTAAGTAATAAGCTTAGATAAAAATTGATTATTTGACATAATTTTATATAGTTTATGGTAAGGCCATCTAATTATTTTATTAATAGTAATTAATTATCAATGTTTTATGAAAAAAGATGTGCGGCATGAAATGTGATTATATATCAGTGGAGGCTTGTAATTTGATAGATAGAGGAACATATTATGTAAGCTGAACGCTTACATTTTAAAGTAGAGTTATTATCGTAACAGCCTTTGATTTTATTGGTATCGCTGATGCAGCGGCCGCTATTTCAAAGATTATATTTTTCATTTTCGTTGTATTGTAGATGATTTGATTAATCGGCAATGCAATTCGTGGTAAACACTAAAAATTTAGGGAAAAACACATGACTTTTAATAAAAAACTATCGACCTCACTTGTTTTATTTATAGCAATGTTTGGGTTAACAGCTTGTAGTGAAAAAGAAGCAGAAGAAGCCGGCGACAAAGTTGAGAAGGTCGTTAAAGGTGCTGGCGATAAAGTAAGTGAAATGAAAACAGATGCAGGAAATGCACTGCAAGCTGCGGGCGAAAAAGTATCATCCATGAAAGAAGGTGCTGGTGAAGCTATTGAAGGCGCGGGCGAAAAAGTCAGCGAAATGAAAGACGATGCAGGTGAAGCTATTGAAGGTGCGAGTGAAAAAGTCAGCGAAATGGCTAGCGATGCGGGTGATAAAATAGGTGAAATGAAAACAAGTATTAGCGACAAATTCGGTTCAATGAAAAAAGATGCGGGTAACGCCATTGAAGATGCTTGTGAAGAGGCAAAGGAAGGGGTGGATGCTAACGATGATGATTGTTAATTTAACATCATAAAAGCAATAACTTCAGTTTAGTTATTGGCAAAATAAAATTAAAAAGCCCTTGTTATTCAAGGGCTTTTTATTTGATATAAAATATCCGCATAATTAACTTAAATTTTAATGGTAATCGTTTGTTATTAAAAAAGGGCCTGTAATCGAGCGAAAAGTCCAGCGAAGATAAACTTCATTTGTATTACTTATCATCGACGTTGCTGACAGTAATTATGTAGCCGTCTTCAACATACTGAAATGTCTAAAACATTATTGCCATCCTATTCTGTAAAAATAAGTGTTTTAACAAATTTATTATGCTACTTTTAGCGTATTAACTTTTTGATAAACATTAAAAATTGAAGTTTTTTCAAGAAATGTCATATCGTTGAATAGGACTAAATTGTTAGCCTTATTTGATGCAAAAAGTACCAAGTAATTCAATATTATTGAGGTTACATACTTAGCTCATACATTTAAGCCAGTGGTTGAAAAAAAACCATCAATGCTTTCAAATGTAGAACATTGGAGATGTTTAGTAATGCCAAGTAATTCGAAAATTAAAATATTAGTGAGTGATGACGATCTCACTGCTCGAATTATAATGCAAGAAACACTCGCCAGCGACGATATAGAAGTGCTGGAAGCTGAAAATGGCAAGCGCGCTGTAGAGCAATTTGAAAAGCATCAACCGGCGTTAATCCTACTCGATGTATCCATGCCGCTAATGAATGGCTTTGAGGTGTGTGAGCACATTAGAGCGTTAGAAAGTGGCAAGCATGTGCCAATTATTATGGTGACCGGATCTGATGATTTGGAGTCAATTCATAAGTCGTATTCAGTAGGCGCTACTGACTTTATTGCTAAGCCTATTAAATGGGAAATATTAGCGCAGAGAGTAAAATATATTCTCCGTGCTAGCCAAGCTTTTGCCGACCAAATGTCACAACAGAAAGAGCTTCATAAACTGGCTTTTTATGATGCCTTAACCGGTCTGCCAAATCGGTTGTTATTACTAAAAGATTTACAAAGCTTTTTAGCGATGGCTCGTCGGAACGACTATCAAGCGGCTATGTTGTATATCGATCTCGATAGATTTAAACGAATTAACGATACTATGGGCCATAGTATCGGAGATAAATTACTGAGAAAAGTTGCCCATCGTTTACAAGAAAATATGCGAGACAGTGATGTGTTTTCTCGGGTTGGCGATGAAGAATTAATGAGTAACGGACAGTTATCAAGTTTTGGCGGTGACGAATTTACTATTTTCTTGAGTCAGTTACGCAATTCAAGTGAGGCTATGTTGGTCGCTGAACGCGTAATTCAAAGCTTCATCAAACCATTTAAACTAGAACAGTTTGAAGTTGTGATCACTCCAAGTATCGGCATTTCTATTTTTCCAGACGATGGTGAAAATGCGGAGTCTTTACTGAAAAATGCAGACACGGCAATGTATTCGGCTAAAGAGGCTGGACGCAGCTGTTTCAAGTTTTATCGCGACTCAATGAATGCAACAGCGGCAATACGCTTACAACTCGAACAAGACTTACGTACAGCATTAAAATCAGGTGAAATTGTCCCTTTCTATCAACCGCAAATTTGTGCTGAAACAGGTAACATTGTTAGCGTGGAAGCACTAGTCAGATGGTTACCTGCACAAGGCGGTATTATTCCACCTGATGAATTTATTCCGATTGCTGAAGAAACAGGTTTAATTAACGATTTAGGGCTTTTAGTTTTACAGCATAGTTGCAAGCAGGCTAAACAATGGTTAGATCAAGGTCATAGGATACGGGTTGCGGTAAACGTATCTGCGCATCAGTTTAGGCAGCTTGATTTTACTCAAGTGGTTGAAAAAACACTTAAGGAATGCAACCTACCGCCGTCGTTACTCGAGTTAGAATTAACCGAATCAGTTATTATGAGTGATGCGGAAGAAAATATTAAGCGATTAATCGAGTTGAAAAATTTAGGTGTTACCTTGGCGGTTGACGACTTCGGAACCGGTTATTCTTCATTAAGTTATCTAAAAAAATTCCCCATTGATATTCTTAAAATAGATCGTGCTTTTATGTGCGATGTTAACTCAGCACCTGACGATATTGCTATTGTAGAAGCTATTTTAGCCTTAGCGAAAAGTTTAAAACTTGGCGTTATTGCCGAAGGCATAGAAGAAGCTGAACAAATAGACATACTAAAGAGCAGTAAGAACTTATTGTTACAAGGTTACTTATTTTCACGCCCATTGGCTGCCGAAAAAATCACTCCATTGTTAAATCAGAATTTTACTCACTTTATGCAAAATTAATCATGAATAAATTGCAAGCCATTGGCACTTTAGCTCAGAAGAAAAATAGTATTACGCTTTTTATCGATAGTGAAATTAACGCCACTGCTGATTTCACCAACATGCTAAAGACTATTCAGGCGCAAACTTCTGCTATGGGTATACAACTGCAAACATTAGCATTGTCAGGTGATTATGGCGACCAATCAGCAATGTTTGTTGCATGTCAAAATGCAGCGCACGCAGAGCGACTAATAAATCGCTGTAATCTAAAATCTCAACAAGTTTTTTGGTTGCAAGAACAGCCTCAGCAGAAAATTCAGGAAAAACTACCAAATAATCATTGGTTTATTGACTGGCCTAATGAGCAAGCTTTGTTGCCTATTTTATCTTTGTTAGCTCGTTATAACGACATATATAGTGCTAAACAGCATACTGAGCAGAAGTTTAGCTTACTGACTGAGTGTTTAGGCGAATGGGTAGTGACGCTAAGTAATGAAGGAAAAATAGTCGAGCTTAATGCTGAGCTGTCGACAGTACTGGGTGATTCAAGTGCATCAGCAATAGGTAAAGATTTATTGTCTTGTATTAAAATTCCTTCTGATACTGCCAAAATTCGAATGGAAAACATTTTATCTGATCTTGAACGAACAGGAGCAATGACAAGGTTACCGCCTTTTCCTATTCAATTAGAGAATACCGTCATCATTGTCGATGGTTTTGTCGGTTCATTACGCAACCAAGATAATTTACTTATTATGCGCCAAGTCGCGACGTGGCAAAGTCAGAAATGGCAAGAGCAACTTTCAGAGCAAAATGATCCTGTAACGTTATTGCTGATAAATCCTGATGATTTCGCTAAATTTAATCAACAACATGGTCGTGAATTAGGTGATCAAGTGTTGGATGAAATTATGCTCGGTTTGACTGATTTACTGCGCACGGCTGATTTTGTCAGCCGATATAGCGGTGTGGTATTTGCGGCACATTTACCTGAAACTAATGAACAACAAGGTCAAGCACTGGCCGCTCGAGTACGACAAATGTTAGTGAATACGTCGTTTACTGAGAAAAAATTAAAGTTAGATTTTAGCTTTGGTTTAGCATCACTCGATACTGAACAGCAGTTAGGAGAACAATCACCTTTAGAGTTGTTTAGACGAGCGAATACCGCTTTACAAGCTGCTCGCAGCATAGGTGGCGGTAAATTAGTCGGCTGGGAACCGCAGTTTGACGCTAACATTACGGCTAATTTAGATCGCATGAGTGGTAAGTTCTCAGAAGCACCGGAAGACGATTTTAGATTGCTTGCACTGCAATGGGACTTAATTCGCTTAATTGGCAACACACATTCATTACAAATATTTTCAAAACAAATTTGTCAAACGCTGACCGCAGGAATGCAATGTGAATATGCCGGGTTATATTTAGTTAAAAACCATGAATTAACGATTTCATCTTGTAGCACAGCTAAGCAAAATATCGATGTTGATATTATACATAGCTGGGTTAACGCAAACATTCGTCTTGATAGCTTAGCGAATTTAATAGATAAACCAATGCAACCTTCCAACTCATTTTGCCAAGCTATAGTGCCATTGTTCACTCGTAGTCAGTGTTTAGGGCTAATTTTATTACGTTGGCCGCTTGGTGAGCAAAATAACGCTGAAAAATATAGTGGGCAATTAAAGCAAGTCACACCCAATTTGGCGGCTGCGATTGATCGTATTTTACTACTCGAAAATGACCAGCGTAGAGTGCTTATAGCCAATAGCACTATGGGTGACCAGCACGAATTACTGTTTGAATCTCCAGCCATGCGTGCCGTTATGCAACAGGTACAGTTAGTCGCACCCACCGATGCCTCGGTACTTATTATTGGTGAGTCTGGTACTGGTAAAGAGATCATAGCAAGACAAATACATAACCAAAGTGCTCTACTAGAAAAGCCTTTCATTACCGTCGACTGCAGTACTATAGTGGAACATTTAATAGAAAGTGAGTTGTTTGGTCATAGAAAAGGTGCTTTTACCGGTGCAACAAGTGATCAGCCCGGCATGATTGCCCAAGCTGACGGTGGTACCTTGTTTTTAGATGAAGTAGGAGAACTGCCGCTAGATATTCAATCCAAACTTTTGAGATTTGTGCAAGAAAAAACCTATGTAGCGGTGGGTGACCAACGAGTACGTAAAGTCGATGTTAGATTAGTATTAGCCACAAACCGAAACTTATTAGATGAAGTTGCTATGGGCCGCTTCCGCTCTGATCTTTATTATCGGATTAATGTTTTTACCGTCAACTTGCCTCCTTTGCATAAACGTGGCAATGATGCCTTATTACTGTGTCGTCATTTCTTAGCTAAATTTAGCCAACAATACAAAAAAGACATTATTGATTTTACACCCGCAGCGATAAACCTTTTGCAGGCTTATTTATGGCCAGGCAACATCAGAGAGCTACGAAACGCGATTATGCGGGCCGTTATACTGTGCGAAAGTAAATTAGTCGACAGTCAACATTTGGAGCTTCAAGAGCAAGGTGATATTAAGGCATCAGCAGAGCATAAGCTGTCGTCTAATCATGAGGCTATTACAGATGAAACTAATGCCAATATAGGGCAATATGAAGATATATCGGTATTACTGAGTAAATTAGTCGGTATAGCTTTACAGCAAACACGTTTATTTCCGATAAGCGCTTGGTTAGAACTACAGTGGTTAAAAGTATGTTTAGCTAAATGGGGCAGTATGTATCAAGTTGCTTTGCAATTAGACCAGTCTGAATCTACATTGCGACGTCGCTTTACTAAGCTTAATGGATTAGACCTTAACCTTCCTCAATTGGTTGATTCAGCTGGTGAATGCGATAAGATATTAGGGCATTTACTAACAGGAGACTCCAACAACTTGTTGTGGTCTAAAATTGAGACGACATTACATGAAATTGTAATGAAAAAAGAAATCAGCCAACAGCAAAAGGCACAATTACTCAATGTAACTCAACCGACATTGCGTAAAATTTTACAACAGGTACTCGCTTAATAAAACCTTATGCTTATTTGATGTTTTGTGTTCAATAGAGCACAGAACTCGCTTCTACACTTCAAGTAATTTAATCGTTATAAATTTATAACGATTTAGTCTCTGTGCTTTAGTGCCCTGGTCATGCTTGGTATAAATAATTGCCGAGTGAGATTAACTTTAGAACATGTTTAATCTGTTTAATCCCACTCTGCATATTTATTTATTGACTAAATTAAGCTTGTCTAAATGATTCTAGTTTTTCACAGCTAATAATATACGTTGTCTGTATTTTCTGCGCTATCGAATGAATACCTTCGTCCTGATTCTGCTTTATATTAGCTTCTAAGTCTTTGCATAATTCATACAGGGCTTTTGCACCTGAATTACCCGACATAGATTTAAGGGCATGGGCAATTTCTGCAACCTCATTTAAATCTACTGCTTCACTTTTTAGCTGTTCTAATAACTGTTGAATCAACTTGTCAGCTTCTTGCGTAAATCCATCTAATACTCGGTTATAGACCTTGCTACCGGTCTCGTTGCCAATTTTTAACAGCGTATTGACACTTGCCATGTCAATTAATTCAGGCGCTAAATCAGTATCAGTTTCAATGTCTTCACTAGTTAACACAATATTGTTATCTGAGCTTTCATCTGGGCTATCATCTGAGTTGTTAACTGGCGGCGATGATTGTGCTAACTGCAATTCGTCTTCTGTACCCTCTTGTTCACTTAGCGATGGATTAGCAGGCACTTCTAAATAGTGTAAAAGTGTCTGTTCAAGTTCTCGCAATGAAAATGGCTTGGTCATAACACCATTCATACCTGAATCTAAACATTGTTGGCGGAGGTCATCACCCATACCGGCCGTGAGAGCTACAATAGGAATATTTGGCCAGTTCTTTCTGATCGCAGCCGTGGCTTGATATCCGTCCATAATGGGCATTTGGCAATCCATTAAGACTAAATCCGGCTGTTTTAAGTTCACTTGTTCTACGGCTTCCGCACCGTTGTCTGCCAACCAAGCTTCACAACCTAGCATTCCCAACATGCTTTTTGCTACTTCTTGATTAGTTAAACTATCTTCTGCGACCAGAATGTTAGCATCAAATTTCTGATGGTTACGATGGTCGTTATTGCCTATTTGTTGATCTTGGGTTTCTCTTCCTAAAGCTCGATATAAGCTTTTTCTCAGGCCACTAAAATGCAGAGGTAAAGGTAAAATATTGCGGTCGTCATGCTCTTGCCATTGCGAAGAAGGCAACAAACATATCCAGTTAGTCAGTGGAATATCCGCGTCGACAATTGCAGTTTCATGCTCTGAAAGACTAATCCACAGACCATTTTTAGCCGAAGGCAACTGAGTATTAACCCGTTGTACGTGCACTGAACTAATGCCTAATTTGAACAACATATTGGCTACGGCAGTGCCTAAACCGCCATTAAGGTTAAGCAAATGAACCGTTGGACAATCAGTTATTTCCTCATATTCGATGACCGGATCACCCATTATTGGCAAGTCGACCTCGAGGCTAAAACGGCTACCCTCTCCTAAATTAGATTGTACGCCAATGTTACCATCCATTAAGGTGGTTAGTTGTCGACAGATGGCTAAACCGAGTCCTGTGCCGCCATATTTTCTCGTGGTTGACGCATCGGCTTGGGTAAACATTTCAAATACTTTTTGTTGGCGATCTGGCGCCATACCAATACCAGTATCTTTGATGCTAATTTCAAAACCACTGAACTGTGCATTACTGTCTTGTTCGCTAGTGTGCGATTTGTAGCAAGGTACACGCTTAACACTGACATTTACCTCACCCCGCTCAGTAAACTTAATGGCATTACTGGTTAAGTTTGCAATGATTTGGCGTAATCTCGCCGGATCTGCATATACTTGGGGTAAAGGCTCTGCCGATAGAATAGCATTAACATGCACACCTTTGTTGTATGCAGATTCACTAAATAAATCACACACTTCCTCTACTAGCGCTTCAAGATCGACAGGTACAGACTCTAAGGTTGCTTTGCCTGCTTCTAATTTAGAGAAATCTAAAATGTTATTCAGCAAATCAAGTAGCAAGCGACCTGACCGATAAACCAATTGTGCAAAGTGTTGTTGTTTGGGTCTTAGGTCTGAACTTAACAATACTTCAGTCATGCCCAGCACGCCATTCATCGGTGTGCGAATTTCATGGCTCATAATGGCTAAGAAATCACTTTTCTCTTTACTGGCTTGCTCGGCAATTTTTCTGGCTTTGTCGGTTTCTTCCATGCTGGTTTCAAGCTGTGCATTGGCATGGCGTAGCTCTTTAGTACGTTCTTCGACTTTTTCTTCTAGCTTGATTAGCTGCTGTATTTCACGCAGCCGCTTTTGTCGATATCGCCAGATGAAATAAAGTAAAATCAAAATAGCGGTTAGTGTATATAAAGCGTACGCCCAAACGGTTTTCCATGGTGGTGGTAATACGGTGATCGGTAAAGACACGCCAACCGTATTCCATAAACCTTGGTTGTTACTGGCCTGTGCTCGTAAGGTATAATCACCCGCAGGAAGGTTAGTAAAAGTGGCTAAACGGCGGTTTTTTAACTCGATCCAATTTGAATCAAGCCCATCTAATTTGTATCTATATTGATTTAAGCCGGGTGCGTTATAGTCAAGGGCAGCAAACTCAAAAGAGATAAAATAGTCTTTGTAATCTAATTGTAAGTGCTTTAGATCTTGGTAAGGAACATCGAACCATACCTGTTCATTGAGTTTTTTAACTCTAACCAGAACGACAGGTGGGGCAATATTATTGTCTTTAATATCATTAGGATGAAAACGCACGACTCCGGCGTTACCACCAAAGTATAAAACACCATTACTGTCTTTGAAGCCTGCGCCATGGTTGAATTCACTCTCTTTTAAGCCTTGGTAGCTATCAAAATGCCGCAATGCACCTGTTTGCTTATTCAGTCGCGTTAACCCTGCAGTACTACTGAGCCAAAGGTTACCATCGTCATCGTCTAAAATAGCATATATATGGCTGCTAGGAAGGCCACTTAAACTGTCATAATGGTCGAAACTATTATTGAGTGTATTAAAATCTTTTGGCAGCCATTTATTGAGTCCGCCGCCTTGGGTGCCTACCCATAATTGTGCTTTGTTGTCTTGATAAAAAGCCCAAGCCATAGGTGCTGACAAACTGTCTATGTTATCCGGTTCATGAGCTATGCGATCAAAATCTAGACTGACAGGATCAAGTAAATTAATCCCTGCAGTGGTACCGACGACTATTTTCCCATTGAGTAACTGATAAACCGCTAAAACATAATCACTATTAATACTTCTATCGTTATTTTCATTATGGCGAAAATGAACAAACTGGTCACTTCCTACCGGGAGATAATTTAATCCACCGCCAAAAGTACCAACCCAAATATTGCCAGCTTTATCTTGGAATATACTAATTACACCGTTAAAACTTAAACTTTGTGGATCATTAGGGTCATTTACATAGTATTTAATTTGTTCAGTATCTACATCAAGCTTACCTAAGCCACCACCGCGGGTACCAAACCATAATGTATTATTGTCACCTCGCACAGTCGTGACTCTGTCATCACTTAATGCAGGCACACTGTCTTTATTAATGATTTTTTCTGCTTCACCTTTGCTATTTAGGCGAGTTAAACCACCATAAGTCGCAACCCAGATAGCCGATTTTCCGCTTGAGGATGTGGTTTCAGCAAAACCTAAGATAGTGTTGCTGGCAAGTCCTGTATCAATATGCTCAAAAGGCACTTCAATACTTTTGCTAAGGCCATTAAATGTCCCGAACCACATTAACCCTGTTGGGTCTTGTAAAATGGACAGGATCAGGTTGTTACTAAGTCCGTTATCGGTATTAAAGGTATCGAATGCGTCCCTTTCATTCCAAACAGCAGCTCCTTGTTCGGTACCAATCCAAATACGTTGCTGTCTATCTTGATACACGCTGTATGTTCTATTTGCCGGTAAACTTTGAAATTGATCTTCTTGATGTTGCCATGAGGTAAATTTTAATCGCTGTGGATCAGCAACAGCCACACCAGCGTCAGCACTAGCGACCCATAATCGTTGCTGTACATCAATAAATAGATGATTTAAATGGTCACTAAAAAATGGTGTATCTGAGCCGCTATAGAAGCGTTTTACTTGTTTATTAATTTTATTTAGCCGCAACAGTCCATTTCCGTCAGTGGCTAGCCAGATGAAATTTGTTTCTTCGGCAAAAGATGAAATAAAGGCAACTTTATCAATATCGGGAAACAAATCTTGGGAATTAAAGTGTTCAAAAATCATTTTATCAGGTTGAAAACGACTAAAGTCACCATTGTTATAACCGAGCCAAATATCGCCATTTTCAGCCAACATCATACTCATTATACGGTTAGATAAAGGTGAGTTATTAGTAAGAGTATCACTCTTCAAGGTTATAAAAGTTTGCTTAGATGCATCAAATAAGCTTAAACCGCCACCGTCGGTAGCCACCCATAATCTATTACTGTTATCTTCTAATACGGCACGAACATTGTCTGAGCTGAGTGAGTCTGGGTCACGAGGGTCATGGGCAAACTTTACCAGTTCATAGCCGTCGTAGCGTGCTATTCCTTCTTGAGTGACAATCCATAAATATCCTGAACTGTCTTGAAATACTTGCCTAATGCTTTTTTGGGAAAGTTGTTGATTAAGTGCTGCGGGAGTAAAAATAAAATTAGCTTTGTTTTCAGCAGAAAGCTTAAAACTAAAAACAAACAATACGAGTAGTAGACAATAAATAGTGTTTTTTAACATATTTTTACTAAATCTATTTTAATTTAGAAATAGACTAACCCAAAGCGTGTAAAACGCCAAGCTTTAGACTTACTTACAACTTTTTATCACATTTATTAGAGCGGTAATTTTACTGGAAAAGTCTATTTTAATAGGAGTTATTATTTAGCTACTAGATTCAATTGAGTCATAGTTTATGAGGAAGCTGCCGTTACGAAGGTTGTGAAATAAAAAACCCGTTATAACCTATGGTGATACCAAGGCTATAACGGGTTTATATTATTGCTTACGGTTTATTCTTGAATCGCAAAGCTTTCTTGATGTATTTGAGCTTCTCGCCAAATAAATCCTTCCTCAGCAACAGCGTTTTCGCGCCAGATAAAACCTTCACGCCAGATAAAACCTTCTGTATTTAATGCTTCACGCCAGATAAAACCTTCGCGCCAGATAAAGCCTTCACGCCAGATAAAACCTTCACGCCAGATGAAGCCTTCTTCCCACACTTCAAAGTCATAACCTTCAATGTAATATTTGCCGTTTTCATCTTGACGTGCCGCACCCATATAATGTTGTTCGCCACTCAAATCAGCCGCTATATCCATGCCATTGTTTGCACAACCCATTGCTGTTGACTCTACTGCTTTAATCGCATTAACACTGCCGGCACCTTGTTGAAAAGGGCTATAGGCAAGTTTGTCGTCAGGCAATTGCGCCATAGTTGTGCTACTTATAAGTCGACATTTTACATCGTTAGCACTTAGGTTAGGGTTGTTTTGTAACATGAGTGCCACTATGCCGGTTACCACACCTGAAGATTGTGAAGTACCTGACATCATGTAGCGATCTTTAGCCATTAAATACTGAGGAAATTTAGATGCCGTATGCATTTCTGAATTACCTAGACTGAACATATGGCCACCAGGAGCAACTAAATCAGGCTTGATAAAAGCGTCATGGGTTGGGCCTTGTGAAGAAAATGACAACATTTCATCATCACTGGTATCAAGGGTATTATTATCGCTAATGCCACCAACACTGATAACATAAGGTACGTTCGCAGGAACGCCAACGGTCATGGCCCTAGGGCCAGTATTACCAACAGATGTTACGACAACAATGTCTTTTTCCCACAATGCCATAACCGCTTGGTTAAGTGGATCTTCCCAATAGCTTGTACGAGGTTGTGCACCAAATGATAAGTTAACAACACGAATATTTAACGCTTCATGATTATCAGCGATATATTGTAAGCCACGAATAGCGTCTGCATATGTGCTGTGACCGTCTTCATATATTGCTTTTACAACCACTAAGTTAGCGTCAGGTGCTACACCTTGATAATGACTACTTGTTTGACCATGCTCAACCGCACGTTTGCTGTTAGCAATAATACCGGTTACGTGAGTACCATGTATATTTTCATCGGTCATTTTATTTGGTGAAACTTCAGTGTCGTTTATAGCGTCGTATGCTGCTTTGATTCGAGATTTATTAGAAGTATTGCGACTTAATGCACTGTTTGCAGCCCATAAGCCACTGTCGATTACTGCTACCGTTACATTTTTACCCGTTATACCCATCTTGTGTAATGAATCAGCACCTATGGTATTCACGTAATAAGTATTACTGTCACCTTCAATACTTTGAGTTTCGTAACCCTTAGCAAGTTTACGTTCACAATTTTCGGCGAAGCCTATACCCATGGAAAATTCATTTTGCTGGTAACTTTCAGTACCATTATTTGTGAAAGCTAATTCAACCGTTGCATCTTCATAGCCTTCTAAAAATGCTGTAGCCGGAATATCTGCGGCACTAAGTACTAATTCGCCATTTTGTTCTGCTGTTATGTTAGCAAATACAGCAGCACCATTAATTTTAACGCTACGAATATTGCCCAATGCTAAAGGCCAGTTAAAGGTCATTTTGTTGAAATTAACTGTTTCGTCTTTAGCGTTATAAATATTCCAACGAATTTTGTTGGCTGACATTTCGACAACATGACTGCCGTATACTTTACAGTTATCAAGTGCACCAGCAGTAAAAACCGCTTCATTTTTTGTTATAGTAATAACGCCTTCAAGTAATTTTAAAGCCGCTAACTCAACATCGCTTACGTTAACCGCAATGCCGTTTATTAATGAAAATTCATGGGTGATAAGTCCACCGACACTACCAATAATTTTTTTAACAGCTAAAACGTCATTGCCTTGAATGATCACTTCATTATTGCGTTCAATTACTGGGGCAAGCACTTCAACTACTTCAACCACAGGATCTAAAATGCTACCAAATAAACCGCCAGCACTTTGTGCGGAAAAAGGTAAAGCTGAAATGCTTAACATCCCAGTTAATAATATGGCACTTTTTTGATTAAATTTTAACTTCATATTTTATTTTCCTTAATATCTATATTTTCAAGGTTTTGCACAATCACGTATGGTCAATGTAATAGCAAAGCACGTGCCAATGTTTAGTTTGTTGTTTTTAATGGTTTTTATTTTAAGGTGAAATAAGTGATAGGTTATAAATGAAGTTAATGAATGTAACTATTGAATGGTTACAGTGATAATTTGCATTCATTTTTTTCAATGATAAGTGCGGCTTGTTACTTTAGTGTTTCTTGTTGGGTAATTAATGTGGTTAGTCAATTTAGCTTGATATCACATTTAGCTAAAATATCTGAAGCAAACTTAATTATATGTTTAGACTCTATTCATCATTAATATAAGGATGATTTTAAATTGATGAAATAATTACTATATTTAAACTTTTTATAGAAAATTTAAATTATATGGAATAAATATACTTCGTCATCCGTTATCTCAGTGTCATTAACATAAACAGACATTAGAGGAAGCAAACATGACTAAATTAAATAAAATTGCACAAGTATTGGTATTAAGTGGCGTAAGTTGTTGGGTAAGTATCGCGCAAGCTAGTGATATTCAAATTAGCCAAAACACCAGTGTTAATCAGCAGGTTAAAGTGTCGCAGCAAACATCATCGGCTGATAGTTCTGCACAAATGTCAGCACAATCTGATGCTTCTGTTGAAAACGATAGCTTGGCTAGTAGTCAAGAAGATAATAGCGAAGAAGGCAATAACGTTGATTCAGCGCCAAGCGAAACCGAAGGCGTACCTTCGAGTGATCTAATTAACACCGATACTTCTGGCATGTTGAAAAACAATAGTGAAATTATCGCTAGTCTAGCAAGCAATACTGGTGAGAGTGTCAATGCTACTTCAGAAGTTGCAGTTACGTTAGCCCAGTCACTCAATCAAGTAACAAGCATAGGGTCGGGATTGTTAACGTTACCCGAAAGTGAGACAGCAGAAGCGTCTGATGGGGTCACTCAAAATGAAGATATGGCTGCTGAAAATATCGCATTGAATCAAAATGCAGAAAGTGCCACTTCTTTTGTTAATACTTCAGCAGTATCTAATGAAGTTTCGGGGAATTTCCAAAAAATTACCGCAGTAGATACCACATCAAATTTGAGTCAGTCACTGAACCAAGCAACAAGTGCAGATTTTTTAGCATTGCCTAAAAGCAATGCAGGAGAAAAGTCGGAAGAAATAGCCTCTAGCGAAGATATGGCAATACCTGAAAACGTTACTCTAAATCCTACTACGGATAATGTAGCTTCATTTGCTAATACGTCACAAATATCTCAGCAAATATCGACTAATGTGCAAAATATCACCGCATTAGATGCTGCAGCACAAACGTCTCAAGCCCTTGAGCAAACAGTGAGTGCTAGTGTTACCGATGCCATAACTTCAAATGCACAAATGGCAATTACTGAGAACGTTAATGGTCAAGTCGATAGTGTAGTAACTGAGCAAATTAATGCTGAATTAGCGGCAGCAACGACTGCTGAAGTCGCTAATAACCTAGCAAGTGACTTAGATTTAGGATTGTAATTTTTTAAACAATAAAAGCGCCAGTAGTTCTGGCGCTTTTTTATTGGAGGTGAGTAACATGAAATATTTTATTGGTAGTTTAGGGTGTGTTTTAAGTCTACATTTAATGGCGACGACATCTGAGCCTGTTACCCTTAGCGGTGAAGTTTCTTTAGGTCTAATAAATAACTCGGCACTCAGTGTTGATGAACTGGACGAAGTATCCGGGAAGGGAGATAGCGGTTTGCAAAAAACTGCAGCGGTTACTGGCTTGTGGAAAATAAATGATAAAGCAAAAGTAGCATCTTCATATCGCTATAATGAGCAAGATTATCATCAGTTTGATGCTTTTGACTTAGCCTTACATCAAGTGAGTGTTGATGCTAGTTATCAATGGAATAAAAAAGATCTCGGTTTTCGTTACGATGGTGCTATGGCAAACTTAGCGGGCGATAAATTTTTAACTTTTCAACAAGCCAGTGTTTACTTAGGGACTTTTCTTCAACCACAAACATTTTTGCGTACTAGCGCAAAAATGAAACGTAAGACTTTTGCTGTTATAACTGATCGTAATGCCGATGCTATTGGCGCCAGTGCGGACTTATTTCACTTTGTTAACGATGGTAGCACTATGTTCATGCTTGGATTAAGCCTGGATAAGGAAACCGCTAAAGATGACCAGTTTAATTATAGCGGTTATGGGGTCAATACTAAGCTTTCACAAAAATTTGAATTATTCGGTTTAGCACAAAAAGCCGCGATAAGTTGGCGTTTTCAATCGAAAGACTTTAAATCATATAACAATGAGAATGTGTCGAATCAAACTACAGCAAAGGCAGATGAACATAGAAATGTATTCCAAGCGCAATGGCAGCTAGCGTTTAACCAACATCTAGCGCTAATTAGTGATATTGAATATGGTGATTACCGTTCGCAACTTGATAGCCAAACCTACAGACAAACGGTGTCTTCATTGTCGATTAAAGCACAATTTTAGTGACGTAATATCGCGCCTATACCGTAAATAGGGTCCTGACCTTCAGGACCCAAGTCTACAGCTAATTTATTTAGCTTATCTAATAAACCTTTCCTATCTTTACCATAAGTTGGCGTTAAACACGCTATCGCGGCAGTAACATGCGGAGCGGCAATTGATGTACCTGATTCACGGCCCATACGTTGACTGCTTTGTGCTGTTAACACATTAACTCCTAAGGCTGAGTAATCAACATAATTACCTCTATTAGACCAACGATAAGGTTGTTGATTTTTGTCTATCGCACTCACCGCGATAATATCTGGATAAGCAGCAGGATACATAGGTAAAGCTGCGGGACCTTCATTGCCAGCCGCGGCAACGACAATTGCGCCTTGTGCGATAGCGGCGGTCAGTACTTGATGTAAAATTTGATTGTCGGGCCCAGCTAAACTCATATTGATGACTTGCACGTTTTGCTCTATCAACCAATTAACACCTTCAATAATGGCGGTTAACGTTGCGCCCTGTGCGTAATCCGATTGTTGATAAAATACTTGTGCTGAATATATTTCCCCTGCTGGCAAAAGTGGTGTTAATTGCTTGTTTTTACCCACTAATAAGCTGGCGATGACCGTGCCGTGCTGTACCGATGCCTTTAGGTTTTCAGGTAAAAAAGATTTTGCCGTAATATCGGCGAGGTTGAAGGCATTATGTTTGATGTCAATGGCGCTATCCACTATGCCAACTTTTACCTGAAGATCGCAAGCAGGGGAATTACCGGCTAGCTTTTGCGTGTTTTCATTAGCTAAATCTTTAGTGACTGGTGGACTTGTTTGACTTTGTGCTTGATAAATATGGTTTCTTGCTAAACTTAGCGCTGCTTCAGCTGAAAGTATTTTAACTAACGCTTTTTTGGAGTCTAAATCATTGGGTACGCTAAAGTGTAGCATTGCTATACCTAAGGCTGCATAGCGTGATTCGGTAATAATTTTTGCACCATGTTGGATTAAGCTTTTTTTATTTTTATCATCGGCTAGAAGTAGCCATTGCCCTTGAACGGCCCGCCAACCATTTTCTACTTCAACATCTAACCAAAGGTTTTTTCCTGCACTTGTTGTTATCGCGAGTGTGGCTGGCAAAGTGTTAAGCGGCTCAGTGATCACTGTTTCAAAGTCTGGTAACGTACTGAGCGCGAAGGGGGCTAATACAGGTGGCTTATCTAATGGTCGAGTAATATCTATTGTCTTATGTTCTAAGACATTAATTTGCCCAAGCACATTACCGGTAGATAATTTTTGTGCAGGGGTTAATGTACTAAATGCAGTAAGTATGATGGCGGCAATAGCTAAGGTTTTCATGTTAATCTTGAACCTCTAAAATAAGCGTGTAGTTAATAAAACGTTTCAAGTTAAAATAAATTTCCTTTTATGGAATAAAAACTTTTTATACACGTCTTCTTAGTAGAGAGGAGTAAAAACATGCATAAAACCATTGAAAATATACTACCAATGCTAAGACGCTTTGCCTACTCATTAACGGGTAATGCCGCTGATGCTGACGATTTAGTGCAAACTACGTTAGAAAAAATACTGACGAAGGGTGTGCCAGCTGAAGTTGATGTTACCAAATGGGCATTCAAAGTTTGTCGTAATGTTTGGATTGACGAGTTTCGTGCTCGCAAAGTCAGGCAAAATGCAGTGCTAAAACCTGAGTTGCAGGAGTCACAAAGCATTGATGAACAGCAAGTTTTCGACAGTAAAGAAATGCTAGCGCACGTTAATAATGCGATGAATACCTTACCCGATGAACAACGTGCTATTTTGTCTTTAGTGGCAGTACAAGGAATGTCATATAAAGAAGTGGCATCCTCAATGGAGATCCCCGTTGGGACTGTCATGAGCCGGTTGTCGAGAGCAAGAACCGCGTTATTAGATATGATGAAACCCTATAGAATAGGAGCAGGCGCATGAAAATCAGCGATGAACAACTAAGCGGGTTTCTGGATGCTGAGCTTAGCGAAGTGGCTATGGAAGAAGTTCGATGTGCCCTAGAAAGTGATGATGATTTAGTGATGCGTTTAGCCGATTTAGCGCAAGCGGATCAATGGGTGGCAGAAAATTCAGCCATTATTGATGCCACACCTTTAGCTGATAATTTGTTGCACTTGGCTCAAACAGTAGATGAGAAAATAGCACAAGATAGCGGTGTGAAAACACAGGGCAATGTTGTTAGCTTATCTCGCTGGAAAAATGTTAAACAAAGTATACAAAAGCATTATGCCTTAGCGGCTGGCGTTGCCATGTTATTTGGTGTTGGCACTGTTACTATGATGCAATCTCAGCAACAATCGTCCGTCATTACCGCAGGAATAGCGCAAGCATTAGATCAAATGCCAAGTGGCGAAATATCATTAATGACACAAGGTGATGAAATAACAGCTAATTTAAGCTTTATTAATCAAGCTGGCGATTACTGTCGTCAGTTTCAACACATAGGCGAGCAAAGTGCTAGCGTTAATATAGCTTGTAAAGAAAACATGCAATGGCAGCTTAAAATTACACAGCAAATACCTGTGCTAGAAAATCTGCAAGAATATCGTGCGGCATCTAACAAGGCACAACTTGATAGTGTTATAGACGATATGATCAAAGGGCAAGCTATGGGCACCATGCAAGAACAACAAGCTATTAGCAAAAATTGGCAAACAACGAAAAATAACCGAGGTGAAAAATGAAAACACTTATAACAATTATATTAATGACTTTACTCGTGGCAGGTTGTGCTTCTAAACCTGACTATCGCCCATCTAACAAAGGCTCAGTAGGCTATAGCGAGCAAAAAATTACCAACGATAGGTTTCGGGTGCAGTTTAAAAGTGTTTCCAACAGCGTTGCAGATGCCGCTGATTATGCCTTACTTAGATCAGCTGAGCTTACTCAAGAGCAAGGCTTTGATTGGTTTGTTATCACCAGTAAGGAAACTTTTGTTGAGTCTGAAAAAGTAGAGCCTGCTTCAGCAATAGGCTTGTCTCATCAGCAACGGATTGAGCGCCGTTGTGGTTTAATAACCTGTGAAACTTATCGTCGACCAATGAGCGAAGTAGGTGTGTCTTTTAATAGTGCCAATAGCCGCAAAGAAGTACACAGTATTTTAGAAATTCGCATGGGGAAAGGCGTTATGTCAAATGAGTCGAGTTATAGTGCTGTAGATGTGATTGAAAACTTATCTAAAAAGCTAGTAACTAACACGAATTAAGTCACCTAGTTTAATTGGTTGAAGCTAAAATAAAAAAAGGCCTAAATAGGCCTTTTTTGTGTTTGGCAAACAGTAAAGTTTAGCTACTTTTGTTCATGTTGAAGCTTACATGCGTAAAAGCGGATAAGTTCTTTTGTAAAATGAGCTTTCATTATCAAATATTTATCAGTCGAGCTACACTTGATAAAGGCAACTATCCAGCAAATAAAAAGTTATCATCGAACCATTCGAAAAAATAGTTTAGCTCAATAAGCCTTAACTATTTATCATGGGAGCAATAATTAAATATGAACAGTAAATTGGCACCACTCATTGAAAAAATTCAATCTAGCTTTTGGTTCGTACCAAGTTTAATGATGGTTTGTTCACTGATATTAGCTGCTGGCACCATTTATTTAGATACTACTCACCTGCAGGATAAGAACAGTGTCGTGTCGTTTTTATACGCGACTGACGTAAACGCCGTACGCTCTTTATTAGGCACGATAGCAGGCGCTATGATCACGGTTACGAGTATTGCATTCTCAATCACCATAGTTTCATTGACGCTAGCCTCTTCACAATTTGGCCCACGTTTAATGCGCAATTTTATGATGGATAAAGGCACACAGTTTGTTTTGGGGAGCTTTATAGCGACATTTTTATTTTGTATTACGGTATTTTGCGCCATAAGCTTTAAAGAGCCTTATGCATTTCAACCGGGTATAACACTCGCCGTTGCTATAACAATGACCTGTTTTAGCGTTTGGATTCTGATTTATTTTATTCATCATGTTGCACAATCAATTCAAGCCGACGTTGTTATTGATGGCGTATATTGTGAATTAGAGCAAACAATAGCTAAGCTATTTCCAAAAATATCGAAAGAAGATCTTACTCGTGAAGATGCCTTGTCAGCTCAAGAAAATATAGGCGCTTGCCAGCTTGAAGTTTCATCACCCTTTAGTGCATATCTGCAACTTATCGATAAAGAGAGTTTACTTAATTTAGCCGATAAATCGCAATGTACCATTCAATTGCACTATTCTGCGGGTGATTTTATTGTTGAAAACGCAACCATTGCTACCGTATTCGCGAAAGGTGATGTTGAACCAAATATCAGCAAAGATATTATCGAGCATACTGTTCATGGTGCCTACAGAACGCCTGTTCAGGATCCTGAATTTGCAGTACATCAATTAGTTGAAATTGCTTTAAGAGCACTGTCACCCGGTATTAATGACCCATATACGGCGATAACTTGCATCGATAAACTTAGTTCAGTGCTGTGCAGCTTAGCCGACAAAACATTTCCACAGACTAATATTTTTGTTAATGGTGTACCGCGACTCGTGTGTAAAGCGTTAACTTTTACCGATATCGCGACAGCGGCTTTTGACCAAATTAGGCAGGAGAGTGAAACAAACCTTGCGGTCACGATAAAGATGCTAGATTCCTTACATGTTCTGGCGACTCAAGCTAAAACCGCAGAGCATAAGCACTTTGTATTAACGCAGGCAGCAATGATTGAGCAACAACAAGCTAAACAATCATTAAGTGATAGTGACAGAGTGGTGCTTTTAAGCAGGATAGAAAAAATTACCCGACATACTAAAATCATCTGATTTTAAGTTTAGGTTGAAACATATTTTGCAGATTTGTTGGGCAATATTAGAAAGAAAATACCCCTGCGCCAATATATCAATCGATGCAAGGGTATTATTCTAAGTTACTAGTAAAACTTAAGCTAAATCGAAACGATCAGCGTTCATCACTTTACTCCATGCAGAGATAAAATCGTGGACAAACTTTTCCTTGTTATCATCTTGTGCATAAACTTCACTATAAGCACGAAGAATTGAGTTTGAACCAAAAATTAAATCAACACGTGTTGCTGTCCATTTAACTTTATCTGATTTACGATCGCGAATTTCATATAAGTTGTCGCCCACAGGCTGCCACTTATAGCTCATATCCGTTAAGTTCACGAAATAATCGTTTGATAATACACCTTCATTTTCTGTGAATACACCATGTTTAGTGCCACTGTGGTTAGTCCCTAACATACGCATGCCACCAATTAATACGGTCATTTCATGTGCGGTTAGTCCCATCAGTTGTGTACGATCTAGCATTAACTCTTCCGCGCTAACTTTGTAATCACCTTTAAGCCAGTTGCGATAAGCGTCATGCAATGGTTCTAATACTTCGAATGAGTCGACATCAGTTAATTCATCTGTTGCATCACCACGACCAGGGGCAAAAGGTACAGTAACTTCTACACCAGCAGCTTTAGCTGCCTTTTCAATACCCACATTACCTGCTAACACGATGACGTCAGCAATACTGACACCGCTGCTGGCGGCAATGCCTTCAAGCGTTGTTAATACTTTGTTTAGGCGAGCAGGTTCGTTACCTTGCCAATCTTTTTGTGGCGCAAGGCGAATACGTGCACCGTTAGCACCACCACGTTTATCAGAGTCACGATAAGTTCGTGCGCTATCCCAAGCGGTGGCAACCATATCACTTACGCTTAAGCCGCTGGCTGCTATTTTTTCTTTCACTGATTCAACGTCATAATCAGTCATACCTGCAGGTACAGGGTCTTGCCAAATGAGATCTTCTTGCGGTACTTCTGACCCTAAATAACGTACTTTTGGACCCATATCGCGATGGGTTAATTTGAACCATGCACGCGCGAAAACATCAGAAAAATATTCTGCATCATTAGCAAATCGCTCAGTTATCTCACGATAAGCGGGATCCATTTTCATGGCCATATCAGCGTCTGTCATGATTGGCATAGTGCGAACTGTTGGGTCTTCAACATCAACAGGTTTATCTTCTTCTTTAATGTCGACAGGCTGCCATTGCCAAGCACCAGCAGGGCTTTTTTGAAGTTCCCATTCGTGTTTAAGTAACATTGAGAAGTAACCGTTATCCCATTGGGTAGGGTTTGTTGTCCATGCACCTTCAATACCACTTGTTACCGTATCGCGGCCAATACCGCGCTTAGTTTTATTGTTCCAGCCCGTACCTTGTTCAGAAATGTCGGCGGCCTCTGGTTCCCTGCCAAGTATTGATGCATCGCCATTACCGTGACATTTACCTACCGTATGACCACCGGCAGTTAACGCAACAGTTTCTTCATCGTTCATTGCCATACGCTCAAAAGTAACGCGTATATCATGGGCTGTTTTTAAAGGATCTGGCTTGCCATCTACACCTTCAGGGTTAACGTAGATCAATCCCATCATTACTGAGGCTAGTGGGTTTTCTAAATCACGTTCGCCTGAATAACGGCTATTCTCACTGCCACTTGGCGCAAGCCATTCTTTTTCAGCACCCCAGTAAGTATCTTTTTCTGGATGCCAAATATCTTCACGACCAAATGCGAAACCAAAGGTTTTTAAACCCATCGAGGCATAAGCTATGGTACCGGCATAAGCAATTAAATCTGCCCAGCTAAGCTGATTGCCGTATTTCTTTTTAATCGGCCAAAGTAAGCGGCGTGCTTTATCTAAATTGGCATTGTCAGGCCAAGAGTTTATCGGTGTAAAACGTTGATTTCCGGTCGCTGCACCACCACGGCCATCTGCAATACGATAAGTACCTGCGGCATGCCAAGTCATGCGGATCATTAAGCCCCCATAGTGTCCCCAATCGGCAGGCCACCAGTCTTGGCTGTCGGTCATTAGTGCATGTAAATCTTTATTGAGCGCTGCTATGTCGAGATTTTTAACCGCTTCACGATAATTAAAATTAGCGGTCATCGGGTTAGTTTTACTGTCATGTTGATGAAGAATGTCGAGGTTTAATGCCTTTGGCCACCACTCCATATTAGTCATCGAGCTTTCTGTGGCACCACCATGCATAACAGGGCATTTTCCACTAGCATTTTTCTTATCATTCATAGTTAATTTCCTTTGGTAAATTGCTACGGATATCTGAGATCTTTGAGCAGTACGATATAAAAGCTCTACCCGATCAGGTTATTATTAAACAACGGTTCAAAAGACCTAATATCACAGGGTTGTATTTCACAATTAGACTGATATTAACGCAAAAAGTGCCTGATCAATCGGACATTAGTAAACTTAACTAATGCCTGTATTTGTTATACCAAGCTTTAATATCAGATAAATAGTATTTTCATTGTAGATCAACCATCTGCAGCATCTTGTACGGCTTCACCCGCGCTTTCTATATCCTTACCTGCGCCTTCAATAGTGGCGCAAGCACCTAAGGCAATACTGAGTAACAATACCGTTATTATTGATTTGATGTTTGCATAGTATGTTTTGGCTTTCATTTTATGTTCCTTTCGGTTATTACCATGTTGAGATAGATAACATCTTGCTGAGCGCTGTTTTATCTTCATTAGAGTATGGCGCAATTAAACACTTTTGCTTTTTCTATCTTAATTATTTGAAGTGTTGCCTAAGGGCACATAATTATTGAATGTCATCATCGTCTGAATCAATTGGAAGAGTGACAGTATTCATTGTTTACCTCCTTTTAAGTGATGTAATGGTTAAACTATATAAAATAGTAATCAAGAGTTGTGCCATTAATTAAATACATAATAAACAATTGTTTATATTTTCATTCGGCAAATTATTGGATCGTTATATGTAAATATTACAGACCCATATGTCAGGTCTGCAATATGGGTAGTTTGTGGTTAGTTACAAATAATATTTAATGACTCCGGCATAATTTCAATATGTAAACTACTTGCTGAGAAGACTTCACCATCGATAACATATTCAAGTTTTTGTTTAGCATTTACGACGACTTTCTTAGCGCTCATATGTTCGCTTTGCATGAGGCTAGTTTGTTCAGAAAGCCCAGAAAATGCTAACTCCGCTAAGCTAAGCACACTATCGGTTATGTCTTGTTGAGGCGGTATCCAAGTTACATCGAGTAAACCATCTTTAATATCGGGCTCACCTCCACCTTGCGCTAATATGGTGGTAAATGGTGCAGCATTAGCAACCACTAGGCTGGTTGTTTTAATAGTTTGAATAGGAAAATCATCAGCTTGTATCTCTAACGTTAATGTTTCATTTTTATTAATCGCTTGCCACAATGCTTGTACGTAAGCGAACTGACCACCGATATCCTTCTTGGCTCTGTCTGAATTAGTGATCATTTTATTTTCAAATCCTAACCCTGCTAGCAGTAACATTAGATTTTCATTGCACTTCGCGCTATCAATTTTTGTAACTTTACCGGCAATAATTGCATCGCAAGCTATGCTAAGAGGAATTAACTTGCTGCCAAAGCCAAAAAGTACATGTGCTAGCGCATTGGCTGTGCCCATAGGTAAAATACCCATGATGATGTCAGATTTCACTAACTCGCCAGCCACTTCGGTCAATGTGCCGTCACCACCACAGGCAATAATAGTCTTTGCACCATTTTGTAAGGCTTGCTGAGTTAAATGCGCGGCGCTAATTTGTTTGCTAGTTTCTAAAATATGGAGAACGAAATAGGGTGACAAACGCTCAATAACTTCTGCTTTACTGTTAGTCCATTTACCCCCGCCAGACACAGGATTAGCGATTATCCATATCGGTTGTTGTTGGTTGAATAGCTCGTCTTTTTTAAATTGAATTAACGCTCTTAACTGAGCTTTATTTAATCCTGCGGTAGCACGTACTCCTTGTATTTTTTCTAATGCTTGGGCAACGCTGAGTGATTTGTTTTTACTTAACAAGTAAGCTGCCATAACCAAAACAGATCTGCCACGACCCAAAGCACAATGTATAACCACTGCTTTAGATTTTGAAATATGATTTTCTATCCAATGAATGGCTTTAAGTAATTCTTGCGATTTTGGGCTTGAATGATCTAAAACAGGTAAATTGAAGTAATCTAACTCTTCACTTTCCGCGGTCCAATCAAGGCCATCAAACTCAGCGGTTACGTCTAATATCGCAGATACACCGATTTTTCTTAAGTAACTGATGTCTGATGGGAAAAGTCGGCAGGCCAAAAACAAGTTTTGCTCAATTTTTTGAATGGCAGGAACCTTGTCATGCTTGCGAGCCCAAGCGTTATAAAGTTGAACACCCAATAAAAATGGGATAAAAAGCCAGCGGATGTAAAAAGGAATACTGCCATTACTTTTTTTTCTGAACACCCAAGGTGAATCGAAAATATAAGCTAAGCTCACTATCGATAATGACAAACCAAGCCAAGCAAAAATTGCTTTAGAATATATATCGTTGCTGAATAATAGTATTGTAAATGCCAAAATGGCACCACTCAGATAATACTTAACGATAAACATGGAATGACTCCTATTTTCGATCACTTGTTTAGTTGAGCTATATAATTAAAGTTATGGGTAATAAAATCTTCAGTTTTAGAATCGAGTTGATGACGGTTATAATTCACTTTAGACTTACCGACCCTTTTATATCGGCAAGACCTACTGTATTTAATCTATAGTTAATGAGCCATTTCTGCTCGGTATTGCGTGGCAAGATCTACTTTTTGCTTAGCACTCAAATTTTTCCCCGCTTGCTGAAAAAATTCTCTTTCTTCTTCAGTTATGTGGTGGAGTACTTTATTTTGTAAGGCTTTCATAGTTTTCAGCCAAACAGGCGAGTCCATGTCGGTTGTTTCTAACTGGGCAATAATTTTGTCTATATCGTGATGTTCTGCAATCGCATGCCGAGCAAGTTCGATAGTTGCATCAAGTTTCATCAATGGCATGTAAAAGTAACGTTCTTCAGCAATCGAATGCTGCTTAAGTTGGAATTTTAAGTCGATAAAGAAGTCTCGACGACTTGCTGAATCGCCAGTAGTTTCAACTAAAACTTTCATCAGTAATCGCTGTTTTTCATGATCACTGCGTAACGCGGAAAAAATGTCCATGGTAGTACCTCTTTTTACTGATCGTTAATTATTAATACTAATAAAGCTAAGGTATGGATCACTCAGCGCAAATTAGATAGAGAACATTAATATTTATAGGCTAAGCATCAATGGTATAAAGTGGTAACTATAGGCCGATAATATATTTTACAATCAGTTTGTAATTAGTCAGGCTTATACATAAGCCAAAAGTGTACCAAGAACAAAAGTTGTTGTAATTTATTGTTTTTATAGGTTTTAATTGTAATGCTGACAGCGAGTGTTAATTGAGGCTTTTCGTTTACAGAAAAAATTACACGTTGTTGGGTAATTTTTTTATAGTTTGAAAGTTAAAGTGGCAAGCTATATAAGATTTTTTAGTATCTCAAGGTTAATCGGTTTTAATATTGCTTTATCAATTCCTGCCTTTGTTAAGGTCTTTTCATTTACTGATTCGCCACTGACCAAGATCAAGGTTATATCAGGATGTAGCTGTTTAATCGACTCGGCTAAATCTAAGCCATTGGCATCTGGTAAGTGTAAATCAAGTAATATTGTTGTCCAGTTACTTTCTTTGTTTAACAAGTCTTGGCAAGCTTTTGCTGTTTGGACTTTTAGTGCTTCAATACCTAACGATCCCAGCAGTAAAACGGTAACATCAGCAGCATCTTCATCGTCTTCAACTACTAAAACTCTTTGTGTATTCGGCGGGTTTTCAACTTTGAGATAGTTTTTTAGACTGCGGTGAAGTTCAGCTTTATTTATTGGTTTGGCAACTATCTGATTAAAACCAAGTGCCAATAATTCTTGTTTCACACCTTTCATGGTCGCAGCAGTTACCGCGATAATTGGTTTACTATAACCTAACTCCCTCAATTGCTTTATTGTGCGTTTTCCATCCAATTTGGGCATGTGAATATCCATCAGCGCGATATCGAAACACCTATCTTCAGCTGTGGCTAATTTAAATTGTTCAAGTGCTTCTAGCCCATTAGATGCATAAGTAACTTTTAGGCCAAATGATAGGCAAATTTGGCCTATTAATAGCCGTATATCTTCCATATCATCAACCACTAATACCTGTCCCTGCAATTGAGGAAATGACAAAGAATAGCTTGGTAAGTGTTTTTGTTCAAAGGCTAAAATAGCCCTTTCTTGCGTGATAATATCACCGGGATCAATGGTGAAGGTAAACTCGCTGCCCTGGTTCAATAATGATTGAACGTGGATACTCCCACCCATGTGTTTAATCAATTCAGAACAAATTGATAAACCTAAGCCTGCACCCTGTTCTTTTCTTGAGATAAAATCTTCAACTTGTTCAAAAGGCTTAAAGATGGTTTCTAACATAGCCTCAGGAATACCTTGGCCGGTATCCGATACTTTAAAAGCTAATACCTCTTTGTTATCAACAAATTCAGTCCAAATACTTAATTCTATTTGGCCTTGATCAGTAAACTTTATACCGTTATGTAGTAAATTAATTAAAACTTGGCGCAGTCTTATAGGATCAGAGAAAATTTCGAGTGGTAACGGACTGTCTTCTCGAATGACTAATTTAAGGGTTTTATCTGCAGCATGGACTTGCATCAAGCTAAAAATATCAGCAATAAAACTATCTAAATTAATTTTAGAAAAGTTATATTCGAGCTTACCAACCGCAATTTTTGATAAGTCGAGTACATTGTTCAGTAAGCCAAGCAAATGTTGGCCATTATTTAAAATAATATTGAGTTCAGATTTTGCATCTGGGGCTTTATTACCGTTAAGTAATATTTCGGTATAGCCGAGTATTGATGTTAATGGTGTGCGCAGTTCATGACTAAGGTGAGCTAGAAATCGATCTTTGGATTGATTTTGTGTTTCGGCATTGATGCGCTCAACCCGTTCATTTTCAATCTCTTGTCTTGCCAGCGCATATCGTATTGCGCGGGCAAATCGTGAGGTAGTAATTTCACCTTTAACTAGGTAATCAACGGCGCCTGCGGCAAGCGCAGACTGATCGAGAGTTTCGTCAGATTGCCCTGTTAGCATTATAATGGGAATTGAACAGCCATTTTTTGAGGCTGTTTCTAACACCGTTAAGCCGTTGTATGCCCCAAGCTGATAATCGAGTAGACAAATATCATGTTCACCAAGGCTGAGTTGCTCGAGTGCTTCAGTTGGGTTGGTGACCCAGTCAATTTCAAAGAGGTGCGAGTCTAACTGGCTGAGATGGTCGCTGGTCAGAATGTAATCATCCTCGTCATCTTCAACCAGTAATACTCGAGCGACTTTTTTAACTACATTATCCATATTTATTAGTGCCGTATTGCATTATTCATTAGGTAATTCAACAAACTCTATCCAATATTTCCCCAATGCTTTCATCAGTTCAACTAACCCTTCAAAATCTACGGGCTTAGTAATATATGATGCGGCACCTAAATTATAACCTTTGATTTTGTCTTCTTCTTGTCCTGAAGTGGTGAGGATGACCACAGGAATATTTTTTAACTCCTCATCGGCTTTAATTTCTTTTAGCGCTTCCCGGCCATCCTTTCTGGGCATATTTAAATCAAGTAAGATTAAGCTGGGTCTTGGAGATTTCTCTGGATCTGAAAATTTACCTTCTCGTCTGAGATACTCAAGTAATTCAACGCCGTCTTCTACGCAATATAATGTGTTACGAACTCTACTTTCGTGCAGGGCATCTTGAGTTAGCATACGATCATCTTCATCGTCATCAGCCATCAAAATAGTGATAGGTTTGCCCTTATTGCTGTGCATGAGTATTCTCTCCGATTAAGTTAATTAAAGCATTTTCAACAGGAATTTCAATCCTGAATTGTGTTCCTTCACCTAATATACTTGTTGCGGAAATTTTACCACCATGCCGCTCAACGATACGTCTGCAAATAGCCAAGCCAATACCCGTACCTTTATATTCTGTTCTGGCATGGAGTCGTTGAAATGGCACAAATATTTTGTCAGCAAACTCCTGTTCAAAACCAATGCCATTGTCTGCTACGGTGATAATATGCCACTGTTCTAAGGCTGCTTGTTCTTGGTAATAGTTTATTTTAATTATTGGTTTTATGTCGACTTGTCGAAACTTGATCGCGTTTGATATTAAGTTAATGAATAGGTGATGCATTTGACTCGGATCCGCATTAATTGTCGGTAAGTCACTTAATAAAATTTTTGCATCGCTTTCTTCTATACTGATCTCAAGATCATCAAGAGTACTTTCAATTAATGGCTGTAACTGTACGTTTGTAAAAGGCTTTCCACGAGTTGAAATGCGAGAAAACTCGAGCAAGTCGTTAATTAGATTAGACATCCGTTCTGCTGCGTTTTTCATTCTATTAATGTAGTCAGCACCTTTTTCATCTAATAACTGGGCATATTGTGATTGTAACCGGTCACCAAAAGCACGAATTTTTCGTAGCGGTTCTTGTAAATCGTGTGAAGCAACAAAAGCAAAATCTTCTAATTCACGATTACTGCGCGATAATTCATCAGAGTAAAGCGTGAGCTCTTTTGTACGCATAGCGACTTTTTCCGCTAATACATCGTTTTGCTGCTCAAGTTGTTGGCGATATCTCACTTCGTTTTTTGCATTTAATCGAGCAAAAAATGCCAAGCCTAATAGCAATAAAGCACTGGTAATACCGGAGATAGCGAAAGTAACTTTTGCCTCGCGCTCTACTGTTGATAGGATGGCAAATAAAGTATTTCTGTGGTTGATTTCTAGTATTTTTATATGTTCGAGTTCTGCTCTTAATTCTTTATATAAATCACGTCCGGTGCCAGTCATAACAAGTTTTAATGCGCTTTTTTCTTCGTTGGCCAGAGCAAGTTCAATGGTTATTTTTAATTCATGTACCTTTTGTTCTACCAGTCTAATCAAAGAAGCTATGCGTTTTGCTTGCTCGGGTACTTCAGAATGTAATTTTTTCGTGTCAATAAGTTGCTCACTTAAACGACTTATTGCATCTTCGTAAGGAGTTAAATATTCAGGTATTTCGGTAAGTAAATATCCTCGCTGACCGGTTTCTGCCATTAACACTAAATTATGTAAATCGTCTAATTCAATAATAACGTCGCCGGTATTATATAAACTGCTTTGCGTAGTTGATAAGTCTTCAATTGTTTTCATGGCAAGAACGCCGTTGATTATTATCATGACAATAATAATGGTTGTGATCACAACCCAACTGAATACAGAGTTTTCAAAAAGTCTTTTAATAGGCATAGCGAATCACTTTTTGCTTAGAAAAGTTCACCAGAAGTACTTTAGTCAAGGCATGTGTAGTTATACTTTTCATCGTTGTTGAGCAAATTCGGTAACATCTTGTAGGCGCGTACTACAATCTTGGCAAGCATCAATAATTTTATTAACAGCTGCGAGTGCTTTTTCCTTCGGCATATCGTTTTCTAAGACCATTTTGATCAACTCTGCTTGCATAGATATTCTATTTAGAGGTGCTCGAGTATCATGTATTAATTGATTAATATCGCTTTTTCTCTGATTCACTTTCATTTCCTCATTTTAATTTTGTCGATAAAAGTTAATGTATTAGAGCTAGCCTAAACCGTAAAGTCACCATAAGCATGTAACCTGTTGTACAGTGTTTTAGTACTAATGCCCAACATTTCAGCCGCTTGTGTTTTGTTACCATCGACTTTATCGAGTGTGACCCGAATAAGCTCTTTTTCAAGATCTTCAATAGTTTGCCCGGCAGAGACCGCTGCTGATTTATTACCTGCTGATGCAAATGGAGAGATAAAAGTCTTAGGTAATTGAATGTGTTCGCTTGTCGGATCACTCATGATAAATGCCCTATGTATGGCATGCCTCAACTCTCTAATATTACCTGGCCAGCTATTGTTTTTCAAAATATCCAACTGCTCTTCTTGCCACTTAAATGAGGCATTATTTTCTTGATTAAGTTGTTGTAAAAACACTTCAGCTAGCAGTGGAATATCTTCTTTTCTTTCGCTTAGCGGCGGAATATTGATTGGAAAAACCGCTAAGCGGTAATAAACATCTTCTCGAATCACCTTACCTTCAGCTAGTTCTGACATGGTTCGGTTAGTGGCAGATACTACTCGACAATTAACTTCAATTTCTTGTGTGCCGCCAACCGGTATGACACGTTTATTTTCTAACACACGTAACAAATTCGGCTGCATGTCGATCGGCATTTCGGTTATTTCATCAAGAAAAAGCGTTCCGTTACCGGCTCGAACAAATACCCCTTCTTTGCGAGCTACAGCACCGGTAAACGCACCTTTTTCGTGACCAAACAGCTCACTACTTATTAACTCTTTTGATAACGCACCACAGTTAGTGGCGACAATAGGATCAGTTGTGCCAGTACATGCGTGGATCGCATTAGCTACGACTTCTTTACCGACACCACTTTCACCCATTAACATAACGTTGGCAGACGTTTTAGCGACACGTTCTATCATAGTGTATAGCTCTAACATGGGTTTTGACTCACCCACCAGACAACCAAAATGCAGTGTTGGCATATTGCTATTTTGAATTTTTGGTTTTTTACTTTTTCTATTCAGTGTTGCTTCTATATCTTCGCGCTGCAGCGGCTTAACAATATAGCTAACTTTAGGCCCACATAAGCCAGCAAGCATGCCTTTAACAGAAGGGTGACCCGTTATTAAGGTAATATAGGGAGTTAGGTGGTTTTGTTGTAAAAAATCGATCAGGTGTAAACCGCTGCCGTCGGGTAACATAAAATCAAGTAAAACATGGTCGAACTTTTGCTGATTAAGCCATTCTTTAGCTTCTTTTAAGTTCGATGCTACGCAGACATCATGCCCAATAAATTCTATTATTTGGCACGCGACCTCTGTAAATTCAGAATCGTCATCAACCAAAAGCACTTGTAGCATTTTTTCATCCTATGAAATTTTAATAATTTACGAATTTTATAATAACAAATAACACGAAATATCATAAAGTTAATTTAAATTATTATCGGGAAAATTTTTTAAATTTTATAAATAAGCAGTCCCTAATATGCTTGATAAGCTTTGTATTTAGGGTGAATTTCTAGATAGTCACACCAAGTACTAAAATTTTGATAATTGAAGCGCTTGTCTGTCGTGGTGATCCAACGTGATGTTGACTTTACATTGAGCTGAAACTTTACCTTATAGCCATCAATCGCGACATAACAAGCTAAGGGCTCAAAGGTTTCGTTTTTAATTTTTACGCGTGTATAGCCAGCCGATGATTCACCAAAGGTGACGGTTGTTTTTGGTGAAGCCCAAATAACTGGGCTAATAAGTATTATTGCTACGCATAAATATTTTGTAATTTTCATATCTTAACTTTTTGTTTTAAAGTGTTTTTCAGCCATTATTTATGTTTTAAAGCTTGAGAATAATTAAAACTTTCTAAAGATAATTTTAATTATACCATTGAAAGCTTCAATCCGCGTCTCCATTACTATTATCACAACAAAACATGTGTCGAAAACGACAACGATTAAAGACGCAGTAAAAAGAGACCTTATTCATGGCTAACATTACCCCGATTAAAAAAGAAACTCATCAGAACATCAAAATCGCTACTAAGCGTGATTTATCTAACGTATCTAATCAACATATTGCACCAATTACCGCGCCTGAGTATTCTCAAGCGGCAACAAGTTATCCTATTGTACTTGTTAAAGATCAAGGCACAGAGCGTTACCGTAGTGTTGTAATGCTAGGTTTAGAAGCCGGTGAAAATTTATATTATAAAGAAGATTCTTGGAGTGCTGTTTATGTACCACAAAGTATTTCAATGTCTCCTTTTTCTTTAGGCTTAGACCCTGAAAAAGAAAAAACATTAACAGCTTGTGTTGATCTAGACAGCAAATTTGTTGGCGAAGATAAAGACCATGAATTATTTGACGCTGAAGGTAATGACACAGAATTCTTTAAAGGTGTGCAAGATTCATTAGGTCGTTTATACGACAATGAAGTAATGAACGAAAAATTCATTAAAGAATTACTTGATAACGATTTATTGCTAGAACTTGAACTTAATGTCAATTTCGCTGCGGGTGAAACGAAAAAACTTGTTGGCTTGTACAGCGTTGACGAGAAAAAACTTCAAGCATTAAGTGATGAGCAAGTACTTGATTTCCATAAGCGTGGTTTATTTATTCCAATTCACGCAATGCTTGGCTCTGTAGGCCAAGTCAATCGCTTAGCGCAATTACGTAATCAAAGTGAGTCACCTGCTAAAATTAACGCTATTCGCTTTACCCCTGTAACGGCTGAAGCTGAAAAAAAATAGCTTAGTAACTTATATTTGAAAAAAGGACCTTTAGGTCCTTTTTTTTGCTTTTAATTTAGTATTTTATAACTTTTTGTATAATACCAAGTTGATTAATTAACTGCGCATTTTTAATGGTTAAAATTAATAATGACGGCGTTATAAAATTTATAAGTAGAATAACTACTGACTAAATTTTATGCCTTGTCATTATCCATTTTCCCTCATGAAAAAGTAGATCACTTAATTAATCAAATTGGTATAATATTTGATTCGATTGGTATTAATTGATGAATATAAATTAAACGTCTGCTAGGATGATTTTGGCTGGCGTTGTTTAATTGATGTAGGGTTAGGGATATATACCGTATGACTGTTCAGAAAAAATTACCAAGTGATATTGAAGAAAACATCCAAAATTTAGCGGGTGATATTTATTTACAAATTGAAGATAAAATCACAGCACTTTTGAGCAGTTACAGCGATAATATTGAAATTACCCCTGAAATTATTACCACACATCCACTTTTTACTGCACTCAAAGAACAACATGAATCTCAACAGTCGCAAGCGAATAAAAGTCTCGACGATAATAATGCTGAGCTAGCCGCGCTAAAAGCAGAGCAAGTAACTCAGCAAAGCCAATTAGCAAAACTGCAAGAAGATCTCTCCAACGCAGAAAAACTTAATAGTGCAAAATTAACCGACTCAGAACAAATTCTCAAAGATAAGCTTGCTGAAAATTCGCAGCTATCGAAACAAGTAGCGACGCTTAATCAAGAAAGCAGCCAACAACAACAATTATTAAAAGCAGTGGGTTTTGAAGCAGAAAATGCGACTAAACAACTCAAAGATTTAGCAACTGAAAAAGATGCTTTAGCCAAGAACGACAAGGCAAAAGCGGCAACTTTAGCGGTTCAAAATCAACAATATTCAGATTTACAGCTTAAATTTGAGCAAGTGTCGAGCGAACTTGAGTATTTAAAAGCTGAGCAAGAGCATAAATTATTATCAAGTAATGAGCAGTTGACGCATGAGCAGCAGCAGGCGGGACTATTGAATGCAAAAGTTTCGGCTTTACAAGCAGACATTGAAGCCAAGCAAACATTATTAGATCAGCAGCAAGAAAACATAACCCACAAAGAACACGAAAATACTGACCTAACAGCAAAAAATAAGCAATTAGAACAAACTATTGCACAAATAGAGCAAAGTGGCATTGTTGCTCAACAACAGTATGAAACGCAAAAACAGAAAATGAATGATAAGTGGCTTAATGAACAAGAAAAAAATACGCAAATTTTAAAACAATCTTCTGATGATAATGAGCAAATAATTAAACAAATGCACGATGCTGAACGTGAAAAACAGAGCCTTGAAAATGAGCTTAGCGATGTTAAAGGCGAGCTCAAAGCAGTTAACAAGCAGCAACTACAAGTGCTTGATACGGTTAAGGCATTAGAGATACAAGTAGAAAAAGAACAAGCAGTAACATCTAAGCTTAGTGAAGAAAAAACCTTGCTAGAAGAAGCGCTTGTGCAAGCTGAACATGAGTATAATAATAACTACGAGCAGCAAAAACAGAAAATTGCAGAGCTAACAAACGAGTTGGCAACCATTGTCATTGAGCATAAAAGTGCTCAACAAAGCATAGCAAATCTAGAGCAGACAACCCAAGCGCAAGTTGAACAAATTACTAGGCTTGAACAACAGGTTGAAAATGAACAGCTTAAATTTAAGCAAGCTATTGAAAAAAATGATGAAAATCATAAGCAAGTAGTGGCCGGGCATCAGAAGACTTTAGCCGATAACAATGCTGCGCTGTTTGAATTACAGCGACAAGCGGATAAAACTGCGACAGAGTTAACTCATCAACTTGAAAGCAAAATTGCGTTATTAGAGAGTGAATCTACTAAACTTTCTGAATTACAGCTTGCACATGCAACAGTGACAGACAATTTAGCTAAAATTGAGCATGGCTTAAATGAAAAGCAGCAGTTACTAACAGCTGTGGAAGCCGAATTAGCAGCTGACAGAGCAAGAACTGCGAAAAATAGGCTTTTGCATCAAGAAAGTAAAGGAAAACAAGAAGTAGAATATAACAAAGCACGCGAAACAATTAAGTATCTTCGTGATGAAAATACTGAGCTAAATCGTAAGCTTGTACAACAAGTTAATGAGCTAGAAGATAAATTAACTGAGTACCGTTTGCGCTTTGAATATGCACAGAAGCAGTTGGCTAAAATAAGCAAGTAAACGGCTAGCTTTGTCGGATAGTTTTATAAGCTAGTAATGAAAACCTATGGGGAAAATATGCCCATTGATGTCTCTGTTTGTTAGATAGCACCCTCAATTACAATATACCCAGAGCATAACGCGTTAAGACTATGAAACTCGCATCTTTAAGTCACTTGGGTATATAATGCCTCTCTATTTTTTATCATTGATAATGAGACTATACGTGGCGATTCACCTACCTTTAAATAAATTAAGTCAATGGCAACAGGTGGCATTTTGTGCGGCGTTACTTGAGCGCATGTTACCTAATTATCAAATGTTCGCTGAGCATGTCGAGTTTGGTGATTATAAGGTATTGAGAAATCAACTAGACCTTATTTGGCAATGGCTCGATAAAGCGAATCGTTGCAAAATTAATTACGATGCACAAATAGCTAAACTTGAAGAGCAAGTACCTGATCCAGATGCTTTTGACTTTTTAGGCGTATTTCCTGCGCTTGATAGTGCTATGGCATTGATGTCATTGTTTCAAGCGATGCAAGACCCCGAAAGTGATGGCTTTGTTAACGTCAGTAAATTGTCAGAAAACAGCGTTAGCTATTATGTTGAGCTGAGCTTAGCCCAGCAAATTGACGAAATAACGCCTGAAGAAGATGAAATAGTGATTGAGCCACAACAAATTGCTGAACACCCTTTAATGCAATGGGAAATTGCCACGCAAAATGAGCTATTTGACTTTTTATCCACGGCAAGTGAAAACAAAGCGAGTTGTGTAAAGGCAAAAGCTATGGTGCTAGAAGAAGGCTTATCAAATTTAGGTATTGAAATTAACGCTTAATGCCATAAACATATTACTCCAGTGTTATTGTAATTTTTGCGGTCTGGCGTTAAGTAGTGGATATATTTACTCGTCATAAGTTGTATTTTAACAAGGATATATTCATTGTTTTTTGAAGGTTCAGAAAAAAAAGCTGAAATTATCATCGATGCAAAGCAGGTTTCACTAATAGATGACCTTGCTGACAGCTTTTGGCAAGCACTTGTACAATGTTGTAATGCAAAGATATTATCGAAGATTGAAAATGATGGCTGTAAAGCATTTCTGCTGTCAGAATCAAGTTTATTTGTTTGGCATGATCGCTTATTAATCCTCACCTGTGGCAATACCCGCTTAGTACACTCGGTTGAATATTTTATTCAGCAACTTGGTATGAATAAAATTCAGCAGATAACTTATCAAAGAAAAAATGAATATTTTGCTCATGCCCAGTTAAGTAGTTTTGGCGATGATATTACTTTGTTGGGGAAATATGTTGCAGGTAAAGCGTTTCGATTTGGTGAATTAGACGGTCATCATAATTATATTTTTCATCAAGATAATAACTTTCAGGTGAGCAAAGAAGATAAAACATACGAGCTAATTGCTTACCAAATTTGCCAAAAGGCCTCTGAAAAACTCACTACGGTCGGTTTAAATCCTCATGAAATTAGGGCATTTTTACAATTAGATCGGCTTTTAGCCGGGTTTATATTGGATGATTTTGTTTTTGAACCCTTTGGTTATTCCATTAATGCGATTAAAGGCCTGCAATATTTAACTATTCATATTACTCCGCAAGCGAACAGCAGTTATGTCAGTATCCAAGCCAATATTAACTTAATTACGCTGGCGCCAGAATTTTTGCGTATTTTAGCGCCTAAGTCGATTGATTTATTGAGCTTTAATGAGCTTGAATTTAGTGAGTTAGCACAGCAGTACATTCCTAAAGCGTACATTAGTAAGTCACTTTTCCAACAACATTTAAGCAATAATAGCTTAGTGAGTTTTGCGAACTATATTCTGCCACAAACCTCTTTTAGCTCTGCTGAGTTGCTCGATATTAAAGGACAGCGACACGCGCTTTAGGTTATTCAGTATTTATAAAAATAAGATGCTTCAACCATAATAAAAACAAAAAACAAAAAACAAAAAAGAATAGAGGAAATGAAATGAAGTTTGGATATATCAAACTCAAGGTTGCTTTAATCGCCTTTTCAATGCTGAATTACGTAAGCGCACAAGAAATAAATGTAAGTCATAAAATTGAACGCATTGAAATTTCTGTCAATAAAGCCATGGCGGCTTTTAAAGTACCTGGCATAGCCGTCGCAATTATTAAAGATAACGAAGTGTTATTAAGCAAAGGCTTTGGTGTGCTTAAGCATGGCAGTAAAGAAAAAGTCAATGCAGACACTTTGTTTGGTATAGCGTCAAATACTAAAGCCATGACCTCTGCACTACTTGCCGGCTTAGTGGATGAGGGCAAGCTGACCTGGCAAACCAAAGTTATTGATATTATTCCAGAGTTTCAACTCCCTGATGCTTATGTAACACGAGAATTTACTATAATCGATTTACTGTCGCATAACAGTGGTTTAGGTTTAGGTGCCGGCGATTTAATGATTTGGCCTGAAACCACACTCACCAATAAAGATGTGATTAAAGGCTTGAAGCACTTACCTCAAGTGTCGAGTTTTCGGAGTGAGTTTGCATACGATAATCTCATGTATGTTATTGCCGGTGAGATTATTGCAAGGCTAACTGGCCAACCTTGGCAAGCGGTGATTCAAGCTCGAATTTTTGATCCATTAGGTATGAACAACACTTATGCAAAATTTTCTTTAATACCTCAAAACAATAAAAACGTGGCACGTGCCCATGTGCCATTAGAGGGGGAGTTACACGTTGTTGGTGGGAACTTTTTAGAGAGGTTTTCCTCTGCGGGTTCGGTTGCATCAAGCGTTAATGATATGACGCTATGGCTTAAAGCGCAGCTAAATCGCGGACAGTATGGCGTTGATGGTGATGAGGCATTAAGGCTTTTTAGCGAACAACAAAGTCGTGAAATGTGGCAAGCACGTACGTTGATACCGGTTTCACAACAAGTATCTGAGCAAGATAAAACACACTTTAATGCCTACGCTTTAGGTTGGTTCGTTAAAGACTATCACGGCGTAAAAGTGGTACGACATACCGGCGGCATATTAGGCATGGTGTCAAAAGTAGTGATGGTGCCAGAAGAAAACTTAGCCATGGTGATTTTAACTAATCAACAATCAGGTTTTGCTTTTAATGCGTTATCTCAACAAATTTTGACCGAATATCTTGAGCTACCAGAAAAAGATTGGATTGAGCATTATGCGCTATTGCAAGAAGAAAAAATCGCCAATAAAAAGCTACATTTGGCTAAAGTGGCGGCCAAAGTTGATAAAAATTCAACACCTTCTTTGCCGTTAGCAAGTTATGCGCAAAATTATGTTGATCATTGGTATGGTGAAGTCGCCATTAGCTTAGTAAATGAAGACTTAGTGATGCAGTTTTCTAACACCCCTGCGCTGCATGGCGTATTAGAACATTATCAACACAATACTTTTATCGTCCGCTGGCATGATCGAACTTTAGAAGCCGATGCTTATGTGAACTTTAATTTAAATCCTGATGGTAGTATCAATTTTGCCACCATGAAGGCCGTGTCATGGGCGACAGATTTTAGTTTTGATTTTCATGATTTAACATTACGGCCGACGTCTGCATCCCAATAGCAGGATTAGCTCCTAAACGAGGCTATTTTGATAGAGTCGATAGACAACCTGTCCAGCAATTTTTTCTTTTAGTAGCTGCCAATGGCTTGGCATGATTTGTTGGTTGTGGTCAGTTTCCATTTCTACATAGATCAAAGCATCGTCAGTTAAGCCTTTGTCGCTTAGCAATTGCGCGGCTTGTTGAGCTAAACCTTTCCTAAAAGGCGGATCAATAAAAACTAACGAGTAATTTTGTTGATTACTTTGCAAAAAATCTAAGGCATTTTTCTGAACTACTTGAATACTTTCTGCTTTGAGGAGCGCCTTATTGTCTTTTAGCTGCTGTGCTGCAGATTTATTCAACTCTACTAAGGTAACAGAACTGGCACCGCGCGACATCGCTTCAAAACCTAGTCCACCAGAGCCGGCAAAGCAATCTAAGCAAATAGTGTCTTGAATATAGGGCATCAGCCAATTGAAGACGGTTTCTTTTACGCGATCTGTTGTTGGGCGTAAACCATCGGCCATTAATACCGGTAATTTTCGACCGCGATATTGACCTGCGATGATGCGAATTTGCCCTTTTGGCGCGTTTTTATCAGATTGTTTTTTGACTTTGCTCATAACTTAAACAGCTTTTGTTTTTTGTCGGCAGGTTAGGTGATACTATATCGACAATTTTATCCTTGTTTACTCGTGAATACCAATTTGATCTAATGAATTGTTCAACTTAGAGCGAATCCTAGTCAGATGATTTTAGTAGTAAACGTATTCATCCCATTAAGATTGTAAATACATTTATGTCAAAGAAAAAAGGTATGTTTTCCTGGTTAGGTCTGGGTAAAAAGCAACAAGAAGACGCGGCCTCAGCTGTTGAGGATGTTGTTGATAATGCAATTGAAGAAGTTGAGCAAGCTGCTGATCCTGAAACGGAATTAACAGCAGACGCAACTCATCAAGAAGAAGACATCGCGGAAAATAAATCACCACCGTTAGCAGAAGTGGTTGCACTTGATGGTGCTGTTATTGAAGAATTACCTGCAGAGCCAGAGCCAGAGCCAGAGCCAGAGCCAGAGCCAGAGCCAGAGCCAGAGCCAGAGCCAGAGCCAGAGCCAGAGCCCAAAGTCGGTTTTTTTGCGCGCTTAAAGCAGGGTCTATCAAAAACCCGCCAAAATTTAGGTGGTGGTCTTTTCAGTTTATTTAGCGGTAAAAAAATTGATGAAGAATTATTTGAAGAACTCGAAACACATTTATTACTCGCTGATGTGGGCGTAGAAACTACCACGAAAATTATTGATTCTTTAACCGAATCTGCGTCGCGTCGAGACTTAAAAGATGCGGAGGCTTTATATGAATTGTTGAAAGCCGAGCTGAAAAAAATTATAGAACCCGTTAGTCAACCACTGGTGATTAAATCCGATAACGGCCCTTTTGTTATTTTGATGGTTGGTGTTAATGGTGTGGGTAAAACAACGACCATAGGTAAATTAGCTAAGCAATTTCAAGCCGAAGGTAAATCGGTTATGTTGGCGGCGGGTGATACCTTCCGTGCAGCGGCCGTTGAACAATTGCAAGTTTGGGGTGAACGCAATGATATTCCTGTTGTTGCCCAACATACCGGTGCTGATAGTGCTTCGGTAATATTTGATGCTATCAGTGCTGCAAAAGCTCGTGGTGTAGACGTATTAATTGCTGATACTGCTGGACGATTACAAAATAAAAGTCACTTGATGGAAGAGCTTAAAAAAGTGGTTCGAGTGATGAAAAAGCTCGATGTTAATGCTCCTCATGAAGTTATGTTAACGCTTGATGCTGGCACAGGGCAAAATGCTTTAAGCCAAACAAAGCTTTTTAACGAGGCCGTTGGTTTGACAGGTTTAACCCTGACCAAGCTTGATGGTACTGCAAAAGGTGGTGTTGTTTTTGCTGTCGCAGATAAGCATGCTATTCCGATTCGCTATTTAGGGGTTGGTGAAGGCATTGATGATTTAAGACCATTTAATGGCAATGACTTTATTGACGCATTGTTCACTCACGAAGCAAAAGAAAAATAAGATTTGTTATGATCCGATTTAATAACGTTAGTAAAACATACCCAGGAGGCTTTCTAGCACTGAAAAAAGTGAGTTTTACTATTGCCCCTGGCGAAATGACGTTTTTAACAGGTCACTCTGGTGCGGGTAAGAGTACTTTGCTTAAGCTCATGAGTATGATGGAAAAGCCCAGTACGGGTAGTATTGAAATTAATGGCACTGAATTATCTACCATTAAGTACGCACAAATACCTTATGTTCGTCGTGGTATTGGTATGATTTTCCAAAATCATAATTTATTAGCGGACAGAACCGTATTTGAAAATGTGGCACTTCCGCTGATTATTGAAGGCTATAGTCATAAAGAAACCCGCAAACGCGTTGAAGCAGCGCTTGATAAAGTGCATTTAACCAGTAAATTAAAGTGTTTTCCGAATATGCTTTCAGGTGGAGAACAGCAACGTGTTGGTATTGCTCGGGCAATTGTTAATAAACCGCCGATATTATTAGCTGATGAACCCACCGGTAATTTAGATCCTAAGTTATCATTGGATATCATTCGTTTATTTGAAGAGTTTAATGAAATGGGGGTCAGTGTCTTGATTGCTACCCACGATTTAGGGCTTATAGCCCGCATGAAGTATCGAACATTGACTTTAAAACAAGGTCATATGATCACCGATGGTATTGTTGATGGCTTACAATCAATGGGTGAACGTAATGGCAGCTAATGATACACGCAACAATAGACAACAGTTAAATTGGACTGGGCGTTTTACGGCTAGAGTACTTCGACACCTGCAACAAGCGATAGGTAGTTTAGGTGATTTATGGCGCACGCCATTTACGTCGGTGATGACCGTTCTTGTTTTAGGTATTAGCTTAACCTTGCCGGCCACTTTACATTTGTTTGTAAAAAATACTCAAACGGTTACCGAACAGTGGGACTCTGCCTCAGAAATCACCTTGTTTTTACAACTATCAACGCCTGACAAAGCGGCACAAAACCTCGTACAACGTATTCAGCTTTACCCTGAAGTGGCTAATGTGGTTTATATTTCTGCGGAACAAGCGTTAACCGAATTTAAAGTTAACTCTGGCTTTGGTCAGGCATTAGAATATTTAGATGAAAACCCGTTACCGGCAACCTTATTGGTAACGCCTACCCAGCGCTTTAGTCAAGCTCAGGCCGCACGTGAATTATTGCTTAAGTTAGAGCAGGAACGTGGCGTTGACCAAGGAAAGCTTGATTTGGAATGGTTAACGCGATTACAAGCAATGGCGGCGTTAATTGAAGACGTAGTTATCGGTATAGCGATATTATTGTGTTTATCTGTAGTATTAATCATTGGTAATACCATTCGGCTGGCAATACTTAATCAAAAAGATGCGATTGCAGTGATGAAGTTAGTAGGTGCGACAGACAGCTTTATTCAACGACCATTTTTATATGCTGGTGTTTGGTACGGGGTGCTCGGTGGTTTTGTAGCGAGTATTTGTGTCGCAATTTTAGCCAGCTACCTTTCTGGCGCATTGCGCCAGTTAACGGATCTTTATCAAAGCCAATTCGTTTTAGCGGGTTTATCATTTAATGAATTATTAATACTACAGTCGACAGCCGTTGGTTTAGGGCTATTAGGTAGCTTTATTTCTGTAAGGCAACATATTCGTGCTATTGAGCCAACAGCCGATTAGTTCTTAGCGTTTATGTAAGTGATGGCTATACTTTATCACCTTGTAATCAATACTAATTTCACTGTCGGTGACAAAGTTTAACAATTTATTGACAGAAAAATTGAAAGAGAGTGTTGTTTACCTCTGTCTTCTAAGCTAATGTTGTTTTATTAAAGTCGTGATGATCGGTTATTACATCCCCCCATTCTGCATTATTTTTATTTTTCGCTTAAATGTGTATCTTGAGGTGGTTTGGGTAAATATGCTATTATCACGAGCTAGATTAGATAGAGGAGTTATTAAATGAGTGAATCAATGCAATCAATGGCGTTAACTGTTCCTAAAAGTGGCAGCATTGAAGCATACGTGCAGTCAGCGTATAGCATTCCAATGCTAACAGCTGAAAAAGAGCAAGAGCTAGCGACTCGTTTATATTCTGAAAATGATTTAAAAGCGGCACAAGAATTAATTATGTCGCATCTTCGTTTTGTTATCCATGTAGCTAAAGGTTATGCGGGCTACGGTTTACCACAAGCTGATTTAATTCAGGAAGGTAATATCGGTTTAATGAAAGCGGTTAAGCGCTTCAACCCAGAAGTCGGCGTTCGCTTAGTGTCTTTTGCAGTACACTGGATTAAAGCGGAAATTCATGAATTTGTGCTTAAAAATTGGCGAATCGTTAAAGTTGCGACGACTAAAGCACAACGAAAATTATTTTTTAACCTACGTAAAAATAAAAAGCGTTTAGGTTGGTTTAGTCATGAAGAAGTGAGTAATGTTGCTGAAACACTAGGTGTTACTACTAAAGATGTCCTGGAAATGGAGTCTCGTATGAGTAACCAAGACCAAGCATTCGAATTATCAACTGATGATGACGACAATGCGAGTGCCAGTGCATATTCTCCAGCGCAATATTTAGAAGATAAACAATCCGATCTTGCTACTGAAGTAGAAGATTCGAATTGGGAGCAACACGCTAATAAAAGGTTAAGTAATGCTTTGGTAAGTCTAGATGACCGTAGCCAAGATATTATTCGTACTCGTTGGTTACATGACGACAAAACAACTTTACAAGAGTTGGCAAATAAGTATGAAATATCAGCAGAGCGTGTGCGTCAGCTAGAGAAAAATGCACTTGCCAAGTTAAAAGGCGCAATGGCTACATAGCTTTCGTAACAACTTATTTAAAACCGGCTTCTGCCGGTTTTTTTATGGCAAAAATTCAAGATTTTGGTTTATATCAATTTGATTAATTACCTGATAATTTAAACTGCTAAGAACAACCAACTACGGCGTTATTTAATTATTATCGCTGCATGAGACCGCTAATTAGACAATGCAGGAGCTTATTGTCATGGCCATAGTTATTTGAAAAACACCTTATATTTGACTGTTTTGTGTTGGTATAAAATAGACCCGCTCATTAATGAAATTGGAATCACATCAAATAGAGTGAAATTAAAAAAGTGATTATAAAACAGCCTATTAAATGTAAATTAAGTGTAACGATTTTACCTAGATTAACACTATTAGAGTAAAGGTAACAACTCTCCAACATTAAATAACAAACCTGACTGAACTTTTGTCGCAAGATGGATTAAGGCGATATAAAGCCAGCTTATAAAAAGTTAATAATTGATGTTCGGAGAATTAAATGTATTCAGAAAATTTTTTAAGTAATGCCATTCGCGTTGCTTTATTCGTAGGCACAGCTAGCACTTTAGCTGTTGCTGGTCAGGTTAGTGCTGCTGAAGACAAAGAAGTCAGCGTTGAACGCATAGAAGTTACGGGTTCACGCATCAATCGTACTGATGTTGAAACAGCAAGCCCAGTAACCGTAATCTCATCAGAGTTTATTGCACAAAGTGGTTACAGTTCAGTAGAAGAAATTTTATCAGCACAGCCTACTGCAGCAGGTATGAATTTAGGCGCTACCAGTAATAACGGTTCAGGCGGCACAGCTACAGTTAACCTTCGTGGTATGGGCGTGCAACGCACGTTGGTCTTATTAAACGGTCGCCGTATGGTGTCATCAGGAACAGGTGCTGATTCAGCAGTAGACCTAAATACAATTCCTGTGGCTATGATCAAAAATATTGAAATTCTTAAAGACGGTGCATCTGCAGTTTATGGCTCTGATGCTATTGCGGGTGTCGTCAACATTATTACTAAAAAAGATTTTGTTGGTACAGAAGTAACCGTTGATGGTAGCCAAACCGATAAGGGCGACGGTACCAGTAAAGGTATCAGTATTTTACATGGTGTAGAGCTTACCAACGGTAATTTAGTTTTAGGCCTACAGTATTCAGATCGTGGTGAGATTATTCAGTCAGACCGTGATTTTGTTGAACCAGGTGCATCTTCATTTATTCCAACAGGTTCTATCGGTGGTTTAGTCGTAGATAAATCAGACGCATCAGGTAGTTTGATGGCTAGAAATACATCATACGATTACACTGTTGATAGCTACGCGCAAACGCCAAATGAATTACTAAGCCTTTTTAGTGCTTATAATACTGAAATAGATTCAGATACTGAACTTAGCGTAGATCTTATGTATACGCGCCGAGAGTCTAACCAGCAATTAGCACCACAGCCGGCGAATTTAGATTTAGTTACCAATAAGTTGAACACTATTCATCTTGACAACATTCAAGCTGCGTATGATGAAATCAACTCAAAGATAGTTGACCCAGATGACCATCTTGTCATTGGTGACAAGGTAAATTACCGTCGTCGTATGAATGATGCAGGCCCACGTATCTATTCACAAGAAACTGATACTTATCGCGCATCGATTGGCCTAAAAGGTTATTTAGAAAATGACGCTATGTGGGATATTTCTGCAACATACGGTCGAAATGACTCGAAAGATAGTGTTCAGAACTCAATTCATGCGGGTAATATGGAAGCCAGTATCTACCAAGACCAAAGCGCTTGGTTCAGTGGTGAAGGTTTTGATAAAAGCGCATTAGCGTCTGAAGGTATTATATACAATGAAGAGAATGAAGGCGGCAACGAGCAATTCACTTTAGCCGCTGGCTATAGTGGCGTAACCGAAGGTGATATTGGCTATGCCGTTGGTTTCGAAACTCGTCATGAAAGTGGTTATTATACCCCTGATGAAGTAACTCAAAAAGGTGAGAGTACCGCAGCTCAACAATTTGCAACTGACGGAGATTATTCTGTTCAGTCAGTTTATGGTGAAGTATCAGTACCGGTAACTGAAGCGTTAACATTTGAAGCTGCTTCACGGTACGACCAATACTCAACCTTTGGTGGTGAAATAACGTGGAAGCTTGGTGCTACTTACCGTGTAAATGACTCATTTATGGTTCGTTCAGTGGCTGCTACAGGTTTTAGAGCGCCAAGTGTAAGTGAGCTATACGGTGGTGACAGCGGTTCTTACGACTATTTAAGTGATCCGTGGGGTAATGAGCTAGATGCGCAAATTAAAGTTAATTACACCAGTGACGAAGACTTACAGCCTGAAGAAAGTGAATCATTTACTTTTGGTGTAGTGTGGGAGTTAGCTGATAATCTTTCTACGACAGTAGATTACTGGGCATTTGATATTACCAATGCGATTAGTCGTGTAGATGTTCAACAAGAATTAGATGCATGTTTTAGCGGTATTCAAGCGTCATGTACAGCGGTCAACATTACTTCTGGTGGTGATTTATCTAATCTAAGCGCGCAATTAACCAATATTGGTTCGCAAAAAACTTCAGGTGTTGATTGGAACGTTAGTTATAGCCATGACCTGTTCAAAGTTGTTTTCGATACCACATTCTTGATCGAGTTTGAGCAAGACGACACGGATTATACCGGCACGATTGATGGTAATATTGGTGGCTATTCAGACATTAAGTCTAATTTATCGGTTTACGGTTACGTAACAGAAGACTTAACCGTGCTTTATAGTGCTCAATTTATTCGTGGCATGGACGGTGAATATTACGGAGAGCAATTCTCTACTGACAATGTTATTTATCATAACGTTTCAGCCTCATACCATGTTAACGACCAATGGGTAGTTAATGGCGGTGTGAAAAACGTTTTTGATACTGAGCCTGAAGAAGTTTTAGGTGGTAATGACATGGGAACAGTACCAAGTATTTATGATGTGATAGGACGTAACTTGTTCATTAGTGCTTCATATAACTTTTAAATAACGTACAACTCGAGTTAATTGCTTGAGGTATCTACAAAAAGCGATGGCAATGTCATCGCTTTTTTGTTTTTATTTTCAGCAAAATAGAGGTTTTTTACCTAATTAGACTGAATAAGTTCGGCTAAGACCTAGCTTATCAAATTTATTTTGTTAGACTAGTCGTATAAAAATAATACTAATAATAAAAACGGAATTCCAAAATGGGATCGAGGGCGACGGAAACTAGTCAAGCGATACGCCAACTTCCTAAGTTAAAATCGTTACTTAAAAAGTACCGACAACTTAAAAACATGCAATCGGGTTTATTGCAACTGTCAGAGTTAGCCAGTTCAGTTACCGATATGGATGCGTTTTATCATGCCCTCAAACCATTAATTAAGACATTATTTGTCACTGATAGCTTTCATATCGCCCTGTTAAATTCATCTGACGAATTACAATTAACCTATTGTCAAAACCTTGGTGAAATCGCGAGTCATCAGTCTGTTGATATATCAAACTGGCGCAAAAGTTTAACCGGTTTAGTCTTACTCAACCAAAAAATGGCACATTATTCAGCCAATAAAATAATGCAGCTTGCTGAAGCTGATGAGATATCTTTATCTGACTCAGCATGTATAGATTGGTTGGGAGTACCGTTAAAGCGAGGCGAACAAGTTGTTGGTGTTATTGCCTTACAAAGTTACGATGCGAAACTGAATTTTTCTAAAAGTGACAGTGAAATTTTAACCATAATCGCTGAGCAACTTGTCAAGGCAATCGATCGTGTTCGTAGTAGAGAGTTATTAGAATCTAGTATTAGTCAGCGTACAGTTACATTAACCGAAGCCAACCAACAATTGCAGCGTGAAATTGTTGAAAGGCAGCTAGCGGTTAAGGCCCATCAAGTATTACTTAATATTTCTGAGTTAACAGCAAAGTCCCACACAATAGATAAGTTTTATCAAGCGCTGCACCACGAAGTAAATAAATTACTGCCCGCCAAAAACTTTTATATTGCATTATTATCTGATGATAAAAGCGAATTAGAGTTTCCATATTATTGTGATGAAAAACTATCACAACCAGAAACACGTGCGCTGAGCGACGGGTTATCGGAAATGACCATAAAAGCCGGTAAACCAATACTGTTAAGCGACCGAGTTCTTTATACGTTAGCGGCACAAGGTAACGTTACACAATGTGCGTTTACTAAACATTACCCTGAGCATGAAATGCCACGATCTTGGCTAGCAGCACCGTTGACAGATCACGGTGAAATTTTTGGTGTTATTGCTATTCAGCATTATCAAGATGAAAATGCTTATCAAAGCAAAGATCTCGAGCTTATGCGCTTTGTTAGTCATCATATCGCGATTGAGATTTTACGACAAAAAGTGCAACATCAAGCATTACAAAGCCATGAGGCACTTGAACAAATTATAAATAAACGCACTCAAGAGCTGCAAGCGACTAACCTTAATTTACGTATGCAAATTGAAGAACGTCGAAAAGCAGAAGCGCGCTTATATCATGAAGCTCATCATGATGCTTTAACCCAACTACCCAACAGAGCAATGTTTTCAGACCGCTTAACCTATGCTATGCGTCACTTGAAGCGCCATCCAAACCATAGATTCGCGGTGTTGTTTATTGATTTAGACCGCTTTAAAATGATTAATGACACATTAGGGCATCATGCTGGCGATCAATTTTTAATCGAAATTTCGCACCGATTGCGTGATTGCGTGCGTGATAATGATATTTTAGCGCGATTAGGTGGCGATGAGTTTGTCGTGTTACTAGACTCACTGCAGTCACTTGACGATATTGAAGAAATAGCGTCTCGTATCATTACATCTATTGCACAACCCTTTGATCTTGACGGTCATACCTTGTATTCAAATGCCAGTATTGGAATTGCCCAGAGCCGTATTACTTATAAAGATGCTAATGAAATACTGCGCGATGCTGATGCGGCCATGTATCAAGCAAAAAGTTTAGGACGCGGGCGATATGTTTTCTTTGATGATAGTATGCGGGAAAAAATTATTGCTAGCATGACGCTTGAGCAAGAATTAAGACAAGCCATTAAAAGCAAGCAGTTTGAATTACACTATCAAAAAATTTCAGATTTAACCTCAACTAAAACCCTAGGTTTTGAAGTGCTTTTGCGTTGGCAACATCCAACTAAGGGCCTGTTAACACCGAGCGAGTTTCTTTTTATGGCAGAAGAAACTGGCATGATTTTGGATATAGAAACTTGGGTGATTGAAGAAGTTTGTTTGCAATTAAAACTATGGAAAAAATCCAAAGAATATGAGCACGCCTATATCGGTGTCAACCTATCTGGACGCCATTTAATTCAGGCTAATCAATTAACTAAATTGATGGGGTTGATCAGTATTAATACAGTCGAGCCTGAGCGACTTATTCTGGAGTTTAATGAATCAGCATTTGCTCGCCATACCGAATTAGCGCTAAAAGGCTTACGTAAATTGAAAGAATTTGGCGTTAAGCTCGCTTTAGATGATTATGGTGCTGGCTTATCGTCGTTTAATTTCTTACATAACTACCCGTTTGAGTTTATTAAACTCGATCGCAGTTTTATTCGTAGTTTAAATAACAATGATAAAAATTTATCTTTAGTTAAAGCCCTGCATGAGTTGGGGACAAAATTTGGCTATAGATTAGTAGCCGAAGGTATTGAGTCTGAAGCCATGCTGCAGAAACTTCAAACTGTAGGTTGTGAATTTGGTCAGGGTTATCATATTAGCCGGCCCGCAAAAATAGTCCAAGCTAAGAGCGCAAGTAATGTTGTAGCAATGCATCGGGCTCAGCAGAGTCTTTGAAACTGTTAACGCTAACCTTTGTGAAAGAAACCTTCAATACGTAAGGCAATGCCAGGAGTTGTGCTGTAATTCTCCTCTTCTGGAAACTCTACAAATGGCTCTATTTCAAAAAACAACCAATCCCGCAAGGCATTAAAGCGATATCGATAGCCTAAGGTATATTTATCAATAACAAAGCCTCGATCGCCGTTACGCTCCCCTTCAACTTGTAAGCTAAGGACAGATGCGGTGGTTTCATTGATTTGATGTAACTTATAAAAGCCATGCTTCCAACGAATACCACTAAACTCTGCGGAACCCCGAATGCTATAATTAATGCGAAATTGCGACTTTTTGCTTAATTGGTAATCGTATTCTAGTAATAATTTAGCGCCAAGGCCTTCATCTAGATAGTAATATAATGAAGGCTCAAATAAGAAACCTTGCTTTGTACTGATATTGAAACGGCGTTTATGTTTTGCCCGAACAAATATATCACCGCCTGAAATACCCAAGCGATAATTCATCAAACGGTCATCTCTTTTATCTTGAGTATAGTTTAGCGCTAAAGAAAATTTCTCTTCTTCAATCCGTGACTTTGTATTTACAGATTCTAAAGGTAGATTATTGAGTTCGTCATCTGCTTCGTCAGATAAAACCACACTGACTCTATCTTGAAAATGAGGTAATTTAACTCGCACACGGAAACGCGGTTTGACTTCACTCCAGTCACGACTTTTTGGCAACCAAGCAAAACTAATTTTTGCAGTTGTTTTTGGACTTTGTTGTTCACTCTCATTTGCGATAAAAAAACTATCAAACCATTGCGCAGATTGATAAACGGAGTCGGAAACCGTTTCATGCAATCCTTGCATCCAGTGATCATCTTTTTGCTCAACAGGCTCTTTTACTTCTTGCGAAGTATACGCTTGTGCTGAATTTGCAAATGCAAAGTAAAATAACACTAGGCAAAAATGCCAATAACACAGATTTTTACAATACATATTGATCAAATTTTGTTTTACCTCATCATTTAGCATATCAGTTGGTGATTTTTTTTCTATAAACTTTATAATGAAATCAATTAAATTATAGGGGTTTTTTATGGGCGGTATAAGTATTTGGCAATTATTAATTATTGCAGTGATTGTTGTGTTGTTATTTGGTACTAAGAAATTACGTAATTTAGGTACTGATCTGGGCTCGGCAATCAAAGGTTTTAAAGGCGCAGTCTCCGATGAACCGGCAAAAAAAGATGAAGCTACAGAAGAAAATTCAGCCAATAGTGATAGTTTAGGTGATAAAACAGCAGAAAAAAGCAATGTGGCTGAAAAAGAGAAAGATAAAGTCTAATGTTTGATATAGGCTTTTGGGAACTATTATTGATCGCTATTATTGGCTTAGTAGTATTAGGGCCCGAGCGATTGCCCGTTGCAATTCGTACTGTGCGCGGCTGGATAACTAGCATTCGCAGCTTTAGTGAGGGCGTTAAAAACGAGCTTACTGAAGAGCTACGCATTCAAGAGTTGCACGCTAATTTAAAAAAAGCTGAACAATCAGGCATGAAAGATCTGTCACCAGAAATTGAAGCTTCTGTAAAGTCGCTTAAAGAAGCAGCCGAAATGGTAAATAACCCTTATCAAACAGCCGAGCAATCAATCAGTTCTTCTGAAAAAATTGAGCAGCCAATTGATAATAAAGATGAAAAGCAAATTAAATGAGTTCAGCCGTTAAGCAAAACTACACATTATTTGATCATTTATTAGAGCTAAGAACACGGTTATTACATGCAGTGTTAGGTGTGTTAGTTGTTTTTTGTTCGTTGATTTACTTTGCACAAGATATTTACCAATATGTTGCGCAACCACTTTTGGCCGTTATGCCTGAAGGGACTCAAATGATCGCTACCGATGTAGCGTCTCCCTTTTTTACGCCTTTTAAGCTCACCATAGTTTTGTCTATATTTATTGCTATGCCCTATATTTTGTATCAATTGTGGTCGTTTATTGCACCTGGTTTATATAAAAATGAAAAACGTTTAATTGCACCGTTAATGTTTGGTAGTACGTTATTGTTTTATGGTGGAATTGCTTTCGCTTACTATGTAGTCTTTCCGGTAGCTTTTGCATTCTTTTCATCTGTAGCGCCAGAAGGGGTTACTATTGCAACTGACATTAGTAGTTATCTTGATTTCGTATTAAAGTTATTTTTTGCCTTCGGTGCAGCGTTTGAAATACCCATTGCGATTATATTGCTGTGCTGGACCGGTGTGACAAGCCCTGATAGTTTGCGTGCTAAACGACCTTATATAGTTGTTGGTGCATTTGTTGTTGGTATGATGTTAACACCACCCGATATTATTTCTCAAACCATGCTAGCTGTGCCTATGCTGTTATTATTTGAGCTAGGTATTATTATCGCTTCATTTTATTATAAAGAAGACGATGGCGAAGAAACTGCACCAAAGGAAGAACAATAATGAATAATAATTTTCTTATAACGCTAGCCATTTTGACTTTGTTATCATTTACTACACACGGAGAAACGTTAAGTACCAGTTTAGCAACATGCACAAAAATTCAAGAAAATTCGGCGCGCTTAATTTGCTTTGACAACTTAGCAGAACAAGCTGTAATCCCGAAAAAAGTAGCTGTTAAGCCTAGTAAGAGTGCAGCAACGGCCAAAGTTGAAGCCCTTATGGCTCCTGCAGCGGTAAAAGCTGCAGATTTTGGTGCTGAGCACTTAAAAAAACCTCCCGTTGCTGAAGAAGATCTTCAGGTTGTTTTTATGATTGCGCAATTAAGTAAAGATCATTATGGTAAATGGAATTTCACGTTTAAAAATGGTCAACAATGGAAACAAACAGATAGTGCATTTCTCAAACTTACGGTGGGAGATAATGTCTTACTTAAAAAAGGTTTTATGAATGCGGTATATTTGAAGAAAAACTTACCCGATTCAAATAAAAAAATTCGCGTTAAACGCCTGAAATAAAGAGCTTATAATTCCTTGATTGATATAGGTGTTAACTTAACCAATGCGCGCTTTGAAAAAGACCGTTCAGAGGTTTTAGCTCGAGCTAAACAAACTAATATTAGCGCAATGTTAGTTACCGGTACTAATGTTGAAGAAAGTAAGCAAGCGATCGCACTTTGCCAGCACTACCCAAATTATTTATACAGTACCGTGGGTATTCATCCGCATGACGCCGATAATGCACCAACAAATTTTCAAGCACAATTAGCTGACTTGGCAAAAAATAGCTGCGTTAAAGCTATTGGTGAATGTGGGTTAGACTTTAATCGAAATTTCTCCAGTGAAGCAAACCAGAAAGATGTTTTTACACAGCAAGTGTTGTTGGCAGAGCAACTTCAATTACCGTTGTTTTTACATCAGCGAGATGCATTTGAACCCTGGTTTGAAATTTTAAAACCTCATTTAGCAACGATACCCGCTATGGTTTCACATTGTTTTACCGGTAACCGGAAAGAATTAGAACAATGTTTAGCCGCTGATATGTATATAGGTATTACAGGTTGGCTTTGTGACGAGCGTCGTGGTCAACTGTTACGCGATATTGTATCGCTAATTCCACTAGAGCGGCTGATGATCGAGACAGACGCACCTTATTTAACACCTAGAAATATTCGTCCAAGACCTAAAAGTAGCCGTAATGAACCGAGCTATTTACCTTATATTGTCACTGTTTTAGCCGAATTAATGGGGTACAGCGAGCGGGACATTATCAAACAAACTAGCCTCAATAGTGTAAAAGTTTTTAATTTAAGTGTTAGTAATGCGTAACTTATTTAGAGCCAGTATTTGGCTTTTTATACCCTTGTTGATGTCTACAATGGCTAGTGCCCAAGGTGTACCTGTCTTCGCAAAACCAAGTTTGTTATTACAATTACATATTCAACATATATTTATTGGTAGTAGCCTGATCCTATCATTAATGTGCTTTGCCTGGGCTAGGGCCTTGCGCAGCTACAGTATGGCAATTTTAGCGTTATTCTTTGCAATAAAGTCGTTAGGTATTTTGGTTGCTGGCGGGTTTTCATTTTTTGCATTATTTACTAGCAATATTCACCTGCTCAATACTGAAGGCGTGCTACTGAGCAACTTGTCTAACATTCTATTTTTTATTTTTACGGTTAAATTATTCACCTTAAAAAAGCATGATAAAAATAGTTATCAATTACTACTGCGCTTAGCGATTATTATGACGCTTACGGTGCCCTTAAGCTTTGTATTTAGCCACAGCTATACTTGGCTATTAACGCAAATACCCATAAGTATGAGCTTGCTTGCGTTACTGTATGTCAACCGAACTATTAAAGTAGGCGACGAAGCGTTATCTAAAATGTTCTCGTGGATCCTTGTTGTGCAACTAAGCTTCAATACTATTGCTTATTTACTCTATTACCTTAGCTTTTCTACCCAAGCCATTAATTGCCTAGATATGTTAAGTTTTTGGGTTATGGCTATTATGATGACTTATTTGATCGGACATACATATTATTGCCATTTACGTGATGAAAAGCTTGCCCAACAACAGGCGACAGCGAGTGCTCTAGCTTCTAGTGTCGCACAGCAAGAGCTGTTAGCCTTGCAGGATGAAAGCCAAGAGCAACTTGAAAGTAGAGTGCAAGAAAGAACTTTAGAATTGAATATTGCCTTACAAGAATTAGAGGCAGTCAATCAAGAGCTTAAAGAAAAGAATACGCTTGATGAATTATCGGGACTGTATAATCGTCGCTACTACGATCAAAAAATACTGGCAGAGTTTAGACGTAGTCGTCGTAACTTAACACCATTAAGCCTTATTTTAATTGATATTGACCATTTCAAAAAAGTTAACGACAGTTTTGGTCATTTAGTCGGTGATAAATGCATTGTTGAAGTCGCTAGTATGATTAAGTCCCTATTGCGCCGAAGTTCTGATGTTAGCTGTCGATATGGTGGTGAGGAGTTTTGCTTAATTTTACCGGAAACAGATGAAAAAGGGGCTTTGGCTTTAGCCGAAGAAATTTGTCAAAGTGTGCGACAGCAAGTTATCCCTAATAACGAAAAAGCTATTAAATTAACTGTAAGTTGTGGTGTTACAACATATCTACAAGAGAAAGATGTGACACCTGAAATTATTTTTGAATGTGTCGATAAAGCACTTTATAAAGCGAAGCAAGCTGGTCGAGACCAAGTACAAGTAATGCCAATTAAAATAGTGAACTCGTAACTTAACGCTTTTGTAGAAAGCAGACATAATGCAAGGTGTGCTCAGCATAGTTAACTATGCTTGATAAAATCTGCAGCAAGCACTAAATCAATTGGTGTGATTTAAATTAAATTATTATAGGAAATGAGTATGAATAACGTCTTTGGACAATACCCAGCACGCCGCATGCGTCGTATGCGTTCTGATGACTTTTCACGACGTTTAATGTCAGAACATCAACTGACGGTTAATGACCTAATTTATCCGGTTTTTGTTTTAGAGGGTGAAAACCAGTGCGAAGCTATTGAGTCTATGCCCGGAGTAGAGCGCAAAAGTATCGATTTGTTATTAGAAGAATGTCAGGAGTTGGTTGAATTAGGCGTACCTGCAATTGCCATTTTTCCTGTTACACCAACGGATAAAAAATCACTGCTGGCTGAAGAAGCTTATAACATTGACGGTTTAGCTCAGCGTGCAGTTCGTGCCGTAAAGGCAAAATTCCCAAGTTTAGGTGTGATCACCGACGTTGCCTTGGATCCATTCACTACCCATGGGCAAGATGGTATTATCGATGACACCGGTTATGTTCTAAATGATGTGACTAAGGATATTTTGGTTAAACAAGCTTTATCACATGCACAAGCCGGTGCTGACATCGTTGCCCCTTCGGATATGATGGATGGGCGTATAGGCGCAATACGTAAAGAACTGGAACATCATCATTTTGTTAATACGAAAATACTGGCTTATTCTGCCAAGTATGCTTCGAGCTACTATGGCCCGTTTCGTGATGCTGTCGGTTCAGCAGGCAATATAAAAGGCGGCAATAAATTCTCTTATCAAATGGACCCCGCCAACAGTAATGAAGCATTACATGAAGTCGCACAAGATATTCAGGAAGGCGCGGACATGGTAATGATCAAGCCGGGAATGCCATATTTAGATGTTGTTCGCCGGGTAAAAGATACCTTTCAAGTACCGACTTATGCTTACCAAGTCAGTGGTGAATATGCCATGCATATGGCGGCAATTCAGAATGGCTGGTTAGCCGAAAAACCTTGCGTAATGGAAGGTTTATTAGCGTTTAAACGAGCAGGTGCTGATGGCATTCTCACCTATTTTGCTAAGCAGGTAGCCCGTTGGTTAAAAGAAGAGCAAAACGCTTAAATACCACTAGACGTACTTAAAGTTTAATAAATTACTTCATTATCATAGCCGCGCTATATATCGCGGCTTTTTCATATTCAGCGTTTTAAAAATTAGTAGAAATTAATTTACTTGGTATTAAGTGCGTTAGCATGCTTAACCGAAGGTGGTGTAAGTCTGATGATTTTTTAAGCGGGTGTAATTAAGTCGAGCTATTATTATCCACATCAATATGTAAGCTATAACCTAGTCGAGAAATATGGTCATTTTCTTGCTTTAATTCATCATGAATAAGGGTGTGTTGCATTAGCCATACTTCAGGTAAAGATAGGTTTAAAACTTTTTTATTTAACCATAGACGATAGTTGGGTAATTCATCGTCTTTACGGCGACGGCACAACTTTATTGCTAAGCGTAGAATAATTAAGAGTCGCTTAGCCGTTTCATCGTCTAAAGCTGATTGTTGTTCAATGTGTGCTAGGTTGATGTCACCCTTATAAAGTAAGACTAAACTGACCAGAAATTTCCTATCTGATTGATTAAACCCTGCTAAATCTGCATGCTTAAGAATATAGGCACTGTGTTGTTGATGATATTTGTATTCGAGTAACAAGCCTATTTCATGCAAATCTCCGCTAGCCAATAATAGTGCTAATGCATTACCGTCTGGTAAATTCCAAGTTGATTTGAGCTGGCTATATATAATATTAATTTGGCGTTTAACACTAACAGCATGTTGTTGATCAATATGAAAGCGTTGGCTTAAAGCGCTGATAGTACGTTGGCGTATGTTAGTTGTGCGATTACCAGGTAACATTTCATATAACAACCCTTCACGTAACGCACCACTAGAAAGAGTTAATTCTTTAATAGAAAATTGCTGAAATAAGGCAATTAAAATGGCTAACCCACTGGCAATAACTGGACTTCTTTCTGTGGATAAACCAGGTAAATCAATACTGTTAATATGATCAAAATTTTGCAGCTGCATTTGCACTTGATAAAGAAAGTCTAACGTAAGCACACTGGGTTTATGCTGGTAAATTAACATTTCCGCTAATGCTTGCATGGTACCTGAACCACCAAGAACGCATTGCCAACCAATATCACAAAAATCTGCTTTGATCGGTGCAATAGCATGCTCAGCCGCAGATATTGCTCGGGAAAAATTTGCTGAGGAAAGTGTGCCGTCGGAAAAGTATTTTTGATTATAGCTGACACAGCCTAGGTTAAGACTATGGGCTTTTTTAACCGTAAAGCCGCGGCCAACGATAAGCTCTGTGCTGGCACCACCAATATCTAAAACTAAGCGTTTATTAGCACTAACACTGGTATGGGCTACGCCAAGATATATATGCTCCGCTTCGGCAATACCGCTTAATAAGGTAACTTTGTGGCCTAATGCTGCCTCCGCTTTTGCGATGAATTCAGCACGATTTTTAGCGAGCCTTAAAGTTGCAGTGGCGACAATTCGAATATTTTTTTCAGGGATATCCTGCAGGCGCTCGGCAAAAAAGCTTAAACATTCTAAGCCTTTTGCCATGGCTTGCTCAGACAATATGTTATCTTCACTCAAGCCAGCAGCAAGGCGTACTTTACGCTTTACTTTGTCAACAACTTGCACGCTATCGGCAAGTTGTCGAGTGAGCAACATATGGAAACTATTAGAGCCTAAATCGACCACGGCATACAGAGGTGATAAAGTCTCCATTGAAGTGATCGTCATGAACTAACTGTTCCTTTGAGGCCTATTGCTGGTATTACGGCTACGATTTTGGCCACCATTATGAGGCTTATGACGACGTGGACGTGGCTTCGGCTTAGGCAAGTCGGTCAAGAGTGCTTCATGGTCATATTTACTCACGGGCAAATCATGTTCGATGTAGCTTTCAATTGCGGGTAAGTTAAAAACATATTGCTCACACGCTAGGCTAATAGCATGGCCAGTAGCACCAGCTCGGCCTGTACGACCAATACGATGAACATAATCTTCACAGTCATCAGGTAAGTCATAGTTAAAAACATGAGTTACTGCTGGAATATGTAAACCACGAGCTGCAACATCAGTAGCCACTAGAACATCTAATTGGCCATCGGTAAATTGCTCTAAAATTTTCAAACGTTTCTTTTGAATAACATCGCCAGTAAGCATGCCAACGCGAATATTATCAGCTTCAAGGTGAGCATGTATTTTTTCACAAACATGTTTAGTATTGGCAAAAATAATGGCTTTATCTGGCCAGTCTTCTTCAATTAGCGTTTGTAATAAAGACATTTTATCTTCGTTAGAAGGATAAAATAATTCTTCAGATATACGAATGTTAGTTTTCTGGTCAGGTTCTACTTCAACACTGTCAGGGTCGTTCATGTGTTCAAAAGCTAATTCTTTAACACGAAATGATAACGTGGCAGAAAATAGCATGCTTAAACGTTCAGTTGCTGCGGGCATTTTGCCAAACATATAACGAATGTCTTTTATAAAGCCTAAATCGAACATACGGTCAGCTTCATCAAGTACCACAACTTCAATATTACTGAGGTTATAAATACCTTGTTTTAAGTAATCGAGTAAGCGACCACAAGTGCCGATTAAAATATCTACACCTTGTTCAAGTTCTAAACGTTGGCTTTCGTAACCTTCACCACCATAAACACATCCAAGACGTAAGCCGGTACTTTTTGCCATTTCAATGGCATCGCGATGAATTTGGATAGCAAGCTCACGCGTTGGTGCCATAATTAAGGCACGCGGTTGGTTGTGGCTAACATCTTTTTTCTGTAATAAATGATGAAAGGTTGCGGCTAAAAAGGCAATGGTTTTACCTTCACCGGTTTGTGCTTGACCGGCAATATCTTTGCCTGTCATGAGTATAGGAAGAGACTTTGCTTGAATTTCAGTACAATATTCAAAGCCCATAGTTTCGAGGCCGCTAACTACGGTAGGCTCGAGTTTAAGTTCAGAGAACTTTATTTCTGTTAAGTGTGTTTTTTTCATACCGATAGCTTAACAGGTTACGCTATCAATAAAAATTAGATTCACGTAAAAGCGACAATAAAATGATGGCTTTAGTTGAATTTTAAATTAAATGCCCATAACTGTTATATATGAATTAAATTAAATACCCATAACTGTTATATATGAATGTTGGTAATTAATTGTGATGAAGGTATAATCTTAACTAATTGGCGATAGGCCACCTTTAATGGAGATATAAATGAGCGATAAAATTGTTCAGTTAACTGATGATAGTTTTGACACTGATGTAATCAATGCATCGGGTCTAGTCCTTGTTGATTTTTGGGCTGAATGGTGTGGACCATGTAAAATGATCGCGCCGTTGTTAAACGACGTGGCTGAAGAATATGCTGGTAAATTAACTATCGGTAAATTAAACATTGATCAAAATTCTAACACCCCACCTAAATATGGTATCCGTGGTATTCCTACACTGTTACTATTTAAAGACGGTGTTGTCGCTGATACGAAAGTTGGCGCACTATCAAAAACTCAATTGAAAGAGTTTATTGATAACAATTTATAAAAAAAGGTCCGATTTATCGGGCCTTTTTGTTATTTAGCTTAAGATCAATTAAGTGATCCTTTACTGGTTTACTTTTTAATGCTAAATTTAACGCTCAAAGAAAAAACATTTCAAAAAAACCATACTCAAACATCCTAAATAGCCAAGCGGCACAGCATAACAACCTAAATAGTCTAAGAAACCCCCACTATGAATCTTAACGAACTTAAAGAAAAGTCGATCAGCGAACTAGTTCAGCTCGCAGAAACAATGAAATTGGAGCATTTAGCTCGTAACCGCAAACAAGATATTATTTTTGCCATTTTAAAAGCCCACGCTAAAAGTGGAGAAGATATTTTTGGCAGCGGTGTTTTAGAAATTCTACAAGACGGCTTTGGATTTTTACGCTCTGCGGATTCATCTTATTTAGCCGGACCTGATGATATTTATGTATCTCCAAGTCAGATACGCCGATTTAGTATGCGTACCGGTGATACCATTGCGGGTAAAATTCGTCCACCTAAAGACGGTGAACGTTACTTTGCACTATTGAAAGTTAATGAAGTAAACTTTGACCGTCCTGAAAATTCTCGTAATAAAATTCTTTTTGAAAACCTAACACCTATTCATCCAACCGATCGTATGACGATGGAACGTGGTAATGGTTCGACTGAAGATATTACTGCTCGTGTTTTAGATTTAGCTTCACCGATTGGTAAAGGTCAACGTGGTTTGATCGTGGCTCCGCCAAAAGCGGGTAAAACCTTATTACTACAAAATATTGCCCAAAGTATTGCCCATAATCATCCTGACGCTGAGTTGATGGTATTACTTATTGACGAGCGCCCAGAAGAAGTAACAGAAATGCAACGCTTGGTTAAAGGTGAAGTTATTGCTTCAACTTTTGATGAACCGGCGAATCGTCATGTACAAGTAGCCGAAATGGTGATTGAAAAAGCAAAACGCTTAGTTGAGCATAAAAAAGACGTAGTCATTTTACTTGATTCAATTACTCGACTTGCACGTGCTTACAACACGGTTATTCCATCATCAGGTAAAATATTAACCGGTGGTGTTGATGCTAATGCTTTGCATCGTCCAAAACGCTTTTTCGGCGCAGCACGTAATATTGAAGAAGGTGGTAGTTTAACCATTATAGCGACAGCTCTTGTTGATACTGGCTCTAAAATGGATGAAGTTATCTACGAAGAGTTTAAAGGTACAGGTAATATGGAATTACATCTTTCTCGTAAAATTGCAGAAAAACGTGTTTTCCCTGCTATTCATTTCAACCGCAGTGGTACGCGTCGCGAAGAGCTTTTAACTAAGCCTGACGAATTACAAAAAATGTGGATATTGCGTAAAATCGTCCATGAAATGGGGGAAATCGACGCGATGGAGTTCATGATCGATAAATTGGCCATGACCAAAACTAATGATGAATTTTTTGATTCAATGAAACGTCAGTAATACATATTTAAATATTGTCTAAAAATGCCAGCAATTGCTGGCATTTTTTATATTGGCTACAAAGTTCTTTTCTAGTCGTTACTATCGAATGGTGCTTGAAAGCATATAAAGCATAATAATTTAGATGATATTGCTATCAATTAGGGACTTTAGGCTTTCTACCGTTATAATGTACGACAAATTTTTCATCAAATTCTAATATGAAATATAGTGATTTAAGAGATTTCATCTCTCAATTAGAGAAACTAGGCCAACTTAAGCGCATTAGTCAGCCAATTTCTACTGATTTAACCATGACAGAAATCAGCGATCGCACCTTACGCCAAGGCGGTCCGGCATTATTATTTGAAAATCCAACCGACGAAAATGGTACACCACACGGTATGCCGGTATTGACCAACTTGTTTGGTACGCCTGAACGTGTCGCTTTGGCAATGGGGCAAGATAATGTCAAAGCCTTACGCGATGTTGGTACACTGTTGGCAGCCCTAAAAGAACCTGAGCCTCCGAAAGGCTTTCGCGATGCCATGAGTAAAATACCCTTGTATAAGCAAGTGCTTAACATGCCAGTTAAGGTGATTAAAAAACCATTATGTCAGCAAGTTGTACTTGAAGGTGATGCGGTTGACCTAACTCAATTTCCAATCCAAAAATGTTGGCCAGGTGATGTTGCCCCTTTGATTACTTGGGGATTAACCGTGACTAAAGGCCCACATAAAGAACGCCAAAATCTTGGTATTTATCGTAATCAATTATTAGGTCGCAATAAAGTGATCATGCGTTGGTTATCTCATCGCGGAGGCGCGCTAGACTTTCAAGAGTTTAAAAAAGCCTTTCCAGGTGAAAAATATCCCGTTGCTGTTGCCTTAGGTGCCGATCCTGCCACCATTTTAGGTGCAGTTACGCCCGTGCCAGATACCTTGTCAGAATATGCTTTCGCTGGCTTATTACGTGGTAGCAAAACCGAAGTGGCTAAGTGTATTAGTCATGATTTAGAAGTACCTGCGAGCGCCGAAATTGTACTCGAAGGTTACATTGATCCTGATGAAGTAGCACCAGAAGGACCTTATGGCGATCATACCGGTTATTACAATGAAGTTGATGACTTCCCGGTAATGACGGTAACGCATATTACCCATAGAAAAGACCCAATCTATCACAGCACTTATACCGGACGTCCGCCAGATGAACCAGCAATATTGGGTGTAGCACTCAACGAAGTGTTTGTGCCTATTTTGCAAAAGCAGTTTCCCGAAATTCAAGATTTTTACTTACCACCAGAAGGCTGTTCTTATCGTTTAGCGGTAGTGACGATTAAAAAGCAATATGCGGGTCATGCTAAACGCGTCATGATGGGGGTTTGGTCATTCTTACGCCAATTTATGTATACCAAATTTGTTATTGTTTGTGACGATGATGTTAATGCTCGGGATTGGAAAGACGTTATTTGGGCAATGACCACACGTATGGATCCGAGTCGCGATACGGTATTAATTGAAAACACACCGATAGACTATTTAGATTTTGCGTCACCTGTGTCAGGCTTAGGTTCAAAAATGGGGATGGACGCCACCAATAAATGGCCAGGTGAAACTAATCGAGAATGGGGAGAGCCAATTGAAATGACCCAAGCGATTAAAGACCATGTAGATGATATTTGGGATGAGCTCAATATCTCAAACGACGTTAATAATTCAAATTGATAATACTGCAGCCAAATAGCGAGCATGCAGAATAAGGGAAAAGATAAATGAAAGTGATTACATGTCAGGTAGCGTCGTTAACGCCATTAACGGATCATGTGTATAAGGCACTGTTAAAGCCGAGTACAGCTGTTAATTTCTCTGCCGGACAATACTTAAATTTTGTGATGAGTGACGAAGACAAGCGACCTTTTTCAATTGCTAGTGCTCCAGGTGCTGAATTAATTGAGTTGCAAATAGGTGCTTTTGGTTCAGATAGTTATCCGATGCAAGTGATTGAGCACATAAAAGCCAACACTGAAGTGACTATCGAGATGCCCTTTGGTAATGCGCATTTACGCGAAAAAAGTGAACGCCCGCTACTGCTTATTGCTGGCGGTACAGGTTTTTCATACATTAAATCTATGTTTGAACATTTAGCCTTGCAGCAGTCTCAACGTGAGGTTTTAGTCTACTGGGGCTTACGCGAGCCGAGTGCATGCTATGAACTAGAAGAAACAGCCGCAATGATGACCAAATTAGCTAACGGGAAGTTTATCCCGGTGATTGAAGCACCGCATGTTGATTGGCAAGGTCGCTCGGGTATGGTCCATAAGGTAGTCATGGCAGAAGTTAACAACTTAGCTGATTATGATATTTATTTAGCGGGTCGTTTTGAAATGGTTGCTGCCGTTCGTGGTGACTTTGTTAAGCAAGGCGCATTAATTGAGCATATGTATGCCGATGCTTTTGCGTTTATTTAAGCTATAAATGAAAAGCAATAATCGGTCGTAAAGTGACGATAAGCTCTATTTTAGTTCTCTTAAGTTTGCATAAAACAAAAAAGTTAATAATACGAATTTTTCGCATGAGACAAATAATTATTTGCCAAAAATACGAAGTCGTTAATTGAGCCATTTAAGTTACTCGCGGCAATAAATAGGTGTGCGCCAAGTGCTTGATTTAATACCTCACTATGATGTAGAAAAGCGGCCAATGGCCCTTTTATGATTGTGCCATCTCTTAAAATGTAAGGTTCAAAATTTAAAATGCCTTGTTCAAACGTAATTAGCTGCTGCTTAATGCAATAATGAATGAGGGGTTTTTGCTCGTGTATCATTCGGTTTGCTAAGCGCAATGATATGCTGTTTGCTATCACATCTATTGAAGTTAGTTTTATACCTACGTAATTCAGTTCTTCACGTGTTATGCCGACCGTATTTGTCACGCAATGGATGTTGCGGATTTGCTGCCAGTTAAATTGCCAATGCCCATGAAGATGATGAAAAGTTAATTTTTCAGGTGTCACTATTAAGCTGTAAGTTGGTTCTGCTAATTTTAGTAAACCGATAAAAATAGTGACTATGCAAGTGAGCACCATAAACAGTAAAGGGAAACGGGCTTGTTGCCAGTAATAGCTGCATAGCCAAGCTACAATGAACAAAGCTATAAGGCCGGTTAAAGTAATGAATAAACCATGATGACGGGCAATTGCTTTAATCTTTATTGTTTTATTACTTTTTGTCATAGATTTTTACTTTAAGTACTGCCGGTTCAGAAAAGGAACTGTTAATTAAATTTAATATTTGTGCATATTTTTTTGATTAGTATATACTCTGCGCGTTTTCGCTACGAAGCAATAAGTTTGTAGCAATTTAACTTAACGAACGACATAAAAGGTAGAATAATATGACTAAGAATAAAGTAAAAAAACACCCTAAAAATCAAGGTGGTTGTGAATTGGGGCGAGGCGTAATTAAAGATAATTTCTTAGCGGCTGTGGTAACGTCAAGGTTGTTTAAGCAGCAAATAATTATTGCTAAAAAAGGTAAGGGTGCTTATCAAAGAACTCAAAAGCATAAAGGACAAGAGTCCTATTTAATAGCGGTTTAATCGATTAAGATATAACCATTATTAAATAGGGCTTTTAAGCTTTATTAATCTCTGCGCTAAGCGTGAATTTTTCTGAGTGCTTGATTCGCTTTGTCTAGATGACCTTGGTGCTCAAGTACTTGTGAAAAAACCAGTAAGTCAATTTTATCGTATTGCTTTTCTTCAAGGTTAACTAAACTATTAAATGCTTTTTCTGCTAACTGCCATTGTTGAGAAGCCGTGGCAAAATGAGCTACCAATGATAACCAAATAGCATTGTGTGGCTCGTTATGTAAATGCTTTTGCGCTGCTGCCATAAGACTATCATCTTGAGTAATAGGTAATGTTCTGACCGCTTTTAGTAAGCTAATCGCATTGCCTTTCTTTATTATCGGTAATAATAGTTTTGCTAAGGGCTCGTTAACTTGGTTTTCTGCTAACACCTGACAATAAGCCAGTACGACTGTTTCTGATTGCTTAATTTTCTTTGGGAGTTGTTGCCAGTATTCTAGCAAAACATGACTATCGTGCTGTTTGATTTGCTGATTAAAAGCACCGTAAAACGCCTGCTGCTGCCATAAAGTGATAGTTTCAAGGCTAATAGATTTTTGTTTCTGTGCGGCATTAAGCTTTTTGATAACATAGTCAAAACGTTGCTCAATTAAGCTTAGCTCTATTTCTAATCGGAGTAAGCGTACGTCATGTCCAATATGTTTATGGTGCTCATCAATCACATTTCTTGCTTGTTGGTAATTTTGTTGACCGATCAATAATTTTATTTTAATTAACACTGCTTCTAATCCAGCGTCTTTAAAGGTGCTAGTTGTCTGTTCAAGCAAGCCTAAATAGTGATCAGTGTTTGGTTTCAATGCTTGTTTTTGAGCCGCATCGGCTGCAACAAGATAAGCTATATGCTCAAAATTTGAGGCATCAGCCGATTTAGCCAATAAATGCTCTGCTTGTTTATAATCACCTAAAACATAGGCTGCGATACCTTTGTTAAAGTCTTTAAGTGCTCGTCGGCGACTGGCAAAAGCAATTTTGTTCCAAGCTTTAAAGCTAAAACTTAGCCCGCCACGGAAAAATTTAATAATAAGTGCTATTGCAAAGAAGCACAGCGCTAGCGTGATTATGGCGGTAATAACCGTTGTTTCAATGGCTGAATCTCCAATTGAAATCAGAATATAACCTTTTTCACCAATTAACATTGGTGTGATAACAATTACCCCAAGAAATAAAATCAGCAATAATAATAGTCGTTTCATTATAAGTCCTCACTTAGCTCGGAGCTTGTGGGCTCGTCTTCAGATGCTTGCTGTGTATCTAGGATATTTCTGTTCTCTAAAATTGGGTGTGTGGACTTCATTTTAACCGACAATAATTGTCGAATTTCTTTTAGTGAAGCAAGATTATTTGGATAGTCAACATTAATAGTTGCTGCTTTTAATGTATCAATTGTTTTGAGGAAGTTTTTATTTTCAAGTTTTGTCATATCAAAATATTCACTAACCCAGCGCTGAATATCGTTAAGTGATTGCTGGTAAATATTACCTTTTGATTTACTTGCAGCCCAAATAGCCGTTTGTAATTTTAGACTTAAGTTTTCACGTAAATTTTGTTGAAATTGTGGCGACATTAACGGCTCAATATTACCTGTTCTGCGGGTAACAGTGAAAAACTCATCAGTAAACTTGCGCCATGTTTTGGCTAGATTTTCTCGCCAATCATTAGCGTTATCAGTTAACTCAAGCGTCGTTTCAGTTTTATGTATTTCTGGAATTTCAAATAGTGCTAACGGTAGTTGCTTTATTTGCTGATCCAGCGTCATCAGTTTTAAAATTACATTATCAGTTGCCAGCTTAGGTAGTAACTGTAACTTGGCGATATCTTGCTGAATAATTTGGCGTAAAGCTAAAAATTGTGGGTCATTTAACTCTTCTATGCGCATGTCTGCGTCATTAAGTAAACTAATGGCAGTGCCAGTTTCATTTTCTAACCATAAGCTCCTAGAAGCCAATCGAATAAGATATTCAGCTTCCTGTAGAAGCCAGTCACTGGGTTGATTTTGACCTAAGCTGGCAATTTTTTGCTGTAATTGTGCGATAGTATCTTGATTGCTCTGTTCAAGGCGATTACCTTGTTCAAGTTTATTACGCAACGCGTTTAACTCACTAGCGCTTGCTTGTTTACTTTGTGAAAGCTGTTGAGTGATGTTCTGGGTAATACCCTGAGAATTTCGAGCAAGTTGTTGTGCGATTTCCTGCTGATTTGAAACGAGCTTATCCTCTAAAATATCATTGAGTTGCAGACTATATTGAGCTTTTTGCTGTTCACTCCAATAATAGTGAGCAACACTGGCGAGAATAGCGATTAGCGCGATAATTAATGCTACAACAGCGATTTTAGATACTTTACTTTTCTTCGCTTTATTAGCTGTGCTTTTTTCCTGCGACGTTTTAGGACTGACAGTTGTCGACTTATTTGATGTGTTGGAGGCGGTATTTTTCACTGGTGAGGCGCTCTTATCATTAGTTTTGTTCGATGCTGGACTCGTCTGGGTTTTGCTTTCTTCAGCAGTCAGTTTTACTTTGTCAGGGGCTTTAATAACGGTTTTGTTTTTAGGCTTGTCTGAAGATTTTTCAGTACTATCAGCGGAGGCAGGTTGATTCGATGACGCTTCCTGCGATGAACTCATATTGATTGAAGCCGTTAAACCTGTCTGACTTTCAGGATTACTACTGTCAGCTGACGTATTATCAGGTTTCGATTGCTTGGGTTGTTTTTTATCGCTCATGAACTGATCCTATCTTACATGTTGGCGCTACGCACACTGAATTTATTAGGCTAATAAGTTGTTTATATCACTCGATATTACTTAATCTTTAGTCTCTGGCAAGTGTATTAATCATAGCTTGGTAACTGGCGTTATTGGCATTTATTACTCGACTGATGCCATTCTTCTGATTCACAGTAATTATCTTACTTGCCAAAACTCGCAGACATTATGCTTGCCGGTGCCTGTTTTACACATAAATTAAGTTTACTATGAATTCTAATAAAACGTTACTAGTGATTAAGATACAATTTATCTGTTGTCGATACCATGCTTTGATAAGCTTATATGAGTAATTTCGCCAAACACGCTGATAACTTTCAAAATAGTGTGCCGATGCGCTACGACACTGTAACGATTTTCCGGTAAGTTCTCGAAATCATCACCTGGGACAATGTTTGGATCTTTTGCATATACGTTTTGTAATCGACTAACGTTACACACCTTCGCTATCGTTTTCTTTAGAGACTAATACGCTTGCGCTTAGGGTTACTAGACCTCGTTTGTACGATGACTTATTTATTTTAATTGGTATTACTGCTGCTCAGTCGCACTTTCAGCCACAAGGTTTTCTAGCATTAGCTTATGGCAAACTTTATTGCTGTGACACTAAGTAAGCCCTGTAAATAAGGAGAGTTAGGATACTTTTAGGAGTATGAATTTGCTCAAGGGGACGTTTTAAAAATCAAAATATCACTGACAATAGCTTTGATAACCACCTTGCTTTAAAATTTTTTGTACGTTGCGCCCAGCGTTTTCTGGGCGCGATATTAATAATCTAAGCTTATGCTTGGTCATATACCTGACGTAGGATTTTGTCGGCACCTTTAGCCAATAAGTTTTCTGCTAACTGATTTCCTAATTGCTCAGCTTCACTCATATTGCCTCGTACTTCACTGGTTAATATTTCACTGCCGTCGACCGCACCTACTAATCCGCGTAGGTAAATCTGTTCATTTTCTAGCACAGCATAACTACCAATGGGCACCTGACAACCGCCTTCAAGCGCACGATTCATCGCCCGTTCAGCGAGAACACGAATACGCGTTTCTTCACAGCCAAGTGGTGCTAATAAAGTCTTAATGGTTTCATCGTCAATGCGACATTCTATGCCAACAGCGCCTTGACCATTTGCTGGTAACATAACTTCTGGGGCAATATATTCACGAATACGCTCTGGCATTTCTAAGCGAATTAAGCCTGCGGCTGCTAAAATAATGGCGTCATATTCACCATTATCAAGTTTCTTAAGACGCGTGTTGACGTTACCACGGAGATCGCGAATATCTAGATCTGGTCTTAATGCTTGTATTTGGCATTGACGACGTAAACTTGAAGTTCCAACCACAGCACCTTGTGGCAACTCAGCTAAGCTGGCAATGTTATTCGACACAAATGCGTCACGCGGGTCTTCACGTGGACAAATAACTTCTAAACCTAAGCCTTCTGGAAATTCTACAGGTACGTCTTTCATTGAATGCACGGCAATATCCGCACGATTTTCTAACATGGCAACTTCAAGCTCTTTTACAAACAAGCCTTTGCCACCGACTTTTGCGAGCGGCGTATCGAGAATAATGTCACCTTTAGTGGTCATCGGTACTAGTTCAACTTGTATACCTGGATGAAAATGCTCAAGTTTTGCCTTAACATATTCTGCTTGCCACAGTGCGAGTGCGCTTTTTCGCGTTGCAATTCGTACGGTTTGTTGCGTCATGTAATTTACCTTAATTAATATTTATTGCGCAGAAAGTACAATGGTTTCTTCTGCTTGTTTGCTGACCGCGTCAGATAAAAATTGCCATAGTTCATCGCTGCCGCGTTTATCAAACCACTGGTCATTTTCGAAGTGAAAGTGATGGCCGTTAAATTTCGTTGCTACCCAAATCTCATGCAAAGGTGCTTGCTTGTTAATAATGATTTTACTGGCATTTTTAAATGTCAGGGTTAACATCCCGCCAACACCTTCATAATCGATATCGTAACCGCAATTTTCGATGGCTTCTTCTACCGCAAGTAAGATATTTTCTGCGGCTAAATTGTATTGACTATCATTCATTAACTGTTCCTTTTTACCTACGCTTTAAGATTGTTTAATCTTTGCTTGGTAATTATTGGTCAAGGGATTATAAAACGTCTATCATGGGAAAAAAATCGAATAAATCAATTATGCGTAAACAAATTGCAATTATTTTCTTCAGTTTGCTTAGTTTAGTAACCATAACAGGCTGCGGCATTAAAGGCCCTTTATACCAAACTCCTGAGCAACAGCAAGAGAACTTACCAAAAACAAGCCAAGAAATTGATAAAAACAGTGATATAACCAATTTAGAGCATTAGGAATAACGACATTGGACTTTTTTAATCGTAAACAACATTCATTATTCGCCGAGCAATGTCCGGTCGCTGAGTTAGCAAAGCAATACGGTACGCCGCTTTATATATATTCACGCGCCACCATTGAGCGCCATTGGCATGCTTTTGATCAAGCGGCTGGAGAGCGACCACACCTTGTTTGTTATGCTGTTAAGGCAAACAGTAATATAGCGGTATTGAATGTAATGGCACGCTTAGGTTCCGGCTTTGATATTGTTTCAAAAGGCGAGTTGATGCGCGTGATTGAAGCGGGCGGCGATCCGAAAAAAGTGGTGTTTTCAGGTGTAGGGAAAACGTCAGAGGAAATTGCATTCGCATTAAACCTTGGTATTTACTGCTTTAATGTTGAGTCAGCTGCTGAATTAGAACGCATACAATCTGTTGCACAAGGGCTGAATAAAGTTGCGCCTATTTCATTGCGGGTAAACCCTGATGTGGATGCGGGCACTCACCCTTATATTTCAACTGGCTTAAAAGAAAATAAATTTGGTATTAGTATTGAACAGGCGCCTGAGCTCTATCAATATGCTTCGACATTATCGCATATCAATATTCAAGGCGTTGACTGCCATATAGGTTCACAGCTCACCGAAATTTTACCGTTTTTAGATGCGCTTGATCGAGTGTTAAAGTTAGTCGATGAATTAGCTGAACAAGGTATTGCGCTCTCGCATATTGATGTCGGCGGTGGTTTAGGTGTTTGTTACGATGACGAGCAACCGCCTCACCCTAAAGAATACGCTGAAGCAATTGCACAAAAGCTAACCGGTCGCGATTTAACGCTTATTTATGAACCAGGCCGGGCTGTGATGGCCAATGCAGGTATTTTGGTGACTGAAGTTGAATATATCAAAGTCAGTGAAGACCGAAATTTTGCCATTGTTGATGCGGCAATGAATGATTTGATAAGACCTGCTTTATATCAAGCTTGGCAAGCCATTATTCCTGTTGAGCAACGTGATGATGTTGCGAGTGCGCAATACGATGTGGTTGGTCCCATATGTGAAACCGGTGATTTTCTAGGTAAAGACCGAGCGTTGGCAATTAGCGCAGGCGATTTGCTTGCTATACGCAGTGCCGGTGCTTATGGTTTTACTATGAGTTCAAATTACAATAGTCGGCCACGTGCGGCTGAAGTTATGGTTGACGGCAGCGAGAGCTATTTAGTCAGAAAACGCGAAACCTTCAGCCAGTTGTGGCAAGGTGAAAGCTTGTTACCTTTATAGTGTGAGATTAGGTGTCGATGTTAGTAAATTTTTCTAAAATGCACGGTTTAGGTAACGATTTCCTCGTGCTCGATAATGTGACACAAAATGTTTTTTTGTCCAGTGAGCAAATTAAGCAACTCGCCGATAGAAATTTTGGTGTTGGCTTTGATCAAGTGTTGGTTGTTGAACCGCCGTATGATCCTGATCTAGATTTCCACTACCGGATATTTAATGCTGATGGCAGTGAAGTGGGGCAATGTGGCAATGGTGCACGTTGCTTCGCAAAATTTGTCCGTTTAAAAGGTTTAACTAATAAACATAAAATTAAAGTTTCAACGCAATCAGGAAAAATGACCTTATTTATTGAACGTGACGGTAATGTTTCGGTCAATATGCCAGTACCGCAATTTGAACCGGCAAAAATTCCATTTACTGCGCAAAAAGCAGAAGGCACTTATATTCTTCGCAGTGAAGACGAAACTGTACTTTGTGGCGTTGTTTCAATGGGCAATCCGCACTGCGTTTTAACCGTCGATAATGTTAAAGAAGCGCCGGTAGCTATATTGGGTGAAGCGCTGTCCTTACATGAGCGTTTTCCACAACAAGCTAATATTAGTTTTATGGAAGTCGTGTCACCCGAATATATCAAACTGCGTGTTTATGAACGTGGTGCTGCTGAAACATTAGCTTGTGGCAGTGGCGCTTGTGCTGCCGTAGTTGTTGGGCAAATGCAAAAGAAACTAAATAGACAAGTATTAGTGGATTTACCTGGAGGGCAATTGAAAATATTTTGGAAAGGCCCTGGGAATTCAGTAAAAATGACAGGTCCCGCCGTGCATGTGTTCGATGGGCAAATAAACTTATGAATCAAGACAAAAATAAATCTATGCAAACAAGTGATCAAAACCTAATGTCAGATGACGAAATAAAGCTAACCGATGAGTTAATCGTTAGTTATCTACAAGAGCACCCTGAGTTTTTTAATCGTCAGGGTGAGTTTGTTACCAGCTTAAGGCTACCCGATCATCAACGTGGCACTATTTCTTTAGTCGAACGTCAATTATCTCAACAGCGCTTAAAAATTCACAATTTGGAAGAAGAGATCACCCAATTAATGGTGATAGCAAACCAAAACGAGCAATTATTTACCTTGTATAGCGACCTATATTTACGTTTACTTGATTGTACAACGGCAGCAGAGTTGCTTGATTGTTTGCATCAGGCAACCACTCAATTGTTGTCGTTAGATGCATTAAAGTTATGGCTAGTGAAGCCAACAGAAATTAATCATAGCTCATTAGTTAACAATGATTGTGCTGAAATTATTGAAAGCCGATTAAGTAAAGACGAATACTACTTTGGTCGCTTGCAACAAAGTGAACAAGAATTGATTTTTTCTGAGTCAAGCGCAGGTTCGGTAGTGTTAGTACGACTTACACATAATCAAGAAGATATTGGCTTTTTAGCGATTAGCAGCCAAGATGCTGAGCATTTTGATCCCCGTATGGATACTTTGTTGTTGAGCCAATTTAAAAAACTAGTCGCAAAACTTTTACATCAGCATCTTTATTAGGTAAATATATTTTGAGATTTTATCGCCGATTACATCCTTTTCATGCTATTAGCTTCGATTTGGATGACACCTTGTATAGTAACCAGCCTATCATGTTAACGACCGATACCAAGATGATCACTTATTTTAAGTGTGTATTCGGCGATTATGGTCTTGATAGTAATTTATATCGCTTTGATTTTCGTTTTTGGTGGCCTTTTCGTCAGCAAGTTCTTGAACAATCACCTGCGCTTAAGCACGATATTGGTTTGTTGCGAGAAAAAAGCTATTACCTCGGTGCACTTTCACTAGGTTTAACTGATGCTGAGGCACGGTCAGTTGCTGGGTTGGCGTTAGATTATTTTGTTGAGCAGCGCAGTAATTTCACTTTGCCGCAACAAACACACGATTTTTTAAGCTACTTAAAGCGCAGAGTGCCCTTGGTGGCGATTACTAACGGCAATGTTGATACGAGCAAGATCGGTATCGCTAAGTACTTCAGCGAACATTTTAATGCTTCTATAGATAATAAATTAAAACCTGACAGTGATATGTTTGATAAAGCTTGTACGGCTCTGAAAATTCGTCATGCGCAATTACTTCATGTTGGCGATTGTGGTAGAAATGATGTTTTTGGTGCTATAAATGCCGGTTGCCAGACCGCTTGGTTAAACCCATACCAAGTCGGTAAACCTTTGAAAGTATTACCTACCCTCGGCCTTGATAATATTGAGCAACTGACAAAAATATTGCCATAAATTTTTGTCTTTGTTTATGTAAACTGAAAATTAGCGATCAAAATTTGACACATATAGCTTTGACATAATTTAATTGCTTGCTTGTAATAAGGATAGCGTTATCAAAATAGTGCTTAACTTGCTATGATAGCGACATATTTTTGCTTTTGATTTTACCTTGCTATGGATGTTTCTGAATTACTTGAATCGTTGAACGATAAACAACGAGATGTTGTTGCTGCGCCACTACAAAATATGTTGGTGCTTGCAGGCGCTGGAAGTGGTAAAACGCGAGTTTTAGTGCAGCGTATTGCTTGGCTAATGAAGGTTGAGCAGGCATCACCTCATAGTATTTTAGCGGTTACTTTTACCAATAAAGCCGCGGCTGAAATGCGTGCACGCGTTGAACAAACCGTAGATGGTAATGTGCATGGCATGTGGGTAGGTACTTTCCATGGCTTAGCGCATCGATTATTACGCATGCACTTCCAAGAAGCTAAATTGCCACAAAGCTTTCAAGTACTCGATTCTGATGACCAACTTCGGATGGTTAAGCGTATTGTTCGCTCTTTAGAGTTGGATGAAAAACGTTGGCCACCCAAACAATTTCTTTGGTATATCAATGGTAAAAAAGATGAAGGCTTACGGCCACATCATATTGATAGCCAACATGATGTTACCGAAGAAACCTTTGTTAAAGTTTATCGTGTCTATCAAGATACCTGCGACCGCGCAGGTTTAGTCGACTTCGCTGAGTTATTACTTCGAGCTCATGAGCTTTGGCTAAATAACCCTGAGTTATTAGCGCATTATCAACAACGCTTTAGGCATGTGTTAGTGGATGAGTTTCAAGATACTAACGCTATACAATATGCTTGGTTAAACTTGTTAGGCAAGAAAAGCGGTAATGTCATGATTGTTGGTGACGACGATCAATCTATTTATGGCTGGCGTGGCGCAAAAATTGAAAATATTCAGCGTTTTTTGCAAGATTTTGACGGTGCAAAAACGATTAAACTTGAGCAAAACTATCGCTCAACTGCCAACATCCTTAATGCGGCTAATCAACTGATTGCTAACAATAGTAATCGCCTCGGTAAAGATTTATGGACCGAAGATGATGCGGGCGAAAAAATATCTATCTATACTGCATTCAATGAAATAGATGAAGCACGTTTCATTGCCGGGCGGATCAGTGACTGGAAAAATAAAAATGGCTCACTAGATGATGTCGCCATTTTATATCGCAGCAATGCGCAATCACGCTTAATGGAAGAAGCGTTGATTCAAGCGAAATTACCTTACCGAATTTATGGCGGTTTACGATTTTTTGAACGCCAAGAAATCAAAGATGCGCTTGCTTATTTACGTTTACTGAATAACCGTGATGACGACGCGGCATTTGAGCGGGTAATTAATACCCCAACACGTGGTATTGGCAATCAAACGCTTAGCCTAGTTCGCGATGGGGCTAGAAGCTTGGAATGTACTTTGTGGCAAGCATGTCAGCATATGGTGCAGAATAAGGAACTTAAAGGTCGCAGTGCCAAGGTTATTCAGCAATTTATAAATGTTATTGATCAATTAGAAGACGACTCAAGTCATTTGAATCTTGACCAACAAGCAAACCATGTTATTCAGCATTCAGGTTTGAAAGCTATGTATCAAGCGGAAAAAGGTGAACGTGCTGAAGCCCGTATTGAAAACTTAAATGAGCTAGTCACGGCTTGTCAAACATTTGAAGTAGATCCTGAGCTTGAAGAAGAACAAAGCCCACTAACCTCATTTTTAACCCATGCAGCGCTTGAGTCTGGTGAGTCACAAGCCGATGATCATGAGCCTGCGGTGCAATTAATGACCATGCACTCGGCTAAAGGTTTAGAGTTTCCATTAGTGTTTATTGCCGGCTTAGAAGAAGGTATGTTTCCCTCGCAGCAGTCGGTTGAAGATATCAGTCGCTTAGAAGAGGAACGCCGTTTATGTTATGTCGGTATGACTCGGGCAATGCAAAAATTATATTTGTGCCATGCCGAAAGCCGTCGACTATATGGCCAGGAAAAAAATCATAAGGCGAGCCGCTTTTTGAGGGAGTTACCAGAAGCTTGTACAGAAGAAATTCGCCTACAAAGTCAGGTGAAAAAGCCAATAACAACAGGGAAATTCTCATCAGCCCTTACTTTAGAAACCTTTGGTAATTCGGGTTTTAAATTGGGCCAAAATGTTCGCCATAAAAAGTTTGGTGATGGTGTGGTTTTAAACTACGAAGGTAGTGGCCCACAAAGTCGCATTCAAGTTAACTTCGCTGATGTCGGTTGTAAATGGCTAGTAGTTTCTTATGCTAACTTGGAAACATTGTAAATAGTTTCCATGGTTAGTTTCCATGGTTAGCTTCCAAGGCTAATTGGTATAATGTCGTGATAAACTCTCTGACATGAACGTAAGTCATTAAGGTATGACAGGAAGTAATTACCGAGTTGGCAAATCAATAAAGTACACAAACAAAGCGTGTCGCACATGACACGCTTTGAACTCTTCTAACGCGGCGTAATTGCTGCTTTTCCAGCATGTCTTCTGGCTTTTATTGAATCAAAACTAAATATTGCTAGTGCGGTCCAAATACAAGCAAACGTGATTAATTTGGCAAAATATAGCGGTTCTTGATAATAGTATGTCGCCAAAATAAACATAATACTTGGGCCAATGTATTGAAAAAAGCCAAGCGCAGTTAAAGTCATACGTTTTGTTGCCGCAGAAAAGCAAAGTAATGGAGCCGTGGTGACAATACCGGTACAAATCAAGAGCATATTTAACGACATGGTATTGTCAAACATGTTGGTCGTACTGGTTTTTAGAAACATTAGCCAATAAATCAACGCTATTGGCAGCATCATAAGTGACTCTATCAGTAAGCCGACAAATGAATCTAAAGGCATTTTTTTACGTAATAAGCCATAAGTACCAAAGGTGGCAGCCAATGCTAAAGAAATCATCGGGAGCGATCCCACCATAATGAGCTGAATCATCACGCCGACGAATGCTAAGCCAACAGCAAAGAGCTGCCACGGTCGCAAACGTTCACCTAAAAATATAACCCCTAATGCGACACTGAAGAGTGGATTTATGTAATAGCCTAAGCTGGCATCAAGTAAATGATCATTGTTGACTGCCCAAATGAACATAAACCAATTTACCGCTAAAAATGTCGCTGATATAGTAAGCTGCAGTACTATTTTTGGCTGAGTAATGGTCGCAATAAAGTTGCCCCATCTTTTAGTGAATAACACAATTAACAATAATAATATCGTCGACCAAACGACCCGATGAACTAGAATTTCATCGGCGTTAATATGATCTATAAGTCTAAAATATAATGGGGCAATACCCCACATTGTATAGGCACTAATAGCGAAGATAATACCACCACGCAGGGCGGATTTTTCAGATGTTGGCATGGTGAAAATTTACAGTTCTGTTTGGTTTAAAGCGAGATAATAACATTAATCACCTAATGGCATATTAATATCGTGAGTATCTATACTAGCCGACCATATAAGTGCCGGTACCAAAGGCAATATGAACGCCTTTTTCGTTGTGCATTTCCATGCGAGCTACCGCGACTTTACTGCCACTGCGAATAATTTTTGCTGTCGCAATAAATTTCTCACCTCTCCCTGGTCTTATAAAGTCGGTGCGTAAATCAATGGTGCTTAAGCGACTTAAACTTTGTGAAATTATTTGGGGGGATAATTCGGGTAACTGAGATAGTATATTCGCTGCGGCCACAACACCACCGGCAAGATCTAGCGCTGAGGCAGTTACGCCGCCATGAAGAATTCTTTGTTCTGGATTACCGATAAGCTGGTCGTGCCACATAATACTGACCGTTGACTCTTGGCTATTAAATTGCGTGACCTCTAGCCCCAATAACTTATTAAACGGCATTTCTTGACTCCAATATTGAGCAAGCTGCTTAAAATATTCTTCATGTATCATAAATGTCCTTTTAGCGATGTAAGCGAAACTCATAATAATTACTATTATATTGAAAATAAATCTCCGCACAAAGCCTTTACTACGTTAAAATGTCGGTTGATTTCATTTAATAAAGATTGTCTGTTGCAAGCCATTTCCCCTACAACATTAACTGAATCCCTGAAACATCATTTTGGTTATCAGGCGTTTCGCCCTGGCCAAGAAGAAATTATCACTCATGCACTCCAAGGCCGCGACAGCTTAGTGTTAATGCCAACAGGCGGCGGAAAGTCAATGTGCTTTCAATTGCCCGCAACCTTGATGCCTGGTGTTACTATTGTTGTTTCACCATTAATAGCATTAATGAAAGATCAAGTTGATGGTTTAGTCCGGCAAGGTATTTCAGCTGCTTATGTTAATTCGTCACTCGATACCGAGACCATCAATGATATTTTTCGACGTTTAGGTCAAGGCGAAATAAAGCTACTTTATGTCGCACCAGAGCGATTAAAGAATTATTATTTTATCCAAGGGCTAGCTCAATTAACCATCAGCCTTTTTGCTATTGATGAAGCGCATTGTATATCGCAATGGGGCCATGATTTTCGCCCTGCATACACGCAACTACACCAGCTAAAACAAAATTTCCCCCATGTACCTGTCATGGCATTAACCGCAACGGCTGATGTCACCACTCGTCGAGATATTCTGCAACAATTAGCTTTACATGACCCCTATATACACCTTGATAGCTTTGATCGACCCAATATTCGTTTTACTTTGGCTGAGAAATATCAGGGTGAGCAACAAGTTATTGGTTATATCAAAAAACGAAAAGATGAGTGCGGTATTATTTATTGTAATAGTCGTTGGCAAGTTGAAAAACTAGCAAAACGATTAGCAGAAACAGGCATTAATTGTTCGGCTTATCATGCTGGGCTAGAGTCTGAAATTCGCAATATTATCCAAGATAAATTTGCCAAAGATGATGTGCAAATTGTAGTGGCAACGGTGGCTTTTGGTTTGGGTATTAATAAGTCCAATGTGCGATTTGTTATACATTATGAGCCACCACGAACATTAGAGTCATACTATCAAGAAATAGGCCGAGCAGGCCGAGATGGCTTACCGGCAGAAGCCCTTTTTCTTTATGATGAGAAAGACGCTGAGCGCATAAGTAAGCGTATTGGAGAAGGTGAAAACGAGCAACGAGTCAATGTAGAGTTACAACGTTTTCAGGCGATGCGTGGCTTTATTGATGCTCAAACTTGCCGGCGTAGAGTGGTCTTAAATTACTTTGCGGAGTTTACCGAAAAAAGCTGTGGTAACTGTGATATTTGCTTAGATCCTCCGAGTCAATTTGATGCCACAGAAGCGGCGCAAAAAGTGCTGTCTTGTGTATATCGTATCGAAGGAAATGGTGATGTTGAGCATGTTGTGGCGGTTTTACGAGCCGAACTCAATGATAAAATTATCCAACTGGGTCATGATAAAGTATCCACTTTTGGTATTGGTAGAGATAAAACGCCCGGCTATTGGTTTTCAATAGTGCGGCAATTAATTCACCTAGGCTATTTACAACAAGATATCGCAGCCCAGTCAAATTTATGTCTTACACAGGCAGCAGGTGCAGTTTTGAAAGGGCAAGAACCATTAATGCTGGCCGCTCCTCGCTTACAAAAAGCGAGTTATTGGCAACGCAATAAACGTGAAAAAGTTTATGATAGGGTACTGTTTTCGAAACTAAGATCATTACGAAAAGAAATCGCCAGCCTTGAAGATATAGCGCCGTTTATTGTTTTTAACGATGCTACCTTAGCTGAATTGGCAAGAGTAAAGCCACTAACCTCCAGACAGATGCTTAACGTCAGTGGTATTGGCGATACCAAACTTGCCCGTTATGGCGAGCCATTTTTATCGTTAATTAAACAGCACCAGAGCTGAACTGAGATGACAAATTTTACAAACAAAAAAAGCGCCTAACAGCGCTTTTTTAACATAGCTTAACGTTACTTAAGGCTAGCGTAGTATGCTGCAATGTTAGCAACATCTTCGTCAGATAATGCCATAGCCATTGGTGCCATTACTGGATCTTTACGGTTGCCCGATTTAAAATCTTTTAATTGCTTGGCAAGATAAGCTTCTTTTTGGCCAGCAAGATTAGGGTACATAGGAACAGCGGAAATACCAGCAGCACCGTGACAGGCTGAACACATGGCAGTTTTTGATTTACCGGCAGCAGCGTCGCCAGCGAATGCTGGTGAAGCCATCATAACAGTAGCAGCAACGGCTAAAGTAAGTTTTTTCATAGATATTATCTCTCTTTGGTAAATAATTTTTAAGGATCCTCAATTGATTATATGTAAAAAGTAAACTGTTGTCGTTGCTTTTTTTAGGATCTTACTAGGATGATATTTTATCTAATATTTTGCTGAGCTAGCCTAAGTTTTAAACAATTAATTTCATTTATTTAAACTAAGAAGAAATTGTATGCAGATAAAAGATAATATAGAAATTATTAATGTTGAGGAAATAAACTCAACCACATTACAATTACGTTTTAATGTGGATTGGACAATGGATGATAAAACGGAAATTATTGACCATGTTTTACGGTTAACATCTTTAAAAACACTTGAGGTTTCAGAAGGAGCAGATCTGTATTGTGTAAGAATAAAGTATGGTGAAAGTGAATTTTTATTAAACTTTGAAGAATACAGTCATGCCTGTTGGCTCGAGTGTATTAGCGATCAAGATATTGACGGACTGCAGAAAATTAAGCTGCTTTTATCGTAATGAACCCGAAAGCTACAACGGTCAGAAATAAATGATAACAATTGGATTATTTAAGTAATCTCTAACCCCAATTTATATAGGCTAGGGCTATATAAAAGACTAGTTTTGGTTAGCGATAAATCGATTATCGATAAATTGATTAGGGGCATTTTTTGGAAAAAATACTCATTAGTAGCTGCTTTTTAGGCAATAAAGTTAGGTATGATGGTGGTGACAATTTATTAGTTAATACCACGCTTAAGCGTTGGAAAGAAGATAATCGCTTAGTGGTTATTTGTCCGGAATTAGCTGGAGGGTTGAATACACCAAGAGCGCCTGCAGAGATTCAAGCGATCGGTAACACAATTGTTGTTACAACAATTACGGGGCAAGATGTCACATATGCTTTTAAACAAGGTGCTAATCAGGCGTTATTACTCTGCCAAAAACATAATATTCGCTATGCATTATTGAAAGAATCTAGTCCATCATGCGGTAGTTCAAGTATATATAATGGCCAATTTAGTCAACAGAAAATAGCCGGGCAAGGCGTTACTACCGACGTATTGAGAGCAAACGGGATAAAAGTATTTTCAGAAAATAACTTGCAGAAATTAATTGACGAGCTGACCTTAAGTTAATTAATCTTTAGCAATATTAACGTGATTAGTATGGATATTAGTCTTATCGTTAATCAGTGCACGAGTTTGGTTTATGATGTCATTTGCAGTTGTAGCGACATTATAATCGCTAACACCAATACTGAGCGTCATTTGTGGTAATCGAGTACCTGATTTACTGCTGATAAAGCGTAATTTCTCTATACTCTGCCGCATTTTTTCCGCAACCTCACCAGCTATAACTCTTTTAACATCAGGCAGTAAAATTAAGAATTCATCGCCTGCAGACCTAACAGGTAAGCCACTTTCGCCCACATAACTGCTCACTTTCTTGGCAATTTTTGTTAACAATACATCACTGATCATAGGGCCTAAACTTTCATTCATTTGAGAAAATTGATCAATGCTAATAACAATCGCAGCAACATGCTTATTTGGATCAGCAGATAACCAAAGGTCTAAATGTTTTGCCATGGCTTTGCGGTTATAAAGCCCTGTTAAAGCGTCAAAATAAATTTCTTTTTTAACATCATCCAATTCTGAGCGTAATGCTTGAGTTGATTTTTGTGATACTAGCAGTTGCTCAGCTAGCTTTTCTTGCTGGAGTTTAAATTTCTGAGTCGTTTGTCGTATCTGTTTAATAGCGTTAATTATTTCACGCTTATCAATAGACTTTAAACTGGCAATACTCTCATCTAATTGAGTGACTAAGCGCTTTGTGCATAGCGAAGATTGTTCACTGTTGCTTTGCAGATCGTCCAATACGTCATCGAGATCATCAATTAGCTCACCTCGAAAGGCGCTTTGCCCTAAAACATATTGGCGATATATTTCTTCTAAAAAAAAGTTATCAAGTTTTTTACCGCTGGCTAACTGTTTTTCAATTGCGGCATTCAGAGTTTTTGTTTGTTGATTGAGATATTCGTAACTTACCGCGTAATTGATTGGCGTCGCGGCTATATGCCATAACTGCAATTGTTTTATGGCGGCATGCATTTTTTGTTCAGCTTGTGCTATGGAATCATGGTACTTCAATATTCCAACCTTTTACTTGTGGTATTCACTAAAATAGCGGGTAAGCTATTCTCTAGTAATTTGGCTTATAGCGCCATAATAAAATGTATTAATCATCAGATTCAGTTTAACCATATGAGCGCAGACGAAAATAACCGAGATAAAGAAAAATTTTCTTTATAAAAATTTAGGTTTTGTTATGGTATTTATAAGTTAGCTATTTAAATTAATATTTGAGATTTTGTCATGAAGGTATTTTCAATCACGGTATTTGTACTATTTTTTGTTATCGCTTGTCAGTCTCCTAAACTTTCTTCGGTGTTAGTGAACGAGAACCTTGAGCAGGTTATTAAAGATTACCAAGATTATAAAGATCATCAAAGTCCATTTAACCAGGATATTGCAGGTGAAACTAACAGCCAATTACCTGATTTATCGCCGGATAAGCTCAAACAACAACATCAAGCTTTACACGCTATATATCAACGTTTAGAACTGATCAACGTCAAAAGTCTTAATCAAGCAGATGCAATTAATCATGCTGTGTTGTCGTATACGATGAAAAATCAACTTGATAGCTATAGTAACAAAGAGCATTACATGCCACTTACTGCTGAATCAGGTTTCCATGTTTGGATCAGTCGCATTAAAAGCCAAGTGAGCTTTAAAACTGAACAAGATTATCGCGATTATCTGGCCCGATTAAGCGCTTTACCTCAATATTTCACTCAACAAATTTACTGGATGGATAAGGGAATTGAAGAAGGCATAACTCAACCGAAAATCGTCCTAAAAGGTTTTGAAGAATCGATTAAAGCTTTTATAAAAATAGATGCTAGCTCAAGCACTTATTATCAGCCATTTTTAACTATGCCTGAATATTTCAGTCAACAACTTACGTCTACACTTCAGGCACAAGCTACTGAAACCATAACCAATGTTGTAATACCAAGCTATCAAAAATACTTTGATTATATGGTGCAGCGTTACCAACCCAACGCGCGAACAAATATTGCCGCGAGTTCTTTACCTAATGGCCAAGATTATTATGTGAACCGGTTACAGCATTATACGACTTTGCCGATTTCAGTAGAGGAAGTACACAACACGGGTTTAGCAGAAGTTAAGCGAATAAAGCTCGAGATGGAGGCCATTATTAAGCAATCAGGTTTTACCGGAACTTTTGCTGATTTTGTCCATTTTTTGCGTACCGATAAACAATTTTATGCAACCAGTCCTGAAGGATTACTAAAAGAAGCCTCATTTATCGCTAAAAAAATGGATGCGCAATTACCTAAGTTATTTAAAACTTTGCCACGAACGCCTTATGGTGTGATTGAAGTTCCAGCCAATATCGCCCCTAAATACACCACTGGACGATATTCTGGCCCTTCACGAGACGACCAAGCCGGCAATTATTGGGTCAATACCTATCGTTTAGATCGCCGACCCTTATATGTGCTAGAAGCGTTAACTTTGCATGAAGCGGTACCGGGCCATCATCTGCAAAGCTCAATTGCACGAGAAATGGAGAACGTTCCTAAGTTTAGAAATAATACTTATATTTCTGCATTTGGCGAAGGCTGGGGACTTTATTCAGAGTATCTAGGCTTAGAAGCCGGATTTTATCAAAATCCTTATAGCAATTTTGGGCGACTAACTTATGAAATGTGGCGAGCTTGTCGACTTGTGGTTGATACCGGCATGCATGCAAAAGGCTGGAGTCGCGAGCGAGCCATGAACTATTTAGCTGATAACACAGCACTGTCACTACACAACGTTAAAACCGAAATTGACCGCTATATTTCTTGGCCGGGTCAAGCTTTGTCATATAAAATGGGTGAATTAACGATTAAAAAGCTCCGTAAAATGGCGGAGCAAACGTTAGGTGAAAGCTTTGATTTGAGAGAGTTTCATGACCAAGTGTTGAAAAACGGTTCAATGCCGTTATCAATGCTAGAAAATGTGATTAATACTTATGTTGCAGAACAAAAAGCTAAACAGAAAGTGTTATCAGAAGTAAATTAATGCAGAAACAAAGGATGGCACGCAAAGCTACCAGAGATTATGATGACTAACCGATAAATTAAGATAAGCCCCCACTATATCTAAATTTGGCAGTTCCGCTATCATAGGTTTCCCCTTAGATCGGTAACTTTGCGTCTCCAATTTTCATTGGATTTGCCCTTGTCGAGCTTTAGCAGCTCAAGTCCGATTATAGGCAAAGTATTCTATTTGTAAACCATTTTTCATGTTCTTAAGAATAATTTACGTTAACATACTAAATATTAAGAAATTTATTTATGGCTGTTGTTCTTAAATCACTTTTACAGTAGTTTAATTGATGTTTAGGTAAGCAACTATGTGTGTTTACATTCGACGACTCAGTTGTCAGTAGGCTTTGCTGATAGAGCAATAAGCCAAAATTGTTAAAATTTGATGCGATTTAATTGACTATACATGATTGTTAACTATGAAATATAAACAATTCTTAACCCACAATAGAGAAGTCAACGTTCAATGAAGCGCATGCTGCTAGGTATTTTAATAAGTTTTTGCATAATTCTGAACGGACAAGCGGAATCCGTCAATAGCGATAAAAACTATCGCCAATTAATTAATGCTTATTACATCCAAGATAAAGAGTTATTGATTTCTCAAGATGTTGTTGACGTTGCACAAGCTGTAATCAACAACCGTAACCAGTATGGCCATCATATTGTGGCGAGAGCCTTTTCTATATTGTCGGATGTTGCATTTAATCGCGGTAACTTATTAATGGCATTTCAATTTGCACAATATGGCAGCGAAATCGATAATATTGATGTGGATGTAGCACTAGATTTGATGTTGAAAATTGCTCGTGGTTATTATGCTCAAGGTCATTATATTCAGTTAAAAGAGACCTCTCAAAAAGCAGCTCGATTAGCTCAGCAAGCGAATAATATGAATTATCATTTGCAGGCTCTCGCTTATTCGGTAGTAGCTTATGCCCTAAGTGCTGATTATGCCTTGGCGGTAAAAGAGTTGAGTAAGGTTGAAAACTTACTTAGTCAAAACAAGCAAAATGTAGATCAGATCACCTTATTAGAAATTATTGCCGAAGCGCACTTTTATTTATCTGAATATGACAATGTTGTAGAACTACTGGACCGCGTACTAAAATTGCGTACAGATATGTCGAGAACAGAAGGTATTGCCCAAAGCTACCATTTAGTGGCAAAGGCCTATTATCAGTTACAACAATATGATGACGCTTATAATGCTTTTTGGCAGTCATTACAATTTGCTCAACAACATAAATTAAATATTCGAGTAGCCTATGCAGAGCTTGGGTTAGGGCAAGTGCTATTTCAACAACAGCAGTTTACGCTGGCAAAAGAGCGCTTACTTAAAGCCCAAGTAGTTTTTACTCAATATAATTTAGTGCGAGTTAAGTTATCAACACAAATTAGTTTAGTAAAAGTTTTGTATGCCTTGGATCAACCTGAAGAAGCTGATGAAATGCTGCTTTTAGCTCAGTCTTTAGCTAAAAATTTAGTGCTTTCGCCACAACAAATAGAACTGTATTTATTGCTCACAGATTACTATAGTGGGCAGAAAAATTTTGAGCAAGCAATCGAAGCACAACGACATTATTTAACCTTATATCAAACGCTGTATCCGAACGTGAGTGATAATAACTCATTTGCAAGTGTAGCTAAATCAGCCAGTAATAAAGCAAAAATACTAGCCTTAAATGTAGCTGAACAAAGCGAGTTGAGTTTAAAGTTTAGTGAAAAGTATGATCAACAAAACCTGTTGATTATTTTACTCGCTTCATTACTAAGTTTTAGTGTTATTTTTATAGTTTTCTGCCGTTTTCAAGTGCGCCGCCAGAAACTTAATCGTAGCTATGATGAAATAGAATTACCTCAAAATCATTTAGCGCAACCGGTTCAAACGAAGCGCTGGTATCAACAGCAATATAAAATGGCAAGAAAATATCAATATAATATTTCTGTCGCCTATTTGAAGGTTGAAAACTGGCAGGAGCTCAGCTTTCACTTTAACCGTAAAATTTTAACGGATGTCAGTCAAGTGCTCGCCGTTATTATCAATGAGAATATTGATGAGGAAGATTATGCAGGAGTTATCATTGAAGGTGAGTACCTATTTCTGTGCCCACATCAAACTCCTGAGCAAATTCGAGTTAAATTTACAAGAATACAGCAGGCAATTAAAACACGTGTTTTTGCAAACTTAGGGGATTATTCAGTTAAAGTTATTTTTTCGATTGATTCGCCTAATATTCAAGATATCGATCCCTATGTTTTTCTCTCTCGATTGAGTCAATGCAATGGTAATAAGGAACAGAAAGCATAATACTTGCTAGAGGGTTAGCAAATTATTCAGTTCAGTGTGTATCCGGTGCCGGAGCATATTTTATGCCTGGAACAAGATACATTTATGATCACTTATAATTGAGCATCTAATGAATACCAATCCCATTAATTTTCATAATATTTCTACTGCTTAAAGCAATATACTATGGTGTTATTGAATAATTATCGCTGCATGGATTCAGTATATTAGACATATTGCCCTGAATAACGAGCTATTAGAATAAAGGTCTTATCTTTTGCCGTTTTCCCTAGGTATATAGTAGATCACTTAATTAACGAAGTTGGTGAAATACCAAGTTGATTAATTCAATTAATAATGCAAAGAATTTTAATGGCAATGAAAAAAGCCGCTATTATTAGCGGCTTTCGTAATTTGTATAACGTTTTGAATTAAAGTCTGACGATAATATTTGGCGAGGTATTAATTTCACCATCATCGGAAATTGTTGCTGCATTACTATCACATAACAAAACCGCAATATTGCCAGATTTGCTGCTACGAATAAAAGAAAGATCATAACCGAATTGTGTCAAACTGCTAGTCGCAAATTTCTGCGCAAGTGACAGTTTATCCCACAGATTAGATTGCTCTGCGGTATATTGGCGTCTTTCAAGTAATACTTCTCGTTCAAGAACTGCGTGCACAATGGCCTCTTTTTCAACGTTAATAGTGCGTATTTCATGTCCATATTATACGTCTGATGGCAGCAACATAGCTTATATCTTTGCTAATATCAACTATTAAAGTGGTATTCTGCCATATTTAAATTATCCTGGTTGGCCAGTATAATTAGCGAGAATCCTTCTGAAATAACGGCTTAAAATATTTATAGCGCTATTTTTAATACTATAGCAGGCTATAATAGTGTTAATTCGTGATGATTAATTAGAGTAAAAATTTGTATGGGTCAGGTATTAAACGAACTTTCTGCGTTGTTAAAACTAGAAGTAATAGAACAAGGTATTTACCGCGGTGACAGTCAAGATTTAGGTTTTAGAGCCCTATTTGGCGGTCAAGTGATGGGGCAAGCGTTGTCGGCAGCACAAGAAACTGTGGCGGTAACCCATAATGTACACTCATTACATTCCTATTTTTTAAGACCGGGTGACGCGACTAAGCCCGTTGTTTATCAGGTTGAAAACATTCGTGATGGTCGCAGCTTTAATACTCGACGGGTGAATGCCATTCAAAATGGCCAGGCAATTTTTTATATGACGGCCTCATTTCAGCAAATAGAACAGGGGTTTGATCACCAAGATACTATGCCCTCAGTACCTGGTCCAGAAGGGTTAAAGTCATATACAGATTTCATTTTTGATAACCAAGAGTCTATACCAGAAGAAATTCGGGGAAAATTTTTATCTGAAAAACCAATAGATATGAGACCCGTTGAGCAGTATAACTGGCTAAAACCAGAAAAAACTGAAGCTAAGTGTCAAATGTGGATAAAGTCTAATGGCAGCTTGCCAGATGATCTTCGTATTCATACCTATTTATTAGCTTACATTTCAGATTTTTCTTTTTTGCCAACCGCTTTATTTCCCCATGGCGTTAGTTTTTGGCAGCCAAATTTTCAGTTGGCAACAATCGATCATTCTATGTGGTTTCATCGCCCATTTCGTATAGATGAATGGCTACTTTACTGTATCGATAGCCCGTCAGCGAGTAGTGGTCGAGGCCTCGTAAAAGGTCAAATATATAACCAAGCGGGTTTATTAGTAGCCTCTACCATGCAAGAAGGGGTTATGCGTCAGCGTTAGCTTTGGCACCTTGCCAATCGAAGCCGCTGGGGTGTTGAAACACTCTTAAGCCAAAAAGTGGTGCTGCTGCATATAAATGGTCAAAAATATCTGCTTGTAATGCTTCATAGTTAACCCAGTTTTGGTCATTACTGAAAAAATATAATTCCAGCGGCAAGCCAACCTCTGTTGCAGGTAATTGCCTTACCATACAGGTCATCTCATGATGGACTTTAGGATGTTGTTTTAAATAAGCACTTATATAAGCTCTGAAGGTACCAATATTGGTCAATTGTCGGGTGTTGATGGTTGAGGCTGTAATCGCACTATTGACTATCACTTCACTGGTTTGTTTTAGAATTTCAGCTTTTTTCACCGTAAGGTAATCGCTAATCAGTTGCACTGATGTAAGTGCTTCTAGCTGCGCTTGGTTATAGAATCGAATACTAGCTACATCAATAACAATCGCGCGTTTGACCCTTCTACCACCTGAACTTAGCATGCCCCGCCAGTTTTTAAATGAGCCACTGGTTAAAGCATAAGTGGGAACGGTTGTGATGGTATTATCAAAGTTTTTAACTTTTACGGTATTTAGTCCAATCTCGATAACATCGCCATCGGCGCCATATTTGGGTAATTCAATCCAATCTCCAGGGGCCACCATTTTGTTGGCGGATATTTGAATACTAGCAACCAAGCCTTTAATGGTATCTTGAAAAACTAAAATCAATACTGCAGTTAAAGCACCTAATCCACTGAGTAAGTAGAGTGGTGAACGGTCTAATATTTGCGATATTGCCAATATTGTTGCCACTAAATACACAACAAGCTTAATGACTTGTAAGGTTGAATTTAATGGCAGATGACGATCGGTAGCTGTTTGCCGATATAGATTATTAATAACATTAAGTACTGCGCTAATACTGCGTGCTATCTGAAAACAGAGGCCTATTTTTGCAAAAGTTATTAGTACGGTGGCGAGTAAGGTATCTGTTGCGAGTAAATGTGGGGTAAGTAATAACAATAATATAAAAGGAACTAACAGCGACATACGCGAAAACACTTGCTGGTCAAATAATACATCATCCCAGGTGTTTTTTGAGGCAGTGGTCAGTTTATGAATGAATACAAGCACATAGTTTTTCGCAATATAGAAACTAATACTACATAAGAGAAAAATTACTAGACAGGCAATAATGATTCCACTTAATGCGATATATGATGCATGAACGCCTTGTTCAGTTAACCATGAGGTGATTATTACCTGCATGACATATCCTTGTTTGCCTGCTCTTCAAGCTGTTGCATTTTTATATCTTTATCGAGCCAAAGCTGATTAACCCACTTCTGAAATTGTATTTTATAAGCGCGATCATTAACATAATCGCCTTTAAGCGACTCGCCAATATCTTGAGTTTCAATGGCAATATATACTTGTTTTATCTTTCCAGAAAGAAAGTCGAGAAAATTCGGTTTACCATCAGGATAGTAAATAGTTACGTTCACGACTTTACTTAGATTTCCTTTCATTGCTTGCAGTACAAAGCCAATGCCGCCTGCTTTGGGTTTTAATAGTCTTTGAAAAGGAGAGTTCTGTTTTTTATGCTTTTGTGGTGTAAAGCGAGTACCTTCAATAAAGTTCATTACGCTGACAGGTTTGTGTTTAAACTTTTCACAAGCCTTTTTTGTCGTTTCGATATCTTTGCCTTTTAAGTGTGGGTTTTTCTTTAAAAAATGCTGGCTATATCGTTTCATAAACGGAAAGTCGAGTGCCCACCAAGCTAAACCAAGTAGCGGTACGTAAATTAACTCTCTTTTGAGAAAAAACTTTAAAAATGGAATTTTACCGTGAAAAACTCGTTGAAGTATTAAAATGTCGGTCCAGCTTTGATGATTACTGATCACTAAATACCAGTCTTTCATTTTTAACTTTTCTAAACCAACGGCATTAATTTTTGTTTTTGTGAATAACTTTTGAATGAAAGTATTGAATAACACCCAGTTACTGGCCATTTGATCAAGTAAATAACTAAAGAACTTTTGCCATAAAGCTATTGGACCTAAAGCTTTTAAAAGCGAAAAAACCAATATGGGCACTAGCCATAAAATGGTGTTGGCGAAATATAAAATAACAGAGAAGAAGCCAATAATAGAACCAGGTAAAAAATGTAGCATATAAACAACCAAAAATATCAAGACGATAATTACTGGCTATAATATTAATGGGTTTCTAGTATATTTTCAGCAAAAATCGATAAAAATTTGGCTGACAGTTGATATGAAAATTAGCCGAGCTTTATTTGTAGTGCAGTGATTAATTGTCACGAAAGCTATGAAAGCATAATTTAAATTCAGTTTTTCCTAATAATAAACAGTTCAAGTTCAAAACCCTTGTGTCTTTGCAAGGGAATCGTAAGTTGGATAAAAACGCATCATAAATTTATTACTAGGTGCTTTTATTGCATCAATTGTAACTTTAACTTAGTAAAATAATAGCTTAAGCACATTAATTCTATAAAACATTAGAAAATTGCAAAAGTTGATTGCAAAACACCTGCTTTTCGAGGCAAGCTAAACAGATACAAAATAGAGGGTTCGTCATGCAATTTAATCGTGTGGTAATAAAAGTTGGCAGTGCATTGGTTTCACCGGATGCCCAAGGCTGTAGCGGTAAGTACATACTTGCTATTGCGCGTTTTATTACTCAATGCCAAGAAGCGGGCAAAGAAGTTATTTTGGTTTCATCTGGCAGTGTTGCCGCTGGTAGAGGTTTAATTGCGCACGGTTCTCCTAATCCATCAATTCCCACAAAGCAAGCGATGGCTGCGGTTGGGCAAATGAAGATGATGGCGAATTGGCAACGTTTTTTTGATGTGCCTTGTAGCCAGTTGTTGATAACCCATGGGGATTTAAAAGATCGTCAACGTTATATTAGTATTAGAAACACCTTAAGAATATTATTAGAAAATGGCGTAATTCCTATTGTTAACGAAAACGATACGGTAGCAACGGAAGAACTAAAAGTGGGCGACAATGATAATTTAGCCGCCTTAGTCGCTGTGGTTAGTGAAGCGGATAGTTTGTTTATTTTAAGCGATGTTGATGGTGTTTTTGAAGAAGACCCGCGTATAAATCCACAAGCTAAGTTAATTCCTGAAATCGCTAAAATAGATGAATCTATTTATGCTATGGCTGGCGCTACCAATAATCATATTGCAACTGGTGGGATGAAAACCAAGATTCAAGCGGCAGACAAAGCGGTAGAAAACGGTATCGAAACCTATATCTTAAATGGTAGTCGTGGAGAGGTATTTGAACAAATATTACGTGGTGAAAACCCTGGTACCCACTTTGTTGCAAAAGAAAGTGCAACACGGGCACGCAAACATTGGCTAAAACACACCTTAAAAAGCAATGGCACCGTGTTATTAGATGCTGGCGCTGTTAGTGCTTTAAAAAATAAAGGCGCGTCATTGTTACCTTCTGGGGTGACTGACACCACTGGAGATTTTAAAGTAGGCGACTGTGTCGATATTTACGATGCTAAAGGTGGCCAATATATAGCGAAAGGTATCAGTCAATATAATGTTCGAGATCTTAAACGAATTAAAGGCAGTAAAAGTGACGAAATATCGGCTCTGCTAGGATGTTGTCCAAGTAAAGTGGTTATTCATCGTGACGATATGGTGATGTTGTAGTAACTACAGTAATGGCGCAGTATTAGCTTATCATAAGGTTAATACTGCTGATTTTTTCACTAAATATCTGTCACAGTAACGCCAAATAAAGTCATAACGGTTGTTAAGCAAAAAGTTTCACTCGGTAAAACTCATTTCTAAAACTCCACCCTTAACCCCTCTTCCACTATGCTTAAACTGTTGGGCGAAAATTGAAATAGTTCGTTGCTAATGTGATTAAAGTCAATCAACACCGATATAGGTAAGTGTTGTCCTATAGTATTTTTGATAGCGTTAATTGATGTTTCAGATTTTGGAAAGGTATTATCAATAATTTCAAATTTAGTGATTAAAGGATTACTCACTTTTAACGAATTTGAGGCTTTATCAAAGAAAATTTGACCTTTAAATGTTGTGTTGGCAATGAGACGGTGACCATTATTTATGACCTTTATTTGGGCCGTAATCGCAACAGATTGAGTTGCAGCATATAGCGCTAAATAAGGTTCAGTAGCTTCTAAATGGTATTCCATGTAAGTTTGCGTTATAGGGAACCTTAAGTTCAAAATACTATTGAGTTGGCGCTCTGACATGGTCAAGCCTAACGCGAGTACTTGTTGGCTAAATACAACACAGATGAAAACCAATACAGATATTTTCTTTATCATTACTTCCTACCTATTTGAATATTACTTGCGATTACTTTTTAAAATTAGACCAATAAGCAGTCCTATCACTAACATCAGACCAATGAGGATAGCTCGTGGCATTGAAAACTCCCAGAATAGAAATGAAATACTGACGGTTGCTATATTCTGAAGCACAATAACCAGACATAAAATCGATAATATTAAAATCAAATATCTATTTAGCTTACTCATATTTCTCTCCTAATTTTCAGGGCTTAAAATTTAACTGATACCTATTTATACCAACCTCAAACTAAATTATACCAAGGGGTTAAGTCCATGGGTTGAAGGTATTAATTCTTAATAATATAGATGCGATAATATTGATAAAAGTCACACCTTGAATGAAATAAGTCTTAAACTTATTTTATTAGGATTAGTCCGTAATTATTTCAATCGAGCTTTCAAACTCTGTCGTAAAGCGTTGAAGTTTATTTTGATTAATAAATTCAGTTACTTTCGCCACATAGTGCTTACCCTCTTCGGAATATTCTGTCAGTGCTTTTGCTAACGTAACACCAGTAAACGACGCCTCTTGTTGACGTAAAAGTGCTCGGTTTTCTCTGAGTTCAGTGTAAGAGTCATGGGTATTTAAGTTGAGGATATAGCTACGAACAGACATATTAATAGAGTCGAACTTGGCAACTTCGTGGCCTTTGCCTGATTCCCTTGACGATGGCACCATGCCGCAACCTTCTGAAAAGCACCATTGACCAAATAAATTATTACCTTGTTTAGCAAATCTTGATGTTCCCCAACCAGACTCAATGGCCGCTTGTGTTAGGGCTAAAGATGGTGGTACATAGTCGACTCTTTTGAGTAGCTCATCAAATGTGTCGTTATCAATGTACTCATTTGCTAATTTATAGTTTTTTGAAATATTAAGTAACCAAGCTTGCTGTTTAGCACTAAGCTTCGCTATAGGAATACTTCTTAGCATGTTGATGAGTTTTCTTAATTGTAATACGTGATTATTTTCGGCTTGAATAATTGGGTATAATGTTACAAAGAAAGCTTCCTTCTTTTCTCTCACGTCTACGATTTTTGAAAAATCAGGCAAGCTCTTCATGCTTGCATTCACTTTTGCTTCAACCTTTGGTATTAATAACCCTGAACTGTCACCCTTGATAACACTATCGATGAGCACAAGCGTAAAGAGTGCGCTAAAAAATATAGCGGGTATTTTCAATTTGAACTTACTTTTCATGCTCTAACCTAAGATTTATTTAAAATTATGCATTATACCATTGTCGTCGTAAGTTCACTTTTTTTAAAAGTACGACGACCAATTATACTGGAATAGAAAATCACATAATTTGGCGCTTTAAGATGTTTAATGCACTTTATATCTCTTGATCTTCAGAGCGAGCGCTGACAGCCATTTTCTCTAACGCACGTTTATAGCGCATTTTTACTGTGCTTAATTTTTCCTCAACCACCAAAGCTATATCACTAAAATCAAGATCGCCAGCAATTCGAAACACAACAATTGAGCGTTCTTCTATACTCAATTGAGCTAACAGGTGTTCAATATTTTCATTGCCTTCTGCTAAGCTACTTGGTGTGTCATCCATGACGACATATTCAGCTTCATCGAGCCCGACTAAATCGAGCTGCTTCTTCCTAAGCCTTGTTAAAGCTTGGTTATGTGCAATCCGATAAATCCAAGTTTTAAAGCTGGCTCGGTCTTCAAATTTAGCAAGATTATTAAAAACATTAAGCATAGTGTCATTAACAGCCTCTTCCGCTTCTTGTCTCGAGCCCAAATACCGATAACATACTTTTATAAGCTTGTGATGATATCGATGAAAAAGCACTTCATAGGCCGTTGTCACATAAGGAAGTTGCAAGCGTGCAATATGAACAAGCTCAACATCATCTTTTTGAGACAAACGATCAGAGACACGAATATTGTCGCCCTCTGATATGGTCATTAATCGCTCACTTTTCTTTAGTTGTTTTACTTAGCTTAGCCGTTTTACTTGGTTTAGCCGCTTTAGTTGGTTTAGCTGGCTCACTCATTTGTGTCGTGAGATATTTTTGTGTCAGTAAATCCTGATTCGGAATACTCAAACGTTTGCCAGCTTTATTTTCAATCAAGGTATTCACCGTTGAAACAGCAACCACATTGCCGACAAAGCCATCAAACTCTACTTCGTCACCTGGCGATAATTGCTCTCTAGCATATATACCTGAAACAATACTGTTTGCTATGGTTTTAGTGCCTAAGCCTAAAGCCAAAGCCAATGCGACACCTAAACTGGCAATGAGTACCGTAAAGATAGTATTTAGTAAGGCCATTTCTAGTTCTAGTTGACCTGTCACCAGTGAGAAAGTAATAAATAACACCAGTAGTTGGAGCACACGACCTGCTGCAGCACCATATTCAACACCTAAACTATCAAGCGAACTTTCAACTTGTGTTTTCACTAAGTTAGCGATAAACAGTCCGATAAGTGTAATAACAACCGCACCTAAAAGTTTTGGCAAGTACAGCACAAATTCATCGAGGATGGCTGAAAATCTATCTAGACCTAGGGTATCTGCACCGGCTACAAGTATGATTAATACAAAAAAGACATGCAGTAATCTGCCAATCATTTCTGATGGTGTTAATTTTAGCCCCAGTGTTTTAATGGCGTTGTCGACACTAAGTTTTTGGCAAAGTGAATCAAAACCAAGTTTTTCTAAAATTTGAGCAACCCACTTTGTGATCACCTTAGAAATGAACAAGCCAATAAATATAACAATTATAGTGGCGATAAGATTAGGTAAAAAACCTGCTATTTCAGTCCAAAACCTAGCCAGTGCATTACTGAATGAGTGGCTCCAAGCATCTAAATTCATTATAGTTCTCCGGTGTTAATATTGTTTTTTGGTGACTTTTTATTTAATAATTTTTGTTTCTGTTGGTTGTGGAGTTCAAGTTTGCGTTTTGCTGAGTACATTGAGGCACCAAATCCCAGAAAAATCACCCAAATCCAGCCAACAAAAAGACCCGTTACGTCTTTAACTGCCGTAATATTTGACGATGTCGACAATACTTTTTTCAATGCTTCATCTTCGTCAGATTGAGGTGTGTCTTCTTGCCACATTGTTCTCAATTTGTCTTCGTCAAAACTCATTTATGTTCTCCAAAAAGTAAACGGGATGCTGTTAATGAAAACAGCATCCCGTTCGCCAACTAGTTAATGATTAAAATTTCTACGCGTCTATTTTGTGCACGACCTTCAACTGTTTCGTTACTGGCAACTGGCTTTTCTTTACCAAATCCAGTTGACTCAATACGGTTAACATCTATATTGCCGACTTGACTCATAAAGTTTGCCACGGTTTGCGCTCTATTTTTAGAGAGTGCAAGATTTAACTCTGCGCTACCGGTCGAATCTGTGTGTCCTGAAACCACGATTTTAGAATTTGGGAATCGGCTAATAGCATCATTAATTTTATTTAATAAAGGAAAGTTAGATGATTCAATTTCACTACCACCGGGCTTAAAAGCAAAGCCTTGTGCACGAATTAATACATTATCTAACTGTCTATAGACTGCAGCTTCTTCCTCATTAAACAGTGATTGCACGCCAGCAAATCTGGCATTGTCTTCACGTTTGGCTTTTTGTTCTTGTTCAAGTTCCATTTGTGCCGACAAAATAGCTTGGTCTTTGTCCTTTGCCAAGCGAGCTTCACGCGCTTCCAAGGTAACTAATTCACTGTTGAGGTTATCAGTACGTTGGCTGGTTTGTGTTAACGTTTTATTTGCGTAAGCAACAACTTCTTTGTTAGACAGATTAAAAGGTAAGCTCGTTGCAATTGGAGACAAAGCATATTCAAGTTGTTCTTGATACCAAATCAGTTTTTGTTCTTCAGTAAACTTGGCGTCTTTGAAATACTTGTTCATTTCAGCAATACCTTGAGCTCGCTGAATAAGCCAAATGGCACGGTTAGAATGCACATTGGCTTTTTGCGTATTAGATCTATCGGCTTCTAGGGTATTTAAAGCAAGTTGGTACTCATCTTGTGCTTGAGCAAACAAGATAGGGGCAACATCATCCAAATCCTGTTTAGAGGCTGTACTGATAGTATTTTTAGCGACGCTTAACATATTGGTTTTCAACGCTGTAAGTTCAATGGCTAAATATTGATTTTTTAACTCATTGATATCGCGTTTAGCGCGTTCATCTTCGCCTAGCTCAAACCAAGCAAGCATTTTCTTAAATTGTTTCTCTGCATCATTAAAGCGTTCAGGTACCAGTTTGTCAGCATTAACGCTAAGCGCTTTTTTGCGCGCATTAAATGCTTCTTCAAATACGTATTTCGCTTTGTTTGTTTGTGCGATCGCTGCGTTCACTCTATCAACGGTTTCCTTTGCAGTAATATCCGTTGAGTTTTTGCCTGTTTTAGCTTGCTTCAACGCATCATCATAGGCACGTTGTGCTGCTTTTATTTGTTCTGGTGCATAAAAGGCTAAATCGTCTTGCTCAGCTTGTACTAAAAGTTGGCTGGCTTGATTTAATGTTGGAAATTGCTTCATCATTTCACTTTCAGATAATGTAGCATTAGAGGCACAGCCTGTAATTAATACTAGAGTCAGTGCACTGGCAATTAGTGTTTTTTTCATTTTAGTGTCCTTTATATAAATGATTACGATTTCCTTTCAAGAAAGGCAATTATGACGTTTGTAGGTATAGACGACAGATAAACTTAAAAAGTCACAAAAAAAGAAATATAGGTGTAACTTTTATTTATTACTCTTGGTAAATACGCCCTGCAGTACTATTGATAGGCTAAAAACTTTAGGAAAACAATGTCAGCGCTTCGGTTTTATAAACTTCATCAGATGAGTTGAATTGATTTTAGCTTTATTTTTACTTGAGAAAGTATTCGCAGTGCGCGGGACTAAAAGGGGAAAGGATATATAAATTGCGCTAACCGATTTAAAAAGCAGCCAATTAGCGCAATAATTTAGTGTTAACTTATTCGATAGAAATTAATCTGCACCTATAAGTAAGGGGATTACTCGGCAATATAAGTACAGCAATAATCGGCTAATTCAATGACTTTAATATCAAATGATGCATTAGCTGGAACATAAAAAGATTGATTAGCGGTAATGGTTTGCCAAGTATCACTACCGGGTAATAATACGCTAACTATACCTTGTTGAAATTCCATTAACTCTTTTTCAGCGGTTGCAAAAGTATATTCACCTGGCATCATAATACCTAAGGTTTTAAACGAACCATCGGCAAAAGTGACTTTTCTGCTAGTAACTTGGCCATCAAAATAAATACTTGCTACGGTTGAGATAGTGACGTTATTAAATTCTGTCATGAGTTTTCCTTTTTTACTTAATCAATTTGTGCGCTATAAACAGAGCGCCATAAAAAAAGCGGTACCAGCCAAATGTGCCAACACCGCTTAATAAATCTTTTAGTTTTAGCTATTAAGCATTGGCTTCCACGATACGTTTCATATCAGTCATATAACCGCGTAATTCTTTACCGATAGATTCAACACCATGGCTGCGAATGGCTTCGTTAACTTCGATTAAACGCGCATTATCAACACCGTTAGATGGCGATTTTAAGCCTTCGCCTAATTCTTCTAAGGTTAGTTTGCTGGTAAATTCTTCTAATAAAGGTACCGCAGCGTGCGAGAATAAGTAGTTACCGTATTCAGCCGTATCAGAAATAACTACGTTCATTTCGTACAACATGTTACGCGCAATGGTATTAGCAATTAACGGCGTTTCATGTAACGACTCGTAGTAAGCTGAAGCATTAATGATGCCTGAATCTACCATGGCATCAAAGGCTAATTCAACACCGGCTTTAACCATAGCTACTACGAAAATGCCTTTATCGTAATATTCTTGCTCAGAAATTTCCGTGTCGCACGTTGGTGCTTTTTCAAAAGACGTTTCAGCGGTTTCTTCACGCCATTTTAATAGGTTAGCATCGCCATTGTCCCAATCGGCCATCATGCCAGCAGAGAAACGACCTTCGATGATGTCATCCATATGCTTTTGGAATAAAGGACGTAAAATCTCTTTTAATTCTAATGACATATCAAACGCTTTAATTTTAGCTGGGTTTGATAAACGGTCCATCATGTTAGTGATGCCGCCGTATTTTAAGCCTTCAGTAACGCCTTCGATGCCGTATTGTAATAATTTACGTGCATAACCAGCGTCAACGCCTTGAGCTAATAATTGTTTGTGACCTAAAATCGCGGCCGTTTGTAACATACCACAAAGGATCGTTTGCTCACCCATAAGGTCAGACTTAACTTCAGCGATGAAAGAAGAAGCTAAAACACCAGCGCGATCGCCACCTGTAGCAGATGCGTATGCTTTAGCAATAGCCCAACCGTTACCTTGAGGATCATTCTCAGGGTGAACCGCGATTAGCGTTGGTACACCAAAACCACGTTTGTATTCTTCACGTACTTCAGTACCTGGACACTTAGGTGCAACCATCACAACTGTGATATCAGAACGTATTTTCATGCCTTCTTCAACAATGTTGAAACCATGAGAATAAGCTAAAGTAGAGCCTTCTTTCATTAATGGCATTACCGCATTAACAGCTGAAGTATGTTGCTTATCTGGTGTTAGGTTTAGCACTAAATCGGCTTGTGGGATTAATTCTTGATAGTTGCCTACAGTAAAGCCATTTTCTGTCGCCCACTGATAAGACTGACGTTTTTCTGCAATAGCAGCGTCACGAAGTGCGTAGGAGATGTTTAAACCAGAGTCACGCATGTTAAGTCCTTGGTTTAGGCCTTGAGCGCCACAACCAACGATAACAATATTCCAATCTTTAATGAAATTACAACCATCGCTAAACTCTTCACGTTGCATGAAACGACATTGACCTAATTGCGCTAATTTTTCGCGCAAACTTAATGTATTGAAATAGTTAGACATCTTGTTCTCCTGAGCTTGGCTGTTGACCAAGATAATTAGTTATTTGGTCAGTTTTTTGACCTTGACGCTATCATAGCGAAAATATATCGTTGCTTAAAATGATATATTTGCATTGCAGTGTTGCAAAATGTGCAATACTATTTCCAGTCACTGTTTACTTTTAAGCGCTTACAATGGAATTAAAGTCATTACGGATGTTTGTTGATTTAGCGAAGTCATTACATTTTGGCAAAACTGCTGAGCTACATCATGTTAGCCCCTCAACCTTAAGTCGGGTGATCCAAAGGCTAGAGCTGGAAGTAGGAAATCCATTATTACATCGAGATAACCGGACTGTGGTGTTAAGTGAGGCGGGAAAACAGTTTTACCACTTTGCAGAGCAACAACTTGAGCAGTGGCAACTGTTGCAAGTTTCGCTGAATCAAAAACAAACTGAGCTACAAGGAAAATTACATATTTATTGCTCAGTTACCGCTGCTTATAGTCATTTGCCACCGTTGCTTGAACGCTTCAGACAACAACATCCGTTGGTTGAGATTATGTTAACAACAGGCGATGCCGCCGATGCACTTGAGCAAGTGGAAAAGCAAGCGGTAGACTTTGCAATTGCGGCTAAGCCTGAACAACTTTCACGGATTTTCACCTTCCATCATCTGGCTACGCTACCGGTGTCTATTATTGCACCCACTATGGTATGTCGTGTACAGCAGCAAATTCAGCAAGACTTTATTTGGTCTGAAATACCCATTATTTTGCCAGAGCACGGCCCAGCTCGTAGAAGATTTGAATACTGGTTTCGAAAGAAACAACAAGGCAAAGCCCAAATTTACGCGACAGTGTCTGGTCACGAGGCACTAGTCAGTATGGTGGCTTTAGGATGTGGGGTGGGGATTGTACCGCAAGTCGTGGTTGAAAATAGTCCAGTGAAAGATCGCGTGCAATATTTAGAAAGTTTTGGAGAGATTGAGCCTATTGATCTTGGTGTTTGCTGTTTAAATCAAAGCAAAGACAAAGCATTAATTAAGGCATTTTTTGAAGCGATAAAGTCAAAAAAATCAGATTGATACAACTGTTTAATGCCCTGATTTATAATGAAATAGCGTCAGTCAAATGGCGTAATATTCTATCCATAGCACGATACGATAACGCTTCAATTAAGTGTTTGTGTTCAATGTGCTCTACAGCCTCCATGTCGGCGAGTGTTCTGGAAATTTTGAGTATTTTATGATGTGCTCTGGTTGATAAATTTAGTTTTTCAATGGCGAGTTCTAAAAATTCGTTATCATCAGCTGAGAGTTGACAGAAAGTTCTTACTTCAGCACTGCCAAGCTGTGCGTTAGGTTTGCCTTGGCGTAAAATTTGTTTTTGGTGACAAAGACCGACCCGTTTCTGAATCGTACTACTTGACTCACCTTTGCCTTCATCGTTCGCCCACATGCCTCGAGGTAACCTTGTAACTTCAATTTGAATATCAATTCGATCTAAAAATGGTCCTGAAAGCCGGTTGAGGTAACGTAAAACCTGCTCTGGTGTACTGCGCTTGTCATTGTAAAACCCTGTTGGACTAGGATTCATCGCGGCGACCAATTGAAACTGTGCAGGAAAGGTTTGTTTGATTAGTGCGCGTGAAATGGTTACCTCACCAGACTCCATGGGTTCACGTAATACGTCGAGCACTTTTCGCTCAAATTCAGGCAATTCGTCGAGAAAAAGCACACCGTTATGGGCTAAAGAAATTTCACCTGGTTGAGGATGACTACCGCCACCAACTAAGGCAGCTGACGACGCGGTATGATGTGGGGCGCGAAACGGCCGAGTTAACCATGACTCAGGATTGATATTTTTATGGCAAATAGATTGAATAGCGGCACTCGAAAGGGCTTCTTGCTCGGTCATCGGGGGTAAAATTCCAGGTAATCTACTGGCAAGCATGGTTTTTCCTGTACCTGGTGGGCCAATAAACAATAAATTGTGACCGCCACTTGCAGCAAGTTCTAATGCACGCTTGGCTAGAGGTTGGCCGACAACATCGGCGATATCATTGATACTCTCAGTTTTATATTCTTGTAGGACTCTTGCTTGAACTAATGGCAAGCTTTGTTGTTTTAAAAAATGAGGAAAGAGCTGGTTTAAATGTGACAGGCTTAATATTTTTACTTGCGGTACCCAGCTAGCTTGTTCGGCATTTTCGCTCGGTATTACCAATGTGCGGCCACTTTCTTTGCAAGCCATTGCCATAGGGATTTCACCAATAATAGCGCGTAGCTCACCAGACAAGGCTAACTCACCGGCAAATTCATACTGATTTAAGTCTGCGTTTGGAAGCTGTGCAGCCGCGGCTAGAATACCTAAGGCAATCGGGAGGTCGAAGCGGCCTCCTTCTTTTGGCAAATCAGCAGGTGCTAAATTAACCGTGATGCGTTTGGCTGGAAATTCATAACCGCAATTGATAATAGCACTGCGCACGCGATCTTTTGCCTCCCGAACGGAGGTTTCAGGTAAGCCGACAATATTAAATGCAGGCAATCCATTGGCTAAATGCACTTCTACCGTGACTAAGGGCGATTCGAGTCCGACGCGAGCGCGACTAAAAACACAGGCTAAGGTCATAAAAATCCATTTTTATTTACATATTTTTATACGCAAGTGTAGTTAAATAAACAGTATTGTGCGAAAAATAAAGTGCCTAATATCAGAAAGACCAAGGTGTAGTTATAACGGGGAATTTTTTTTTACTAAAAAAAACACTAATAAACCACTTGCGCTTGACATTAGAGCTATGGTACTAATTTAAATAGACTGAAAATTCTTAGTACTCAAATTAATATACTTACAGATAACATACATAACTATGCAAAATTATATCTTAGTCATTATTAACGTCCTCATCGTGGTGATTCTTAAATCGTCGCGGGGGAATTGTTGAGCTAAAGAAAAGTAAAAAAATCTTAAAATAACAAACCCCCCGCTCCGCAAGGACCGGGGGGTTTGTCGTTATTAAAATATTAAACAGCGCGTTGCGCACAAACATTATTAACCTTTGGAGAATACTTGTTAATTACAATAAATTTATGCGTTTCATGAAAGTGAATGGTTTATGAATAAAATGTTATTAAAAAGTTAAACAAACACATGGCGACTGAAAAAATATTAACCGGCGCGAGCTTATTATTTAACGTGCTAGAACAGCATGGGGTTGAACATGTGTTTGGCTATCCAGGTGGTGCCATAATGCCTATCTACGATGCACTTTACGACAGTGACGTAGAACACTTTTTGTGTCGGCATGAACAAGGTGCTGCATTTTCTGCCGTTGGTTATGCAAGAGCTTCGGGCAAGGTTGGTGTTTGTCTTGCCACATCAGGTCCAGGCGCGACTAACTTGATCACAGGCCTTGCTGATGCCTTAGCTGACTCAATTCCAGTTGTTGCTATTACTGGCCAAGTAGCGACTGCTGCTATGGGGTCAGACGCATTCCAAGAAATTGATATTTTCGGTTTGTCGCTAGCGTGTACGAAACACTCATTTCAAGTCACTAATATTAATGATTTAGCCGGCGTGTTACACCAAGCTTTTGCCATTGCTTTAGAAGGTAGACAAGGACCTGTATTAGTTGATATTCCAAAAGATATACAGATAGCAGCGGTTAATGGTTGTGTAGATGATTTAGTGAATTTACAAAATAAAGTTAAGCTACCGCCAGCGAATGTGGGTAGTGCTATTGCATTATTAAACCAAGCTCAGAAGCCAATTTTATATGTGGGTGGTGGTGTTGGTATGGCCAATGCTGTTGATGAATTACGCGATTTTGCCAAGGTAACAGGCTTACCATGCGTTTCAACCTTAAAAGGGCTAGGCGCCATTGATCCAGAAGACAAATACTATATGGGCATGTTGGGTATGCATGGTACCAAAGCATCAAATATAGCGGTGCAAGAATGTGATTTATTGATCGCAGTAGGTGCACGTTTTGATGACCGCGTTACCGGTAAGTTAAATGAATTTGCTCCGAATGCTAAAGTGATTCATTTTGATATTGATACCGCAGAAATTAACAAACGCAGAGTCGCTGACGCATCAATATTAGGGGACTTAAAAGTCAACTTACCTGCGTTAGCCATACCGCTATCTATCGAACCTTGGAAAAAAGTTTGTCTGCAAATGAATGAAGATTTTGCTTGGGACTATAATCATCCTGGCGAGACCATTTTTGCCCCAGCAGTGTTAAAAGAAATTAGCGACAAAATGCCAAAAAATAGTTGTGTAACTACTGATGTGGGGCAACATCAAATGTGGGCAGCACAACACATGGTTTTTGATGATCCAAGTAACTTTTTGACCAGTGCTGGCATGGGCACCATGGGCTTTGGTATACCAGCAGCCGTTGGTGCTCAAGTGAGTCGGCCAACAGACTGTATTATTGCGGTATCAGGTGATGGCTCTTTTATGATGAACGTACAAGAGTTATCAACGATTAAACGCTTTCAATTACCGGTTAAAATAGTGCTTATTGATAACGCCAAACTAGGTATGGTGCGTCAATGGCAAGACCTATTTTTCAATGGCCGATTAAGTGAAACAGATTTAGCGGATAATCCTGATTTTATTATGTTAGCCAATGCTTTTGATATTAAAGCGAAAATGATCACTAAAAAGTCAGAAGTGAGTGCCGCCATTGAAGAAATGCTCGAGCATGACGGCCCTTATTTGTTACAAGTTAAAATTGACGCACAAGACAACGTATGGCCATTAGTGCCACCGAATACCGCTAATGATAAAATGATGGAGAGTACCTAAATGAATAACTATCAACTAACGATAACAGCGGATGATAAGCAGGTGGTGCTTGAAAGAATTTTACAAGTGACTCGCTATCGTGGCTTTTTAATCAGTGGCATGAATGCCAAAGTAAATACTGGCACGAATCTAGGTATCATAGAATTAATGGTGAGAAGTGAACGTCCGATTGAGCTTTTGGTTGATCAAATTAATAAACTGATCGACATCAAAGAGGTCAAGGTAGACAATGGCGTATCACAGCAGCGCATTGCGTAATGCTGGGTTGAAACCAACGACGAAAATTAATAATACTTAATCAGTTGAGCTGCGTTTAAAGCTGACTGGTTAATACGCAATAAAATTTAGGAAAAGATAATGGCAAAAGTTAACGCAGAACTAATTTGGTTTAATGGTGAACTCATGCCGTGGCAAAATGCTACGGTACATGTAATGAGTCATGCCCTACATTACGGTTCGTCAGTTTTTGAAGGTATTCGTGCTTATAATACCCATAAAGGTACGTGTATTTTCCGTTTAGAAGAACACATAAAGCGCTTATTCGATTCAGCAAAAATATACCGCATGAATATTCCTTTTACCGAAGAACAAGTGGTTCAAGCATGTAAAGATGCGGTAGCAAAAAATAATTTAAAATCAGCTTATTTACGTCCATTAGTATTTTTAGGCGATATAGGCATGGGCCTTCGTCCACCTATCGACGCAGTTGCAGATGTTATGATTGCAGCGTTTAGTTGGGAAGCTTATTTAGGTGCTGATGCCATCGAAAATGGTGTTGAAGTAGGTGTTTCAAGTTGGAATCGCCTTGCCCCTAATACTATGCCGACGGCAGCAAAAGCTGGTGGTAACTACTTGTCTTCGCAGTTAATTTCGACTGAAGCTGCTCGTCATGGTTATGCTGAAGGTGTCGCTTTAGATATAAATAACATGGTAAGTGAAGGCGCAGGTCAAAACTTATTTTTAATCAAAAAAGGTGTGCTTTATACCCCTCCTGGTACGGCTTCAATATTACAAGGTTTAACGCGTGACACAGTATTTTTCCTTGCTAAGCAACTAGGTTACGAAGTGCGCGAAGAATCTATTTCTCGTGAATCTTTATACCTTGCAGATGAATTTTTCATGTGCGGCACCGCAACTGAAGTGGTACCAGTGAAATCAGTTGACGGTATTGCTGTTGGGGATGGTTCGCGTGGACCTATTACTAAAGCGCTTCAAGATGCCTTCTTTGGTATGTTCGATGGTACTACTGAAGTGCCTGAAGGTTGGTTAGACGAAGTTTAATCGCACGGCTTTATTGCTAGTTCACTCAATTTCTTTGCTGGGAATACACACTTATATCGATAAGTTGCCTACTTTCTGCCTTGAAATTGAGCCGAACTAGCTGTCACTGTAACTAATTAGCATGCAGTAATTACCCATACTAAAATGTTATTTTATAAGTTCACTTGTCAGTGAATTTATAAAATAATTTTTTAATACTTCTCACGCTTACTGATAGCGACATACATAAAATATATAGGAACTAAGGTCATGCCAAAATTAAGATCAGCAACTTCTACTCAAGGTCGTAATATGGCTGGGGCTCGCGCACTATGGCGTGCAACGGGTATGACAGACGGCGATTTCGGCAAACCTATTATTGCTGTAGTTAACTCGTTTACCCAATTCGTACCAGGCCATGTGCATTTAAAAGATATGGGGCAATTGGTTGCAGGTGCGATTGAAGAAGCCGGTGGTGTAGCTAAAGAGTTTAATACTATTGCGGTTGATGACGGTATCGCGATGGGTCATAGCGGCATGCTTTATAGCTTACCGTCACGTGATTTAATTGCTGATTCTGTTGAATACATGGTGAATGCCCATTGTGCAGATGCCATGGTGTGTATTTCAAACTGTGACAAAATTACCCCTGGCATGTTAATGGCGGCTATGCGCTTAAACATACCGGTAATTTTTGTCTCAGGTGGCCCGATGGAAGCCGGTAAAACTAAGCTGTCAGACCAAATTATCAAACTCGATTTAGTTGATGCCATGATCCAAGGCGCCGATCCGAAAGTATCAGACGAGCAAAGTGATCAAGTTGAGCGTTCAGCTTGTCCTACGTGTGGTTCATGTTCAGGTATGTTCACCGCCAACTCAATGAACTGTTTAGCCGAAGCATTAGGTTTAGCGCTACCAGGTAACGGTTCTATGTTAGCGACTCATGCGGATCGTGAGCAGTTATTCTTAAGAGCTGGTAAAGAAATTGTTAAGCTAACCAAGCGTTACTATCAAGAAAACGACGAATCTGCCTTACCGCGCAATATTGCCAGTAAAGATGCTTTACACAATGCCATGTGTTTAGACATTGCTATGGGTGGTTCAACCAATACTATTTTACATTTACTAGCAACCGCGCAAGAAGCGGAAATTGATTACACCATGGAAGACATGGATAAGTTATCACGCATTGTGCCGCAATTATGTAAAGTGGCACCTTCAACGCCAGAATATCACATGGAAGATGTTCATCGTGCTGGCGGCGTAATTGCCATTTTAGGTGAATTATCACGCGCTAATTTATTAAAAACAGATGTACCGAATATTTTAGGTACCACCTTAGCTGATGTTATTGCTAAATATGATATTAAAGTCACTGACGATGAAGAGGTTAAAAAGTTTTACCGTGCAGGCCCTGCAGGTATTCGTACCACTAAAGCATTCAGCCAAGATTGCCGTTGGGATACCTTAGACGACGACCGTGAAAATGGTTGTATTCGTAGCATTGAAAACGCTTTTTCATTAGAAGGTGGTTTAGCCGTACTTGCGGGTAATATTGCGGTTGACGGTTGTGTGGTTAAAACCGCAGGCGTAAGTGACGATAACTTAGTATTTACTGGTCCTGCACACGTATTTGAAAGCCAAGACGCTGCTGTAGCCGGTATTTTAGATAAAAAAGTAGTGGCTGGTGAAGTGGTTGTTATTCGTTATGAAGGCCCTAAAGGTGGCCCTGGCATGCAAGAAATGTTGTATCCAACCACTTATTTAAAATCGATGGGCTTAGGTAAAGCCTGTGCGCTGTTAACTGATGGTCGCTTCTCGGGTGGAACTTCAGGTTTATCTATTGGTCATGTTTCTCCAGAAGCCGGCAGTGGCGGCACTATTGCATTAGTAGAGCAAGGCGACATTATTCATATTGATATTCCTAATCGCTCTATAGAGTTACAGGTAAGTGAAGAAGAGCTAACTCAGCGTCGCGATGCCATGAACGCTAAAGGTAAAGATGCTTGGAAACCGATTGGTCGTGTTCGCCCAATCAGTTACGCCTTGAAAAACTACGCCATGTTAGCCACAAGTGCCGATAAAGGTGCTGTACGTAATCGTGAATTACTAGACGGCAATTACAATGGTGACAGCAATGACTGATGCTGAACAAACAGCATTAATGCAAGCGCAGGCTATTCAAACACAAGGTTTAGACTATTTACGAAGAATATTACTGGCGCCAGTTTATGATGTTGCGGTGGAAACCGCATTAACACCATTAACTAAGTTGTCATCACGTTTAGGGAATCAAATATTTCTTAAGCGTGAGGATCAACAGCCCGTACATTCGTTTAAATTGCGTGGCGCTTACAACAAATTAATCAACTTGTCTGAGCAGCAATGCTTGCATGGCGTTATTGCCGCTTCTGCGGGGAATCACGCGCAAGGCTTAGCTTTAGCGGCACATAAGTTGGGCATTAAAGCGACGATTGTTATGCCCATTACTACACCTGATATCAAGGTAGATAACGTTAGACGTTATGGCGCAGAAGTGCGCTTAGTGGGCAAGAGCTTTAACGAGGCGCAACAAGCCTCGATGGAATACGCACAAGCAGAAAAGAAAACCGTGATCCATCCGTTTGATGATAGCGATGTTATTGCAGGTCAAGGTACCGTGGCTAAAGAGCTGTTACAGCAACAGCCAAACACCGATGTGGTGTTTATTCCAGTGGGCGGTGGCGGTTTGTTGGCCGGTATGGCGGTTTACCTAAAACAATTACAACCTAATATTAAAGTGATTGGTGTCGAAGCGGAAGATTCTGCTTGTTTAAAAGCCGCTTTTGCGGCTGGTGAACCCGTCGATTTAGCGCAAGTGGGCTTGTTTGCTGATGGCGTTGCGGTTAAACGAATCGGTGAGCATACTTTTAATTTGATTAAGCACTATTGTGATGACGTGATCACCGTGTCTACCGATGAAATTTGTGCCTCAATAAAAGATATTTTTGAGCAAACGCGGGTTATTTCTGAACCTGCGGGCGCGTTATCTTTAGCCGGGTTACAAAAATATTGCCAAACCAGTCAAGGCGATGAGTCTTTAGTTGCTATTCTGTCTGGCGCTAACATGAATTTTCATACTTTACGCTACATTTCTGAACGTTGTGAATTAGGTGAGCAGAAAGAAGCGATATTTGCGGTCAAAATTCCAGAAGAAAAAGGCAGCTTTAGAAACTTTTGTAAGGCGCTTTCAGGGCGTGTGATCACTGAATTCAATTATCGTTATGCTGACAAGCCTGATGCTTCAAACCAAGCACAAAATGCCAATATTTTTGTTGGCGTACGTCTGGGGGGTGAAGTTAATGACAGAGAGAAATTAACCGAAAGCTTACAGCAACAAGGTTATGATTTAGCTGATTTTACAGAAAATGAATTAGCTAAACTACATGTTAGATACATGATTGGCGGTAAAAATGAATTGTCGGCCAAGGAACGAATTTTTCGCTTTCAATTTCCTGAATACCCAGGCGCGCTAGAGAAATTTTTAGATACCCTTGGCGAACATTATAATATTACTTTGTTTCATTATCGAAATCACGGTGCAGCATTTGGCCAAGTATTAGCTGGCTTTGAAGTGAAAAAAGCGCTGGAAATTAACTTCTTTTCCCACTTAAAAGCCCTAGATTATGAGTGGCAAGAAGAAACAGATAATAAGGCTTATCAGACTTTTCTCACCTGATAACAGTATGTGAATAATACCTTTTATGTAACAAAAGCAGCTTTAGCTGCTTTTTTTTTGCTAAATGATTTATATTGCATAAGCTGAAAAATAAAAACAATAAAAACAATAAAAAATATAAAGGGAAGTTTATTTCAGATAATCACTTTAATGAGAAAGAAGTAGTCTCTAGCGCAACGCCGAACATTGAACCCTTAGCCCCCATTATTATTAGCGAACGTATTGATGCTATGGATATCCTTAGGGGGCTAGCATTGGTTGGTATTCTCTTAATGAATATTGAGTGGTTTAATCGCGCACTTGCGAGTTTAGGGAGTCAAGACACGAGTTTAACCGGGCTTGACCACGCCGTTGGCTGGTTAATTCGTTGTTTTGTGGAAGGGAAATTTTACAAATTATTTGCGTTGTTATTCGGTATGGGCTTTGCGGTTATGCTGATCAGAGCGAAAGCCGCAGAACGACCTTTTGGGGCTTGGTTTTCACGTCGTATGCTAGCGTTAATTGTACTTGGTTTACTCCATATGATTTTTTTATGGGGCGGCGACATTCTACATAATTATGGTATTGCAGGCCTTTTCCTTTTAGGTTGGGTAACGCTACTGAAAAAACCGCATTTTAAAAAATATGACAATCCAAAATCATTTTTCAAACTATCTGTCGTTTGGTTATCGGTACCTATCGTTTTGTCGCTTTTGGCCGGTATCGGTTTTGGGCTCTTTAATGATACTGAAGATTTAACGAACCAGTGGCATGAGCAAATTCAATTATCAGAGCGTGTTGAGGCAATCAAATTAGCCCATGAAACATTAGCACAGCAAAAAAGTGAAGCCTTAGCAGAGGTAGCAGCGACTGAGTTACTTGTTGAAGAATCAGAAATGTCTGCAATAGAAGCGGTTAAAAGTGACATTGAAAGTGAGATTGAAAGTGAGATTGATAGTACCGTACTGGCTGGCACTGATGATGACGTGGCGGTAATTAATAGCACTGATGTTACAGCAGAGCCGATCGAGCTTTCTGATGAAGAATTAATGGAACAGCAGGCGCAAGCTATGGTTGTTCAGCAGGCTGAAATGCAACTAGAAGTCGATAAAGAAGAGCGTGCTTTTACACAAGCTAGCTACTGGCAGGCAACGGAGCATCGTTTTAATTTTTCTTTGTTTATGTTGATGTTTAGCATCCCTTTCACGCTAACCATGCTTGTGCCCATTTTTATCTTAGGTTACTGGTTAGTGTCTAGCGGTGTGATGAAAAATTATCAACAGCATGCATCGGCATTTAAAATTATGGCCTATGTTGGTGTTGGTTTGGGCGCGGTGCTAGAAACCGGTGGCTTGCTTGTGGCACAACATCCAGTGGCGAATCAAGTTATGCTATTACAGGGGGTTGGGCAAACATTATTCTTTATTGGTCAGTTTGTTATGACGGTAGGGTATTTTGGCTTGATTATGCGCTTGCTAACGCATGAAAAGTGGCAAAGTCGACTTGCTGTATTTACCCCTATGGGTAGAATGGCACTGACCAATTACATTATGCATTCAGTCATTTTAACCAGTATATTTTATGGTTATGCGGGCGGCTATTTTGGTGAAATCTCTCGGGCACCACAAATGCTAATTGTTTTTGCTATTATTGTTTTTCAACTGCTATTTTCACGTTGGTGGCTTAATAATTACGCGTTTGGCCCATTAGAATGGTTATGGCGCTGTTTGTCGTATAAAAAATTACAACCCATGCGTATTCAGTAAGTTAACTTGATAATAAGGCCTTTTGCCTAAGGCCTTATTTAGCTACTCGGCTGTTAGCTTTGCTTCAAGTGCGGCAACTTTTTCTTCAAGGTCAGTTAATTTAGCGCGTGTTTTAATTAACACCTGCGTTTGGACATCAAATTCTTCACGTGTCACTACGTCAAGTTGAGACAGCTTACGCTGTAAAACCACTTTAGTTTTATCTTCCATTTCGTTAGCAAAATCTTTTAATCCCGCAGGAATTGAATCCGTTACTTGTTTGGCTATTTCTTCTATTTTTTTTGCGTTGATCATCTGTAGCTTCTTAATTGGTAAACTATAGCGTTATTGTAACCAATCTCAGTTACATTGATAATATTTTCTCGATTAAAGCTTGTAAAAATTAACTGCCACAGGTGAAAGTTGATGTTGTCTTGCCATAAAAACAGGTAAAATCTATCTCCGATTATCTTATCCACCAATTGAGTTACAACGTAGCAATGAAATTAAACCCAGGTCAAAATGAAGCAAAAAAATATGTTGATGGTCCATGCTTAGTATTAGCAGGAGCGGGCAGCGGTAAAACTGGGGTTATTTGTCAGAAAATTGCGTACTTAATTCAAAATTGTGGTTATAAAGCGAAAAATATTGCAGCGGTAACATTTACCAACAAAGCCGCACGTGAAATGAAAGAGCGTGTAGTTAAAATGATGGATAAGTCGCAAACAAGGGGGTTAACGGTATGTACGTTTCACTCTTTGGGTTTAGATATTATTCGTCGAGAATTAAAAACGTTAGGCTACAAACCCGGCTTTACCTTATTTGATGATCAAGACAGCTTAGCGTTATTGAAAGAGCTCACCCAAGAGCAGCTTGATGGTGATAAAGACTTAATTAGCAAGCTTCAAATGATGATTTCAAATTGGAAGAATGAATTGTTACTGCCCGATGCTGCCATTAAACAAGCCAGTGATGCAGATGCCCTGCAATATGCTGAGTTTTATGCCATGTATCAAAAGCATATGAAGGCCTACAACGCGCTAGATTTTGATGACTTGATTTTAATACCAACGTTATTAATGCGCAATTATCCAGAAGTGCGTACGCGCTGGCAGCAAAAAATCAAGTATATGCTGGTAGATGAATATCAAGATACGAATGCCAGCCAGTATGAATTAGTAAAGCAAATAACCGGCGAGCAAGGTTTATTAACGGTTGTGGGTGACGATGACCAATCAATATACTCATGGCGTGGTGCTAAGCCGCAAAATTTAGTGTTATTAGGTGAAGACTACCCCAATCTTAAGTTGATTAAACTTGAGCAAAACTATCGCTCTAGCGGGCGTATTCTAAAGTGTGCCAATACCTTAATTGCCAATAACCCGCATGTTTATGATAAAGCGTTGTTTAGCGAGCTTAATTACGGTGTTGAATTACGTGTATTGCAAACTAAAAATGAAGATCATGAAGTAGAGCGAGTCGTCGGTGAATTAATAGGTCATCGCTTTTTAAATAAGAGTAAATTTAAAGATTATGCGATTTTGTATCGCGGTAATCATCAGTCTCGCTTACTTGAAAAAGCCTTAATGACCAACAGAATACCTTATAAAATTAATGGCGGTACTTCGTTTTTTTCCCGTGCTGAAATAAAAGATATGATGGCGTTTTTAAGAGTGTTAGTGAACCCTGATGACGACAACGCTTTTTTGCGTATTGTGAACGTACCACGACGAGAAATTGGTCCAACAACGCTAGAAAAATTGGGCAGTTATGCCAATATACGACAAATTAGCATGTTTGCCGCCAGTTTCGAATTAGGCCTAGAGCAACACCTAACGGGTCGCGGATTGATCAGTGTGCAACGATTTACACGTTGGTTGGTAGAGACAGCTGATCATGCCGAGCGTGGTGAAACATCAGCGGTATTGCGCTCAATGGTGCGTGAAATTAATTACGAAGATTGGCTATACGATACCTCGCCCAGCGCAAAAGCAGCAGAAATGCGTATGAAAAACGTTACTCAGTTGTTTAGTTGGGTCACGCAAATGCTCGAAGGTGAAGACGATGAAGAGCCCATGACCTTGGCGCAAGTTGTTACACGACTGACTTTGCGCGACATGATGGAACGTAATGAAGATGAGGAAGATACTGACCAAGTACAATTAATGACATTACATGCCTCTAAAGGCTTGGAGTTTCCTTATGTGTTTCTCATTGGTATGGAAGAGGGCTTATTACCGCATCAAACCAGTATGGATGAAGGTAATGTTGAAGAAGAACGTCGTTTAGCTTATGTTGGCATTACCCGTGCCCAGCGAGAATTAATTTTTACTTATGCCAGAGAGCGCAGACAGTTTGGTGAGGTGTCTCGCACTGAAGCGAGTCGGTTTTTACATGAATTACCGCAAGACGACTTAAGTTGGGAGCTCACGCAAACTAAACAGAGCATAGAAAAAAAGCAAGAGACGGCCAAAATGGGTGTGGCAAATTTACGTGAGATGCTAAAACAAAAAAAATAATATAAACTGACCTTAGAGCCATATTATCTATTTGAATTTCAAGATAGATTTTTCTATATTTAAACTTGTTAATGCTTTCAATAGGTATTAATCAAGCTTTAAGAAAGGTCTGTTTATTAGGAAGGTTCGATGATAAAACGATCAACAACAGAAAAAATGCTACTGATATTAAGTGCGTTTGCGGTTATTACCATTTCGCCATTTGTATATTTACGTTGGCTTGATGGTGATATGGTCATGGCGTCTATTGATGCCTCACTTGTGATTGTGACGGCGGCATTTTTTCTTTTTGTATATCGTACTAGGAAAGTTGATACCGCCAAAGCTTGGCTTTCTAGTTTCTTTGCTGTCGCTATTGTGACTATAGTTGCTATTCGTGGCGAGTCTCATTTATTTTGGTTGTACCCTTGTATGATCGCTTTTTACTATATATTACCTGCACGGGCGGCCGGCATAATATGCTTCATTGCTATCTTGCTCATTGCCATCATATTATTTCCCGTTTCTAGTGTTTTAGAATTTTTAACTATTACGTTTACACTGTTTTTAACGGCTTTATTTTCTTATGTTATTTTTAATAATTACAACAAAACAAATGAAAAGTTAGCATTGCTAGCGAGTATTGACCCGTTAACCTCGTCAGGTAACCGTCGCGCTTTAGATAAAAAACTTGAGAAAATTCTAGCTGATCAAAAAAGAGAGGCTTCGAAAGTTTCATTACTATTATTAGATTTAGATCATTTTAAGAAAATTAATGATAATTATGGTCATGCAAATGGCGATATAGTACTGGTGGAATTAGTCAGTTTGATACAAAAACATACCAGATCTCTAGATGATCTTTATCGCTATGGTGGTGAAGAATTTATTATTCTACCGTTAAAAGTCGACTTGTCTGAGGCTAAGCAGATAGCAGAAAAATTACGGATTATTATCGAAAAATCTACTTTTGCTGAAGATATCTCTTTAACAGTTTCTATTGGTGTTTCACAATATCATGCTGGCGAGACCGCAGAAGCTTGGATTAGTCGAGCAGATGCCGCGCTATATGTCGCAAAAGATAGTGGCCGAAATCGTGTGGTTACAGAAACAGAAGTGACAAAGGAAGCGATTGAAGCTAAGTCAGTTGAAGAGAATGGAAGCTAGGCCTGTGAAAACCTAGCTCTATGGTCATTATTTTATTCTTTGATTTCTAAAATAGCTTGTCGGTTTTGTAAATGTAAACCATTAAAAAATTTCAGTAACGTGTCGTCGTTACATGTACGGAAGTGCTTATGCTCTGGTTTGCGGAAAAAAGCACTAAGCTCGTGCTTACTTAAGGTTAACTCAGCAGAGTCGAGTAAAGCGATAATATCTTCAGCTTTTAACGCTAAAGCAATTTTCACTTTATTAAAGACGATATTGTTATTTACTGGCTGATTCAACTGCGCTTGCGCACCCTCTTTTGCTCCACGATACTCTATTATTAAGCCATCAAGAAAACTCGCTAAATGGTTATCAGCGATCCGCGTAAAAGATGGCTCACCGTTTTTACGGAAAAAATTGCTAATTTCTTCTTCGGTTTTTGGACATTCAGCATGTTGAAAAATAGCGGATATTTTTTCGTTGCTTAAGGTAAATATATAACGAATATGATGTAAAACTTCGTTGTTAGTCATGTTTTTTCCTGTTTAATTAATCTATTTTAGCACGTAGACTTATCGCTAAGTATTAAGTTTTTGCGCTATAGATAGCAAGTCGCTAACTATTTAAGTAAAGCTAATGGTCAAGCAAATGGCGAGTGTGGCTATAACGGCCAGTTTTGTCATTTGCTTGCTGTGTTGTTGCTGCTGCAGCTGTATTTGTTTCAGTGACATTAATTGCTGACGCTGAGCTTCGCGATTAGTTTTTAAGTAATCGTAGACCAAATCAGGAATTTCTGGCAGTTTTTCATTCCAAAAAGGTAGGTTCTCTTTGACCTTTTTATAAACGGCTTTAATGCCCATTTGTTCTTTTACCCAGTTTTCTAAAAATGGTTTGGCTGTTTGCCAAAGATCTAAAGCAGGGTAGAGCTGTCGGCCCAAACCTTCAATATAAAGCAGTGTTTTTTGTAGTAACACTAGCTGAGGCTGTACTTCCATATTAAAGCGTCGAGCGGTATTAAAAAGATTAACTAAAACCTGACCAAACGATATTTCAGATAAGGGTTTATTAAATATAGGTTCGCAAACTGTGCGAATAGCAAACTCAAATTCGTCAACACTGGTCTCACTGGGTACCCAGCCTGAATCAACATGTAATTGTGCCACTTTACGATAGTCACGGTTAAAGAATGCGACAAAATTTTCTGCTAAATAGCGCTTGTCTTCACGATTTAAGGTACCGACAATACCGTAATCAATCGCAATCCAAGTGGGATCTAGTGGCTTTGTTGCATCGACAAAAACATTGCCAGGATGCATGTCCGCATGAAAAAAACTGTCCCGGAATACTTGCGTGAAAAAGACTTCAACACCGCGTTCAGCAAGCAGTTTCATGTCAATATTTTTTGCCTGTAATGTCTCGACTTCACCGACACCGATACCGTAAATACGCTCCATTACCATGACGTTTTTAGAACTGTACTCACTATATATTTCAGGGACGTAAAGCACTTTGTCACTAGCTCGACCTTGGCTGAAATTGCGTTTTAATTGAATGGCATTTCCCGCTTCGCGATTTAAATCTAACTCTTCTATAATTGTTTTTTTATATTCTGCTACGACTTCAACTGGGCGTAAACGCTTACCATCGGGTAACCAACGGGCAACGACTTTGGCAAATAGCGACATGACGTTGATGTCAGCTAAAATAGTTTCTTCAATATTGGGTCGTAGTACCTTCAGCACCACTTCTTGCTCACCATCGTGTTGTAGCAGGGTAGCCGTGTGTACTTGGGCAATAGAAGCTGATGCTAATGGAGTTAAGTCGAAATCTTTAAACTGTTCAGCAAACATTTCCGCGCCAATCGCCGTTATGATTATCTCCTGAGCAGCCTCGCCAGAAAATGCCGGCACTTTATCTTGTAATAGCGTCAGTTCTCGCGCGAAATCGTCGGGTAATAAATCTCGGCGGGTTGATAGCATTTGACCAAACTTAACAAATACTGGACCTAATGACTCTATAGCGAGTCGAACACGCTGAGCCTTGGTTTTATCTTTGTGTTTGTTTCTAAGCCAAAACAAAGAGCCGCGTACAATTCTCATGTACCACGGCAGGTACTTTTTCGGTACAAGCTCGTCTAGCCCGAACTGAAGAAATGTTTTTACTATTTTGTATAAACGTTTACTACTCACCGCAGGACCTTATGATTTTTTGCTTTGTTGATTGATTAATTGCTCAATTCGTTGGCTTAAAACATGAGCTTGTTGCTCTAAATGTTCTACATCATGACTAAAATAAGATATTTCAGCTGCTGTTACCATCAATCGCTTTTCATGAATTAACCATTCGCTGGCATCGGCTTGAATTTGTTGAGACGCAAAGTTTAATTTTTTTATTAACTGGCGACCTAGCTCGTCTATCTTGTAGGCAGGAATATCACCAATACGTTTGGCTAACTCACTTTGCCAATCAATATCAAGAGTTTGAGCAATCTCGGAAAAACGCTGAGCTACTTTTAGATCACCTTGAATATCGAGTTTATCGTTTTTAATTAAATCAGTAAGTTGTTGTTCTTTATTGAGTTCAATTAACGTGCTGATACTGGTAATGATGCAGCAATCATTATGCTCATCACTGGTCGTTACATGTATTTTTTCATGGCTAATGGTAAAGCTTAAAGGAAACGGTAGTTCTGCAAGTTTCACCGTCAGTGTTTTCCCAGATAAAGGTTTTAATGCCCTTGTGCCGTGCAAGTTATAGCGCAGAAACTGATTAATAACGGTTTCTAGCAGCGCGCTTAAGGCCTGAGCAAACATAAGTTGCTGACTGATAGTCTGACGCATACGATTAAAATTTATAACCTTTATGCAGCGCAACGACACCGCCAGTTAAATTTTTATAACTGGTTTGTTCAAAACCTGCATCATCCATCATGTTTTTCAGTGTTTCTTGATCAGGGTGCATGCGAATAGATTCTGCCAAATATTGGTAGCTTTCACCGTCTTTTGCCACTAACTCACCCATTTTAGGCAAGATATTAAAAGAATAAAAATCGTAGGCTTTATTAACTAATTCATGCTCAGGTTTAGAGAACTCTAATACTAACAAACGTCCACCAGGCTTAAGTACACGGTACATAGAGCGTAGAGCCATATCTTTATCGGTAACATTACGTAAACCAAACGCTATGGTGATCACATCAAAAGTATTATCTTCAAACGGTAAATATTGAGCGTTTGCTTGTACATATTCAATATTTTGTACTAAACCACGGTCACGTAACTTATCGCGACCAACATTCAGCATTGAGCTATTAATATCAGCGAGTATAACTTTACCTTCGCGGCCAACAAGTTGAGAGAATTTTGCTGTTAAATCACCGGTACCACCGGCTAAGTCTAATACTTTGTTGCCTGGACGTACGCCACTGGCGTCGATGGTAAAACGTTTCCATAAGCGATGAATACCAAATGACATCAAATCATTCATCACATCGTATTGCTGGGCAACAGAATGAAATACGCTGGCAACTTTCGACTCTTTTTCATTTTTTTCGACGGTTTGAAAACCAAAGTGAGTGGTGGCTTCTTCACTGTTGTCGTTGTTAATTGGATGATTTTGATCGTGTGCAGACATCATGGTTTCGCTTTAAACTAAAATTACTGCTAGTTTACCGCATTTTTTTAGATTAATTAACACTTCCGAACAAGGTGGTAGATATTAAACACAACTCAGGTTTAATAAAGGTTGTTAACAAGTGACATTTAGGGCCATTTTTGTTGCTTTTTTTGCCCTGATACTGGGTCTCTAATCGGTTAAGTCATAGCTAAGGTTTTCAGCTTTAAGCGTTAGAGTATTTTTCACGATTTGCTAGCCAACGATTGATCAAAGCGTTAGCCTTTTCTGGGTACTGTCGCCATATCAGCTGGGCTTGCTGCTGCACTTCCGGTATTAAGTGAGCATCTCGCTGTAGGTCCGCAATTCTTAAATCAGCTAAACCCGTTTGCTTGGTTCCGAGCAATTCACCAGGCCCGCGAATTTCTAGATCTTTTTGTGCGATAACAAAGCCATCGTTGCTTTCTCTTAGCACATTCAAGCGTTTAGTAGCCGTTTTAGTCAGCGGAGCTTTGTACATTAATACACAGTGAGAGGCGACTGAACCACGACCGACACGACCACGTAATTGATGTAGTTGTGCTAAGCCTAAGCGTTCAGGATTTTCAATTACCATGAGGCTAGCATTGGGTACGTCAACGCCCACTTCGATTACGGTTGTTGCCACTAACACGTCGAGTTCGCCAAGTTTAAAGCGCTCCATTACGGCTTGTTTTTCGTCGGCTTTCATTCGACCGTGTACTAAACCTATTTTTAACCCGGATAACTGCTCTTGCAAGTGCACAGCGGTATCTTCAGCCGCTTGGCATTGCAGAACCTCAGACTCTTCAATCAAGGTACAAACCCAGTAGGCTTGACGGCTGTCGTTTGTGCAACCTTGACGAATACGTTCAATGACATCGTCTCGTCGACTGTCTGGTAACGCAATGGTGGTAATAGGCGTTCGCCCTGGTGGCAATTCATCAATTACTGAAGTGTCTAAATCTGCATAAGCTGTCATTGCCAAGGTACGAGGAATAGGTGTGGCTGTCATAATTAACTGGTGTGGATAATTTCCTTGCCATGCGCCTTTTTCACGTAATGATAAACGCTGATGGACACCAAACTTATGTTGTTCATCAATAATAATCAGTGCGAGTTTGTTGAATATTACTTGCTCTTGAAACAAGGCATGGGTGCCAATGACCATTTGCATATTGCCATTCTCAATGTGCTCTAAGGCATTGCGTCTTGCTTTGGCTTTGGTTTTACCGACCAGCCAGCCTACCGAAATGGAAAGCGGCTCAAACCATTTTTGAAAATTAATCGCATGTTGTTCAGCCAATATCTCTGTCGGTGCCATTAAAGCAACTTGAAAGCCTTGGCCAATAGCGGTTAACGCGGCTAATGCGGCAACCAGTGTTTTACCTGAACCAACATCACCTTGTACTAAACGCATCATAGGCACGGGTTTGAGTAAGTCGGTACGTATTTCTGCAGTAACTCTTGCTTGTGCTCCTGTGGGTGTAAATGGTAATGACGCCAAAAAGCTTTTCTCTAGCTGTGTATCTGTTGCCAAAACTACTGCTGGGTGGTGATCGTTAGCGGCTCTTAATTTCAACATGCTGAGATTATGGGCTAATAACTCTTCTTTGATCAGCCTAAGCTGCGCCGGATGTTTGCCTGCTTCCATTAAAACAACTGAGGTATCTGGAGGAGGTCGATGAATTAAGGCTAATGCTTCAGCTAAAGAGTATTGTTGATGGCTGATTTCCGCGGGTAATAATTCTTCTACATGGCCGCGTTTTAAGCGGATTAAAGCTTGCTCGGTTAAATTACGTAAAGATATTTGCCGTAAACCATCGGTCGTTGAATAGACTGGTGTCAGGGTTTCTTCTGCAGGAGTTAAGGGTTGATCTTGATCTAGCGCTTTATATTCTGGATGCACCATTTCAAAACCACGCATACCGCGATTAACTTCACCATAACAGCGAATATTAAGCCCAATAGCTAAGCTATTTTTTTGGCTAGCTGAAAAATGAAAAAAACGCAGATTGATGCTACCTGTACCATCATTGATAGTTACTAGCATCATTCTGCGCTTGCCTTGTATGATCTCGTTTTGCGTGACCTCACCAATGATATTGGTAAATATACCGGCCATAAGATCACGAACAGCAGTTACACGTGTGCGGTCTTCGTAACGAAGCGGTAAATGAAATAGTAAGTCTTGTAGTGAAACTAAACCTACTTTTTCTAGCTTAACTGCCATACCTGGGCCAACGCCTTTTAAGGTAGTGACTGGAATTTGGGCTAAATTAGATAACGCTTCCATTGTGCGAGACACCGCAGGCTCCCTTGCTGTAAGTTTTTTGATTATTCGTCGTCGATTTTCTTCCAAGCATCTTGAGTCATTTGCATTTGCTGCCACCATTGCTCTGATGCAACAATTTGTCCATCGTCATCGATTTCAGGGTACGGTAAGCCTTTGCGCTGGCAGGCAGTTGCAAAAATAGGATGACCACCTTCAAACAATATCCGTTGACGGCGTTGATGGCTTATTCTTGGTTGTTGATATAACCCCGCCGCTTGACGTTGGCGTTGGGCTTCATATAACACGACAGAACAAGCAACAGAGACATTTAATGACTGCACCATACCTACCATCGGAATAACGATATCTTGATCGGCCATTTCAAGTGCTTTTGCCGAGGCGCCAAATTTTTCTTGTCCAAGAATAATAGCTGTTGGTTTGGTATAGTCAATTTCACGAAAGTCGACCGCAGTATCTGATAAGTTAGTTACCAATACCTGCATGCCTTGTTTTTTTAATTCGTTGATTGCATCTTCGGTCTTACTGTAATCATGCACATCTATCCAGTTTTGACTACCTGCAGCACTGCCACCAGAAAGCCGCATGGTTTCATTTTTCCATACCGCATGCACATCGCTAATACCGATGGCGTCTGCTGTACGAACGACAGCGGCTAAGTTATGGGTTTTGTGCACGCCTTCCATACAAACGGTTAAATCAGGTTGACGTTGATCTAACATGCTGTTAATTCTTTGTAGTCTATCCGGTGTCATATACTTGTTCTAAAGTTGCGTTAAATATTGGCAAGTTTTGTCAATCTAGCTTGCCGGTAAAATATCGAGCTCAGCATTAACTGTAATTTGGTAATTCCATAATGCCGTCAATTTCGATTGCCACGTCTTTTGGTAATCGAGCCACTTGTACCGCAGCACGTGCCGGATAAGGTTGTTGAAAGTATTGGCTCATAATTTCATTCACTGTGGCGAAATTGGTAAGATCTTGTAAAAATATATTCACTTTCACCATGTCATTAATGTTGCCACCAGCAGCTTCACATACGGCAACAATATTTTTAAATACTTGTTGAGTCTGCTCGGCAAAGTCTTCTGAAACGATTTCCATTGTTTCAGGTACTAAAGGAATTTGGCCTGAAAGATAGACGGTATTATTGACTTTTACCGCTTGGCTATAGGTACCGATTGCACTGGGTGCTTGGTCTGTATTAATAATTGTTTTCATCGTTTTTCCTAATGCTATTTGTTACGCACAACGCGCTGAACATAGTCCATAACTTTAATTTTTCGAATGATGTCGGCAAGGTGAACCCTGTTACGACAAGTAATTTCCATATCAATGAGATATAGTCCAGAATCTTTTTCGCCTGAATTGAGCGTGTGAACATTTGAACCACAACGAGCCACTACATTGGTTAATGCGGCGAGCGCCCCTTTATGATTGAGAATGTCGATACGTAACTTGGCGATGAAGTCGCGATCGATATCAGTATCCCACCTAACAGGGAATAAGCTACCTTGCTCATGACCTTTATTATTCCTGCAACCTTGTTGATGTACCATCAAACCTTTGCCTGGACTTAAATAGGCCAGTATAGAATCACCAGGAATAGGTCGACAACACTTACCATAACTCACCATCATGCCTTCTGTACCTTTAATGGGCATTTTGTTTTTAGTCATGGTGGGTTTTAGCTCTGACTCTTCGGTAAATTCGTCTTTTAAACGCTTCGCTATCCCTATGCTAAGTGCATTACCAAGACCAATATTGATCAGTAATTCTTCAATGGTTTTATTGCCTGTATCTTTAACCACTTGGGCCAGTTTATCTTGGTCAATGTCTGCTAGTTTTGTTGCACCTAACGCATGACTAAGTAAGCGTTTGCCCAAGGCAAGCGATTCTGTTTTTTCTTGTGAGCGTAAGTAGGTACGAATTTGCAAGCGTGCTTTGGCAGTAACAACAAAATTTAACCAAGTAGCGTTAGGTCTTGCCGCGGTAGAAGTTACGACCTCAATGGTTTGTCCAGAATCTAATGGTTGGCTTAACGGAAAAGGTTTACGCTCAACTTTGACGCCAACGCATGAGTTACCAACATCCGTATGTACTGCATAAGCAAAATCGACAGCTGTTGCCCCCATCGGCAATTCGACAATACGACCGTCGGGTGTGAAAACATAAATTTCTTCTGGAAATAAATCAGATTTTACATTTTCAATAAACTCAAATGAGCTGCCAGCACTTTGTTGTAACTCTAATAAACTTTGCATCCAACGACGTGCTTTCATTTGTGCCGTGGTGCCATTGTCTTCGCCGTCTTGTTTATACAACCAATGGGCTGCAACACCTTTGTCAGCCATTTGGTCCATGTCGTTGGTACGAATTTGAATTTCTACGGGAATACCATGAGGGCCAATTAAAGACGTATGCAGTGATTGGTAACCATTGGTTTTTGGAATGGCAATATAATCTTTAAATCGTGATTCAATGGGTTTGTATAAATTATGGGCGGCCCCTAAAGCGCGATAGCAATCATCAATTTTATCACCAACGATAATTCTAAAGGCATAAATGTCCATGACTTCATTGAACATGAGTTCTTTGTTGCGCATCTTTCGATAGATAGAGTAAAGGTGTTTTTCTCGGCCAAGCACTTGTGCTTTTATACCGTTTTCCGCTAACCGGTTGGTTATTTCTTCTTGGATATTATTGATAATTTCTTTGCGATTACCACGCGCTTGTTTAATCGCTGATTTTAAGGCGCGAGAACGCATAGGATAAAGCGCTTCAAAACCTAATTCTTCTAGCTCGTTTTTAACATCGTGAATACCGAGACGATTGGCGATAGGCGCATAAATATCTAAGGTTTCACGGGCAATGCGTCGACGCTTATCTGGTCTCAATGAGCCTAAAGTTCGCATATTATGGGTGCGATCGGCAAGCTTAATCAAAATAACGCGAATATCTTGCACCATGGCTAAGATCATTTTACGGAAGTTTTCCGCTTGCATTTCTTCTTTATTATCGAATTTTAACTTATCGAGCTTGCTAACACCTTCAACCAACTCGGCCACAGTATGACCAAAGAGTTCAGCTAATTGATCTTTAGTTACCGGTGTATCTTCGATCACGTCGTGCAGTAAAGCTGCCATTAAAGTTTCGTGATCTAAATGCATTTTGGCGAGATTTAGTGCAACCGCGACAGGATGGGTAATGTATGGCTCACCACTAGAACGCATTTGGCCATCGTGAGCCTCACGCGCAACAATATAGGCCTGTTTCAACAGATCAATTTGTACTTTTGACAGATAACTTGATACGTGTTCTTTTAGTGGTTCAAAAAGGTACACCCAGCATTTCCTTTATGATTATTTTCGCTATGATAGGTTAGAATACGTTTATTTTATGGTTATGCCAATGTTTTAGCGCACTTGCATGAGTATTTGCCATAAAAATAGCCAGATAATAAAAAACGCGTAAATCACATTGATGTAATTTACGCGTTTTGAATGTTACGACTAACCTTAAAGGTTAGTAATAATTATTGGTTTCCACCAACAATTGCTGCAACAGCTGCTAATTCAGCAGAATCTTGTTGTACTTGCTCATGCTTATCAGAACGGTCCATTACTTCAGTAGTAATTAGGCCAGCCTCGATTTCACGTAAAGCAATTACTGTTGGTTTGTCATTTTCAGGGTCTACCAATGGTTCTTTACCGCCCGTAGCAATTTGACGAGCACGACGAGATGCGATTAACACCAAGTCAAAACGATTACCGACTTTTTCTACGGCATCTTCAACAGTTACGCGAGCCATTTGGTCACTCCAACAATTAAATTTATAAAATAGTCGCGTAGTTTACTTGATCCACAGGCAAGTAAGCAAGCACTCTACGCTAATAAATCATCAAATAAACTTTGGTGCTCGCAGGCTTGCTGACTTCTCTTTAAGCGTTGGTTGTTAACGACAGTGGTTAAATCTGCTAATGCCTGATCGAAATCATCATTAACAATAATATAATCAAACTCTTGATAATGTGAGCATTGAGCTTGCGCTTCGTCCATTCGGGCTTGAATGACTTCTTCACTGTCTTGGCCTCGGCCACGTAAGCGATTTTCTAATTCTTGCTTTGATGGTGGGCTAATAAATATCGTTGTTACGTCAGGCTTCTTCATTCTAACTTGTTGTGCACCTTGCCAATCAATATCAAGAAAAACATCAATCCCTTGAGCAAGTTGTTGATCAATAGCAATTTCACTGGTGCCGTAGAAATTACCAAATACCTCAGCGTATTCGTAAAAGTGTTTGTCAGCAATTGATTGTTTAAACTGGTCTTTACTAACAAAGTGATAGTGCTGTCCGTCAACTTCGCCGGGACGAGGCAGGCGAGTTGTGTGTGAAACAGAAACTTGCATGGGTCTCGGTGATGTTTGTTTAAGTAAGGCGGAGATTAAACTCGATTTACCTGCACCACTTGGGGCAGATAGAATGAAAAGATTGCCTTTAGTTGTCACAATTTATCCTTTGCAGCTGAGTAAATAGCAGCTAATAGTAATACCAAATGAAATAATGCGTCTAGCGCTTCAGCGTGAGCTTAAAAAAATACATTGTGCATAAACAGACTTATGCTAAGTGACAACATCAGAGTCGTTTAACTTATGCACTCATGTGGACGTATTTTTCATACATTTTAAGCCATTATCAATTTGCGACTGAATTGGGCATCGTTTCAATTGGTATAGTCAATATGAATGGCGCGCACTATACCTAAATTTTGTCGTTTTTCCCATTAATTTGTCCTCGCAAAGCGGAGCGGTTTTCAATTTAATTAGGAAACGTCGAGAGGGATTTTCTGGTTGTTTAGATCAAGTTCTAGCAGGCTGAAGGCATTTCTGGAGTCATTTTTAACTGAATATAACCGCTCATCAGCTTGTTGAATAACTTGTTCAATACTGATGTTTTTATTGGGAATTAATTGCACTGCGCCAATACTTACCGAGACATGGTAAGTATTGTTAACCGCGTGATGTGGAATAGCGAGCTCAGTTATACTGTTAAGGCAAGCCGACAATACCGTTGACGCTGTAAAGCTTTTTGAAACCGGGAAGTAAAAATAAAATTCTTCTCCGCCACAGCGAAAAATAGCGCCATGATAATCATATAGCTGTCGTTTAATGGTGTTTGCAATTTTGCGCAGCACCAGATCACCTTGATGATGTCCGTAATGATCATTATATTTTTTAAAGTGGTCTACATCGATAATGCCATACACCATTGTACTTTGTGCTTGTTTAGCAAGCAGCCAGCTTTCGGTGCTATCTTGTAGCCATTTTCGTCGATTAGGTAATTCCGTCAAACTGTCGAATAAAGCAAATTTTTTCAATAAATTTCGTTGGCGAATAATTTCTAAATGAGTATTAACACGTGCCCGAACAATACTGGAATTAAAAGGTTTTTGAATATAGTCACAGGCGCCCAGCTTTAAGCCTTTTTCTTCATTTTTTACGTCTTGTAAACCGGTAATGAAAATCACTGGAATATTGGTCAATTTCGGGTGTAGTTTTAGCTTTATCATTAGCTCAAAACCGTCTTCTTCAGGCATGAGAATATCCAATAAAATAATATCAGGATTTTCTTGTAAGGCGTGCTGAAAGCCCTGTTTAGCACTCTTACATGCCACAACGTTATAATGGTCTTTAAAAATAGATGCTAGCACTTTTAAGTTTACGCTTTCATCGTCTATACACAATATAGTGTAACGTTGTTCATTTGCTCTACGGCGTTCTTCCATGTTGAACTGCGGCATTGTTTACTACCTCCATACCAAGCTACTTTACGTCGCTTATTTTTTTCTCCAAGACTAATAATGCAGCTAAAGCTTCATCAAAGTCAAAGTTATTGACCAGTTTTAGGATGTTAACTATGTGCTGGTGGTAAGGTGTTTCATGGCCAATAGCCATTAATTCTTTCGTAATATCTTCTGCTTTAATGTTTGCGGATATTAAGCAAGGTTTTAATTTCGCTATAATTTTTTTAGCTTCTTTGATATTAAATGCTTGATCAGTTTGTATAACGGTCGTGTGATTATAAATGCGATTTAATTGGCTAATAATAAAGTCTAAATGTTTGATAACTTTGTTAAGTTTTAGTTCAATATGCAAACCTTGATGATGAATTTCGTTTTCGAGAGCGTTCGCACAGGTAGCTAATTCAAAAGCACCTATATATTGTGCTGCTGTTTTTAACGAATGCGCACTGCGATAAAGTATGTCCATTTGTGCCAATTTATAACATTGCACCATTGCTTGTGACTGCACTTGATAATTTAACCAAAAGTCATGAATAATTTCAGTATAAAGGTCTTCTTTGCCCTGAATATTTTTAACAGCTTCATCAACCGCTAAAACGGTTTCTTGGCGCAGTTTAGCTAATATGTCTTTTGAGTCGTTCGATTTCTCCGTGTTAGCTGATTTATTCTGTACAGTGTTTCTGGGCTTAATTAAGTACTGATTCAGTGTTTTGTATAATAATTCAGGGTCAATAGGTTTGGTTAGATGAAGGTTCATGCCGGCTGCGAGACTTTTTTCTACATCGCCTTTCATCGCGTGTGCGGTCATGGCAATAATGGGCAAGTCTTGTAATTTTAAGGTTTGTCGAATTTCTTTAGTAGCAGTCAACCCATCCATTTCAGGCATTTGAATATCCATCAAGACTAAATCGAAGGTTTTAGTGGCCATTTTCTCTAGGGCAATACGGCCATTTTCTGCACATTCAACGGATATTTTTGTGTCGGCTAGAAACTCTTTCGCCACTTGTTGGTTGATCATATTATCTTCAACCAACAACACGGTATAGGCGCTTAAATTCGGAGCTATAAATTCTGGATGGACATTTTCGACGGTAATACGTTCGCTCTCTTTACTTAATAATTCAATAATGGCGTCAGCTAACACAGATTGATTAATAGGTTTTTCAATAAAATCATTAATTCCAACATTAATGGCTAAAGCTTTTGCTTCGTTTTTATCGTAAGCAGAAACCATTAATATGTGTGGAAGCTTCGTTTGTGCTTGTGCATGAATTTTTTTAGTTGCTTCAATGCCGTCCATTTCAGGCATTTTCCAATCCATCATGACAATATCATAGGGGGTACCATTTTTTTCCGCAGTTAAAACCGCATCTAAAGCCTGTGCCCCATTTTCTACACCATCGGCAGAAATTTCAATATAAGATAAAGCTTCAATCAACACTTTTCTGGCAATATTACTATCATCAGCAACTAAAACTTTTAAGTTGCTTAGCATATGACGATTAACGGCTGGGATAATTTCAGCTATGTTTTCTGCATGCTCAAATTCTGCAGTAAAGCTAAATGTTGAGCCTACGTTTAGTTCGCTTTTTAGCGAAATTTCTCCATTCATAAGCTCGGTCAACTGCTTACTTATTGCTAAGCCTAAACCCGTTCCTCCGTATTTACGGGTTACTGAATCGTCGGCTTGGGTAAATGATTGAAATAATCCTTGTTGCTGTTCCTTACTCATGCCTATACCTGTGTCATGTACTGAAAATTTTAGGTAATTTGTTAGACTATTTTCCCTGTGTTTCTCAATGCAGATATGAATAGACCCTGTATGAGTAAATTTTAAAGCGTTGTTAGCCAGGTTAACAATAACTTGCTGCAAACGCAGTGGGTCACCCATTAATATTTTTGGTACATCGGGGGCTATATCAATAACAAATTCTAAACCCTTTTCATGCACTTTAAATGTACAAATATTTACCACTCTTTGTAGCATTTCATAAAGAGAAAACTCTATACACTCTAGTGTTAGTTTCTCGGCTTCTATTTTTGAAAAATCTAAAATGTCATTAATTAAGGCTAATAGTGACTTTGAAGAGTCTTGTATTTTTTCTAAATAATCTTGTTGATTAACTGATAGTTCAGTACGCAAAGCTAATTGAGATAAACCAATGACGGCATTCATTGGCGTTCTAATTTCGTGGCTCATATTAGCTAAAAAATTAGATTTAGCTTGGCTTGCCTGCTCTGCTTTAATTTTTTCTTCAGCTAACTCTTTGGTACGATCGTAAATTTGATTTTCGAGATTACGACTGTAATTTAGTATCAACTGGTAAAGCTTGGCATTATCAAAAGAAATAGCGGTTTGATCAGCAAGAAATTGTAAAACATTCACCCGTTCATCGCTAAATACGCCTTCAACATCGTAATGCTCGAGATAGACAACACCTTGTAAATTACCTTTGACAATACTAGGAAAGCAGAGAATTGATTTCGGCTGACGGTCTGCAAAATAGGGGTCAGATAAAAAATGCTCTTGAACACTGTTATGAGTTAATATTTGTGCTTTTAATGTGCGAGAAACAAGGTTAATAATAGAGTAAGGCAATTCCTGCTGTGTCGTGTTAGCAATGCCATCACTCGACAAGGCGATTTCGAGCTTTAAAATGCCATTACTTTGTAATAATAAGGCACCATTTTGAGCGCCAGCGTTTTCAATAATGATGACCATCATGCGATGCAAATATGCAGATAAGTCGATTTCACCACTTAAGGTTTCAGACGCTTTAAGAACAGAAGTAAGATCAAGTGCTTGAGTATTGTTATGTTGTTGATAACTTGGCAGGTTATCTCGGTGATGACTTTGCACTGTTAAAAGTGATTGATGTGAGATTAATAATTGTTGGGCTTTATTATTGGCGCCCCACATTTGATAACTATTAAAAGCTTGTTGGTAATAGTCTGTTGCCAGCGATTTTTTATTGACGGATAACCAATAATTACCAGCAAGTTCATTAGCAAGGGCATTGTGATGGGGCGCCGAATGCTGTTTTGCCAGTTCAATGGCTTGGTCATAACTTCGCCATGCGTTACTGTCATTCAACAAGAACTGCAATTCAGCACGGATCAGCTTTTCTTTATGGCGATAATTTTCGGGGCTGTTCTCGGCCCATTCTACAATTAAATCAAGGCTAGTATTTATCTGTTCTAGGTTTTCTAGGTAACTGGTACCTAATTGATTTGATATTTTTTTTCGGCAAAATTTAGCGCGAATTAACGCGGCATAAAAATGAAACTCGCCAAAATGATATAAAGAAAGCACTGAGTTTTTATAAGACTGTGCGAGTAACATTTGCACATGAGCTTGAGTGATATTATTAAATAAATAAGCTTGAATCATACGCGCTAAATGGTAAGCGAATAGCGTAGTGACATTTTGACTTTTCACCAGATTAGGCAACTGTAATGTCTCATCAAAGTGTTTGCCCTGTAAATTGATGGTTTGGGAGTTTTCAACTTGCAAGTTATTTGTTAACTGCTGCCACACTTGCATTATCATTAGCTGATAAGGTTGTTTTTTACTTTTCATTAACACCGCATATCGAGCCATTATTTTTTTACATTCATCCAGGCTCTCACCACTGAATAAACTATGCATACTATGGATTAATGCGGAGTGAAAAGCATAGGCAATGCTGCCACACTCAATGCTACGGTAGAAATTTCTCTCTAATGGCTTTAATGTCTGACTCAATGGGCATGTCCAATGAGAAATTGAGGATTTTTGGGTGAACTCAACTTCTACGTAGATAGGCTCAGATGGGTATTGTTGATTAACTTTTATTGCTAAATCGGCAAAGGCTGAACCTTCGGTAAAACGACTAAATACACCACATAATAGTAACCCGTGGGTGACAAATACCTTAGCACTGAGCGCAGAAATCCCGGCAGTCAAACATAACTCAAGCGAAGTGTAAGCGATGCGCATATACTCCACAGAGTTTAATAAGTAAGCTGGCGTTTGAATAGCGTTTAGAATATCTAAGGCTAATAATTGACGTTTATCTGTCATTATGGGTAAGTTTGCCAGTTCGGCAATGTTGTCTATTTTATAATATTGCTCTAATGTTAAATAATTTAGTTTTTCGTCAGTGTGAGGGAGAAAAATATCAATAGATTTTAGTGTCTCGATACCTAAATCTAAGGCTGCTTGCATTTCGTTTTGCGCAACAAGCGATAACACTTGTATTTTTGTGAAATGAGCTTGATCAATAATGTTGCTAATGAGTGGTATTTTCTGCTGGAAATGCGAGTTAACTTGGTTGTAGTCTTGTATAAAGTACAGCACATTTGCTTTGCCTAATGCGATGCTAAGGCTTAGATTATATTCATGCTGCCAATGTTGATTACTTAAATAGTTTTCAGCCTGCTCAAAGTAATAGAGCGCACTGTCATAGTCATTTACTTCTAAAGATTTTTCACCGGCAGTTTTATTAAGATGAGCGAGTAATTTTTCATTACCTTGTTCAATATAAAGAGCAGAAGCTAAGTTAACATGCTCTATGTAATCAAAAATATTATCTTCGGTTGATGAATTTTCTAGTGTGGTCGAGTTTATATCTGCTATAAAATACTGTGCGATTTTGTAATGGATAAGTGACTTTGGTAATGGGTTAGCTAGTAAATAAGCAGCTTGTTGAATTTTATCATGCGAAAAATTTATTTGTTCTAATGCTTCCATTTGCTGTTTTTGTGAAAAGGTAATTAATAAACCATCAGCAATTATCGGTCTTAACTCTCGCTCAATTTCTTCCTCTGCTACGCCAACTACTTGGGTTAATAAATCAATAGGTACAGAGCTACCAATGCAAGCAGCGTGATGTAAAATATTTTGACCTGCTTTTGAAACATGGGTTAGCCGTAAAGTCATTAATTCAATTACATTATCTGTTGCTGCAAGCTTGTGGGTTAGTTGTTCATCCCATTGCCACTGATTATTTTTATTTTTAGTTAATATTTTTTGTTTGTATAAAGACTTAATAAATTCTCTAATGAAAAATGGGTTACCATCAGTTTTCTCAAAAACGATATTAACTAAAGGCTGAATTGATTCAACTGATAGCGACAGTGTTGCTGCCATAAATTGTCCGATTGCGCTGGCATCTAGTGGTAATAATTTAATGTGGGTATTAAAAGCCTTGGTTTTCTTAATTTCTTCTAATAGTTGATTTAATGGATGCGAGAACATTAATCCATTATCACGAAAAGCAGTGATCATAAATAAATGAGTGCTATAGCTAGCTTCAACTAGATGTTGTAGCAATTGAATGCTGGCGATATCAGCCCATTGCAAGTCATCAATAAAAATAGTCAATATGCTATTTTGCTGGCCAAATGATTGTAAAAAACTGCCGATTGTAGAGTTAAAACGATTACGGGCTTCTTCTGCTGGCAACTCTACGAGTGTTGGTTGTACGCCAATAATTAGCGCTAGTTCGGGTACTAGCTCTATCAACAATTGACCGTTACCCTGCAATGCTGTTTGAAAGATACTTTTCCAGTTGGAAAGGCTGTTTTCACTTTCCCCTAAAAGTTGCTCAACAAGTTCGCTAATCGCCTGAATTAACGCAAAATAGGGGGTGTTTTTTTTATACTGCTCATATTTACCTTGTACAAAATATCCTTGCTTAGCAATAATAGGCCGGTATAACTCTTTAATGAGACGAGACTTACCAGAGCCAGAGTAGCCGCTGATTACACAAATTTGACTACTTTTATGTTGCTCAACATAATGAAAAGCTTTGAGTAAAATATCTTGTTCTTGCTTACGTCCGAATATTTCAGCAGAAAAAATAAGCTTATTATTAAAGTCTTTTTTACCGAGAGTAAAAGGTTTAATCATCGCTAAATTTTTTAAATCATTTGCACAATGAATAAGGTCTGCTTTAAGGCCATTAGCCGTTTGATAGCGCTGTGATGGTTCTTTTGCTAATAATTGTGCAAGTATACTGGCGATTACTTCTGGTAAATCGGTATTATATTTGTTGGCGCGCTCGGGGTTTTTTGCGATATGGGCATGAACGAGTTCCATTTCATCAGCATAAATGAAAGGTAATCGACCAGTAAATAAGTTGAATAAGCAGGCACCGATAGAGTAAAGATCCGAGTATACCTCAATGGCGCGATTCATTCGGCCACTAGCTTCAGGCGCTAATGTTGTTAAATATTGTCGTTCAACACTAATGTTGGCTGTTCTTTTATGTAGTGCTGAAATTTTTGTCGCAAAACTTAAATCATAAAGTCGAGGCTGAAAATTTTCGTCGATAAAAATATTATCGGGACAAATATTGTTAACAATAAAACCGAGTTGATGTAATTGGGCGTATAGCTGGCAAATATTAATAGCAATTTGTAATTTTCTGTCTAATGAAAGAGTCGTTGATGACAATTCAGCTAGGGATTGAGTTTGTGGGGAGAATGGAAATAGTGCATAACAATATTCTTGGTCGTCATACACCTCAAGCGGCGCGACTAGCTGCTTGATTGACAGTTGACTTTGTAATGATAAAAACTTTTTGAAGCGAACAAGTGTTTGGTAGTTATTGGTTTTTTTTAGGCGTTTAACTAAAAAGCTTTGCTCTTTATCATTTTTAACAATCAATATTTGTACTGAGCTTGAAACGTCTTGCTGCTCCTTTACAAAGGTGTAGCCTTGAAAATTTACCATTGGTGATCACAACCTTACTAAATTATGTCGTATTCAAATGTTGTTGATTTGAGATAAACCCTATAAAGAGTTTTATCATCGTGATTTTTACTTATCATTTGAAGAGCTAGGGAAATAAATATTCAAACAGTACTTCTTCTCAAATAGATGAATGTATTGACCCTCTTAAATTGTCTACACAATAAACGTCATCATACGCAATTATACTCGCTTGATATTGCTCGATAATTGAACATCAGCATCACTCTATTGTTAGCTATGTGGGTATCAGTAACGCGGCTGAATTTGAATGTTTATTATCCTAATAATTGATACCTTATGTAATTCTATTGCTATTAATTAGCTTAGCACCACCATAGTTAATGTACAGTGCCATTAAAAAGTTTCAACGTGTCATTGCGTAGTACTATCGTGTTCAAAAATATATTTTTTGAATTATGGTTAATAATGGCACATCTATAGCCTTCATTAGTTTTCGTTCTTCGTCACTGATTTATCTGTGTGTGCAGACAACCAAGCTTTGGCTTCTGTAATATTTTGAAATATTTCAATTTTACTTTTGAAAATATCTTTAACTATATGTTTTTGTAAATGGGTACTCAAAACAATGGCTTCCAAAACACAGCCGTTATTTTTGCACCAGTCATATAATTCTTTACCAATGTTTAAGGTTTCAGGGGAAGCTATCGATTCTTCATCCCAAACTTCAATCCTTCTCCATTGTTTAAAGTCTTTTGAGATTACAGATTTTTTTATTTCTGAAGAGTAGTATGCCAAACCAAGCTCATTAAAAGGACCTTCAACTTTAGAGATGAAGAGATCATTTTCCCAAGTAAAAGTAATTTTTCCGTGTCTATTCATATCAACCTCCCAGCGCATAATCACATCAAAAAAGTTATCTATTACACTTCTGATCGTTATTTATGTTTAGTATTTAAGCGGTTATCAATATTTCATTAGAGTGATTCACTATGCATACTCAGTGCTATCAGCTCCTATTAATTAACATATATTTTCACAAAATTTCACACAATTTCAAGTAAATAAAAACTTAAACGTTATTTTTTTAATTTGTGTTTTGAGTCTATTTACTCAGAGTACAGGTCTCAGTTTTGTGAGAATAATACAACCTTGTAGCGATAAATATTGTCGTTGCGATTGCTGACCAAATTTACGAAAAAATTATTGCATCTTAAAGGGGTTGGTTTTTTAATAATTTAATGCAAATAATATAGCTATGAACACTTTTTATTGTCCTAATAACCCAAACATTTAGTTCTATATCAAGCCCTTATTCGAGGTAATGCAACCGTGCTTTTAGCATTAAGTCTATTAAATCGTGGCTCGTAGTTCGATGTTATTGCCGGCAATATCTTTTAAATAGAGTGAGCGGCCCATTCCTTGAGCACCATATCTTTCTTCAAATTCACCCACTTCGACACCTTTGTCTTGCAGGTAGGACTTTAACTCTGCTTCATCAAATGCTTCTATTTGTAAGCAGAAGTGATCAAGGTTATTACCAGAGTTTTTTGGCGCAGGACCACCAACCTTACCTAATTCACCATGTGTTACATCTACAATATCGATAAGTGAAGACCCGGCTCTGAGCTGAGTTAAGCCAATATCATCGGGTAATTGGCGTTCAACTACACAGCCTAAAACATCGCAGTAGAAATTTATAAGTGCTTGATATTGTGCTGTGCGTAATACGATATGATCGATTGCTTTGGGTTTTATCATAAATATATTCCTTGGACTTATGTCGACAAGATAATTGCGTTCGGATTTAAAGCATATGTTCTCTTCAACCAAACCATTGCTTAAGGGTTTCCTTTGCCTTGTCTCCATGCTCTTTTTTTATATACACGGCTACAGCTGCTGTCGCGGCGACTAAAACACCTAGATCATCAGAATATCCAACAATGGGAGTAATATCAGGAATAGCATCTATCGGTGAAATAAAATAGCCAAGAGCGCCATAAACGGTTCTTTTCGCCCATTTAGGTGTATCAGCATCTTGAGCAGAATAATAAAGCTTTAATGCCGGCTCTAAAACAGCTTCCCCTGCAACTTTAGCAAAGTTTTTAGTTTTATCCCAAAAGCTATTTTCAGTGAACTCTTGTTCAAATTTATTCTCTGACATTGACCTCTCCGTTGTAATACTGGTAACAAGCTAATGAGCTAAAAATAACACTTGAGTGATAAAACACAAACGTGACTCATTGTTTGACTAAAGTAACTCAACCAATTTCATTAATTAATTTGTAGCACATTTTCAGAGAATTGAAACTTGATCGACTTTTAGCTAGTAATATTGCTATAAATATTTGCCAAAGAGGTTATAAAAATATAATTATTTTGTGGGCTATAAACGTAGTTCGGAGCATATTGACACTTTTCTACTTAATATTCGGTACGCAGTAAAATGGTGCTTATGGTTATTTCTCTTGATGCATTAATTTAATGACTTACAGCCCAATATAAGCAGGGATATAAGTCATTAGTGTATATTGCTAAATGCGCCATGTATTAGGTTAATACAGGCGCTCTTTACAATATAGTTTAGTAATTTTTATAGTACTTTTTATAGTACTTTTTATAGTACTTTTTATAGTACTTTTGCGATTGATTGAGCTAAGTAATCTACATTACTTTGTGCAATACCAGCAATGCTCATGCGGCTTGAACCTACCATATAAATGCTGTATTCATCTTGTAATTGTTGTACTTGCTCAGGCGTTAGCCCTAAGAAAGAGAACATGCCTTTTTGACGCGCAATAAAGCTAAAATCACGAGTGACACCAGCAGCAGCAATCTTATCAACTAATAGTGTACGATTACTGTTAATGCGATCGCGCATTTCTTGCAGCTCAATGTACCATTGGGCACGTAACTCGTCTGACAGCAAAATGGTTTCTACTATCGCTGCACCATGCGCTGGCGGCATTGAATAAATACAACGAACAACTTTAAGCATCACTGAATTTGCAATGTCAGCACTGTGGGTGTTTTGTGCGATAATTGAACAAGCGCCAATACGCTCACGATACAAGCCAAAGTTTTTTGAGCAAGAACTACAAACGATCATCTCTTTAACGGAATCAGCCATTAAGCGCAAACCATAAGCGTCTTCTTCTAGGCCTTCACCAAAACCTTGATATGCCATATCAATGAGAGGTAAGAAACCAACATTTTTAGCCACTTCGGCAATTTGCTGCCATTGTTCTTTCGTTAAATCCATACCACTAGGGTTATGACAACAAGCGTGAAGTAGCACGGCATCATCGGCTTTAACTTCTTTTAAAGCCGCTAGCATACCGTCAAAATCAAGGGTTTTGTTTTCATAGTCATAATAAGGATAAGTTTTAACATTTAATCCTGCGGCTTCAAATACACCAATATGATTTGTCCATGTTGGATTACTTATCCAAATAGTCGCCCCTGCTTTACAAGAATTAATAAATTCAGCAGCGACACGTAATGCTCCTGTGCCACCTGGAGTAGATACGGTACGAGTACGGTTTTCAAGCAACACTTTATGATGACCGAAAATTAATTTAGCCATTTCTTCGTTAAACAGTGATGAACCTGTTGGGCCGATATAAACTTTGGTATCTTCGGTATCAAGTCGATGTTTTTCAGCGGCTTTAACACATTTGAGCACCGCGGTGTGCCCAGCTTCATTTTTATAGACACCGACACCTAAGTCGATCTTTTTAGGATTTGTATTTGCACGATATTTAGCCGACAAGCCTAAAATAGGATCCGCAGGCAACGCTGATAAACTACCAAACATTTTGGGTATACCTTTTTACGAAGAGAGGGAGTTGAGCGAATAAACTCCGAGCTTGGAGTCGCTGCATTAAACCCTGTTATTAAAGCATAATCATAACGGCTATCAGGCTAAAATTAAAGCACAAAAATCAAAATATTCCATCGTAAATAGCCTAAAAAAATCTAGGTGATAACTGCTAGTTATAGTCGGTTAATGAATGAGTAAACACAGTTAGGATATTGAATAAATTGAAATTACTAAAATTTCAATTTCTATGTTTACCTTGTCTGACTAAAGTGTTGAGTCAGGTGAGTTTCACATGATGGAAGTTTTAGTCGTTTTTGCATTCTACAATCAGGCCGACTCGTCAGAAAGTGGGTATTTATTTCGCGCAGTTCGTAAACGTTGCAAGAAGAATGAGCAGTTTAATTAGGAAATTTGTCAAGGTCGTCAGTAACTTTTAAATATTACTGACAACCTTTGAATAACAGCACTTTAAAACTTAGTGGTAATTGCTGCGATAAAGCCGATAACACCACCGAAAATACCGCCCCAAACCACTAACCAGCCTAAATGCTCGTGGATCATCTTTTGCACAATTTCTTTAACTAGTTGTGGGGTTAATTCATTAAGGCGCTTTTCAATAATGTCGCTGACCTTATCACGCATACCTGCCATGATGCTCGGTTGTTCTAATTCTTCACGAAGAATGGCATTGAACTCTTCACTTTGGCTTATTTCAATAACCGAAGCGCGCATTTTCTCAATAAAGGGTTCGCGCATAGGCTGCAAGGCTTCAGTGCCACCCACCATCGCTAACATGCCGCCGAAAGAAGATTGTTCAACTACGCTGACTAAGTTGTCGAAGGCGGGGGATAAGTCGACTTTATTAATGACAGGTGCAAGATCAATGACCGTAGCGGGGTTATCGCTGCCGGCTAAAAATCGGTCAATGTTTTCTTCGGTAAAAAATTGTTCCATCATTAACGCACGAATGGCAATTTTAAAATCTTCAAAGCGTGCGGGTATAACCCCAGAGCCATATAAAAAAGGCACGCGCTCGAACAACATATGTATGGCAAGCCAATTAGTTATCGCGCCAGATAAGGCAAATAAACCTATGGTGAACATAATGTTATTCTCGACAATATAGCCAATAATAACAGCAATTAGGGCCAAAAAGTTGGTGATAAAACTCTTATTCACAAAAACTCCGTCAATGTTAAAGGTAGTGATTTTAGTTTAATTTTACTTATGGTATCAATTGCCTGCGTTTGCGCCAATATTTCATTTGTCAGATAGTATGTTGCATGAAGTGATAGCAGAAAATTAAAGCTTCTCGTTTGCTATTTTTGATGGAATATTAAACAATCGGTAACCTAGCTTGATAAAAATAAAAATAAAAATAAAAATAAAGGGATCTCATGAAACTTCGGAAAATATTTTTAAGCCAGATAATAATTTGTAGCTGTTTAACGTTGTCGTTAAATACATTGGTAAATGCCGAGCAAAATGTCCAACAACAAAGAACAACAAAAATAGCAAGCCAAAGTGATGATAGTAAACAAGACGAATGGCGAACGGTTGCCATTGAGAACATGGTGTTATTAACTTTGCCTCATGGTGAAGTCGTGATTGAATTAGCGCCGCAATTTTCTCCTAAGCATGTTGAACAATTTATCCGTTTAACTCAAGATGGCCACTACGATGACAACAAATTTTATCGGGTTATTGATGGCTTTGTCGCACAAGCAGGCCCAGAAGAAGACAGCATTGCTGATAGTTCAGTACCTTTATTAGCACTTGAAGGAGAATGGCCTACGGATAAAAACTGGTTGTTCACCTTAGTGCAAAAAAAAGACCTATTTGCTGAACAAACGGGCTTTAAGGATGGCTTTGCGGTTGGGCATAACCCCAGTGAAAACAAAGCATGGCTAACGCACTGTCCTGGTATTATAGCTATGGCACGTGGTAACGATGCAGATTCAGGCTCTAGCCATTTCTATATTACTAATGGTCAAGCACCTAGGTATCTAGACCGAATTATGAGCATATTTGGCCGAGTTATTTATGGCATGAACCATGTGCAAGCGATAACACGCACGGCAACTATAGAAGGTGAAACTGAAGTTGCCAATGCTACTTATACCCCCATAGTGTCGATGCAAATGATGGCAGACGTACCACCATCCGAGCAAATTCATTTAGCAGTAAAAAATACAGAAAGTAAATTATTTGCCACTAAATTAGCCGAGCGTATCAAACGCGATAATGCTTTCTTTTTTAAGAAACCACCACCAGTGCTTGATGTCTGCCAAACGCCAGTATTGACACGCTTACTTGCTAATAACAATAAGAATAAACCCATAAAAAAAAGTCCATAAAGCTGACTTGGCTTGAATAATGATTAAGGCTTAGCATTACGTTGTTTATATTTTTCTTTCGCTTTGCGGCCTTTGCGATAAAGCGCTGGCCGTAACGCTCTTCTAAGTTTTGGAAATAAGTAAGAAACGGTGGTTAGCCAACCACTGGCTCTTGGTAATGATATTTCAATTGCTTCTCCGCGCGCCACACTCACAATCGCGTCGGCAACTTGTTGCGCAGTGCTCATCGGTTGTGAGAATACAATGTCTTCTACTTTATCTATTTCTGACATAATAAAGCCTGTATTAATAGGCCCTGGTGAGACTACGCCAACATAAATGCTCGTGCCCTGTAATTCATCAGCTAAAGAGTAAGTGAATGCTCGCAAACCGGCTTTTGTTGCCGCGTAAGTTGCTGCGCCTTGCAACGGAGTTCTGCCCGCAAGCGAGCCGACATTTACTATCGCACCGCCACCAGCTTTACGTAAATAGGGCAATATTAAGCACGATAATTGGATTGGCGCGCGTAGGTTAACATCAACCATTTTCGCCAAGTCATTCGCGTTATTACGCTCTACCTCACCACGTTGATGAAAACCTGCATTGTTAATCAAAACATCAACTGAACCAAATGCTTGTTCTGCTTTAATCAGTAAGTTTTCATTGGCTGTAGGATCGTTTATGTCCATAGCAATATTGATGACCGATGTTATTGCCGTGAGTTCTTCGGTAATTTTATCTAGTGCTACTTGGCCACGAGCCACCAACACTAAATTTGCGCCTAAACATGCAAAACTTCTTGCTGTTGCAGCGCCAACGCCCGCTGAAGCACCAGTTATGATGACCGTTTTATTTTTAAAATCATTATTCATCGTGTTTTCTCTTAAGGTTGCTTATATGTTGTGCTTATTAGGAGTGATGATGTGTATTTTGTTACAGAATATTATGTAAATATCATGTTAAAGTGGGTGAAAAAACATTAACAATTTCATAAGATAGCAGCATAACAATAAAGGGCTCGATAATGAAAATAAAATATTTAGCGGCAGTCATTGTCGCCAGCTTCACACTCTCGGCTTGTATAGCAACGCAGACTAACCAAAACTCAACACCTCAAAGTGCGGCAATTGAAACCAATAACAATAAAGTATTCAGTCAGAATTATGTTTTTAAAGAGTTAGCTAATGGCTTGCGGGTATTAATTGTTAAAACCGATTATCCTGATTTAGTTTCTGTGCAAATTCCAGTATCCGTTGGCGCTCGTGACGAAGACGAAGTAGGAAAAACCGGCTTCGCACACTTTTTCGAACATATGATGTTCAAAGGCTCAGAGAAATACCCACAAGCGGTTTATGCGGATTTATTTAAAAATGCCGGTGTAGATAACGGCGCGTACACCACCAACGATTACACTAATTATCATTTAGATTTTTCTAAAGATCACTTAGAAAAAGTATTAGAGATTCAAGCTGACCATTTTAAAAATCTCACTTACACCGAAGCACAATTTAAAACTGAGGCCTTGACGGTAAAGGGTGAATACTTAAAAAATAATGCCAGCCCAACCAGAAAATTACTCGCGGCCGTACGTAAGGAAGCTTTTGATAGCCATACTTATAAACATACCACCATGGGCTTTTTCGAAGATGTAGAAGCTATGCCTGAGCAATCAGCTTATGGTGAAAAATTCTTTAAACAGTTTTATAAGCCTGAATATGTGTCGTTAGTTATTGTCGGTGATGTAGAGCCAGAAGCAACCATGGCGATGGTAGAAAAGCATTGGGGTAATTGGAAAAAAGGTGACTTTGTAAACAACATTGCGCCAGAGCCAAAACAACAAGCAGCAAAATATGTCCATGAAAAATTCGACGGCTTACCAGGTCATTGGTTATTAGTGTCGTATAAAGGCACTGACTGGCAACCGAAGAAAAAAGATCGCGCCGCATTAGATTTAATATCGGAATTGTACTTTTCAAATAACTCAGCACTGTATCAAGAGTTAGTAGTAGAAAAACAGTTGGCAAGCCAAATGTTTAACTATAACCCAGCAACCAAAGATGCCGGTCTACGTCACGTATTTATTAAAGTCAATGAAGAGCAAGATTTAGTCACTGTGCGTGATGCTATTAACCGCACTTATGCACAGGTACGTACTGAACTCGTGTCAGAGGAAAAACTCGATAATTTAAAATCTAACTTAAAATATAGCTTTGTGAATAGTTTAGATTCATCAGAGGCAATCGCATCGACATTAGCGAGCTACATGCATTTTGATCGCGATCCTGAAACCATTAACCACCTATATAACAGCTTCGATAATATTTCTACAGAAGACATTAAACGTATTGCTAATAAATATTTTATTGATGAAAACCGCACAACCGTTACATTATCGGCATTAGATAAAGTCGCAGGTTTTGAGCAAGAAGTTACGTTAAACGCAGCAGTAGCGAACCTTAAACTGAAAAAGGCTCAGCCAAATAAAGCGCAATTTTCGGTATTAGACAAAACAAATGACTCACCGTTAATTGATGTGAACTTTTTGTTTTATACCGGCGCAGCAGCTGATCCTGTCGGCAAAAAAGGCGTAGCAGCGTTAATGGCACGTATGTTAACGCAAGGGGGGTCAAATACCCGAAGTTATAAAGAAATTCAACAAGGTTTATATCCATTAGCCGGACAATTTTCTTCGCAACTTGATAAAGAAATGATGTCATTTACGGGTCGAGTTCATAAGGACAATGCCGAGTCTTGGTATCAATTGATCAGTGACCAATTATTAAACCCGGGTTGGCGCGAAGATGACTTTAAACGTCTGAAAAAAGAGTTAATTGATGGCATTAAATCAGGGCTTAAGGCTTCTAATGATGAAGAGCTAGGTAAAGAAGTGCTTTATAGCGAACTTTATCAAGGCCATGCTTACGAGCATTTTAACAGTGGTGACTTGTCTGATCTAGACGCAATTACCCTTGAAGATGTTAAGGCTTTTTATAACGCTCAGCTCACCCAAGCTAAATTGCATGTTGGTATTACGGGGGCGCTATCGCGTGCTTTAAAAATGCAAATGTTTAGTGATCTCGCAAAGTTACCTGTAGGTGATGAAAAACGTTTAAATATTTCGAAGGCGCCAGTATTAAAAGGTCATCATGCGACCATCGTCGAAAAGAATGCGCAATCAACGGCGGTTTCTTTCGGTTTTCCAATCGAGACGATTCGTAACGATAAAGATTGGGCCGCATTATGGTTAGTACGTTCATACTTTGGTGAGCATAGAAGTTCGAATAGTTACTTATATCAACAAATACGCCAAGAACGCGGGATGAACTACGGTGATTATGCTTATATTGAGTACTTTCCACGTGGTATGCACCAAACAAAACCTGATGCTAACTTAGGCCGTTCAAGCCAAATTTTTCAAGTATGGTTACGCCCATTACGTTCAAATAATGACGCCCATTTCGCGACACGTGCAGCGTTATATGAATTGGACAAATTGATTGAAAATGGTATGAGCGAAAAAGACTTCCAAGCAACACGTAATTATTTAACTAACTATGCGCCACAGCTTGTAGCCAGCCAAGATCAGCAACTAGGTTATGCGCTTGATAGTGAATTTTATCAAACAGATGAATTTGTTAAATATGTGCGAGAACAATTTGCAAAGCTATCGTTAGCAGATGTGAATAGAGTGATTAAAGCAAACTTACAAACCGATAACATTCACTACGTCTTTATTTCAGGCGACGGTGAAGACATGAAAAAGCGTTTGTTGTCAGAACAAATTTCACCATTGAAATATAATTCTGAAAAGTCACCTGCGCTATTAGCAACCGATAAAATTATTGAAAGTTATAAACTGACACTACCAAGTAAAAACGTGGAAGTAATCGCAGTGGATGCACTATTTAATTAACTAACGTCATAAGCTAACTTGTTATAAAACACCACGCTTGTCGTGGTGTTTTTATTTAGGCTTTACGATATATCGCGCCTTGATGCACATGAGCGAAAAGTTGAAGCCTTTTACATACATACTCTATTTATGATCCTTGGTCATCGTTCCGAGTAATAATAGAATTAACGCTAAATGAAAGTACATCTTGATCTTTAAAGGTTAAATCTTCGTAGTTAATTGATACAATCACAGCTCTCGTTCATCTACCATTCATTTTTCTTTGGTATGATGAAGACAATTTATTCAATTAGTATTACTTTCTTCAAGGTAGCATTTATGCAGTTTAAAAAATCCATCATCAGTGTCGTTGTTTTGTCTTTAGCATTCGCAGGTTGTGCAAGCACCAATAAAGAAAAAGGTGCTGCTATTGGCGCTATTACCGGTGCAGTTATCGGTAAATCTACGAGTAATCATAAAAATAAACGTGCGGTTTGGGGCGCTGCTATAGGTGCTCTTGCGGGTGTTGCGATTGGCGATTATATGGATAAACAAGAGCAAGAGTTTCGTGACGAATTATCGGGTTCTGGTATTGAAGTGGTGCGTGAAGGCGATAACCTACGCTTAATTATGCCGGCCAATATTACATTTGCGACCGGCCAAGCTTACATTACTTCTGGCTTTTACAGCACACTGGACGATATTGCACGAGTGTTAAATAAATATGAAAAAACTTTGCTCAGTATTGAAGGTCATACCGATAGTCAAGGTGCAGCAGAGTTTAATCAAAACTTATCTGAACAACGTGCCGGTAGTGTTAAGCAATACTTAACCAACCAAAACATTCTTGCTAGTCGATTACAAACCATAGGTTACGGCGAGTCGCGAGCCGTCGCTGACAACGCTAGTGCTAATGGCAGGGCACTGAATCGTCGGGTTGAAATTCAAATTATTCCAAACCAAGCATAGCTAAATTATTAAGTTATTTCGCTGAACTAAAAGGTTGAGCCAAAATACCGCGCATTGTCGCGGTATTTTTTTGGAAAAATATCGGCAAGTAAGCAAAATATTGTATCAAAAAGAAAACTCAGCTAATGTCATAAATAATAAGATAACCAACAAAGGCACTAATACTCGGTCTGACAATTACCGAATTTATTTCAGCTAATTATGGGTGAAAAGGATTATGGAATTATTTGATATTAATATTGATGAAGTGATGAAAAATCTGATGCAGCTATTAATCGCGTTAGTTTTACCGTTTATGACGGCATGGGAAAGAGAAGCGAGCAGTAGATCTGCGGGCTTAAGAACCTTTCCTTTGGTGTCTATGGCAGCTTGTACCTTTACTATACTTGCAATGTCGATATTTAATGATCAAGACGCTCAATCTAAAGTTATTGCCGGCATTGTTACCGGTATTGGCTTTATCGGTGGTGGTGCCATTTTAAAAGACTCGTCGCAAGTAAGCGGGACTTCAACGGCGGCCGCTATTTGGTCTACCGGCGCTATTGGTATTGCAGTTGGCTTAGAACGTATAGAAATTGCTATCGCATTGAGTATTATGACCTTTGCAACCCTTAAAGTTATAGGTCGAGTGAAAAAAGAAGTGCCTAAAGAGTGATTTTAAAGAAATTATACTTATTATGTTGTTGTAAAAATAGCGCCTCCTTAACGCCATTTTATTTTGTCTTTCTTAATAGCGGTAGTGCTTAAAGCATTATTGAGTATGGTCAGTTTGACAGTTCTGGTTTTTTTTCTGATGGTACCAGCAATAATATTGGCCTGTTTGCATATAAGGATTGCTCGGACGATATTGGCTCTTTTTTTTAAGCATCTGATAAAGCGCGGTTAAGTCGATTAGCATTACGGTTACCTCTAGATAATTTATTAACTACAAAATTGGTTACGACCATATGTTTTTGCTTGGTAAAGCTTGACGTCGGCCTGATTAATAAAGTCTTTAATGGCAAAATTTATTTCAGCGTCGAAAGTAGGTGAATGGCATACTACACCGGCACTAATGGTGATGTTCGGATGTTTGGCATCAGCCGCGTGTGAAATATTTAACTTATTAACATCGTTTACTAAATTGTGGGCTATTTTTTTAGCGCCTTGTAAGTCTGTAAATGGAAGCAACACAACAAATTCTTCACCACCAAACCTAGCGACAAGGTCTGTAGTGCGCTTTTTAGTCGCCACCAAGCATTGGGCTACTAAGGTTAAGCATTCATCACCTTTTACATGACCAAATTCGTCGTTGTAATGTTTAAAGTGATCAATATCTATCATAATTAGCGATATCTCTCCTGCTGCTCTCATGGTCATTTGCCAGTCAAGGGCTAACTGGCTATCAAAGCACCCTCTATTGGCGATTCCTGTTAAGCCATCAGTTTTTGAAACTTGCTCTAGTTCTTTAGTGTGCTTTACTAATTTTATGTGGTTTTTAACACGATTGAATAATATTTGAGGCAGGGTATCTGAGGCAATATAGTCAATAGCACCTAAAGCTAGCATTTACACCTCTTCATGTTCGCTGTAATGCTCGCTAACAAAGATCATTTGAATATGCTCCGTTGACTTGTGCTGCTTAACAAATTTGCAAACATCCAAGCTTGTTACTTGAGCTAATTGTGTTGATGAAAGTACCATATCAACTTTGCCATTTAAAATAGCCTTTAATGCCGTTAAGCCATCTTTTGCGGTTTGTATGTGAAAGTGAGCACTAAAAATATTACGCCAATTAGCCAATTGATGTTCAAATTCATGTACAAGCAATAAAGTTAACTGACCGTTATTTTTTGGTGCTAGTTGATTACCCATAACAGCGGACTTTATTGAGTAAATATTGTCTTGAGATAGTTTTGGTGTAGCCATATTGTCCTGCCAAATAATTATCTAGAGCAAAAAAGATAAATATTGAAATAATATTAAATCTGCACGCAAATACAACTAGATCAATAACTTAATTAAGTTGATAAAAGCAAGAGTAAAACAAAAGCACACCTTAAGTGTGCTTTGAATACATTGTTGTGAAAATTAATGTTTAGCAACTTTCACTTTAGTGACTTTTAATTTATCAACAACAGATTTAACGTCAGTTGTGTTTTTAGCTATCGCAATAGCGAGTTGTTTTGCTGCATTTGAATCAACCTTACCTGATAATGTAACCACTGCTTGCTTTACGTCTACCTCAATGCCTGTGCCACTAACTTCTGATTCAAATAACAGTTTTGTTTTAACAACCGTAGCAATTTTTGAGTCAGTTAATGCTATTAACATTTTACTGTCTTGGTGTGATTTTTCATTTATGACCGTTAATCGGTTATCGACTGAATTTACGCCTTTAAGGCTTGCAACTAACTCTTCTGCCAATGCTTTATCAACGTTACTTTCAACTTTACCTGTGAGAATGACTACGCCGTTTTTCACATCGGTATTAATATCAAAAGAATTCAAGTGTGTGTTAAATAATAAAGTACTCTCTGCTTTACCGTCTAACCATGCATCTTTTGATATATCTTTCCATGTATTCTCAGCATATGCGGCTGAACCCACTGTTAATAATGTTATTGCAATAATCGAACGAATTGAGTTTTTCATATTACTCTCCTTTAAGTTTGGTCAAGGTTACTAAAGCTAAAGTCGTGCCAGTTAATCATCTAGTTGATTTATAATGATATATTTTATTTTTCATAATTTTTTTGGTAAAAAAATCACCTTTTTTACAGGTTTAGTTGTAAAAAATACAGAGGGAGAAAAAGTGCTAAACGTACGTACTAAATTATTATAAGCTTTGATAAGTGAGTTCAGGGGGACGAAAGTTTTTTCACAATTATAGCGATGGCAGGCTATATTTTAGATGAGTTAAAATGAAAGTTACTCAGGCTTTGCTCAATCAACACCCTATAGCATAGCAAGCTATTTCACTATATTATTGCGCGTTAATGAATGTATATTTTTTCACATTATTTGCTAATAACGCCGTTATTTTCCTTAATTACCGAACGTACAATATCTTATGAAAACCAAATTAATTACTCGGCCGGGTTATGTTTTACTTCAAAATGAATTAAATAAACTTTGGCGAGAAGATCGCCCCGAAACTACGCGTAAAGTCTCTTGGGCTGCCAGTTTAGGTGACCGAAGTGAAAATGCTGATTATCAGTATAACAAAAAACGCCTACGTGAAATTGACCGACGTGTGCGTTACTTGCGCAAAATACTCGAAGAGTTAAAAATTGTCGACTACGGCCCTCAACAAGAGGGCAAAGTATTTTTTGGCGCCTGGGTGAGTTTAGAAAATGACGAGAATGAAACGCTAAAATTTCGTATAGTTGGCCCCGAAGAGATATATGGTCGTAACGACTACTCCTCAATTGATTCACCGATTTCACGCGCATGTTTAAAAAAAGAAGTTGATGACGAAGTGGTAGTGAAAACTCCCGCGGGTGAAAAAATTTGGTATGTTAATGCTATTCAATATGAAAAATAATCAGTAAAAAATAGTGTAATGATCTAACAATCGATACTTTCAGTACAGCCGATATTGTTAGAACTATGGTCTTAATTAAGACAAAACTAAGACGAAATTAATACAAAATTAAAGTTTAGTACGTTGTTTTCCTGCGATTAAAAGGATGTTTTATGTCGATGCAGAAAAAGCTTAAACAAAAAACACGTCAATTCATAGACTCTAAGAATATGCTAAGTGGCATTACGATTGCGTCATTTTTAGAGTCCACCATAGTGCCTATTCCTTTAGAGACGATATTAGTGCCGTTAATGCAGGCACGCCGTGAAAAAATATGGCTTATTGCATTAATGGCAACCTTGGGCTGTATTATTGGAGCTTTATTGGGTTATACGCTGGGCTATTATTTATTTGATACCGCTGGTGAGTGGATTATTAATAGATTTTCAACCCCAGAACAATTTGAAAATGTTAAACAAAAAATGCATGACGAAGGTTTTTGGTTTGTGATCACCTTAGGCATTGTGCCGATCCCGTTTCAAATCGCTATGCTTGCCGCTGGCGCAACTAAATATTCACTGACTTTATTTTTAATAGCCTCTGCTATTTCGCGTTCTATTCGTTATTTTGGTTTGGCGATTGTCGTGTATTACGCAGGTAACCAAGCTGAGCGGGTTATAAATAAGCATAAAACCAAAACGATAATAGCTTTAACTTTTATAATATTGTCTATCTGGGGATTAAGCCGTTTAATCCAATGACCGAGTTTAGTCATTAAAGCGTTGCTATATGTAATAGATTAATGCACATAGCTTTTTAGCTACAGTACCTCGATATGCTCATTATTGAGCCAGTACTTGACACTATTGCTATTCTTAAATAATAGTTATTTCAGAATAGCAATAAATTGAATTACAGGGATATTGTATGAGCCAACTATTCATTGATCACATTTTTGATCCAAATGACGATGCTTCAATTAGCAGCAAATTGTCTAATTTTCTTGCTCTTGTGCGTAAACATTTAGGCATGGAAGTCGCTTTTATTTCAGAATTTAGGCGTGATGAACTCGTTTTTAAAATAGTTGATAAAGACGCTACAAACAACACGGTAAAGGTAGGTACTGCTAGCCAGATTGAAGAAACATACTGCAAAAAAATTGCTGATAATAAACTAAAACCAATCACCCACGATGCAAAAAACAACCCCATTACTAAAGTGATGCAGGTAACTGAAGCACTGAATATAGGTTCTTATCTGGGTGTACCCATTACGCTCTCTGGAGGCGAAGTGTATGGTTCATTTTGTTGTTATAAATCGCATGCAGATAATAGCTTGAACGATAGAGACTTAGCTTTTTTAAAGCTTATTTCTGAAATATCGACCGAACTCATTGAAAAAAGGATCCAATTCGAGTTACTACACAAAGATGCGAAAGCGGCTATTGAACATGTCATTAACAGCAATAAAATTGAGATGTATTTTCAATCCATCTTCAGTTTAACCACTAATAAGCTTTCTGGTTTTGAATCGCAGTCACGTTTTTTTACTGAGCCATACAAAACACCCGATGTTTGGTTTAATGATGCTACCCAACTTGGTCTAGGGGAGTCATTCGAAATGCTAGCTATAGGTAGTGCGATCGAGTATATCGATAAATTTGATGAAGCTTGTTATATATCGATTAATACCTCTCCGGAACATATACTATCAGGCGCATTAGCAAAAATGTTTGAACAAGTTGATTGTAAAAGAATAGTCCTCGAAGTCACTGAACACACACAGATAATAGATTATAACGCCGTGCGAGAAGCACTGAAGCCGCTGTGCGATAGAGGTATGCGTTTGGCTATTGATGATGCAGGAGCAGGTTTTTCATCATTCAAACATATATTGGAACTTGAAGCGGACATCATTAAGCTTGATATCAGCCTAACTCAAAATATCAATAAAGAGCGCAGTAAATACCTATTAGCTAAGGCCTTATGCGGTTTTGCTAAAGCAATTAATTGCATTATTCTTGCTGAAGGTATAGAAACACAGGAAGAACTTGATACATTAAGAAAGCTTGGCGTTGATAAGGTTCAAGGCTACCTTATTGGGCGTCCAGCTCCTTTTGCTGAAGCTATAAAATATCAAACATCTACACTATCGTCCTCAAAAGAAAATAAAATAACCGGGACAGTGAACTCAGGCCACTTAGATAAGTTCGAAGTAAAAATGACGTCAGTGCAATAATGTAAAAATCAGTGTTAAGCGCTTCATTAGGCTATATTTTTTACAAGTTATTAAGTGTAATTACATAGTAAAGGTGCTTATAGCTTGATATAAATAGATCTTTAAATAAGGGTACCTTGAAAATGATGTCATTATCCGCAGAACAATGCCGTGTTATTGGCGTGATGCTAGAAAAAGAAAGCACCACACCCGAACAATATCCGCTTTCATTAAACGCCATTACGGCAGGCTGCAATCAAAAAAGTAACCGTGAACCTGTGATGTCGCTTACAGAAAATGATCTGCAAAATGTTGTCGATGAACTGGTGCAAATGAATCAGTTAATGGTCGATCACAAAGCTTCCAGTCGAGTAAATAAATATTTTCATCGCTTTTGTAATACTGAATTTGGCAACTTACAATTTACACCTCAACAAAGAGCCATTATTTGTGTTTTATTCCTAAGAGGGCCGCAAACCCCGGGAGAATTAAGAACGCGAACCAATCGTCTTGCTGACTTTACAGATGTCAGTGAAGTTGAAATGGCCTTGACTCAATTACAAAACTTAAATAACCAAACACTGGTTAAAAAACTCGAACGAGAGCCAGGTAAACGTGAATCTCGCTATGTGCATTTATTCTCAGTGGTTGATGAAAGTTATTTAGCACCATCGAGCGTTACCCTCAGTGAGTGTGAAACACAGGGCACCCCCTTAGAGAGTAATAATCAACTAGCCCAGCGAGTTACAGAACTAGAGCAACAGGTAGCTTCATTAATTGAGCAAGTGAGATGTTTAAGTGCACGGCTCGAAGATAAGTGATCTGTACCTGCATTTATTTGAGAGCCACTATTAAATGATATTCCAAGAAAGCCTCACTAAAGATTTATACCTTGTAGTGTGGCATAGGTAGCGACATTATAAGCCACAAGTATGATTAATGCGGTTAAATGTAAAATTAACAGCATAATTAGCTTGTCATTTATTCTTTAAAATTAAGAAACTGTTGCTTTGGTCAATGTGAAAATCAAATGCTTTTAAAAAATTCATCCCTAATAAGCCATCATTACCGGCACTAATATAAGGACTTACGGCAAAAATAAAGTCGCTAACGCTATAACCTTGTATAGCAAATTCAGCTACTTGGTAGATGCTGGCGGTTACTAAGCCCCCAGCCGTATTAAGGTTAACGTCTTTAATATAAGTAACTTCTGAATATTGCCTTAATGCTTCATAGGCCGGTTCAGATAACAATGAAATACTGGCTCCAGTATCCAACATTAACGAGACGCTAAAAGTATTGTTAATGTTGGCCTGCACAATAAAGTGTTCACCTTGACGGCTTAACGGAATGCTTTGAGGTTTTCTTAACGCGATTTCAATTTTAGCTAATAGAGCTTGTGCTTTTATTTTATAATTAGGCTGAATGAGCAAAGGCTCAATAGCGTTACGTGCATAGTCAAATTCGCCCAGCTGGTATTGTGCGCGAACAAAAAACCATTGTAAATTAAGGTTTTCGGGATCAAATAAAGTCGCTTCTTCAATCAGTCTTCTTAATTCAAGCCAGTGATTGTTGTTTATTAGCACATCAATTTGTTGCTGAACAAGATCTCTGGCAAAGTTTAGCGCATTACGTTTTTCAACTTCATTAAATACATGATATTGCACTTCATAGGCATGCTTAATCGCCAGTAAAGGCAATTGCTGTTGCCAATATAAGTCAACTTGTTGATAAAGAAAATCACTGTCGTCAGACTGGAATTCCAAATAAGCACTGATCGAATTTTCCGCATCAGTAAACAACTTCTGGTGAATTAATGCCACGGTTGCATGTAACCAAAATAGCCTTACGTCCGGCAATGCCATTTCATGATCATTAGCTAAGGTATTTATCAAATAACTTGCGTTTAAATAGTCTCTCTCATTAATGGCATCTTTAATGTTGTTCGCGAGCTGTTGTGCGTTTTTAGTCTTCTCAATAAGGCTATTTTTGTTATTATCTTCTTTTATAGGTGCTAGACGTTGCGGTAGGTTTACATGAGGTTCTTGCTGAATTTTTGTTTCGATCGTGCGTATGTTTAATTGTATAAACAGATAAACATTCAGCAGTACTGAATAGACTAAGCCAATAAATAAAGTTATACGCCACATGATTTCTTCCAAAAGCACTGATAATTGTCACTGTAAAAACAATGCAGTTACACTTAGGTTACGCATTAACAATATCTCAAAATCATAAATGATAACAGCACGTAATAGTATTATTGCTGATGCACTAAACCGGTATCATCTCTTTCAAAACCATGGCAGATATAACCCATTAACTGTCTTTTTTTCTTCGATATTTGATGGAAATGCTCAAAGCCTACAGAAAAAGCAAAGGGATTGGCGTTGTAGTCAGCATACGACTGATCACTACCATTCTTCGCTTCTCTTACGCCTGCAGCGAATGAACTCAAAAAATCATCACGATTATTAAGCAAAATAATGGTCGCACCCGTGTCATTTTCAACAAGTTCAAGTGCACCTAGTTCAATATACTTATCAACAACTGCGCTATTGAAAAAACCGCTGTATTGTTCAGTTTCAATATCATAAACAACGGCTGTGTCATCGGTTGCTGCCATTAAAGAGACAAATAATTCTCTTACTTTTTTTGAAATCACACTCTGTTCCTTGTGACATAATATTGACTGAGTTCATAGGATTAACTCAGTCAATATTATCAAATAAATCTGACGGTATAAATGCCGAACTGCAGCTGTTGTATGCCTTGAAAATCAATGCTGGCGATTAACTACCTAATATCTTGAGTGGCACCGAAAGTGCTTCATTACCTGTTTGACCAACCAGATAAATAATGGCACTTAAACCGCCTACGGTAAGGACATACCATAACGCTGATACAATTTGAGCATAGCGATTAAGTGGCAGTAACTCGCTTAAATGTCGGCGTTTATATTCAAAAAATATTTCAATGCTACCAAGAGCGAGTAAAAAACCTAACAGCGCTAAACCAAAGTAATAACTGATATAAACACCTAGTGCAGCACCTAATATACAAGCGACTAAACCTACTTTAGAGTTGATTGAAAACGCGATGCTTTTTAGCACGTGTCCGCCGTCTAACGGCAATATAGGTAATAAATTAAATAAATTGAGTAGGGCATTAAATACCGCTAAACCGGCGAGTATTTCTAAATCGGTTAACCAATAGCCAATTAAGCAGGCGATAGACAGTATTAAACCGAAAAAGGGTCCCATGATCGAAATAACGATATCTTGCCAACGGGTATTAATTTTGTCATCACTGAGCGCTAAACCGCCGACAAACGGAATGAGGTATATACCTTTAGTTTTTAAACCAAAGTACTTCATTGCTTTGATGTGACCATATTCATGAAACACAAGGCAAAGAATAAGGGCAATGGCAAATTCAATTGAGAATAACCAGCTATAAGCCGCTAAACTGCCGGCAGCAAATAGCACTTTAATTACCTTGGCACTTTTAAATAATTTTAAGCCTAGACCAGCCATACCAATGAAACTAAATTTTATTGGTTGTTTTGTGCCTTGAGTAATTTTTCGTTGCTCTATGTCTTTTTCATGCAGCGTATTATCGTGCAACCTTTCGTTATTAACTAACAACTGAAATTGCAGCGCAAATGGTTGCCACTGCAGTGATCCATTAAGCTCCACGGGTAACTCGCCTTGCTCACTTTGTAAGGAAAATTTATGTGAAAATTCATCACCGTCAGCATTGGCATTAATTTGTGAGACACATTGATCGTCCCAAAATAGCGCTTGCCATCCGGCCATTGAACCTTCTAATCGTAGTTTTTTGCCTAAACAGTCTATTTCTAATAGTTGCACTTCATTGACTCAGTATATAAAGCCTTGCCCGTTTATGATTACATTTACTATAACGGCAAGGATAATTGAAAAAAGCAGCGTGAAACACCATAAGTTATTCAGGATCTGAATGACCAGCCCAAATATCAGCATTAATTGTGTTTTTCTTTTTGCGTTTTTTCTTGCCGCTACCTTCTGGCGCTGCCATGGGTTTACTTTCAGCTAGTAGTTCAGCTAATAGTGCGTCGTTAATAACATCATCAACTTCAAAACCTTCCACTTGCTCACGTTCAAGACGGATTTTATGCTTCTTTTCTATCACTTTAAAATGATGATAATCTTCATAGTCGATCAATGATATTGCTAAGCCAACCTCTCCCGCTCGGCCACTTCGACCAATACGGTGCATATAGTCTGATGGGCTTCTGGGTAAGTTAAAGTTGATCACGACTGGCAGCTTTTCGATGTCTAAACCTCGGGCAGCAATATCCGTGGCAATTAATACGTCAATCTCGCCTGATTTGAATCCGTCAAGTACTCGGCTTCGTTCGCCTTGACCTTTATCGCCATGAAAGACAGCCGCGGTAATGCCACGTTTAGCGAGTTTTTCAGCTAGGTGTTCACAATGATGTTTAGCGTTAACAAAAATAAGTGCTTGTCGCCATTGATGTTGTTGAATCAAATAGGCTAATACCGCTGTTTTGTCACCTTTATTGACGCTAAATACCCGTTGCACTAAGGTGCTAGCATCGGCACTTTGTACTTGTATTTCAATAGGATTATTAAGTAACTCTTGGGTTAATGCTTTGACTTGTTCAGGGAACGTTGCTGAAAATAATAAGGTTTGTTTTTTCTTTGGTAATAAGGCTAACAGCGCAGATAATTCTTCAGTAAAGCCTAAACTTAACATTCTATCGGCTTCATCAAGCACTAAGGTACTAACCCTGTCGAGCTTAATGGCATTACTTGAAATTAAATCGAGCAACCGCCCTGGGGTTGCTACCAGAATGTCGCTGCCGCCTCGTAATGCCAGCATTTGCGTATTGGCTGAGACACCACCGAAAACGGCTACTGTTTTAATCGCGCCGTTAAAATGCACCGCATAAGATTTAATACTGTCTGCCACTTGCTTAGCCAATTCACGAGTTGGCACTAAAATAAGGCCAGTAACGTAGTTACCTTTAGGGTTTTTTTCACTATTCGATAATTGTTTTTCGTGAATTTTTTGCAAAAGAGGTAATGCAAAAGTGGCCGTTTTACCCGAACCGGTATTTGCCCCAGCAATTAAATCACGTCCGGCTAATATACTTGGAATAGCTTGCGCTTGAATGGGCGTTGGCTGTTGATATTCCAGCTCCGTTAAGCGCGCTAACAAAGGTGGGATAAGGCCAAGTTCTGTAAAATTGGCTGGCGTTGTGACAGAAGACATTAATATAAAGGGCTCAAAGCTAAGATAATAACTGACTATTTTAGCGTATTTATGACCTGTTTAGTTAGTGAAATTGCTGAAACTCTGATCTATACCCATTTAAATAAATAATCCATCATTCTAACATGGTCTAAATAATCAATATCTGCGTTACGTTCAATCCTAATAGCTAGCTATTACTCAATCAAGTGCCTGGTTCTTAAATATTTATCCTCATCTATAATAGGTTAATTACTTAATTCAATTGGTATAATGTTTTACAGCCTAATTCAAGGCTGCTTAGACCGTTTTTTAGCATTGGGATAATAAGCTGCATTGAAGGTTGTAAGCCTCAGTGGTATTATTCGTATGAAATATGAGTAATCCGCTATTAGCTGCAAACCGTAACAGGTTATATTGCTGTAATTGATATTTGTCATTCTATTGATACTTTCATCTTATTGAGAAGAGATAACGACCTGACTTTTCAACTTATCCATCTATTTGAGTTCTTAATAATTAAAACCTTATGGCTAAAAACACCTTTACCCCTGAATTGCTTGAGCAACACTTTACTAAAAATGAATGGAAAAAAGGCACGAGAATTTTTCAGTCTAAAGGCATTAAAACCTGCGCCCTTGATGGTGAAACAATTCGTGGTGTAGTGTCTAGTGAGCGCTCTAACCAGTCGAGTTATTTAACGCGTTTAGTCTTCGAAGGTAAATATGATGATATTGCCAGTTATTGTGATTGTTATATTGGTCGAGACTGTAAACATGGTGCAGCCTTAGCACAGTGTTTTATTCATGAACACTTTGATCAAAATAATACCGCATCATCTGAAAAAGTCATTGATAAATGGCTTAACCGCTTTCAAGCTCAGCCCAGTAGATATCAACCTAATAGCCAACAAAAATCATTATTATATTTTTTAAAGCCTAATAGCTATAACGACGATGATTATTACACTTTAGGGATTAAATCGGCTCGACCAAAAAATAGTGGCGGCTGGAGTCAGTCGCTTGGCAGTGAGCATACGGCAAGTTCATTAATTAATAGTGCTTACGCTAATAATGAAGATGTTGATGTACTCACTGAGCTTATACGCACTAATCAATTTGGCGATAACATTAAGTATTTTGATTTATTTGAACGTATTATAAAAACTAATCGCTGCTTTTGGCATACTAACTACGACTTGAACGAAGCGGTTACTTTAGGTGAGCCATTAGAGGCACAATGGCAATGGTTATCATTGGGTAATCACTTACACACCTTACAGCTTGTTTTTATGCAACCTTCAAGCAGTGTTCTTATTATTAAAGCGCAACCGCTTTGTTATTACGATGAAGACCAAAATTGCTTTGGAAAAATTAATACCAATACTCAATGTGATTTTGAAGCAGACTTACTTAATTCCCCCATTTTTGAAGAAGATAAATTACCTTGGATCATGAGTAAGCTGTCTATGTCGTTAGGTGACGCGGTACAGCGTTTGCCTAAGCCAAAAACAGAGTACTCACAAGAGCTAACAAAACCCGAAGTATATTTGCACTTTTCAACCCCGGCAGAAGCGAATCCGCAATCCGGTAATGTAAGGGTTAATTTCTCTTATCAAGGAAGTTTAGTTAATCCGCATAATGAGCGTGTTACGGTATCGCCATCAAACCTGACTGATAGCAAGATAAAGCTGTATCGAGATTTGGCCTTTGAGCAAATGGTTATTGATAAACTGACCACGTTAAAATTTATCGCTCAGCCCAAACCTAAGCGTTACACCTTTACCAATGAAGACTACTTGAATAAAGATAAAGTACCTAAGTTTTCTATGCTGATGCAAGGGCGATTTTTCTGGCATCACTTCTTACATCAAGAATTACAATTACTTAAAGACTTAGGTTGGCACATTAGCTTTGCTGATAATTTTTATTATAAGGCACTGAGCACGGATAGTGTCTTTGATGCTGAAGTCATTGAAACTGATGACCACGACTTTTTCTCATTAGGGTTAAACTTAACCATAGATGGTAAAAGAATGCCGGCATTTCCTATCTTGCTTGGTGCTATAGAACAATTACCAAAGTCAGCGTTGCTTGACCGCGAAAAAGAGCAGCTGATCGAACCAGATTCACCTATTTATGTTGATCTGGAAAATGGTGATTTTGTTGCCTTGCGTTATCAAAGCGTACAGCCAATATTAAAACAATTTATTGAGCTGTTTATGCCCAATGCCTTAAATAAAGATGGCACCATGGAGCTTTCGCGCTTTCAAGGTCATCAAACGTTATCGATGTTAGATGACCAAGGTATGATCGCTACAGGCACTAGTAAATTAAGAGCGTTGGCGGATAAACTAAAAGACTTCCAACAAGTTACCACTGTGCCGGTGCCGAGTGGTTTAAACGCTACTTTAAGAACCTACCAGCATCAAGGGCTAAATTGGTTACAGTTTTTAAGAGAATATCAATTAAACGGTATTTTGGCTGATGACATGGGTTTAGGTAAAACTATTCAAGCCTTGGCGCACTTGTTAATTGAAAAACAGCAAGGTCGATTAAATAAGCCGGTATTAATTGTTGCACCCACCAGTGTTATTTTTAACTGGGCGAATGAAATAGAAAAATTTACCCCGCAATTGTCTTATCAGGTATTACACGGTGGTAAACGCCAGCAGCATTTTGATTGCTTTGAAAGTATTGCAGAAGGCGGAACGCAGGTTGATATCATCATTACCAGCTATGCGTTAATTATTAAAGATTTAGAGCATTATGCTGAGCAAAATTTTTATTACCTTATTCTTGATGAAGCCCATTATATAAAAAACACCAAAACGAAGTTATACCAAGCGTTTATGTCACTTAAAGCGCAGCATAAATTGTGCTTAACGGGTACACCTATGGAAAATCATTTAGGTGAGTTTTGGGCGCAATTTAATTTTTTACTACCGGGATTTTTAGGCGGACAAAGACAATTTACTAAACTGTTTAGAACACCGATAGAAAAGCACGGTGATCATGAGCGTAAGCAGTTATTAAACCAGCGTATTAAACCGTTTATTTTACGCAGAACCAAAGATAAAATTGCTAAAGAGCTACCACAAAAAACTGAAATTATTCAAACCTTGCGTATTGAAGGTAAACAGGCTGAGCTTTATGAGTCGGTGCGTTTAGCGATGGACAGTCGCTTAAAAGATATTATTGCGGATAAAGGTTTAAAACGCAGTCAGATAGAAGTGTTGGATGCGTTACTGAAGTTGAGACAAGTCTGTAATCACCCCAAGTTATTGTCGCTTGAAGGAGCTAAAAAAGTAAACCAATCCGCTAAGCTGGATTATTTAATGGAAACTCTGCCTGAGCAAATTGATGAAGGTCGTAAAATACTGATATTTTCTCAGTTTACCAGTATGCTCGCTTTAATAGAAAACGAGTTGGTAGATGCGGGCATTGGTTATGTTAAATTAACCGGCTCAACCACCAAAAGACAAGAAGTGGTTGATAAGTTTCAACGTGGTGAAGTCCCAGTATTTTTGATTAGCTTGCGAGCAGGTGGTGTGGGTTTAAACTTAACAGCAGCCGATACCGTTATTCATTTTGACCCATGGTGGAACCCTGCGGTAGAAAACCAAGCCACTGACAGAGCACATCGTATTGGGCAAAACAAACCTGTTTTTGTTTATAAATATATTATTGAAAATTCAATAGAAGAAAAGATTCAAAAAATACAGCAGAATAAAGCCGCGCTAGCAAAAGCGTTATTATCTGAAGAAGTGAGTGATAATAAACTGAGTTTAACTGATGATATTTTAAACTCTTTGCTTGCACCACTTAGCTAACATAAAAGATAATACCTATTGAATGAGTAGGTATTATCTTGCCGTATGCCTTTGAAATAATCTCTTTCAAAGCTCTATCATGTTAGTAATGTTAAATATTTAGTACCTGCAGATGTATGCAGCCATATTAAAACACCTAAGTTCAGCATTACCGTCAGCCAAAAAACATTTCGAAACTCTTGCTTAGAAGATTTATGCCTTAGGTGTTGTTGCGCTAAGGCCGCACCAGGCCAACCGCCCGCTAGAGCAAGTAGGTGTAGTGTGCCTTCTGATGTTCGCCATGCTCCGCGCTGAGCTTTTGATTTATCGAAGGCGTAGGTTAGATAAGTTATGACACTTAACCCGATATACCCGTACATTATTTTTTGCGGTAAATGGCCTAGGGTATAAGTGATGATGATAGTGGCTAAAAATAGTAAGGGTAAATAAATAGAGAATTGACTGATTTTTTTTGACTGTTTTTTCTTTAGCTTTTCACCTGCAAAGGTTGCGTCACAAGCGCAGTATCGATCGGCGTTATCTTTTGTGATTGAAAAAGTAATGACTTCACTAACTTTCGGTACTCTATTTTTATTAGTAAAAGCAGATTTATGTATAAAAACATGGCTGCCACCGCCATTGGGTGCAATAAAACCAAAAGCTTTATCAGCATGCCATTTAATTAATTTCCCTTTAAAGCGCATATCTTTCTGTCCTTGCTACTTTGCATCATCCTGATGAGTTTATACCAAGTTGAATAATGGTATTATATCAATGAATCTACATGTTGATATTAAGTGCAAATATCTCATAACATTGAATAAAAAACTATAACTGAAAACAAATTTTTTGGTATGTGAAAACTTACAACTACATTTTATTAAAAATTTGTGAGTGAGCAAGCTAGCGTAGCTTTTCTGATTGTCATACCATGGTGGCACTTTTCACTTTATGACTTTTCCTTATGCAGCCTTGTTTATCTTTGTTAACGTTAATTTTTCTCACTTTTCATTATTCTGCCCATGCATCGCCTAAATTTTTTAACCTCGATAAAACGCCTGAGTTAGGAAAAATGGCGAGTTTTAAAGCCAGTGCTTTGTGTGATGTTGCAAAGGAAACTAAACACTATATAACTCATACTCCAGAAGATAAGTTTGCTGTGCATGCGGGTAAAGTATTTGATGAAAATGTGACGCTTGCTCAGGTGGAAAAAACCCTGGAATTTATCTGTCAAACATATCGCGAAGATGTTCGAGCTAAGCGCCAAAGTCGGTTGCATGATAAGCGATTTTTAATTGATAACTTTGATTTTTATCGCTGGACTCCTGATACGGCAACAGCAAGAAAAATTGCTATAAAAAGCACGAATGCAAGAAAAACTAGCATGCTAAACGCTATTCCCAGTGACAAAATATTTTTAACTAAGTATTACACTAAATTATTAACCGCCAGTGATGTAAAAACTCAAGTCTATAATCAGGCACTGTATTCGCTGCCTTATGATGAATTAGGTTTAACGTTAACTGAAGCGAATAATGATTTAACCATTACCCGCAATAAATATACTCGACAAGAAATTATTGCTGGCGTTTTAAATGATAAAAAATTAGCTAAAGCATTAATTTGGCTAACCGAAGAAGCGTTGCATGATGTGTTATTGCAAGGTACAGGTGTGGTTGATGTTAATGGCACGCGACGCTATTTTAATGTTCATCGTAATAACGGTATTGCCTATGATTACGCGATAGGTAAGCGTGAACAAGCACGTTATTGGTATTTTTCAGAAGTGCCAAGCATTATGGGTTATGGAGAAACGCTTGACAGTAAAATAGCGATCACGCCGCAAGTTTCTTTTGCAGGAAATGTGGCTGAGCTTGGCTTAGGTAAGTTGTTTATGGTGAGCTACCGACAAGCGGATGAAAACATATCACGCTTGGGCGTACTCTCTGATCAAGGTGGCGCATTTGATAATAATTTATTTCAGCTCGACTTATTAGCTGATAGTTATTACGGCTGGGAAGATTACCATCAAGCTAATAAGCATTTACCTGATTACGCTAACGCTTGGTTATTGCTGATGAAGCCTTAAAGCGTGTATTTGATTATTGTACACAACCTCAGAAAATAAATTTATGCTAGCTGGCTACAAGCGCTTTGGTTTTTTTTACGATATTTAGACTATTTTTTGGTTGATAGTCTAGTGGCGCAGCGATAAGGATTTTACGAATTTCGGCTTCGTCTTCATCACACATAGCCAATTTTAGCTGGTGAATGATTTTTGCGACCTCGCTGTAATGTAATGAGCGCTCATTGGCGGTGAAAATACGTTGATGTTGGGTTTTTCTAGGATGATCGCCAATCAGTAATTCTTCGAAAAGTTTTTCACCAGGGCGCAGCCCGCTATAAAGTATTGGAACGTCACCATTGGGATTCGTGGCGTCTTTAACGGTTAAGCCCATTAAGTGCGTCATCTTGTAAGCTAGGTCAACTATTTTGACTGGTTTACCCATGTCTAAAACAAAAACATCTCCGCCTGTTCCCATAGCACCTGCTTGAATAACTAATTGTGCGGCTTCAGGAATGGTCATAAAGTAACGAATGATATCTGGGTGTGTAATGGTAATTGGGCCACCGTTTTTGATCTGTTTTTTAAATAGCGGCACCACCGATCCCGAAGAACCTAATACATTACCAAAGCGCACCATAATAAAGCGTGTATTGTGCTCCTTTTTTGCAAACCCTTGCAGCACTAGCTCAGCTAAGCGTTTGGTGGCCCCCATAACATTGGTCGGTCTTACAGCTTTATCAGTAGAAATAAGTACAAAGGTTTCAACTTCGCAATAAATAGCCGCTTGTGCGATTTCATAAGTGCCTAAAACGTTATTTGTTACACCGGCTATTACGTTGTTCTCTACCATAGGTACGTGCTTGTATGCTGCTGCATGGTAGATGGTTTGTACTTTGTGCTTATTAAAAATATGGCTCATCAGCATGCCATTTTGCACATTGCCGATCAGAGGTTCAACGTGCAAGCTATTATATTTTTCTGCTAACGTTTCACTTAACTCTTGGTGAATTTCATAAAGTAATGCTTCACTAACATCAAGTAATATCAAAGCTTTAGGCTTGTTTAATACAATCTGTCGACAGAGCTCTTTACCGATAGAGCCGCCGGCACCAGAAACCATCACAATTTTATCAGTAATATTTGCGCTCAATAATTCTGCAATGGGTTCAACGGGTTTACGACCCAATAATTCGTCAACTGATACTTCTCTTAGTTCATCGATATTACGCTTGCCAGAAACAATGTCAGACATGTCGGGTACGATCAAAAGCTCAAGGGCATAAGGCTCTAAATGCGCTACGATTTGTTTTAATCGAGCAGGATCAACGGTTGGAATCGCAATCAACACTTTGAACTGACCATGCTTTTTAATAAGTTTGGCAATATTGTGATGAGAATGAATTTTTAACCCTAAAACACGTCGGCCGACATAGCGTTTTTTTTCGTCTAAAAAGACCAGAGGTTGATATTTTTTACCTAGTGATAAAGCGTGAACTAGCTGCCTACCTGCACTACTGGCACCATAAATAACCACGCCTTCACGTTCATCAAACAAATGTTTTCTAGAAATTAGGCTTACCAAGGCCCTAGCGCCAGCAATTTGTATACTCGCAATAACAAAAAAAACGATTGGCACAGAGCGTGGGATAAAAGCATCGAAAACAAGGCTACATAAGTAGAAAATAATACAGCCAATAATTAATAAGAGCTGTATTTTCAGTAAGGCTTTAGCATTGAAAAATCGGACGAATGAGTTGTAAACATCAAAGAGGTAGAATAATGCTAAGGTTGATATCGCAACACAGATAAACGCAATATTTTCGAACCGAGAGAACTCAATATTATCAATACCTAACCGGATTATGTAAGCAAAATAGAATGCTACAGCAAGAGAAAATAAGTCGTAGGTTAATGCAAGTAACAACTTAATAGGACTCGGAATTAAATCAATTGGTCTAACCATGAAAATATACTCTACTACACGTCGTTTTCAACGCAAAAACTGCATTAACGATCTTTGGCAGGTATTCTTGCAACATATTGTTACATTGTCATTACTTAATTTAACAATATGTTGCAATGATTTAATGTCAAGGTATGTCTTTATGCCTTGTTACTAATAATATCAAGCGCTTGGCTCAGCCTTTGGCAAACAGTATTCATTTCACTTTCAGTCAATGTTGGATGCACTAAGAACATTAAGCTAGTTTCACCTAAAGATTGAGCATGTTTCAATGCTACTTTAGGCTGAAGACCGGTTTGATCGAAAGCTTTTTCTTTATACACTTCAGAGCAGGTACCTGAATAACAAGGCACATTGAACTCGTTGATGATATTCATAATGTCGTCTCGAGAGATGCCCTCGGGGACTTTGTCATAATCAACAAAGACGTAACATTTGTAATAAGCATGAACGATATAATTAGGCACTGTTGGCACGACTAACCAAGGGTATAGTCGACAGACTTGAAATATTTTCTCAGCATTTTCATTACGAATTTTTGTCCACGTGGGCATGCGCTTGAGTTGAATACGGCCAATAGCCGATTGCATTTCTGTTAGTCGCCAATTGGTGCCAAAGCTTTCGTGTAGCCAACGATAACCTGGAGCATGTTGTTTTTCATAAACAGCGGCATAGGATTTGCCATGATCTTTAAAGGCCCAAGCCTTACTCCACAGCGTTTTGTCATTGGTGGTGAGCATGCCGCCTTCGCCGCCTGTGGTCATTATTTTGTCTTGGCAAAACGACCAAGCGCCGATATGGCCAATGCTACCCACGGATCTGCCTTTATATTTTGTGCCATGTGCTTGGGCACAATCTTCTATAACATAGAGATTATTTTGTTCGGCTAGCGTCATTATGCCGTCCATTTCACAAGGCCAGCCAGCTAAGTGAACACAAATAATCGCTTTGGTTTTTTCTGTTAATACAGCTTTAATTGTCGTTACACTGATGTTTTGGCTATCAAGTTCAACATCGGCAAAAATAGGTGTGGCGCCAGCGTTAATAATGCTACTTATCGACGCGATAAAAGTTCTTGAAGTAACAATGACTTCATCGCCTTCAGCAATCTCTAAAGCATTCAAAGCAAGGTCCAACGCTAAAGTGCCATTTGCAACCGCTACGGCATATTGACTATCAGTGTAAGCAGCGAACTCTTTTTCAAATTCTCGCCCTTGTTGGCCGGTCCAGTAGTTAACTTTATTAGACTGTAATACTTGGCTAACGGCTGTAATTTCTTCTTCGCTAAAGCTCGGCCATGGGGAAAGTTGCGTATTGAGCACAGGTGATCCTATAAAGTTTAAATAAGTGAACGAACAGGGCGGGCAGGTACGCCCAAATAAAGTTTATTGCTCTGGGTAGGTTTTGTTATCACCGCACCGGCACCAGACTGCGTGTTTTGGGCAAGAGTAATATATTCGACAACACTGCTGCCAATACCTAACCAAGACAATTTGCCAACATTAACACCACCAGCGATATTAACCCCCGGAGAAATATGACAATAAGCTTGGATATGACAGTCATGATCGATAGTCGCAGCAGTATTAATAATGCAACCCTCGTCGATACGTGCGCCGATATTTACCACGGCATTGGCAAAAATAACCACGCCTGGGCCGATATAACTATGTTTGCTGATAAAGGCTGTCGGGTGAATTAATGTCGCTAAGCAACGGTTCGCGGCAGATAGCTGCTGCAATATACTTGCTCGTATCGTGTTATTGCCAATGGCTACGATAAAGTTAACGTTTTCATCATATTCAACCCAGCTGTCGATAGGCCCAGCAATATGCCAGTGGTTTTTATCTTTAAGTTTTTCCAAACAGTCGTCGAGAAAAATAATCTCATTGTAGTGGCCGATATTTTCTGCACAATCAGCTGCGACAAGACCATGGCCGCCAGCGCCAATAATGACTAAGGTATTATTATTTTTCATTGTTGACCTGTAAACTTTTTCATTGTCGCTTCCTCGCTGGCGCTGATATCAGCTTGCGAGAAAACTTTTTGAATCGTGAGGTATATAATTTTAATATCTAACCATAAAGACTGATTATTTACATACCAAACATCGAGCTCAAATTTTTCTTGCCAGCTGATCGCGTTTCGTCCATTAACCTGCGCCCAGCCTGTAATGCCGGGTTTAACGTTATGTCTTCTTGCTTGCTGTTTGGAATATAGTGGCAAGTATTCAACCAACAAGGGCCTTGGTCCGACCAAACTCATATCGCCTTTTAACACCGAAAATAACCCTGGCAGTTCATCTAAACTTGAGTTTCTTAGTTTTATACCAAATTCGGTTAAGCGCTGATTATCGGGTAATGGAACACCATTTTTATCTTGCGCATCTCGCATGGAACGGAATTTTTTCATGGTAAATATCTTGCCATTCAAACCTGGCCTTTGTTGGCTGAATATGACCGGCTTACCTAAGTTATTAGCGACTTTACGGGTAATAATAAGATATAAAGGTGAGAGTATAATTAGCGTAAATAAAGCGGCTAATATATCTATAGTGCGTTTGATTATTTTATACATAATAACTAGTCAGCAATCAGGAAACCGAAAGCTGCAATGTTCCGTTTTCGCTTTTTGACTTTATTTTCCAATATAACAGGAGTAAATTGAACAGTACAATAATAACAAATTGATTTTCATATCTAAGTCTACTTATGCACGCTGTTGTTCGTTTATATTATTTATTACGTTGCTGCTATTTCAAAAAAACATCTGCCTTATCTAAGCTCACGCTTCACTTTAGCCGTGTTAATTTTGCATTTGATTTAAATGTGCTTGCTGCTAACGCAATTTCGCCCATGTCTCTTGTTAGATTAAATTATAAAGGCTAAGGCTTAATATGTTGAAGAATACTGCGCAGCAAAGCGTTTTGCATGTATTTATGAACTTAAATCTTGGCGGTGCTGAAAGTCGCATAATGGATTTATTTCGTAGCCAAGATGCTAATATTTTGGTGAATGATTTTGTAATTATGACCAACGAACACTGCTACTTTACCGATGAGGTTATTGCTAAAGGCGGGCAGGTTCACGTGATTGATAGCCCGCGAAATTCCATGATAAAAAGCCTTTGGCAATTGTATCAACTTTTGAAAGTAAAGCCGCAGTATACTGCGCTTCACGCTCATACCTCTTACTATTCTGGCTTATGTGTTTTTATTGCTTTTGTGGCTGGAATTTCAGCTCGAATAACCCATGCCCGCAATACCAGCACCGGTGCAGATAATTTACCAACCAGAATTATGTTGTTAGTTGGCAGAAAGTTAAGTGCAATATTTGCGACTAGCCGATTTGCGATTTCAACTGATGCCGGCAAGTTTTTATACGGTAACAAAGCACCTTTTAGCGTTGTGCCAAATGCTTTTGATTTTCGTAAAATAAGACACAAACAATGGGTTAAAGAGGATGAAAAATTACTCTACGACCTTGATCCAAAAGTACTTAATATTGTTTGTGTCGGTCGTTTCTATACGGTTAAAAATCATTTTTTTTTGTTAGATGTTATGCATCAATTAGCACAAAAAAATAACGACTTTTGTTTACATTTGATTGGCGACGGTGAACTAAACGAAGCAATGCAAGTGCAAGTTCAACGATTAGGTTTAGAAAAAAACGTCAGGTTTTGGGGCAAAAGAGCTGACGTTGATCAGTTGTTGTCTTTATTTGATGTCATGGTGATGACCTCAAAAAGCGAAGGGCTTGGAGTGGCAGCGTTAGAGGCGCAAGCTGCCGGTTTACCTTGTGTGCTGTCAGCGGGCATCCCTCTGGAAGCGGATATTGGTTTAGGGCTTTGTCTATATATTGATTTGAGTTTACCGCTTGATGAATGGGTCGATGCGATTCAACGACAGGCCTTGATTTCACCGGTGAGTAAGGTGGAAACAGATCAACAATTTGAACGTCGAGGATATAGTTTATCTGCTACTCGTCAGCGATACTTGGACGCATATTTACGCCATGAAAAAAATTAGAGTCTTACAAGTTATTCCTGCACTTACCTTAGGTGGTATATCTTCCGTGGTGATGAATTGGTATCGTCATTTAGATACCCATATGTACCAATTTGATTTTATTAGTTTTAATGATGGCCCGTTAAGGACTGAAATTTTGGCATTAGGGGGTAATATTCACCTTATCCCGACCATCAAGCAAAAGCCATTTGAGCACTTAAAGGCATTGAACGATATTTTATCAAAGGAGCATAGCTATGATGTTGTACATGTGCATAATAGTTTTAAAAATGGTGTGTTACTCTGGCTTGCTAAACGAAAGGGGATAAAGGTTCGCGTTTGTCATTCGCATACCAGTGGCGTTGAAAACAAGTTTTTGTTGCCATTTATGGGGGTGTTTAAAGCGATTGTTATGCGGGCAAGTAATGTGCACTTAGCTTGCGGAAAACAAGCCGGAGAATTTTTATACGGCCACAAGCCTTTTACTGTGATTAACAATGCTATTTCCGTGCAACGATATTTAGCTGATTCGAACGATACCCGTGAAATAAAAAAGCAATTTTTGTTGCCGAAGCATAAAAAATTAGTGCTGCATGTTGGGCGCTTTTCACTAGTGAAAAATCATCAGTTTTTGTTACAGCTCGCGCAGAATAACGCGTTAGATCCACTGATACATTTTGTCTGTGTTGGTGAAGGGCCATTAAAAGCAGAGTTTGCCGAAAAAATTCAACACGAAAATTTACAAGGGCGTTTTACTTTGTTACCAGCAACACCCGAAATCCCTCATTTATTGCAAAGTGCAGACGCTTTTATTATGCCGTCATTATTTGAAGGTATCTCCGTGGCTTTATTAGAAGCGCAAGCAGCAGCTTTACCCTGTTTAATTTCAAATACTATAGCGCAAGCGTCAGATATGGGGCTTGATTTAATTTCATTTAATCCGCTTGAAGACCTGTCGCCTTGGCTTGCGCAACTAAATAAATTACCTAGTGTTAACTTAACTTCTGAGAAAGTTACTCAGGCATTTTTTACAAAAGGATTTTCCACAGAAAGCGTGCTAGCGCAATTAACGGATATTTATAACTCGTGTGATATCGAATGATATTAAATAAGTTATCGCGGCTACTTAATATTGAAATTGGGCTTTGTGCTCTACTTATCGTGTTGTATGCGATAACCTCAAGTGAATTGCTGTTATTATTTGTGGTGTTCATTGGTGTTTCCTGTGCATTCGTCTTGCCATTTGGGCGCAGTATTCAGCTAGCGTTTTTTTTACTGCCTTGTACCGAGGTGTTTACACAGTCATCTTATATATCAATTTCGCTATTGACCTGTATTTTTTTGGCCATGTTTGGTCGATATATGCTGACCCATGTTGCAAAAACACAATATTCACAGCCAGGGTTATTGTTAATGCTGTTGGTATTGGTTTACGAATTGGCGCACATTATTTATAACCCTTTAATGGCTTCTTTTGTGACCGTGCGTTGGTCAATTTTCTTTATTTTCACGTCTTTGTTATTGTTCGATCGAAATAAGTATTGCTCATTTTCGCAATTACGTTTTGCACTTTTATGCGGTGTTATTACTTCAACTTTATTTGGCTTAATACAACAATATTTGGTGCTTTCTAATGCACATTCAATCAATGCTATTTCTCGTTTTTCAGGTGGAGCGGGTGATCCAAATAATTTTGGTTTGTTTTGCCTGCTACTGATTTATTTTTACTTACCGATTGTCCCAAGAGAAAAAATATCGCGATCAACCTTACTGATCATTTTGATGATGCTAACTTTTGGAGCATTAACCGTATCCCGTAGTTTCTTTATTGTCGCGACGCTGAGTTTAATGACTTATTTCATTTTTTATTTTCGTTCAGCGATAGGGGACATGTTTGTCCGTTTTCTTATTTTATTAAATGGTCTGTTGATTTTATTTTGTCTGTATTGGCTCAGCGGAGCTACTTTTTTGAGTGAGTTAGATATATTTGTTCGGTTTAGTGGTAATAACTTATCAGATTTAACTGGCTCTCGTAGTGATATATTGCAAGCATACATAACGCTTTTCTTCGAGCTACCTTATAACTTTGTGCTGTTTGGTGCTGGTATTAATGGTTACTTAGCCTATTACAATCATGACTTTTTACAGGCCGGCCTTTTTAATGAAGTGGTGGGGCCGCACAACACACTGCTTGAAATTGTGATAAGTTTTGGCTTAGTGGGTTTCAGTCTGTTTGCCACTTATATTTATTTTGGCTTTCGGGCTGAAAGAAATCGCGTTGCTAGTAGCCATATTTTTCGTTTAGCGTGGTTGCCAATTATCGTATTTATTTTGTACTGCTTTAGCCTACAAAACTTAGGTAAATATAGTAGCTACTTTATTTTAATGTTGATCGTTTATAACACGTATAGAAAAGACACTTAGATGACAGACTTAAGCCGTGAAAGGCGTAATGGCGTATTATTAAGTTATTGTTCAATAGCGATTCGAAATATTGCTGCTTTGCTTTTAATCCCTTTTATTATAAATCACTTAGGGGTTAGCGATTATGGTATTTATAGCCTAGTTTCCGCTTTGGCAGGCTATTTAATTGTTTTAGAGTTTGGCTTGGCAAATACCACCATTCGCTTTTTATCTGTCTATCAGGCCAATAACGATAAAACTAAAGAATCAGAATTTATCAGTAGTATTATTGTGCTATATGGCGCTTTAGCATTATTTGTTGTCGGTATTGGGCTGATTATTTGGTTTAAATTACCGACTATATTTCAACACTCAATGACCCTAGTTGAAATTCAATTATTGCAGACGGCATTTTTAGTGCTATTAGTTAACGTGGTTATTACGTTAATGAGTAATTCTCTTACCGGTATTATTAGTACCTATCAACGCTTTCGGTTTCAAAAAAGTACTGAAATATTGGTGTTTATCACTCGCTGTATTGTTGTTGTTGCCTGCTTACAATCAGGCTTTGGCGTTTTGGCTATTGTAATCATAGATACCATTACCAACCTGCTTCATAGCCTAATTCGATTTATTTACATTAAGCGATTTATTGATATTCAATTTAAGGCAAAATTACCTGACAAAGCGACGTTGAAAGAGATCTTTGTTTATTCATCTTTTATTGCCCTCAACGTTATTGTTAACCAAATTAACTGGCGTGTAGACAACTTAATTATTGGTACGTTAACCAATAGTAAAACATTGGGTATTTTTAATATTGGCAGCCAATTACTTTTCAGTTTTATGGCCTTTGCCAGTGCTATTTCGAATATATTTACCCCGAAAATTGTGCAAATGGTCAATCAAAATGTTTCTAATACCATATTAATGAAACAGCTTTGCATTATCGCTCGATATCAAATGATAGTGTTAGGCTATGTTTTTGTGATATTTGCTGCCTTTGGTGAATTATTTATCCAGTTATTTGTGGGGGCTGAGTTTGCACAAGCGTACTGGGTAGCATTAATTTCTATGGTGCCACTGATGTTTGTTTTAGCTCAAACCTCTACTAATGCGGTATTACAAGCCTTGAACAAGCATAAAATTCGGAGTTTATTACTACTGGTAACTGCACTAGCTAATATTGTTATTTCAATTATATTAGTGAAAAAAATGGGTATGATTGGCGCTTCATGGGGCACGGCAATTGCCTTATTTGTGGGAGAGTTAATCATGGTTAATATTTATTTATATCGTGTTATTCACTTGAATATGTGGCATTTATATCGTGAACTATTGCGCTATTCATTGCCGGCAATATTAACAACGTTGGCTTTAGCCATGCTTGTATCAGATTATATATCAGCGACCTGGTTAGGATTATTTATTGCCTGTGGGCTAACGGGTGTTATTTATGCGATATGTAGTTATTTTGTCAGCTTAGTGGCAAATGAGCGTAAAAAAATCAACCGATTAGTTTTTAAAAGTTAATTAAACAGTTTTGAATTTTTGCGATTAATGCCAAATTAAGTTTTTAATCGCTCGTGTTTTGTTATTAAGGTCGTATTTTTGAAAATAGTTATTATCGGGGCTTACCCAAACTCTATTATTGGCTTTCGTGGGTCATTGATCAGCACATTTGTTCGGGCAGGACATGAGGTTATTGTGATGACAGCCGCGGCTTCAGCTAGTGTTGTTGCCGACGTAACAGCGTTAGGTGCAACTTTTTCTCCTTACCCTGTCGAGCGTAACGGCTTAAACCCCTTTGCAGATATTAGAACACTATTTGCAATTAAAAAAACCTTACATTTATTACAACCTGACCATGTTCTTGCCTATACTATTAAGCCTATTATTTGGGGCGGTATTGCGTCTCGTATGATAGGTTTTAAAAATTTTCATGCCATGATCACAGGGCTAGGATATGCTTTCGAAAAAGGCGCTATCTCACGTAATTTAATCAACTTTATCGTTAAGCGTTTGTATAAATATTCTTTAGCCAAGGTTAAAAGTGTCATCTTCCAAAATCAAGATAATCGTAAATTATTTATTGAATTAGATCTGGTTGAGTCTGGGAAGTGTTATCGAGTTTTTGGCTCTGGGGTTGATATTAACGAATACCAACAACAGCCACTGCCAAGACAAGAAACAACTTTCTTACTTATTGCTAGATTATTAGGTGACAAAGGTATTAGAGAATTTGCTAGCGCCGCTAAAATGGTGAAACAGCGTTACCCTGAAGCTAAATTTCAGCTATTGGGGCCTTATGATAGTTCACCGGATAAAATAAGCATTGCTGAAGTAACACAATGGCAAAACGAAGGGCATATTCAGTATTTAGGAGAAACTGATAACGTAAAAGCTTTTATTCAAGCTTGCCATATTTATACACTACCTTCATATCATGAAGGTTTACCCAGAACTGTTCTGGAAGCTATGAGTATGGGGCGCCCGATACTCACAACTGATGCGACTGGATGTAGAGACACCGTAATTAATGGCGAGAATGGTTGGTTAGTACCGACACGTAATGCTGATGCCTTAGCTAATCGTATGATGTGGTTTATTGAGCACCCAGAACAATGGCAGTCTATGGCAGATAAAAGTCGGCATATGGTAGAGGATAAATTTGATGACAAGCAGGTGAATAAAGCGATTGGTACTATTATCGGCATTTAGTAACAACGAAAAAATGCTTATATCTATTAGAAATGATAAATAATGCAAATGATATTGATTCCTATTTAGTTTCGTGATTAAATGCGGGCAATTAAAATTATTGATTCTTATATAGGCTTAGGCATGCGAATTTCTTCTCTTTTTCAACCCGCTTTGATCGCTTTATCTGTTGTTAGTGCTTTGTCAAATACTGCTACAGCAGATGATGACATGGAACATTTAGCTATTTTTGGAAATGCTCAAGCAATTAATGACGTACCAGGCAGTGCTCATATGATTTCTCAGGCAGAATTAGAGAAATTCGACTTTACCGATATTATGCGTACCTTAACATCAGTTCCTGGTGTCTATGTATTAGAAGAAGATGGCTACGGCTTACGTCCAAACATTGGTATGCGTGGTACAGGCCAAAACCGTAGTGAAAAAGTTACTATAATGGAAGATGGTGTTTTAGCTGCACCAGCACCTTACTCTGCACCTTCAGCATATTACTTTCCAACCGCTGGCCGTATGCAACAAATTGAAGTATTAAAAGGTACCTCAAGTGCTATGTATGGTCCGCGTACAACCGGCGGTGTGGTAAACATGTTGTCGCGTACTATCCCAAACGAAGCGCTTGCTGGGCAAGTTAACCTTAGTGCTGGTGAAGACGGTTTTGCTAAAGCACATGCCTATGTTGGTGGTGCAGGAAAAAATGTCTCTTCAGTGGTCGAAGTATTTCGTTACCAAGCTGATGGTTTTAAAAGTGTGAACCATACCGGTGATGATACTGGTTTTGTAAAAAATGACATCATGGCAAAAGTGATGATCAACAGCGATGCCGACGCGAAACACTATCAAGAATTAGAGTTTAAATTAAAGTATTCTGATGAAAACTCTGATGAAACTTATATGGGATTAACCGAAGCTGATTTTGAAGCTAGTCCATATTCACGTTATTCCGCCTCACAGCTTGATAATATGGATACTAAGCATAAACAATTACAAATTAACCATCATATTAAATTATCTGAGCGTTTCACATTAGGCACTTCAGCTTACTATAACGAGTTTAGCCGTAACTGGTTTAAAACTAGTAGCGTTAACGGTAATGGCTTAAGTGATGGCGCTATTGATGACGCTGCTGCGTTTGATAATGGTACTTTTGGTAATGATGAAATTAGTGTTGATGTAAAAGCTAACAGCCGTGCTTATGAGTCTCAAGGTATTCAAACCGTTTTAGATGCCGACTTTGGCGCTCATCAAGTAAAATTTGGTGCGCGTTATCATGAAGATGAAATGGACCGTTTTCAGTGGGTAAATAAATACAGTTTAGATAATACAAATTATGAAATGACACTCACTGAAGCGGGTATTCATGGTGCAGACTCGAATCGTATTGATTCTGCAGAAGCTATTGCCTTATTCGTACATGATGAATACACCATTGGTGACTTTATCATCAATGCCGGTTTGCGCTATGAAGATATGACCATTTCTCGTAAAGACTGGGATAAAGGTGTTATTGATAGAAATGCACCATTGAAGAAAGATGTGAGTAACAATATTGAAGTATTATTGCCATCTTTAGCCGTAACTTACCGTGTTAATAATGATTTAATCATTATCGGTGGGGTACAAAAAGGTTTCGCACCACCAGCACCGGGTAACGATAAAACAGAAAATGAAGAAAGCATTAATTATGAATTAGGTTTGCGTTATAACAAGCAGGCGTTTAGTGGTGAAGCTTTATTTTTCTACTCTGATTATGAAAATATGCATGGCAACTGTACAGCAAGTCAAGGCTGTGATGATGAAAATATCGGCAACCAATATAATGCGGGCGAAGTAAAAGTTTCGGGTTTAGAAGTAAAAACAGGCTATGAATTTGCTGCAGGTGCGCTTACTATTCCGGTTGATTTAACTTATACCTTTACTACCACAGAGTTTCAAAACTCGTTCCAATCAGGTTTAGACACTTGGGGTAATGTAACCGTGGGCGACGAATTACCTTACGTACCTGAAAACCAATTACAGCTGAGTGTAGGTGTTGTTGGTGAGCAATGGCGCAGCGATATATTAGTACGTTATGTTGATGAAATGCGCACTACTGCTGGACAAGGTGCAGTATTTGCTAGTGAAGCAATTGCTAGCCACACGGTTGTTGATATGGCCGCGCATTACAATATTGCGGATAACCAAGAAATTACTTTCAGTGTTGATAACTTACTTGATAAAGAATATATGGCGACACGTGCGCATGGTTCGATTATGGCAGGTAAACCACGTAGTGTAACGTTGGGTTATAAATATAGTTTTTAAGTTAAAGCTGATTATTGAAAAAAGCGAGCCACGAGCTCGCTTTTTGCTTTTTAATTACCGGAATTAGTTAGACTGATATACAGTATTCAATACCAATTTGATTAATTTTAACCATTAAAAATGGGCAGCTAATTAATCAACTTGGTATAATAGCGTATGAATTTCTTTTTCGTAGGCTAATTGTTTCTCTAGATTAAAACCAACATGCCCACTGACAATTTGTCCTTGTCGATTAATGATGAAACTGCTTGGCATACCTTTTAGTTTATACTTTCTAGCAATTAAGCCTTTAGGATCGTAAATAACCGGAAAATTGGCTGGTATTGTCATTAAAAATTCGTCAGCTAACTCACGGCTATGATCCAAGTTAATACTGATGATGGTTAAGCCTTGTTCTTGATACTGCGCTTTTAAGTTATTCATCCAAGGAAATGATTTACGACATGGAATACACCAAGAAGCCCAAAAATCAACGTAAACGATATTACCAATTTCATTTTTTAAATGCTGGTCTAATAACTCAATTGTGTTCGAGTCAGCATTTACATTAACATTATCAGTCGCTGATACCTGGCTAGCAAATGTAATGATTGTTATAAGAAAAAAGCATATTTTAAAGTTTTGTATCACGATATAGCCAACATTATTTAAACCTTATTTATCGTCATTTAACCACGTTAGTTAGCAATAGCAAAATTTAGTGATTTTTTAAGATTTACCACAATGACTCAACAATTAGTTTTTAATTTTGGGTGATTAAATATAAGCTTGGTAAAATTGAGTTCAGTCACAAGTTAAGGGTACCGTATGACCATTAAGTTTTTTAGCCGAAAAAATAGTTATGATTATTTTTTGGTTTCGTGTTTATTGACTTTTTTTCTTAGTACACCATTACACGCTACACAGAGCCAATCACTCGATATGAATCAATGGCTAAAAGCACGATTTGGTGCTCAGCATGAGGCGCTTATTCCCATTGTTGCGGTCGCAGATATGCTTTACAGCTGCCAACAACAAAATCAAACAGATGAGAATTTAACGATTAAAGCCATGATTACCCAGTTAGACAAAAATACGTTGGCTGAAAAGCTAATTGCTTGCTTAGGCGAGGAGTCGCCTAAATCGGATACGGCATTAAATTATGGTTTGAAGGGCTGCTTTCATGAGCAATTATTACACTTATCTGTAGACGAAAAGCAGCAAAAAATGCGTTTAGTGACTGAAACAATTAAAGGTCTTTCAAGAAGTGAGCGTCAAAAAAGCTTCACTCAATGTGTTACCGATCAAGCGATTCATTATTTGAAATAGTTTTTAGCTTAAGGTTTAGGTGTTTTTTTATCATCTACAAATGCACTAGGCAGAATTTCGACCCCAACCCAGCGACCAATTTTTATCATTAGCGGTATAGTGATAGGGGCAAAAGGCAGAATAGCGAAAATACCAATGCCAAGGCCTTTTAAAATATCAACAAATTGTTGATTGGCAATACGCATTTCTTCAGGACTTGCATCTCGCTTTGTGTAGCGTTTGTAAATACTTAGCATGGCTCTGGTTTCGACCTTTTCTTGAGCTAAGGCAATTTTCACTTTAATCATGCTACGCTTAAGGCGGATGATATTACGCCTTTTACTGATACGTAAAACACGCAAAGGTACTTTGTGAAAGTGCTGCCAAATTCTCATGCGCGTATTCTCCCACAATATTTAGTCAAAGTAAGTAATTCAATTAACTAAACGAACGAGTAACATAATTTGTAACAAATGCTATCAAGCTGACGTAGAACAGTTTTTTATATTTGCAGTAATATGACTTATAGTTAAGCCAAGTTTAAAAATAATAAGTGGAACGAATAGTATGGGACATGAAACACCGAAAGTTTTGGTAGTAGACGATGATATGCGTTTACGTGCCTTACTGGAACGGTATTTAGTAGAGCAAGGATTTGTAGTTCGTAGTGCAGCAAACTCTGAGCAAATGGATAGATTGCTTGAGCGCGAAAACTTTCATCTGTTAGTGCTCGATTTAATGTTACCTGGAGAAGATGGCTTATCCATTTGTCGCCGATTACGCCAAAACTCGAATGATATTCCGATTGTTATGTTAACGGCGAAAGGTGATGAAGTAGACCGTATTATTGGTTTGGAGCTTGGCGCTGATGACTACATGCCAAAGCCTTTTAATCCTCGTGAACTATTAGCGCGTATTAAAGCGGTTTTACGTCGACGTGTACAAGAGGCTCCCGGTGCACCATCACAAGAAGAAAATATAATTTCTTTTGGTGAATATCAGTTGAATCTTGCCACACGTGAAATGGTGAAAGGCGATATTAATATGCCATTAACGAGCGGTGAGTTTGCGGTGTTAAAGGCATTGATTACGCATCCTCGAGAGCCATTATCGCGAGATAAGTTAATGAACTTAGCTCGCGGTAGAGACTACTCTGCCTTAGAGCGAAGTATTGATGTTCAGGTTTCACGCTTGCGTCGAATGCTAGAAGAAGATCCGGCAAAACCTCGTTATATTCAAACCGTTTGGGGTTTAGGATATGTATTTGTGCCTGAAGGAAAGTCTGTAGCATAATTTTACTGATACCAATTGCATTAATTAGATAGTCTACTTTACACGCAGTATTAGCTTGTTCTACCAGTAGAGATGGATCGGTAATTAATGAGATTGGTATAAAGTGCACGGAAAACAATTCTAACGTAGTAGAAGTCTATGAAAATATTGCCGCGCAGTGCCTTTGGTCAAACGGTACTCTTAATTGGTGTATTGCTGTTAATAAACCAAGTGGTGTCTTTTATATCGATGTCGATATATATAATTCAACCCAATGCCCAGCAAGTGAATCAACTGCTGGCGAAACAAGTACGAGTTGTCTTTATAGATATTGAAGATGAAGCGATAAGCCCTGCAATGGGGGAAGCATTTCAGCGCGAAACTGGCATTGGCGTTTATCGTGAAGCCGCCGCGATGAAATTGGGCTTACAAGATGCGGTGTATTATGCATTTCGCTCTGATGAAATGTCTAATCTACTAGGCGGCCCTGCTGAAGTAAGAATTTCTCAAGGTGATGAGTATTTGTTTTGGATACGCCCACCGCAAGCACCTAATTACTGGATTAAAATCCCTATAAATGGTTTAGAAGAAGAGAATTTTTCACCGTTGATTTTCGTGTTAATGATTTTAGGGATTTTAAGTGTGATGGGAGGCTGGATCTTTGTCCGACAACTTAATCGTCCACTAAGCGCATTACAACATGCTGCTCTTGATGTTGGTCGTGGTGACTTTCCAGAGCCATTAACGGAACGGGGGACAACTGAAATTGTGGCGGTAACCCGCGCTTTCAATCGCATGTCGAAAGGTATTAAGCAACTCGAAGATGACAGGAATTTATTGATGGCAGGTATATCACATGACTTACGTACACCATTAACCCGCATTCGATTAGCAACTGAAATGATCTCCCAACAAGATGAATTTTTAAAAGAGGGTATTGAAGGAGATATTGAAGATATGAACACCATCATAGATCAGTTCATTGATTATATTCGTCATGACAGTAAAGACAAAGCTGAGTTAGATGATATTAATATTTTGATTGATGAGGTAGTGCAGTCTGAAAGTGTTTTAGAGCGAGAAATTACTTTCAATGCAGAGCCTTTACCTAAAGTTCCTCTGCGTTACGTTGCAATGAAGCGTGCTCTGGCTAATTTAATTCAAAACGCTTTACGTTATTCTGATGGTAAAGTTACGGTGTCTACGTCATTTGACAAACGTAAACAGGAAGTTTGTTTTTGTGTTTGCGATGAAGGACCCGGTATTCCTGAAGTTGATATCGAACGTTTATTTCAACCTTTTACACAAGGAGATATCGCAAGAGGAACAGAAGGAAGTGGTCTAGGCTTGGCAATTATCAAGCGGATTGTCGATACCCACAGCGGTCGAGTAGAATTGTCGAACAGAATTGAAGGTGGGCTTCAGGCGAAAGTTTGTTTACCTATAAGTCATGGTTAGTCACTTGTGCTGATGGTAACAGATCTAGTCGTGAGTGAGTTTTAAAGCAATAGCGCATTAAAAAGCCGTCATAAATATGACGGCTTTTTGGCTTTTTATTTTAGTACGACAATGCTTTGATTATAGCTTTGGACCTGCTGCTACTAATGATTTACCGTTATCAGTATCAGTAAACTTATTAAAGTTGTTCACAAAGCGAGTGGCTAAACCAACTGCCTTTTCTTGCCACTGTGATGCCTCAGCATAAGTATTACGTGGGTCTAAAATATTATCGTCAACACCTTTGATGCTGGTTGGAATATCTAAATTGAATAATGGCAAAACTTGAGTTTCTGTATCATCAATTGATCCATCTAAAATAGCATCAATAATTGCGCGGGTATCTTTAATTGAAATACGTTTGCCTGTGCCATTCCAACCGGTATTGACCAAGTAAGCCTCGGCACCAGCAGCTTGCATACGTTTGCGAAGTACTTCAGCGTATTGTGTTGGGTGTAAGCTTAAAAATGCTGCACCAAAACAACTCGAGAATGCAGGTGTTGGTTCCGTAATGCCACGTTCAGTACCAGCAAGTTTCGCGGTGAAACCAGACAAGAAGTAATATTCTGTTTGTGCAGGTGTTAATTTTGCAACAGGGGGTAATACACCAAAAGCATCAGCGGTTAAGAAAATAACTTTTTTTGCATGGCCAGCACGAGATATAGGTTTAACAATGTTATCAATGTGATGAATCGGGTAAGAAACGCGAGTGTTTTCAGTTTTTGAATTATCGTCAAAATCAATCTTACCTTTCGCGTCAACAGTTACATTTTCCAGTAAGGCGTCACGACGAATAGCGTTGTAGATATCAGGTTCACTTTCTTTGCTTAAGTTGATGGTTTTTGCGTAACAACCGCCTTCAAAGTTAAATACACCGTTTTCATCCCAACCATGTTCATCATCACCGATAAGTTGGCGTTTAGGATCGGTTGATAAAGTTGTTTTACCCGTACCTGAAAGACCGAAGAAAACTGCAGTATCGCCATCTTCACCAACGTTAGCACTACAATGCATTGAAGCTATACCTTTTAGCGGCAATAAGTAGTTCATCATTGAGAACATACCTTTTTTCATTTCGCCGCCGTACCAAGTACCACCAATTAACTGAATACGTTCAGTTAAGTTAAAGGCAACGAAATTTTCAGAATTTAGGCCTTGTGCTTGCCAATTCGGATTCGTTGTTTTTGCACCATTCATTACGATGAAATCAGGTTCGTAAGTTTCTAATTCGACATCAGTCGGGCGAATGAACATGTTTTTAACAAAGTGAGCCTGCCAAGCTACTTCTGTAATAAAACGTACTTTTAAGCGTGTAGCTTCATCAGCGCCACAGTAAGTATCAACCACAAATAAACGCTTGCCTGACAACTGCTCGGTTACTAAGCCTTTAAGGCTTGTCCAAGTTTCTTGTGTCATTGGTTTATTGTCATTTTTACCTTGATCTGACCACCAAACCGTATCACGTGTTGTATCATCACGAACAATATACTTATCTTTTGGTGAGCGACCTGTAAAGATTCCGGTGTCTACTGAAATAGCGCCGAGTTCGGTAACAGTACCTTTGTCAAAACCTGTGAGGTCAGATCTTGTTTCCTCAGCAAAGAGTAACTCATAAGAAGGATTGTAAACTATCTCAGCAACATTACTGATGCCGTATGAAGATAAATCGATTGAGTTTTCTAAAGCTGCCATTGCGAATTCGCTCCTAAAGGTATGACGATTTTTAAATGATTAGTTTCGGTTTTCCGAGTTTGGGCAACAATTTTAGGTGATCGATGAGCAAAACGAAAGTTTTTTTTCTTTCGTTGTGAAAGTTTTCATAGATACTTTCATTATTTTGGCGTTTGAGATTATTATGAGTTGTATTAATAACCGTATTTATAAAGTGGGTATATATTTTTTTTTATAATTATAGCTAACAATAACAAATGGTTATTGTGCTAGTGGAGTTGACTGTATGGTCAAGAAAATGAGTTTGTTATTACTTTGTAAAGTCGAAATAAAATTTAAAAAATGTCGTTATAAATAGCGAATGAACACAAAATATTCATTCGCATACTTACCTAACGAAACTTTTAGCAGCGATTGTTAAACTTTTAGCAAGGATATTTTTGACTGTAAAAACCCGTCCGAAAGTTAAAAAATAGTCCTCATTCGAATATTCCATCTTCAGTGCTTATATCAGGATCACCACCATCGAGAATTTCACTACTAATATCTTGGCTTATATATTCAGTCGGGGCTGTGCCTAATTCGAAATACTCGAACTGACTTGACCTATCTGTTTTAGTCGTCAATTTTCCTGATAATTTATCTATTCGGACAGACATTAGCGCTTCAGGTTGCTCAAAAGGTTCAACAGGAAGATCTGCAAGGGCTTCTTTCATAAAATTGATCCAAACGGGCTGTGCTGATTTAGCACCAAATTCTTTACCTGTAGTTTGAGCTTTACCTAAATTACTGTTGTAGCTTGTTTGTCCAAGGTTCCGACTGGGGTTGTCAAAACCGATCCAAGATGTTGTTACTAAACGGCGACTATAGCCAGAAAACCATGCATCTTTTGCCTGGTTTGTCGTGCCTGTTTTACCGGCAATATCTTTACGTTTAAGGGCACGTGCACGAAAACCTGTGCCTTGCCAAAAAGGTTTTATATTCCAGTCGGCGCCCCAGATTGCAGAGTTAAGTGCTTCGGTCATTAAGAATGCATTTTGAGCACTGATAACACGCGGGGCTTTAATGATTGGTATTGGTGGTAGTGGTTCATGCTCAGAAGTTACCAACTCAATGCTGTCAATGCTGTCACTGCTGACATCGTTTGCTTTTGTTAATGTTTCAGTCGTCTCATCACAACGGTCACATGCAATGGCTGGATTGGCTTGAAATAATACTTTACCAAAAGAGTCTTCAATACGTTCAATTAAGTAAGGTGTAATTAAAAAACCACCATTGGCAAATGTGGCGAAGCCAGTGGCTACTTCTAACGGTGTTAAAGACGCAGAACCAAGTGCTAACGACTCGTTACGTGGCAAGTCAACAGGATTAAAACCAAAACGTGCTAAATAAGGAATCACCTTATCTAAGCCGACCTCCCTAAGTAAACGAACAGCAATTACGTTTTTAGACTGCGCTAATGCTAGGCGAAAGCGTATCTCGCCGCTATAAACAGGTGGTGAATTTTTAGGACGCCAAACCACACCAGAACTTCTATCCCATTGGTTAATAGGGGCATCATTGACTATAGATGCCAAAGTATAACCGCTGTCTAGCGCTGCAGAATAAATAAAAGGTTTAATGTTCGAACCTACTTGACGTTTTGCTTGGGTAACACGGTTAAATTGGCTTTGCTGAAAACTGAAACCACCCACTGCGGCTTTTATAGCGCCATTATCTGTTGCTAGGGAGATCAATGCCGAGCTGACTTCAGGTAATTGACTTAGACGATAGCTATCCTCCGTTGGAGCAACCATAACAATATCACCAAGTGCTAAAATATCACTAGCGACAGTTGGAGGTGTCGCTTGTTTATCATCATTAATATACGCACGTGCCCAAGCTAAGCCTTGCCAATTGATGTTGACCTCTGAACCATCTTGTAGTGTCACTTTTGCAGCGCGTTCGAAAATAGCAGTAACAACCGCAGGTTCAATTGAGTGATAACTGGAGAGGGGAGCTAGTGCGGCTATTATCTCTTCGTTAGTGATTGGTGCCATTGTAATTTCGCTCGAATCACTTGTACTATTTGTTTTGGCTTGGTCATCAAGGGGTCGTAAGGTATTAATAGGTCCGCGATACCCATGACGTTGATCATAGGAGAATATATTATTAACTACCGCTTGTTGAGCAGCATATTGCAGTTTTGAGGTTACTGTGGTGAACACTTTGTAACCTCCGGTATACGCAGCCTCTTTGCCAAAGCGATCTACCATCTCTTGATGCGCCATCTCAGCAATATATGGCGCGCTTAGCTCGATTTCAGCGCCGTGTTTAATCGCCGTAATAGGTTCTTTATTTGCCGCTGACATTTCTTCAGCAGTAATATAGTCAGAAATATACATGCGCTGTAATACCACGGCTCTGCGCTGTAATGCTCTATCAGGTCGGCTAATAGGGTTCATGGTTGATGGTGCTTTAGGTAAACCAGCTAATACGGCTATTTGCGCTAAGGTCAGTTCTTTAACGTCTTTACCATAATAAACCTGAGCTGCGGCTCCAAATCCAAAAGAGCGATGCCCTAAGGAAATTTTATTCATATAAAGCGTAAGTATTTCATCTTTTGATAACAGGCTTTCAATATGAAAAGAAATAAATATTTCGCGAATTTTACGGACATAAGTTTGTTCACGAGATAGAAAAAAGTTTCGTGCAACTTGCATAGTGATGGTACTTGCACCTCCTTTATTTTGACCTGTTAATTGTCCTATGATGGCGCGCGCCATACCAATCGGGTCAACACCAAAATGAAGGTAAAAACGATCATCTTCAGTCGCTAATATCGCATTAATTAATTGCTGCGGCATTTCTTCTAAAGTTAAAGGAATCCGTTTTTTTTCACCAAATTGGGAGATTAGTTTGCCGTCAGCACTAAAAATTTGCATGGGTGTTTGCCATTGCAAATCTTTTAATGATTCGACACTGGGTAAATTGGCGCGCATAGACATGTAGATTCCAGCGAGAGCCAAAAATCCGATAAATATCAACACAGCACCCGTTTTTAACAGGTTTTTTATAGAAAACACAAAAAAATGCTCGATAAAAGTTATAAAATAGACGTAATAGTACTAGTATATCCTGTAAAAGCATGTAATAAATGTATTTATACGAACTTTATACCTAATATTATTATAATAAAATGTTCTAGTAGGATTCTATGTTAAGTAGTTTATGGAAAAAAAAGACCTCTTTAATGGTTGGAATTGACATTGGTTCTCACTCTATTAAGGCTGTTTTACTGAACCAAAACGAAAACGGATATGTTCTTGAAACTGTCGCTATTGAACCCATGCCAAGAGGGGCTATTGTCGATAGAGAAATTCAAGACATAGATGCCGTTGGTAAAGTGGTTGCCAAAATTCGAAAAAAAATCTCCTCGTCTGTTGGACAAGCGGCATCTGCTGTATCTGGTCAAACGGTGATCACAAAAATAATATATATGGATGTTGCGTTAACCGAACAAGAATTGGCTAGCCAGATAGAAATTGAAGCTGACAGTCTAATACCTTACCCGTTAGATGAAGTGAGTCTTGATTTTGAGTCACTCGATATTAATGAATCTGATCCAAGTAAAATCAATGTTTTACTCAGCGCAGCACGTACAGAGTCTGTTGAAGCTAGAGTTGCGGCATTAGAAGCGGGTGGTTTTGAAACTAAAGTTATTGATGTCGAGTCTTACGCTATCAGCCGTGCGTATGATTTAACCTTAAGCCAGCTACCCGATGACGCCGCTGGTAAAGTGATAGCTACCGTAGATTTGGGCGCGACCATGACATTATTTTCGGTTACAGAAGCTGGTAACCATATTTACAGTCGCGACCAACTTTTTGGTGGTGAACAATATACTCGTTCCATTGTTTCTTATTATAATAAATCGTTTGAAGAAGCTGAGATAGCGAAGTTAAGCGATGATCTACCTCCCAATTACACCTTCGAAGTTTTAGCGCCTTTTCATACGATACTGGTGCAGCAAATTCGTCGTGCCATCCAAATGTTTTTGACTACAAGTGGTAAAGAAAAAATTGATTATTTAGTTATTTCAGGTGGCAGTGCTTCAGTGGAAGGCGTTGAGCAACTTTTAACAGAAGAATTGGGCATTCATACCGTAATAGCAAATCCTTTCGCAGGGATGGAAATTTCTAGCACTATTAATCAAGAAGAGTTAGCCAACACAGCACCACGCTTTATGGTGGCGGCTGGTTTAGCCTTAAGGAGTTTTACCCCATGGCATATATAAATTTATTACCATGGCGTGAAGAAGCTGAAAAAGCCAAACAACGAGAATACTTTACGGTATTAACCATAGTAGCATTAGCGGCATTTATTATTGTTTTTTCAGTGAATCAGTTTTATCAAATTCGAATTGACGGCCAAAATACCCGAAATCAGTTTTTACAAAATGAAATTCAAATACTCGATTTACGGATTTCGAAGATAAAGTCTTTAAACGAAAAGAAAAAAGAACTTGAAAAACGCACTAGTGTTGTCGAACAGTTGCAGCGTAGCCGCAATGTAGCCACACAAGTTTTAGACGAAATAGCAAAAATAGTGCCGAATGGTATTTATCTTACGCGTCTAGAAAAACAAGATAACAGCTTAAATATTATCGGTAAAAGTGAGTCAAATAACCACTTGGCTAATATGATCAGAGAAATAGAAAGTTCTGATTTGTTTGAAGATGCAATACTTGAATCGATAACCTCAAATGATGCAAAAAGTAAATTATTAAGTGATTTTAAAATGCGTGTTCGAATTAAAGGTTTAATTAACTTAAACGAACAGACTACGCAAGGAGCACCATAATGAATTTTGATTTATCGGAATTTATGGAGCAATTTGATGGCTTAGAGCTTGATAATATTGGACAATGGCCAAAAGCAGCCAAAATTGTTTTATCAATATTTTTGGTTATCTTAGTATTAGGTTTAGGTTATGTATTAATGGTCAGTGACCAAATTAAGCAGCTTGAACGCGTAACAGCAGAAGAGACTACCTTAAAGCAACAATATCAAGCTAAATATCATATAGCGGCTAACTTAGAACTATTTGAAGAACAAATGGTTGAAGCTGAAGCGATGTTTGCAAATCAGTTGAAAAGTTTACCTGAAAGCCATGAAACTCCTGGCTTATTAGATGACATTACCTTTGTCGGTACAACTACTGGGCTTGATTTTGTTAAATTAAATTGGCAGCCGGAAATAGAGCAAGAAATTTATATCGAGTTACCCATCGATATTGAGGTGCTGGGTTCTTATCATGAATTTGGACAATTTGTTAGTCGAATTGCTGGCTTACCTCGTATAGTTACCCTGCATAATTTTGACATAAATTTGCAAAAACAAGCCTCAGGTGACTTAAAATTAAAGCTGCAAGCTAAAACGTATCGTTATCGGGAGGCCACTGAATAATGAAAAAATTAATATTATTGAGTGCTGTAATGTTGACGGGTTGTTTTAGTGACACAGATGACTTGAAACAACATATTGTGAATGTTCAGTCAGAGACTTCTAGCACGATTGACCCGATGCCTGAAGTGAGGGTATTTGATCACTTTGATTATTCAGCTGATGTACTCCGAAGTCCGTTTGATGTGCCTAAGCCTGAAGCTATTCAAGAAAAAATTCAACAAATGTCGGGCTGTTTGAGTCCAGACCCACGTCGAAGAAAGCAGCCTTTGGAGAAGTTTTCACTTAGCGATTTAGTGATGCGTGGCACCTTAGGTGAATTAGGCGTTACTTGGGCACTCGTCGAGGCGTCTGACAATACCTTGCACAGAGTTGCTGTTGGAAGCTATGTCGGTTTATATCATGGTAAAATTACCACGGTAAGCCAAGATAATGTAAAAGTATTAGAGTTAATCCCAGATGGCGCTGGGTGCTGGGTGGAACGTGAAACTGTCGTTACCATGACGGAGACAAGTGCAGAGGGGCAAAGGAAGTAATGTTGCTATTTAATAAAATGAAAAACGATAATCTTATGACACATTGCAAAAAAATGAAGTTAATTACGGCCGCCTATTTATGCGTGTTATCCACTTTCTCGTGGGCGAACGAACTAACAGGGATCACCTACAACACCATTCAAAATAATGAAATTGAATTGGTTTTTGAGTTATCAGATAAAATTGTTGCGCCACCGGAAGTGACAACATCGATGACACCTGCTCAAGTTAGAATAACATTTGATGCTGAGCAATTTAATCCTGATATCGCTAATACACTTATTGAGCACGCCGGTGTAACAGATATCAAGGTGCAAAAAATAGCAGGTAAAGTTGTTGCTAATGTTAATTTGCAACATCTATCTATTTTTGATGTTATTCAAAAAGATAATACTTTTGCTTTAACGTTAAATACCGGGCAGGTAAATAAAACGGTAACGCAATTAATTCCGCTGGGGCATGGTTTTATTAATCAGATCGATAATATTGATTTTAAACGTGGTCAACAGAATGAAGCACAACTTTTAGTTAAACTGATTGACAGTAAAGTTGCGGTCGATGTCAGTGATAAATTAGGTAAGCTTTACATCGAATTTCATAATACTGAGATTTTGGAAGATTACATTTATAAATTAGATGTTACAGATTTTGGTACACTTGTTACTGGTATTGAAACTTTCAAAGAAGGACAGAATGCGCGTTTAGTGGTTGATATCGATGGGCCGTTTGAATATAAGCATCAACAATATAATGATGTTTTTTCATTGACAGTTAACGCTAAAGTTCAACAGGACGGCTATCTTGGTGAAGAGGAAAGTTTTAGTGGTAGAGCAATATCGTTAAACTTCCAAGATATTTCGGTTCGTACTGTTTTGCAAATCGTTGCTGATTATAATGGTTTTAACTTAGTGACCAGTGATACCGTTGCAGGCAATATTACCTTGCGACTAGATGGTGTTCCGTGGGATCAAGCCTTGGATATCATTTTAAAGGTTAAAGGTTTAGACAAGCGCATGGAGGGCAACATTCTCATGGTTGCTCCAAGTGACGAATTAGCAGCTCGAGAAGCACGAGACTTACAAGCTAAGCAGCAAGTAGAAGAGTTGGCGCCATTATATTCTGAATACGTACAAGTCAATTACGCAAAAGCTGCTGAATTTGCTGCATTAATTAAAAATGAAGAAAACAGTATTTTATCACTACGTGGCAGTGTCAGTGTTGATGAAAGAACTAACACGTTATTAATTAGAGATACCGCAACCAGTATTGAAGATATTAAACGTATGGTCTCGGTGTTAGATATTCCGGTTCGACAAGTTATTATCGAATCTCGTATGGTAACGGTAAAAGATAATATCAACGAAGAATTAGGTATTCGTTGGGGTGTAACAGATACGGGTTCAGACTCATCAACATCAGGTTCTTTATCAGGTGCCGAAAGTGCTGGAAATGGCACAATCCCATCGTTAAGTGATCGATTAAATGTAAATTTACCGGTCGGAAGTCCAGCGGGTAGTATTGCTTTTCAGGTGGCTCGTTTAGCTGACGGTACAATTCTAGACCTTGAATTAAGTGCGATGGAAAAAGAAAATAAAGGCGAAATAATTGCCAGTCCACGTATTACCACCGCGAACCAAAAAGAAGCGTACATCGAGCAAGGTGTTGAAATTCCATACCAAGAAGCTGCTTCTAGTGGTGCTACATCTACACAATTTAAAAAGGCTGTCTTGAGCTTAACAGTGACGCCTCATATAACCCCTGATGATAGAATCATATTAGACTTAGTGGTAACGCAAGATACCGTCTCAGATGTTTCAAATGGCACGGCACCAGCGATAGATACACAGAGAATAGGCACACAAGTTTTAGTTAATAATGGTGAAACCATCGTACTTGGTGGTATTTATCAGCAACAAATTATTAGTTCAGTGTCAAAAGTGCCAGTTTTAGGTGATATTCCATATTTTGGCTGGATGTTTAGGAATAGTAGTAACTTTAATGAGAAAAAAGAACTCTTAATATTCGTTACACCACGCATAGTTACGGAGAGATTTTAAGTTAATTTGCATGTAAGGTGGTGTTTTCATCTTACATGCTTGCAATTTGTACCCAACAATTGCGATAATTGCGCCCTTGAAATTTTCGAGGGAGGTTCCCTCTTACCTGTTCACGTAATAAATAAACGAGTATTAATTAATCTAATGGCAGAAAAACGTAACATTTTCCTTGTAGGCCCAATGGGCGCAGGCAAAAGCACCATTGGTAGAGAATTAGCGGATAAGCTACATTTAGAGTTCTTTGATTCCGATCAAGAAATAGAACGTCGCACTGGTGCAGATATCGCTTGGGTTTTTGATCTTGAAGGCGAAGAAGGCTTTCGTTTAAGAGAAGAATCAGTAATTGAAGACTTAAGTGAAAAACAAGGGATTGTTTTGGCTACAGGCGGTGGTTCTGTAATTAGCGCTCAAGTGCGTAATCGCTTATCAGCTCGCGGCATTGTAGTATATCTAGAAACAACGATTGATAAACAAGTTGCTCGCACGCAAAGAGACAGACGCCGTCCGCTACTACAAACTGATGAAGAACCTAGAACTGTACTTGAAAACTTAGCTGTTGAACGTAATCCGTTATATGAAGAAATTGCCGATGTTATCGTGCAGACGGACGACCAAAGTGCGAAAGTTGTAGCAAGTAAAATAGTAGAGCGTTTAGACTTTTAAACAAGATATCTATGACCACACTTCAAGTTAAACTTGGCGCTCGCAGCTACCCAATCTATATAGACAGCGGACTATTATCAAATAGTGATCTGCTGTCTAGTCATATCCGCTCTAAACGTGTATGCATTGTTAGTAATAACATTGTTGCACCACTTTATCTTGAGCAAATGAAGCACAGTCTCAATAATTTCGATATTGATGAAATTATTTTGCCTGATGGTGAAGCTGAGAAAAGCTTAGCGAATTTTGAACGGATAATGTCACATCTTCTTGCGGGTAATCATGGTCGAGATACGACCTTAATCGCATTAGGTGGTGGCGTTATTGGTGATATAACTGGCTTCGCTGCTGCGTGTTATCAGCGTGGTATTGATTTTATTCAAATACCTACCACAGTATTGTCGCAAGTTGACTCATCTGTCGGTGGAAAAACAGCTGTAAATCATCCCTTAGGTAAAAACATGATAGGCGCGTTCTATCAACCTAAAGCGGTTTTTATCGATTTGGCGAGCCTAGCTACTTTACCGGTAAGAGAGTTTAATGCGGGTATGGCTGAGGTTATTAAGTACGGTATCTTAGGTGATGGTGAGTTTTTTACTTGGCTTGAGCAGCATACTAATGCCATTAAAGCGGGTGAAACTCAGATCCTAATGCAAATGATCGAGCGCTGTTGCCAGTGCAAGGCCAATATTGTTGCTGAAGATGAAACCGAAGCAGGTGTGCGTGCTTTATTGAACTTAGGGCATACCTTTGGTCATGCCATTGAAGCGGATCAAGGTTACGGTAAGTGGTTACATGGCGAAGCTGTTGCTACTGGCATGGTACTTGCTGCTAAGTTATCAGTAACAATGAATTTGCTTGAAGTGTCAGATCTTCGTCGTATTGAAGCTTTACTGTCTGCATTTGATTTACCGTTAATTGCACCAGAGAATATGGGTTTTGATGAATTTATTTGCCATATGCGTCGCGATAAAAAGAACTTAGCAGGAAAGCTTCGCTTTATTCTTCCAACGGCTATTGGTCAATCTGAAATTAACGACGATGTTAGTGTGGAACTGCTTCAACAAATTCTGTAATTATATTCAGGATAGGTGAAGCATGTCGGCGTTAAAAAATAATATTGACATATCAAACGATAATACAAGTGTCACTAAAATTAGTGCTCAAGCACGCATAGACTACATTCTTCGTTTTTCAAAACAGGCCATTCTGGTTATTGATGAAAGCGTAGAACAAAATGCCGCTATTTCTAGTCAATTTTTGGCAAGTTTACCTGAGCAGCATAATGCTGCCTATATTTCACTTTCTTCGCAGTTTAATAATATCCAAATTCGTTGCCGTATAATCGAACAGTTATATACCGGTGAATTATTTGATCCTGAAATTTCTTTAGCGGTTAGTGTGATTAATTTAGCCAAAAAATCACAACAAAGTATTAGTATTATACTCAATAGTGCTCAACATTTATCATTACAGATCTTACACGAACTATCACAATTAGCTGCAATTGCTAAAAAAGCAAATTTGGTGGTTAATATCGTTATGTTCGGTTCAGCGCAAGCTGGAAAAACTGTCGCGGTTAATAAAAGCTTGTTTGATAACAAACTGACAATATTATCGGCACAGTCAGGACAGTTGCTGTCAACCTCATCAACGCTATTTAAGAATACCCAGCCAAAATGGCATTATATTAAACAAAATAAATGGCTAATTAGCGCCTTAATATTCTTAGTCGGTCTTGCCAGTGTGGTTATAAATTTACTCCAGGTAGATAGCTTCAATTTTGCCAAATCTATAGTCGCTAACAATAAAGAAAAAATATCCTTAACAACCGTACTAGCGAAACCTCAAACCATGGTGCTATCAAATAAGGGTGAAAATATAGCAGCTCTAGCTGCGCCAACGACACAAATAGGACCTAACCTTATTGCTGCTATGCCGAATGATATTTACGCTTCGTTGATAACACCTTTACCTGAAATAAGCATGCAAGCTCAAGCTTTACCTGCATCGCCCGTCGATATCATGACAGCAATATCAACAGCAACCATGGCAGCAGAAACAGTAGTAAGAGCATCAGTAAATAATGTATCTCTAGAAAATACAACGCAGAAGCCTGTATTACAAAAGGTTGAAGTTAAAGCAACAGAAAAGTTGATTTACTCAACAAGTCAATTACAAATAAATAACGATTACTACGCTAATAAAACAGGTTACGTAATTCAGTTAGCGGCATTTAGCGATTTAAAACTACCGAATGCATATTTAAAGGCTTTAGCAACTATTGACCACCATATCTACCAGCGACTATTAAATGAAAAACCAGTCATGGTGATTACGAGCGCAGAGTATGCAGATAAATCTACCGCACAATCAGCCTTATTGCAGCTACCAGAATCGTTATCATCACGACAACCGTGGATTAAGCCTATTAGGGTTATTAATAACGAAATCAATGCATTTCTGCTCTCCCAATAAAGGCTGATTCAGGATACAATCCCCGCTTACTTTTCAGATGTGAATCATCTGCTGTTAAATTTTAGAGTTTGTAGGTGCCATGAAGAAAAAACATCGAGCGTTTTTAAAATGGGCGGGTGGTAAATACGCGCTAACCGATGTCATAAACTCTATGTTGCCAACTGGTAATCGTCTGATTGAACCTTTTGTTGGTGCTGGGTCAGTATTTCTTAATAGCGATTATGACGAATATTTGCTCAGTGACATTAATCAAGATCTTGTTAACCTCTATCGTATTGTTCAACGCACACCTGAGAAGTTTATTGCTGATGCGCGACGTTTTTTTTCGCCTGAAAATAACCAAGCAGAAAGATATTATCAATTACGTAAAGAGTTTAATGAAAGCTCAGACCCTTATTTTAGATCCTTAGTATTTCTTTATATGAATCGTCATGGCTATAATGGGCTATGCCGATATAACAAATCTGGTGGTTATAACGTACCATTTGGTAAATATAAACGGCCTTACTTCCCTGAAGCAGAACTTATCTACTTTGCCAAAAAAGCGGAAAAAGCAGTATTTATTTGTGATGGTTATCGACAAACCTTTGCGCATGCAAAATCTGGAGATGTCATTTATTGCGATCCTCCATACGTGCCGTTGAGTAAAACAGCAAGTTTTACCAGCTATTCTGGTAATGGTTTTGGTTTAGATGAACAAGCAGATTTGGCTAATGCAGCTGAGGAAGTAACAAAAAATCGTAAGATATCAGTATTAATTAGCAATCACGATACTATTTGGACGCGAAAAATCTATGAGCATGCTAAAAATCATCACTCGATAGAAGTATCTCGAACGATTAGTCAAAAAGGGGATAAAAGGAATAAAGTTTCAGAGCTACTTGCGCTTTATTAAAGGCAGTAAAAATCTCTTAGGAAGATTGAGTTAGTAAGTTGCACTGGGGGGCGCATTTAATCTTATCGGCACTTAAAGTTAAATTAGCTAGGTAATACGAAACTAACGATGGCAATTAATGAGCCTATAAACAACACGACGGCAATTAAACCCGCAATAATAAAGTGACTAAATTTACCCTGGGTAAAATCGCGTTCTCTATTTTTATCACTTTGCACGCCAAAAAAGGCAGCACCAACACTTTTTAGTGTTTCTTTAAAGTTACTTGAAGCCATCATTATCCTTAATTGCCAGTTTAGCAAATTGTTATCGCATCATATTTAATCAGTATGTGCTAATGAGGAGTGACGATCAAGTGCTGCTAATTTAATAATATTTTGTAAAATTTCTTTTAATTAGCTACATTTATATTAATCTTTACATTAATTTGCCTAATGTTGTTATTGTTCTGAATAATTAAATAACGTGATTGTACTATCAAGCAATGGCTGAAAATTGCACTTTATTAACATTATACCTTTAGGTATTATTTTTCTGAACGGAATCCATGTCGAAACATCTAACAGGTGATACTAATTTTACCGCCAAAGTAAAAATTATATTAAGTAAAATTTATGGCCGTAGTCTACTAAAAGACTCGGTTCTAGATAGAGCCATAACCTATTATGAGCTAGAGCAATTCTCGCAGCGTAAATTAGATAAAATTAATCAAGAAATTGCAAGATTAGCTAAAACTGATAGTGATAGAAACAAAAATAAACTTGCTAACCTTGAGCGCGATCAACGAGAATACTTACAAGCATTAAAACTTGAAAGCAATGAGCGTGCACAACACTTACAACTGATATGTCGAGATATCATCGAACTGTGTGAAGGCGACACTCGAGCAGAAACGAATAAAAAATCTTCAGAGCTCTTAGGAACTATTCAACTTTTATTACCAACTGAAGGGAGTAGGGTTGCTGTTGAAAATGAGCGCAGTAAACCCCTTTATAGAGGAGTGTTAGCTTTAAGGCTACTCGACCAAATCTGCTTAAAAACATTATCATCTGGTGCATACTTAGCTAAAGAATTATCAAAAATATCAGCGTTCGATTATAAAAAATTAAGAATTGAGAACGAAGCTGCTTACCTTGAATTCGTTGACCATGTGAAAGTGCCTGTTTTAATGGCTGCTATTTTACAAGATATAGGTAATTACCACCCAGATGCACAAAAAATAATGCAAGGTAAAGACGGACAGGGCAGTATATTTCGTGCATTAGAAATTGAAGAGCGTAAAGCTTTATTGCAAATTAATTACCGTGAAACTATGAAGTACCTGATTAACGGTATCGGTGTTGTAATGTATTTTGGCAATTCTAAAGAAGAGAGAGATATTTTTAATGTAGTAGAAACCAATAAATTACGATTTGTAAAACAGCTACTAAAGGGTAGTATTCAACCCAAATTAGGGGTTGGTAATATCTTGAAAATACCGCAAATATATACCGCTATTGTGTTATCAACCAAAGATAACTATAACTATAAATTATTACCTAAAGTATACAAAGCTTTATATCAAAATGCTGAACGTGGAAATTGTTGTCAGAGCGTAGTTGATAGCCTATATAAAATAACGGGTGATTTTCCGCAAGGATTCGGGGTTATATACATACCTGGTGATAACGAGCAAGACGCGCGATACGAATATGCGATAGTCACCCGGCTATATCCTGAAAAACCCGATGAACCTAACTGTAGAATAGCCACTCGTCAGCTCACTTTCATTGGCCACGGTCATGATTTAGTCGTTAAAAAAACTAATAATTTATATTTTATAGAAACAGCAAAAGAGTTTTCCAGCATAAACAAAGAACGTCTTAATGAAATATTAGAGTTATTGTCATCGAATTACCTTGAACGAAAGGATCTCGATTTATTACCACGCTGTTGGCAACCTGAAGAATTTTTTACTAAGAAGGTTAACCAAAAACTGTGGAACCGAATTCGCTGAATCCCTCCAAATAAGGAAACAGGATAAGCCTAACTTAGTGCTATCCTGTATTTATATCCGCTAATACTGCAGCGCTATAGGCAATAATGATGTATTAGTTTCGTCAACAAGATTTCAGTTTTGCTAATTTCACTATGAGCTAAATATTCATTAGGCTGATGCGCTTGATCTATTGAACCTGGCCCCAGAACGATCGTTTGACAACCCAGTTGTTGAATAAAAGGCGCTTCTGTTGCGTAATTAACTGCGCAGCAACTATGGCCAGAAAGTTTTTCTGCCGTCGACACAAAATCACTATCTGGTGCTTGCTGGAAGCTAGGTGAACTGGGATCAAGCTCATTTATGGTCAGGCGCCCAGGATATTTTTCTGCAATGGGTTGTAATGCTATTGATAACCAAGAAACTAACTCTTCGTCTTTCATGCCAGGTAAAGAGCGCATATCAATATCTAGCTCACAATGACCACAAATTCTATTCGCATTATCGCCACCACGAATTGCCCCTAAGTTCATTGTTGGCGTTTGAACATCAAAAGCTTCATTTTTATAGCTAAGGTTGAGTTTTTCTCTGAGTTTGAATAATTCGCTAATCACTTGATACATGATTTCAATAGCATTAACGCCACTGGCGGGCTTACTTGAATGTCCTGCTTGGCCTTTAATGCTAATTTTGTGCGACATATGGCCTTTATGCATAATCACGGGTACTAAGTTTGTTGGCTCACCTATAATGGCTACATCAGGTTTGATTACCCCGCTATTAGCAAAAAACCTCGCTCCTGCCATGGTGGTTTCTTCATCTGCAGTCGCTAAAATATATAATGGCTTCTTTAATAACTTCAGGTCTATTTGTTGGCAAACCTGCAAGATAAATGCAAAAAATCCTTTCATGTCGCAGCTACCCAGGCCAAACAGCTTATTATCATTATCGGTAACTTTTAAAGGATCGGATAACCATCGATTTTCATCAAATGGTACTGTATCACTGTGGCCTGCGAGTAATAAGCCTCCGTCACCACTTCCCAATTTAGCTAACAGGTTAAATTTGCCCTTAACCATGGGAACTGCTTGAATGGTAATGGTAAAACCAAGCGTTTCAAACCAAGTTGCTAGTAAGGTTATTACACTTTCGTTACTTTGATCCCAGCTAGCTTGTGATGAACTGATACTTGGTTGTGCTATTAATTGAGTAATAGCTTGGGTAAAGTTGGGCAGTTTTTGGTGTGTATTGTTCATTATATTTAGCAACCTAAAATTAATTCATGGGTAGTTATGCTATTTAGTTGCATAACTAGTTATATGATGATACTTTAACTTCACAATGTAAATAGCCTAATTTAATCACACTATGAAAATGTTTGTAATGAATTCAACTAACCGACGACGATAGAGTAAATATTAGGTATTAGTAGTCATAATTTTCTAGCAGGTGTTATATTTTTAATCGCTAGAAGGTCATTAGTCAAAGTTGAATAGAATTACAAAATTTGCGTGTTAATAACAATAGCCGTTGTAATTTCTAATCGTAAATATAATGGTAAGCAAATGAACGTCATAGTTATTGGTGCAAGTGGTTATGTAGGTGCTGAATTAATTGGTTTGTTAACGCAACACAATAAAATATCAATTCAACATCTGTTAGTGTCTGAAAATAGCACTTCTAGTGGTAAAACTTTTGAACAGTTGCATGCTCGCTGGCAGGGGATTTGTGCTGTACCCCTGCATTCTTTCTCACCGCATTGGTTTGATCAACATATTAGTTCACCTGAACATAATATCGATGCGGTTTTTTTCGCCACCCCTCATGAATTTAGTGCTCAATGGGCACAAGCCTTTATTGAACAAGGCATTAAAGTCTTCGATTTGTCTGGTGGTTTTCGCTTAAAAGACGCTTCGCAATACCCAGTACATTACGGTTTTGAACATCAATCATTAAAGGCACTTCAACAAGCTCAGTATGGTTTAGCTGAATGGCAAGCCAATGAAATTGCTGCTAGTGATCTCATTGCTGTGCCGGGTTGTTATCCAACCGCGAGCCTATTGTCGTTAAAACCCATCACCAGTAATGCACTTCATCAAGAAAACTCGTTAATTGTTGTTAATGGTATCAGTGGTGTTACGGGGGCGGGTCGTAAAGCATCTTTAGCCACCAGTTTTTGTGAAGTTAGTTTAACGCCGTACAATATTTTACAACACAGACATCAACCTGAAATTAGTCAAGAAGCCAATGCAGAGGTGATTTTTAATCCGCATTTAGCGCCTTATAAACGTGGCTTATTAGTGACGATAACATTACAGTTAAAGGCTGAAGTGACTAGTAAACAAGTCGATGAAGCCTTCACGCAAGCCTATCAAGATACTCCTTTGGTAAGAATAGTGAATGCTTGGCCTAAAATTGACAATGTTGCTCATACACCGTTTGCTGATTTACATTGGCAAGTAGACGAAAATAAACACGTTGTCGTTGTCAGTTGCGCTATTGATAATCTGTTAAAAGGTGCAGCGTCACAAGCAATACAATGCGCTAATATTAGCTTAGGTCTACCGAGTGAATATAGCTTGTTGATGCCAGGAAGAGATTTATGAAAAAGCCAGTAGTGATCAAAATTGGTGGGGCTATTTTAGATGGCTACAACCAAGGCAATACATCGGCCTTAACCGCGCTATTAAAAGTCATTGCTAGTTTGAAAGAGCAACCTGTCGTCATTGTGCACGGCGGTGGTTGTGTCGTTGATGAAATGCTAGCCCAAGCCGGATTTGTTACCGAGAAGAAGCACGGTTTACGGGTAACACCAAAAGCGCAAATGCCGATTATTAGTGGTGCACTTGCTGGAAGTGTAAATAAAGCGATTGTCGCGAGTGCGGCAAGTTTAAAATTACCAGCGGTAGGCTTGTCGTTAACTGACGGACAAATGGTGCAGTGCCAATTAAGCCCCTTAGGTTTAGGGCAAGTCGGTGTCCCTAAGCCTTTTAGTAGCGCATTGTTAGATACGTTATTAAAAGCCAGTTTTCTTCCTATTGTGTCATCCATTGGAGCACTGGAAAATGGTGAGTTAGTCAATGTAAATGCTGATGACGCCGCCGTAGCAATATGCCAGCTACTCAATGCTGAGTTGTTATTGTTAACTGATGTCAATGGCGTTAAAGGCGCAACGGGTGAATATTTAAGCTCCCTGAATGGTGAGCAAGCAGAGGCACTCATTAATAGCGGTGTTATTGCCGGAGGCATGACCGCAAAAGTCAATGCAGCTTTACAAGCGGCGAATAAGTTACGACGAAGTATCGCGGTTGCCAGTTGGCAATCGCCAGAGCAAATTGTCGATTTGCTCAACGGTGCCAGTATCGGTACGCGTATACAACCCAGTGGCTGTTAATTTAATACCACAGGTTACTCATTGATTTTTGCCCAGGATATATGATGAACATTGAACACTTTTTAGCTGATGATCAGCTAACTAAACACCAAATACTCGACCTCATTGCTTTAGCGCGTGATATAAAGCAGAAACCTGAGCGCTACAGTCAAGCCTTAGCAGGTAAGTCGGTAGCGATGATTTTTGAAAAACCGTCACTAAGAACGCATGTTAGTTTTGATATTGGCATTAATAAATTGGGTGGTCATGCGCTATATTTAGGCCAACAAAACGGTAAGTTAGGTGAGCGTGAGCGTGTGAGCGATTATGCAAAAAACCTTTCTTGTTATGCCGACGCTATTGTTGCTCGTGTTTTTAATAATAGCTCGATAGAACAATTGGCAGAGCATGGTAGTGTCCCGGTTATTAATGCCTTGTGTGATACATATCACCCGTGCCAAGCACTAGCAGATTTTGTAACCCTCGCGGAAAACTTCCCTGACCTTACAAAAGTAAAACTCGCCTATATTGGTGATTCAAACAATGTTTCTAACTCATTAATGCTGATGGCTGTCACAGTAGGTGTTGATTTTACTCTCGTCTGCCCAGAAGGCTATGGTCCTGAAAATAAAATGTTTGCTCAAGCGCTAAAACTTAGCCAAGCATCAGGTAGTAAACTATTATTAACCACGGATATAACGGCATTAGGGCAACAAGACGCGATATACACAGATACGTGGATATCTATGGGTGATAACACCAATGTCGCTGATATTTTAGCGACCTTTAAACCTTATCAAGTGAACCATAAACTGATGGCTAAAGCAGGGGCAAGTATTGTGATGCATTGTCAACCTGCTCACCTTGATGAAGAAATTACCACCGAGTTGTTCGACAGCGAAATGTCAGTGGCGTTTCAGTCAGCTGAAAATCGTATGTGGGCTCAAAATGCGGTGTTGGTTAGCTTATTAGCAGATTAATCACGCTGTTTTTATAAAACAGCCGAATCAAATTAACTTTAAAAAATACCTTTCAGTCTAGTCAATTTCTTATTATTGACTAGACTGATGATAAAAAAATTGTGAAGGAATAAAATCATGGCATTAGCAGCAAAGAAAAACATTAAAAAAGTCGTATTGGCGTATTCAGGCGGTCTAGATACCTCAGCCATCATCCCTTGGTTAAAAGAGAATTATGATGGCTGTGAAGTCGTGGCATTTTGTGCTGATGTTGGACAAGGCGAAGAAGAGCTTGTTGGCATTAAAGAAAAAGCTATCGCGTCAGGTGCATCAGAATGTTATGTCGTTGACCTAAAAGAAGAATACGTTAAAGACTATATTTATCCTATCATCAAAACCGGTGCGGTTTATGAAGGACAATATTTATTAGGTACGTCAATGGCTCGTCCAGTGATTGCCAAAGCTCATATCGAAATTGCCTTAAAAGTTGGCGCTGATGCGGTTTGTCACGGTTGTACCGGTAAAGGTAATGACCAAGTACGCTTCGAAGCTTGTTTTGCTGCTTTAGCACCACAGTTAACAGTTATTGCGCCATGGCGTGAGTGGGACATGGTTTCACGTGAAGACTTATTGGATTATTTAGCTGAGCGTAATATTCCTTGTGCAGCTTCGTTAACGAAAATTTATAGCCGTGACGCTAATGCTTGGCACATATCGCATGAAGGTGGTGAGTTAGAAGACCCTTGGTGTGAGCCTTCAAAAGAAGTATGGACCATGACGGTTGATCCAATGGACGCACCAGACGAAGCTGGCAAAGTGATGTTGAGCTTTGAGGCAGGTGAATTAGTTGCCGTTGATGATAAGCCAATGTCAGCGTATCAGTCATTAATGTATTTAAATGAAAAAGCCGCCGCTCATGGTGTTGGCCGTATTGATATTGTTGAAAACCGTTTAGTCGGTATGAAGTCACGTGGTTGTTACGAAACTCCAGGTGGCACCGTATTAATGGCAGCCTATAAAGGTTTAGAGTCACTTATTCTAGACAAAGAATCACTTAAATATCGTGAATCGGTTGGTCATGAGTTTTCACACGTAATTTATGACGGTCGTTGGTTTACGCCGCTTGCGAAAGCGCAACTTGCTTCAGCCGCATCTTTTGCTGAAAAAGTTACTGGTGATGTGGTAGTAAAACTTTATAAAGGTATGGCACAAGTGACTCAGCGTCGTTCGCCAAACAGCTTATATTCAGAAGAATTTGCTACCTTTGGTGCTGATGATGTTTATGACCAAAAACATGCAGAAGGTTTTATTCGTTTGTTCAGTTTATCAAGTAGAATAACCGCACTTAAACAGGCAGACTCAGTACTAACTGAAAAGAAATAAAAAAGGTAGAGGAATTTAGCCATGGCATTATGGGGCGGACGGTTTAAAGAGCAAGCCAGTGTACAGTTTAAAAAGTTTAATGACTCTTTACCTGTTGATTATCGTATGGCGGTGCAAGATATTGTTGGATCAATTGCTTGGGCTGAAGCATTAACTACGGTTGATGTGCTAAGCCAAGCAGAATTTCAAGAATTAAAAGCAGCGCTGCTAGAATTAAAAGCTTCAGTTGAAGAAAATCCGAAGCAAATTTTAGCGTCGGATGCTGAAGATATTCACAGTTGGGTAGAAATCAACCTAATAGAAAAAACCGGTGATTTAGGTAAGAAGTTACACACAGGTCGCAGCCGTAACGACCAAGTAGCGACCGACTTGAAACTTTGGTGTAAGGAAAAGGGGAGTGATTTACTTTATGCATTAGTCAATTTACAACAGGCTATGCTAGATCTTGCCGAACGTGAGCGCAATACCGTATTGCCAGGCTATACCCATTTGCAACGCGCACAACCGATCACTTTTGGTCACTGGTGTTTGGCTTATGTTGAAATGTTTAACCGTGATATTGGTCGTTTAAAAGACGCTTTATATCGTGCAGACACTTCACCATTGGGCTCAGGCGCATTGGCGGGTACCGCCTATCCTATTGATCGTGAGCTACTTGCCCATAATCTAGGCTTTCGCAGTGCAACATTGAACAGCTTAGATGCAGTTTCAGACCGTGATCATGTCATTGAATTATTATCGACAGCAAGTATCAGCATGATGCATTTATCACGTTTTGCTGAAGACTTGGTGTTCTACAATTCAGGTGAAGCCGGCTTTGTTGAAATGAGCGATTTAGTCAGCTCAGGTTCGTCATTAATGCCGCAAAAGAAAAATCCAGATGCTTGTGAATTATTGCGTGGTAAAGCGGGCCGAGTGATGGGTTCACTTACCGGTATGATGATGACCATGAAAGCTTTGCCTCTAGCCTACAATAAAGACATGCAAGAAGACAAAGAAGGCTTATTTGACGCCCTTGATACTTGGCAAGAGTGCATGCAAATGGCCGTATTAGTGGCTGAAGGCTTAACGGTCAATCGTGCCCGCACTTTAGCTGCGGCGCAACAAGGATATGCTAACTCTACTGAGCTTGCTGACTACCTTGTGAGTAAAGATATTCCGTTTCGTGAAGCGCATCATATTGTCGGTGAAGTTGTTCTGGCTGCTATCGACGCTGGCCACGCCTTGGAAGACTTCACTATTGCACAATTACAAAAATTTAGTGACAGAATCGAGCAAGATGTTTACCAACATTTATCGATAGAGTCTTGTTTAGATAAACGTGGCGCACTAGGCGGTACTTCACGTCAGCAAGTTGAAAAAGCGTTAGCAGAAGTGCAGTCAGGGAATCTTTTATCGGACAATCAAGACACTTTGAATACGCAAGTGTTAGGTGCACCCAGTAAAACGCAAATCAACTTGACCTTAAAACAAGTTAAACAACGTTTAAATGCGCAACGTGCAGCCGCTATGTCAGTTCGCAGAGCAAGAATGTCAGACATTGACAGTATCTCAACGTTAGTTGATTACTGGGCTGAGCGTGGTGAAATACTGCCACGTAGTCGCGATAATATTATTCATGATGTACAAAACTTTGTCGTCGCAGAAGTTGACGGTGTCGTGGTGGGTTGTGCATCACTTTATATTTATCAAACAGGACTAGCTGAAATACGCTCGGTTGTGATTGATAAAAGTGCACATGGCCAAGGCCAAGGCCAAGCATTAGTGCAATATTTGTTAGAATTTGCTCATCAAATTCAACTACAGAAAATTATTGTACTGACTTATATTCCAAACTACTTCGAGCAATTAGGTTTTAACTTAATTGATAAAAACTCTTTAGCCGACAATATCATTGAAGACAGTGAGCAAAGTCCACATAAAGATCCGGATGATGAAGTCGCAATGGAATATATTGTTAATCGTTGCGCCGAAGAAGTTTAGTTTTTTTACGTCAATATTGAATTGAGTGATAGATAGTAGTGATTAAATGTCATGAATAGTAATGAAGATAATGTTAAATGGTTTAGAAATGCTGCGCCTTACATTAACGCGCACCGTGGTAAAACCTTTGTTTTAATGTTTGGTGGCGAGGCCGTGCAGCATCCTAATTTTGCTAATATCATTCACGATATTGCTTTGTTAAGAAGCCTAGGTGTTAAGTTGGTTTTGGTGCATGGTGCACGTGTACAAATCGAAGAACGCTTAGCTGCTCAAGCATTACCTCAACAAATTGAAGGTAATGTTCGTGTTACCGATGCAGAAACTTTGTTGGCGGTAAAAGACGCCACCGGTTCATTGCGCATTCATATTGAAGCACTTTTAACCATGGGCTTGGTTAATTCACCTATGCATGGCGCGCAAATACGGGTCAGTACAGGTAATTTTGTGATTGCTAAGCCGATAGGTGTGCGCGATGGTATTGATTTTAAACATACCGGATTAGTGCGTAGAATTGACGCTGAAGGTATTAATACTCAGCTGAATTTTGGCTCTATAGTGTTATTGTCACCGATCGGTTATTCATCTACTGGTGAGGTGTTTAATTTAGCTTTAGAAGATGTAGCAGCACAAACCGCAATAGCGTTAAAGGCGGATAAGCTGATCACCTTGACGGAACAAGCTGGACTTCTTGATAAAGAGGGCGCCTTGATTCGCAGTTGTGGTGTTGCAACTGTCAGCCAATTGCTTGCTGAACAAGAAGACCATGTAAAGCAGCTCTTGTTAAAAGCCATTATACAGTGTGGAAAGCAGGGAGTAGAGCGTTGTCATAGCGTGAGTTACGCTAGTGATAGTGCATTGTTACAAGAGCTTTTTACCCGTGATGGTGCAGGAACCTTGATAGCCAAAGATCATCAAGAGCAATTATCCGCTGCGAGTATTGATGATGTTGGCGGTATATTAGAGTTAATTGCGCCACTTGAAGAGGAAGGAGTGCTAGTTAAACGTTCTCGCGAGTTGCTAGAGATTGAAATTGATCGCTTTACCGTGATTAAAAAAGAAGATGTTATCATCGCTTGCGCCGCACTTTATCCATACCCTGAGGCAAGAACAGGTGAAATCGCCTGTTTAGTTATTCACCCTGACTATCGTGGCGGTAACCGTGGCCTTCGGCTTATTCAAGCACTCGAGCAGGAAGCTAAAATACAAAGTCTTGCGTCTATTTTTGTTTTAACTACGGTCAGTGCACATTGGTTTATTGAACAAGGTTATATAGAGCAAGCCATAGATAAACTGCCTGAGGGCAAGCAAAAAATGTATAATATTCAACGTAAATCTAAGGCATTTACCAAAGCTATTTAATCAATTTTTATTTTAAAGTCCTAAATGTGTAAACAGATTTCAGGACGGGCCACCCAAGCAAAAAAAAGCAACCAGAGCGGTTGCTTTTTTTATACCAATTAATCAATTAACTTGGTTTTATAGCTAAAAGCAGCACAAATTCTATTGTTTCGGTTACAAAGTGGTAACAAATGATTTCAATGAAAATTGTTTTTGTGCATACTGATGCCAGTGGGATGAATTTATACCAATTTGGTATTACGTCCATATAAAAATAATAATAAAAAATAGGCTAATTTGAGATATGAGTTTTTCTCGGCGCATTGCTGTGTGTGTAACGAATATTTTTTTTGCGACTTCAGCTATAGCGGAATCTGATCATAGTGTAGCTTTTGATTTAGCATCTGAAGCGGGCTACATCGATAATTTTTTGTACCAAGCGAACAACGAACAAAACACAGCTTATTATACTCTTGCTTCTGATTTATCACTTTCGTTAAAAAGCCAACAGTCAGCGTTTAATTTTGACGCGAAACTTGCATCGCACTTTTTCACTCAGTTTGAAGATGACGACCATACTGAGTTCACTCTTATTCCTAAATATCAATTCAAATTCAGTCAAAATCAATTGTTATACATGTCTGCTGTTTGGCTAAATAGATACGTATATAGAGGGACAGGAATTTCTCTAGGCGAAGCTGAGACTTTATTTGAGGGCGACGAGAAAGGTAATAAGGGTGCAACTATTGGCTACGAATATGGCACGTTTGAGTCACAAGGGAAGCTAAATGTCGAAGTCAGCTACCACGAAAATAAATTTACCACCCGCCGGGCTACTACCAGCCAGCTAGACACTGAAATATTGAGTATTAAATCAAGTTTTGATTATTTATTGTCTGAAAAAACCTTTTTGGCATTTGCTCTAGATTACGAGCAAACAGAACATCCTAATAATACCATCATCAACCGAGATAGTATCGCAGGCTTAGTGGGAATTAAGTGGTTTACTACCGTCATAAGTGAGCTCAATTTCTTAATTGGCTATCAACAGTTAACATTTGATGATAGTCAATTAAATGATACTAAAGCTGTTAAGTGGCGCTTTGATTACATTTGGCGTCCTTCTGATTTCACGCAAGTGCATATTATGTCTAATCGTAAATTTGATGAAAGTTACCGTTTAACCAGTAACTACCGTTTAGCAAAAAACCATCAAATCGATTTTACACACGATTTCACTGAATATTGGTCTATTTCGACGAGCGTTGGTGTGAAAAATGAGAAATTTATTAGTGCTCAGTTTGTAGAGAGTGAAGACTACTTATTTTCTACTTTCACTTTAGGTTATCAACACAGCGACAGGCTCAGCGTGCAGTTGGGTTATCACTATAAATCATTGGACAGTAAGAATGAACTAGTTGACTACTTGCATAATAAGTTGAGCTTAAAGGTAAAGCTTAAACTTTAATTGATTGATTTTTATATCTAATCACACAATGAGTTAAAGTGACACACCGAATATTGAAATTTGAACAAGCTATGTAGGATATATGTTTGGCTTGTTTTTCAATTTGGCGGTGTAAAGAGAATATCAGTTCTAGGTATACATAGTATTTGGCTTGAAGTAAATGTTACACTTTGTAACTTAGTTGGATGAAAATTATGCGATTTTTTATGTTTTGCTTGTTGTTTTTTATCGGTCAGGCAACAGGTAGTGAATATAAGTTAGGTGCTGGTGATCAAATTCAGATTACCGTTTATGGTGAGGAGGATTTAACAAACCAGATTAAAATTGATAAATCGGGTGTTATTTCATTTCCGTTTTTATCTGATATTACAGTAATAGGTTTATCAACTAAAAATTTAGCAAGTAAAATAGCAAATGGTTTACGGGGCGATTATTTAATTGACCCTCAAGTGACTGTTTCTATTGTTATGTATCGACCTTTTTTTATTCATGGACAAGTTAAGCGCCCCGGCGGTTATCCCTTTCAGGAAGATTTAACACTAGATAAAGCCATAGCGATCGCCGGTGGATTAGCAGCGAGAGCATCGAAGTCGTCTTGGAACATCACTAGATTAGTCGATGGTAAAAAAGCGGTATTTGACGCTAATGTTTCCAGCGCGATTTTACCAGACGATATCATAGAAATTGAGCAAAGTTTTTTTTGAAGATACTAGAAGATAAAAATTTTATTTCCATTAATGAAGAAGTTGCCTTAAAAGAAATTTTAACGCCGCTTTGGACACGTCGATGGAAAATTTTATGCTTTACTTTAGTAGTGACTTTCTTAGCCGCTATTTATCTCACCTTACTGAGACCGTCATACAGTGCAACGGCAATTTTACAAATTGGTACTAATAAGCCAGCTAACACTCTGTCTATTAATGATGCCTTTAATGAGTCGAACGCTACGAAAGAGCAGATCCAAACGCAATTTGAGTTATTGCGCTCACGCAAATTTGCTGAACGCGTAATATTTCAGCTTAACCTGATTCACCATGAAGAATTTATTAGTGGGAAATATAACGATAAATTAGCTATTCTTGCCCAAGTAGGTCAGGGCCAGTCAAATCCGTCAGTTAGTGATGTCGTCAGCCAGTTTCAAAAGAAATTAACTATCGTTCCTATTGCTGGTACTGAGTTGGTAAAAATATCTTATGTGTCTTTTTCCGCGCAACTATCTCAAAGCATAGCGAATCAGGTGGGTATCACTTACTTGCAATATCAAGACGAAATTCATAGTGCTGCAAAAGAGTCCACCTCTCAGTGGTTGGTTGATCAACTTGAAGAGTTGGGTAAAAAGTTACAAATTTCTGAGCTACTTTTGCAAACATATCGAGAAGCTGAAGGGATTGTTGATATTCATGGTGTGGTTGGTTTGGTTGGCTCTCAACTAACCGAGTTAACATCAGAAACATTGAAGGCGGCTAAATTAGCCGATGATCTTTCGATTTCATATCAAGATATACAAAAGCACGCTGGTGATATTGAAAAGCTAAGTGATTTACATGAAATTAGTCGCCATGCTACGTTAATGCAATTGCGCCGAGAAGAAGAAAAAATTGAACGTAAAATGTTTGAATTGTCGCAACGTTACGGCCCTAAGCATCCGAAAAAAATTGCGGTTAATGCTGAATTTATATCACTACAAAAGCGTATTACCCAACAAGTTTACGATATCGTTATCTCAATTGAAAAAGAGTATTTTAGTGCAGTTGAAAGGGTTAACGGTACTAAGCAACGCTTGGAGATTGCCAAAAAAGACTATCTGCGTTTAAGTCGTTTACAAAATAAGTTTTCCCAGCTGACTCGTGAAGTTGACACTAACAAAGAGCTTTATAATAATTATTTAGTACGCTTGAAAGAAGCTGATGCTATGGGTAATTACAATTCGAATTTTTATGTACGTTTTATTGATAAGGCGACTATCCCTAAAAGCCCAATTGCTCCTAATAAAATATTGATCATTGCCTTCACTTTCGTTCTTTCGATTGCCTTAATCTCCTTAACTATTATCATGCGTGAGTTATTAATGGATACATTAAACTCTCGTCGTAAATTAGATAATTTTAATGAGGCACAAATTCTTGCTGTATTACCAAAAATTAAAGCCAGCTCACGTGAGCGAAAAGAAGATACCTACAGCTCCGATAACCGCTTTACTGAAGCCATAAGAACGTTAAGAACTGCTTTACTATTTAACAGTGAAAAAACGGCACCTAAAATAATTGCCATAACGTCTTCTGTGCCGAATGAAGGCAAGTCTACTGTTGCTTTACATCTTGCACGGTCGTTCAGTGAAATGGAAAAAGTGTTGCTCATTGAAGCCGATATGCGCCACCCAACAATCGCTAAGAATATGAACTTGAATGAGCATCGTCCTGGGCTTTCTAATCTATTAGCTAAAACACACCAAATTAACGAGTGTATTATCCGAGATAAAAATGTCAAATTAGATATTCTGACCTCAGGTATTACGCCTGCTAATCCGTTAGCTTTCCTTTCTATGAAGCGCTTTAATATGCTGATAAAGGTTTTTGGTAACTTTTATGATCGTATTATTATTGAAACACCCCCTGTTCATGCTGTTAGTGACGCGGTTATTATTTCGAAGTTAGTTGATAGTGTTATCTATATTGTGCACGGTAATAAAACTAAGCGGGAGCAGATTTCGTCAGGCTTAAGAATGTTGAAACAAGTTAACGCACCCATTGAGGGCGTGGTTATTAACCACAGTGAAAACATAGACACCGACAAATATCATAATAAATACTATAACGATCGCAGTAATATCATTAAGCTTGCAGCGAGAAAGCGCGGTTAACTTAACTCAAACCAGTTTATGCCTTGGCTGTTTTTGCGTATAATAGCGCAAATCTTCAATAGTCACTGTTATGAAAATACGTACTAACTTCTCTCTACAAGCGTTCAATAGCTTTAATTTACCAGTCGTTACAGCTGAAATTTTTTTTCCATCTACTATTAAAGAGCTAGCTGAAATATCAATTGAAAAAGCTTCGTCGTCTTATATTCTTGGCGATGGAACCAACACCTTATTCTGTCAGGATAAGGCGCCCATTATTATCAAACCCAACCTTATGGGGATTGAAGTAATTGAAAACGATGATAACTTTCAGGTAAAGGTGGCTTGCGCACAAAACTGGCATGAGTTTGTTTTGTTTTGTATTAATAGCGGCATCTACGGTTTAGAAAATTTGGCTTTGATCCCCGGTAGTGTTGGAGCCGCTCCTGTACAAAATATTGGTGCTTATGGCATTGAGGTTAGTGACTTTATCGTCGGAGTTACTTGGTTTGATTTTGCTCAGAAAAAGCAGGTAGATTTTACCAATGCTGAGTGTCAATTCGGTTATCGCGACAGTATTTTTAAACAAGCATTAAATGGTACTGGTATTATTACGCACGTGCACTTCTTACTTCCTAAAGCTTGGCAAGCAGTCGATAACTATCAAGGGTTAAATGAACTTGTCTCTCCTGTGACACCGCAAGCCATAATGGCAAAAGTTATACAACTTCGCCAAGCCAAATTACCTGAGCCTAAACAGCTCCCAAATGCCGGTAGTTTTTTTAAAAACCCCATCGTCAGTAAAGATGTTTTTAACGAGTTAAATCAACAATATTCTAATATGCCTTTTTATCTGCATGATAATGGTGATGTTAAATTGGCTGCGGGTTGGTTGATAGAGCAAGCAGGCCTTAAAGGCTTTCGTCGTGACGGCGTTGGCGTACATGAAAACCAAGCCTTGGTGATCATTAACTATGAAAGTAAGCAAGGTGAAAATATTGTGGCTTTGTCGGTGCATATTCAGAAAAAAGTTAAGGAAAAGTTTAACATCCAATTAGTGCCAGAAGTTAGGTTTATCGGCGAAGATGGTGAATTAAGTCCTACCAGCGCAGGGGGCAAATAATGAAAGCAATACGTGAGCAGTTGATTAAAAAACTGGTTAAAGGTGAATTTTTATCAGGCCAAGCCTTAGGCGAAGAACTGGGTGTTAGTCGAGCGGCTATTTCAAAACATATTAGTGCCTTGCAGGAAATAGGCTTTGATATATTTAGTGTTACTGGAAAAGGTTATCGAATAGCCAACGCCATTGAACTGCTAGATGAAACTCGTATCGTGGAACTCTTAACTGAGCATAATACCCATGCCAAAGTGGAAGTGCATAACTTAATCGATTCAACAAATAGCTATTTAATGCGCCGTTTACCAAACCAAAATATTCCAGGGCAGGTATGTATTGCCGAATATCAAAGTGCTGGTCGAGGGCGAAGGGGACGTCAATGGGTCTCACCTTTTGGCTCACATATTTATATGTCAATGTATTGGTATTTAGAGCAAGGTATGTCAGCAGCTATGGGCTTAAGTGTTGTGGCCGCATTGGCGGTTAGTGATGCGATAAAAGCCTTATATGATGTTGATGTTGAACTGAAATGGCCAAATGATATCTACTTTAACGGTGTAAAGCTTGCGGGTATTTTAATTGACCTCGAAGGTCAGGCAATGGAGCCTTGCCATTGTGTTATCGGTATTGGCTTAAATATCAAAATGCCCGAAAAAAGTGCTGCCTTGGTTGATCAACCTTGGATTGATTTATCGAGTGCAATCGGCGTGGAAATAGACCGCAACATTTTAACCGCTAGTATTATTTCCGCATTGTTAAGGCGCTTAAAAATACATAGTGAAACGGGTATCCATACTATGGTTGCTCAGTGGCAAGCTCAAGACTTCTACTTCAATAAAGCTGTTGCTTTAATTACCGGTGAAAAAATTACTCGTGGTATCTGTCGTGGTATAAACGTACAAGGTGCATTAATGTTAGAGGTTAATGGTCAAGTTAGCCCCGTATATGGCGGTGAAGTTAGCTTAAGGGCTGGATTATGAGGCTGTTAGTTGATGTCGGTAATACTCAAGTAAAATATGTTTTTCAAGCGACAGAGGATAGTTCGACACTCTCCGATATTGTCTATCTTGATTATCAATCATTTCAAGCGCAATTGTCACAAGAAAAATTTTCAGAAGTCAGCGCAGTTATCCTTGCCAACGTTCATGGAAACGCAGTGCACGATACGATAGAGAAGTGGGCAACCCTTAATAATATTGCCTTTGTGCAAGTACACAGTACTGCAAACGCATTTGGTGTTACGTCGTCCTATCTGCAGCCCGAGCGATTAGGCGTTGATCGTTGGTTGGCTATGATAGGGGCCAAGCAAATATATCCACAACAAAACTTACTCATCATTGATGCCGGTACTGCCACAACGGTTGATGTTTTAGATGCTAGTGGTCAGCATTGTGGTGGATGGATAATGCCTGGTGTGCAAACTCTTTTTGATAGTTTATTAACGCGAACGAGTAAAATTATCGCGACACCTCAAACTACTGTTAGTCTGTCATTTGGTATAAATAGCTCAAATTGTTTAAATCATGGTAGTTGGGCGATGACTATAGGCGCAATAAAAGAAGCCATTATTCAAGCCAATAGCCAGTTGATACTAGACAAAGTCTTAATCACAGGTGGTAATGGGCAAGCAATTGTAAATTTAATGCCTGATACCTGTCAGCTAGAGCCTAAGCTAGTATTTCACGGTTTAAGTTGTTTTTAAGTCAGTTAAGCACGAGTGCGGACAGCAAAATAATTACGATTGTGTTTAAAAAACCATCAAACACAGAAAAACATGCTTTTTTTTGCATTTTGCTGTTGCAAGCTAGAAAACATTACTCTAGAATTCGCACCACTTAATGTAGTGCCGACTTAGCTCAGTTGGTAGAGCAACTGACTTGTAATCAGTAGGTCGCCAGTTCGACTCCGGCAGTCGGCACCATTAATACATTACTTGTAATGTGGAAAATAAAATTTGGAGGGGTTCCCGAGTGGCCAAAGGGATCAGACTGTAAATCTGACGGCTCAGCCTTCGGTGGTTCGAATCCACCTCCCTCCACCATTTTAACAGAGATAATCTGATAGAATTTAGCGGGTGTCGTATACTGGCTATTACCTCAGCCTTCCAAGCTGATGAAGCGGGTTCGATTCCCGCCACCCGCTCCAGTCTTTATAGAGAAATGCTGATATGGCTCAGTTGGTAGAGCGCACCCTTGGTAAGGGTGAGGTCGGCAGTTCGAATCTGCCTATCAGCACCACTTCTTCTTTAGACCTTCTATAGATTAATCAATGTTTAACACAATAAATTAATTTATTTAATGTACCCAGAGGTATTTTAAGATGGCTAAAGCAAAATTTGAACGTAATAAACCGCACGTTAACGTTGGTACTATTGGTCACGTCGATCACGGTAAAACAACACTAACAGCCGCTATCTCTGCGGTATTAACTAAAGTTCACGGTGGTGAAGTTAAAGACTTCGCACAAATCGATAATGCTCCTGAAGAGCGTGAGCGTGGTATTACTATTAATACTTCTCACATCGAATACGATACAGAAATCCGTCACTACGCCCACGTAGATTGTCCTGGCCATGCTGATTACATCAAAAACATGATCACGGGTGCTGCACAAATGGATGGCGCTATCTTAGTAGTTGCTGCTACAGATGGTCCTATGCCACAAACACGTGAGCACATCTTGTTATCACGTCAAGTTGGCGTTCCATACATCATCGTATTCATGAACAAATGTGACATGGTAGATGACGAAGAATTACTTGAACTAGTAGAAATGGAAGTTCGTGAACTTCTTTCTGAATATGACTTCCCAGGTGATGACTTACCGGTAATTCAAGGTTCAGCTCTTGGTGCTCTTCAAGGCGAAGAGAAATGGGAAGCGAAAATCATTGAGCTTGCTGACCAATTAGATACTTACATTCCAGAGCCAGAGCGTGCAATCGACGGTGCATTCATCATGCCTATCGAAGATGTATTCTCAATTTCAGGTCGTGGTACTGTTGTAACAGGTCGTGTTGAGCGTGGTATCGTTAAAGTTGGCGATTCAGTAGAAGTTGTTGGTATCCGTGATACTCAAACTTCAACATGTACTGGTGTTGAAATGTTCCGTAAGCTTCTTGACGAAGGTCGTGCTGGCGAGAACTGTGGTGTTCTTTTACGTGGTCTTAAGCGTGAAGACGTAGAACGTGGTCAAGTTTTATGTCAACCTGGTTCAATTTTACCTCACACTAAATTCGAATCAGAAGTATACGTGTTATCGAAAGATGAAGGTGGTCGTCATACACCATTCTTCAAAGGATACCGTCCACAGTTTTACTTCCGTACAACAGATATCACAGGTGCTGTAGAGCTTCCTGAAGGTGTTGAAATGGTAATGCCAGGCGACAACTTAAAGTTTGTTGTAGAGCTTATCAACCCAGTAGCGATGGACGAAGGTTTACGCTTCGCAATCCGTGAAGGTGGTCGTACTGTAGGTGCTGGTGTTGTATCTAAAATTATTGCTTAATAGCTGATTTAAATAAAACACTTAAAAGAGGATGCTTCGGCATCCTTTTTTGTTTTCAGCAGAGCCAGTCTCAGAGCATATAGGACGAAGCTTGGCGTCGAGTTTTTGGTGCAGGTGGTGCAGGTGTTGTATCGCTTTTACCTTAACAGATGTATTGCTTAATAATTTTTAGACACCAAACCTTAAAAAAAGACGCTTCGGCGTCTTTTTTGTTTTCAGTACGACCAGCTTCACGGGTTTATCCGTGATGAGGAAATACGTTAATAAAACAGTCCCAATGGACTGTTTTTAGTGATTTTCGCAAGTACCTCTGGTGCGCAGCTGAGAGTCGTACTGTAGGTGCAGCTGTTGTATCGCTTTTACCTTAACGGATGTATTGCTTAATAATTTTTAGACACCAAACCTTAAAAAAAGACGCTTCGGCGTCTTTTTTGTTTTCAGTACGACCAGCTTCACGGGTTTATCCGTGATGAGGAAATACGTTAATAAAACAGTCCCAATGGACTGTTTTTAGTGATTTTCGCAAGTACCTCTGGTGCGCAGCTGAGAGTCGTACTGTAGGTGCAGCTGTTGTATCGCTTTTACCTTAACGGATGTATTGCTTAATAATTTTTAGACACCAAACCTTAAAAAAAAGACGCTTCGGCGTCTTTTTTGTTTTCAGAGCTTAGTGCAATAACGCAGACAGAATTTCGTAAATAAATTAACGAATAAATAAATGCGCTTAGAATTATTTATTAAAAAGACACTGGGTATTTTTATTTCGACTAGATTCTTAACAGCTTTATGTCTGACTTTATTAAAAATACTTATAGCATTTCATAGAAGATAACAAGCTTCAAATTTTACTGCGTTGACAACATAGCGCAGCTTCTAGATAAAATTTTTAATAGATAAAAAGTTTGATGTTAAACAGACAAAATGAAACATTATTAAGCCGAAAGATTTGATAAAATAGGTCGTTAGCGTCTGTTTTGACCTTTAAAGAGTTATTCAAATGGAACTATTATCATAGTCAAATGCTAATCCATATTTATTACATTACTCAATTAAAGTATTGTAATATTTAGATAACGCAAAGTCTGTTTCGTTATCATTTTTGCTTCCCCCTGCATTCTCAATGGAGTGATATATGTTTTTTATTGATCAAGTAATATTGTTGGCCGCAGTGCTTATTTTACTGGGTATCATTTCGAGTAAATTATCAGCTCGCTTAGGTTTACCTGTGCTAGTGTTATTTTTAATTGTCGGGATGTTAGCGGGCGAAGATGGTCCAGGGGGAATACTTTTCGATAATGCTGAAGCCGCGCACTCTTTGGGAACACTCGCATTAGCCTTGATTTTATTTGATGGTGGCCTTCAAACCCCATTAAAAGCAATTAAATTAGTCTGGAAGCCAGCATCAGCCTTGGCCACGCTAGGGGTACTTATTACCGGTGCAGTCACAGGTTATGCTGCTGCATATATTTTAAAGATCCCTTTACTACAAGGTATGTTACTAGGTGCCATTGTGGGTTCGACAGATGCTGCCGCTGTTTTCTCCTTATTACGAAATGCCGGCATCCATTTAAATGGAAAATTAAAAGCGACCTTAGAAATAGAAAGTGCTTCAAACGACCCTATGGCAATATTTCTAACGGTAGGTTTGTTAGAAGTTTTAGTTAACGAAATGAAGCCTGGTTCAGGCTTATTGGTGATGTTTCTATCCCAAATGGGCTTAGGTGCAGTTGTTGGTTTAGCCGTAGGCTGGATATCACTGCGACTTATTAATCGAATTCAATTAGTTGCTGCGGGGTTGTACCCAGTCTTAGTCGCAGCCTGTGGCTTACTCTCTTTTGGTATTACTGCAAATATAGGCGGTAGTGGTTTTTTAGCTGTTTTCATTACAGGCGTCGTTATTGGCAACAGCAGATTTGTTTTTCAACGAAGTACCTTTTTATTCCACGATGGTTTAGCGTGGTTAAGCCAAATAACCATGTTCGTAGTGCTGGGTTTACTGATCACGCCAACATCTTTAATTGATGTTTGGCTTGAAGGACTTATTATTGCCTTTGTTTTGATCTTCATCGCCAGACCACTTGCTGTTGTGCCAATTTTAGCGATATTTGGTTTTAATCTCCGTGAAATTACCTTGGTGTCGTGGGTAGGTTTACGAGGGTCTGTACCCATTATTCTGGCAATATTTCCGCTTATATTTGGTTTACCAGGTGCCGCACTTATTTTCAATGTGGTGTTTTTTGTGGTCTTAATTTCGGCGACTTTACAAGGCTCCAGCTTGGCTTGGATGGCAAGAAAGTTAAAATTAACCTTACCTCCACCAGTGACGCCAGCAGCGACATTAGAAATTACTGCGCTGGGCGATGTCGACGCAGACATTGTTGAATATACTTTAGGCCGCACATCGCGTGCCGATGGTTGTCGTATATCACAACTCGCATTACCCGAAAGTGCAGTGATGGCAATGATTTCCCGTGATAATAACATTATCGCACCGCGAGGATCGACTCTTCTGCAGGCTGAAGATCAGTTATTTATCGTGCTTAAACCTATTACTAGAGCATTTGTCGACTGTGTTTTTTCAGGGAAAGTAGATGGCGAAAAATATGAGCTACCTGCGCAAGAACTGAAGGTTAAAGGCAACACCCATATTATTGATATAGCACACTCTTACAATATTGATATTACAGGTGGTCCAGAGGAGACTTTAGAGCAAGTGATAAAGTCTCATCTTATGACTGCGCCATCTATTAATGCAGTTGCTGAACTTAACAATGTAAAATTATATGTTCGTGAAATGGTAGGAGAGCGGATTACGACTGTAGGTATTAAAGTGACAGCAGGCAAATTGAAAAATTAAACTAAATTTTTATGTTTATTGGCTAAATGTGCTTAAAGATTTAATGCTCATGGATTTGCTATTAATATTGTTATTTTTAGTGTCATTAACTAAAATTTTAACAGCGAACAGTTCATCCCGTTTGAGCACTAAAGATTATCTTGTAAATTTCCCTTGAGTAAAATGATTGACTAAGTATAATAGCGCCTCACTTCTAGAGTCTCTCTTAATTCCCAAACAACTAAGAATCACTCGGTAAGTGTAAGTACAAATTGAAGGGGTATAGTTCCAATTGGTAGAACAGCGGTCTCCAAAACCGACGGTTGGGAGTTCGAATCTCTCTACCCCTGCCATTTTTTAGTAAAGTGCTTATTAGTTAAATAATAGGGGCTTTAGATTTTAACCTCGATATTATCGAGGTGCTTTGTCTTAGGTTAGACACGTAATTACAGGTAGTAGATATGAATGCAAGTACTGAAACTGAACCAAGTGGTTCATTTGATTTTTTAAAGTGGGGCGTGATTGTTTTACTTTTAGCTGGCGCAGTTGTCGGTAATTACATTTTTGCTGAGCAGTCAATTCTTGTTCGCGCCTTAGCTGTAGTTGCTGCTATTGTTATTGCAGGTCTTGTTGCTATGCAAACAGTTAAAGGTCGTACTGCTGTAGCATTTGCTAAAGAATCTCGCACAGAAGTACGTAAAGTTGTTTGGCCAACACGTCAAGAAGCAGTGCAAACAACAGGTATAGTATTAGTGGCAACATTAATTATGTCTTTATTGCTTTGGGGTTTAGATTCAGTTCTTTTCTGGGTAGTTGGATTAATTACTGGATTAAAAGTAGGTTAAGGTACCGTCATGACTGAAGAAATTACAATTACAGATACGCCTGAAAAAAACAATAATCCTAAATTACGTTGGTATGTAGTACAAGCGTTCTCTGGTTACGAAGGTCGTGTACAAAAAACATTACTAGAGCATATTGGCATTCATGGTTTAGAAGAAAAGTTCGGCGAAATTTTGGTGCCAACTGAAGAAGTTATTGAAATGCGTGCTGGACAAAAGCGTAAAAGCGCACGTAAATTCTTCCCTGGTTATGTACTGGTTCATATGGAATTAGACGATGAATCATGGCATTTAGTTAAAAGTGTACCTCGTGTACTAGGTTTTATTGGCGGCACTAAAGAAAGACCTGCAGCCATTACTCAAAAAGAAGCTGATCGTATTCTACAACGTCTTGAAGATACTGATAAGCCTAAACCTAAAACATTGTTTGAGCCAGGCGAAGTGGTACGCGTTATTGACGGTCCATTTGCTGACTTTAATGGTGTGGTTGAAGAGCTCGATTACGAGAAAAACCGTATTAAAGTATCAGTACTTATATTCGGTCGTTCAACACCTGTTGATTTAGAATTTGGTCAAGTCGAAAAAGGCTAGTATCAAGTACGGACTAAATCCTAATGAGCCAGAGTTTTTCCTCTGGCTTTTTTATGTCTAGCACTTCCTGTGTGTGTTCTTTTTCTATGTAGATACTTTGATTAATATTTTACAGGGAGGAAAGCATGAGAAAAGATTTGAGCTTTATATAAAATTTATTTTCACTTCTCATTTAATTCTTCTTCCTTCCTCCTTGTGAATAATTTTATTATGTAAATATGAAATCAGTGAATAATGCATGAGTTATGTGTAATTTATAGAATGACATTTTTTCATCCCTAGGTTCTGCTTTATATTTTACAGGGAGGAAATAATAAGAAAGGCAAGAGAAGATATTTGAGTTTCGTATAGGTTTTATTTTTCACTTCTCATTTAATCCTCCTTCCTTTCTCCCTGTAAATAATTTTATTAAGTGATTTTTTATTTTACATACAGCCGAAACTCTCCTTATTAGACGCAGCACTAGCGCTTTACGTTGTTTTTTTATACAAATATAAATCTAATCTTGCACAATGACCTTCGAATAATATATAATCCGCTGCCGATTTTATCTGATGAAGAGAAAATCGATTTTTTGTTAACGGGGAGCTGACTTTAATGGTCAGCGTTAGAACCCATACTAAAGGTATTAAAACCATGGCTAAAAAAGTCACAGCTTTAATCAAGCTACAAGTTGCTGCTGGTGCAGCAAACCCGTCACCACCAGTTGGTCCTGCACTAGGTCAACACGGTGTTAACATCATGGAATTCTGTAAAGCGTTTAACGCAAAAACAGATTCTTTGGAAAAAGGCGCTCCAGTTCCAGTAGTAATTACTGTATATGCTGATCGTTCTTTCACGTTTGAAACCAAAACTCCACCTGCTGCTTACTTACTTCTTAAAGCTGCTGGTGTTAAGAGTGGTTCTGGTCGCCCTAACACTGATAAAGTTGGTACTGTTACTACAGCACAACTTGAAGAAATCGTTAAGGTAAAAGAAGCTGATCTTACTGCTGGTTCTATGGAAGCTGCAGTGCGTACCATTGCGGGTTCTGCTCGTTCAATGGGTTTAGTGGTAGAGGACTAATCAATGACTAAATTATCAAAACGCACTCGTCTTATCCGTGAAAAAGTAGACGTATTAAAAGAATATGACATCGCTGAAGCTATTGCTTTACTTAAAGAGCTAGCTACTGCTAAATTCCGCGAAAGCGTAGATGTTGCAGTAAACCTTGGCATAGATGCTCGTAAATCTGATCAAAACGTTCGTGGCGCTACTGTGTTACCAAACGGTACTGGTCGTGATGTACGTGTTGCTGTATTTACACAAGGCGCTAACGCTGATAAAGCGAAAGAAGCCGGTGCAGACATCGTAGGTATGGAAGACTTAGCAGAGCAAGTTAAAGCCGGTAAAATGGATTTTGACGTTGTAATCGCTACACCAGACGCTATGCGTGTTGTTGGTCAACTAGGTCAGATTTTAGGTCCACGTGGTCTAATGCCTAACCCGAAAGTTGGTACAGTTACACCTGACGTTGTTACTGCTGTAAATAATGCTAAAGCGGGTCAAATTCGCTACCGCAATGACAAAAACGGTATCATCCATACTACTATTGGTAAGGCTGATTTCGACGATGCTAAATTGCAGGAAAACCTTGAGTCATTATTGGAAGCGCTTAAAAAAGCAAAACCAGCTAATGCTAAAGGCCAGTACATTAAGAAAATTTCTGTTTCAACTACTATGGGTGCCGGCGTTGCCGTTAACCAAGCTAGCTTGACAGTATAGTTTTCTGTAGGGTGTCGAAAATCGACACTTTACAAGGGCGAAATTGTAGACTATAATTTCGCCCCTTAAATTTTGGTAGGTGTTGTCTAACTATTAGCATTTATTTGCTATAGACAACCCCGTCAAAGACCGTAGGAGCTGATACGATTCTTCGTTGAACGCTTAATATTTCCTACGTAGATGGTGATTACCCAGTATTTCCTAATTCTGGTCCTCGCCGTAACGGCCTAAGCGAATGTTAATTGGCTTAGGGATAGTAAATACCGGTTATATTTTGCCGGTGAACCAGGAGTAAAGCCAATGGCTATCAATCTTGATGACAAAAAAGCAATTGTTGCTGAAGTTCAAGAAGCTGCCAATGGCGCTCAATCAGCTGTAGTCGCGGATTCACGCGGTGTTTCAGTTGAAGCAATTACTGTATTACGTAAGCAAGCACGTGAAAACGGCGTATGGATGAAAGTTATCCGTAACACGTTAGCACGTCGTGCATTACAAGGTACTGACTTTGAATGTGTTACTGACACATTAGTTGGTCCATCATTAATTGCATTTTCAAACGAGCATCCAGGTGCAGCAGCACGTTTATTCACAGATTTCGCTAAAACTAACGAAAAATTTGAATTAAAAGCAGCAGCATTTGAAGGTAACGCAGTAGACGTAAACATGTTAGCTAAGCTACCTACTTACGACGAAGCAATTGCACGTTTAATGAGCGCTATGAAAGAAGCATCTGCAGGCAAACTTGTCCGCACAATTGCTGCAGTACGCGATCAGAAAGAGCAAGAAGCTGCTTAATAATTGTTTTCCTCTGCTATTACTTAAACATATGCAGAGCACAATTCGCACTTTTTGTATTTATAGTTATTTCAAACAGCCAAAGGCTGTTTATTAAAAAACAGGAAATTTAAAATGTCTATTTCTAAAGACGATATCCTAAACGCAGTTGCTGAAATGTCAGTAATGGACGTTGTTGCACTAATCGAAGCAATGGAAGAGAAGTTTGGCGTATCAGCTGCAACTGCTGTTGCTGCTGCTGGTCCAGCTGAAGCTGCTGAAGAGAAAACTGAATTTGACGTAGTAATGACTAGCTTCGGCGAGAAGAAAGTTGCTGTAATCAAAGCAGTTCGTGGCGCTACAGGTCTTGGCTTGAAAGAAGCTAAAGATTTAGTTGAATCAGCTCCTAAAGCGATTAAAGAAGGCGTTGACAAAGCTGAAGCTGAAGAGCTTAAGAAAACTCTTGAAGAAGCAGGTGCTTCTGTTGAGATCAAATAATCTGTTTTTAAACAGATTATTTGCCTGAAAAGGCAATGGCTGGTGATTTAAACGTCACCGGCCTTTTTGCGCTAAAGAAAGTGGTTTTTTTTTAAACCAAAACAGTGCATTATTTGATGCTTGATAAAAGAAGTATCACTGCAATATCCTGTCTTTTTTGAAGGCAGATCGGCCATAACCAGCAAGCTGAGGAACCCCATGGTTTACTCTTACTCTGAAAAGAAACGTATTCGTAAGGACTTTGGTAAAAGTGTGCAAGTAATGGACTATCCATTCTTGTTATCAATCCAACTCGAATCTTTCCGTAAGTTTATTGATATTGATCCAACAGGTGAAACAGGCCTAGAGGCTGCATTTCATTCTATTTTTCCAATTAAAGCTTATTCTGGTAGCTCAGAATTACAATTCGTAAGCTATCGTTTGGGCGAGCCGTTATTTGATGTTAAAGAATGTCAAATCCGCGGTATCACCTACTCTGCGCCATTACGCGTTAAATTACGTTTAGTCGTTTATGATAAAGAAGCGGCGGCAGGCACAGTAAAAGATATCAAAGAACAAGAAGTATACATGGGTGAAATACCATTAATGACTGACAACGGTACATTTGTCATCAATGGTACTGAGCGTGTTATTGTTTCTCAATTACACCGTTCTCCAGGTGTGTTTTTCGATCACGATAAAGGGAAAACGCATTCTTCAGGTAAAGTGTTATATAACGCTCGCGTTATACCTTACCGTGGTTCATGGTTAGATTTCGAATTTGATCCAAAAGATAACTTATTTGTTCGTATTGACCGTCGTCGTAAATTACCGGCGTCAATAATTTTACGTGCCTTAGAGTACTCAACAGAAGAAATTTTAGATATCTTCTACGATACGACTAATTTTACGATTAAAGGCGATAAGCTAATAATGGATTTAATTCCAGAACGCTTACGTGGTGAAACAGCAACTTTCGACATAAAACTCCCTAAAGGTGATGTTTTAGTTGAACAGGGTCGTCGTATTACCGCACGTCATATTCGCTCTTTATCAAAAGAGAAAATGAAAACTTTAGAAGTACCTGCAGAGTACATTGTAGGCAAAGTACTTTCTAAAGCATATATTGATGAGTCTACTGGTGAAGTAATCGCTGAAGCGAATGCTGAGATTACGCTAGAGTTACTAGCTGAATTAAGCCAAGCTGGACACAAAGTATTATCTACTTTATATATGAACGAATTCGATGTTGGTTCATATATGTCAGACACACTTCGTGTAGATAACTCAACTAACCGCTTAGAAGCGCTAGTTGAAATTTACCGTATGATGCGTCCTGGCGAGCCACCAACAAAAGATGCAGCAGATACGTTATTTAATAACTTATTTTTCGCACTAGAACGTTATGACTTATCAACGGTAGGTCGTATGAAGTTCAACCGTCGTGTTGGCAATGCTGATGATGTTGGTACTGGCGTATTATCTAAAGAAGATATCATTTCAGTAATGAAAACTTTAATCGGCATTCGTGACGGTAAAGGTGAAGTTGATGATATCGATCACTTAGGTAACCGTCGTATCCGTTCTGTAGGTGAAATGGCAGAAAACCAATTCCGTGTTGGTTTAGTTCGTGTTGAGCGTGCTGTTCGTGAACGTTTAAGTCTTGGTGACTTAGATGCGATCATGCCACAAGATTTAATTAACGCTAAGCCGATTTCTGCTGCCGTTAAAGAATTCTTCGGTTCATCACAATTGTCACAATTTATGGATCAAAACAACCCATTGTCAGAAGTGACGCATAAGCGTCGTATCTCTGCCTTAGGGCCAGGTGGTTTGACACGTGAACGTGCTGGTTTCGAAGTACGTGATGTACATCCAACGCATTACGGTCGTGTTTGTCCAATTGAAACACCGGAAGGTCCAAACATTGGTTTGATCAACTCGTTATCGTGTTATGCACGTACTAACGATTTCGGTTTCTTGGAAACACCTTACCGTAAAATTGTTGATGGTTTAGTGACTGACGACATCGATTACCTTTCTGCAATTGAAGAAGGTAATTTCGTGATTGCACAAACCACGGCTGAAGTTGATGCCGATGGTAAATTGGTTGAAGGCTTAGTTGCTTGTCGTCATAAAAACGAATTTACGCTAATGTCTGCTGAACAAGTTCAGTACATGGACGTTTCACCACAACAAATCGTATCAGTAGCGGCATCACTTATTCCGTTCCTAGAGCACGATGATGCTAACCGTGCCTTGATGGGCTCGAACATGCAACGTCAAGCTGTACCTACATTAAGAGTGGATAAACCACTTGTTGGTACGGGTATGGAGAAAATTGTTGCGGTTGATTCTGGTGTAACAGTTGTTGCTAAACGTGGCGGTGTTGTTACTTACGTTGATGCTTCACGTATCGTCGTTAAAGTTAATGAAAATGAAATGCACGCTGGTGAAGCGGGTATTGATATTTATAACTTAACTAAATACACCCGTTCAAACCAAAATACGTGTATCAACCAACGTCCATTGTGTCGTATGGCTGAGCCTGTAGTGCGTGGTGATGTTTTAGCAGATGGTCCTTCTACCGATATGGGTGAATTGGCACTTGGCCAAAACATGCGTATCGCTTTCATGCCTTGGAATGGTTACAACTTCGAAGATTCAATGTTGTTATCTGAGCGTGTAGCTACTGAAGATCGTTTCACAACTATCCACATTCAAGAGTTAACCTGTATCGCTCGTGATACTAAGCTTGGTAGTGAAGAAATTACTGCTGATATTCCAAATGTTGGCGAATCTGCATTATCTAAATTAGATGAAGCGGGTGTTGTTTACATTGGTGCTGAAGTTAACGGTGGTGACATCTTAGTGGGTAAAGTTACTCCTAAAGGTGAAACACAATTAACACCAGAAGAAAAACTTTTACGAGCTATCTTTGGTGAAAAAGCAGCTGACGTTAAAGACAGCTCGTTACGTGTACCTAACTCAGTGTCTGGTACCATCATTGACGTTCAAATCTTCACCCGTGACGGTGTAGAGAAAGATGCTCGTGCTGTTGAAATCGAAGAAATGCAACTTAAACAAGTTAAGAAAGACTTGGGTGATGAGTTCAGCATTTTAGAAGATGGCATATACGCACGTGCGAAAAAATTATTGTTAGCTTCAGGTTTAAATGAATCTGATCTTAACAGCATGTCTCGTGATAAGTGGTTAGTGCAAAACTTGGCTGATGAAGGTCAACAGTCAGAACTTGAGCAAATCGCTGAGCAATACGACAACATAAAAGCAGACTTTGATAAAAAGTATGAAGTTAAACGTCGTAAAATCACTCAAGGTGCTGATTTAGCGCCTGGCGTGTTGAAAATAGTTAAAGTTTATTTAGCCGTTAAGCGTCGTATCCAGCCAGGTGATAAAATGGCCGGTCGTCATGGTAACAAAGGTGTTATTTCAAACGTAGTACCTGTTGAAGACATGCCTTACGATGAGCACGGTGTTCCTGTTGATGTAGTACTTAACCCGTTGGGTGTACCATCACGTATGAACATTGGTCAGATCCTAGAAACGCATTTAGGTATGGCTGCCCGTGGTATTGGTGAAAAAATTAACCGTATGTTGGAAGCTCAATTAGAAATTCACAAATTACGTGAGTTCTTAAAAGAAGTTTACAACTTAGGTGAGTCTCGCCAAGAAGTTGATATTGATTCATTCTCTGATGATGAAATTATGCGCTTAGCCGGTAACTTACGTGCAGGTCTTCCAATTGCTACACCAGTATTTGATGGTGCAAGTGAGAAAGAGATTAAAGACTTATTTAAACTTGCTGATATGCCTGAAAGTGGTCAGTTTACGCTTACTGATGGCCGTACCGGTCGTAACTTTGAGCGTCCTGTGACTGTTGGTTACATGTATATGTTGAAACTGAACCATTTAGTTGATGACAAAATGCATGCGCGTTCTACGGGTTCATACTCGCTAGTAACGCAACAGCCTCTTGGTGGTAAAGCACAGTTTGGTGGTCAGCGTTTCGGTGAGATGGAAGTATGGGCACTTGAAGCATACGGTGCCGCTTATACCTTGCAAGAAATGCTAACGGTTAAATCTGATGATGTTAACGGTCGTACTAAGATGTATAAAAACTTAGTTGACGGTGATCATCGTATGGAGCCGGGCATCCCTGAATCATTCAACGTATTGTTGAAAGAAATTCGTTCGTTGGGTATCAACATCGAATTGGATCAGGACTAGGCTAGTGCAGCTACATTGCTGACTTTTAGCTAACGCAATAAGTCAGTGCATGGAGAGAGCAGATAACTGCTCTCTCCGGTATTTAACTCCGACAGGAGATAGTGTGTGAAAGATTTACTTAAGTTTCTTAAGCAACAAAATCAAACAGAAGAGTTCGATGGTATTCGCATCGGACTAGCTTCACCTGACATGATTCGTTCATGGTCATTTGGTGAGGTAAAGAAACCTGAGACGATTAACTATCGTACTTTTAAGCCGGAACGTGATGGTTTGTTCTGTGCGCGTATATTTGGCCCAGTTAAAGATTACGAATGTCTTTGTGGCAAATACAAACGCCTTAAGCATCGTGGTGTAATTTGTGAAAAATGTGGCGTTGAAGTTACATTAACTAAAGTTCGTCGTGACCGTATGGGTCATATCGAATTAGCAAGCCCAGTTGCTCACATTTGGTTCTTAAAGTCATTGCCATCACGTATCGGTCTATTATTAGACATGACGTTACGTGATATTGAGCGTGTACTTTACTTTGAATCTTATGTTGTTACCGAACCTGGTATGACAACATTAGAGAAAAGCCAAATTCTAACCGAAGAAGAATATCTTGATGCGTTAGAAGAGCACGGTGACGAATTCGACGCCCTTATGGGTGCTGAAGCGGTACTTGCGTTATTACAACAGATCGATCTTGACGGCGAAGTAGCGCAAATGCGTGAAGAGTTGCCTGAGATTGGTTCTGAAACTAAGCGTAAGAAAATCACTAAACGTTTAAAATTAATGGAAGCATTCGCAGCATCAGGTAACAAGCCTGAGTGGATGATCATGAACGTTTTACCAATTTTACCACCAGATTTACGTCCGTTGGTACCATTGGATGGTGGCCGTTTTGCTACCTCTGATTTGAACGATTTATACCGTCGTGTTATTAACCGTAACAACCGTTTAAAACGTCTTCTTGACCTAGTAGCACCAGATATCATCGTACGTAACGAAAAGCGTATGTTGCAAGAGTCTGTTGATGCATTACTAGATAATGGTCGTCGTGGTCGCGCAATTACCGGTTCTAACAAACGTCCTCTTAAATCACTTGCCGATATGATCAAAGGTAAGCAAGGTCGTTTCCGTCAGAACTTATTGGGTAAACGTGTAGATTACTCTGGTCGTTCTGTAATTACTGTTGGTCCAACACTACGTTTGCATCAATGTGGTTTACCGAAAAAAATGGCATTAGAGTTATTCAAGCCATTTATTTACGGTAAATTAGAAGCGCGTGGATTAGCCACAACAATCAAAGCTGCTAAGAAATTAGTAGAGCGCGAAGGCGCTGAAGTTTGGGATGTACTTGACGAAGTAATTCGTGAACATCCGGTTATGCTTAACCGTGCACCAACACTTCATAGATTGGGTATCCAAGCGTTTGAACCTGTCTTAATTGAAGGTAAAGCGATTCATTTGCATCCATTGGTTTGTGCGGCATATAACGCCGATTTCGATGGTGACCAAATGGCGGTACACGTACCGTTGACAATCGAAGCACAAATGGAAGCACGTACGTTGATGATGTCAACGAACAACGTACTTTCACCAGCGAACGGTGACCCTATCATCGTACCATCACAGGATGTTGTATTAGGTTTATATTACCTAACGCGCGATCGTGTTAATGGTTTAGGTGAAGGTATGATTTTTACCGACATCAAAGAAGCTGAAAAAGCATACCGTACAGGTTTTGCTGAACTTCATGCACGTGTAAAAATTCGTATTACTGAACATATTCGTAATGCTGAAGGCGTACTTGAACCGAAGACAACTTTACGTGATACGACAGTAGGCCGTGCAATCTTATGGCAAGTATGTCCAGACGGCATGCCTTATGATCTTATTGATCAGCCACTAGGTAAAAAGCCAATTTCAAAACTGATTAACCATGCGTACCGTAACTTGGGACTTAAAGATACTGTTATCTTTGCTGACCAAATTATGTATACAGGTTTCCACTACGCGATGATCGCGGGTGCTTCAGTTGGTATCGACGATATGGTTATTCCTGCGGCGAAATACACCATCATCGAAGATTCAGAAGAAGAAGTTAAAGAAATTCAAACTCAGTTCGAGCAAGGTCTTGTAACTCAGGGTGAAAAATACAACAAAGTAATTGATATTTGGTCTTCTGCCAACGAGAAAATCTCGAAAGCGATGATGGACAACTTATCAAAAGAAACAGTGATAAACCGTGATGGTGAGCCAGAAGAGCAAGACTCTTTCAACTCAATCTACATGATGGCGGATTCTGGTGCTCGTGGTAGTGCCGCTCAGATTCGTCAGCTTGCAGGTATGCGTGGTTTGATGGCTAAACCAGATGGTTCAATCATCGAAACACCAATCACCGCTAACTTCCGTGAAGGTTTGAACGTATTACAATACTTCATCTCTACTCATGGTGCGCGTAAAGGTTTGGCTGATACGGCATTGAAAACAGCTAATTCGGGTTACTTAACTCGTCGTTTAGTTGATGTTGCACAAGATTTGGTTGTTACCGAACATGATTGTGGCACATTAGACGGTCTACAAATGACACCATTGATTGAAGGTGGTGATGTTGTTGAGCCGTTACGTGAACGTGTTCTTGGTCGTGTTGTAGCTGAAGATGTTGTTAAACCAGGTACTGATGAAGTGTTATTACCGCGTAATACACTTATTGACGAAGCTTTATGTGATTTCATTGAAGAAAACTCAATCGATCAAATGAAAGTGCGTTCAATCATTACTTGTAAAACAGATTTTGGTATTTGTGCTCATTGTTACGGCCGTGATTTGGCTCGTGGTCATATGATCAACCAAGGTGAAGCGATTGGTGTTGTGGCAGCACAATCTATCGGTGAACCTGGTACTCAGTTAACCATGCGTACGTTCCATATCGGTGGAGCTGCATCTCGTGCATCTGCTGAAAACAACGTACAAGTTAAGAACACAGGTACACTGAAACTACAAAACGCTAAATTTGTAACTAACTCAGCAGATCACTTAGTGATTACTTCACGTTCATCTGAATTGACAGTAATTGATGAGCTTGGTCGTGAGAAAGAACGTTACAAAGTGCCTTACGGTACCATTCTTAATAAGAAAGATGGCGAAGCAATTACAGCAGGCGACATCATTGCTAATTGGGACCCGCATACGCATCCAATTATTACTGAGGTTGGTGGTAAGGTTCAATTCGTTGAACTTGTCGATGGCGTAACTATGGTTCGTCAAACTGATGAACTTACTGGTTTATCAAGTATCGTAGTCACTGAAGCTGGCCAACGTAACACCGCAGGTAAAGAAATGCGCCCTGCAGTTAAGTTAGTCGATGCTAAAGGCAACGATGTGATGATCGCTGGTACTGAAATTCCAGCACAGTACTTCTTACCAGGTAACGCGATTATTAACCTTGAAGATGGTGCAGAAGTTGGTATTGGTGATGCGTTAGCACGTATTCCACAAGCATCGTCAAAAACTCGTGATATTACTGGTGGTCTGCCACGTGTAGCAGATTTATTTGAAGCGCGTAAGCCTAAGCTTCCAGCTATCTTAGCTGAGAAAACAGGTATTATTGCTTTCGGTAAAGAAACTAAAGGTAAAGTGCGTTTACTTATCACTCAACCAAGTGGTGAAGTATACGAAGAGATGATCCCTAAAATGCGTCAATTAAACGTGTTTGAAGGTGAATCTGTACTTAAAGGTGAAGTTATTGCCGATGGTCCAGAGTCTCCACATGATATCTTGCGTTTACGTGGTGTTGCACCAGTAGCTAACTACATTGTTAACGAAGTACAAGAAGTATACCGTTTACAAGGTGTTAAGATTAACGATAAACACATTGAAGTTATCGTACGTCAAATGATCCGCAAGTGTGAGATTTTAGACGCCGGTGATAGTAACTTCCTTAAAGGTGAAATCCTAGAAGTTGCGCGTGTGAATATCTCTAATCGTGAGTTAGAAGCTGAAGGCAAACAACCAGCTGAATACGAAATGCAAATGATGGGTATTACTAAAGCATCATTAGCAACTGAGTCATTCATCTCGGCGGCATCTTTCCAAGAAACGACGCGTGTACTTACGGAAGCAGCAGTAGCTGGTAAGAAAGACAAACTTCGTGGCTTGAAAGAGAATGTTATTGTTGGTCGCTTAATCCCAGCCGGTACAGGTTACTCTTATCATCAAGAACGCGCGCGTGCTAAAAACGCCGTTCCTGTTGAAGAAGTTACAGTATCAGCTGACGACGCAGCGCAAGCACTAACAGATGCTTTGAATGCAGATTTATCGTCATAGTATTGATAAATCGGTTAAGAGCAATGTTTAACCTGTCTAATGCGAGTAAAGCTTGACAGGTTAAAGCTTGACCTATAGAATTCCGCGACCCTATATTCCGTACATTTGTGTATTGAATCTAAGGTCGCGGATTTTCACGTTTATAAGGGTGTAAATTTCCCCATTGATTGGAATTTACACAAATTTAACTAATCGGGAGCTATTTAATGGCAACTATTAACCAATTAGTACGTAAACCACGTGTAAGACAAGTAACTAAAAGTAACGTACCAGCGTTACAAGCTTGTCCACAACGTCGTGGCGTATGTACTCGTGTGTATACAACTACACCAAAAAAACCTAACTCAGCATTACGTAAAGTTGCTCGTGTTCGTTTAACTAACGGCTTCGAAGTTACTTCATACATCGGTGGTGAAGGTCACAACTTACAAGAACATAGTGTTATCTTGATTCGTGGTGGTCGTGTTAAAGATTTACCGGGTGTGCGTTATCACACCGTTCGTGGCGCACTAGATTGTTCTGGCGTAAGCGATAGAAGACAAGGCCGTTCTAAATACGGTGCTAAACGACCTAAATCTTAAGTTTCCCTTTCTGTACTTATCAAAAGATAAGTAAAAGAATAGAAACGTTAAGTAAGGCCAAATAACATATTACATTTTGGGTTTATCCTGAATATAACGGAGAATTAAGATGCCAAGAAGACGCGTCGTAGGGCAACGTAAAATATTGCCAGATCCTAAGTTCCACAACGAACTTTTAGCAAAATTCATCAACATCCTTATGGTTGATGGTAAAAAATCTACTGCAGAAAAAATTGTTTACGGTGCATTAGACATTTTAACTGAGAAAAACACTGAGAAATCTCATCTTGAGTTATTCGAAACAGCGTTAGACAACATCCGCCCACAAGTGGAAGTAAAGTCTCGTCGTGTTGGTGGTTCTACTTACCAAGTTCCAGTTGAAGTTCGTCCAGTGCGTCGTAATGCTCTAGCCATGCGTTGGTTAGTTGAAGCAGCTCGTAAACGTGGTGAAAAATCAATGGCTCAGCGCCTAGCTAACGAAATGTTAGATGCGTCTGACAGCAAAGGTTCAGCGGTTAAGAAACGTGAAGACGTTCACCGTATGGCCGAAGCTAACAAAGCATTCGCTCACTACCGTTGGTAGATACTATTCACTAGCAAAAATTGCTAGTTGTATAGTAATAAGTGTAATGCCGTGGTTATCATCGAGTATCTGTAAAGATACAAAGTGATAGCCACAACTGTTTTATAATCTGGGAAAAAATTCTCAGAAAGAGGAAGAAATTGTGGCACGTATAACCCCTATTGAGCGTTACCGTAACATTGGTATTTGTGCTCATGTCGATGCCGGTAAAACGACAACAACAGAAAGGGTACTTTTCTATACTGGTCTTTCACATAAGATCGGTGAAGTTCATGATGGCGCAGCCACTATGGATTGGATGGAACAAGAGCAAGAGCGTGGTATAACCATAACCTCTGCGGCTACTACTTGTTTCTGGAAAGGGATGGAAGCACAATTTGAAGATCACCATATCAATATTATTGATACCCCTGGTCACGTAGATTTTACGATTGAAGTAGAACGTTCTTTACGTGTATTAGATGGTGCTGTACTAGTATTGTGTGCATCTTCAGGAGTTCAACCACAAACAGAAACTGTTTGGCGTCAAATGGAGAGATACTCTGTTCCACGTTTAGTTTTTGTTAATAAGATGGACCGTACAGGTGCAGACTTCTTAGCTGTTGTTGAGCAACTTAATTCTCGCTTGAAAGCCAATGCAGTACCTATTCATTTAGCAATTGGTGCTGAAGAAGACTTTACTGGTGTTATCGACTTAATAAAGATGAAAGCCATTAACTGGAACGAAAGTGACCAGGGAATGACCTTCACTTATGAAGATATTCCAGCAGAGATGCAAGAACAAGCCGACCATTGGCATGAAAACCTTGTCTCTGAAGCTGCAGAAGCCTCTGAAGAACTAATGGATAAATACCTTGAAGAAGGTGATTTGTCCGAAGCAGAAATAAAATCTGCGCTACGTACCCGTACGCTAAACAATGAAATTGTCCTTTGTTCTTGTGGCTCAGCTTTCAAAAATAAAGGCGTACAAGCAGTACTTGATGCTGTCATAGAATTTTTACCTGCACCAACAGATGTTGAAGCGATAAAAGGTATTAATAATGACAAAAACGAAACTGAAGGCTGTCGTGAAGCCGATGATAAAGCGCCATTTGCTGCTTTAGCATTTAAAATTGCGACAGACCCGTTTGTCGGTACATTAACGTTCTTTCGCGTATATTCAGGTGTAGTAAAAACTGGTGACAGTATATACAATCCTGTTAAAGGCAAAAAAGAGCGCTTAGGTCGTATTGTGCAAATGCACGCGAATGACCGCAAGGAAATTAAAGAAGTACGTGCAGGTGATATAGCTGCGGCTATTGGTCTTAAAGATGTCACCACAGGTGATACTTTATGTGATGCGAATCACGTGATCACACTTGAGCGCATGGAATTTCCTGAGCCAGTAATTTCTGTAGCAGTTGAGCCAAAAACTGTCGCAGCCCAAGAAAAAATGGGTATTGCGTTAGGTAAATTGGCCGCAGAAGACCCGTCATTTAGAGTAGTCTCTGATGAAGATACGGGTCAAACCATCATTTCTGGTATGGGGGAATTACACCTCGATATTTTAGTTGAACGCATGAAACGTGAATTTGGCGTTGAATGTAATGTCGGTAATCCACAAGTGGCTTATCGCGAGACCATACGTTCATCAGTAGAAGTGGAAGGTAAATTTGTTCGTCAATCAGGTGGTCGTGGTCAATTTGGTCATGTTTGGTTGAAATTGGAACCTTTACCTGAAGGTAAGGGTTTTGAGTTTGTTAACGAGATTGTTGGTGGTACGATTCCAAAAGAATTTATCCCCTCAATTGAAAAGGGCTGTAGAGAGCAAATGGACAGTGGTGTTTTAGCGGGTTACCCGTTATTAGACATCAAAGTCACACTCTATGACGGTTCTTTTCATGACGTTGACTCTAACGAAATGGCGTTTAAAGTCGCTGCATCAATAGGTTTTAGACAAGGTGTGCTAAAAGCATCTCCGGTAATTCTTGAACCAATGATGAAAGTCGAAGTTATTACGCCAGAAGCAAACATGGGTGATGTTGTCGGCGATTTAAATCGTCGCCGTGGCATGATCGATGGCATGGACGAAGGTCCAGCTGGTTCGAAGGTAGTGAATGCACTTGTGCCACTATCTGAAATGTTTGGTTACGCTACGGCATTACGTAGTGCAACTCAAGGTCGCGCATCATATGCAATGGAGTTTCAGCAATATAGCGAAGCACCAAAAGCAGTTGCCGACAAAATAATTGAATCTTAGTAAGGCTTTTTGAAAGTCTGGCTCGGTCTTTTGGCCGGGCTTTTAATAAACTTTAAGGTAATTGAAAAATGGCTAAAGCAAAATTTGAACGTAATAAACCGCACGTTAACGTTGGTACTATCGGTCACGTCGATCACGGTAAAACAACTTTAACAGCTGCTATCTCTGCAGTATTAACTAAAGTTCACGGTGGTGAAGTTAAAGATTTCGCACAAATCGATAATGCTCCTGAAGAGCGTGAGCGTGGTATTACTATTAATACTTCTCACATCGAATACGATACAGAAATCCGTCACTACGCCCACGTAGATTGTCCTGGCCATGCTGATTACATCAAAAACATGATCACGGGTGCTGCACAAATGGATGGCGCTATCTTAGTAGTTGCTGCTACAGATGGTCCTATGCCACAAACACGTGAGCACATCTTGTTATCACGTCAAGTTGGCGTTCCATACATCATCGTATTCATGAACAAATGTGACATGGTAGATGACGAAGAATTACTTGAACTAGTAGAAATGGAAGTTCGTGAACTTCTTTCTGAATATGACTTCCCAGGTGATGACTTACCGGTAATTCAAGGTTCAGCTCTTGGTGCTCTTCAAGGCGAAGAGAAATGGGAAGCGAAAATCATTGAACTTGCTGACCAATTAGATACATACATTCCAGAGCCAGAGCGTGCAATCGACGGTGCATTCATCATGCCTATCGAAGATGTATTCTCAATTTCAGGTCGTGGTACTGTTGTAACAGGTCGTGTTGAGCGTGGTATCGTTAAAGTTGGCGATTCAGTAGAAGTTGTTGGTATCCGTGATACTCAAACTTCAACATGTACTGGTGTTGAAATGTTCCGTAAGCTTCTTGACGAAGGTCGTGCTGGCGAGAACTGTGGTGTTCTTTTACGTGGTCTTAAGCGTGAAGACGTAGAACGTGGTCAAGTTTTATGTCAACCTGGTTCAATTTTACCTCACACTAAATTCGAATCAGAAGTATACGTGTTATCGAAAGATGAAGGTGGTCGTCATACTCCATTCTTCAAAGGATACCGTCCACAGTTTTACTTCCGTACAACAGATATCACAGGTGCTGTAGAGCTTCCTGAAGGTGTTGAAATGGTAATGCCAGGCGACAACTTAAAGTTTGTTGTAGAGCTTATCAACCCAGTAGCGATGGACGAAGGTTTACGCTTCGCTATCCGTGAAGGTGGTCGTACTGTTGGTGCTGGTGTTGTATCTAAAATTATTGCTTAATAATTTTTAGACACCAAACCTTAAAAAAGACGCTTCGGCGTCTTTTTTGTTTTCAGTAGAGCCAGTCTCAGAGCATATAGGACGAAGCTTGGCGTCGAGTTTTTGGTGCAGGTGGTGCTGGTGGTGCAGGTGTTGTATCGCTTTTACCTTAAAGGATGTATTGCTTAATAATTTTTAGACACCAAACCTTAAAAAAGACGCTTCGGCGTCTTTTTTGTTTTCAGCAGAGCCAGTTTCAGAGCTTATCCGACGAAGCTTGACGTTGTGTTGTTGGTTCTGTATCTGCTCTTAACCATTACATTGCTTAATGTTAATTCACATTAAAACAACGCTAGTAGAGTTAATGCTACGCTAGGCTTCGTCAGTAATGAATGTAACGCATTAGATGTTGTGCTTACATTAACGGAGTATTGCTAAATTTTTGCTTACGTAGCGTTCTAAAGAAATAAGGTTGGTGTGTTTTCTGTTAGAGCAAAAATTAAAATTTTAAAATGATATTCGATGACTTTCAGACAATAAAAAAGGATGCCGAAGCATCCTTTTATAAAAACACTAAAAGTAAGGGAATTACTTTTTAGCTTTAGCTGCTTGCAATTCTTTTACTTCTGCAATAACGGCTTCTGCTACGTTGTTTGGACATGGAGAGTAGTGAGAGAATTCCATAGAGAATTGACCACGACCTGATGTCATTGTACGTAATGATCCGATGTAACCGAACATTTCTGAAAGAGGCACATCAGCTTTAATGCGAACACCTGAAACACCCGCTTCTTGACCTGCGATCATGCCACGACGACGGTTTAAATCACCAATAACATCACCAACGTGATCATCAGGCGTAAACACATCAACTTTCATGATAGGTTCGATTAACTGAGCACCAGCTTTTGGAATTGACTGACGGAAAGCACCACGAGCAGCGAGTTCAAATGCAACAGCAGATGAATCGACAGCATGGAAACCACCATCGTATAATTCAACTTCAACGTCAAGTACAGGGAAACCAGCAAGAACACCAGTATCCATCATGCCTTTGAAGCCTTTCTCAATCGCTGGGAAGAATTCTTTTGGTACATTACCACCAACAACTTTTGATGAGAATGTAAAACCAGAATTTGGTTCACCTGGACGGATGATATAATCAATTTTACCAAATTGACCAGAACCACCAGATTGTTTCTTATGCGTATAGCTATCATCAATTTCTTGAGTAATAGTTTCACGGTAAGCAACTTGTGGTTTACCAACCGCTAATTCAACACCGTAAGAACGTTTTAGAATATCTACTTTGATATCTAGGTGAAGTTCACCCATACCAGATAAAATTGTTTCACCTGAATCTATGTCAGTTTCAACTTGGAATGTTGGATCTTCAGCAACCATTTTACCGATAGCAATACCCATTTTCTCAGTTGAACCTTTATCTTTAGGTGTTACAGAGATAGAGATTACTGGCTTAGGGAACACCATAGCTTCTAGGATGATTGGGTGCTTAGGATCACATAATGTGTGACCTGTCTGAACGTTACTTTTCATACCAACAATCGCGATGATATCACCAGCTTGTGCTGAAGTAAGTTCGTTACGGTCATCGGCTTGCATTTCACACATACGGCCAACACGTTCAGTTTTACCTGTTGCAGCGTTAAGTATGGTATCGCCTTTCTTCAATGTACCTGAATAGATACGTACGAAAGTTAAGGTACCAAAACGGTCATCAGTGATTTTGAATGCTAACGCTTTGAATGTTTCATCTGCAGAAACGATTGCGTATTCACCATTAGGCTCACCTTCTTCATCAGTAAGAGGTTGTGGGTCAACATCTGTAGGAGACGGTAAGTAATCAACAACGGCATCAAGTAATAATTGCATACCTTTGTTTTTGAATGCAGAACCACAGTATGTTGGGAAGAACATGATTTCACGTGTACCTTTACGGATACAGGCTTTTATTTGTTCATCAGTAGGTGTTAATTCACCTTCTAAGTATTCCATTAATAAATCTTCATCTGCTTCTAATGCAGTTTCGATTAATTGCTCACGATACATAGCTGCATCATCAACCATATCAGCTGGAATATCTTCAATTGTGTAGTTTTCTGGAAGACCGGTTTCGTCCCAGATGTAAGCTTTTTGAGTTAAAACGTCTACAACACCAACGAAGTCATCTTCTTCACCAATAGGTAAAGTCATAATAAGTGGGTGAGCACCTAGTACTTTTTTAACTTGATCAGTTACACGGTAAAAATTAGCACCTAAACGGTCTAATTTGTTAACGAAGATTAAACGAGATACTTTAGAGTCGTTTGCATAACGCCAGTTAGTTTCTGATTGTGGCTCAACACCACCAGAACCACAGAATACACCAACACCACCATCAAGTACTTTAAGTGAACGGTAAACTTCAACAGTGAAGTCAACGTGACCAGGAGTGTCAATTACGTTAAAACGGTGATCTTTCCAAAAACAGCTTACCGCAGCAGATTGTATAGTAATACCGCGCTCAGCTTCTTGTTCCATGAAGTCGGTAGTTGACTCACCATCATGTGTTTCGCCAGATTTATGGATCTGACCGGTTAATTTAAGGATACGTTCAGTTGTGGTGGTTTTACCAGCATCAACGTGAGCGAAGATACCAATATTTCTGTATTTAGATAAATCTGCCATTACGTTACTCTATTTATGAAAATGAATTGTTGAAATTTTGCGCGCGAGTATACCATTACTTAATTAAAATCGACATAAAAAATTTTTGAAGTTTGCTAATTTTAGCTAAACAAGGTGTAAAATTATACCTCAGAAGCTTATTTCGCCATTTTAAGTTAAATACTTCCAAAACATGAAATGCTTCACTGCTTATATTTTTACTGCTTATATATATGTTTTTTTTCTAGGTGTTTTTTATGCTTATATATAGGTATTTTTCTAGATGTTTTTTCTGCTTATATATAAGCATTAAAATAGACTTACAAACTAGGTCGTAAAACTGAAAATAATTGATGAATATATCGTTAATTTATCCCCTATTTATAAGGTTACTTTAACCGTATATACCGACCATAATAAAAGCCTGAAATAAACAGTTGAAATTACCAACAGTCTCTGTATAATTCGCCTCCACGTCGAGCTCGTCTCTTCGTGTTTATTCGTTAATTCATTAGTTTTTATTAATTAATAGTTAACATACAGCAGCTCCGATATGGAGTTGAATGGTAAATATAGCGATACTCCCCCCTTTTATATAAAAAGGTGATGGGCAGTATTTTGTTGTTCTTTAAAATGGGGATTTGTCTTAATGTCAAATCAAAGAATTCGCATTCGTTTGAAAGCGTTCGATCATCGTTTGATTGATCAATCAACAGCTGAAATCGTTGATACTGCTAAACGTACTGGCGCACAGGTTCGTGGTCCAATTCCACTTCCTACACGCAAAGAACGTTTCACTATCTTGACTTCACCACACGTTAACAAAGATGCACGTGATCAGTACGAAATTCGTACTCACAAACGCATGATTGATATCGTAGAACCAACTGAGAAGACTGTAGACGCATTAATGCGTTTAGATCTTGCAGCTGGTGTTGACGTTCAAATCAGCTTGGGTTAATAGGAGTTTTAACATGACTATAGGTCTAGTTGGACGTAAAGTGGGTATGACTCGCATCTTCTCTGAAGATGGCGTATCTACTCCTGTAACCGTCCTAGAAGTTGAAGCGAACCGTGTTGCTCAGGTTAAAACTGTTGACAACGATGGTTATTCAGCGCTTCAAGTTACTACGGGAAGCAAAAAAGCTAACCGTGTTAACAAGCCAACAGCCGGTCACTTTGCGAAAGCTGGTATCGAAGCAGGTCGTGGCCTGTGGGAATTCCGCTTAAATGCAAATGAAGGCGAAGGTCTTGTAACTGGCAGTGAAATCACTGTTGAGTTATTTAACGACACGAAATTAGTAGATGTTACTGGCACCTCAAAAGGTAAAGGTTTCCAAGGTGGTATTAAGCGTTGGAATTTCTCAATGCAAGATGCAACTCATGGTAACTCACTATCTCACCGTTCAAACGGTTCGATAGGTATGTGTCAAACACCAGGTCGTGTTTTCAAAGGCAAAAAAATGTCTGGTCACATGGGTGCTGCGAAAGTAACTACGCAAAACCTTGAATTGGTTCGTGTTGATGCAGAACGTAACTTGCTCCTTATTAAAGGTGCGGTTCCGGGTGCAATCAACGGTAGCGTAATCATCAAACCAGCTGTTAAAGCCTAGTCCAGGAGATTTGTGATGGAATTAGCATTAAAAGACGCTTCAGGCGCTCTTGAAGTTTCTGAAACAACTTTTGGACTTGAGTTTAATGAAGCTCTTGTACACCAAGTAGTAGTTGCTTATGCAGCTGGTGCTCGTGCTGGTACTCGTGCTCAGAAGACTCGTTCAGAAGTTAGTGGCGGTGGCGCAAAACCATGGCGTCAAAAAGGTACTGGCCGTGCACGTGCTGGTACTAGTCGTGGTCCAATCTGGCGTACAGGTGGCGTAACATTCGCTGCTAAGCCACAGGATCACAGCCAAAAAGTTAACCGTAAAATGTACCGTGGTGCGATTAAAAGCATCCTTTCTGAGTTAGTTCGTCAAGAACGCTTAGTTGTGGTAGAAAATTTTGCAGTTGAAACACCAAAAACTAAAGAATTAGTAGCTAAACTAAACGCTTTGGAGTTAAAAGACGTATTAATCGTTACTCCAGAAGTTGATGAGAACTTGTTTTTATCAGCACGCAACTTATACAAAGTTGACGTTCGCGATGTAGACGGTATTGACCCAGTTAGTTTAGTTGGTTTCGAAAAAGTTTTGATGACTGCGTCTGCAGTTAAGCAACTTGAGGAGATGTTAGGATGATAAACGAAGAACGTTTACTGAAAGTGCTTTTAGCACCAAACATTTCTGAGAAAAGCACTATGGCTTCTGAAGCAAACAACACTGTTGTTTTCAAAGTTGTTACTACTGCTACTAAAGCTGAAATCAAAGCTGCTGTTGAGAAACTTTTTGAAGTTTCAGTTGATGGTGTTCGCACATTAAATGTCAAAGGTAAAGTTAAACGTACTGGTGCTCGTTTTGGTCGCAGAAGCGATTGGAAAAAAGCATACGTTACACTTGCTGAAGGCAGCGACATCGACTTCGTCGGCGCGGAATCATAGGAGTTTACGAAAATGGCTATAGTTAAATGTAAACCTACTTCTCCGGGTCGTCGCCACGTTGTTAAAGTGGTCAACACGGAGTTGCATAAAGGTAAGCCTTACGCACCATTATTAGACACTAAGTCTAAGTCTGGTGGTCGTAACAATAATGGTCGCATTACTGTTCGTCACATTGGTGGTGGACATAAGCAGCATTACCGTATTGTTGACTTTAAGCGTAATAAAGATGGTATCCCTGCAAAAGTAGAACGTTTGGAATATGATCCAAACCGTAGTGCAAACATTGCACTAGTACTTTACGCAGATGGTGAACGTCGTTACATCTTAGCCCCTAAAGGCTTAAAAGCTGGAGATTCAATCCAGTCTGGTGTCGATGCTCCTATTAAAGCGGGTAACACTTTACCACTTCGCAACACGCCATTAGGTAGTGTTGTACACGCAATCGAACTTAAGCCAGGTAAAGGTGCTCAAATCGCACGTGCTGCTGGTACTTATGCTCAGTTAGTTGCGAAAGACGGTGCATATGTCACTTTACGTCTTCGTTCTGGCGAAATGCGTAAAATTGAGTCAGATTGTCGTGCTACTTTAGGTGAAATCGGCAACGCTGAACACATGCTTCGCTCTTTGGGTAAAGCTGGTGCTTCACGCTGGCGTGGTGTTCGCCCAACTGTTCGTGGTGTTGCCATGAACCCAGTTGACCATCCACATGGTGGTGGTGAAGGTAAAACATCAGGCGGTCGTCACCCGGTATCACCTTGGGGTGTACCAACTAAAGGTTACAAGACTCGTTCTAACAAGCGTACCGATAAATTTATCGTACGTCGTCGTACTAAGTAATAGTACTTATTAAATAAGAGGAATCACCATGCCACGTTCTCTCAAGAAAGGTCCATTTATAGACCTACACTTGTTGACGAAGGTAGAGACAGCGGTGGAAAGCGGGAATAAAAAGCCAATTAAGACTTGGTCCCGTCGTTCAATGATCATCCCTACGATGATCGGATTGACCATTGCCGTCCATAATGGCCGTCAACACGTACCTGTATTTGTAACTGATGAAATGATCGGACACAAATTAGGTGAATTTGCACCAACTCGTACTTACCGTGGCCATGTCGCGGACAAGAAAGCGAAGAGATAGGGGAAATAAGATGGAAGCTATTGCTACACATAAATTTGCCCGTGGCTCTGCACAAAAAGCACGTTTAGTTGTGGATCAAATCCGCGGCTTGCATGTTGAAAAAGCACTTGAAATCTTAACATTTAGCAATAAATCTGCTGCTGTTTTGGTTAAAAAAGTACTTGATTCAGCTATTGCTAATGCAGAACACAATGAAGGTGCAGACATTGATGAGCTTATCGTTAAAACTATTATGGTTGACGATGGCCCAACAATGAAACGTATTAAGCCTCGTGCGAAAGGTCGCGCGGATAGAATCCTTAAGCGTACAAGTCACATTACTGTGATTGTATCTGATAACTAGGAGATATTAGAATGGGTCAAAAAGTCCATCCAAATGGTATTCGCTTAGGTATCACGAAACCTTTCGCGTCTACTTGGTTTGCAAGTAACAAAGATTTCGCAGCTAATTTACACGGTGACCATTTGGTTCGTGAATATTTAACTGAAAAGCTTAAGCGTGCTTCATTATCAAAAATTGTAATTGAACGTCCAGCTAAATCTATCCGCGTTACAATTCACACGGCTCGTCCGGGTGTTGTAATCGGTAAGAAAGGCGAAGATGTTGAGAAACTACGTTTAGCAGTTTCTAAAATTGCTGGTGTTCCTGCTCAAATCAACATTGCTGAAGTGCGTAAACCAGAAATGGATTCGCAGCTTGTTGCTGACAGTATTGCTAGTCAATTAGAACGCCGTGTAATGTTCCGTCGTGCGATGAAACGTGCTGTACAAAATGCTATGCGTCTAGGCGCAAAGGGTATTAAAGTACAAGTAAGTGGTCGTTTGGGCGGTGCAGATATTGCACGAGCTGAATGGTATCGTGAAGGTCGTGTTCCATTACACACTTTACGAGCTGACATTGATTACTCAATTGCGCGTGCTGATACCACTTACGGTGTTATCGGTATTAAAGTATGGATCTTTAAAGGCGAAGTAATTGGCAACATGCCATTACAAGCAGAGCAACCAGCTGCTAAGCCTAAAAGAAAACCTAACCGCAAGACCAGTAAGTAGGGGAATAAGTAATGTTACAACCAAAACGTACTAAGTTCCGTAAGCAATTTAAAATGCGTAACCGCGGTCTTGCACAAGTAGGTAGTTCAGTAAGCTTCGGTACTTTCGGGTTAAAATCAATGGAACGTGGTCGTATGACTGCGCGTCAAATTGAAGCGGCTCGTCGAGCAATGACTCGTCACGTGAAGCGTCAAGGTAAAATCTGGATCCGTGTATTCCCTGATAAGCCAATTACTAAAAAACCTCTTGAGGTTCGTATGGGTAAAGGTAAAGGTTCAGTGGAATATTGGGTATGCCAAATTCTTCCTGGTCGTGTTCTTTATGAAATGGAAGGTGTTTCGGAAGAGATTGCACGCGAAGCGTTTGCTTTAGCAGCAGCTAAACTTCCGTTCAAAACAACTTTCGTAACTAGAACGGTGATGTAATGAAAGCTAGTGAATTGAAAGAAAAAAGCATTGAAGAGCTAAACGCTGAATTGCTTGAGTTGTTACGCGAACAGTTTAACTATCGCATGCAAGCAAGCACAGGCCAATTAGCACAAACTCATTTGCTAAGAACTGTACGCCGTAATATCGCGCGTGTGAAGACTATCATAACTGAGAAGGCAGGTAAGTAATGAGCGAAGCAAAAATTCGTACACTACAAGGTCGTGTCGTCAGTGACAAAATGGATAAGTCTATCACTGTCCTGATCGAACGACGTGTTAAACACCCAATGTACGGTAAGTACATGACGCGTTCAACTAAGTTGAAAGCGCATGATGAGACTAACCAATGTGCACCTGGTGATTTAGTAAGTATCCGTGAATGTGCACCAATTTCTAAGTCTAAATCTTGGACATTGGTAAGCGTATTAGAAAAAGCTTAATCGCTTAATCTAATTCACAATACTTCTTTGAAAAGGCTCTGCTTCGGCAGGGCCTTTTTTATTTCCGAAACAAAATTAATTAACGCTAACGCTATACCCTATATATGATACCAATCTCATTTATTATCTGATCATTTATACTGGTTAAAACGACCAATTACTGCGTTATTTATTTAATAATTAGAACAACTAGTTATTAAAATAAATGCCTTGTATTTGGCCATTTTTCCTACGGAGAAAATAGATCACCTAATTAATTAGATTGGTATTAGGTTAATTTTGCATTCATATTAAATTGTGAAATCGCGCTAAGATAACCGCCATATATAGATTGATTGTTTATTCAACACTCGCTCCATGCAAAGTGGTTAATTTTTAGCTAAATAAAGTATCACTTTTAAATGACTGGTGTTATAATCTCGCGCCCGCTCGTTGTGAGGGGGATTTAGAAGGCAGTGACGGGTCAAATTTCTGGCCTTGAATTTAATCTTTTATAAGATAATTTAGCGGAGACATATTAAATGATCCAAATGCAATCACAATTGAACGTAGCTGATAACAGCGGCGCTCGACGTGTACAATGTATAAAGGTTCTTGGTGGTTCGCACCGTCGCTACGCACGCATTGGTGACATCATTAAAATTGCAGTGAAGGAATCAAATCCTCGCGGCAAAGTTAAAAAAGGTGATGTCCTTACTGCAGTAGTGGTGCGCACTAAGAAAGGTGTTCGTCGTTCAGATGGTTCTACTATCCGTTTCGATGAAAATGCGGCTGTAATGTTAAATGCTAACTTACAACCAATTGGTACTCGTATTTTCGGTCCTGTGACTCGTGAACTTCGTAATGAAAAATTCATGAAAATTGTTTCACTTGCACCAGAAGTACTATAAGGAGTCACGATAATGGCATCTAAGATTCGTCGTGATGATGAAGTAATCGTACTTGCAGGCAAAGACAAGGGCAAAACTGGTAAAGTTACCAAAGTTCTTGTTGAAGACAGCAAAGTATTTGTTGAAGGTATTAACTTAATCAAGAAGCACACTAAGCCTGTACCACAGTTACAGCAGCCTGGTGGGATTGTTGAAAAAGAAGCACCTTTAAATGTATCCAACGTTGCGATTGTTAACCCAGCTACTGGCAAAGCAGATCGTGTTGGTTTTAGAGATGAAGACGGCAAAAAAGTTCGTTTCTTCAAATCTAACAACGAATTAATTTAATTGGAGTAAACGATGGCGAAACTGCATGATTTTTACAAAGATACAATTGTAACTGAACTTCAAAAGAAGTTTGAGTACAAAAGTGTCATGCAAGTCCCTCGGATTGAAAAGATCACCCTTAACATGGGTGTTGGTGAAGCTATTGCTGATAAAAAAGTACTAGAGCACGCCACAAATGATCTTACTGCAATCTCAGGTCAAAAACCTGTCACGACAGTAGCACGCAAATCAGTTGCGGGCTTTAAAATTCGTGAAGGCTACCCTATTGGCACGAAGGTAACTCTACGTGGCGAACGTATGTGGGAATTTTTAGAGCGTTTAATCTCTATTTCTATTCCTCGTATCCGTGATTTCCGTGGCTTAAATCCTAAGTCATTCGATGGTCGTGGTAACTACAGCATGGGCGTACGTGAGCAAATCATTTTCCCTGAAATCGAGTACGATAAAATCGATAAAATTCGCGGAATGGATATCACTATCACTACAAGTGCGAAGGACAACGAAGAAGGCCATGCATTATTGGCTGCCTTTAACTTCCCATTTAAGAAGAAGGTGTAGAGTTATGGCTAAAACGTCAATGAAAGCTCGTGAAGCTAAAAGAACCAAGTTAGTTGCACAATATGCTGAAAAGCGTAGTGCACTAAAAGCTATCATCTCTGGTGTTGATTCTTCTGAAGAAGAACGCTGGGATGCAGTATTGAAACTTCAAAGTTTACCTCGTGATTCGAGCAGTAGTCGTCAACGTAACCGTTGTAACATTACTGGCCGTCCACATGGTTTCTTACGTAAATTCGGTTTAAGCCGTATTAAATTACGTGAAACTATGATGCGCGGTGAAGTTCCAGGTCTTAAGAAAGCTAGTTGGTAATTCACGGGAGTAAATGGTTATGATGACTGATCCTATCGCGGACATGTTTACACGCATCCGCAACGGTCAATCTGCAGCAAAGACTGCAGTAAAAATGCCATCTTCTAAGGTAAAAGTTGCACTTGCCAACTTACTTAAAGAAGAAGGTTACATTTCAGAGTATTCAGTTTCAGGCGATGCAAAGCCTGAGTTAACTGTTGAATTGAAATATTTCGAAGGTAAAGAAGTAATTGAAGTGATCAAACGTGTTTCACGTCCAGGTCTTCGCGTATACAAAGGAGCTCAAGAGCTTCCTAAAGTATTAGCAGGCATGGGTATCGCTATTATTTCTACTTCTAAAGGTCTAATGACTGATCGCGCCGCTCGCAATGCGGGTCTTGGCGGTGAAGTTCTTGGTTTCGTAGAGTAAAGGAGCAGAATATGTCTCGTGTTGCAAAAGCACATGTCGCAGTCCCTGCAGGCGTTACTATTACGTTATCAGGTCAAGACATTACAGTTAAAGGTCCAATGGGCGAGTTGTCGCATACGATCCATAGCGATGTTGTTGTTTCTCAAGAAGAGAGCAATATTATCACTAATATCGTTGCTGAAGCTAAAGGCGCTTGGGCTCAAGCCGGTACTGTACGCTCTTTAATCAATAATATGGTTGAAGGTGTTAGTAAAGGTTTTGAAAAGAAATTATTGTTAAACGGTGTTGGTTACCGTGCTAAAGCTGCAGGTAAGAACTTAAACTTATCTTTAGGCTTTTCACATCCGGTTGACCACGCAATTCCTGAAGGAATTACTGTTGAAACTCCTAGCCAAACTGAAATCATACTGAAAGGTGCTGATAAACAGTTGGTCGGTCAAACAGCAGCGAACATTCGCGCATACCGTAAACCTGAGCCTTATAAAGGTAAAGGGATTCGTTATAGCGATGAGAATGTACGTCGTAAAGAAGCTAAGAAGAAGTAGGGTAATACTATGGATAAGAAAACATCTCGTTTGCGCAGAGCTAAACGCTCTCGTGCAAAAATTAGCGAGTTGGGTGCGAATCGTTTAGTTGTATTCCGTACTCCTCGTCATATTTACGCGCAATTGATCGCACCAACAGGTTCTGAAGTAATCGCAGCAGCGTCTACTTTAGACAAAGAAGTTAGTGCTCAGTTAGAAAAAACAGGTAACGTTGAAGCAGCTACGGCTGTAGGTAAGGCAATTGCAGAACGTGCAGTCGCTAAAGGCATCACTAGTGTTGCTTTTGACCGTTCAGGTTTCCGTTACCATGGTCGCGTGAAAGCGTTAGCAGATGCAGCTCGCGAAGCTGGTCTTCAGTTTTAGGGGTTGATAATGGCTAATCATAATCAAGAAAACTCACAACAAAGTGATATGGCTGAAAAGCTAATCGCAGTTAACCGTGTATCAAAAGTGGTTAAAGGTGGTCGTATTTTCAGTTTCACAGCACTTACCGTAGTTGGTGATGGCGCTGGTCGCGTTGGTTTTGGTTACGGTAAGGCGCGTGAAGTGCCTGCTGCAATCCAAAAAGCAATGGAAAAAGCACGTCGTAACTTAGTAACCGTTGATTTGAAGGGTACTACTCTTCAGCATGTCGTTATCGGCAAGCACTCTGGTTCAAAAGTTTACATGCAACCAGCTTCTGAAGGTACAGGCATAATCGCCGGTGGCGCTATGCGTGCAGTACTTGAAGTTGCAGGCGTACAGAACGTATTGTCAAAAGCATACGGTTCTACTAACCCAATAAACGTAGTTCGCGCTACTGTTTCTGCTCTTGCGAATATGCATTCGCCTGAAGCTGTTGCAGCAAAGCGTGGCAAAAGCGTTTCAGATATTCTGGGGTAATTGAGCATGGCTAAAACAGTTAAAATAACTCAGTTAAAAAGTTCTATCGGTCGTTTACCGAAGCATAGAGCTACATTAAAGGGTCTTGGTTTACGTCGTATCCGTCATACAGTAGAGTTAGAAGATACTCCATCTGTACGCGGTATGATTAATCAAGTATCTTATATGATTAAGGTGGAGGATTAATAATGCATTTAAATACTTTATCTCCTGCACCAGGGTCTAAGAAAGCCAAGAAACGCTGTGGGCGTGGTATTGGTTCTGGCATAGGTAAAACAGGCGGTCGTGGTCACAAAGGTCAGAAATCTCGTTCTGGCGGTAGTGTACGTCCTGGTTTCGAAGGTGGTCAAATGCCATTGAAACAACGTTTACCTAAGTTTGGTTTCACGTCACGTAAATCTTTAGTTCGCGCTGAAGTACGTTTACATGAACTAAACAACATCACAGGTGATGTTGTCGATATCTTTGCCCTTAAAGATGCTAACTTAATCACACGTAATATTGTTGCAGTGAAAATCATGCTTTCTGGTGAAATCACTCGTCCAATTACAGTACGTGGTTTAGGTGTTACTAAAGGCGCTCGTGCAGCTATTGAAGCTGCAGGCGGAAAAATCGAGGAATAGTACAGGTTATGGCTACACCAGGAATTGATAATAAAGCAAAGGGCGGATTGTCTGAGCTTAAACAAAGATTGTGGTTTGTATTCGGTGCACTTATCGTGCTTCGTTTGGGAACATTTGTGCCAATCCCTGGTATTGACGCCGCTGTATTAGCTCAGTTGTTTGAACAACAAAAGGGCACCATCGTAGAGATGTTTAACATGTTCTCTGGTGGTGCACTTGAGCGAGCCTCTGTATTGGCACTTGGTATTATGCCGTACATCTCAGCTTCAATCATAATGCAATTAATGACGGTCATGCACCCGAGAATGGCAGAATTGAAAAAAGAAGGTGAAGCTGGACGACGTAAAATCAGTCAATACACCCGCTACGGCACTTTAGTTCTAGCGACTGTACAATCAATTGCAATAGCAAGAAGTTTACCGGGGATGATGCCAGGTCTAGTAATGGACGCAGGTTTCGGATTCTACTTTGCTGCGGTAGTAAGTTTGGTTACTGGTACCATGTTTTTAATGTGGTTAGGTGAGCAAATTACTGAACGTGGTATTGGTAACGGTATCTCTATCTTGATATTCGCAGGTATAGTTGCTGGTATGCCGTCAGCTGTTGGTCAAACAGCAGAAGCGGCGCGTCAAGGTGAATTGCACTTATTAGTATTGTTGCTAATTGGCGTAATTATATTTGCTACGACTTTCTTTGTAGTATTTGTGGAACGTGGTCAACGACGTATTGTTGTTAACTATGCCAAACGTCAGCAAGGCCGTAAGGTTTTCGCTGCCCAAAGCACGCATTTACCACTGAAAGTTAATATGGCAGGTGTTATTCCACCAATTTTCGCTTCAAGTATTATCTTGTTTCCAGGCACGCTTGCGAGCTGGTTTGGTCAAGGTGAAGGTATGGTTGCTGATTTCCTACAAGAAGTATCAATTGCTATTTCTCCAGGACAGCCGCTATATGTCATGTTACTTGCAGCAGCGATAATATTTTTCTGTTTCTTTTACACGGCTCTTGTTTTCAATCCGCGTGAAACAGCAGATAACCTGAAAAAATCCGGTGCGTTTATTCCTGGGATCCGTCCTGGTGAGCAAACGTCAAAATATATAGATAAAGTGATGACTCGTTTAACCTTAGCTGGTGCGATGTATATTACCTTTATCTGTTTGGTACCTCAGTTTATTATCATGGCATGGGACGTTAATTTTTACTTTGGCGGAACATCACTACTTATTATTGTAGTTGTGATAATGGACTTTATGGCACAAGTACAGACCCATTTGATGTCTCATCAATATGACAATGTACTTAAGAAAGCAAACCTTAAGGGCTATGGTCGTTAGACTGAGTCATTAGGTAACGGAGTATATAAAATGAAAGTACGTGCATCCGTAAAAAAGATTTGTCGTAATTGTAAAGTTGTTAAACGTGCTGGTGTTGTTCGTGTAATTTGCGAAGAGCCAAAGCATAAGCAACGTCAAGGCTAAATCTTTAAGCAGTAGCATTATGCAGATAAGTCTGTATAATGCCGCTTCGATTTGCAAAGAAATGCGGCTGGTTGAGTATCCTAACGGGCTTTTCAACTGGTAAATTTTAATTTAAAAATAGGAGATGTGTTTAGTGGCCCGTATCGCTGGCATTAACATCCCTGATCGTAAGCATGCAGTAATCGCCATTACTGCGATCTTCGGTATCGGAGCAACACGTGCGAAAGCAATTTGTGTTGCAACTGGTATTGCAGAGTCAACTAAGATCAGTGAATTGGACGAAGCTCAAATTGATTTGCTTCGTGCAGAAGTGGATAAATACACCGTAGAAGGTGATTTACGCCGTGAAGTTTCAATGAACATTAAACGTCTTATGGATTTAGGTTGTTACCGTGGCATTCGCCACCGTCGCAGTCTTCCTTTACGTGGTCAACGCACTAAAACTAATGCGCGCACCCGTAAAGGTCCTCGTAAGCCAATTAAGAAGTAAGAGGAACTAGACAATGGCTAAAACACCTGTACGTACGCGTAAACGCGTAAAAAAACAAGTTGCTGACGGCATGGCTCATATCCATGCATCTTTCAACAACACAATCGTAACTCTTACAGATCGTCAAGGTAACGCCTTATCATGGGCGACTGCTGGTGGTTCAGGTTTCCGTGGTTCACGTAAATCTACTCCATTTGCTGCGCAAGTAGCTGCAGATCGTGCTGGTAAAGCTGCACAAGAGTTTGGCTTGAAGAATATTGAAGTGTTCGTTAAAGGTCCGGGTCCAGGTCGTGAATCTGCTATCCGTGCTTTAAATGCTGCTGGTTTTAAAATCACCAACATTACTGACGTTACACCTATTCCTCATAATGGTTGTCGTCCTCCTAAGAAACGTCGCGTTTAATCGTACTTTTTTTAGGATAGTTGGAGAAAGAAAATGGCTAGATATTTAGGTCCTAAGTTAAAGCTTAGTCGCCGCGAAGGTACAGATTTGTTCCTTAAAAGCGGTGTTAGAGCAATTGACACTAAATGTAAAATCGAAACAATACCAGGTCAACATGGCGCCCGTCGCGGTCGTTTATCTGACTACGGTATTCAACTTCGTGAAAAACAAAAAGTTCGTCGTATATATGGCGTACTAGAAAAACAATTCCGCAACTACTATAAAGAAGCGGCTCGTCTAAAAGGCAATACAGGTGAAAACTTGTTGCAACTTTTAGAGAAACGTCTTGATAACGTAGTATACCGTATGGGCTATGCAAGCACTCGTGCTGAAGCTCGTCAACTAGTTAGCCATAAAGCTATCGTAGTTAACGGTGTTGTTGTTAATATTCCATCTTTCACTGTTAAAGCCGAAGATGTAGTTTCTGTACGTGAAAAGTCTAAAACTCAAGCGCGTATTATCGCTGCTTTAGAATTAGCTGAGCAACGTGAGAAGCCAGTTTGGGTTGAAGTAGATAACAAGAAACTTGAAGGTGTTTTCAAACGCGTTCCTGATCGTTCTGACTTGTCTGCCGAAATTAATGAACAGTTGATTGTTGAACTTTACTCTAAGTAAAGTTGCACTTTAAGAGAGGACATAATGCAGGGTTCTGTAACCGAATTCCTTAGACCACGATTGGTAGATATTGAAACTATTAGTGCTACTCGTGCTAAAGTAACTTTAGAGCCATTAGAGCGTGGTTTTGGTCACACTTTAGGTAATGCGTTACGCCGCATTCTTTTATCTTCAATGCCGGGTTGTGCTGTAACTGAAGTTGAAATTGACGGTGTACTTCATGAGTACAGCAGTAAAGAAGGTGTGCAAGAAGACATCATCGAAATACTGTTAAACCTTAAGGGACTAGCTATAAGTTTAGAAGGCAAAAATGAAGCTGTTCTTACCTTAACTAAGTCCGGTGAAGGCCCTGTAACGGCTGCCGATATCCAACATGACGGTGATGTAGAAATTGCAAACCCAACTCATGTAATCTGTCATTTGACAGGTGATGGCTCTATCAGTATGCGTATAAAGGTTGAAATGGGACGTGGTTATGTTCCAGCTTCTGCCCGACGTGATGCCGAGGAAGAAGATCGTGCAATCGGACGTTTGTTAGTTGATGCTTCATTCAGTCCTGTTGTAAGAATTGCCTATGATGTTGATTCTGCACGTGTTGAACAGCGTACAGATTTGGACAAACTGGTCTTAGACATGGAAACTAACGGTACGTTAGATCCTGAAGAAGCAATTCGTCGCGCTTCAACAATTTTAGCTGAACAGCTAGATGCGTTTGTAGAGCTTCGTGATGTAACTGAAGTTGAACCAAAAGAGGAAAAACCACTGTTTGATCCTATTTTGCTTCGTCCTGTTGATGACCTTGAACTTACTGTTCGTTCAGCAAACTGCCTAAAAGCAGAAGCAATTCAATATATTGGCGATTTAGTACAGCGTGCTGAAGTTGAGCTTCTTAAAACACCTAATTTAGGTAAGAAGTCTTTAACTGAAATCAAAGACGTTTTGGCGTCTCGTGGTTTGTCTCTAGGTATGCGCCTAGAAAACTGGCCACCTGAAAGCATAGCTGATAACGACTAAGTCGATCATCGTTTTTTTAATAGTTGAGAGAAGGATTAACTTATGCGCCATCGTAAAAGCGGTCGCCAGTTAAACCGTAATAGCAGTCATCGTAAAGCGATGTTCCGCAATATGGCAAGCTCTTTAGTAAAGCACGGTTTGATTAAAACGACTGTAGCTAAAGCTAAAGAACTACGTATGGTCGTAGAGCCATTGATTACATTGGCTAAGACCGACAGTGTTGCAAATCGCCGTTTAGCGTTTGCTCGTACACAAGATAAAGAAGTAGTAGGTATTTTATTCAACGAACTTGGTGCACGTTACCAAGAACGTCCAGGTGGATATACTCGCATTTTAAAATGTGGTTTCCGTACTGGTGATAAAGCTCCTATGGCTTACGTTGAACTTGTAGACCGCCCAGCAGTTGAAGAAGCCGCTGAAGTAGTTGAAGAAGTTAACGCAGAAGCATAATTTAGTACTTGTACTAAATTAATTCTGACGGAATTGAAAGCGGAGCTTAGGCTCCGCTTTTTTGTTTTTATAAATGCCGTTGTTATAACAACATCAGCTAAAAGCTTGACCCTTCTAGTAATACCTCGTATAACAATTGTCCATCTATAATAAGGTTGAACCACTATGTCGTCACGCAATCCTATCATCGCTGTAACCGGTTCATCTGGTGCAGGTACATCAACGACAACAGAATCGTTTGAGCATATCTTTCGAACCCTGGGGATAACTTCCGCCACGGTAGAGGGAGACAGCTTTCATCGATACTCACGTCAAGAAATGGATATGGAAAAGCGTAAAGCAAAAGAGCAACAGCTTAAAATAAGCTACTTTGGCGATGCAGCTAATGATTTCGACGCCTTAGAAAAACTGTTTAAAGATTACTCTGAAACAGGTAAAGGTAAAATGCGACGTTATTTGCATACCTTTGATGAAGCCGTTCCTTATAATCAAATGCCCGGTACTTTTACTCCATGGGAGGAGTTAGGTGAAGGGACTGACTTGTTGTTCTATGAGGGGTTACACGGCGGTGTTGTTACTGAAAAAAATGATGTTGCAAAGCATGTTGACCTACTTATTGGCATGGTGCCGATTGTAAACTTAGAATGGATACAAAAAATAATACGTGACACCGATAAACGGGGCCATAGTCGCGAAGCCGTTACACAAAGCATCGTTAGGAGTATGGAAGATTATATCTCTTTCATCACACCACAATTTTCACGTACCCACATAAATTTCCAACGCGTACCCACTGTCGATACGTCTAATCCTTTTAGTGCTAAAGCGATACCGACGTTAGATGAAAGTTTTGTCGTAATTCGTTGCAGAGAATCAAGTCAATTAGATTTTCCTTATTATCTGAGCATGATTGATGGCTCATTTATGTCTCGAATGAACACTTTAGTTGTGCCTGGCGGTAAAATGGGCTTGGCGATGGAACTATTACTTACGCCGTTAATTAAAGACTTAATGTTAAGAAAGAATGAAGCGAACAAGCAATTAGATTGGATGAGTGATTTGTAGATGTAGACCAATGCTATATTTATTTTATTGTCACTTCTCTTGTCGTCCTCTTTCTTATCTCCCTGTGAAATATAATCTTATTTAGCTACAGGGAGGAAATAATAAGTAAAGAATGAGGTGAAATTTTAACATTGCAGTGAAGTGGGTATAAAAGTCAATTAATGCGGCCAGTGAATAAGCGTCATTACTTGTGGTTTGCTGTTTAATCGCCGCTAGGGTAATCAGATCGTTACCCCACCATTAGAACGATAAGAAATTATTTATATTTCAATAATCTCGAAATCATGAGTAATTTGAACAGACTTATTAAGCATCAATGCAACAGAACAATATTTATCAGCAGACAAGCTTACTGCACGTTCGACATGTTTTGCACTTATGCCTTCTCCTTCAACTACGAAGTGCAGATGTATATCTGAAAATAATTTAGGGACTGAATCGACACGTTTAGCTTCAATCTCTACTTTGCAGCCTTTAATTTTTTGGCGAGCTTTTTCCAATATGCTGACCACATCAACTGAAGAACACCCCCCTAAAGATATTAATACACTTTCTAGTGGGCTAGGTGCCAAAGCACCGGCGTTTGCATCTAATACAATCGTGTGGCCACTTTCAGAGGTACCCAAAAACATTTCTTCGCCGATCCATTTAACCTGAGCTTTCATTAATACTTTCCTGTGTTCGAATGTAAAGTCAATTTTAGCCATATATAACGACATTAGCTAGTAGTGAAAATGAAGCTTGATGATCAGCAAAAATAGCGGTTTGAGCTAACAGCAATATCAGTAAATATGAAGTCGACTTAAAAAGTGAAAAATAGCTAATTGTACGGGATATATTTACTAAATATTATTCATGACAATATCTTTCTTATTATCTAGTACTCACAATCACTACTTTGATAATGCCTAATAAATAACCTTGTAGTTAACCAATCAACTGACATAAATATTTAGATAATTAATCAGCTGCTTAACGGACATTAATCAGCTTACAATAGAAAAGACTCATCATTTATTATTTGTCAATAAAAGGATGGAAAATCTTTATATTTCACTGTAAATTTATCGCAACAATAATTATTTTATATTTCAAAATTAAAGGTGAAACAGTTGCGTCTCAATAAATATTTCCGGTTACACACTCTAGCTATCGCTATTAGCACATCAATTCCTTGCGTATCAACATTTGCAGCTACCGCAGAAGTTGTTGATGAAAATATAGAGTCAATTGCAATACTTGGCTCTCGTGTCTCAAGTCGAACGGCAACTGAATCAAGCTCACCTATTGATATTATTTCTAGTGAGTCATTAACTAAAGGTGGCTTTAGTGAATTAGGTCAAAGCCTGCAAGCAATGGCTCCGTCATTTAATTTCAGTCGAACACAAGTTTCTGATGGTTCCGATTTATTCAGGCCTGCAACTCTTCGTGGATTACAGCCTGATCAGACTCTTGTATTAGTTAACGGTAAACGTCGCCACAATCAAGCGATATTTGGCTTAAATGGTACGGTTGGGGCTGGTGCTGCCGGCACTGATATGAACTCTATCCCGATGTCAGCGCTTAAGAATGTGCAAATATTACGTGACGGTGCTGCTGCGCAATATGGCTCGGATGCTATAGCGGGTGTTATTAACCTTGAACTTAAAGATACGACCAATGTTACCTCAGGCTTTATTCAAACCGGTGCTACAGGAGAAGGTGATGGTGACGTTTTAGCGGCAGGCTTAAATACCGGCTTTGATTTAGGTAACGATGGTGGCTTTATTAATTTAACGGCAGAATATAGAGATTACGACGGCACCAACCGTGCACAAAGAGATACAGGTGGCGGATCAAACACAGCACCAGGCACATTATCTGAAAATGTTCGCTGGGGTCAAGGAAACGCTGAATCTACATTTAAGTCATTCTTTTATAATGCAATGATACCATTAGACGGCATGGAACTTTATGCTTTTGGTGGTTATTCAAATAGAACCGCATTAGGTAATGGTTTTTACCGTAGCTTTAATGAAGCTGAGAAGAATGTGCCGCAAGTATATCCTGACGGTTTCTTACCGCAAATCGATAATGAAGCTCAAGACATATCGACAGCCGTAGGCCTTAGGGGAGAAATTAATAACGACTGGAGTTATGATGTATCAGCCACCTATGGTGAAAATGAATATGACTTCTATTCTCAAAATACTATCAACGCTTCTTATGCTGCAGAATACCTTTCAAACAACCCTTCAGCAAGTGAGCAAGATATTGCCTCTAATTCTGGCCCGATAGCGGGGTATTCTGGTGGTTTTAGATACGATCAATTAACTTTTAATGCCGATATTTCAGGTTCAATTGATATTGATCATGGCGAAAACTTATTTGTATCTTTTGGTGCTGAATATCGCAAAGAGAATTACGAAATAGTTGCTGGTGAAGAAGCTTCTTATGCTTGTGGTGCAAGTAATAGTCCTACTTCTTTCCCTTCGGTAATCGACAGTGATGTCTTCGCGGGCTGTGGTTTCCAAGCCTATCCTGGTTTACGACCAAACGCAGCTAACGATGCAGATCGAAACAGCTATGCACTTTACCTTGATCTTGAAAAGCAAATAACTGAGCAATGGAACTTAGGCGCAGCTTTACGTTTCGAAGATTTCTCAGATGCGGGCAGTAAATTAATTGGTAAACTATCTTCACGTTATGAGCTTACCGACAGTTTGGCAATAAGAGGCGCACTTTCTACAGGCTTTAGAGCACCGTCACTTCAGCAAAGTGCCTATACTGCCTATACAACTAACTTAGGCGAAGGTGGCGTTTTACTATCGTCATTCACCGCAACAGCAGGTTCAGCATTTCCAGCAGCGTTAGGTGTACAGGGGTTGAACCTTGAAACTTCAAAAAACATAAGCTTAGGCTTGGTTTACGATGTTAACAGTGCATTGTCAGTTTCTTTAGATGCTTACAGAGTGAAAATTGATGACCGTATTACATTAGGCAGCTTACAAAATGCCGATGACGTATCTTTTAACCCTGAGGCAGTAGCGGCGCTAAACGCTACAGGTGCGGTGCAAGGTAACTATTTCTCAAACGCAGTTAACTCAACTACACAAGGGCTAGATGTTGTTATTACCTATCAAACAGAGCTACTAGCAGGAAACTTAGACGTAACGCTTGCAGGAAATTTAAATGAGACTGAAATTGATAGTGTCAACTCACCTGACGGTATTCCAGAAAGTGTCGCGCTAGACGATTTACAGCGAAGCTTCCTAACCGACGGACAACCGAAACAACGTGCTACGTTGACTTTTGACTATACGAGAGAAGCATGGAGTGGTGTAGTAAGAGCAAATTACTATGGTGAAACTGACATTATCTATTTTGGTAATGATCATATCGGGTTACCGGGGTTTTTATCTCCAACGGGGAGTTTTAAGCCAACCAGTGTTCTTGAGTCAGCGGTTCTTATTGACGTTAATTTAGCGTATCAACTTTCCGATAATTTACAGCTATCTGCCGGCATAAATAATCTATTTGATAAAACACCCGATGAGCTTGGTGAAGATGAAGCGTTAGACTTTATTACCAATGGTGCTTTTAAATATCCGGTAAGAGCGTTACCTTATGGCTTTGATGGCATGACGTATTACGCCCGAATAAACTTTAGTTTTTAATCTCTAAAGCTATAATTCATTCATCTTAAAGCACTACTTGGTAGTGCTTTTTTTATTTTAAAACTAGAAAAATAAGCTATGAAGGTTTGGCTCGAGCAAATTGTATAAATATAATGAGGAAGGTGGCCCACCCGACAGGACTTGAACCTGTGACCTCACGCTTCGGAGGCGTGAACTCTATCCAGCTGAGCTACGGGTGGTAATTGTCTTGAGGTCTAATATCGTGTAAATCGTGTAAAGAAAATTCCAATACTTGCAAAATAACGCGAAAAATTAGCAAGCCTATATTTTCTATCCCTTGTAGAAGTTTAGCTATCTGGCTGAACACGACAAGAAATCGAAAAGATTTAAGCGCGGCAAATACTATAGATTATCGCTGTTTATGTCTAGAAGATTACAGAATTTATTCCTTAAAGCGTTAACTTGTTAATAATTTCATCAAATTAGCGGTAAATACAGCATTAATCTCTTGGTATAACAATGAGTTTGGAGGGTTATTTTAGTGTCACTACAAGCTAGTTAGTTTAATTTATTGTCAGCTCAATTAGGGAAAAAGATGTACTTTCATCATGAAGATGCCTAAAGTAAAGGCTATAATATCTTTTATCTCAACACCCTATAAGTAAACACTTGGCTATGAAATTATTCTCGATTGTATTTACCATTCTACTTATCTCAATGGCTAAACAGGCATTGGCTCAATCATACGATACCGAAGTTGTCAGTGCGGAGCTGTATAGCGACACAATACAAAGAACCGGTAAACTCGATTATAAACGGACCTTAAGCCTTGCTTTTAAAAGTAGCGGTTACTTAACATTACTCAGTGTTGACGAGGGAGAACAGTTTAAGAAAGGGCAACTGTTAGCTTCGCTGGATATTACTGAATTAGAACAGCAAAAAAATTCTCTTAACGCACAATTGACTCAAGCTAAGCGTGAATTAAAACGCATTAGCCAGTTAATGGATAAAAATCTAGCGTCTGAACGTGATATGGACACTGCTTCTACGCAATTAGAAATTATCCAGGCTGATTACCAAGTTGCGGTTTACAATTTAAAAAAAGCGCAAATATATGCACCATTTACAGGTGTAGTTTTGTCCCGAAACACCGAACTTGGCGAATTACAAAACCCAGGACAAGAAGCCCTGAAGATCGCCAAACTTGAGTGGGTAATCAAAGTAGCATTAACCGGTCAAGAAGTTAGCGATGTTAAATTAAATCAAAAAGTCAGCGTTTCACTCAGTCATATTGGGCCTATTCAAGGCGTTATTAGTAAAATTCCGGCTATGGCTAGTACAAGCAGTAATTTATTTATTATTGAGGTTTTATTGCCAAAAACTAATATCACTGCCGGTATGATCGCAGGGCAACTTGCGAGTGTTAGTATTGCTTCAGAAAGTAATAAATTTGTTTATCGTTTGCCGATTGCTGCACTGGTTGCTATTGACGATACAGGTAAGGCCATTGTTATTGCACAATCACATAATAATGCGGTTTTTGAACAGCACAGTTTTGAAGTGTTTCAGTTAGACAATAATTATGTGTACTTAAAAGCAAATCGCGATGACCAACCGTTGAAAATAATTACCAAAGGTTGGCAAAACTATTCAGTGGCTGGGAATTAGTCATTATGCATCTCCCTCGCATTGCAATAAAAAATGCCCAGTTTACCTTTACCATTGTTGTACTTTTAGTACTGGTTGGCATTGTTTCATATTTCCACATGCCGCGTTCTGAAGACCCTCAATTTGATATTCCCATTACCTTGCTCGAAATTATCTATCCCGGGGCCTCACCAACAGACATCGAAACATTAGTGGTTGATCCACTTGAAGAAGAATTCGCTGAGATTGAAGGCATTAAAAAAGTTGAGTCGCAAATTAAAAATGGTGGTGCCCGCATTGAGGTGACATTTTTATATGGCAGTAATCCTAATGCGGCTTACAACGAGGTTAAGCAGGCGGTATCAACGGTAAAACCCACCTTACCTGAAGGTGTGCAAGACGTATTAGTGTTAAAAGCGACCCCAACCAGTGTTGCTATTATTCAGTTGGCGCTTTGGAGTGAAACAACTGACTATAAGAGTATGGAGTTTTATTCGAAACAGCTCGAAAAACGTTTGGAAGCTATTGAAGCAGTAAAAAAAGCTGATATTTGGGGTTATCCTACACAAGTGGTCGCCGTAGATCTAAATCTCGCGATGTTGAAACATTATGGTATCAGTATCGCAACCGTTAATGCCTTACTGCAAAAACGGGCTATTAACATTACTCCAGGTTTTGTTGACGCTAATATTCGACGATTTAACGTTAAAACTAGTGGTAACTTTCAACATATCGACGAGCTTAACAATACGGTCGTGTTTGCTAACGAAAGCGCCGTTATTCGTTTAAAAGACGTCGCGCAGGTGAGCTTTTCTAACAGAGAACCTAGTTACTTGGCGTACTACGATGGTAAGGCAGTTATATTTTTGACAGTCGAGCAAAGATCGAATACCAATATATTTGCGCTTACTGAAGCTATTGACACAGAAATTTCAGCGTTTAAACAGACGCTGCCAGACACCATTAAAATCGCGACACTTTTTAAACAATCAGACGGGGTTGAAAACCGCGTTAACGGCTTTTTTGATAACTTATGGCAAGGCTTAGTGCTTGTGGGAATAATGTCGCTAATATTCCTAGGAATACGCGAAGCTATTGTCGTTATTATCGCTATCCCCTTATCTTTCTTAGTGGCGATAGGTTGGTTAGACTTCGCAGGTTTTGGGTTGCAACAAATGTCTATCGTAGGTTTAATTATCGCGTTGGGTTTATTGGTTGATAATGCCATTGTCGTGACAGAAAGTATTCATCGAGAGAAGAAAAATACCGCTAATTTGGCTGATGCCGCAGCATCTGGCACCAGTAAAGTGGGTTGGGCTATTACCAGTGGCACAGTCACCACCATGCTAGCTTTTTTACCTATGTTGATGTTAGCGAGCGACACGGGTGACTTTGTACGCTCTATGCCAGTAACGGTTGTATTGGTACTACTCGCATCATTATTGATCGCATTAACACTAACGCCATTACTGGCCAGCAAGTTTTTTAGCCAAAAACCCAGTAAAGTAAAAGCGCTACAACATTATGCCAATATATTTGCAGAGCGTCATTATGTGCGCTGGCTAGGTCGCTTAATGAGCGCGAAAATTATCATGTTAGTGATCGCCTTTATTGCCTTATTTGCTATGGCTTCTCTCTTTGGGCAGGTAGGCGTTAGTTTATTCCCTAAAGCCGAGAAAGCCATGTTACTCATTGACGTAGAAACACCGGCTAACTCATCATTAGATTATACTCACGATGTTATGCAATCGATGACAGAGTTTATCGAAACACAACCCTATGTTGATAAAATTGCCCTTAACGTTGGTAACTCTAATCCTCGTATTTATTACAACGAAATACCTAAAAGGGGTGTAGCCAGTTATGGTCAAGTGCTATTGGTCTTAAAAGACTATGAGGAAAAAGAAGTTAATAGTTTAGTTACAGCCTTACGTAACGAGTTTTCAACATGGCATCAAGCAAAAGTTACCGTGAAAGAATTTACCCAAGGCCCAGTAACAGACCAACCAATTACCGTGAGATTAATCAGCGAGTCGTTAGCTGATCTTGAGCGTGTTGCGGGCGATTTACAAACGAAAATGTCATCAATTTCAGGTGCTATTAATTTAGATAATCCGATTGGTATCGCTAATACTGAACTGGCATTAGCGATAGATTACGATAAAGCGGCTCTGTCTGGCGTGGATATAAATCAGTTAGATAATAGTATACAAACAGCACTTTCAGGGACATTTGTTGGTCAATTTAATGATAGTAATGGTGAAAACTATCCTATTCTAGTACGTCGACCTAAAAGTGATTTATCTAGTCTTTCCGATATCACTATTGTTAATCAACAAGGCGAGAATATACCTTTAGGGCAATTTGTAGAGATAAAACTACAGAAAGGGCGAACAGACTTCTTTCATTATCAAAAACTACGCATGGCAAGGGTCTCAGCTGATGCTGGACAGGGTTATTCTGTGCAAGAAATAACTAGCGAAGTGGTGAATTACCTTGATAACTACTCATTACCAGCAGGTATGTATTACATTTTAGGTGGCGAAGAAGAATCTAGACAAGAATCTTTTGCCGGTCTGTCGCAAATTATGCTGATAACAGCGATTGGTATTTTTGCCATTTTAGTTTTGCAATTTAAATCATTTTTACAGCCATTAATCATTTTTACTTCCATACCTTTTGCAATGTCTGGCGCGGTATTTGGCTTGTTTTTAACCGGCTTATCATTTTCAATGATGGCTTTTATTGGTTTAATCAGCCTGTTTGGTATTGTGGTTAATAACGCTATTATTTTAATCGACACCACTAATCGAAATTTAGCGATGGGACTCGATAAAAAGCAAGCTATTTTAACCGCCAGTTCCACGCGCTTCACCCCGATATTATTAACAACTATTACAACTATTGGTGGCTTACTACCATTAACACTTTTTGGTGGTAGCTTATGGCAGCCGTTAGGTGTGGTTATTATTTCTGGTTTATGTATCTCGGCTATCGCGAGTTTTATTATTGTGCCAATACTTACCGAGCTCTTTACAAAAACAGATAATTCAGAAATTATAAAAGAATAAATTATGGATTTTATTGGCTTAATAGGCTTTTCTTTAGCCGTTGCGGTATATACCTTATTTGCATTGCTGATTATTGCTGCCCGTAATCGTAGCTTAGTTGCACGTGCAGTATTATTTTGTACTTTAGTCACGTTAACCAGTAATTTAATCGCAGCCCTGCAAATTAATTTAGGTTTTAGCCTACAATGGGCGATGTTTGCAGATGGCTTTAAAATTGCCTGTTGGTCGTTATTAATTATTCTCTTTAATACTGAGCATCGCAACTTTAAAGCGCTAATCAGTAATTACTATGTTCGTCAATATATCAGTGTTTGGTCATTGCTAATGTTGGTCTGTTGGTTGGCAAGTTACTGGTTAGATTCTGCCTACGAATACATATTTCTACTATTTATCGTACTTAATTTATGGATGTTGGTATTGCTTGAACAGCTTTATCGTAATGCTGACTTGCAAGTGCGTTGGGCTATTTGGCCCTTAGTCGTCGCGCTTGCGAGTGTCGCAATTTTTGATTTTGTACTTTACGCACAAGCCACTATGGTTGACGGTATTGATTTTGACTTTTGGTTTAGTCGCGGTTACCTAGCGTTACTTGTTGCGCCACTTTTATTGATCAGTATACGCCGTATAAAAAATGGCGAAGTGCGTGTTTTTGTCTCTCGCAATGTTGTCTTTTATAGCTCAATGTTGATGATAGCAGGCGCTTACTTACTCCTTATGTCTTTTACTGGCTATGTTATTAATTATCTTGGTGGCGAGTGGGGAGACTTAGTCAGCATTGGCTTCCTAATGCTCAGTGGCATAGTACTTGGTGTCTTACTTATTACAGAATCTTTACGCCGTCGCGTTAAGGTGTTTATAGCAAAAAACTTTTTTGCTAATAAATACGAATATCGTGATGAGTGGTTAAATCTCATTGAAAAAATTGAAACTACCAGCGGTGAAAGCCATTATCAAATGGCAACGCAAATTATGATGTCTAAAGTTGAGGCCTCTCGTGGTGCAATAGTTAAAAAATTCTCTAGCCAACATTATCAACTTCAATATAGTCATGGGCTTGATATCGATGAAGCGCTAGAAGAGTACTTACTAGAGGTTGGATTATTCTGCCACAAGAAAGGCTGGATTGTTGATGTAAATGAATACCAAACTTCACCTATGCTTTATCCTGACTTAACCTTAAATATTGATTTATTTCGGGCGAAAAACATTCAAATTATAGTGCCTATATTTATCGGTAAAGCTTTTTATGGGTTATTTTTGCTTGCAGATGAAAATGAACTCAAACGGTTGAATTGGGAAGACAGAGATTTACTATTTGCCATATCCAAACAACTGGGTAACTTTATTTCGCTATATGAAGCAACTGATAAATTAAGTGAGTCAAAGCAGTTTGACGCCTTTAACCGTATGTCAGCATTTTTGGTGCACGATTTAAAAAATGTGCAGGCGCAATTAGCACTAATTACCGCTAATGCAACAAAACATCGCAATAACCCTGAATTCATTGATGATGTTTTTGAAACGGTTGAATCAGCAACCCAAAGGTTAGAAAAAGTGCTGTCGCAACTGCGACAAAAGCAAGTGGAGCAGTCTTCGCATAGCCAAACAGATTTAACCTTAAGCATTAAAAAAGTTGTCGAACAATGTAATGTCAGACTTCCTAGAGTTGAATTAGCGCATCAAGGTGATTGTATTACTTTCATTGATAGCGAGTCTTTTCAATCCGTTATGCATCATTTAATACAAAATGCACAAGAAGCAACAGCCAATGATGGGTGGATAAAAGTTTCCCTAATCGAGAAAAAACGTACCATTAGAATTATTATTGCAGATAATGGCTGTGGAATGAGTGAAGAATTTATCAAAAACCGTTTGTTTAAACCTTTTGATACTACTAAAGGTAATGCGGGTATGGGTATTGGCGTATTCGAAGCCAAGCAATTCCTTGAAAACATGGCGGGTATAATTAAAGTTACAAGTACACCTAAACAAGGTACAGTTTTTACTATAGATCTGCCATTAAGAGCAGCAGGCGCAATCAGCGGTCAAGATTTACTATAAGGGTTCAATAAGTATGGAAAAGTTGTTAATCGTAGATGACGATAAAGGTATCCAAAAGCAATTAAAATGGAGCTTATCTGATTACGACGTAGTACTCGCAGGTGATCGTGAAACTGCCCTTGCTGCGGTTCGCCGTCATGAACCTAAAGTTATTACCTTAGATTTAGGGCTGCCGCCAGACGAAGCAAATGCTTCTGAAGGGCTCGCCGCTCTACAGGAAATTTTAACTATCGCACCACATACAAAAGTGATTGTAATAACCGGTAATGATGACCGCACAAATGCGTTAGCGGCAATTTCTGCTGGCGCATATGATTTTTATCAAAAGCCGATTGAAACTGACGTTATAAATGTCATTGTTGCACGGGCATTTAGTGTTGCCGCAATTGAAGAAGAAAATCGTAAAATGCGCGCTGTTGCGGGCAGTGATATTGGTATAATCGGTAACAGTGAAAGCATTGAGCGCTTGAGAATGATGGTAAAGCGTATTGCCCCAACGGGGATTACAGCTTTGCTGTTAGGGGAAAGTGGTACAGGTAAAGAAGTAACTGCTAATGCGGTGCATTTAGCTAGCGATCGTAAAAAGAAACCCTTTATTGCCATAAACTGTGCATCTATTCCTGAAACATTATTAGAAAGTGAATTATTTGGATTCGAGAAGGGGGCTTTTACCGGCGCGCACCGTACCACCAAAGGCAAGATTGAATGTGCAGAAGGCGGCACATTATTTCTAGATGAAATTGGCGATATGCCTTATAGCCTACAAGCAAAATTGTTACGTTTCTTACAAGAAAAAAGCATCGAACGTCTGGGCGGGCGACAAGAAATTTTAGTTGACGTGAGGGTTGTCTGCGCAACAAACCAAAACCTTGAACAAATGGTCGCGGATAAAACCTTCCGTGAAGATTTATTTTATCGTGTCAGTGAAATAACCTTAAACATCCCGCCATTGAGAGATCGAGACGAAGACGTGATTATCCTTTCTCAGTACTTTCTCCAACATTATGCTATAGAGTATAAGCGTAACGTTAAAAGCTTCTCTGAAGACGCATTAAGCGCCATTAAGAGCCATAAGTGGCCAGGTAATATACGTGAGTTACAAAATAAAGTGAAAAGCTCGGTGATTATGACTACAGGCACACAGGTAACCGCAATAGACTTAGGCTTCTTAGAACATCAAGATAAAAGCTTTGAACTGTCATTGAATTTACGTGTAGTGCGCGAACAAGCTGAATCAATCGCTATCCAAAAAGCCTATGCACTATCAGAAGGTAATATGTCAAAAGCAGCTGATTTACTGGGTGTGACTAGACCTACGCTCTATTCATTAATAGAAAAGTACGAGTTAAAAATTAATGCATAAATCTTAATGCAGGAATATTAATCCGCAAAAATTAAGCTTGTTCGAATCCCACACAAAAAACCGCCGTCATGGCGGTTTTTACTTTTCAATAGGGGGATTAACTGACAAAACCAGGCCATTTTAGGTGCAAGGAGTACCCTAAAGATTGCTATGTATGACAGTTGCTGCTTATTTCTATTGTAGGTCGGCCTTCAGGCCGTCAACAGATATGGATGCGATGATTTTTGTAGGTCGGCATTTATGCCGTCAATGTTAAGGCTAAAGCCCTACCTAGCATGTAATCTTCGTGTATCTATGCTGTAAACGGTTAAATTTCATTTAACATGATGGACTGAAGTCCAACCTACAAAGGGCTGCGTTCAAATGGGCTGCGGTGATATTGTAGGTCGGCATTTATGCCGTCAATGTTAAGGCTAAAGCCCAACCTAGCATGTAATCTTCGTGTATCTATGCTGTAAACGGTTAAATTTCATTTAACTTGATGGACTAAAGTCCAACCTACAAAGGGCTGCCAATGAGCTGCGGTGGTTTTTGTAGGTCGGCCTTCAGGCCGTCAACAGATATGGATGCGATGATTTTTGTAGGTCGGCATTTATGCCGTCAATGTTAATCTAAAGCCTACCTAGCATATAATCTGTGCGTATCTATGCTGTAAACGGTTAAATTTCATTTAACTTGATGGACTAAAGTCCAACCTACAAAGGGCTGCCAATGAGCTGCGGTGGTTTTTGTAGGTCGGCATTTATGCCGTCAATGTTAAGGTTAAAGCCTACCTAGCATCTAATCTTCGTGTATCTATGCTGTAAACGGTTAAATTTCATTTAACTTGATGGACTAAAGTCCAACCTACAAAGGGCTGCCAATGAGCTGCGGTGATTTTGTAGGTCGGCATTTATGCCGTCAATGTTAAGGCTAAAACCTTACCTACTATCTAATCTGTGTGGTAAAGCTTTGGCCGATGGGCGTATTATTTTTCGGTGCTCTGATCTGTTTCGGTATAGATACGGCTTTTATGTTTCAGCATTTTATCGACATAACGGGCCATTTTAATTTTTTGTTTAATATTACCTTCCAGTATTTCTTCAATTTCTCGTAATATTTCTTTAATGCTTTCAACTTTTTCAGCAGAATTTACCACCACTTGGTTTGGTTCGGTACTGGCCAATTCTGCAGTATTTAACGATCCGGTAAGCTCTACTTGCATCTCTTCTGCAACTTCGTTAATCGCATCGGTATCAATATTTTTGAGCTCTTCTAAAAAGCCAAACAATAGTAATCTATCGACAAAAATATTAATTTTGCGCGGAACACCTAGCGTTTTATCATAGATTAGGTCAAATGCAGCATTGGAAAATAAATCTTCTTTAATACAACCTGCTTGGTGCAATCTATGATTTATATATTCTTTAACTTCTTCTTTAGATAAAGGTTTTAAATGTGCAGAAGCGATAATACGTTGGCGAAATTGCTCCATGTTAGGAGCCTGTATTATACCTTTTAATTCTTCTTGACCGAGCAAAAAACTCTGAATTAACGGTTTATTATCTAGCTGAAAATTAGATAACATACGTAACTCTTCCACCGTTTCACTAGGGAGATTTTGCGCTTCATCAACAATTAATAACGCTCTTTTACCTTGTTGATGTAACTGAATAAGAAATTTTTCAATACCTTGTAATAAATCGGCTTTGCTATTCCCCACAACAGTAATATTAAACTCTGAAACTACTAATTCTAGTAACTCTTGCGGGTTAAGTTTGGTCGTAACAAGCTGCGCGGCTACGATACTTTTATCGGCTAAGTTATTTAATAAATTGCGCGCGATAGTTGTTTTACCGGTACCAATAGGGCCCGTTACCACAATAAAACCTTCGCCTTGATCTAAACCATACTGCAGATAAGACAGAGCCCTTTGATGATGGCTCGATGCAAAAAAGAATCTCGGGTCAGGACTTAACTGAAAGGGTCTTTCTTTAAAACCATAATAATTTTCATACATACTGCTAAAAGCCTTTGGTGATTTTGGCGCTAATGCGGTTTTCTTGGTAATTTAGAAGCGCGTTATCAGAGCCTCTGTTTAAATGGCTCAATGCTAAGTTGAAAGACAATTCACTATTTATCGATCTGTCATAGCTCAACTGATAACGTCGATAACGATCAGTTCGCTCGAATTCAGTATTAATTTGCAAACTAGTTTCAGTATAACTTAAGTCGAAACTAACATTAGACCGACCACTTACTTTCCGTTTAACGTTGAAACTTGCGCCACTTAATTGATCCTCGATACCACTGTCGATATTTTCTCTATTTTGCTGGTTTGTGTTAATGCTAATCGTGGTGCGGGGTAGTGCAAGTGTTGAATTCCAGCTAAAGGTTTTATTCAATGAATAAACGTTATCTTCTGCCAGGGTAAAATCTTGTATCGGTAATACTAGAAAACCAGGGCTATTTGGGTCATTAGAGTTGTTTAATGAAATGCTAGTATCATCCGTAATAATACATTCTTCAAGCTGGGTAATATTATTGGGACACAAATATAAACCAACAACATTCAGAACAAAGTTATTTCGAGTAAACGCCTGAACATCTTCTACATAACTCACCGTATTAGTTAAGCGTCTATTTCTATGGCTAAAGTCAAGTCCATAACTCGTGCCATAAAAGCGTTCAGAAATGTTGGCTGAAAGCTTAGTACGAGGAGACGGTTGCCATTGAACAGAGGCATCTACATAAGGTTTTTGTTCATCATTGTCCACATCTAACTTATCGCCAATCGGCTTGTTATACGACGCATCTAAGCGAAGTCTTGGTGAAATTAACCATCGTACCCCTAAACCGTAAGAATTTGACTCTAAAGAACGATTTGAATTATTTATAGCACCATTATTATCTTCGTTATAGTAACGTACAAAAGGATTGAAATTATAGTCACTAATTAAACCAAATATAGCTTCACTTTGACTTTGCTCGCTATTGAGGCCATTATTTTTTTGCTCTTGATAGCTATGTTGCAACTCCCAAAACATATGTCTGGCACCAGTACCATTTGTACTGCTTAGTTGCATAATTATACTATCTCGATTACCGATATCATCTTCAGAGTTAGTTTGTCTAAAACCCAGTGACGAGTTAATAATATAAACACTATTGTTAATATTATATTCAAGACCACCGTTATAGGTTTCTACTTGCACGGTATCCCCAGAAACAATATCAGCTAAAGCGTTTCTACTGCGATTGCGTGATTGATTTGAGATATTCATCCCCGCAAAAGCAACAATACCATTAGGCCAAAGTTCGAGTCGTAAATCACTCGCTAAGGTATGATAGTCATTATCAAGTTCATGGTTATGACTATATAACGCATAAGTACTTTGAGATGAAAAATTAAATACTGCCTGCTGAGCTTTATAGGTGGTAGCTAGATTTAATCCAGCTTGAGTCACCAAGCTAGATTCTTCATTGACAGCTGTTAACCCAACGTTATCAGAATAGGTTTCATTAACGGTAATGCTGGGATCAAATTGCCAATCACCTGCAAAAGCGAAATTAGAGCAAATCAATACAAGACAAACGGCACTGAGTTTAGTCTTTTGTGCCATACCCATAGCCGTAGTAGCCATACAAATCCTTATGAGATCTTATTGCTTTATTAAGTACTAGCCCCAACGCTAAATTTTCATTGAGGTGCTCAGTGGCTGCTTGTATATCAGCAATCGTAGTTTTTGACTCCTCAACAACAATCAGTGCTTGGCCCATTAAATTCGCCAATACTAATGTTTCTGTTGCACCAATCAGCGGCGGACAATCAAAAATTACAATGCGATCAGGGTAACGGTTAGCTAACTCATTAGCAAAGGTTGCCATTTTCTCGCTGGCTAATAATTCGTTAGATAAATGATGCGGCTTGCCTGCAGGGATTAGTTTAAGTTTATCGATGTCAGTATCGTAAATTATGTCGCTGACTTGTTCTGAGTCACCTAATAAATAGTCGATAATACCAGGGTTTTCTTGAACACCTAGCTCACGTACTACACTCGGACGTAATACATCGGCATCAATAAGTAATACAGTTTTATCTTGCTCCAAAGCAATGCTTAAAGCTAAGTTGATCGCAACAAAGGTTTTACCTTCATTGGGTTTAGCACTACTCACCATAATTAAATTACTATGATGAAGTGTTTTAGCCGCATTTCCGAATGCATTATTAAGGAGTTTACGCTTAATTTGCCTGAACTCGTCTTTGATACTGTGTCGGGTGCCATTATCAATTAAATAACCACGCTCGGATAAACTTTTCTTATCAAGTGTTAATGCCGTCTTGGGAGCGACATCCGCAATATTATTTTTAACTTGCTGTTGCCCAGAGGTTTGGTCAGAAGTACCCGTATTTTGAGTGTTTTTCTGCTGTTGTTTAGCTAGCGCTTTTTCAATGATGCTCATAAGTTATAAAACCCCTCTAATCGGCGCTAATATCACATTGGGCGCTATGGCATAAAGCATGAAAAAAGCCAACATTATCAATAATAAACTATTAGAAATAATAAAAAATATTGTTTTTCTTCTATGCCAACGCTTCAGGCCAAGATTTTCAGTCGCTGATACGATACCAAAGACAGGAATCCCTGTTATTTTTGATACCTGACTACTAGAAGTCACCACAGGATTAACTTGGCTAAATAATAATGAAAGGGCAACGCCAACACCAAAAGCAAAGACAGTTGAGCCAAGTAAAAATAGTACGCGTTTTGGCCCAGCTGGCTCGGTAGAAGCTCTTGGCGGATCAATAACTCTAAATTGAATTGGATTCGTTGTCTCATCGGCTTGTTGTGCTAATTGCGCGGTTTCCTGACGATTGAGTAACTCTTCATATTTCTTTTTAGTAATTTCATAACCGCGATTAAGCGAGGTTAACTCAGCTTCAATTTCCGGCAGTATATGAATTTTACTTTCTAGTTCATTAACTTGTTTACGATAATTTTTCACTCTCACCGTGGTTGAGGCAACTAAATTTTCTAATTGGTTTACTTGTATCTGTAATTGTTGAATAACAGGGTTTTGGCTAGTTGAGAGTTTATTGTTATCACTGCCATTGGTGGCGTTTAAATATTCACTAATCTCTTGGGAACGTTGATTATTCAAGTGTTCAAGTCTACGTTTAACTTCTTTTACGTCGGGGTGCATTTCGGTGTAACGCAACTGTAGCGAATCTAAATTGGCTTCTAATTCGGCAATACGCTCGTCATAAGTGGTTTGAATACTATTAGAGTTCATAATGTTATTTTGCGCATTATCGTTACTAGACGGCGATGAACTCAATTGTGCTTTTGCAGACTCTAATTGCGTTTCTTGTTCTAGTAAATTTAGCTCAGTAATTTTTAGCTGTTCTTTAACAATATTTAACTTTTGATAATAGCCGCCATATTGGCCTGGTAAAACACCGCTATATCTTTGTTTAAATTCAGTTAATCTAGACTCAGAAGCTAATAAACGATTTTCGTAGTCTTTAATTTGTGTGCTTATAAACTTCTGGGCAGAATTAGAATCACTACGATTTTCCCCCAGAGTATTTTCAATAAATACCGTTAAGGCTGCGTTAACTACATTTTTCGCCATTTCAGGATCTTTATGCTGGTAAGTAATGGTAAATATATTATCGTGTCGACCGCCAGTTTTTCTTATAATTATATTAGATTTTAAGCCATTAATTAATGACTCATAAGCTTCAGGGGTGCTAGCCCGCACGTCAAGGTCGGTCATACGGGTAATTCGCTCTAAATTTGGGCGACTTAGCAGCGTTTTAATCATTAGTCGAATTTGCACTTCAGGATTGGTCTTAACCGTTAAGCCTTTTAACAAAGGACCAAGGACAGACTGAGTGTCAACGTATATTCGGGCATCAGACTCATAGACATTATCGAGTTGGGAAATATAAATCCAGGCAAAAGGGCATATTAACCAAGTCGATATAATAATAAAGCGGCGCTTAAGCCAAATGCCTTTAAGATAATCTACAATTTGTTCTATAATTTCTTGCATTCCTGACCTCTAAAACAGGTAAAAAAAGGTATTACGTTTAAAACCATGTTTCAGGTATTACAATAATATCGCCAGGTAATACATCAACATTAGCTAATATTTCCCCATTTTTTATTAAGTCTTCAATAAATATGTTGTACTGCTTTTGCAGACCATTTTCGATTCGCACCAGTAGTGCACCGTTACCATTAGCAAACTCGGTTAAACCACCCACACGGATCATTACGTCTAATAATGTCATATGTTGAATATAGTTTACCGATTGGGGTTGAGCGGCTTCACCAATAATACGTATTTGCTCACTAAAAGGCCCGACAAAATTATTTACCGTTACCGTTACTACTGGATCGCGTAAATAAGTTGCCAATATTACTTCAATTGAGCGAGCAAGTTCTGTTGGTGTTTTCCCTGAGACAGGTATATCTTCTACCAGTGAAGTGGTTATCATACCGTCTGGGCGAACGACAAACGTGCCTGAAACTTCAGGGTTGCGCCAAACAAAAATATTGACCACATCGCCGGCACCTATTAAATATTTGTATGAATCAACATCAACAGTATTCGACTGATGAAGCTTAGCAGTGGGTAATGTAGATGAGCTACATCCAGTTACAATATAGCCCAGCGCAAGAAATAAAATTGCTTTTAATGTAGTAGTCATGCGTTTTTCCATGGTATTAACCTTCTTATTTACAACTGTTTTTTGTATAAGCTATCAGATTGTATTTGATTTTTACATTTGATGCACATTATTTAATTTCTGTAAATAGATTGTAATTGTAGTATTTTAAATAGTCTAATGTTTACATTTACCTGTTAATCAATTCTAATATACAACTAAAATAATAAAAGTATCTAATGCTTGTCTATTTTTCTCACCAGAAAGGAATTTTCTAACCTTATGTCTAGCCCTAAATTTCGTGATTTATCTGCGGGTAGCAAGTCTTTAGTGTTAATCGAGTTTGTCTGCTTTGCTGGCGCACTTCTGCTGAGTTTGTATTTTAATAGTTTTTTACATTTTGTTGAACATGATACTCAGGCTATCGCATTAAACGTTTTGTTTATTCACGCGGTAGTTTTTGCGTTAATTGTACAGCTATCATGTTTGGCAATGGGGCTTTATGACTCAAAACTTAGAGAAAACTTGCGCGGAGTATTCAGACGATTACTGGTGTCGGTAGCTATCGGCTTTTTCATCGTTTCATTACTAAACCCTATTTATGGCTCAGGCGCATTAGCTATTGAGTTACTGGCTACGGCATCTTTAATTAGTTTGTTTATGGTGAGTGGTGTTCGGTATATTACCCTTCAAATAGATTTTTTTGGTTTAAATAAACGTAATATTCTAGTATTAGGCGCAGGAGAGCGCGCCTCAATTATAGAAAAACGCATGCGACGTGATGTCGACCGACAAGGCTTTTTCATGCACGGCTTTGTTGTTATGAACGGCGATGCCGACCATGGCATAGTTAACGAAAATAGAATCACTTTAGACAGTTCTTTAGTCAATTACGCATTAGAACACCAAATTGACGAAATTGTGGTCGCTAACGATGAGCGTCGCGAAAATCTTCCTGTTGACGAACTTTTTGCCTGTAAAATTCGGGGAGTTGAAATAACTGAAATTCTCGACTTTATTGAGCGTGAAACGGGTCAAATTGCGGTAAATTTAATTTACCCAAGCTGGGTGATATATTCAAATGGTTTTGCTTCATCTAACCATTTGCGGAATACCTTAGATTGGGTGTTTAATGCTACTATGGGGTTTTTCTTATTTCTCGTTACATGGCCTGTAATGCTGATCACCGCGCTTTTAATTAAGCTTGAAGATGGTTTAAAAGCGCCAATTTTTTATTCTCAAGAGCGTGTTGGCTTAGATGGTCAAGCTTTTAATATTATCAAATTTAGAAGTATGAGAATTGATGCGGAAAAAAATGGTGCACAAATGGCATCGAAAAATGACGACAGAACAACAAGAATAGGTAAAGCTATTCGTAAATACCGCATTGACGAGTTACCGCAAATTTATAATGTAATGTTAGGTGACATGGGCTTTGTTGGCCCTCGTCCTGAGCGTCCAGAATTTGTCCAACAATTAATTAAGAATATCCCCTATTTCAACGAACGCCATAACGTTAAACCCGGCTTAACAGGTTGGGCTCAATTGAAATATCCATACGGTGCAACAGAAAAAGATTCGCTAGAAAAGCTGAAATACGACCTATATTACATAAAGCACCGCAGCTTTATGTTGGATTTACTAATTTTAATAAGAACCGTAGAAATAGTGTTATTCGGCAAAGGCCGTTAGTACTTTATTGACCTATCTTTATTAAATTCAAGCGTCCATTCGCTTGAATTTAAATTAATCCCCACCGATAAATAATCAACCATAGGCCTAATGTAGGTTGGACGTTAGTCCATCAAGCTTAATGTCTGTCTGTTTAGCCGCTTAACTGCTGACGGGCTGAAGCCCGACCTACAAAAAAATCAGTCTAACGCTGCATTATTTCCGCGACACCCTTGTAGGTTGGACTTTAGTCCATCAAGCTAAATGTCTGACTGTTTAGCCGCTTAACTGCTGACGGGCTGAAGCCCGACCTACAAAAAAATCAGCCTAACGCTGCATTATTTCCGCGACACCCCTTGTAGGTTGGACTTTAGTCTGAGGAATCCCCACAAGTTTAAGAAGTAAGCGCTTGATATCTGGTAAAATGTTAATCACCACAAAAAACAAATATACCAAATACAAGCGCTATGCCTTCATTATCAGACTTATTCACCTTTGATTCAAACACTTTAGATCCTAGAATTACAAAATCTCTTTTTACTGCTGCTGATAGTCTCATCAATGGTGCGGCATTGACCTTAACCTCGATGGGAAGACACGCTGCTAGCTTGCAGGGTAAATCAGAAAAACACGCGATAAAACGTATCGATAGACTGCTTGGGAGTCAGCCTTTATATCAGAATAGGCAGTCATTTTACCAGGACATTGCACGGCTGTTTATTACGACACCCCACCCACTTATTCATGTGGACTGGTCCACCGTCTACAACTATAACTTCGTCATGCTCAGAGCCGCCATTTCTATTGGAGGACGTGCAGTTACGATCTATGAGGAAGTTCATCCTGAAAGTAAACACACGAACCACCAAGTACACTTGAACTTCATTGCTAATTTAAAAAAGATATTACCTGAAGATATTCAGCCTATTATATGCACGGATGCGGGCTTTAAAATCCCGTGGTTTAAAGCGATCGAGGCTCAGCAATGGTACTGGCTTGCAAGGACAAGAGGCACTGTAAAATGCCAACGTCAAGGTGAAAGCGATTGGCATTATGTGAGCAAATGTCACCATCTTGCGCTCTCTATAGCAAGTGAGCTCAAAGGCGTAATCTTATCAAAGGCTCATCAATTTGTTTGTCGTGGTGTCTTATTCAAAGGACGAAAGATGTATCGCCATAAGCTTAATCGAAAGGGCGTAACCACAAAATGTAAAACCAATATAAAGAGTTCAAAGTCAGCTAAAGAGCCTTGGTTCTTAGTATCTAATTTACCTAGAAATACATTTAAACCGCAGCATTTAGTGAATATGTATAAACGAAGAATGGCCATTGAAGAATCCTTTAGAGACTGTAAAAATGAATACTATGGCTTAGGCTTGTCTCGTAGTTTAAGCCGTTCAGTAGAAAGGCTGCAGGTTATTTTACTGTTAAGTATGATGGTTCAATTTTATCTATATTGTGTAGGCAAGGCAGCGGAATCAGCAGGCTATCATCGGCAATTCCAAGCAAACTCGGTGAAAACTAAGCGTGTGCTATCTTATGGGTATTTAGCGCTAAGGATCCTACAACATAAGCGGTATTATATATCGGATAAGATGATAATCAGTGCAATGAAGGCACTGATTCATGAAAGTTTATATTGAGAAACTTGTGGGGATCTCTCAGACTTTAGTCCATCAAGCTAAATGTCTGACTGTTTAGCCGCTTAACTGCTGACGGGCTGAAGCCCGACCTACAAAAAAATCAGCCTAACGCTGCATTATTTCCGCGACACCCCTTGTAGGTTGGACTTTAGTCCATCAGGTTAAATGAAATTTAACTGTTTTAGCTATTATCGCATAATGACAAAAATGATATCTGTTGCGGGTGTTTTTTGGTCCATGAACTTGCTTGCTTGTACGCTTAACTGCTGACGGGCTGAAGCCCGACCTACAAAAAAAATCAGCCTAACGCTGCATTATTTCCGCGACAGCCCTTGTAGGTTGGACTTTAGTCCATCAGGTTAAATGAAATTTAACTGTTTTAGCTATTATCGCATAATGACAAAAATGATATCTGTTGCGGGTATTTTTTTGTCCATGAACTTGCTTGTACGCTTAGCGGTTGACGGGCTGAAGCCCGACCTACAAAAAAATCAGCCTAACGCTGCATTATTTCCGTGACAGCCCTTTTAGGTTGGACTTTAGTCGACCTACAAATGAATCGCCCATAAAAGTATTTTGGCTTGAATACTGATTTACTCTCTACTTCTACTCTTTAAGAAGTGGACTCCATAACCTAACAATAGTGTTGTGGAGCAGAGCCATTTTTTAACTTTACGCCGACAGATAGCAACTGTAAGCTCAAAGGTATTGAGCTCAATTAAAGTGTTGGCGCGTTTAGACACAACTCCATAAACTTCACTTCATTAAACGGCTCAGAAATAGAAAATCGTCCTAATTGAAACTTATTGGCGCTTACTTGTTGGTTGATAAAATAACAGAAGGAGAAAGCAAGTTGATAGCCTTGGCTTTCTATTTCGTCAAACATATATTTGTTATATGTTGACGCATTACCAACAGGGTAAGAAATGGAAAGTACTTTGTTAGTTAGTTTTTCTTCTAACAACATCTTCGCATGAGATAATTCATGTGACAGTTCTTTTGCACTTAAGCTAGAAAATATACGATGCGAATGCGAATGGGCACCAATAGTCATACCGGCAGAATCCATTTCTGCTATATTGTCCCAGCTCAAAAACTCACTTACATAGTCTGATAATACTAAGCCCGTTTTCTTACGTAATTCTATTAATTGCGCCTCTATAGGTGTCGATGACGACTTAAATTGACTCAGCACCTCTCGAATACCTTTGTTAATCGGTTTTGCTGATAATATGATTGTTTTATTCCACGAAGACAGCCTAAGTTCATTTAAATTAGACTGTTTTATATGCCATGCAATTTCATCCCACCAAGGGATTACTTTTGATTCGATCAGCCCTGTAGCGACAAAGAAAGTTGCCGGAATATTCATTGCGCTTAAAATAGGGAAAGCTAATTCGTAGTTATCTAAATAACCATCATCAAAGGTTATGTACGCAAGTTTTTTGTCAACTACTTGGTCATTATTTACTAATTCAATAAACTGTTTTTGATCGATAATTTCAAAATTATTTTTAATAAAATAAAGGTGTTTTTCTAAGTCGCCCTCACTACATGAGAATACATTAGGATCGTACTTACACTTTTCAGCGTCACCTATACGATGGAAATTAAAGCAATAAACGCCATTTTTACGGTAATGCCATAATGTTTTTGTCATCCCTAGATGACGAAAAACTCTAGTTTTAACTTTATTAAATAACATGAGCTACTTCGCAATAAAACTAGGTTTAGGTAAAATATAATCACGATATTGATGAGGAGAACCAATCTCATTGGCTTCAGCTGCTTTAATCATGTTGAACATTTCCCTACTATTAACGTAATGCAATTGGTGGCGCTCACCATCGTTATATTTGGCCTCTAAATAAGAAAACATATCATCGACAGGTTTCCCTAATAGCACGTCCATATCCCTTTCTTGTGTACCATGTGTGTGCACTTTAATAAAAACCCATTCAGGCTTGCCTTTGACATGCACATTTGCCTCTACCCACAAATCAACACGCTTTTCAGTTGGCTCCATACCTTTTCGAATATCAGAGTTTTCAATTTGTGGAAAAATACCTTTTTTTAATTTTTTCCAGTTCAACATCAATGGGCCATTTACCATCATCAGATCGCCCCAAGGGCTTCCTCCCACCGCAACATCAACCCCAGTGTTATGAGATTTAGGCTTAAGTGCATCATCTTTGGCGTAATATATGCTATTAATGGTTTTTGGTTGTGTCTCATGAGGGGCTGAAGGGTAAGTGAAGTCGGCGTAACAACCTGTTTCTTTTAAGACAATAAGTTCGTCGTTCACACCGCAAAGTTTGCCATTATGGCCTGAATTATCTAATGTCCAATTACCGTGGATAAAGCCATACATTAATTGCCCTGTATCCGGGTGATGTGACAAAGCACCATGATCATTATGTAAAACATGGCAAAACTGGGTAATAGAGGCTCTTAGATTATCAGAGGTATCATTATCATGATGTAAGTGTACTTCTATTTCACCAAAACCTTCACGGCACAATTTAGCAATTTTATCTAAATGTTCGACACGATATTCTTCCTCTGGGTAGAAAAAGGTATGCTGAGGGTGTATGCCGTTCGCGTCAACGTGTTTACTTGCCATTGCCGGATACTCTGCGCACCATCGGTCAACTCGGCTACGCTCAATATCAATGCTATCTGGCTTACCCCATTGTGGTTCGTAATGATCAACAAAGGAAAAAATAACATGTTTGGTAATTGCTGCATTGCTCACAGGCTTGTTGATTTGCTGCTTAATATATTGTGGTAGCCACTCCTGCATATTTTTCTTCTTTAAAATAAGAAAAAACAGATATAAAGCTATTATGAATAAAAATAAAATGATCACTAGCGAGTTGTCCTTTGCCAAGTCCCTTGCACATTGGAACTAAAATATTTAATAAATCCGCGCATTAATGCTAGGTTCATTGCCACAAAAAATGCTAAAAGTGCTATTAGTGTTGATGTTTTCTTGCCTTTGGCTTGTCGTTTTATACCGTAAAAAGCCATGAAATAAAATACTAGTTGTGCAGCTAATAGCACTTGATAAAAAGCACTATCGAGTAACATAACATTGGTGATCAGCGCTATCAACATTAAGTGAGGTACAAACCAGCGACAAACCTTATGGCTAACATAAGCAATAAAGCGCCAGCCTAATAAGGGATTTAAAGCCCAAGGCATCTTAAAAAAAGCTTGATAGTTGCCTAAGCCAATACGTACTCTTCTGCCTTCCTCTTCTTTAAGGTTAGGGGCTATTTCTTCAATGGCGATGGCTTCAGGGTCATACACTAAACGGAAACCTTGTTTAGCTACATTCATAGCAATTTGAAAGTCATCAACAATAGTATTGGCCGGTAAAGGAATAAAAAGAGATTTTCTAATGGCATAAATAGCACCATTGGCACCTTGCAGCGCGTTCAGTCTAGATTCATGGAATTTTAAAATTTGTTCGTAGCGCCAATATACATTGTCTTTATTGTCACCTGTGTCGCCATCAACTAAGTGCAGTTCGCCACAAACAGCACCAATTTTATCGTTGTTAAAATGGCGAGCTAATTGTTGAATAGTGTCCGGTTTAAAATGCGTATTAGCGTCAGAGAAAATAATGAGTTCGTCAGACGCTTTTTCAACTAAATCATTTAATACACTCATTTTACCGCGGTTAGTGGTAAAAATATGCACTTGTAAATTATCGATAGTAAAGGCAGACAAAATCTCTGCTGTAAGGTCACTACTACCGTCTGAGCCAATCAATATAGTGAGCTTTTCTTTTGGGTAATCTAAAGTTAATAAATTTTCTACTCTCGCTTTTATACAAGATTCTTCATTATATGCGGCAATAATAATAGTAACTGCAGGGTAATCTTTCGCGTCAAAAGTGCGGCGTTGATGTTTGCGCCATAAATATTTAGTATCACTAAAAGCTTGATTAATACCGCTAAAAGTAAATAACGCCAATGGGTAAATAAAATAGCTGTAAATAATTATGGCGACACTGACCCAAAATAACGTTTCCATTACTGGTTTACCCCGTTATTTGTTTTCATATATGCTTTTGCGGGTATTCCCAACATAGTTGCCCCTTTATTGGCATTTTTTGTCAGCACAGCATTAGCACCTATTTTTACATCGTCGGCTACGGTTAACTCACCAATTATTTTCGCCCCAGCACCAACAAAAATATTGTTGGCAAGAGTAGGAGAACGACCTTTCTCATCACCGATCACTACACCACTTTCTAGGGTAATATTATGACCACCACTCACTTTAGAATTAATAACGATGCCAACAGGGTGCATAATAACAAATCCAGCAGCAAAGTCGGCACCACTGCCAATAACACAACCATTTAAAAATTTATTAGCCCATTGAAAAAAATAAGCCACTAAACCAAGTCGATGCGTGGCACACCAACGCATGCATCGATACAAAACATTAGCGCTTGTCCCGTCAGCCATCCAAATTCTCAGCATACTGACATCTGCTCCATCTTGGGCAAATATTTGTTGTTTTCTTTTTAAGTCGGCTTTTAAATCACGCATCTTAATTCATATCTCGTTGAACGAGCGATAATAACTGCTCAGCGTTATGCTTCCATTGTCGTTCACGTTCAATATAAGCTCGGGCATTTAAGCCAACGGTTTTATGCGCTTTTTTGTCATTAACAATGGCGAAAACTTTATCTATACAGGCTTGTTTATCGCCTGCGGGGAATAACCAGCTTGTTTCATTGTCTTGAACAACTTCGGCAATGGGGCTAAAATTTGGAGCGATCATACCTTTACCCATCGCCATAAATTCGAATAATTTCATCGGTGAGCCATAATCATTTGAATCCGGTAATATACCTAAATCCATGGCTGACAAAAACGATGAAACTTCATGATGCGGAACTTTACCCGGTAAAATAACCTGTGATTCAACACCAGCCTCAATAACCTTGTTTTTAATACCTTCAAAAGCTACACCATCACCAACTAGCAATAGGACTAGTTCAGGAGTGTCTTTTAATCGTTGGCAAGCTAAATCAACAAACCAGTCAATACCATGCCAATGAACGAATGCCCCGACGTAACCCAACACTATTTTATCTTCAATACCGAGTTTATTTCTTAATGCTGTCCCTGAAGCTTCATCAATAATAAATTTATCTAAATCGGCACCGTTTGGTGACACAACAGAATTGGCAATGTCGCCGTAGGCTTGCTCGGCCACTTGCTTAAATCGTGTTGAAATAAACACCAAACCCGTAGCATTTTTAAAAATCCAAGCTTCTATTTTTGCAGCAAGCTTTTTAAAAGTTAATGAGCGAACACGCTGAACTTGGCAAGAGTCATTAATCTCTAGCACTATAGGTAAATTATGACGTTTTGCCCACCAAACGCTAGAAAACATAAATAACGAATAACGCTCATAAATAAGGGTTATGTTTTTTTCTTTTACAGTTTTTCGTAAACGTATTACCGCGATTAAATTGAACGCAAGTTCAAAAAGTTCGAAAACAAACTCGGGTACATGTTTTGTAAGATCGGAAAGTATAGAAAAGCTGCTTTTCTTTGTTGGCGCTTGCTTAACTTGTTCAGTCGATGTGTTTGTTTCTTCCGCTTCAGGCTCTGCGCCTGGTAGTGAAAGAATATCAACGTTATTGTTTAACTGTCTCAAGCCTTTAACAACTCCGCGGATATGCACACCTTCTGCACCTCTGCCACGGGTTCTATGATGAAATAGTATATTCACGAGTGTTTGTTCTCCAGTGCGCTAAAGCTATAACCTTGTGCAAGCCATTGTGGAATCAATACATCAAGTGCATCGATACAGCGCTCATGGTCGTCATGAAATAAAATAATATCACCAGACTTAACGGGATGCTTTAAAAAACGGTCTGCGATTTTATTGGCTGGTTCTTTTAAAAAGTCCATAGAGTCTCGACTCCAATGCACCGCGGTTATTTTTTTTAGTAGCAGTGCAAATATTAAATGCATATCCCAACGGCCTTGAGGTGCTCTAAATAATGTACAAGATTCACCCGTAACTTGTTTGATAATTAAATTGGTTTTTTCAACTTCTATCATTTTTTCAGCATGTGAAATTTTATGAAATTCTGGATGACTATACGAGTGGTTTGCAAGGGTGTGCGCGCGTTTATGTATCTCGTGAAGTAAATCAGGATTTTTTTCTGCGCGACTACCCAGAATAAAAAATGTCACTTTAACTTGATATTTATCGAGCAAATCAAGCAGTCGCTCTACAACACCAGGAACAGGTCCGTCGTCAAAAGTTAAATACAATGTTTTTTCTTTTTGAGTTTTGCTCAACAAAAATAAACGGTCGGGCAAGATAATAGCCCTGAGGAGATATTTTAATTTAAGCAGCATTCAAGCAGAGTTCCATTATTGAAAAATTTATATAAAATGACATTGTAACAGTAACGATTAATAATCATACCCTTGAATATTAACATTGATTAACACGCATTAACATTTTAAGCAGTTGATGTTTATTGTTTTGCCATGAAAATTGTTGGCTGTGCTGCTGTATTTTTTTATTATCCCATACGCTTGATAAAATATAATCCAAACCTTCAGCTACCGCTGTATCACTTCTAGCTACTATGATTTTGCCACAAATTTTTTCATTAACAACTTCAGGGATACCACCAACATCAGTGGCTAAAACAGGGGTGCCACAAGCCATTGCTTCAAGCACGACATTAGGCACACCTTCGTTATAACTCGGTAAGGCTAGTACACGAGCTTGGCTAATAAGTTCAGGCAATTGGTTATGATCAACACTACCTAATAAAACAACTTTGTTACTAATGGCTAAATTTTTTGCTTGGTTGGCAAGTTCACTACGTAAATTACCCGGCCCAGCATATAACAATTTAAGCGCGGGGTATTTTTCACTAATTGCAGCAAAGCCTTTAATTAGTTCAATTACCCCTTTCTCTTTCTTTAAATTTCCGACATATAAAATATAGTCATCAATTTTTTTATTTGTTATGAAATGCTTACTATTAAATATATCGTGATCAACGCCGTTATAAATAACACGAATTTTTTCTTTATCTATCCCCATCGTTATCATCTCATCAGCAAGTGCTTGCGAAACAGACAAAATACCTACAGCACGTTTACTGGCTGCAATTATTTGTTTAGCGCGGGCAGGAATTTTTCCATGCAAGTTAATGTCACTACCGTGAACTTTAAAATAGAAGTCAGCGCTAAATAACTTACTAATCCAACTAGCCGCAACAGCTTCAGGAAAAGCCCAGCTTGCGAGTATTTTTTCAGGCTTTTTACGCATTAGCCATAAGCCAGAATGTAGCATGATCGAGATAAACATCATTGCGCTATAAAGTCGGCGGCCAAATTTTGGTAGATAAAAGTAAGGCACATAACGTAAGTGTTCGGTTTGTTTAATCTCTTTTCTATGTGCAAACCAATCTGGAAAGGCAATGGGCACCAAAACACTTTTGACAAAGTCATCATCGAGTTGTGCAAACTGCTGGCGGTTAAATGTTGCCCGGTTAGGTTCCCAGGGTAACGGGTACAAATTAGTTAATATGACTAAAGAGGGTTTGTTGTCGCTACACTTCACAAATGGTAACCCTATGTTTACCACTGGCGGTTAGCGGAATTTCATCAACCTGACTAAACACTAATTGTAATTCATTGTCGGCATATTTATTTATCTCAGCGGAAATATCAACTTTGTTCTGTTCAGTAAAGTGCTTATTGGTCATTAACAATATCTGTAAACTCGTTATGTCACTTTGTTTAACTTGAAATTTATCTATACCAATAAATTCTTTAAATAAATGAGGAAAAAGTTCGCCAGGAATTGATTTACCCGACACAGTTTTAATAATGTCGAGTTTACGACCATCTATGCTACTCATGATCGGTAGCGGATTGTCGCACCCACAAGGTTGGTCAATTAAAGTCGCTCTATCGCCATTAACATATCGAATTAGTGGCATACCATAATTATATAAATCGGTAACCACTAAGTCGCCAGACTCACCGGTAATTGGCTGACCCGTTTCATTAACAGTTTCTACCACTAAATGGTCACTATTAATATGCAGATTTTTATGCTCTTGGCATTCTGCTGACATTAACATAAATTCACGACAGCCAAAGGTGTCGTAAACTTTACAATTAAACGCTTTTTCGATAACTTCTCTTTGAAATTCATGTAATGGCTCTGCACCCGTCAGAATTGTTTTTGGAGAAAATACCGTTAATTCTTCTGCAATAATATAGCGCGCTAATTCATATAAAGGATTTACATAAGAAACCAATGCGGTAGGCCTATAACTATTTATATCATCTACATAGGTATGCATGTTGTTAGAATTCATGGCGAAAGAATTAAGCATCTTCCTATTGTAAAATCTATGATATAGCGTGTTTTTTAAACTTTTTAATAATGTTGGTTGGCCAATGTCAGCGCCCCAAAGGTATAAAGTTTTTTGCCCTAATCCAGCGCCTAACCAGCCATAGCCACGCCACATAATAGCTTCTCGACGAGTGTTACTGTCTATATCTAGCTCGAAACGAAATGGTTGACCGGTCGAGCCACCCGTCGCTTTTTTGATGTTCTGACTTGAGTTAGTCGCAACAATATCCTGATAATGCTCGGTAATATCACTTTTAGTTATTAAAGGTAATTTGGCAAAATCTGACATTGAGGCTATGTCATCAATAGAATGTACGCCGACCTTAGCCCAAAGTTTGGGGTAGAAGCTAGTATGTGCGAAGGCATGCTCAAGTAGTTTTCGTAACTCTTGCCACTGATGTTGCTCTAACGCTTCAGGGGTCCACAATAAGTGTTGCTCATAATTGGATATGTGTTCAACAAGATTTTTACCTTTAAGAAGTTCATATGTCGGCATTAAAAAATGACGAAAAATTGAGGTATACATCAGTAAAAATTATCCTGTTATCATGAGTGGCGTTAATCGATTGAATTTAACAAATTAATTATAGAAAGTAACACTTTTATAGTAATATTCTCAGATAATAAAAACGCCCAATGTTTCATTGCTCAGAAAACAGCAGCAATTATTGCTTATTGTAGGTCGGACTTTAGTCTGACAATGTAAAGGGCTAAACCCAGCAAACACTCTAACCTGTATTGATAGTATATATAAATAAAAAGGAAATTTTGTGTCGCAAGTATTAGTTTCTGTTGTTGTGCCTGTATATAACGGTGCGCAATACTTAGAAAAAACGGTTCAATCGATATTAGTTCAAGATTATGAAAATATTGAACTAATTTTGGTTGATGATGGCTCCAAAGATAACTCAAAAGCTATTATTACCCAGCTTGCAATGCAAGACCCTCGGATTAAGCCATTTTTTAATAAAAATGGCGGTGTAGCAAACGCTAGAAACTTCGGTATTGCGCAAGCTAAAGGTGACTTTATCGCTTTTTGTGATCAAGATGACTTATGGCTACCAAAAAAACTTAGTCAGCAAATACCATTATTCAGCAATAATAACATTGGTCTAGTTTACTGTGGCGCAATTACTGATTATATTTTATATCAAAAACAATCAAAATCTGGTTTTAAAAATAAGCACAAAGGTCAGGTGTTTGAGCAATTAGTACAATTAAATATGCTAACTTGCTGTACCGCTGTTGTTCGAACAAGTTATTTACAGCAAGTCGATGGTTTTGACGATGACAGGGCTTTAATGGGAGTCGACGATTGGCATCTTTGGCTTAAATTAGCCATGGTTTGTGAATTCGATTTTGTTGCAGACTACCTCGCCGTTCACGTTTTTCATGGCGACAATTACTCATTAAACGATGAAAAAATGCATGAAGCAGAAGTGGTTTGCTTAAATAAAATTGAAACTATTGCCGCTACTCTCAATAAAAGTGCAAATTGGGCACTAATAAAGCAACAGTTGCATATTAGGTATGCTAAATCATACATCTTTTCAGGTTTTTATAATTTAGCCGGCGATACTTTTATTCGCGCGCATCGAACTAAAAAAAACATTCCTGTTTTATTAAAAGGTTGGTTCATAAAAGTAGTGCCAAATTTTGTTTGGAATATACTGCAAAAAACTAAACGTAAATTAGCCGCTTAATAATAGCTAACAATCCAAAGTCACAGGTCGTATTCTTTATGCACCATATATTATTTTCAGTAAGTGGATTGAAGCAATCAAGAAAAATAATAAAAGGTCTTCTTCGATGAATAAAATAAAGCTTATTAGTGTATTAGTTATCAATTTATTTTTTTATATGCTCAGTAAGGTGATCCCTAAAAATAAAGATCTGTGGGTATTTGGTGCATGGTTTGGCCAAAAATATAGTGACAACCCTAAATTTTTCTTTGAATTTGTAAATGTGAATCATAGTGACAACACTAAAGCCGTATGGATCACTAAAAATTCGAACATTGTTAAAAACCTTCAGGAAAAAGGTTACTGTGTTTATCATGAGAGAAGCATTAAAGGCATTTGGCACCAACTACGTGCGAGCAAGGCTATTATTTGTCAGTCGCTACATGACGATTTATTTTCTCCTTGTATAGGCAAGAGAACAGAAGTTGTTCAACTGTGGCATGGTATTCCCTTAAAGAAAATAATGTTTGATGCTTTCAGTAAAAATAAAAGGCGTAAAAACCTAATCGGTCGCTTATTTGATTGGCTTACCCCTTACAATGAGCACCGAAACGATATTGTTATCGCTACTGGCGAACTGACAAAAAATATGCTGGCTAAAGCATTTAAAGTCCCTACAAATAAAGTGTTAACCTGCGGTTTTCCTCGTAATGATGTTTTTTTTGAAAATGTTGAAAATGTTGAAAATGTTGAAAATGTTGAATTTAAATGTATTTACATGCCAACATTTCGAGGTGGAATAGCTTCTGAATGTGATTTGTTTGAAAAATATGGCTTTGAAATTAAGCAAATGGAAGCTGAATTGACAAAACATAATATTCACCTAACACTTAGAATGCATCCGGTTAATAAACCACCTAGTCGAATTGTTGAGCAAATCAAAAACTCAAAAGTTATAAAATTAGATAACGGTGATGACATATATCAAAGTATTCAACAATACGACTGTTTAATTACCGATTACTCAAGCATCTATTTTGACTTTTTACTGTCTAACAAGCCTATTGTTTTTGCACCGTTCGATTTGGAGTTTTATAAAAAATGCGAGCGTGCTCTTTATTTTGAATTCGAGGACGTAACGCTCAAGCCTTATTGTTATAGTTGGAATAATATTTTAGAAAGGCTGATTGAGCTCAAGAATGAAAGCCAATCGTCAGAGTATCAAAAGCAGTATACGTTTTTAAAAGCTAAGTTTCATAATGATAATGTACAAGGCTCTTCGCCATTCTCAAGTCAACTTTATAATGAATTAACCAAATAAAAAAAACAAGGATATAAGGTTATGAAAAAGGTACTTACCTTTGGTACATTTGATTTATTTCATATTGGTCATTTACAGATATTAAAACGTGCAAAAGCCTTGGGAGGATATTTAATCGTCGGTGTATCAACCGATGCGTTAAATTTCTCTAAAAAACAACGCAACCCTATATGTAGTCAGCAGCATCGCATGGAAATTATTCAAGAATTAAAATGTGTAGATGAAGTGTTTTTCGAAAATTCACTTGAATTAAAACGCCAATATATCATTGACACTAAGGCTGATATATTAGTGATGGGTGATGACTGGAAAGGCCGTTTTGATGAGTTTAAGGATATATGTGAAGTTATTTATTTGCCGAGAACACCTTCAATTTCAACCACTGAAATTATCGAAATAGTTAGAGATATTAGCTAGAAATAGTTAGAGAAAATAAACACAACTAGGCTTTAATACATTAGTGAACAATAAGTTATAAAAATACTTATTTAACTTTATATTTAAAAATAAATTTTAGGTTAAGAAAGTTGGAGAGTTAAATAATGACTATTAATCTGGTCTTTTTGTTTATAAAAAAAAGTGTTAGCCTTTTATTGTACCCACTGACTTTAATTTTAGTCCCATACACCATCCTAGCGAGTATTAATTAGTGTCCTTCAATCGGAATGTAGATGCAATATCATCTTTATATCAAGACCAAAATAAAGAACTAGATTCCAACGTTCAAAACGAAATATTACAAACAAAAAAATGGAAAGTGCTGACAGGTACTTTCTTATTTTTTCTTATTTTATCGTTGATTTTTATTTGGACGAGAGAAAGTGTGTTTCAGAGTCAGGCTACTATTCAGTTTTCCACAGTTCAAGTGGTCGGTGGAAAGCTGTCTTCTCCTCTATTGCTAGACAGTTTACAAAACCAGCAGCGCCTCACCAGTAACAGAATATTAAAAGCCGTTAATTACAGCATACGCCATAATTACAATATACAAAGTAATGTAGATCTACTGAGTAAAATGCTAAGTGTTGAACTACAAAGTGGTCAAATTATTAATTTAAAGGCAACAGGCAGCAACCCTGAGCAATTGAAACCAATTCTGACAGTTTGGTTAGAGGAGTACCTTAAAGCTTTTAGCGTAGAAAACGATATTAATAACACTGACAGTATATTAACACTGAGCACTATGCTGGAGGCTATAGAAGATAAAATATCGCAGCAAAAAATGGCATTAGTTACCTTTAGTCAAGATAACGATATTGTTTCGTTTGAGCGTAACGAAAATAAAATTTTGAATAAAGTTAAATCGATAGAAAAACTACTGCATGCAGCTGAGCAAGACCACCTTAACCAGCAAGAAATAGTTAATCGTATCAACTATGCTGAAAAAGAAAATAGCTTAATTGTGCACCCTAAAGATGAAGCTGCTATAGCAATGGTTAGGCAAAATATAGCTAATATTGAAAATCAACTTGCTGAATTATCTGAGAAATACACACGTAAATATATGGAGAAAGATCCTAATATAATCTCGTTGCAAAAGTCGCTAGTAAATTTTCAAGATCAATTAGAAAAAGATAGCCTATTAAGTCACACTCTTTTCGTAAAAGAAGCTAAAAACAATTTGCTGGTGGCAAAAGGTAAAGTGGGTCTCTTAAGCGAGCAGCTAAATACCCTAAATAAAGAAGCACAAACCTTTAATCATAATTTAAAAGAATATGTTCGTATGAACGATTCATTGAATCAGTTAGTAACACAAGCGCAAGGCTTAAAAGATAGCTTGCTAGAGCAAGAGATGCTGCAAGTAGGAAAGCCTAAGTTTACCGTTTTAGAATATCCGTTTGTGCCTAGTTATCCTATTGCACCTAATAATCAAAGAGACTCTTTAATAGCCCTGTTAATTTCGGCGATAGCGGCACTATTAGCGCTATTTTTGTTTAGCTATATAGTACGGCAGAAACAGCCTTCAACTGTTTTTTCAAACTATACCGTGGTACCCAACGTTGACATAGGCGAGAAGCGGCAACGGCTAAATCAACAAGAGCTTGAAGCACTAGAAAACCAAACCGCACAAGTGCTACTTGAACAAAACGCTGTAATTGATAATTTTAGACTGTTAAGTACTGACGAATGTGAAAAATTAGTAAATTTTGCCAATAAGCAAGGAAAACTGGTTATTTTGTTAGTATTAAGCGGCGTTAATATTAAAGAGCTATTAGTAATTAAATTAAAAGACTTTGATATAGAAACAAACACGCTAAAAGTTAACGGGGCGTTCGCCAGAAATATAGCATTAACAAATGAAGTTAGCGTGCTTGTTAAAGACGTTATGCGATATAAAAGCACTCAAGACAGCCTGTTTGATAATGATTATTCGCTTGACGAACTTGCACATCTAATAGCCAATAGCGCACACGACGCAGAGTTAACTGAACCAGAAACCATTAGCCTAGAAAGCTTGCGACATACCTACCTTACGTATTTATTAGAACAAGGCGTTAAGTTGAATGAGCTAGAGAAAATAGCAGGATATATTAACCCTGCTCAGTTAGCGCTTTACCGTAAAAATAGAATTAACACACCGTTAAAACATACAGAAGTTAGTACTATTTACCCAATGCTTTAAATGTCTTTGTTCTGAAAAGGGCTCAGCACCACTATAGTAAAATAAACCCATGATATAAAAATATTGGCTCTACCTCATACATCTTTATTTATGCTAAGTTCAGTGGTTAGCCTTTTAAGACAAGCTAGTCGCTCGCAAAAACAGTAATTAGTGTGAATGCAGTGTCATGTTTATATAAAATAACGCTTTAACTTCATAGAAGGCTTTTCTATAAAATTCCATGATATAGCTGATAAAACTATAACTATAGTACCAGCTAGAATAGTCATCTCAGTTGGGCTAATGCCAATAATGTTAATTGCTATGGTTTGCTGAATTGGCCAAGCGTAGATATAGGTTCCGTAAGAAAAGTCACCCATTGTATTGTATTTTAATATCTTGCCCTTAGGTAAGTAAGCAGCGCAAAGTACTAAATAGGGCATAGTGAAAATATACATAACAAAGAATGTTGCTTTATTTAAGTACAGTGCAAATATCAGCAACGATAAAATAATCACTACCCATTTAAGGTTGAGAGAAATATGATTTCTTAGGACATATATCCCGCCCCCAATAAAAAAAGCCGATGCAAACCTGAAAAACTTATAATAAAACCAATGAAAGTTCTCATTAAAGTGAAAATGGAAATATAGGGCAGTACTGCTTATTGCGATAAGTACTATAATTGCTGGAACAATTGGAAAAGTGATATTCACCTTTTTTAATACGTAGCTCAAAACACCCATACCTATAAGTACTACATACATTCGTAGCTCCCATGGTAAGGTCCATAATGAACCATTAACACTTGAATCTAATGGTGCGTTATAAAATACCCCAGGTAACTCTTGATAGTCGGTTATTATAATTGTTGAGTTGTATATTATAAAATTTAACAGCGTAGAATCTTGAAGGTAATTTTGTAGTGAAAAGCTAGTTAAATAAGCGCCTAAAATTACGCAAAAAAGTACAGAAACTAAAAGGGCAGGAAAGATTCTCAATATTCTTGATACGATGAAAAATTTCAAATCTGTACGAACCAGCAAACTTCGAGTAACTAATAAACCGCTTGTAATAAAAAAAATATCTACGGCTATAGAGCCTAGGCTAATGCCTAATAAGTTTTTTATTGGCTCTAACTCTCTATTTCCTAGAGCAAGTGCATAACTGTGGCTAACAATAACGGCTAGTGCTGCTAGCATTCTGATTAAATTGAAGTTGTTGTTTTTACTATCTATAACGCTGCTAAGTGCTATATTATTTTGATAGCTCACATTACAGCCCTAACTTTAAAGAAATATAAACAGCAACTATAATAGACCAGCAATAAATCATCGATCTAACCGCAACATGATTAGAAAAGTGTATAGCATATTTTGGATTCAGCTTTACTAGCCTAATATGAGACGCGATTGCCATACCTAAATAAATAAATAACAAAAGCGTGAACATTCTACTGATAAAAAAGCCTGTTATCATAAAGCCCACCAAGGAAAAGAATAGGGTTTTGTTAAGAAATAACTCAGCTTCTTCTTCAGGTGGTGCCACTGTTTTTTCACTGTCGATTAGTTTTTTATGGCTAATTTGATCGCGAATAAACAAATATCCTGTTAACGCTGTAAAAATTAATGCACCACCCCATAAAGAATAACCAGGCACGCCTAGCTCCGCGGCAACATGAATATATGAATTGTGTGCCACTAAGCCATGTTCTTCAAGAAATTGGCCCATACCAATACCAAACACAGGGTTGTGTAATAGCATTAGCACCCCTGCATACCAGGCCTCTAATCGGCCATCGGCAGAAGCATCGATACTACTTTGTAGTGATGCAATTACCGTAGCAGCAATAGGGGCTAGCACGACAATAATCATAAATAATTTTGGCCCTGCATTCATCACGATAAAATACACCGCAACTAAAGCACCAGCGCCGAGCATAGTACCGCGAGAGCCTGTTAAATAAATGCCGTAGAATAGCGCCGCTAAAACGCTAAACATTATTATTTTACTGAACGCTTGGCTTTTTTTATAAAAATAAATAGCAAATGGAATGTTCATAACTAAAAACATACCTAGGTCGTTAGGGTCATTAAAAAAACCTAAATACGTAATGCGCCGCTCACCAAGACTAATATAGCCAACGGAGTATGTGCCTAATGCCCAACCTGCACCTTGATATGCCGTTTGTTGTACATGACCATTGTGTACCATAAGTAAGGCAGCAAAAAGGCAAACAGCCATAAGTATGTGCTGGCGTTTAATGCTAGTTATACAGTTTGAATATAAAAAAAGCGGAAACAGTGCACTAACCAATATACGCTCAGACTGGTCAATACCAATCATGCCTGAGCCGTTCAAAAAACCTGAGAATATAATCAACGGCACTAACGCTAAAATCATCCAATGCTGCGGGTACATTTTTATCGGTCTTTGCATGGCAACAGTGGCGCCGAACGCAAGAATGATAAAAACCTTTATCGTTATCCACTCAATACTTGTTTGAAACATTTCATGTGGGCGAATAAGCACTGAGGCAGTATATAAAAATAAAAAGAAGAAGCCTAACGGCGAGTCATCTTGTACATTTTTTTGGAAATGACGAGCCATGTTTTAAAGTTCCTTTATAAATTTTTGCTTAATATTGGCAGGCATACGTTCAACAGCATAAGTTAGCAAAGTCTTTTTAATGGCCTTATCAAGTAGCAATATCCAACAAACAACAACAATAAAAGGAAAAGCTAACGTGGCGGACATTAAAAACTCTAACCAAGTATCAATAGCTAAATAGTCTAATAAATAACTGCCTGCTATGCCTATGATAACGGTAATAAGCACCGACTTTGATAAACACCAATAAAGCCCGCGCATATTAAAATTATTGTATTTTTTAAACAATACTATTTTGGCAAAAACATTAAAAATAAGGCTATTAACAACACCACCTGCAGCCATACCAATAAGACCAAATTTCAAACCTAAAAATATAGTCAAAGTAAGCCCTAAAACAACTGACGCAATAGTGATAACTGAGATATATTTGTGATTCGCCTGGGCAAATAAAACCGTATTAGCAGAGCTACTAAAAGTAGCAAACAAAGCTGAAACCACATACAAATACAGTAAATTAATCGCGTATTCAAATTCTTGACCTACCCATAAAAGAATAAAAACTTTACCAAAAATAAACAGCGATAAAAACAATACAGTGGAAGAGAACAAGTTAATACGAGTAGTTTGATTAAATAGCAGTTCCATATTCTCATTGCGAGCGACTTTTTTATTAAATAAAGGGGAAAACACGCCGGTAATTGAACTAACAAATGCCGAAGTATGCATGATCAAATTACTGGCAATGCTGACTAAGGCTAAAGACGATAGATCAAATAATTGCGTAACGATTAGTGGACGTGATTTAGTACCTACAGTATTGGCAATACCATTAATAACCAAGTGTTTTGAATAGGAAAATAAATCGATGACTTCTTTTTTGCTGGCGAGTTTAAAACTAAACCTTAGGTCTGGGAATAGTCGTTTAGCATAATAAATTTTCAACGTATTGGTTAAAACATCACTAGCGAGTGTTGCAACTACAGCGCCCCAAATATTTAAGTCAGACAAGAGTAAAAACACCATAACAGCTTTTACTATCGCGTTTAATGACGATATGTTTGCATCAATATCGAAACGCAGCATACCGGAAAAAATGCCATGAAAAGGGTTCATCATAAACCCCCAAAGCACCTTGACTGACAGTACAAGTAAAATATCAACTAAGGTAATTTGGTCTAAGCCTTCAACCCCAAAAATAGCCGGCACAGTGGTTAAGCCAATTAAGATTAAAACAGACAAACCACCTAAAACCGAAAAAAGTACCAAGCCGGTAGAAAAAATCACGTTAACACGCTTTTTATCGTTTAGCTCTAAAGCTTGCACTATTTGGCGTTGAATCGCTTGCGGAAAACCTAGGTCAACAACATTAAACCAGCCTAATATGGATAAAATTAACAGCCATAAGCCATAGTGGTTACTGCCTAATTCATTAATAAAAAAGGGCGTAAGTAAAAAAGACGTTATTACGACAATTCCACGTTCAAGAAACCGAAATAGCGAGCTAGTAAGTAATTGTTTTTTCATTGAATGGTATAGTAGCTTCAATCAGAAAATTATAAGGAAAAAGTAAGTTAATGCGCTAGCTGACTTCAAGTTTTTATAGTAATAAGTGTTTATAACATTTATTTGCGGATAAATCGTGAAAAAAGTGAACGGTTAAGTTTATTACAAACTTTACTAAAAAACAGCTTTACTGGGCTTTTAACAACCGTTATTGATATCATAGCTCGAGCATCCGCATTAAATTTTGCTTTATAGCTATTGTTTATACCACCCATCATAAAATCGTAATATTTAGTTGGACAATTTATTATCGACCAATAATGCAGATATAGGCCAGGAGACAGCTTTGCATAATTTTGTTGGTCCCAACCACTTTGATAAAAATGATAAGTATCGTTTGAAACTAAATAATAATGTATGGCAATAGGTTGCTCACCAATAAAAACCGCGCTCATTGCTATTGTGCCGCTGTTTTTTTCACGCAATGCTTTATGGAATTCATTAAATTCAGGGGCAGCGAACGCACCATTTTTTCCTTTGTTTTGCCAGCGACTTTGATGGTGTTTTTTTAATAAACACCATGCATTGTCGTATTCTTCGTCATTAAGCCAGCGAACAATAGCACTTAAGTTAGTCAATTGGTTTTTACAACGATTAATGCGCGAACGGGTATTTTTACTTAATTGTTCAAATTGCCAATGCACCTTATCAACCTTATATTGGGCATAGTGCTGTTGAGTTAAGGTGCCCCTAATATGTGGTAGGATTTTGGCTATATGTGAATCTTTAAAAACCGCTTTAACAACACAAAGATCAAAGTTGAGTTTGTTTATTTCCTTAATAATTAAGGGGTAAACTGTTTTCTCATAACCTCGTTTTATAAATACATCTAGATACTCTAGCGCGACTTCAGCATATTCGGCTTCGCCTTGACCGACTAGGTGCAGGGTTTTGATAAAAGGGAAAAATTTACTTTTTTCAATAAAGAATGGCGCTAAACAAATTAATTTATCGTCTTGGTAATAAGCGAAAGAGTGTAATTGCCAATTTTCCTGCCAATAGGAGTTAGCCCAAGTGTTAAGGATGTCAACTGAACTTTGTTGCTTAGTGGATTTATATGTTTGTGCAATATCAGTAAGCAAAGTTGTTAACTGAATATCAGAGTGGACCTGCAATAAACGTAAATCACTTTGGCTAATCATTCGAGTCATATAAAGGAATTTCTTTGTGTTAGCTAATTTTTAGAATGTTAATAGGTACCTGTTAAATTTCGAACAACACCGCCCAATTTTGGTATTCAGCTTAACAGTTAACTCGTTTAATATCATTGATTACAGTATTATGTTTAGAGTACTTTATATATTAATATAATAGCACAAAGGCTAATTCAAACGATAAGATACAGTGCCTCATGTTTTGAATATTAATATAAGTACTACAAATACCTTAAAGGACTTAACTAATTAAAATATATAATATAATAATTCCAAACTTATTTGTTATTAATCAATTTTTAATAAAATAGCAAAGTATTATAATAAAAATTATATAAGAGTCGTCCTAGTGTAAAATTGCCAAGTCTTTTACAATATCGACATAAAGAAACTTTTACAATGTTCACTATTCAGTTTTTACAAAGGGTCATCAATGGAAGTTAAAAAAAAAATATTAGTAATCATTATTACTTACAATGGAGAAAATTGGTTAGATTACTGCCTTAATGATCTTAAAAGTCCATCGAATGATCATATTATTGATATTCTATGCTTAGATAATTTATCTACAGATCATACAATTGAAAAATTGAGAAATGACTTTCCAAGCGTTTCAGTTATTAAAAATGATAGTAACCTAGGATTTGGTAAAGCCTGTAATATTGGAATGCAAAAAGCGATTGATGAAAACTATGATTATGTTCTTTTATTAAATCAAGACGCTAACATTAAAAGTGATGATGTAAATCAGTTAGTAAACTTACATACAGCGAATATGGAATATGGAGTTTTAAGTCCTATTCATTTGAGCGGTGATGAGTCTAAATTAGATTCAAATTTTGGAGAATATCTTCGCTTAAATAATACACCTTTGTTAATAGAAGATTTACTTTTGAAAAAAAACATATCAGCTATATATGAAACTAACTTTGTTAATGCGGCTGTTTGGCTTTTACCTATAGCTTGTATTAAGGCAGTTGGTTTTTTTAATCCTGTTTTTCCTCATTATGGTGAGGATGATGAGCTTGCGGAAAGAATAAAAAAATCGGGATTTAAAATAGGTATAGTACCGAATGTTTTTGCCAAACATAAACGAGAAAATAGGTCAGTTAAAACACTTGAAAGTCATTTACAAAGTAAAGTTAACCGTGAACATGTAAATTTTATCATAGAATATTATCGCTATCCTGCGTCTAAAGTGAAAAAATTACTATATGTTGCTCGTCTACTCTTAATTAAAATTATATCAAGTTTGATACTTTTTGATTTTTCAAGTACTGCAACTTATATAAAAGCAGGGTGGCGGTTTGCGTTTAATTCTATAAAAAAATTATAGAATTATTTTTAACTAAATACTTTGATATTTTGGTCACATTTAGATTTACATCTACTTCCCAAATCGGGTATAGATCAAAATTTACTAGCACACTGGTGCTTGTTGGGCTAAAGGAAACAGTTTTTTATAATGGTTCCTACTGGGTTGATTTTTACATTGTAAAAGTAATATAAACTTTTAAAAGGCATAGAAGCTGATGATTAGATTATACAAAAAATATATTGGTTATGAGGCTAGGAAAAAAATTGGAATATTTTGGGGGTTATGTAAAGAATGCCGAAATAAAAAACAGATATATTTTAGAATGCCTAAAGTCGCAAGTGGTACTATTGTAGAAGCACTAAATGACGAAACAGTAATAGTGCCTCATTCTTATAAGCCAAAAACTATAAACAACCTACTTAAAATTAATTCCAACGCTATAAAATTTACTTTCGTTAGGCATCCATTAGACAGGTTTGTAAGCGCATACAACTGGGCTGTTAGGGATGATATATCTCCTGAAGAATATCCTTTGGATATAATTCAGAGGAATATAATTGATCAATTTGAAGGGATTAACGATTTTTGTAGGAACTTACCCACTTTACTTAAGAGTAACACTAACCATTTAATTCACTTTTACCCACAAACTTATTATATTAAACCATATGACGAATTGTTAGTTGATTTTGTTGGTAAATATGAAGATATGACGGATAGCTGTTTGATTTTAAAGAAAAAATATGGTATAGATTTATCTATTGAGTTTGGCGATAACTTAAAGAATAAGAATAAGAAGAGAACTAACAAAGAACCAATTAAAGTATTGAGCGAAATGGGAGTTAGCACTAAAAATGTTAAGCTATTAAAAGAAATATATTCAAAAGATTTTGTTACTTTTGGATATTATTAGGAATAAACCTATGAAATTATCAATTGTTTTTGCAACATTTAAAAGTGAAGCTATTTTAGATAAATCTTTACGGGCTTATTGCAACATAATCACGAGTTATCAATGGGAACTAATCATTGTTGACAATGCTTGTCGAGTTGAAACTCGACAAATAATTGAAAAGTACAAAGATAAACTTCCTATTGTATTTCTAGAGCAGCCACAGCCAGGGAAAAACAATGCATTGAACAAAGCCTTACCCTCGATACAAGGAGAGTTAGTGATGTTTACAGACAACGATATAATTCCTGCTAGTGACATTATTGATGTTTATGTAAAAACTGCAAAAAAAAATATGAATATTGATGTTTTTGGTGGGAAAATTTTGCCAAATATAAAATTGCCTAAATGGATAGATACTAGCGTTTTTGGAATTAAAACTGCTTTTGGCATCTTAGATGGAGGAAATGAAGATAAAGAAATACCTCTAGGAGATATTTGGGGTGGTAACATGTTAGTTAGGCAGTGTGTTTTTAAAGAAGGCGTGACATTTAACACTTCAATTGGCCCTAATGGCAAGAGTTATATTATGGGAAGTGAAACAGAGTTTCTAGGACGTTTAAGTCAGCTTGGTTACTCAGGTTTATATGTTTCCAAGGCAATTGTCTTGCATCAAATAAGAGACGAGCAATTATCGATTAATTGGCTAGCTCATCGCGCATTTAGAGCAGGAAAAGGAGCTTTTTTTAATAACCATGAAAATGCCAAAAAACTATTTGGTTTCCATCGATATTTATTAAGAAAATCTATAATAGACTTTATAAAGTCATTAGTCGCAATATTGAGCTTAAACAAGTCAAAAATTAATATTGCTATAATGCAGCTATGTAATACTTTAGGAAAGCTTTCTCAGTCACGTAATAATTGCTAAAGTTGAATTGACTCTATGACGAATTCTGTTTGATTACCAAGTTTGTATAACGACCGCAAACGATATTCGAAATTAATTAAAATCGTTTTCGATCGTTATACATATTTTTACTTGGTCTTATAGTGCTTTAATTAAACCTAGTTTTTTTAAAAGGAACTTGCCTTTTTTATCGATAAAATATATTTCTTTATACAATATTTTCAGAGCATCATTATCTTTGGAGTTATAGTGTTTTTCAAAGTCCAATAATTGTTGGTATCGTTCATTGTGCATTAATGTGGAAGTGCCGCGACCATCTATTCTTTTCAACCATTTTTGATGCCAAGCGATGTAACTAAATGCGTCAAAGTGTAATATACAAGCATCGTTTGAAATAGTTCCAAATTCGTTTTTTTTATATATTATGTTAGATACATGAAGGCCCATCAATTTTACATTTGCTTTAACTCTAGTTGCAGACTTTCCAGCAATATATGCTTTCATATAACCATACTCTAAGTACCTGCCGTTGCCTGTTAAAATTAAGAAACTTTTTTTTAGCTTGACCATTAAAAGGTTTATTTTTGTTCGTAACTTAATATAAAACGGCATTTTTATCGAGTTTTTATAATCGACAGGGTGGCTACGAAAGTTTTTGATTTCTGACCAAAAATTCGTATGTTCTTGTGTTTCAGGAATAGATTCACATACAGGAAACCTAATAGTAACTATGTTGTCAGGAATGTTCTTGAAGTATCCCGGCGCTGATTTTAAGTTATCAAAATGTATGAATTCATCTACATCTACATGCAGTAACCAATCGATGTGAAGCTGTTGGCAAAGATCTAAGGCGTAATCAGAGTTGTACATTTGTCGTTGCTCTACAGATTTGGATCTACCGCTAGCTGTTTCCCAATATTCATCAGAACAACGGATAGTTATTACATTTTTTAGACCTTCTATTGTCTTGATGTTTTCGTCATCTGGGTCATCAAAAAAAATTATTATCTTCTCCATTCCAATTTTTTCATAATGCTTTATAAATGCGATAGCTTGCGCCAATGTTGTTCGTTGAGTACTGCAAACGGCTATAGATATTGTCATTATTTTAACCTGAAAGTTTTAGCTATTAATATGCCAATAAAGTAATATGTTTTTTTTTCTAACCCCTGAGTTTTACTGCCTGCTGTCATAAAGGTTTTATATAAATATTTAGAAGTCATTCCCTTATTTTTCTTGAACGTGTGCCAGTGCTTTTTTAAAAGCTGGCAATGACCAATCAAGATCGAGCGCCCATTTGATGAAATATTGCCATGCTCCATTCGTCTTACTTTTGTTAGCGCTTGATTGATAAAGCCTATTCTAAAACCTTGTTGAATTAAGCGTATGCTTAACTCATGATCTTCTGAACACCGAACACTTTCATCAAAGTACTTAACAGCCTCTAGTGATGCTTTAGTAATAAGTAATGAGGGTGGGGTAACTTGCATAGAATCTAGTAAATCAACAATTGTTAAGTCAAACGGTTTGTCAATAAATGTTGATAGATCACCTGTTTTATCGAAGGTAGTGACGCCGGTATGGCAAGCTGAAAAATGTGGGTATTCTTCTAAAAAAGATAATTGTACTTCTAGTTTATTTGGTAGCCAAATATCATCAGCGTCTAAAAATGCAATTAAATCACTGGTTGCCGTTTTTACCCCCTCATTTCTAGCCGTTGATACACCTTTGTTTTCTGTAAAATCGATGATTTTTATATCAGTATATTGAGATAAAAACTTGAGTGCTTTCGCGCCACAACCATCATTTACCACTATAATTTCTTCAGGCTGAATTGTTTGCTGCTTAATTGATTGGTAGGTGTCATCAAAAAACGCTTCAGCATGATAAAAAGGAATTACGACACTAATAGAAGGGGACATTAAACATTCCATTGTTGGATTTCGATTAAATAACTACTAAATGTACTTTTATTCTAATTTCCATACAAGCTTTTAGACCTATTTCTTTTAATTATAAGGAAGATGTAGTAATTTATGAACAATAAAAAGCGATGTTTATTGTTACGAGCAATTTGCTTTGATAAGTAGCTTTTATAAGGGAATGAAATGCAAAAAAATGAAAATCCATTGAATATTTTACAGTTAACATTGTCATTTGAGAATGGAGGTCGAAAAGAAGCTATTAGAAACCTCGCGGCAGGTATGCAAGACGATGGACATAAAGTTTTTTTAGGGTGTGTTTCACATTTAGGTGCTGAGCAAAAAGACTTAACCGTATTCGAAGATACTGTGGTGTTTGACCGCCAAAAATTATTCGATTTTACCGCAGCGAAACAATTAGCTGAATATTGTGAAAAACATAAAATTGATTTAATACATACCCATGATGCGGGCAGTTTATTTTTTTCCTCACTTGCTAAGTTTTCTTTTAATAAAACACCTCCGCAAATTATGACTTTTCATCGTTCGTTGAACTTTGAAACCGCAAGCTTTAAAAACAAATTACGTAATATGTTTTCATTGTTAGTTAGCGAGGGTGTTATTACCGTGTCAAATGCTCGTGGCCGAGACTTTATTGCTAGCAATTTAATAAAACCTAAACGATTACAGTTAATTAATCTTTCTGCTGATATAAAAAGATTTACATTTGACCTTGATGCGCGTGCGCGTATTAGAGATGGCTTTGAAATTAAACCAACCGACATTGTTTGTGGTGCCATGGGGCATTTTGGCCTAGAAAAAGGCATTGATGTCGTTATTAAAGGTTTTGCTGATTTGCAACAGCGCCTTGGTGACGAAGGTAAGTCAGTTCACTTGATGATTTTAGGCAAGGGTAATAAGCAAGACACTAAACGCTTAGAAAAGCTTATTAGTGACTTTAACGTTGAAAGGGTAATTTTTGCAGGCTTTCATCCTGATCCTGAATCGTACTTTTCGGCATTTGATATTTTCTTACATTCTCCCAGAGAAGAAAATGGTGCTACGGTACTATTTGAAGCAATGGCAACAGGTTTACCTATAGTCGGTTCCTTAATTGGCGGCGTACCTGAGGCAATAGTAGAAAATGAAACAGGTTTATTGGTTGTTAGTGACACGCCTGAGCAATTGGCTGATGCAGCCCAGAAAATAATTATTAATAATGAGCTTAGAGGCGCTATGGGGCTAGAAGGCTTTAAAAGGTGTTACCTTAATTTTACTCGTGAACATTATTTTAATCGCCATGTCGATTTCTACAGGCAAGTTTTAAAGCAAAATTAACAATAGGTTACAAAGGAAACGTAATGACTACTATTACTATAGTGATAACTCCAAGAGAACGATATTACGGTGTTATTGAGTGTATTGACGCTGTTTGTGAAAACACTGATGAACCATTTGACTTAATTATAACTGACATTGGCTACCCTAAAGCACTCATTAACCAAGTTGAGCAACGAATTAAAAGTATACCTAATGCTAAAATAATTGATTATGGCGGCATGGTTACACCGATGAAAGTGTTCGAACATTTAGTGCCTATTATTAAAACTGATATGTTGGTTTGGGTTGAAACTGATACGACTGTTTTACCGGGTTGGATGCCGCCACTTATTGAAAGTATTAATGATGGTGCTTCTTTTGTTTCGCCGTTAACGCTAGAAAAAGAGGGGGTTGATCAGGGCGCTAAAATTCGTAACCATTTATATACGTGTAAAATATTGGTTGTTGAGTATGAAGGCGTTGATTACCTCATTGAAGCTAAAGAATATAGAAGAGAATTACCAGAAAAAATACCGTTAGAAATAAGACCAACAGAAACTTTTGAGTGGCATACGGTAGCTTTTAAAACGGCCGATTTACAAGAAATTGATTTTCCAGACATGGTGATGAGACAACAAATAGATATTCCTATGCAGTTAAGAGCACAGGGTAAAACTATGGTTGCTAATCCTTTTTCGAAGGTGATATTTGATAATTTATGTACTCGATTAACCATTAAAGATATGCGGTACTTCTTTTTTGTTTGGTCGCATAAGCTTAATGAAAAGTCGCATCGTGAGTTTGAAAAAAGATGGGGCTATAACTTTTATTCAGAGCAGTCTATTTATAATTGGGTGTTTCGTCGTAAAGCTTTTTTGATTTGCCGATTCTTTTTTATTCCTATTCCATTAGCGAATAAAATTACCGGACTGGCTAAAAGAATTTTTTGCAAAGATTGGGATCCCTTAAAAGACCCGATTGGTGATTCAAGACAATTATCTCAAGAAATAGGTAACCCAGAGCCTAATCGTTAATGTCGACCTAATTGCATTTATATTTCCACCTCTTTTGAAGCTAATACTTTAAAAGAGGTGATTTACAATTTCATATTTATTATATGTTCATTCGAAGTTGGTTATGAAACAAAAAAAAACAAGTAAAAAAGTAGCGCACATTATTGGTAGTTTAAAAATAGGAGGTGCAGAGCGTTTTATTATCGATTTGTCGATAGCACAAAAAAAACTCGATATAAAACCTGCGATTATTTCATTGGGTAGTCCTACCGATGATCTAGTTGATACCTGTCATATCAATAACATTCCGGTTGCTTCTTATTCAAGCCATTCTTATATAAAGTTATGTAGAGTTTTTTTTGTTTTATTAAAGTTTGATGTTATTCATGTGCATTCTCCTCATGCGTTAAAATATATAAGTTTATTCTTACCTTTACTGCGCAAAACTGTTGTTTATACAAGACATGGTGCAGCACCTTATTCTGCAGCTCCTTGGTTAAAGTTCCATCAAAAAATTAAGCCATATATAACGGCAGTTACTTTTGTATCTCAAGAAGGTAAAGATAACTTTCATCAAGCCCATGGATGGGAAGATATTACTAGCGTTGTGGTTGATAACGGTGTTTTGATAGAGCCAGTAAAAAAAGTACCCGCTAAAAAGGAAATTTTAAGAATTGGTTCAGTAGGCCGAGTTATTCCTTTAAAAAACCAAATAGGATTGCTTAAGGCTATTCAGCGTTTACCTGCCGACTTACAAAGTAATGTGGAAATACATTTCTTTGGAGATGGGCGAAGTTTAGCAGACTTGAAGACGTTCTATAACGAAAAAACGCCTACTTTAGCTGTAACCTTTCATGGCATGGTGAACGACCGTGAACTAATTTATTCTTCTTTAGATTTATTGGTAGTTACCTCTGAAACAGAGGGCTTATCGATGGTGATTATTGAAGCTATGGCGAATAGTATTCCTGTTATCGCGACTAATGTTGGAGGTAACCCGAGATTAGTCAAACATGGTGAAACAGGCTGGTTGTTTGAATATGATGATGATAAAGCGTTGGCAGCACAGATAGTGAGTCTGCTAAATAATAGGCCGCTTGTCGATGAAGTTGGCGCACATGCTCTTTCTTACATAACAGACAACTTCTCTATCGAGTCATCAGCAACCAAATATGCCAAGCTTTATGAAAAATAGCATACGCAATATATTTCAACGCTTAAGCCAACCTTATTTTATATTTTGTTGTTTTATGTGCTTGTTGGTTACGCTGTTACCTTGGTGGCCAACTCATGAAATACTGATTATTCCTAAATATGCATTATTGTTTGGCCCGCGTTGGTGGTTATTAATTACTGTTATTGGTTTGTTTGTTTTCTGGCGTTATTTGTCAAAACGTCAATTACAGTTTTCTTCTTTGTTGATGCTGTTATCACTCAATTATTTAGACTTTCAGTTACCTAGTGTGGCTTCATACTTTTCTACATCTACATCTACATCTACATCAACGTCTACAACAATTAGCTCAGAAATTTCAATACTTAGTGCTAATATTGGTGGTGGAGGGTCAAAAAACGAACTTGATTCTATCGGCTTTAGCATGGAACCTGACATTATTTTATTACAGGAAGCGAGACGAATTGAGCTTTCTACCTTATTTAATGATTATGACTTTAAAGAGTGTATATCTGGTTTATGCATTGTTAGTAAATACCCTTTTAAACAAGTAAAGGTGCTCAGTAGAAAGCTATTTCAAGGCTGGGGAATTTTTGCTGTTTTTTATGAAATAGAAACTCAATTTGGTATGGTTTCATTAGCTAATGTGCATTTTGAAACGCCTCGCTCAGTACTTATGGGGTTAATTTATCGTACTTTTGATTTTTCATTGGCAACTACCATAGACAGTAATCGGCAATTTGAGGCGGAATTGGTCAGTTTATGGTCACAAAATAAAAGCCATACGTTAATTGCTGGTGATTTTAATATGCCAGAAGATGAAAACACGTATCAGCGTAATTTTACCCATTTAAATAACGCCATTGGCACCAAAGGTTTTGGTTTTAACGCCACTAAGCACACCGTGTGGCATGGCGTGAGAATTGACCATGTTTTATATTCTGATGATTTCAAATTAAAAACTGTTGATGTTATTGAGTCAATCAATGGTGATCATCGGCCAGTAATTGCTACTTTTAGCGTAGGTAATTAATAGAAAGAAGGATTTGTGATGTTAAAATTAGCGCTTATTGCTGTTTATATTGTTTTGTGTGTTTTTTCAAAGCATAGCGTTAGCGCTGAAAATAATATTACATTTGATGTTAGTGATATTAAAAAAGCATCAGTCGAAGGTTCGTTATTTTTATTGTTGCCTATCCCGAAGCAAGGTGTTCCTTTAAACAGTAATTTTTTTCTATCTGATAATAAGGTCCCGATTAAAGCGAGCTTCAAGGCGCTTAATACTTGGCCAACGATTAAAAACGAGCAATTTATTCGTTTACTCTCGATTGAAGTTAGTGCTTTACAGCCAAGTGCTAAAGCCCTGACACTTAATTGGGAGGGGGCAGATACAGCGCTTTCGGTTCAGCAAATTAATGCAATTGAAAGTAATGTAAGCCAGCTTGTTTATCCTTCAAAGCCATGGCTGGTGCAAAGTATATTATTGCATCCTTATAAGGCTGTAGACAGCGATTGGTACACTGAGCCGCAAAAAAAATATGCCCACTATTTTACAAACCAGGCCTTGTTGACCAAGAAGGGCTATCCTGCTCACAAAGCAGCACAATGGTTGTATGACCGTCCTCAAGCTATTTATCAACTTTATTTAATGTCGGGTGAAAAAGAGTGGCTAACAAAAGCGAACGAACTCGCTGACTTTTATATCAATAATATTGATGAAAGCGGCATGTTTATGCTGAAGAAAAACTTTGATCCTAAATACTTAATGCCGAAAGGGTTGTTGTATCGGTATTTACTTACTGGTGATGTTGAAGCTATAAAAGCGCTCAAGCGAATTTATGAACGTTCGCTAGATTGGGATGAAAGCTATACTTTACGGCGTGGTTTTTGGACTGAACGTAATCAAGCCGCGGCGTTAAATGTTGCGGTTTCTTATTGGGAGGTGAGTAATGATGAGGCGGCGCTAAGGCGTATTAATGACATTATTGATGCAACGGTGGCAATGACATTTAACCCAGGCAATGATTGGTCATTAAGAGGTTGCCCTCAGCATAGTTTTAAATCACATGAAGGGTGGGGTGATGACACTCCTGCTTGTTCGCCTTGGATGATGGCTTTGTTAGGTGATGCTTTGTGGCGCTTTTATCAACTAACAGGTGATGTGCGTGCAGCGTCATTAATTGATGCCTTTGGTGATTTTGTTTTAAATTATGGTATTTATTATGGTAATGCCAGAGTAAAAAATATTGTTATTCCTAAATATATAGTGTCAATTAATAATCCTAAACAAGAAGAATTGAACCAATGGACCGATCCGCAGCATGCTTGTGATGTTGGGGCTTTACTGGGTAAGTCTGCGTATATAAAGCAAAAAAACAATCGTGATAACTTTCTTGTAAAAACTTTATTTAATGCTTTATTAGAGCAATGTGCGGGAAACTATACTAGATTAAAAAAAGCACAGAATAGTAAACGTAAGGCAAATCACTGGGTGCTTAAACCGCCACGACGTTTTGGTTGGATGTATTCAACCACCAGCGATTTACCTTGGTTAAAGAGTCAGTTGCTGAATGATTATTGATTTCGAGTGAGTTATACAGCTACGCTATAGTGCAGAAGGTAACTGTATTGTAGATCGGACTTCAGTCCGTCAATGGGTAGCGGGCGATTAACATGAAGCTTGATGGGCTAAAGCCCAACCTACAAAGAAGCCTACGGGTGATGATGTAGCGTTGGCTATGGTGTTGTAGGTCGGACTTTAGTCCGTCAAATGGGTAGCGGGCGATTAACGTGAAGCTTGATGGGCTAAAGCCCAACCTACAAAGAGCCTGCGGGTGATAATGTGGCTTGGGTAATTGTTTTGTAGGTCGGACTTCAGTCCGTCAAATAGGTTAGCGGGCGATTAACATGAAGCTTGATGGGCTAAAGCCCAACCTACAAAGCGCCTGCGGGTGATGATGTAGCATTGATAATGTTTTGTAGGTCGGACTTCAGTCCGTCAAATGGGTTAGCGGGCGGTTAACATGAAGCTTGATGGGCTAAAACCCAACCTACAAAGCGCCTGTTGGTGATAATCTGGCGTTGGTAATTTTTTGTAGGTCGGACTTTAGTCCGTCAAATGGGTTAGCGGGCGATTAACGTGAAACGTGATGGGCTAAAGCCCAACCCACAAAAAGCCTGCGGGTGATGATGTGGCGTTGGGTAATGTTTTGTAGGTCGGACTTCAGTCCGTCAAATGGGTTAGCGGGCGATTAACGTGAAACGTGATGGGCTAAAGCCTGAGAGATCCCCACAAGTTTCTCAATATAAACTTTCATGAATCAGTGCCTTCATTGCACTGATTATCATCTTATCCGATATATAATACCGCTTATGTTGTAGGATCCTTAGCGCTAAATACCCATAAGATAGCACACGCTTAGTTTTCACCGAGTTTGCTTGGAATTGCCGATGATAGCCTGCTGATTCCGCTGCCTTGCCTACACAATATAGATAAAATTGAACCATCATACTTAACAGTAAAATAACCTGCAGCCTTTCTACTGAACGGCTTAAACTACGAGACAAGCCTAAGCCATAGTATTCATTTTTACAGTCTCTAAAGGATTCTTCAATGGCCATTCTTCGTTTATACATATTCACTAAATGCTGCGGTTTAAATGTATTTCTAGGTAAATTAGATACTAAGAACCAAGGCTCTTTAGCTGACTTTGAACTCTTTATATTGGTTTTACATTTTGTGGTTACGCCCTTTCGATTAAGCTTATGGCGATACATCTTTCGTCCTTTGAATAAGACACCACGACAAACAAATTGATGAGCCTTTGATAAGATTACGCCTTTGAGCTCACTTGCTATAGAGAGCGCAAGATGGTGACATTTGCTCACATAATGCCAATCGCTTTCACCTTGACGTTGGCATTTTACAGTGCCTCTTGTCCTTGCAAGCCAGTACCATTGCTGAGCCTCGATCGCTTTAAACCACGGGATTTTAAAGCCCGCATCCGTGCATATAATAGGCTGAATATCTTCAGGTAATATCTTTTTTAAATTAGCAATGAAGTTCAAGTGTACTTGGTGGTTCGTGTGTTTACTTTCAGGATGAACTTCCTCATAGATCGTAACTGCACGTCCTCCAATAGAAATGGCGGCTCTGAGCATGACGAAGTTATAGTTGTAGACGGTGGACCAGTCCACATGAATAAGTGGGTGGGGTGTCGTAATAAACAGCCGTGCAATGTCCTGGTAAAATGACTGCCTATTCTGATATAAAGGCTGACTCCCAAGCAGTCTATCGATACGTTTTATCGCGTGTTTTTCTGATTTACCCTGCAAGCTAGCAGCGTGTCTTCCCATCGAGGTTAAGGTCAATGCCGCACCATTGATGAGACTATCAGCAGCAGTAAAAAGAGATTTTGTAATTCTAGGATCTAAAGTGTTTGAATCAAAGGTGAATAAGTCTGATAATGAAGGCATAGCGCTTGTATTTGGTATATTTGTTTTTTGTGGTGATTAACATTTTACCAGATATCAAGCGCTTACTTCTTAAACTTGTGGGGATTCCTCAGGCTAAAGCCCAACCCACAAAAAGCCTACGGGTGATGATGTGGCGTTGGTAATTTTTTGTAGGTCGGACTTTAGTCCGTCAAATGGGTTAGCGGGCGGTTTACGTGAAGCTTGATGGGCTAAAGCCCAACCTACAAAGAGCCTGTGGGTGATAGTATTAAACGTGATGGGCTAAAGCCCAACCTACAGGTGACTTTATTCACTGCATCTGTGTGTTTGCTTATAATCTCTTAATAGGGATATTCATTGGAGAGGGAAATGAACAAAAATTTTGCTTTATTATTCAGTTTTTCATTATTGATTATGGCTGGTTGCTCTGAGTCTGATCAGGCATACAACGAAGTTAATGATAGTGAATTGATAAAAGCTTCAGCTGAAATTAATCGGCAAAACTTCGACGATTTTCCGTTTCATGATGTGCCAGAGTGGCGCTATGATGTTGCCGAATACCAAGGCCCTTATTCTGAATCGGGTGAGTATTATCAAGAGCAAAATATTATTGCCCCCGCTGCGTTAAGAAACACTGTGCCCATTGGTCAAGGTGATTGGCTGGTTGCAGAACTTTATACCCGAACAGAAAAGCCTATTGTGCTTGATTATATAGATGTTGTACCTGACCCCATTAATGCTAAGAACCAAGTGCTAAAAATTAGTACCCCAGATCATACTGATGGTGTTGTGCTGCGTTCTAAAAATCCATTACCACCAAAATATCGTATCAGTTTAAAAATTGGTTTTGCTAATTACGGTAATGAAACAAAGCTCAATGGTTATAACGACGGTACTGAAAGTGCTGAGCCTTGGAGGGCGTTATCAAGTGTTGGCCATAACGGCTTTTATTGGTTAGCAATACTAGATAGTCCCCCTAAACCTCATAATAATATTTGGATACATCATCATCGAAAATTTGTCATTGATAGCTGGAACAGGAAAGACTTTAATCATACGGTAAATGTGATTGCACTCGATGGAAAAAGTGAAACCCATCAGGCGTTTGGTAAAAAATTTATTAGTTATGTTGATGGCGGTTGGCAAAAAATATCTGACGTACCGGTTGATTATTACCTACCTGATGAATGGTATACCGTTACTTTTACGCGTACGGCTTTATATTATGAATATGCGATTGAAGGCCGATTTAAAAACGCTGGGCAAACTATATATACCGATAGAATAGATTATCGAAAAAATTGTATTTATCATTACAATCAAACGCCAGAAGAGCTAGTGCCCGATTGCATTGATAATAGGCAGCAAGTTTTTTCGGGGAAAAATTTTACAGCGTGGCCTAGTGGTAGTGCTTATCCAGAATATTTTATGTTTGGTGAACCCCATATTAATTATTATGAAGGCAGTGTTTTAGTTGATGATATTACCTTCGAGGTTTTGTAATTCAGCTTTACATTGACGTTGTTGACAAGGTATAAATTTCCAATGCAGCTTGGTCTGATTAATATTCTTAGCCGCCATAGTTAACCGGGCTATTTTAAATGCTCTAAGTGACCCAAACTGTTGTTGGTTTATTTCATAACTGGCAACAATTACCGCCGCTTTACCTGCCTTAAATACGATATGTGTTTTCTGGTTTTGATCTACATCTTCATTTATAGATTGCCAACCATTAGGGATTAAATCATTCTCGTAGTAACTTGGCTTACCGTCTAACTCTTTACCATTAAAGAAATAGGTAAGCTCGACAATTCCGCTGTCTTTTGAGGTTAACTTGCGAGTAACAAAAGCATAAAAATGAATTTGTGGCTTTATTTCAAATGCGTCATCACTGGTTAAATTACTATCGTCAGGAGCAAGTATCAGCATGGTGCTGACAGTGGTTGATGACAAAGCCAGTAATACTAATAAAACAGCTAAAGCACGCTTGTTGGTGTAGCTTTCAACTTGTGATGTGTTTATATGTTCAGTTGATTCTGGAAGTGAGTCTGAATCTGGTGCTGTTAAATCAATATCAGCACACTTATTACCCCACCAAAATAAAATGAACATAAAAGGTACGAACAAATACCAGCCAAAGGTATTATGATCTTCCATTAGGCTACTCTCCATATTGGTATAGTCACCAATTAATATGAGTGCGGTTATTCTTATCCAGTTAGTCAGTAGCGCTCCAAAAATAGCGAGGGCAAAAAAAACAAACGCCTTTTTGGCATTTTTAATATATAGAAACCTGAAGAGTGTGCTGATCGCTAATGAAACGATCATGTATCTTAAACCACTACAGCCGTCGGCTATTTCAAATACGCCCGCAGGAATAGTAACAAAGTTACCTTCTACATAAGTCGGCACACCAGTAAAACTCATAAAGTAGGTGACTACGCTGACTGATATTTCTTGTAGTATATTGGTCAGCATGCCCCAAACAGGCATGATAAAAATTAAAAATATGCTAGGGAAAACTATATACCGGTTCAATTTATAAAGCATATTAATGCTAGTGACTAAAACTGCTAACAGAGAGCACCAGTAACCTAAACTAATTTGGGCGTTGCTCGTTATGAATAATGCTAAACAAGAACAAATAAATATGACTGTTGCAGGAAATGATAATTTTTCTCGAAAATTCAACTTGCCTGCTTTTTGCAGTATATAGAACAAATATAGAGAAATAATGGGAATTAAGTAGGCGTGAGAGTATGTACCGTCATCAAAACTATGGCGCCATAAAGTCACCAAAATAGGCATGTTTAATAATGAAACGGTGAAAGAAATGAGCAAAATCCCTAAAAGCGGAGCTTTAAAGAAAGTACTGAAGATTTCAATGAGTTTATTCAATTTTATCATGCGTCTTAATTTATAATTATCAGGTGAATAAATGAAAAGTTGATTATAATGATAAACTTCCATACAAGCTTTATCAGTATAGTGATTAAGTTAACAAGGTTTTAAGGGTTTGTCTTTATTTAAAGATATAAAAACGGTTATATTTAATAAATACAATAAGTAATGAGTTTTTTAGAGTAAGCATTATCGTAACAATAACGTGAGTTTTACACATAGCTTTATAAAAAATTATTAGGTAGGTTACTTTAATTCATTGAGAAGTGCATACTAAACAATAAAATTAAAACACAGGGAGTTGGTATCTTGAAATTCAATCAATTAGCAGCGTATATTGGGGTTGCCGTTTTTATTTCTGCTTGCGGCGAAAGTATAACTTCACAAGAGCATATTGCCAACGCGAAGTCTGCGATAGAAAGAAACGAGCTGAGTATAAGTGAAATAGAATTAAAAAATGCTTTAAAAGTTGATGGAAAAAGTGCAGAAGCACGGTTTTTACTTGGTCAACTATATTTATCTCAAGGTGATAGTTTAGTTGCTGTAAAAGAATTAGAGCGAGCGCATTCATTAAATTACGACGGTAATAAAGTTGTACCATTACTCGCTAGGGCTTATTTGCTAGCTGAAAGCTATGAAGATATTTCAAGTTTAGATGACGACGGTAAAGACTTAGTTATTGACAGTAAAATTAAATTCTTAGCCTTTAAAAGTATTGCTGCTGTACTTAGCGAAAAATTTGAATTAGCTCAAGAGCTTACCCTGCAAATAATCTCGTTGTCTGAGACCAACTCCTATTCTCTGTTAGCTAGTGCTTATGTTAACTTTGCCGAAAATAATAATGAACAAGCACTTTCTTTAGTATCAAAAGCCTTACTAGCTGACTCTGAAAATATTGATGCCTTTTTGTTAAAAGGTCATGTCTCTTTTGCTTTAAATAAATTTGCCAGTGCGGCAGAAAATTACAAGAAATATAATGAATTACAGCCAAAAGTGGGCGTAACAAAATTATTTATTGCTAATTCATTATTACGTGACAATCAATATGATGAAGCTGAAAAATATGCTGATGATATTCTTGCATCTATCAGTGAGCAACCGCTAGCAAATTATATAAAAGCCGTGGCGATGTTCGAAAAAAAGGACTATACCAATGCAAAGTCGCATGCAGAAACGGCGCTTAATCAAAACTATAATTTACCCGTTTTAAAATTAATTGCCGGTACAAGTGCATTTAATTTAAATAATTATGAAAGCGCATATCATCATTTAAACGTTATTGTAAAACAAATGCCAGCTAATCATTATTCAAGGAAAATATTGGCGATAAGCCAACTTCAGTTGGGGTTAATTGATGATATAAATGAAACACTCATTGGTTTTAACGCGACGACTTCTGAAGAAGTACGTTTTTTATCTAGCTTGAGCTTTCAACTGGCAGAACTAGGCGCCCTTGACGAAGCTAAAGTTATAGCAAAACAAGCTAATGAGAATGCAACCGAGTCGAATGCTGAGCAAAGTGTGCGTAGTGGCATATTAAAATTAATGACCAATGATCCTTCTGGGGTTGAAGATTTAGAATTAGCGCTGGAAGCAAACCCAAATCTTGAAGGTGCAGAGCTTGCAATTGCCTTTGCGGCATTACAAACAGGTGATTACGATAAAGCACTTAAAGTTGCTAAGAAATGGCAAGAAAAGCAGCCTGACATCGCGGGTAGTTATAATATGCTTGCGGCTGTTTATATTGCACAACAAAAAAATGAGCTAGCTACCCAAGCATTACAAACAAGTTTACTCAAAGATGCCAATAATCTATATGCGCTTACTGAGTTAGCGAAACTTAATTTTACTGAGGGTAATAAAATTGACGCTGAAAAATACGCCCTGCGTGCGGTTGATCAGTATCCAGACAATGCTAAGGCTTTGCGCTATTACTATGCTTCAAAACCTGATGAACAAGCTTTAGCTAAAATTGAACAGGCTTATCAAAAAAGTAGCGATAATATTGCATTAAGTTTGTTATATATTGACGCGCTTATTAATTCAAACGATTTGACCCAAGCGTTAGTTATTGCTAATGGTATGGAAAGCAGTGTTAAAACACCTAAAAAATTATGGTTACAGCGTATTTCGATTTATAAAAAACAACAGAATGAGCTGCAATTAATTACCACGATTGAAGAATGGTTAAAGGCTAATCCTTATCATATTGAACCTGTGTTAATGATCTCTGATTATTACGTTAACCAAAGACAAATAGACAAGGCATTACCGTATCTCGATAAAGCGTTGTCTGATCATCAGAAAGACAGCTTAATTATTAAATTGGTAAAAGTTCAATTGCTATTGGACATCAATAAGCTGTTTGAAGCCAAAAAACTTTTTCAAGATCCTCAGTTGCAGAGTGTTAAATCTGAGGTGAAATCAGGACTAGAAGGACGTATCGCTTTTCTCGAAAAAGACTTTACCAAGGCTGTTGAAAAGCTTACTCATTTTTATCAAGCTTATCCATCACGTAAAAATGTGGTCTTACTTTCACTAGCGTATATAGCTGATAATCAAGCGGTACAAGCACAGCAAATTCTGCGGGAGTATTTGGCAAAAAATGAGCAAGACGACCAAGTTCGAATGATGTTGGCTGATAGCTATCTAACTACAGAGGTTGAAAAAGCTATTTTAACTTACGAAAAAATTATTATTAATGAACCTAATAATGTCATTGTTCTAAATAATCTTTCATGGCTATACTTGGAAAAAGGCGAATTAGACAAAGCACAATTACACTCTAAAGCCGCGATTGATCTTGCTCCTGAAAATCCAAATGTTATTGATACGCGTGGTATGGTTCTATTAAAGTCGGGTAAAAATGTAGAAGCATGGAAAAAATTATCAGAGGCATATAAGTTGTCTAATGGTAAGGATATATCAATAGCGTTGAATTACGCAGAAGCGTTACTCGCAAATAAACGAAATCAGGATGCTGCTAAATTGTTGATAAAAATTAAAGTTAACAGCATTGATGATATGAATCGTAAGAATAAATTAATGGCATTAGCAATTTAGTTGATCAAATAACTGATCATTAGAGGGTTTTTGCCAGGTATATAATACAGGACGACTAATGTACTTAATAAATAGAAGTAAGAAAATCATTCCATTGTTGGCGTTTACGATTGCAGTAGCAGGTTGTAGTGGGCAAAAAAGTGATGAAGAATATTTAACACTCGCTAAAGCGTCCATCGCACAAGGCGAGGCTAACGCAGCGATTATTAACTTAAAAAACCTATTGAGTGCTAATGCACAAAACGTCGAAGGACGATTTTTATTAGGCAAGTCGTACTTAAATCTAGGTTTGTGGATTTCAGCAGAGAAAGAACTGGAGCGTGTTTATAAAAAAGGATATGACACCGCGCTTGTTATCCCTTTATTGGCTAAAGCTTATTATCACTTAGGCGATTTAGCCGGCTTAGAAGCGTTGTTGATTCAGTTGGACTCATTCTCTGAAGAAACTCAAGCGATATTAAAAACTTTTACAGCAATAGCTTACATTAAAGAAGAGAGTATTGAGCAAGGTATTATATATTTATACGATGTAGTTGAAGTTGATTATGACTCTAAATATACCGAGCTCAGTAAAGCGTGGAAGCAGGGGATGGATAATAACATTAGCCAAGCCATTGCCACTGTCGACAGTATTTTAATTAACTCGCCAGAATTTGCAGAAGCGATAGAGTATAAAGCTTACTTGTTCTTTAAAGAGCAAGAGATGGCACAAGCAGCAGAATACTTTGGAAAATATATCGTTTTACATCCTCAAGCACATGAATTACGCATGATGTATGCAATGGCATTAGTGTATTCAGAGAAATATAAAGCTGCAGAGCAGCAAGTTGATTTACTATTGGTGGGGTTACCAAATAATCCTAAGCTTAATGAAATGAAGGCTCAAACTCGCTTCGCCTTGAACGATTATGAGCAAGCCAAGCGATATGCGGAAATTGCGCTTAGGGGTAATAACAGTTCTGTACTTGCTAAAGTTATTGCTGGTGTAAGTGCATTTCAATTAAATCAATTAGAGGTAGCCTATTCACAATTGAATTCAGTAAGTAATGACTTAAGCTACCAGCACCCAGCTAAAAAATTACTGAATGCGCTGAAATTTCAATTAGGTTACGAACAAGATGTTTTTGCAGAGCTGTCTAATGTATCCAATGATCAAGTTGACTTGGAAACATTAGGTATTTCGGCTAGTGAATTATTTAGGTTAGGCAAAGTTGCTGAAGCGAATGCACTCCTGGCTAAGGCGGCTGAAACTGCTCCTGATAATGCTGATGTACTTTATCAACAGGGAGCTTTAAAGTTTTTTTCTGGAGATAATTCTGCAGCAGGTTATTTTGAAAAAGCGTTAGAGAAAAACCCAGAGCTAGAGTCTGCGATGTCGATGCTGTTATTAGAAAGGTTAAAAGTTAATGATTTCGAGAAAGCTCTTGAAATTGCCAATAATATAGCTAAAGACAACCCTGAATTATCACTCTCTTATAAAGGAATAATCTATGTTCGTAAGAACGAGTTAGATAATGCTAAAAAAGCCTTCGAGCAAGTTTTAACGATAAACGAAAATAATACAGGCGCTTACTTCAAGCTTGGCCAAGTGTATGAATTAGAAAAAAACTTTGAGGCTGCGATCAAGCAATATCAAAAATCCCTGAACTTAAATATAAATTTACCATTGGTTGTTTCAGCGCTATTAAGAATAGGGCAAGACGTAGAGCATAGAGATAGTGTGAGAAGTTACTTTGAGCAGTTTGTAAAAACAAATAACAGTGAATTTTTATCGCATATCTATCTAACGGCTTTTTATATTGTAAAAGGTGAATTAGACACTGCTGAGAGTATTGTAAGTCAAGGACTTGTGCGTTTACCTAATAATATTCAGTTGTTGATGCTTAAAGGCAAAGTGCAAGCGAATAATAAACATTATGATGATGCGATTGAAAGCTTTAACAAAGTGCTAAAGTTAAATGCTTTTAGTCCTGAAACTTTGATTGCAAAGTCTAATGTATTAGAGCTTAAAGGAAGTTTTTCTGATGCTATTGAAGTACAGAAAAAGGGTGTTGCGCTAATGCCTAATTCCCCTGTTCATAAGTTACAGCTGGCGCAGTTATATATTAAAAATAATGATTTAAAGAATGCATCAGAAATTTTAACTGAACTACAATTGTCAGACAAACCCAACATTCATATAGAACGTTTAATTGGCAAAGTGGCTTTTTTAAATAATGATTTTTCAAAAGCACATCATATCTTAGCTGAAGTGGTTAAAACAATTAATTCTGAAGAAGTTATATTCCAATTGTCGACATCATTACAACAGTTAAATCGCTCAGTAGAGGCTTTGGCTGTTATCGAACGCTATAAAAAGTCGGGTAAAGCACACAATACTTTAGATTTGGAATTGAAATATGCTGAGTTGTTAGAAAAAGAGCAGCCTAATAAAGCATTGCAAGTTTACATGAAGATATTAGATAAATCTGATCGACATTATTCAATGCTAAATAACGCGGCGATGCTATTCTTGAAACAAGGAAACCATCAACAAGCGATTAATTATGCACGTGAGGCATTAGCTGCAGTGCCGGATAATAGTTCGGTACAAAATACATTGGGATTAACACTTTTAGCCGTTGGCCAAAACAAAGAAGCTGAAAGACATTTACAGCAAGCGTCTACGGCTAATCAACATAATGCTAATTATAAAGTACATTTGGCTCAAGCATTATTTGCTAATGGTAAAGCCGATAAAGCAAAATCGTCAATGCTTAATATGAATAGTAAAGAATTGAATGACTTTACCTTACCTAGGTATCAAGCTTTAACTAAAATACTTGGTATAAACTGATGGAAAAGTGTCAAGATATTTTACATAAAGGCTACGCGACTAAAACAGGAGCTTCTTAAGTTGCTGATAAGCTAGTAGTTATTAAACTTGGCACATAGAATGCATTTACTTAGGATAGAACTTAAATGGAGAATTTGAAATGAAAAAATTATTTACAGCAACGCTAGTTACTTTAGCTTTCGCAGGCACAGCAACAGCTGACGAAATTTATATCGATAATGGTGCTAATTACGGTGGCAATGCTAATACGGCTGCTGGTGACAACACTACAGGTTGGAAAGAAGAGCTTAAATTAGTTTATAAATCCAACTCAATTGTTAAAGATGTTGATGGTGATCAAACTATAAGTGTTGGTGATACAATCACTTCACAAGGTGGTTTTGTTGGTACTAATGCTATTAATGAAAACTTTGTTACTGCGATGACTCCAGGACAAACTTTCGGTGGACCTAGCAACAATGGTTATGAAGCCGACTGGTTATTAAGCTTTCGTTTCAGCGACCTAATGGGTACTTTTAACGGTTCTGATTTTATTTACAGTTCAGGTACTATTGATTGGATTTTATTTGATGCATCTGAAGGTTATACCGGTGCTGCATTAGGTAATGAAGTTCATTTATTTTCAACTACTGTAACGGGTCATACTTCAGTTCCGGGTAATCAACAATTTACTGGTACTGTTGGTAATTTTGGTCTTGGAATGGTTAATGGTATTCCTGTTGGCGATATGTTTAACATCAAGTATGGTTCATCATCGTTAACCCTTGGAGAGTATGAAGCTACAACCGGTTTACCAGTACGTTTCACTATTGATCAAAATACACAAAGTCCAAATGTGACAGGTTATAACGCAGCAACACAAGAGTTTACTCTTGAAGGTGGGCATAACGCTGCTTTACAATTTCAAGTTCCAGAGCCAACTACTCTAGCTATTTTAGGTTTAGGTTTATTAGGTTTTGCTGGCGCATCACGTCGCAAGTCTTAATTTAACTAAACGTTAAAAAACCGCCTTTTGGCGGTTTTTTTATGTCTAAAATTTATAAGCTAATAATCGGCATAGATATATCATACTGAATGACAGCCTAATATGTCCTCTGGTTAAATTTTACTTATAGCTATAAGTTAATGTATCTCAGAGTCAGTGAGTCGTGATTTAACGCTTATTCTGACTGAGTGGTAGCATACGTACATTTTTTGTATTACTAAGATAATACGTTCTTGCTGTGTTTCTGTAGAGTTTAATTTACGTATATCAGACCTGATAATTAATATACCAAGTTGATTAATTCGACTTTCATTTTTAAAAGGTTAAAAGATTACTTTGACTGTGTAGGTGTTGGGGGATATAGATAAGTTAATAGTAACGACTCAGCTAGATTTTATTATCTAGCTGATTAGTATAAGTAGTAACAATAGAACAAGTAACTAATCAAATAGGTTATTTACTGTTATCAATAATACCTTTAAAGACTTTAAACATATAACGCTGTAATGGATTTCTGTTGCCAAAAGGACGCCATGTTTTGACAGTTTTATTCAGGTAAGCGTCAAAGTGTAAGCCTCGGGGCGCGCAGATAACCTCGCCCCTGTTTAAAATTATTTTAAGAGCATTTGTACAAAGTACACCTGCTGCTAAAGAAATGCCCATGCATGTTGAAGGTACTTTCTTTTTAAAGAAGTTAACTGAGGTTCTTTGTGCAAGATAATGGCGTTGTAAACATGCTGGCGCTACACCAACGACAAATTTGACAATATTATCTGCAAAAACCTCTGCTTTTTCTTCTTCCGTAGCATTAGCTGCAGGATCTTCGATGTTAAAATAATCATCGAACGACATTTTACCTGGCATGAAGACCAAGAAAGCAGTTCCCATTCCAAGAGGGGCTGCGGTAATCGTTGGGATACCTTTTTCATAGCATCGTCGAAAAACCTTTCTACGTATTTCTAAAGCGAAGATATCTAAACTGTCGATGTAGATATCAACATCCTGTAAAAACTCTTCTAAATTATCTTCTGAAATGCCTTGATTAAAGTTGGTTATTTCAGCTTCAGGATTGATGCCACGGATAGTTTCTTCCATTACGGCTGATTTAGCTTTACCAATAGTCGACATGTTTGCGCCAGATTGGCGATTAAAGTTGGCGACATCATAATCATCCAAATCCGAAATATTAAATTTACCTATGCCTAAGCGTGATAACACCACTGCATGATCGCCACCAACACCACCTAATCCGCCAATAGCAACTTTAGTATTACGTAACTTTTGCTGTTCGTCGTCGGTAACCCAACCAATATTTCTTGAAAATGCTTCTTCATAATTAAACATATTAATCTCTATTTTGTTCATTCATAGACAAGAACAAAGGACCACTTAAATGTGGCTGCTTAAGTCTACATCTGGAATGTTAAATGGAGTGTCCTTACCAAATTTAACAAATTTAATTTGCTCAGCCATCTCTTTATGAATTATGGCGTATAACTCTTCAAGCTGTTCAGTCAACTCTTTATGGAAATCTTGTTCGTCCAAATAGAACATGGCACGCTTACCATGATAGTCCATGTCATCACCTATTTGTTGAAACGGTAAGCCAAAGCGCTTTAATCGTCGATTAAGTCGAGGCTCCATCATAACAACCATACCTTGGTGTTGACATAAGCTTGCTAAGGCAATACCACTTAAATAAAGCCCCATGGCGATATTAGGAAAATTGCGACGCTCTTCTTCAGTGAATACAGTGTCGGGCTTAATATTATTAAGTACAAAGGGTACGTTTTTTTCTTTTTCACGCCTTCTAAATGATGCTAATACCGCTAAGCGTGAAATTTCGCCGAAGCTACCTCGCGGTAGTTGTGTTGTATCGACAATTTCTTTTCGGGCACTTTGCAGACAATTTGCTTCAAAAGGTAATTGCTTTGTGGGATCGGTTGGTGGTGGTATAATTAATCGAATACAGCCTGCGAAAACCCCAGTGCGACGATGCTCTAAAAGGCAGTGATAAGCATACTCATCACATTGGTCGATTTCCATTTTTTGGGCATTTTCAGGTTCCCAGCCTAACTCAGAGCTGTAAACACCATAACGAATTTTATAAGCTTCTTGTCTTAGCTCTTTTGTATTGGCAAAGTGAATTTTAAAGTATTGATTAAAATGTTTGGCAATTGAATAGTCACTCATTGTTCAATCCACGTCCCCAGGCTATTTTATTTAAGATACTCTATAGAATATAACAAGATGTAGCGTATTTGCTAATTAAAGTGCAACATAAATATATGTTTTTTAACAATTGGTCATATAGTTTTCACAGTTTTATAATTAAAATAGTGAATTAGCTGAGATATTACTCCTTTCGCGGTGTTATTAGTTACTTCAGTCGGCCTTTGTAGCCATAGGTTTAGGACTAAATGCAGGAGGTTGGATTTATTCCAGTATGTTGTAATTTTATTAAGTGATGGTTGTCGGTGGTTTGAAGGTATTGGAAAAATTAAAGTCGGCAGCCTGCATTTGAAAACGGCACAATATATTGCTGTAATAATAATTCGGCACTAATAGAGTCATATAATTCTTTCAGTTCCGGCTTTAAATTGGCACTAAATTTTTCTCGTGGTAAATGATACATAGCTCTTTTTCCATGATAATCGATAGTATCTCCAACTTTTTCAAATTGAAGGCCTATTCGAAATAGTCCACGGTGTAGCCTTTTCTCCATAATAACAAATAAATCTTGGTGGTTACATATTTCAGATAACGTAACGGACGCCAAATACAAGCCGATGGCTATATTTGGAAAGTTTCGATGTTCTTCTTCAGTGAAAGTGATTTCGGGCTCAATATCATTCATGACAAATGGTTTTCTATTTTCTGATTTTCTGCGCCGAAATGAAGACAACACAGCTAGTCTTGATATTTCACCAAAGCTTCCACGTGCTAATTTTGTTGAGTCAATTATGTCTGTTCTTGCTGAATGGAGAAAGTTTTTTTCAAAAGGCAGTTGGAGTTCAGGTTCGTGGATTGGAGGTATGATTAAGCGTACACAGCCAGCATAAGTACCGGTTCTTCTGTGCTTTAATAGGCAGTGATATGCATAATCATCACATTCATCAATTTCCATTTGTAAATTATTTTTGGCCTCCCAGCCTAGTTCATGGCTATAAACGCCATAACGTATTTTAAATGCTTCTTCCTTGAGTTCTTTAGTATTTGCAAATTGAATGTGAAAGTGTTGATTAAAATTTTCGGCTATTGACATAGTCTCTCATTGTTTAATCCACGGCTTCAAATCACTTTTTAGATGCTTTTTATTTAATACAAAGTACTTATATTAACTTGCTTTAAACTAAATGTTGATTTGAAGGCTAAATATTTTACTTTTTTATATTTTCGTTAATTGTGTTAAATCAAAGAATCGGCATAACTGAGTTATTATAACGGCTTTTTTTATTATCTACACATTTAAACAGTAAATAAACTTTGTTTGCAATAGTAATTTCGCAAATTTCAGTACGAATGTATACGTTTTAGCCTTAATTATACTCAGATTAACTTAAGTTTTCATTAGATATTCATTTGCTTTCATTTCGATAGTTTGTCAGTCAAATCGTTTTAAAGTTTAGCTTTCATCGGCACAATTTCCATGGCAGTTTGGTAGCCGACATCAAATAATTCGAGTTTCTTTTCTTCGCTCATCCCAAAGTCTACAGCAGAGGATAAGCCCGCATTGATAATAATAGTGTTATGCCAGAATGCGTCATTGATATACTCGCGCGATATCGTTGTCATGAAAGTGCGAATTAGCAGTGTTACGTAGTTTATAATAGGAAACATGCCATCAGTTTTTAGCTCGTCATATTCATGTTCACCACGCAGACGAAAGCACAGCACCGGTGTGCCATCCATTGCCCAATCTCTGTGCAAGGCATCTTCTGATAAAATACTGCCATCAACCATTAAGTGGTTACCAAACTTTTTAAAGCTGAATACGAGCGGTATAGACATAGAAAAACGCACGGCCAAAGACACCTTCATACCTGGTGTTCTTTTTCGATCGAAAATAACCGGGCGGCCTGTTTTTACATCTGTAGCTACTATATGTAGATTGCAATTAAGGTCGTTAAAAGTTTTTCCATCTAGATGATTATCGACCCATTGTTCAAAAACATCGCCAGAACTTAAGCCACCATTACGAATTAAACTTACAATTGAGAAGCCTTTAAATTGATTATAATTTGTCGTTAGCGCAATATGCTTCATTTCTGGTATCGATAGCCCTGCGGCGTAAAAGCTGGCAATAATACTGCCCCCCGAAACGCCAACAATATGAGAAAAGTCGATATGTAAATCTTCTAACGCTTGCAGAACGCCAATATGAGCGGGTAACCGTGTTCCTCCCCCAGCTAAAATAGGCACTATATCCACCATTTTACGTTCTCCTTTTATTATTATTATTTAATTATGAGCAAAAATTTAGAAATCGCTAGCAAAACATGTGCTAAGTTCAAGTAAAGTGTGAATTTTTTAAAGAGTGAAACTATGAACCGTTTATTACCATCATTAATAATCATTGGACTTTATTTTAGTTCGATAGCACAAGCTAACTTAGTAGATACCGTTAGCATGGTCAAGCCATCCGTGGTTGGTATTGGCATTTATACCCCGACAGGCAGACAGAAAAACCAACTTTTTGGTACGGGCTTTGTTATTGGCGATGGTCGTTATATCGTTACTAACAATCATGTTATTGATAAAGAGTTAGATGATAATTTATTACAAAAGTTAGCTGTATTTACCGGTAAAGGGCCCGCAGCGAAAGTTAGGTTAGCTAAGTTGATTGCGACCGACGAAGAACACGATTTAGCCATTCTTAAAATTGAAGGGCGACCATTACCTGCTCTGACATTAGCGACGAGTAACTTTCTTAGTGAAGGTAGTAGCATTGCGTTTACTGGCTTCCCTATTGGTGCCGTGCTTGGACTTTATCCTGTTACACATAGGGGTATTATTGCTGCCGTAACGCCAACTATTATTCCCGTTGATGACTCAAGACAAATTAGTATTGCTATGCTTAAAAGATTAAGAGACCCCTATTTAGTTTATCAGTTGGACGCAACGGCTTATCCTGGCAACAGTGGTAGTGCTATGTATGATGTTAAAACGGGTGAAGTTGTCGGTATTATTAATAAGGTTTTTGTACAGGAAAGTAAAGAGACTGTGATCAGTAAACCAAGCGGTATTACTTATGCCATACCTGTGAAATATCTGCATGTGCTACTTAAAAAACATAATATAAATAGTTAGTTAGTCTTGCAGTGTCAAATAATTTTACACTTTTTAAAATACAATAATCAGCTTAATCTTCAGCGTTTATTTGCTGGTTAAGCAATGCTATTTTATTGCTAAGTAACTTGGATATTGGTACTAGCTCGACATTATTTTGCTCAAGTAATGGTAAGAATTTAAGTAATGCACTGATTGTTTCAGGATGAGGGTGAGCTATTGCAACAACGGTTTGATAACGCTTAGCGTCTCGAATTAACTGTTTAAATTGCCGGCGAATATAGTTATGTTCCAATTTATTATCGAGAAAAATATGGCGATGTAAGCTTGGCACGCCAAAACTTATGGCCACTTTTTCAGCTTGGCTGGCGCTGGTTGTTACACTATCAATAAACATTAAGTTTCGTTCACTTAGAAACTGCATAGTCCAAGCCATGGGTTGATATAACTCGGTGAGTTTACTGCCCATATGGTTGTTAATACCTAAGGCGAAAGGGATTTCATCAAAAGCATTGGTTAAGCTTTCGCGAATCCCATTTTCGTTCATTGTGCTGGTTAATGCGCCAGGCCCTAACTTCTTACCATTTTTGGCTTCCATGGGAATATGCAAAATAACATCTTTGTTTTTCGCTTGTGCTTTTAACGCGAGTTTTTTGCCATAAGGGGTATGAGGAAGAATGGCATAGCTGATATTTCCAGGTAAATAAAGCGCTTGTGCATCGCTTTTTCGATAGCCAATATCGTCAATAATAATCGCTACTTGCGCTGTTTGAGCATAAAGTAAAGTAGGGAAGAGTAAGCTTAGTGTCAGCAGGAATTTAGGCAGTAATCGAAGCACGGTAAGTTTTTTCTTATAATAAGTCGTTATGTAGAATAACAGTTCAGATGTTCAAAATCGACTAGTTCGCTACATAATGTAATCGAATTTATAATCAAAATTACTTACACCAGAGTTTTGGGTTCACAGCGATACCGGTGTGTCTAATTTCAAAGTAAAGGCCTGAATTGGTTTGGCCACCACTTTGGCCAACTAAGGCTATGGGCTCACCTGCCTCTACACGATCGCCAACAGACTTAAGTAATGCTTGGTTATGACCATATAAGCTCATGTAACCATCACCATGATCAACAACGGTGACCAGTCCATAACCTTTTAGCCAATCTGAGAATAAAATAGTGCCGTTATGAATAGTTTTGACTTCTCGGCCAATAGGGGCTGAAAGAAATACCCCTTTCCATTTTAAATAGCCTTGCTTGCTTGAGCCAAAACTATGATTAATTCTCCCTTTAACAGGCCAACTGAGTTTATGCTTTAATTTACTTAATCCGACTAAGTTTTTCGCCCTTTTTGCTTTCTCTGCATCAGCGGCCATTTTTTTCAACAAGCTAACTAATGCTGACTCTTCACGTTCTAACTTGGCTAACTTTTGTTGGCCAGTCAGAGCCTTTTTATTTAGCGCTGCTAAGGTTTGTTTTTGTTTTGTTTTCGACAGTTCGAGAATTTGTTTTTGCTGGCTTTGGGTTTGTGTTAATTGCGTTAATTGTTCAGCTTGTTGTTGGTATTGTTGGGTGACGTCATTTAATTGCGTAATCGTACTTTTAAAGGCTTCAATTTCTTTAATACGCGCTGTATTAAGGTATTGATAGTGGGTAATAGTACGCTGAACGCTACTGGGTTTTTCTTGATTAAGTATTAGCTTTATATAGTCGTGATGACCTGTCGAATAGGCAGCTCGCAGTTGCTTAGCTAATATCTGTTCTTGTTGTTTTTTAGCGAGTTCGAGTTGCTTTTTTTCTGTACTTAGCTGGCCGAGTTTCTCACGTGTTGCTGCTAATTTACTTGAGGTGTTAGCTAAATTCTTGGCAATTTTCCCTATCGCCAGATCATCAGTTTTTAACTGTTGCTCTAGATCACTAATTTTAACATTAGTACTTGAAAGGTTTAGTTTTTGTTGATTGATAGCTTGTTGAATGTCAGAAAGTTGTTGGTTTGTTTTTGCACTGTTATTTGTGTTTGCTTGCGCAAAAGCATTAAGCGATAAGCACATCAACATTAGCCCAATAAAAAAAGCATAGCCAGCGTTAAACCGGCTATGTTTCAATATTGGGTTGTTGATATTCACGTTTAAAAGCACGTTATTGTTAAGTTAACTTTAATAAGTTACTTCCTGTCATTTCTTCGGGTTGTGCCATGTTCATTAATGATAAAACCGTCGGGGCTATATCACTGAGCGCGCCAGTTTTTGCCATTGTTGCGTTTCTACCAACATAAATTAACGGAACAGGTTCACAGGTATGCGCGGTATGGGCTTGTCCTGAAACGTTGTCCATCATTTGTTCTGCGTTGCCGTGATCAGCGGTAATTAAACACTCACTGCCCGTTTTTGCTAAGGCGGTAACTATTCTACCGATACAAGCGTCGACGGCTTCACAAGCTTTTACGGCGGCATTAAAATCACCGGTATGACCCACCATATCACCATTTGGATAATTACAAACAATAAAGTCGTGATCGCCGCTTTCTATGGCTGCCACTAACTTGTCGGTTAATAGGGTAGAATTCATTTCTGGCTGTAAATCATAAGTGGCGACTTGTGGAGAAGGGACTAATATGCGCTCTTCGCCTTTAAAAGTATCTTCTTTACCACCGCTGAAAAAAAAGGTTACGTGTGCATATTTTTCAGTTTCTGAAATTCGCAGTTGGGTTTTGTCATGTTTCTCAAGCCATTCGCCTAATACGTTGTGAAGTTCGACCTTTGGAAATGCACAGGGTGCATCAATATCAGCCGCATATTCAGTTAACATCACGAAGCCACCGAGTTTAGGCTGTGTTTTACGCTTAAAGCCTGAAAATTCGGGGTCTGTAAAACAGCGGGTAAATTGACGTGCACGATCGGCTCGAAAATTCATAAATATCATGGCATCGCCGTCTTGCACTTGAATAACGTCACCCTTGGCGTTGGTAATTGCTGAAGCTTTAACGAATTCGTCATTTTCATCACGTTCGTAAGCCGCATGTAAAGCGTCAGTTGCTTTGCTGTATTGGTATTCGGCCTGACCTGAAACCATTAAATTATAAGCGGATTCGACGCGATCCCAACGTTGGTCTCGGTCCATAGCATAATAACGGCCAATAACTGAGGCGACTTGTCCACAGCCGAGCTGGGCAAATTTCTCTTGGGCTTTTATCAGTGAAGCTTCTGCACTGCGCGGTGGTGTGTCACGACCATCTAAAAAAGCATGTAAATAAATCGCCGTAGCGCCTTTTTCAGCCGCCATTTCTAACATGGCAAAAATATGGTCTTCATGGCTATGGACGCCACCGGGAGATAATAGACCAAAAACGTGAATCGCTTTGTTGTTACTTACGGCATTTTCTACTGCATTAACTAGTGTAGGGTTACTTTGAAATTCTTTATCTTTAATTGCTTTGGTAATACGAGTGAAGTCTTGATAAACAATACGTCCAGCGCCTAAGTTGACATGGCCAACCTCAGAGTTACCCATTTGCCCATCAGGTAAACCAACCGCCATGCCAGAGGTTTCAATCAGCATATTGGGCTTATTCGCCATTAAGTTATCTAATACTGGGGTATTGGCATGAAAAATAGCATTTGATTCTGTGTTTTCTCTATATCCCCAACCATCTAGAATAATAAGAACGGTAGACTTCTTGTTTGGCATCACGGCTTCCTTTATACGAGCAAAGATAGATAAAAATAATACGAGTAAAGATAAATGAAAATAATTTTCAGCTGCAGTATATCAAGACACGAAGTGAATATCTTCTGTCTGTTTAGACAAAATGTTTCAGTTTTAAGATCAAAATATAGCGATATGCGGCAAGTTATTTAAAAATTGTGTTTTTCTATGAAAAGTTCAGTTTGGGTTTAGTTTATTAGCCTGTATACTGTGGAAAATTTTTAGTTAATTAGAATATAAAACTTATGGATCAACTTATCACTTTCGCAATGAGTCAGCCTTTACTTAGCGCTGCTTGGCTGGTTATTGTTTTAATGATTATTGTCATTACTATTAAAATTCAAATGTCGCCTATTAAGCAATTAAGTACACAACAAATGACTTTTTTAATTAATAGAGAGTCGGGCGTTGTGGTTGATAGCCGAAGCGAAAAAGACTTTAAAGCCGGCCACATTGTTGATGCTGTGCACCTTGGTAATGAAAAAGTCACTAAAAATGACTTCACTAGTCTTGAAAAACATAAAGATAAACCCATTATTATAGTATGTAGTGCTGGTATGAGTGCAAGCAAAGTAGCTAATCAACTAGCAAAAGCGGGCTTCACTCGAGTAAGTATACTCAAAGGTGGAATGAGTGCATGGTTAAGTGCGGGTTTACCGGTAACTAAGTAGTAACAATTAAACAACGGATTATCATAATGGCAGTTGATATATATACTAAAGCGACTTGTTTTTATTGCATGAGAGCGAAAGCCTTATTTGCTGATATGAACGTTGCTTACAATGAAATAAAAATTGACGGTGATGCACCACTGCGTGACAAAATGATCAAACGCAGTCAGGGCGCTTCAACCGTGCCACAAATATTTATTAACAATGCCCATATTGGCGGTTGTGACGATTTATTTGCATTACATGCGCAAGGAAAATTAGCTTCACTTTTAGCCTCAGAGTAAAAGTGAAAATATCTTAGAATAAAATGCCAATAAATAATGGCGTAAATATAAAGGAAGAACAACATGGCTGACGAAATTCAAAACGGCGCAGAAGCGACTACAGAGCAACAAGCACCACAATTTGCTATTCAACGCGTTTACACGAAAGATATCTCATTTGAAACACCAAATTCACCGGCAATTTTTCAAAAAGATTGGAAGCCTGAAGTCCAGTTAGATATTGATACTAAATCGACTAAACTTGCTGATGATACTTATGAAGTGACGTTATCATTGACGGTTACTGCTACAGTTGAAGAACAAACGGCTTTTCTAGCTGAAGTACAACAAGCCGGTATTTTCACCATTGGTAATCTTCCTGAAGCGCAGCTAGCACATACTATTGGTGCATTTTGCCCAACAACATTATTCCCATATGCTCGCGAAGCTGTTGCCAACTTAGTTAGTCGTGGTTCATTCCCACAAATTAACTTAGCTCCGGTAAACTTTGAAGCATTATTCGCAAATTATGTACAACAACGTGCAGCACAAGCGAATGCAGAACAAGCACCAACAAGCACAGAAACTCACTAGTTTATGAGTCCTGTTCTTGCCGACATTTCAGTTATTGGCGCTGGCTCTTATGGTACAGCGCTAGCAATATGCTTAGCGCGTAATGGCCATAAAACACTGCTTTGGGCACGTGATGAAAATCACGTTGCTGAAATGGCGAGTACGCGTGCTAATGAAAAATATTTACCGGGTAGCAAGTTTCCTGAAGCATTAGTGGTTAGTAATGATTTAGCCAATGTAGTCGCTGCCAGTAAAAATATTTTATTAGTGGTACCTAGCCATGTTTTTGGTGAAATGTTGACGCAAATAAAGCCTTTTTTGAGAAAAGATGCCCGTTTAGTCTGGGCAACTAAAGGTTTAGAGCACGATACAGGGCGCTTATTGCAAGACGTAGCACGAGAAATTTTAGGTGACGATATATCGTTAGCTGTGCTTTCTGGACCTACCTTTGCAAAAGAAATGGCAGCAGGATTACCAACCGCGATATCTTTATCTTCAACAGATGATGCCTTCGTTGATGACATATCGAATTTATTGCACTGTGAGCGCACTTTTCGTGTTTACAGTAATAAAGACTTTATTGGTGTGCAACTAGGTGGCGCGGTTAAAAATGTTATTGCGATTGGCGCAGGCATGGCTGATGGCATTGGCTTTGGTGCTAATGCACGTACTGCTTTGATCACTCGTGGCCTAGCAGAAATGACTCGTTTAGGTTGTGCGCTAAACGCAGAGCCTTCAACATTTATGGGCATGGCAGGGTTAGGTGATTTAGTTTTAACTTGTACCGATAACCAGTCACGTAATCGGCGCTTTGGCTTAGCTTTAGGTGCTGGCGCAGGCGTAGAACAGGCTATTGCAGATATTGGTCAAGTGGTAGAAGGTTATCGCAATACCAAAGAAGTCTATATGCTGGCCCAGCGAATGGGCGTTGAAATGCCGATCGTAGAGCAGGTTTATCAAGTGCTTTATTGCGGTAAAGATGCCAGATTAGCCGCAGCAGATTTATTATCACGCGATCGTAAATTCGAATAGTTGCCAATAAATTCTAATTTGACGGCATAAATGCCGGCCTACAATAGACAAACGCCTGAATTGCCAATTAATTTATACCATAAATTGTAGGTTGGGCTTTAGCCCATCAGGTTGATTTCGTTAATTTATTTGTAATTTATTTGTAATTTATGTTTAATTTAATATAGATTTGACGGCATAAATGCCGACCTACAATGGGCAACGGCTGAATTGCCGATTAATTTATACCATAAATTGTAGGTTGGGCTTTAGCCCATCAGACTAATTCCGTTACTCAGCTAACCCATTAATTTATTTAAAATTGTTGTCCGATTAAATATAGATTTGACGGCATAAATGCCGACCTTCAATGGGCAACGGCTGAATTGCCGATTAATTTATACGATAAATTGTAGGTTGGGATTTAGCCCATCAGGTTGATTTCGTTGATTTATTTGTAATTTATGTTTAATTTAATATAGATTTGACGGCATAAATGCCGACCTACAATGGGCAACGGCTGAATTGCCGATTAATTTATACCATAAATTGTAGGTTGGGCTTTAGCCCATCAGGTTGATTTCGTTGATTCGTTGATTCGTTAATTCCGTTATTCAGCTAACCCATTAATTTATTTAAAATTGTTGTCCGATTAAATATAGATTTGACGGCATAAATGCCGACCTACAATAGACAACGGCTGAATTGCCAATTAATTTACGCCATAAATTGTAGGTTGGGCTTTAGCCCATCATCTTGATCCTGTTGTTTTTTGTAAATTTTCTTTCGATTCATGATGATTTGACGGCATAAATGCCGACCTACAATATTTAAATCTTTTTCTATACTACACCGAATTTTCAAAACCTAATTGACGCCAAGCCTCATAAACAATTACAGCGGTAGCGTTGGATAAATTCATACTACGGCTGTCTTTTAACATGGGGATCCTGATTTTGTCTTGATTGGGAATTTGTTGCCTAACATCTTCCGGTAAACCGCCTGTTTCAGAGCCAAATAACAGATAATCACCGGTCTGAAAGCTGATGTCACCGTAATAGCCAGTTGACTTTGTTGTAACAGCTAACACACGCTTAGGTTGTTCAGATTCAATAAAACTTTGATAGTTTGCATGGCGTTTTAGGGCGGCAAACTCATGGTAATCTAAACCCGCTCGGCGCAATTTTTTATCTTCTAGGTCAAAGCCGAGCGGCTCAATGAGATGTAATCTAAAACCAGTATTAGCACATAGGCGGATAATATTGCCAGTGTTGGGTGGAATTTGAGGTTGAAATAAAACGACATCTAACATAGCAAGTGCTTAATAAATTGTATAATTAAATGGTATTATACAGGCCTTGAGGCGAATGCTTAAGCTTTGCTTTTATAATCTTAAGTAATATTTATTGACTAGGAGGACTCAGTGCCGGAAAACAAGATAGATTCCAACCAATATGCATACTTGGTTAAGTTGGCAGCTTTTGCAGCAACAACAACCGCCATGATATTAGTGGTGTTGAAGCTTTATGCGTATTTTGTCACTGATGCTAGCGCGATGCTGGCGTCTGCCACCGACTCAATTTTGGATTTATTTGCCTCCATTATGAATGTGGTCATTTTACGTTTCGCTTTGGCCCCTGCCGATAAAGAACATAAATTTGGCCATGGTAAAGCGGAAAGCCTAGCAGGATTAGTACAAGCAGCATTTGTTCTCGGTTCAGCGTTATTACTGGTATTTAATGGTGTCGATCGCATTATTAACCCTCAAGAAGTTGTTCGCACGGAAGTCGGTATTGTTGTGTCAATTATCGCCATTGTTATGACCTTAATGTTGGTCATATTGCAAAAATATGTCATTAACCAAACAAAGTCTGTCGCCATAAGCGCCGATGCTTTGCATTATCAATCTGATTTAATTCTGAACTTAGGTGTGCTTGCGGCACTATTTTTAAGTCAAGGCTATTGGTTACAGGCTGATGGGTTTTTTACCGTTGCAGTCGCTATATTCCTATTGATTGGTGCCGGTAAAATAATCTGGACCAGTGTCCATCAATTAATGGATCATGAACTTACCGCAGAAGAGCTTAGCATTATAAAGAAAATTGTTTTGGCACATGAAGGTACGCATGGCTTACATGAGTTAAGAACGCGACAAGCAGGGCCCGATCGTTTTATACAGTTTCATTTAGAATTAGATGGTGAGTTGTCTTTGTTAGAAGCTCATACCATAGGTGAGGCTATTGAAGTTGAAATTATTGAGGCGCTAGCCCCTTGCGAAGTTTTTATTCACCACGACCCTTTGTCAGCAGCCAACCATCATCAAGCTACAGATGAAATAAAACGAGTATAGATAACTAAGCCTAAGCACAATTGTAATATGGCTTATTGGTGTAGCTTAAACCACGCGATGGTATGATCTATGGCGCTATCACGGTATTTATCGAGTTCAAAAAAAAGCTCGTGATAGGCGCCAGATATGATGACGGGTTTACCCTCGGGGCAAGCGTTACTATTGCTTTTATATAGCTGTTGGCAAAAACTGGTTTGCGCATCATTATCTACAATGTGTTCACTACCGGCTTGTAACATTTGTATCGGTAGCGACAATTTATCAATATCATTGAGTAAATTGTCTGAATTGATAATAGCTTGCTCTAACCAGTTAAATGTTACGCCGCCAAGTTTTAACTCTGGTTGTTCGTGGTACAAGGCTTGAAAACGCTCAAAACGTGGCGCTGAATGCATTAAACGATTTTCATCAAATGTACTTTTATTGATATCGTTTTGGCCGAAAAAATACCATGGTGTATCAGATAACCAACGGTTTAGCATTGAACCGGTTTTTATTAGAGATTTTGCAAGCCAATCCGGTGTACCACCACGTGATATTGCTATCATGGGTGAGCTTAACGTTAGTGCTTTGATATTATTTGGATAAAGTTGTAAGTATCTTAAAGCTATCGCTCCGCCCATTGAATGAGCAAGCATATATGCGTGTTGCTTATGTTGAGGATATCGCTCAGGTAGAATAAGGTTGAGTAGTTGATGCAAATCCTCGGCGTATTGATCAAACTTCTCGATATAGCCTTGTAAGCGGTTAGGTGTTAAACGCGCTGAGAGTCCTTGTCCACGATGATCTATGATCACGCTATCATAGCCCTGATTATCGAGATCGAAAGCTAACTCTTGGTATTTCAGGTAACTCTCCGAACGGCCAGGTACGATAACAATGTAAGGCTGTTCAGGACGTTTAAAATTAGTCGCATAAGCAATACTAATATTGTCGTCGGTTGTGAATGACGCTTGCTGCACTGATTGCCAGAAGGTTGCAATAGCGATTGTTTTTTCTAGTGTGAGTGCTCGCTTACTCTCTGCGCTAATATTATTAGCCATTGCTGAAGTTCCTAAAAATAGCCAACATAAAACTAGTGGATAAAATTGCTTATAATTCACTATTTTTGCTTATCTCTAGCGGTAATTCAATGATAACCGTTAGCCCATTTTGGTTATTATTTTGCGCGCTAATATTGCCGTTGTGTGCAACAACGGCTTGTTTTGCTATTGCCATGCCTAAACCTGTGCCACCTGTCGCCCGATCACGCGCTTGAGCAACGCGATAAAAGGGTTCAAACAACTTAGGTAAGTCGTCAGCGGGAACACCGGTACCAGTATCAATGACTTTAATAATGAACTTCGTGCTTTTTTTACTTAAATTAACGCTTACTTGATGATTTTCATGGCTATAGTTTATCGCATTTATCAAAATATTATTAATGGCGCTAGACAATAAGTTTGGATCTGCAGGCAGTAACGCCGGGCCGTGTGATGTAAAGCTTATGGTTATGGACTTTTCATTCGCGATATATTGCGCATCTTCAATACAAAGGCTTAATAGCTGCTTAAGATCTACTGACATTAGCTCCATTTGGCTAATGGTATTCTCCAACCTTGATAAGGATAATACATTTGAGATCATATCATCGAGTCTGGTGATCTCAAGTTCACATCGTTGTAAATGTTTATGTAACAAAGCCTCTGTAATATTATCCTGCTGAGCAAGCCCTAGCGCTATTTGCAATCGAGTCATTGGTGAACGTAATTCATGAGAAACGTCGGCCATTAGTCGTTGATGCGAGCCAATATTTTGCTCTAGCTTTTCAGCCATTAAGTTGAAACTTACCGCACAAGCGCCAATTTCATCATTGCGTTGCGCAATTAAGGGTATGCGAGCGCTAAATTCACCATCACCAAAACGTGCCGCCGCTTTTTGCATGGCAATTAATGGCTTAGTTAATGATCGAGTAAGTAGCCAGAGTAAAAAGGAACTGATAATGATTGGAATAGCTATGCGCAACCATGTTGGCATACGTTGAATGATGCTACCAAAGGGAGGCTTTCGATCACGACTTGCTAAATATAATTGATAGGGGGTACCAGCAACATCAATTGCTATAGGCCCCGTCATACGATAAAACTCAAACTTGATAGTGGTGAGACGATCGAGGTTATTCTCGGCTAAAAACTCTTCTAAACTCGCGATTTGCCATCGGTCAGAAGAGTGCACTTCATTTGTAGTAGTGTTTTTTAAGAGTAATTCACGGCCTTGTTTTTTTGACAAGATTGACAGCACTTTTTGTGTTGTGCCAACAGGGGTGAGTGTCAATTTATGGTTAATTCTTTCCATTCTAGCGATATCGGAATGATGGGTCGGGATAATAAAGCTTTTTGTTCTAAATTGTTCAGATACTAATCTCGTGATGCCTATGGTTAAAATAACAATTAACCAAAAATAAATAAATAGCTTGGCGCCTATTGAAGAAAATTTGCTGGGCATTTTAAACATTAATTTAACTCTCCCGCTAAGAATATGTAGCCAGCACCACGAATAGTTTTAAGTTTGTCACTCGGGCTAAAAGGCAGTAATTTACGTCGAATGTTACTGACATGCATATCTATACTGCGGTCGAAAGCACTTAACTTACGTTTTAATACTTGTTCTGAAATTTCATTTTTACTGACAATTTCGCCTGGTTTTGCCATTAAATGCTCAATGATTTGGTATTCAGTGCCAGTAAGCTCAATAAACTGGTCGTGACAACTGACTTGTCGAGTTGCATGATTAAGTTTTACGCCGTTAACGTACAATGCTGACGTTTGCTCTTTACTGTTTTTTACGATGTCTATTCGTCGAAGAATGGCGTTAATTCGGGCAAGCAATTCACGGTGCTGAAAAGGCTTAGGTAAATAGTCATCAGCGCCAAGTTCTAGGCCCAATATTCGTGAGGCATTATCACCTTTAGCGGAAAGCATTAAAATAGGCGTTTTGTGATTACCTCCTAAGGCTTTTAGTACTTCAAAACCGGTTAATCCAGGCATCATAACATCTAATAAAATTAACGAAATTTTATTATCGAATGCTTTTTCTAGCCCTGAAATTCCGTCATGGCAGCTTACTAATTCAAAGCCTTCTGTAGCGAGGTAATCTGTTAATAATTCAGCAAGTTCTTTGTCATCATCAATTAATAAAAGTTTATGCTTTTTCATCGTTGTTCCCGCGAATCATTAGTTATATGTCTAACGCATCAATTAATTTGTCCGATGAATATTATAATAACGTATAAGTGAAAGACCGATTGCTATCTTTACAAAACATTTACGTTGGTTTGCGTTTCTTTTCGTTGCACAAATTATACTGGTGTTGAATTAATTGAGGAACTAAATTATGCAAATACAAAAACTGTATTCAAAAATAAAACCATACGCAGCTATGAGTGTGCTTGTGCTTGGTATCAGTAGTCTTAGTGTTAATGCTATGGGCCACAAAAATGACAGCCATAACGTTGAGAAGAGTCAACAACAGGGCGAAGGGGCTAAAAAACACCATGCAAAGATAAAAAAGCACATGCATCGTTTAGCTAAAAAGCTAGATCTAACGTCAGAGCAGCGCGACGAAATCAAGGTGATTTTTGCTGGAATGAAAGAAGACAGGCTAGCACATAAGGCGAATTTCACTGGCTTTAATGAGCAAGTAAAATCTTTACTACAAGCCAGTAAATTTGATGAGAATAAGTTTGATGCTATTTATGCAGAGTTTCAACCGAACTTTCAAAAAATGGCTATGGACAAGGCAAAGATTCGCCATGCAATTATGCAAGTGTTAACACCTGAGCAACAGAAAAAATTTCTAACTATGGGTAAACATCGTTAAGGTTTAATTTAAAAGGCTAAACGAGAATATTTTAGACATTTTGCTTTCTACCGCTCGGCCATTTTCTTTGGCAGGTAGAAAGCGCCACTTCTCCATCGCTTGTCGAATGTTATTACGGAAATAGCTGACTTTACTTTTAGTTTCAAACTGTATGTCTTTTACTCTGCCATTACTGTCGATATTAAACTCCACCATAATCTCTAATTCGATACCTTTTCTTTTTGCTGTTGAAGGATACTTAGGTTCAGTTGAGTCTACTAATTTCGCTGCTACTGTATTGGTCTGCAAAAAGCTGTGTTCAACGACATTATTGCTGAGCTTGCCTTGATTAAAATGTGTATTTCTTAATTGCGCATTATTATCCGCTTGCTCTTGGTAACTAAAGCCATATTGTGTTCTGTTTAAGGTCGTTATTGTCGTATCTCTGGGGATTACAGGCTCATTTAATAGTGTGCTAATTTGCTGTGTATATGAGTTTGCTTTTGCCGAAGTATGCTTGGAGTCAGTGCGTTCGAATGCTAATTCAGACGTCGATTTATTTTTCGTTATTTTGGGTTGCTGCTTAACCGGTGTAACCGTTGTTAATGCTGGATGATGTTGTGCGGAATTTTTCATCTCACTTGAATTTACATGCACAATAGGCAACTCGTTATAATAAGCGGTAGTGAGTGGTTTACTCTCTACATTAAGCGGCTTTAACGGTGCTTTTTCAGCGAAGCTAAGTGTTTCTTTTCGCGTCTTAACGGCTATATCAACTTTATTAAACGCCGCAGACTCGCTAGGATTTGACTTATCGATAGCTAATAAGCGCCTAGCAAGTGAATTGTTATTATTCGTTTGCTGAAAAGTTAGGGGTAAATGCGATATTGAACTTTTAGACAGCGTTGCTGCAGAGTTATGTAATGAAATGCTACCTGACTGTAAATCAATAATGGGTAAGGTTAATGAATATTTCGAAAATAGAAATACAATGGTCAATAATATGGTAAATGAAGCAAGCCATTTACCTGAATCGGTTGTTTTTGTGCAGTGTTGTTGCTTGCCTAGCAGACGTACAACCCGTTGCTTTAAATCACCACCAGAAGCGGCCATAGCCATATTGGGTATGGTGTGATGGCGATGTTTTTCACATAATGATGCGGTGTCTGCCAACGTATGCGCATAGGCAAGTGAACTGCCACAATGTTGCACGGCAATATCATCGCTACAATATTCTCTTTCGTTACGCATTTGTTTTGAAACCCAGCTAACCGAGGGATGAAAAAACAGCAAAATTTCAACGAGAGTTTGTAAAAAATTAACCAAATAATCATGACGTCGAATGTGCGCTAGTTCGTGCAGTAACAACATATCTAATTGTTGCGGGGTTAATCCCGACAACATGCTAAATGGAATAAGGACCACAGGTTTTAACCAACCTATTGCCATCGGGACATCGGTTTTACTAGAAAGTAATAGGGCTACATTTCTCGTAAGTCCGACTTTAGTGATCAGTGCATCAAATCGCTTTTGTAGTGTAATATCGGCAGACGTGCAGCCCTGAAGCGGCATTTTATTAACATTATACAGTTCTATTATTAATTTAAGCGCAAGCACGATTACGATTGCAAGCCACACCATAGCAAGCGCAGGTAAGTATTCTAACCATTCCATATACCAAACGTTTGCGGATATTTGTTCTAGATAAAAGTTTTGATCGAGTAAAGGCAAGTTGTGAGCAAAGATCGTAGCTTGACGATAATCAATATCGTAAACAATAAAGAAAGTGATGATAGGTAAAATTAGATTAGCGAGCATCGCCATGGAGCTTAAAGCGTAGCGTAATTGGGATTTTTGATAGGATATTAGCGAAAGTATAGCTTTTAATACCACTGCAATTAGAACCCCTTGCCATAAAAAATGGATAAGAGTAATGGCTAACGCAGCTAATAATGGGCTATTTATTAAGCTTTCCTGAAACATGCCTATTTAAGTTACCTTTTAGTATTAGTTAATTATGATTGTTGTTCTAATTCATTGAGTAACTGTCTAATATCTTCAATTTCTTCTTTACTGGTTGAGTTATCTAACGCACGCATGACTAATTTAGATGTAGAACCACCAAAAGCTTTTAAAACTAAGTCTTTTAATAAAGATGATTGTGTAACCATTTCACTGTTCGCGGGGGCATAAACATGTGCTCGGTTGCTTTCATCACGAATGACTAAGGTTTTTTCGTGCATTATTTGTAGTATTTTAAGTACTGTAGTATAGCCTGTTGTTTGAGTTTGGCTAACTGTTTCATGGATTTGTCGAACCGTAGCAGGTCCCATTCTCCAAAGAATATTAAGCAAGGTGAGTTCCGCCTCTGTAGGCTTAATATTTGATTTATCTCGTGACATTGAGATTCCTTAAGGCAAATTTATCTAGAATTATTATACCAAGCGGATTATTTATTTTTCACTCAAGGAGAATTAATCAATTTGGTATTGTATACGAAAATACTCGTATCTTATTTCTCTATCCTAGCTTGAGACGAATAAATGAGCAATAGCAATTACTCATTAGTTCCATTTAATTGTCAATAAAATAGCCAAAAGTGTTTATATTCAGTGACTCGGCAGTGTTAAGTCAGCGCCGATATCGTTTGACGTGTGCGCAGTGGGAAGTTTGTAAATATGCCGTCTACTTGAAAATCAAGGCATTGCTTGATTTGATCTGGATGATCGACAGTATAGACCCAGACTTTTAAACCTCTGCGATGAGCGTCTTTAATTATTTCTGGATTCATACACTCAATTGAAAGGTTTAACATGTTTACTTTTAGTTGTTGGCAAAACTCAGCGTAATTAATCGGGCAACAAGCTATTAATGCGGCGGTGGTCATTTCAGGAAAATGATTTGCCACATAAACAAGTGCGTGATGATTAAATGAAGAGATAACAAGTTGTTGAAACGTTATTAATTTGCGTGCTTGAGCATGTCGAATTACTGCTTCGAGCTTTTGCATTTCGTTAGCTAGCTGAGCTCCTTGTGTTGCAGATTTCAGCTCAATATTGATCTGGCATTGGATATTAATACATTGTAAGGCTTGAACTAAGGTACAGATATTGTACTTGGCGTTAGGTGACGTGTGAATAAGTTCATCGAGTGGTACTTGATTAAAATGGACTTTTTCTTCGCCATGATTACTGCCGTTAATGTCGATAATTTTTAGGTAGCTGTCGTGCAGGAGAATAAATTCTGAGCTGGGTTGATGAAATTGCACATCAAACTCAATAGCGTCACAACCTTGTATTAAGGCCTGTTCAAATGCTAGCAGTGAGTTTTCAGCAAACTCACCACTAGCACCTCTGTGGGCAATGACTTTCATTTTATCAATCTCCATCACTGGGATTGAAAGCCAAAGCAGATAACTTACGCACTTTCATCTGTTTTAATTAGATCTGCATAATGTTCACCAAGGCGAGTAACGGTTTCAGGCCCTGCTGCTTGGTTAAATTTGACCATATTTGGCGCGAAAGTAGTAACCACTGTAGAGCCTAATTTAAATCGGCCCATTTCAGCGCCTTTCTCTAGTGTTATCTCACTGGCGCCTTCAGCTGGATATTGCCAGCGAAATACATCTGTACCCGCAGGAGGTGTTATTGTTCCACCCCATACGGTTTCAATGCTGGCGACTATTGTTGCACCAACCAGTACCATTGCCATTGCACCATGTGCTGTATCAAAAATAGCCACTACTCGCTCGTTACGGGCAAATAGGTTAGGAACATTATTCGCCGTTAACGGATTTACTGAAAATAAATCACCAGGTACATAAATCATTTCTCGTAATGTACCTGTTATAGGCATATGAATGCGGTGATAATCTTTTGGCGCAAGATAAATACATGAAAACTCACCGTCTTGAAAAGGCGCTGCCGTTGCTTTATCGCCACCTAGTAACGTTTCTAAGCTGTAATTAAAGCCTTTTGCTTGAATAAGTTGCCCTTGCTCAATGGGACCTTGTTGACTAATTGCGCCATCAACAGGATAACAAACGGTATTTGGATCATCGAGAATAGTACGGGCACCGTCTTCAAGCTCACGGGTGAAAAAGTCATTAAAGGTTTTAAAATCAGTGGCATTTTTTAATTTAGCTTCTGCCATATTAATATCATAAGCTTTAATGAACTTACTGATGGCCTTAGTAGTAAGCCAGCCAGCTTCTGCAGCAGCAAATTTACCAACAAGTCTTGAGATGGCATGCTTTGGCATCATATATTGCAGAGCGATTTTTATTTTATTAACTAACACTATCTTTCCTTAATTTTTATATTTTCTGTTTTAATCATTAAAGCGCGAGGTCAGGGTATTATCACCTAAACTGGCTAATATTTTTTGGAAACTGGCTAAACGTTCAGGGAATATTTTACCCTCGTCTCTAGCGGCAATTAACGCACAGCCGGGATCGTTTTGGTGTTTGCAGTCACGAAATTTGCAGGTACCTAAATATTCGTCAAACTCGATAAAGCCATTACTGACTTGCTCGGGTGACAAATGCCATAAGCCAAACTCTCTTATGCCTGGTGAGTCTATCAAATCTCCGCCTTGTTCAAAATGATACAGTCGAGCAACGGTAGTGGTGTGTTGTCCTAGCCCTGAATTTTCTGAAACTATTTTCGTCACTACACCCAATTCAGGCATCAAGGTGTTAGTGAGTGTAGACTTACCCACGCCAGATTGGCCAACAAAAACGCTGGTATGTTGGCTAAGTTGTAACTTTAACTCGGCAATACCTTCACCGGTTTCATTACTCATATAAGTGACTTGATAGCCAATTTTACGATAAATATTTAATTGATTTTCAATCGCTTCACGATTGCTATCATCGAGTAAATCGACTTTGTTCAATAGAATGACGGGTGTAATACCGGTTTGTTCCGCCGCGACTAAATATCGGTCGATAATGTCAGCATTAAAGGCCGGTAATACTGATGAAACAATGAGTATTTGGCTAATGTTGGCGGCAATATGCTTAACACCATCATATACATCAGGGCGACTAAGCACAGAGTCTCGCTCGTGCACCGCTTCTATAACACCTGAGATACTGTGTTGAGTTTCTTTGCCTTTACGCCAAAGTACTTTATCTCCACACACTAAAGAAGTAATACTGCGACGTAAATTACAACGGAAAATTTCGCCATCGCTGCTTTCTACATCGGCATGTTGTCCAAAACGACTGATAACTGTACCTGTTTCGGCCGCTGCGAGTTCATCATCTTGCCATTGCACCTTTTCAGTAGATTTACGTAACTTCTTACTTTGGTTAGCTTTGATCTGCCGCGCTTGACCTTTGGTTAGTTTTTTGGCTTTAGCCACAAGTTAGTCTCATTTTATGTTAAGTCAGCATGTATACCTGTTCCACTTTAGGATGCAGTTTCAGCGCTAAGCTAGGAAATCAGTATCTTGAAGTAGGGCGGGCATAAACTCGAATCTGTTCAGGCGCCGACAAATAAATTTAATCATGCTACATTCTGACGTATTATATACTCAAGCATTATATAAATGCATGTGTAATCGCGCCTTTTACAGACTCAACGCTATGTGGCTGGTTTGTTAAAAGAGACAAACTGATGAAAAGTAATGAAGGTAGAAATGACAATGAATGCTAACGATAGCAATTTAATTTGGTTAGATTTAGAGATGACAGGCCTTGAACCCAGCACTGACGTTATCTTAGAAATTGCGACAATAATTACCGATAGCCAACTTAATATTTTAGCTGAAGGTCCGGTGTTTGCTATTCATCAAAGTGATGAAGTTTTAAATAATATGAATGCATGGTGTATTGAACATCATGGTCAATCTGGTTTGACAGAAAGATGCCGCCAAAGTACGACAAGCTTAGCGCATGCAAGTGCTGAAACATTAAAATTTATTAAGCCTTATGTGACTAAAGGCAAGTCACCCATGTGTGGTAATAGCATTGGGCAAGATAGACGTTTTATTAATAAGTACATGCCTGATTTTGAAGATTACTTTCATTATCGTAATTTAGATGTGAGTACAGTAAAAGAGCTAGCACGTCGTTGGAAGCCTGAGGTATTAGACAAGGTGGTTAAAACGGGGGCGCATTTAGCTATGGATGATATTCGTGAATCTATTGCGGAAATGAAAATTTATCAGCAACACTTCTTTAAGCTTTAAAAGCTAAACTTAACTACATATAAAAAGTCACTTATAAAAAGACGCCTTCGCGTCTTTTTTCGTTTTAACCGTTTGCACTTCAAAGCAATACTCCATCAGGGAAATTGCTCCGGCATAAACTAAGAGTTTATAAGTGTAATCACTTGTACATTAATGTTCTTGGCCAACAATGACTGCACGGCATTAAGACATCTTTGTGCGTCGCCGTTTCTAGCCATTTATAAAAAATACTTGCAGGTCTGACCAGTACGGTTACAATAAATAGTCAGTATACAAACATTTATCAAGGATATTTATGGTTAATCGCTTTAGTCGGGTTGTTAAGAGTATTAAAAAGTTACCGAAAGTCAGTCATTCTTTTTTCTTGACGAAATTATTTTGCTCACAGGTTAAGTATGCTCGAACGTCAAAAGTCACCATTGTTGAAATAGAGCAACAGCAAGTAAAGTTGTTAATGGTTAATCGTAAAAGAGTGCAAAATCATATTGGCGGTGTGCACGCTATTGCCGCCGCTTTATTAGCAGAATCTGCAACCGGTATTGTCTTTGGGCTGAATTTACCAGATAGCTGCCTGCCTTTATTAAAGTCGATGACCATCAATTATCAGCGCAGGATGCAAGGTGACTTGACCGCGGTTGCTACCATTTCAGATGAGCAAATAGCATTATTAACGCAAGAAAAAGGCAATATGGTAATAACCGTTACGATTATTGATGAGTCAGGCGAACAACCGATAGAATGCCAGATGACATGGGCATGGATCACAAAAAGAGCCAAAAAATAGTTATACCCTCAGCTGAGTTGCATTCAGCATTACGTATTGACCTTTATCATAGCCAAAAGCTTAATAAATCAGCTCGTTGGTTATGACAACTAAAACTTAAATTAAAATACTCTACTACTATTAATCGTTGCTAATTAAAGTTAAATCCATACACTGTTATATCGTCAAGCCGTTTCTAATTTCGTAAATTTCCCTGAACCGGCTTGCCAATGTAAACTACCCATTATGTATTTGACTTGTTAGGATATTACCTCGTTCATGGATTCAACACTGCCGTTATATCGTCAGCTTAACAGGCGATTTTTTTTATTAGCCTTGAGCTTTTCCTTGCTTTTTTTGGTGGGGTTTTCGTTTTACTTTCAATACCATCAAGATTTATCCACGCTTAAATCTCAACAAATGCCGGCCATTGAACAACATAATCAACGACAATTACTCTTGATTAAAAATGATCGATTGCTCAATAGCATTATCAACAGTCAATATGCGGCAAAGTTTGATGACTACTTTCAAACCTTGAATGACAATATGAAAAGTATTGTCGGGATCAGTGACAATAAACGGCTATTAGAGCAGCTAATGCGTCGTTTACAAACACAGTCAGAGAATGTCGCTCGCTTAGCTGAAAATGACCGACGAAATTTGCAACTCAAAGACAGTGTCCTGATTCAATTAACACTAGTGACGGATAGTTTATCCAACTTAATTGCTGAGCAAAGCAGCCAGCAAAAAGATTTATATCGTCAAATTGCCCAAGAGAAATCAACTGCACGAGTTATGGCCGTTAGGGCAAAGGCAATAAGTGACTTGGTCGATAACTTAAATATCAATCGAGAATTGCATCAAAGTTTATTTGATACTTTAGTGATGTTTAAGCGACTTGATTTGCAATACGATTTAGTCGAGTTTGATTATATTCAACAAAAAACTCAAAGTGAGATAAGTTCTTGGTTGGAAAATACCACCAATGTGACAGCACAAGCTGTTAATGTTAAAGCATTAATTGAACAAGCGTCAGTGCTTAACGCTTTGTTGTTTAGCGAGCAAAATACTTTTGCAAAATGGCGTGGCCAATTGGGTATGGCAAAGGACTTGCAAGCTGAATTAGTAAATCAAAAGCGTGAGTTAGCCCTCTTACTCGATAAACCCCTTGTCGTGCCGCAGCTAAAGTCTTCAATTATAGAACAGCACCTACTCACCTGGTTGGCAAAGTTCAATATTGACTTGCAGACTCAACATTACATCTGGCTTATTGCAGGACTTTTTGTTTTGCTTACTCTCATTTTTATCAGCTTGATCTTTAGTCTGCGCAGAAAAATTAAACGCTTTGGCGTGCAAAGTATAGCAGTGGTTGAAGAGTTCGTAACTACGGGAGAGCTCGTAGCAAAAGTACCTGCACTTGAAGTCACGAAAATTATTAATTCTGTCAAACAGCTAGTTCAACCCTTACATAGTGAAGCAGACTTTCAACAACAGCAAAAAAAACATCAAATGTATACTGCGCTTATGGCTCGCCATACCGGTAAAATTTTCTGGCAATTGCCTGAATTATCAAAAAAACAGCAGTTACAATTACGGACTCTGTTGGGTGTTAAGCTCACCACTAAACATTGGCGTCATTGTTTTAGTCGAGTGGATGTTCACGCTATTTTGTTCCTTGCGCGGCAAGCAAAGAAAAATAATAGTGTTGAAAGAATTTCTTTAATCAGCAATCAAGAAAAGGCTATTGCACTGACTATTGAATACATTGAAGACGCTTGGTGTGGCAGTTTATGTAACGCAGAACAACATCGTGCGCTTAAAGATGAAAACACACAATTACAGCAACAGCTACAACAGCAAAATCAAGCAGATAAACTTGCTATTATATCCAATAGTGAAGATGCATCAGTGCTAGCAAGTAATGCCATGATACACAGACAGATGCTGTCTTTATCTCAAGGTGATGAACAACTTGTCTATCAGCAGTTACGGCAACTATTACGTTTAAGTGAACAACAAAAAACCCGGGCACAATTACGTCGAGACGACTTTGTACTGACTTTATCAACGGTGTCATTGGCTACTGAAATGCATACTGCTTTGGCCAATGTTAGTTTTACCCAAGTGCACAACGATAATCTGATTTATTTGAATGTTTCAGATAACCTGGCTTCTATGGTCACGCTTGAAAGCGAGCTTTTTCAGGCGATGTTAACTACGATATGTCAAAAAATGCTGACTGAACAACATGGTGTTGAACTTAATGTTGATCTGCAAGTAGTTGACGTAAATAGCGCTCAACAAACGGTACGAATGACTTTTTTGATTGATAAATCATCACAGGTAGAGACATTACAGCGAGTGAGCAATGAGCTAGCCTTCAATGATGAGGTTAGTGCTGACTTTGACAACGCTACCGATAATTATTTACGCGATTTACAGTTAGTCTTCAATGTTAGCAATAAGGTTAGCCAACCATTAGACCATGGTGGCAAGTTCTCCTTTGATTTGCCTTTTGCCATTGCCAAAGACCTGAATCAATCAAGTAAAAACCAGCCAGCCAAGTTAGCAAAGTGCTCACTTTTAGTTATTGCGACTGACAAACGCAGCCGAAAAAGAATTTGTCATCAACTTAGCCATAGCAAAGCTGTGGTGGAAACCATGCAAGATTTATCATTATTTCAACGACAAATCAGCATTAAACACTTAACGAAGCACCGCTTAGACGTAATTATTTTATCGCCTGAAGTCTATTTTTCAGATTACGATTTAATTATCCAACATCTGACCAGTCTGCCGGTTAAAATACAACCTAAAATAATGGTTATTCAGCCATTTAATTGCGCTAGCTTACAAAGAACTGGTTTGTTTTCAGCTTGTAACCTACCTTGGTTTGCCGATGAGTTGATTGCTAACGTTACGCAGATAATGAAGGGTAGTAACAACCTTAATTTATTAGTTGAGCCGGAGATTTTCTCACCTTATCGGTTTTCTCCAACACAAGTGGAAGTATTGCTTGGCGTGTCTGAGCCCAGTAAACAGGTTGCTCTGATCAGAATACTATACTGGCTCGGTTTGCAGGTTACTTTGGTTTCTCAGCAAGATCACCTAGAGCGCTTATGGCAATCAGGGCGATTTTTAGTGGTTATTTCCGAATTTTCCGCATTTAATATCAATATCACAGATTCATTAACGACTGTGCGTGGTATTTTTGCTTTGAAAAATAATAACGCCAGTAAACAAGACTTTTTTCACGAACTTACTTTACCGAAATCTTGGCATGGTGATTATTTATCGCCAGTATTGGATATTCAAAAGCTAACTCAACAACTATCACCTTGGTTGCAACCGACGGCTAGCATAGGTGCAAATACTGAATCCAGAGTTACAGTGCGACCACAGCGTAAGCAATCTGATACACGGCAAGTGCCGCTAAGCGATGTGTTTAATGAAGCTGATGTTACTTCAGAGCAAGTAATGAGTATGGCAGATATCGATCAGTCGTTAGACTTCCCCCTTAGCCTCGAGCAAGAAAGCGAGCCATCAAATAATGCCTTTGATTTAAGCCAGTATGCACAAAACCAAGGCTCTGCAGAGTTAGCTGCTTTTATGTTAGATGAATATCTCGCTGAATTGAGCAATAACACTTATGCATTAACGGATGCCCTAGAGACGCAAGATTATCGCTTAGCTTTAGAGCTTTTACAGGCACTAATTACGTTGGCAAATGTTATTGCTGCCAGACCTTTATTAACGCAATGTCGTGAGTTAAGTCGGTCGATAAGTAAACAAGATGCGGATGAAGCGTTTTCATCACAACAAAAAGAACAATTGCAACGCCAGCTAAATCAACTCAAACTATGTTTATTACAGTTAACTGAATTTGCAGAAACGATATGAGCGTTGAATACCACCAGCCAATAGACAATCCTGAAGATGTTGCTAGCCCTTGTGTACGTAATTGTTGCTTAAATGAACAGGATGTTTGTTTAGGCTGTTTTCGACATATTGATGAAATTATGGCATGGCGCCAACTTGATGTAGCTACAAAAAAGGGCGTGCTAAATAAATGCCAGCAACGCCAACAGCAGCATCAGAATAAGTAGCCTAAGACAATAGTCAGTAAGGTATATAATGGCAGAAGTTGAAAAAAATACATTAGCACAACTCGATCAACTCAACGTTCTAGTTATTGATGATAATTTGTTGGTGCACAGTATTTTAAAAGAAAGTTTATTTGCGCTTGGTATAAAGGAAGTGCGCTGTGTGCAAAATGCTTACTATGGCATTAGGTTGTGCGATGAAATGCATTTTCATATTGTTATTTGCGCATTTAATGTTAAGAGTGACAAAGATGGTTTCCATTTATTAGAAGAATTGAAATTTAGAGGTCATGTAAAAAAAACTACGGTATTAATCTTCCTCAGTACAGAAACAAATGAATCATTAGTTAACTCGATAATTGAGTTGCAACCCGATGATTTTTGGACAAAGCCGTTAGCAATTAACAAAGTACGAACTCGTTTCATTGCAATATTAAAGGTCAAACAAGTCCTGTTTAATATTAATAGTGCGATAGATAAAAAAGCTTACGCAAAAGCAATTTACTTTGCCGATCGGCACCTTCAAAATGAAAAACTTGCACATTTCCATCCTAACATTAACCGCATTAAAGGTGAGTCGTATCTTGCCTTGCGTGATTTTGAAGAAGCAGAAAAATTTTATAGCCAATTGTTTAAACAGTATAAGTATTCTTGGGTATATTTAGGTTATGCCAAAGCCTTGTTAAAACAAGGCCGTTTAGATGAAATTAGTGACATGCTAAAAACCTTGATTGATAAGCGCGACACTCGCTTTGGTGCCCACGATATGATGGCGCAGTATTTTATTGAACAAGAAGAATACGAGCAGGCCTACGAAGAAATTAAAAAAGCCATGGCGCTAGCACCAAGAAATATTGAGCGTAATAAAAAGTCATGGGATTTAGCGCGCTTAACTCATGACCATAAAGGGCAATATGTCGCAACGCGAAACATTGCACAACAAGCAAAAAATTCTATTCATGATTCGCCAGAACTTATACTAAATGTCATTAGATCGGGAATTGACCTTGCCTGCGCGACTCCAGATGAAAGCGCCAATGAGATATTGCAACAAACCGATCGTTATATTAGACAGTTTGAGCTTGACCGGCACGATGCGACTCTTTTTAAACAGCAATTAATTGTAGTAAAAGCTAGATTACATAACGTTCGTAATGAACGAGATAAAGCGACAAAATTGGTTGAGAATCATATGTCGCTTCAACCCAGTACCGTCGTAGAAGATAATTTAGATCGCGTGAAAGTATTGCATGAGTTGGGCATGCGTGAGGACGCGATAGAATTACTTGAAGCAATCAATAATCAGATCGCCGGAGACTCGTTAAATAGTCAAGTTGTAAGGCGCTACATTGCGCAAGAAACCGAACAGCGTGAAGAAATACACTTTACCGCAAAAGAATTGAATAGTATGGCTGTAGAGCATTTTCAGAAGAATCGCTTATTGCCGGCGCTCGATGCCATTAAACAAGCATTAAAGCTCAGTCCTAGTAATGTCAAACTGCTATTTAGTCAATTAAAAATATTGATAAAAATTAAGCAAGAGGAACAAGACATACCTGACCACTTAGTGTCGGCAGAGGGGATTATCGCTATGCTTACAAGCAAAAATCTTGAAGGTAAAAGCTTGGTTACTTTTGATGACTTGTTGATTAAGTGGCAAAAAGTCATTAGTGAAAGTTAGCTCTAAAGCCTCTTTATTAATTCGCATGGGTATTAAGCGTCACGTGGCATTCCTTTTTCAACCGAGCGAATTAATCGTGCGGTTAAACGTAAATTTTGATCTTTAACTAAAGCTTGTTGTTTTAATGTTTGCTGTGCTATTGCCCATTCAATATGTTCGGCAACCATAGCCTCAGCCTTTGGCAGTTTTGCCGTTAAGGCGCTGACATTGTTCTCAGAAAAATCAGCGTTACCTAAGGCAACGGCAATATTTCGCTGCCAGCTTTGAAAGCCAATACGCCGAATAGGTGAGCCTTCGGTTTTATTTAAAAATGTTGCTTCGTCCCAAGCAAACAAAGTCAACAATTCGATATTGTCTAAGTTCTGTCGAGGTTTAAAATCATCCTCACTGCCCAGTTTTGCGAACTTGTTCCAAGGGCAAATTAATTGGCAGTCATCACAACCATAAATTCTATTGCCAATTAACGGTCGAAACTCTTCAGGGATCGCCTCGCGCAATTCTATTGTGAGATATGATATACAGCGCCTTGCATCGACAACATAAGGTTCGACAATGGCTTGGGTCGGACAAATTTTTATACAGGCCACACACGTACCGCAGTTATTTTCTGCTTTAGTGTCAGTTATTAAGGGAATATCAACCAATAGCTCGCCGAGGAAAAACCACGAGCCGGCTTGCTTGTTAATCAGTAATGAATGCTTACCCACCCAGCCTAAACCTGCTTTCTCAGCAAGGGGTCTTTCTAATATGGGGGCGGAATCAACAAACGGGCGATAGTTAATGTTTTCACAATGGGCTTTGATTTTTTCACCTAATTGCTTTAGGCGTTTACGCATTAATTTGTGATAATCGCGGCCTAAGGCATAGCGACTGATATAGGCATGATCTCGATTTTTTAAGATACGGGCAAACTTAGCATCAGTTGGTAAGTAATCCATACGAACGCTAATCACATTAAGTGTACCTTCAACCAACTCCTTTGCCCTTGCACGCATTAAACCATGGCGGGCCATATAATCCATGTTGCCATGGTAATTGTTTTCTAACCAACTTGTTAACGCTGCTTCGTGCTCAGATAAATCAACATCGCTGATCCCAACTTGTGAAAAGCCAAGTTCTTGACCCCAAAACTTGATTTTTTCTGTTAAATATTGATAGTTAATAGCAGGTGTAGTCATGGCAGCCGAATATTGAAACGATAAAGGTGGTATCAAAAGTGTCGACAAGTTTAGCACATTACGCATATAAGGTTAATCAGCTACAACGCCATGAAGCAGAAGCTGCAATGGCGGGTGGCATAAACTTATTTCAATTAATGGCACGAGCGGGTGCCGCGGTGTTAAGTCAAATACAGCAGCATTTTCCCGCCGCACGTCACTTACATATCATTTGTGGTAAAGGAAACAATGGTGGTGACGGTTATGTTATTGCGAAAATAGCTCATGAAGTCGGTTTATCGGTTACCGTGCTGGTTATGGCAGAGCGTGAAGCGATTACCGGGGATGCACAACAAGCGCTAATATTACTCGAAGCACTACCTGTAAAAGTTAATTTTTATCAGCAAAATGAACTAAAAGTAGCCAGTATATCGGCGTTTCAAGCTGATATTATTGTCGACTGTTTATTTGGTATTGGCTTTAGCGGACGATTATCCCCTACGCTTGAGCAGTTGATTATTCAGATTAATAACCAACCCTGTGCCCGGGTGTCGGTTGATGTGCCTTCAGGACTTAATGCCGACTTAGGTACAGTATATACTGTGGCGGTCAAGGCAGATTTAACTGTAACACTCATTGCTTATAAACAAGGTTTGTTAACCGGGCAAGCGGGAAACTATGTCGGTAATTTACAGCTTGAAACCTTAGGCGTTAATCATGTGTTTGCTCAGTTAACCACCACCGCATGTTTTCGCCAAAGTGAAAGAAATTTACCGAGCATTTTACCAAGAGCGCCTTGTAGTCATAAAGGACATATTGGCATGCTACTCGCGGTCGGTGGCTTCGAAACGTTTACCGGCGCCATTTGTTTGGCTGCCGAAGCCGCTTTGCGTTCAGGAGCTTCATTAGTGGGTGTTTGTTGTCATAAACAGTCTAGAAATATTGTGCTGATTAGGCAGGCGGAGCTGATGGTGGTGGCAGATTCAGCTCAAACATTATCTAGCTCAACGTTATTGAAAAAAATAAAAGTTATAATACTCGGCCCTGGCTTGGGGCAAGAGCATTGGTCACAAGCATTATTTGATTTGGTTATTACTCTACCTCAGTCAAAAGTTGTTGATGCTGATGCCTTAAGGTTACTGGCTGAGTATCCAATAAAAAACTCTCAATGGGTATTAACCCCGCATCCAGGTGAAGCCGCTGTTTTGCTATCCTGTTCGATTGCAGAAATAGAAGCTGACCGATTCTCTGCAGTGAAAAAAATTGCTCAGCAATATGGTGGCATCTGTGTGTTAAAGGGGGCGGGTACACTGGTTTCAGATGGAAATATTGTTTGGATTAATAGTACAGGTAACCCCGGCATGGCAAGTGGTGGTATGGGCGATGTGCTCAGTGGTATTATTGGCGCATTGATCTTACAAAGTGTGGATTTATTTTCCGCTGCTCGCTTAGGTGTCTATATTCATGGTCGCGCAGCTGATATTATTGTTCAAAAATACGGTCAAATAGGATTGCTAGCGAGTGATCTATACCCTGAAATTCAGCGGCTAATTAATGCAGAAAGCTATTAATTGTGCAGTAGATAAGATACTTTAGAAGTAATAACGATACGATGAATAATATAGTGATAAAACAAACCTTTATATTAGCCGATGAATTGGCAACAATCGCTTTAGGTAAAAAATTAGCAAATATTGTAAAAGTTGAGCTTAAACAAGGGATTATTGTTTTTTTAAATGGTGACCTCGGTGCTGGAAAAACCACGTTAACCCGGGGCTTTGTTCAAGGTATGGGCCATGTTGGTAATGTAAAAAGCCCAACCTATACCTTAGTTGAACCTTATGATTTGCAAGACTGGCAAGTTTATCACTTTGATTTATATCGTTTAGGCGATCCTGAAGAATTAGAATATATGGGTATTCGAGATTACTTTAATAGCGATTGTTGTAGCTTTATTGAGTGGCCTGAAAAAGGTCAGGGCATGTTGCCAGAGCCAGATATGATTATCGATTTAGCCTATCATGATGAACAGCGTCAAGTTTCATTGCAGGCCAATACAACATTAGGTGAGCGCTTGTTATCAATTTTAGCGCCGTAAAGCGTTTTATTAATAGACAGTTTCAGAGAAACGTTACACAAGTTAAACAATATAATAAGAAAAATAGTAAATAAAAAAAGTTATTATGGGGTAATGAACACAATGCGTTCAGCAAGTATTGTAAAAAAATTAACGGTGTTATTTACGCTTTGGTTCGCTTTAGCAACAACTGTTTACGCAAGTAATAGCATTGAGAATGTGCGGATATGGCCAGCGCCAGAAAATACCCGCATCGTTTTTGATCTCATCGAAAAACCAGACTTTAAATACTTCTCACTAAAATCCCCAGAACGCTTAGTTATTGATTTTAAAAATAGCCGAAACAATGCAGTTTTAATGTCAGCGATAAAAGCGGATCGTCGAGTGCAAAAAATTCGTACCAGTAGAGCAAAAGAAAAAGGGACCACACGTTTAGTACTAGAGTTAGCTGAAGACTATAAAATTTCGATATTTCCATTGGCACCAGCTGGACAATATAGTGACCGTTTGGTTATTGATCTTTATGACAAAAATAGTCAGCCGATTGCGACCCATGATAATAGCCAAGGTAAACGAGACATCGTCATTGCTATTGTTGCTGGCCACGGTGGTGAAGACCCAGGTTCAATTGGCGCTGCAGGTACTTATGAAAAACGCATTACGTTAAAAATAGCCCAAAAATTGGCTAACTTAATTAACCAGAAGCAAGGCCTTAAAGCGGTGATGATCCGCAGTGGTGACTATTATGTTGACCACAATCGTAAAACTGAACTTGCGAGAAAGTCGAAAGCTGATCTACTTATTTCCATTCATGCTGATGCATTCACTTCATCACAGCCCAATGGTGCATCGGTGCTAGTACAAGCAACGCGACGTGCTGATTCAGAATTCACCCGGTGGATTCAAAATAGAGAAAAAAATTCTGAGTTATTAGGTGGTGCTGGAGAAACGATCAGAAGCACTAAAGACAATAACTTAGCGATTGCTCTTGGCGACATGAAAAAAGAATATACCATGGCGAGTAGTTACGACTTTGCCGAGCATGTTGTGAAGCAGCTAAAAAAAGTGACCAGACTACATAAGCATAAACCTGAACGGTTGAGTTTAGCGGTGTTAAAATCTTCAGATATCCCGTCAGTATTAATTGAAACCGGTTTTATTTCTAACCCAGATGAAGAAAGACGACTTAATAATAGTCACCATCAACAGAAATTGGCTAAAGCAATCTACATTGCTGTTGATGATTATTTCTCTCGAAACCCACCTGATGGTACCTTAATTGCTGCAACGCGCACTCGCGAGCACAAGGTTAGCCGTGGTGAATCGCTTTCTGTGGTTGCCCAGCGCTATAAAGTTTCCATCAGGCAATTAAAATCAGCCAATAACCTCAAATCAAATGTGGTTAGAATTGGCCAAACATTAAAAATACCACAGGCAGATTAACCCTCGCATGACCATTGCAATATTACCCGCTCGCCTCGCTAACCAAATTGCCGCAGGCGAAGTGGTTGAACGCCCAGCTTCCGTCGTTAAAGAACTCGTAGAAAACAGTATTGATGCTGGCGCGACCACCATCAGAATTGATATTGAAAAAGGCGGTGCAAAGCGCATTCGTATTATCGATAATGGCAAAGGTATTGCCAAAGATGAATTAGCCTTAGCCTTGAGCCGACATGCCACCAGTAAAATTAAAGACCTTGACGATCTCGAAGCTATTAGTAGCTTAGGTTTTCGTGGCGAGGCGCTAGCCAGTATAAGTTCGGTTGCTCGCTTAACGCTAACCTCTAAGCCTGAAGCGCAAGAATCAGCATGGCAAGCGAATGCCGAAGGGCGCGATATGGCGGTGTCGGTCAAGCCAGCAGCGCACCCGAACGGCACGACAATAGATGTTAGCGATTTATTTTTTAATACCCCAGCCAGACGAAAATTTTTACGCACTGAAAAAACAGAATATGCCCACATTGAAGAAGTTATCAAGCGCATTGCCCTAGCAAATTTTGATATCAGCTTTGTTCTTACGCATAACCATAAAATAATTAAACAATTTCGGGTCGCTAATTCAACTATTCAGCGTAGTAAACGCGTTGCGCAAGTTTGTGGTCAAAAGTTTATTGATAATGCTATAGAAGTTAACTGTGAACATAATGGCCTGCATTTACATGGTTGGATTGCCCAACCGAGTTATTTTCGTAATCAAAATGATCTCAGCTACAGTTATGTCAATGAGCGAATGATGCGCGATAAATTGATTAATCACGCTATTCGACAAGCTTATGCAGACCTACTACCGAGCGATAGTTACCCCGCATTTGTATTGTTTTTACAGCTCGATTTTCGTGAAGTGGATGTTAATGTGCACCCTGCAAAGCATGAAGTACGGTTTCATCAAGGGCGTTATGTACATGATTTTATTTATTCGGTTTGTAATCGTGCATTAAAAAATGAGCTAGATCTCAATGTTGATAATAGCAATGTCGATAGTAGCACTGGCGAAATATTTTCCGCATCTAGTGATGAGGGATCCCACCCGCAAGTTGGCACTCAAAGCCCCGGTTTTATTACCCCGTTAAGGGCTAGTACTGATAGTCATCAGCAATCAAATTCTTCAGTAAGTTATAAAACGTCTAGCGTTCCAACTGAATATCACAATGAGGGGATAAACCCGCGTAGTAGTGCAAGTTTTTCGCGCGCGAGCGGACAACATTATCCCACAAAGGTTAATCCTCAAGCGAGTAAAGCCTACAGCGACTTAATGACACCTTTAGCCTTGGATACAAAAGTTACCGAGCCTAAGTTAACGCAAGTAGCTGATTCAGTATCAACAGAAGCAAATACCTCTGCTTTAGCGACTGAAAATGAGATGACTGATGTAACAAAAGTTTTATTTTGGCAGGCGCCACATTATTTAGTATTTCAACAACGCGAAACATTACGTTTATTGTCAGTAAAGAAACTTGATCAAATACTTAAGCTACAAGTTATTAAGCAACGCTGGCATGAAAAGCTGGTTAGCCAACCATTATTATTGCCTATAAAAATCTCTGTTAGTGAGAAAGTCGCTAGATTTGTGCAAATAAATGAAAATCAATTTCAGCATATTGGGATGGATATTCGTCAGCTAAATACCAGTACATTACAAATTCGGCAGTTTCCTGCTTTACTGAGAAATAAAGATATTTCGAAAAGTTTTGATAAGTTAATTAAACAGTTAGATGTTGAAAATAGTGACGATATACATGCAGAAATTGACTGGCAAATGGCGTTAGCTGCACTTATGTTAAGTGAAGAAGCCACTCATGCGTATGCGTTGCAAGTTTGGCGAAGTGGAGAAAGTCACTTTAATTGTCAATTTGAGCAGCAACTAAGGTTGAATTCTGTCGCTATAGACCTCACATCTTCTATAAATCAGATAGAGTAAAATATTACCGTAATGACTAACGTGGCAAACCATCAAAACATTGACCTGAAAGAGCCGCCAGTTATTTGTTTAATGGGGCCGACAGCGTCAGGTAAAACGGCTTTAGCGATGGCTTTATGTGATGTGCTACCGTGTGACATTATTAGTGTTGATTCAGCATTAGTTTTTAAAGGTATGGATATTGGTACGGCAAAGCCAACAGCAGATGAATTAGTTGCATATCCACATCAATTGATCGACATTAGAGATCCGAGTGAAAGTTACTCTGCCGCTGATTTTTGCCAAGATGCGCTCATCGCAATAGCTAAAAGTCGAGCCAATGGCCGTATACCTTTATTGGTTGGCGGTACTATGATGTATTTTAAGAGCTTAATTGAAGGCATTTCACCACTGCCTGAAGCTGACAAAAATATTCGTAATGCAATAGCGTTAGAGGCGGCTGACAAAGGTTGGCTAGCTATGCACGAAGAGCTACAGAGCTTTGACCCAGTTTCAGCCGAGCGTATTCATCCAAATGATCCGCAGCGACTGGCTAGAGCAATAGAGGTATATCGTAAAACTGGTAATACTTTGACACAATTGACTGAAGTAAAAGGTGATAAAGTTAGTGGAAATGTTTTACAGTTTGCTATAGCACCAAAAGAACGTAGTGATTTGCACGCTCGAATTGAACTACGTTTTAAGCAAATGATAGCGCAAGACTTTGAACAAGAAGTGATCGCCTTGAAAAGACGGGGTGATTTACATCTCGATTTACCAGCAATTCGCTGTGTTGGTTACCGACAAATGTGGCAACATTTATCGGGTGACTATGATCGAGAAGAGATGATTTTCAAAGGTATTTGTGCAACACGTCAGTTAGCTAAACGGCAGTTGACTTGGTTACGAAGTTGGCAAGATTTACAATGGTTGCATATGGAAGATGAAAATAATTTAAAACTTATTTTATCGGCAGTAAGCAAACTTTAAACATTGATGTATAATTAAGTTAGTTGAGTATTTACCAGCTAGTTTGATTGAGTAACTTTAATCTAGTTTTTAATTTTTACTAAAAATAACAAAAAGGGACAAAATAATGGCAAAGGGGCAATCTTTACAAGACCCATTTTTGAATGCGTTACGTCGTGATCGTATTCCAGTAGCAATTTACTTAGTTAATGGCATTAAACTACAAGGGCAAGTAGAGTCATTTGATCAATTTGTAATTTTACTTAAAAATACCGTTAGCCAAATGGTATATAAGCACGCTATCTCAACAGTAGTGCCAGCGCGAGCAGTAACCACTATGCCAGCCCCACAAGCGAATCAGGATTTAGAAGATTAATGCAAAAAGCTAGTATTGTATGGAGTCGCTCATTTGTTTGATAGATATCAGGCAGGTGAGCAGGCGATACTTGTTCATTTAGATTTCCCAGATGATGATACCCGCGAAGACATACAAGAGTTCGAAATGCTTGTTGATTCTGCTGGTATTACGGCGTTAAATACGATTACAGGTAAACGCAATACTCCGCACCCGAAATATTTTGTTGGTACAGGTAAAGTTCAGGAAGTTGCTGATGCTGTGCGTATGTTCGATGCGAATATTGTATTGTTTAATCATAGTTTAGCGCCATCTCAAGAGAAAAACATTGAAGCTTTATGTCAATGTCGTGTGGTTGATCGTACTACCTTAATTTTAGATATTTTTGCCCAACGTGCTCGCACTCATGAAGGTAAATTACAAGTAGAGTTAGCGCAGTTACGTCACATGAGTACAAGGCTGATACGCGGTTGGACTCACTTAGAGCGCCAAAAAGGTGGTATTGGTTTACGCGGACCAGGTGAAACACAGCTTGAAACAGATAGACGTTTATTACGTGCCCGTATGGTTAATATTCGCAAACGTCTAGAAAAAGTTGAAAAGCAAAGGCAACAAGGTCGTCGTGCGAGAACGAGAGCCGAGATCCCAACAATTTCCTTAGTTGGCTATACCAATGCTGGCAAATCAACCCTATTCAATAAAATTACTCAGGCTGGTGTTTACGCAGCCGATCAATTGTTTGCCACTTTAGACCCTACTTTACGTAAAATTGAAGTAGATGATGTTGGTCGTGTTATTCTTGCTGACACTGTAGGATTTATACGGCATCTGCCTCATGATTTAGTGGCAGCATTTAAAGCGACGTTAACAGAAACAAGAGAAGCAGAGTTATTGCTTCATATAATTGATATTGCCGATGAGCGTCGTAGTGAAAATATTGAACAAGTAGAAGAAGTTTTAAATGAGATAGAAGCGGGTGATGTCCCACAACTATTAATTTGTAATAAAATTGACCGGTTAGATGATGTTGAGCCGAGAATTGATCGTGATGATCAAGGTCTACCTATTCGTGTTTGGCTTTCAGCACAACAAGGCATAGGTATTGAACTTTTATTTCAAGCTCTTGCCGAACGATTAGGCAAACAAATCATCAAACATTTACTCTGTTTACCTCCTAGTGCTGGTAAACTACGTGGTCAACTTTATCAGCTAAATTGTATTACAGACGAACATTATGACGAGCAAGGTAATTGTTTATTAGGTATAAAATTACCCGTGAGAGAGTGGAACCAGTTACTAAAACAAGACGAAGCAGAAATAGAGCACTTTATTCAAACTTAACAGACTGATATATTACGTGAAACACAGTGTTTATCGTTTTATGCAGTTAGCGCACTAATTTTTTATAGCGGAGAATAGCATGGCTTGGAATGAACCGGGGAATAATGAGAAAGATCCCTGGAAAAATAAAGGTGGCAAGAACCAAGGCCCACCTGATTTAGATGATTTATTAAAGGATATCGGCAATAAATTTGGCGGTATATTCGGTGGCGGCAAATCAGGAGGCGGATCTGGGAAAAGTTTTTCTAGTATCGGTATCATGGTTGTGCTTGTTGTCGCTATATTGGCTTATGCCTTTGCAGGCTTTTTTACCATTAAAGAAGCTGAAAAAGGTATCGTTTTACGCTTTGGTCAATATGCTGGTACGGTAGAACCAGGTTTGCGTTGGAAATGGACGTTCGCTGAACGTATTATTCCGGTTGATATGCAAACCACACGTAACCTTCCCTCTTCAGGCTTTATGCTGACGAAAGATGAGAATGTTGTGCGTGTTGAAATGGAAATACAATACCGCGTTGTTGATTCACGTAATTACGTTTTTAGTGTTACCAATGCCGATGAAAGTTTAAGTGAGTCACTTGATAGTGCTTTGCGCTATGTTGTTGGTCACGCGAACATGGACGATATTTTGACCAGTGGTCGAGAAGCCGTTCGTCAAGCGGTCTGGAAAGAGCTAGAAAAAATTATCGAACCTTATAATTTAGGTTTGATTGTTGTTGATGTTAACTTTAAGGACGCGCGTCCGCCAAACGAAGTTAAAGATGCATTTGATGATGCTATTTCTGCGCAAGAAGATGAAGTACGCTTCTTACGTGAAGCTGAAGCATATGCTCGTGGTATTGAGCCGCGTGCGCGTGGTCGTGTTAAGCGTTTAGAGCAAGAAGCTTTAGCGTATAAATCACAAATACTACTTGATGCTGAAGGTGATGTTGCTCGTTTTAACAAGCTATTACCTGAATATAAAGCGGCACCTGAAGTTACCCGTCAGCGTATGTATTTAACGTCGATGGAAAAAGTATACAGCAACACCAGTAAAGTTATGGTTGATGTTGAAGGCGGTAATAACATGATTTACTTACCACTCGATAAAATTATGCAGCAGCAATCTGGCGGTCAACGTGTTAATGAGCAATCATCAACGACAACGATAAACCCATCGTCAAATAGCAATAATACTGCACCAACATTATCCGGTCGTAACGACCGTTTCAATAATGGGAGAGACTAAGCCATGAAGAATTTTATATTGGCAATTGTAGCCTTAATACTTGTGCTAACGGTTTCGTCTGTTTTTGTGGTAATTGAAGGACAACGTGGTATCGTTTTCCAGTTTTCAAAAATTAAGCGTGACGCTGACACTGGCGACATGATGGTTTATGAGCCTGGTTTACACTTTAAATTACCGTTTATTAACCAAGTGCGTAAACTTGATGCACGTATTCAAACTTTAGATGACGCGCCAGATCGATTCGTAACATCTGAAAAGAAAGATTTGATGGTCGACTCATTTGTTAAATGGCGTATCGTTGACTTTTCTACCTACTACTTGCGTACTACAGGCTCAATTGAGAATGCCCGTGCGCTATTGAAACAAAAAGTTAACAATGGTCTACGTACCGAAATAGGTACACGTACCATTAAAGATATTGTTTCTGGTGAACGTGATGACATTATGGCTAAAGCACTTGAAAGTGCTGCAAGTAGCCGTGAAGACTTAGGTATTGAAGTGATTGATGTTCGTATTAAAGCTATTAACTTACCAACGGAAGTTAGTACGTCGATATATGAACGTATGCGAGCTGAACGTACTGCTGTGGCGAAAGAACATCGCTCACAAGGTCAAGAGCAAGCTGAAATCATTCGTGCAACTATTGATGCTAAAGTAACAGTTATGTTAGCGACAGCGCAGAAGAACGCACAAGAAGTTCGTGGTGAAGGTGATGCATTAGCTGCAAAAGTTTATGCCGACTCTTATAGCCAAGATGCTGAATTCTATAACTTCTTTCGTAGCTTAGAAGCTTATGAGAAAAGTTTTAGCTCGAAGAGTGATATCTTGGTGGTTAAACCGGATAGTGACTTCTTTAATTACCTAAAAGATGGTAAAAAAGCGAAGTAACACTTAAGGTTAACCTGTGATTAAAAAGCCATGACATTGTCATGGCTTTTGTGTTTTTATAAGCGAGTAAGCCCTGCTCGTTAAGGAAAATCAAATGTTATATACGCTGATGATGGCAGTCGCTATTGCGTTAATTATTGAAGGACTGATCCCGGCACTTTTCCCCAATAAATGGCGTGCTTATGTTTTAAAATTAGCCAATGAACCTGTGAGTACTATCCGGCAAATTGGCGTTTTTTTAATCGTGATTGGAGCAATTCTATTTTGGGCAGTAAATTAATTCTTTTGCTAACTCCTCACTATCACTAGCTTTTTTTTTATCGCATTAAAAATCAACAATTATTGCTTGGACTCAATATTGATATTTGATAGAATCCCCGCCTAATTTTCTTACCAATATGTGAACATGGGTAAAAACGTCGTAGTTCTAGGCACCCAATGGGGTGACGAAGGTAAAGGTAAAGTCGTCGACTTACTTACTGATAAAGCAAAATATGTAGTGCGCTATCAAGGTGGCCACAATGCGGGTCATACACTAGTCATTAACGGTGAAAAAACCGTTTTACACCTTATTCCATCTGGCGTATTACGTGATAACGTAAAATGTTTAATAGGTAACGGTGTTGTTCTTTGTCCAAAAGCACTTATGACAGAAATGGCAATGTTAGAAGAACGTGGCGTACCTGTACGTGAACGTCTTTTAATTAGCGATGCATGTCCGTTAATTCTTCCATACCACAACGCATTAGATGCAGCTCGTGAAAAAGCGCGTGGTAGCAAAGCTATTGGTACTACCGGTCGTGGTATTGGTCCAGCTTATGAAGACAAAGCTGCTCGCCGTGGTTTACGTGTTGGTGATTTATTTTGCGCAGAGTCATTTGCGTCGAAATTAAAAGAAATTATGGAATACCATAACTTCGTATTAACCGAATACTACAAAGCTGAGCCAGTAAGCTACGAAGAAGTACTTAGCGATGCTATGGCCGTTGCTGAAGTCATTAAAGGTATGGTTGCAGATATCTCAGAAATGCTAGATCAAGCGCGTAAAGCGGGCGAATCTATTATGTTTGAAGGTGCTCAAGGTACATTGCTTGATATCGACCACGGTACTTACCCATATGTAACGTCGTCTAATACAACTGTGGGTGGCGTTGCTACCGGTAGTGGTTTTGGTCCTCTTTACTTAGACTATGTACTTGGTATTACTAAAGCATACACAACACGTGTTGGTTCGGGTCCATTCCCTACTGAATTAGATGACGAAGTTGGTCATCACTTAGGTACTGTAGGCCATGAATTTGGTGCTACAACTGGTCGTGAACGTCGTTGTGGCTGGTTTGACGCCGTTGCCATGCATCGTGCAGTGCAAGTAAATAGCATTAGTGGTTTTTGTTTAACTAAGCTAGACGTTTTAGACGGCTTGAAAACATTAAAAATATGTACAGGCTACAAAACAGCTGAAGGCGACATTATTACTGTGCCACCAACAGCCGCTGAAGGTTATGATAAAATTACCCCAGTGTATGAAGAAATGCCAGGTTGGAGCGAAACTACAGTAGGCGCAACTTCTGTTGACGCATTACCAGCCAATGCTATTGCTTATATCAAACGTATTGAAGAGCTTACCGGTGTACCTGTTGATATTATTTCAACCGGTCCAGACCGTGTTGAAACTATGATTTTAGTTAATCCGTTTGACGAATAACCTAATCTCATTGTTTTAAGTACTTTTAAAAAACCACCTTCTAGGTGGTTTTTTTATGTACAGGATGTACGGTATATCGCGGGTGCATGGATGCACAGGAGCGTGTATGTACAGGATGTACGGTATATCGCGCATGTATGCACAGGATACGCGCTATCGTTTGAGTATGGTGCTCTAAGCCAACCTGCTAATTAATTCAGCATTACTTTAATAGCTACATGTTTTAGGAACTTTGACCCCACGGGATTAGTAAATTCCTTACGTCGGTGCACGAAACAATAATTTATAGCCTGTGGGTATATCACGATCAACAGACGTTAATACCAGAACAACAATGCTTGAACAGATAAAGCCTTTTCTCAATCTGCATTAAAACCAGCCAGGTAGCTTTTGATATCAACAGGCCGATAGAGAAAAAACTTTCTCTTACAGTCTATATTTATGACAATTTCAGTGAACTGTCGCTATATTCTGTTATCTGTCATGAAATGATACAAACGGGAATCAATGCCAGTAAGGGTAGGAGCTTTAAGCATTAACTTGAACATTAACTTACTTATAATTTGATAAAACATTCTAATCGCTATTTATCTATGAATAGTGAGTAATATATGTAGAATATTTAGCTAGCTTATATGAAATAAAAAACTTATAAGGCTATATTTATTATAGCTTGTAGCTAATTAATATATACAAAATAGCTTGAAATTAGCCAACGCATTGCAATAACATGTAAACAGCAATAAAAGCATCAACTAAAACTCATCGATAAGACGCACGAGTTACACTCACCTCACAAAAGGAATAGACATGACAGATCTTCGCCAACAAGCACTTGATTATCATCAATACCCAACGCCGGGCAAAATTAGTGTTGAATTAACGACGCCAGCTGAAACAAGCCAAGATCTCTCACTCGCTTATAGCCCTGGTGTAGCTGAGCCTGTTCGTGCCATTGCTGAAAATCCAGATGATGTTTATAAATATACCGGCAAAGGTAATACCGTTGCCGTTATCACCAACGGTACTGCTATTTTAGGCTTAGGTAACTTAGGGCCAATGGCCGCTAAACCTGTCATGGAAGGTAAGGCTTTATTATTTAAACGCTTTGCTGGCATTAACTCTTTTGATATTGAAGTTAAGCATAAAACGGTAGAAGACTTTATTAGTACGGTTGCCAATATTGCCGACAGTTTTGGTGGTATCAACTTAGAAGATATCAAAGCGCCTGAATGTTTCGTGATTGAAAAAGCATTAATTGAGCGTTGTAAAGTGCCGGTATTTCATGACGACCAGCATGGTACGGCTATTGTAACCGCTGCTGGTATGATCAATGCACTAGAAATTCAAGGTAAAGAATTACGCAATGCCAACATTGTTTGTATGGGCGCGGGTGCTGCGGCAATTGCTTGTATGGAATTATTGATTAAATGTGGCGCACAACGTGAAAAGATTTATATGCTCGACACTAAAGGGGTTATCCACACTCGTCGTGACGATTTAAATGAATATAAAACGTTATTTGCTAACAATACCGATAAACGCACCTTAGAAGACGCCATTGACGGTGCTGACGTGTTTGTTGGTGTATCTGGTCCTAATGTATTATCGGCTGAACATGTTAAGCTGATGGCCGATAAGCCAGTAATTTTCGCATGTTCGAATCCTGACCCAGAGATTAAGCCTGAACTTGCTTTGGCGACGCGTGATGATTTAATTATCGCGACAGGACGTTCAGATTATCCGAATCAAGTAAACAACGTGCTATGTTTCCCATTTATCTTCCGTGGTGCTTTAGATGTGCGAGCTCGTACCATTAATGATGAAATGAAGATAGCCGCAGTTCATGCCATTCGAACCTTAGCAAAAGAAGCTGTACCGGCTGAAGTATTAACAGCGAGTGGCAGTGACAGCTTAACCTTTGGTAAAGATTATATTATTCCTAAGCCTATGGACTCACGTTTGCGTTCAGCTGTAGCCATTGCCGTTGCTCAAGCCGCTGTTGACTCTGGTGTCGCTGCGCTTCCCATGCCAGAAAACTATAACGGTTAAGTTATAAGTTTTGAGCCTTCAGTAGTCAGCTATCAGTTAGACAAAACATAGACACCAATGTGGCTTTTGTTTTAACTGACAGCTTGGCACTGATAGCTTAGAGCTGACTAATTTTAGCTATGTCTTGGCTTTGGAGCAGAAATGACCATCCCTATCAAGCAACGAATCGCCAATATTGCCCTCGTGGTTGAAGACTACGATGATGCGATTGCATTCTATACCAAAAAATTAAATTTTGAGCTCATTGAAGATACTGACTTAGGTGCAGGTAAACGTTGGATTCAAATATCTCCTCCAAATGCTAATGGCACAACTCTATTGCTGGCTAAAGCCAGTAATGCTCAGCAAGAACAATCAGTCGGCAACCAAGCAGGAGGTCGGGTATTTTTATTTCTTCAAACTAATGACTTTTGGCGTGATTACGAAGCTATGAAAGGCCAAGGTGTTGAGTTTAACGAAGAACCACGTGTCGAAGCATACGGCACGGTAGTCGTATTTAAAGACTTGTATGGCACTAAGTGGGACTTATTGCAGTTGAATAATGCTGCTGGTAATGATTCATAAGATATAAGCTTTATTGATTGAAACTTCGCAAAATTAAGCATAACTAACCACTGTTTTAGTGGCAAAACTACAGATCTACATCCATAATAGGTTAAATTTTATACTTAAAGGATGATCGTAGCATGGAAGCAAATATACAAATCAACAAGGTTTTGCGTATTTTAGGTGGGTTAGTCTCAATGCTATTCTTATTTATAGTTTATATTTCATTGTTTTCAAATGAGATAATCGCTATAGGCATGGTGATTTGTGGTTTTATTTTTATACTACTGGTAGCCCCTGTATGCATTTATGGTTACATTTCAGGTAAAATCTTAGATAAGCTGCCCACTAATTTAGTCGATGTCATTAAGGGAAAGTTATTGATAGATAAGAATTAAGGCTAATTATATAAAGCTCTATTGGACTTATTAGTTATTCATTTTTAATCGTAGAATAACTAGAGGCTAAATTTTTGTTTGGTATTTAGATCATTTCAGAATGATGGATTATTTATTTCAATTGGTATTCGTAAAGATAATTAAATTAGCATAAACAATTTTTTGCAATAAAAAAGGCGCATTAAGCGCCTTTTGTCATTTTAGAAAGCCAGGATTTATTTACCCGGTTAATCTTCTGTTTCTTCTTCAATTTCTGTTTCGTACTCGCTAAAATCGGTTACACCTTGTGCTTCTAAAGCTCTGCGTACACTTGCGGGTAATTTTTGTGTGTTGTCTTTTGCTAAGTCACTATCGTCTGGCAAAGGCTGGCCAGTAAAAGCATGTAAAAATGCTTCACATAATAGTTCACTGTTGGTTGCATGACGCAAGTTATTGACTTGTCGACGTGTACGTTCATCAGTGAGCACTTTTAAAACACGTAAAGGGATAGACACGGTGATCTTTTTTACTTGTTCACTTTTCTTCCCGTGTTCGGCGTATGGGTTAAGATACTCGCCATTCCACTCTGCCATGAATATTCCTCAAACTTAAATGATTACGAAAAACTTATATTTAGCTTGTCTGGTGTACCAGTTAGCGATAAGTTTATTCTTACTAGTTGATTTTACTGGTTGTGGGGCGCGAGTCAATAACGAATGTGTAGAAGTTTAGATGTCTAAAGTTCTTGACCCCAGAACTTAAACCATTTAGATTGATAGACGTCCAAACATCTAAATAGAAAAGTACCAATACTGGAGTACACATGAGCGAGAAAAAATTTGCCACTACCGCTGTTCGAGCGGGCATTAATAGTGACCAACAACACGGTGCTGTTATTCCAGCTATTCATCTTTCAAGTACTTATGCACTGAAAGGTTTTAATGAAAAACGTCAATTTGATTATTCACGTACCGGTAACCCAACACGCGCCACTTTTGCTCAAGCTATTGCAGATTTAGAGCAAGGTGCTTTAGGCATTGTTACCAGCACGGGTATGTCAGCAGTGCATCTTATTTGCCAATTACTGAGTCCTACAGATACGATTGTTATTCCGCATGACTGTTACGGCGGCAGCTTTCGCTTATTTACCCATTTGGCAAAACGCGAACTGTTTAATTTAGTGGTGGTAGACCAAAATGATCAAGCGGCCTTAACACAAGCATTGGCGAAGAAACCAAAATTAGTTTTAATTGAATCGCCGAGCAACCCTTTACTGAGATTAGTCGATATAGCGTCTGTAACTGAACAGGCCCATAACGTGGGTGCATTAGTTGCAGTTGATAACACCTTTATGTCACCCGTTTTACAGCAGCCACTTTTATTGGGTGCTGATATCGTTTTTCATTCTACAACTAAATACATTAATGGACATAGCGATGTGGTTGGCGGAGTTTTAGTGACCAAAGAGCAAGCGCTAGGTGAAGAACTGGCTTGGTGGGCAAACTGTATTGGCATTACAGGTTCAGCGTTTGATAGTTTCCTAGCTCTACGTGGTCTAAAAACATTGCCTATCAGAATGAAGCAGCATCAAGAAAATGCCAATGCGGTCGCCGCATTTTTACAGCAACATTCGGCAGTTGAACAAGTTTATTTTCCAGGCTTAGCGGATCACCCACAACATGCCTTAGCTAAAAAACAGCAACATGACTTTGGTGCCATGATGAGCTTTGAACTTAAAGGTGGCGTTGAAGCCGTTAAAGTTTTGTTCGATAAACTGGAATTTTTTACTTTGGCACAATCATTAGGTGGCGTTGAAAGCTTGATCAGTCATCCATCAACCATGACCCATGCCGGTATGGAAATTAAAGCTCAATTGGCTGCCGGTATTACCCAGTCATTAGTACGAATTTCAGTAGGTATTGAAGATATAGATGACATGCTTGCAGACCTTTCTCAAGCGCTTGATGCAAGCCAACTGTAGTTCAGTTTGATGTGGTGCTTAGTCTTACTTATTCGCAATAAGCAGACTAAGCACAAAGTAAATTTTTAAATTGGGCAGATAAATACAGTGGCCCTTGGTATTAAAATGATTGATTCAAATACAGCGGTAACGCTCAGCCCTTCAAAAAATAAATTGGTCAAAATTGGCTGCAATGTTCATAAGTTTGGTGGTAGTAGTTTAGCGACTAGTGCTTGCATTGAACGTGTGGTTGAAATTATTCGTCAGCATTGCCAGCTAAATGACATTATTGTGGTGTCTGCCAATGGTAATACGACTGATGCATTATTTAAACTATATCAAATTTCTGTTGAACTCCAGGAAGTTACTTTACTTAACCCTGAACAAGCAAGATCGGCAAAAGAAGCAAAGACCTTACACCGGCAATTACTTGAGACTATTACAACACTTGAGACTGCACAGGCCTTATTGATTGATGAGCTATTAAATGCCAGTAGCGCCGCGAGACTAAAATCTTTACTGAGCGACAACATAGCCCAACTTTCAGCAAACTTACTTAGTGATCCCGTTAGTTATGAAAATGACCTATTAGCGTTTGGTGATTTTTGGTCAGCACGTTTGTTATCGGCAGTATTGAGTGAAAGTGTTTGTCCTAGCTATATGTTAGATGCGAGAGAGTTTCTGTTACTAAAAGATGAAAAAAATTGCGCTATTGACTATAGCGAGAGCGAAAAAGGTTTTTCTCAGCGTCGACAACAAGACAAACTGGTCATAGTTACTGGTTATATTGCGCGTAATAAACAACAGCAAACTTGTACTTTGGGGCGGAACGGTAGTGATTATTCCGCAACTATAATGGCGGCATTGTCAGGCGCGCGTAACGTAACGCTTTGGACCGATGTTGATGGTATTTATAGTGCAGACCCTCGTGTTGTTCCGTCAGCGAGAAAGTTGCACCGCCTACCGAATGCGGTTGCCAATGAACTTGGCCGCTTAGGTAATCCTGTACTGCACGCAAAAACCTTGCAGCCATTAACCAACCATAATACCCATTTACATGTTGCCAGCAGCTTTGCCCCCGATATTAGCGGTAGTGAGATAGGCAAGTTTGGCCAAATAGCAAAACAAGAACTGTCAGTCACCAGTTTAAACGATTTAATATTAGCAAAATCAACCAGCTTCTTCGCTAAATCTGGAGAATTAGCGGTCAGTGAGTTTGCACCGATTTGTTATAATCTTGACGAAGGCTACATAGTCGTAACGCAGGAGCAGCAAAAGTCGGTTAGCCAATGGCTAGCAAGCCATGACACTGAAGTTACTTTTAAGCCTGTAGCGATTATTGCCATTGTGGGTCACGGTGTCGCCAAACAAGGTGACATGCGCGCGAGGTTTAAAAGGGCGCTTAAGCATCAGCAAACCTTACATTTTCTACATTCTTTTAATGAACATAGTTATATTGCTATTTTGCCTGAGCTTTGCTCGAGTGAAGTACTGAACAATGTGCACGCTGATATGACCAAAGACGCCAAAAACATTGCCCTTGTCGTCGCAGGTTTAGGTAACATTGGTCAACGATTCTTAACCATGTTACCAAAGCAAATTGCACGTGTTTCAGGCTTAGAAAATGTGCATTTGGTTGGTTTAGTCGGTGCTAGCAAAGCGTTAATTAATACCGATGGCATAGATGTAGCCAATGCGCTGGAACATTATCAACAACAAGCTCAACAATATGACAGTGAACAGCTGTTAGCTTGGTTAACAAGTCATCCTTATGATGAATTGATTATTGTTGATATCACACCCAGTGAAGCCTTTAGCCATTTGTATCAAGAGTTTTTTGCTCGTGGTATACACGTTATTGGCGCGAACAAATGGGCAGCCTCTTCAAGCACAGAAAACTATCAACAACTGATCTCCACAGCCGAAAAAAATAAGAGTATCTGGCTTGGTAATACTACGGTTGGTGCGGGCTTACCTATTAATTCAACGATTAAAGAGTTATTGAATAGTGGCGATCAAATATCGGAAATTTCTGGCATATTTTCTGGTACGTTATCGTGGTTATTTCAGTATTACGATGGCGTAACACCATTTTCGGCACTGCTAAGTGATGCTTTATCGCAAGGGATCACAGAGCCAGATCCACGAGAAGATTTATCAGGTAGAGATGTACAGCGTAAGCTATTAATACTCGCTCGTTGTGCTGGCTTTGAGTTATCGTTAGCAGACATTGACTGTCAAAGCTTAGTACCAGTGGCCTTACGTGATATCTCGTTAGCAGAATTTCTTGAACGAACGTCAGAGCTTGATGAAATGTTTTTATCACGCTTAAAGCAGGCGCAAGATAAAACTTGTGTTATTCGTTATGTAGCCAGGTTTATAAGTGAAAATGATCAGGTGACAGCGAAAGTGAGCTTAGAAGAATTAAGTGAAAATGATGCCTTTGCACAGTTAACGCCTTGCGATAACGTCTTTCAAATTAAAAGTGATTGGTATCAAGATAATGCGTTGATTATTCGTGGTCCGGGCGCAGGGCGTGATGTAACTGCGGGTGGAATTCATGCTGATTTGGTCACTATTTGTCAGCAGTTAAATCATCGTCATCAGCAAGTTAAAATCAAAGGATTAAATTAAACTGGCTGATAAACATCGTAGATAAATTTACGAGCTTACGGGGTAAGTAATAATAAAGAGTTGATGGGTATATTAAAACTATCAACTCTTTATTATTCAATATTTTGTCAGCGGTCAGTCGCTATATCTTAAAAAGATTTACCAATGCTAAATACCAAGTTTTCGTCACTTTGGGCACCAGATAACTCTTTTGAGTTAGCGACAATGGCGATACCAACATCGAAACCTGAAACTTCTGTTCCGTAGCCTAATTCTAGGTAATCACCGTCAAAATCTTTACCCCAAGTACCATAAAGGGCATAAAAACCTTCATGTTCAACTTTAGCTGTGAAGAAATCATAGTCTTGGTCAGCACCAGATTCTACTTCCCACTCACCAACGTTATAAGTCACTGAAAACATTCCGTAGCTTAAACCTAAGTTTACTTCATTATAAGAAGTGTCAAAGTCACCGGTGTATTGGTAACTAGTAAAACCAACGTTATAGCCTAAACCACTGTCAAGTTCGCCATTGTAACCGCCATATATATCGACTTCTAAACCGGCTTGCACGTCAGCTCCCCATGCACCAATATAAAAACCACTATTTTCATAATCAACACCAGCACTTGCGGAAGCTGTATCTGTTTGTACTACGCCACGGAAGATATATTGTGATACCACGCCAACATTAGCACTTAAGCCTTCTATGCCAGTCGCAGATGCAGAAGTTGAAGCACATGCAGAAGCTGCTAGGAGCATCGAAATTGATAGAGAGATAATTGTTTTTTTCATGTTTTAGTCCACTAAGTTTTTATAATTGTTGTAGCTAATGCAAAGACAATGCCTGTATGAGATATTTTAAAATAAATAATATTATATCAACAGCTTATGGTTTTTATTACTTTGTTTTAGCTTAAAGAGAATAGAACGTTTGTGTTTAAATGGTGCAAATACAGTGGCCTATGTTCAAATAAAGTGCACCGTTTGTGGTGAGTAATTAAATACGTTGATGGAAGATTTAGGTAAAAGGCTAAAGTTTAAACTTTATCTTGCAAGGCATATCACATTTAATATCTACTTTTGTAGCTGATCTCAGTCGCAAAATTTGTACAATTAAGTTAAAGTAGCGCAAATTTTATCGAGGGTATCACTATGTCTGATTTTTTAATTGCTCCATCAATTTTATCTGCAGACTTCGCTCGTTTGGGCGAAGAAGTTGCAAATGTACTTAGCGCTGGCGCTGATGTTATTCATTTTGATGTCATGGACAACCACTTTGTGCCAAATCTTACCTTTGGTTCTATGATCTGTAAGTCATTGCGAGATTACGGTATTACTGCACCTATTGACGTGCATTTGATGGTCAAACCTGTTGATAGCCTTATTCCAGACTTTGCGAAAGCAGGCGCTGATATTATTACTTTTCATCCTGAAGCCAGCGACCATATTGATAGAACCTTACAGCTAATTAAAGATCACGGTTGTAAAGCTGGTTTAGTGTTAAACCCAGCAACACCGCTACATGTTTTAGATTTTGTAATGGATAAGCTCGATGTTATTTTGTTAATGTCAGTGAATCCGGGCTTTGGCGGACAATCTTTTATACCAACGACTTTGGATAAACTACGTTTAGTGCGTGAAAAAATTGATGCCAGTGGTTTCGACATTCGCCTACAAGTAGATGGCGGCGTTAAAGCTGACAATATCGCAGAAATTGCTGCTGCCGGTGCAGACATGTTTGTCGCAGGCTCGGCTATATTTTCAAAGCCAGATTACAAAATTGCCATTGATGAAATGCGTACAGCACTATCGACTGTAAAAAAATAACATAATTAACCATATTAAAATTAGAAAATTTGAAGGATAACAAATGAGTAAACCTATTGTATTAAGTGGCTGCCAGCCATCAGGTGAGTTAACTATTGGTAATTACCTTGGTGCGTTAAAGCAATGGGTAAGCATGCAAGATAGCCATGAGTGTTATTACATGTTGGTAGATCAGCATGCTATTACCGTTCGTCCTGATCCTGAAGCGTTACGAAAGGCAACGTTAGACGGTTTAGCCTTGTATTTAGCCTGTGGTGTTGACCCAGAAAAAAGTACTATTTTTATTCAGTCGCATGTACCAGAGCACGCGCAACTGAGCTGGGTACTCAATTGCTACACGCAAATGGGGGAGCTTAACCGTATGACACAATACAAAGATAAGTCATCAAAGTCTGAAGCGAATATGAATTCAGGTTTGTTTACCTACCCAGTGTTAATGGCCGCTGATATTTTATTGTACGGCGCAAATAAAGTGCCCGTTGGCGATGACCAAAAGCAACATTTAGAATTAGCGCGCGATATAGCCACGCGTTTTAATAACCTACACGGTGAAACGTTTAAAGTGCCAGAGCCTTATATTCCAGAGTTTGGTGCCCGTGTAATGAGTTTATTAGAGCCAACGAAAAAAATGTCAAAATCTGATACTAACCCGGGTAACTTTATCGGTTTATTAGAAGATACCAAGAAAATAACGAAAAAAATTAAACGTGCGGTAACTGACTCTGACGAGCAAGCGAATATCTATTTTGATATTGCTGAAAAACCAGGGGTGTCAAACTTGTTATCACTTTTATCTTGTACAACGGGTAAAACGGTTGAAGAACTTGTACCTGAATATGAAGATAAAATGTATGGTCACTTAAAAGGTGATGTTGCTGAAGCGGTAGTTGCTTTACTCGCGCCAATTCAAGAGCGCTATCACCAGTTCCGTAACGACCAAGCTTATTTAGATGAAGTTATGCGTAAGGGGGCTGACAAAGCTTCTGCACGAGCCAGTAAGTTGCTTGCTGAGGTTTATCAAGCGGTTGGTTTTATCGCTAAACCTTAACAACGACAGTATCGTCACAAGTTGAAATAAAAAAGCCTGAATTTATTCAGGCTTTTTTATTTCAGGCAGTTGATACAGAATAGCGGTTTTAAAAACCTTATTTTAAATACCTTATTTTAAATACATGGCAAAGTGCAATATATCGTTATTCTTTACTCTCTGCTTCTGCGCTTTTGGTGGCTTTTGCAAATAACTTACTCGCGTCACTTACAAATGTCTCAACATCGCTACTTGGCGCGAATATGAAAGCCGGCGACATTATAGTGGTGTCGAACTGTGGACGCGGATTAAAGTCCGGTTGCTTACTCATTTGTATTATAAAACTGCCACCGAACAATAAGAGTATTAGGCATGAGGCGACAACATTTCTTCGACGTAAGGTCATGTGGAAACCGACATAGCAATTGAGCCAAAATAACCCAAAAGCCAGTAGCAAAGGAATAATGGATAACAACCAGAGCATTGAAAAGTTGCTTGAAGTATTAAAGTGGACAATATTTTCAAAAATATCACTAAGCCACATTAAATTGAAGAAAATAAAACAAATGCCCATTTGGGTCCAAAAACGCGCATCGTGTTTAGTTAAATGTGACACTAAAGCGATACCAGCAGGCCACAAGACAAAGCCTAATGTTAAACCGATAGTTGGCACTAACATCTGAGTTAACGTCACTTCGTTGGCATTGTTTAAATTAATTATCCAACCACCGATTAAGGCGAATAAGGTCATGCTAAGTGCGAGTACAGCAGGATGACGGGCTAAATTAATTAAGCTTTCGAAGGGGCTAATAGCGATACTTTCTTCAACCGGATGATTTGGGAAAACAAAGCGTACTTGGCTTTTGCCAATAGTAACAATATCGCCAGAGCGCACTTGGTGCTCAATAGCGTTTTCTTTACTGCCTTCAAGATAACTGCCATTGATAGAGCCTTGATCGTTTACCAACCAATGTTCACCGTTAAAATGTAGCTGTAAGTGATCAGCACAGACATGTGGATCACTAATGATAATATCGTTATCGTACCCACGGCCAATGCTAATGTTGTTTGTAGTAAATTTGTGACGGCCTAATAACTTATGGCCATGACTGATTTCTTCAATAATTATTTCCATGAAACCGACTCCATAAACTTAGTTAAAAAAGCCAGCGAGGTTTCTTGGGCAACACCCGAAATAGTAAAATGGCTGAGCAAAGCGTATTGTTCGTGATCTACCGATATTGCGATGTAGAGCACATCGTAAAGTGCGGGAAAGTCTTTATAGGCACGAGTACAAAACACCGATTTATTATTAATGTTACTATTTTGAGGCTTAACAAGGTCGTGGTGGCATTGATATTCAGTAACATCATCTTTACCCGCAAGATTACCCGGGGCAACTTGGTTTAATTGGCGTTCAAAAATATGATAAAACTTAGTGCTACCAATTTTATCTGATTCCATATAACGGTATTCCATTTCTAAAGAACCGGTAAAAAAGTCTGAAGAAATATAAGTATTTTCATCTAAGTCGCAATTGGCAACAGCGGCCATAATTTGGGCGTCCGCTTTATCTGAGTTCGATTCACCCCAACAACGAACAAAGGGAACATCGATAGTGGGAATTAAACCTCGGCCTAATTGTTTTAGCTGCCAATCACTGTTGAGCACTGTGGTAATAAGCTTTTCTTGATTACGCATTAATTGAGCTGCCATTTGTTGCTCAATACTTGCTGGAGGGCTATTTTTGTATTCTAGATAGAGCGCCAGTAGCTTGTCATGCGGGACTAAGAAGCCGATTTGGTTACCTGATGTAGCAACGTTAATACCAACGACTTCAGTATTTTTGTTAACTACTGGGCCACCGCTCATGCCTGAGTTAACTGAACCCGTAAAATGAATACGGTCGTTAAATGACTCATTTTTTAAACCATTATAAGTCCCCGGCACGACTATCATGCCTAAATCATGGGGGTTACCTAATGAAAATAACTCTTCACCTTTGGTGGGGGCTTGTTTAGCTATCTGAAAATATGGCATTTCAGTGTTTACCTCACGTTGAACAATGGCGAGGTCATTAATAACATCGACACTTTTCAAAGTCAGTGCCGCTTTGTTGCCTTTATTATCTAAATATTCAATGGTGTATTTATGAGGATGACGGGCAAAACCGGAAATAACATGATAATTAGTCGCTATAAGGCCATTACTGCTAATTTGAAAACCTGAACCGATAGATGACTTTTCACCACTGGCTTTGTCAATTAAGCGAATTTGATAAAGTGAAGGGGCCAATTGTTTGAAAATTTCCTCGGCCTGCTCAACGGCGATACTTATAGTACTGAAGCACATAAGTAGCAGAGCAAAAATAGCTTTCATTGAATATCCTTTTATATTATTACTTTAGGAACTGTTTGATATATAGGCAAAGCAGAACACGTCTGGCTACCATTGTGCCAGTGTATTTAAATTTGTCATCTTTTATCAGACCAAATGACTATTTTGTCTGATGCTTGGCTAAGTTTATTACGCGAAGCACAAACATAGCATGCAGAATTGCCATAATAATAGGCTTGTTCGTATAAATAAGTTTAAGGGGGCAATGCTAAGCATCTAATAGCCTTTCTATACGTGAAATGATAAGCGTATGGGTTACATACATATAAAGTTTTTAATGCCTTTAGGTCTATTTTGTTTTGTAACAACCTGATAATCAAAGTTTACTTTACATAGGGTCATTTATAGTAATTATATTTTTAGAGGCTAAATTCATTTTATTTGTCTACTATTAAGCTAATGCGATTATTGGGTTTTGCCTCATTATGAAATCAAAGAAAGTTGTCAGTGCCTTAAATCATCAATATGTTGTTAATGATCCACTTCACCAATTATTTGATGCAGTGAATGTTATTTCTGTACAGGGATACGATGAGGAACGACGTGTAATTTATTGGAATGAAGGTAGCGAAATACTTTATGGCTACAGCAAAGAAGAGGCAACAGGACAAAAACTGGAAGATCTTATCATTCCTGAGCTAATGTCAGAAATAGTGGTTGATGCACATACAAATTGGATAAAAAATGACGTTGAAATACCTGCGGCAGAACTAACTTTACGTGATAAAAACGGTAAAGATGTCTCTGTTTTTTCAAGTCATGTCATGTTTACAAATCAATATAACAACAAACAAATGTATTGTATCGATATCGATTTAACCGATGTTCGGCAAGCGCAAGAGCAAGCTATATTTAAAGAGCATATGCTTGAAACCATATTTGAAGCAATTCCTGATTTGTTTTTTTTGATGGAAAGTGATGGAACTATTATTGATTATCATGCCTGTGACAAAGGTGATCTATATATATCGCCTGAAAAATTTATTGGTAAAAACATAGCCGATTTCTTACCTCAAGAAGTTGTCCAGAAATTTAAAAGTCATATTGCCAAAGCTGTAAAGCAAGAAAAGATAATAAGTTTTGAATACGAGCTGAATTTGCCTAAAGGCTTGGTATATTTTGAGGCAAGAATTAGCCACCTGAAAAAATATAAGCAAATCATGATCATTGTACGTGATATTACCGAGCAACATAAAAGCGCCGAACTTATTCGCCATCAAGCTTATTTTGATAGTTTGACCGCATTGCCCAATCGTTTTTTAGCACTTGATCGTTTGACTCAAATATTAATTGAAGCTGAAAGGCACCATGAAAAAGCCGCGGTATTATTCCTTGATTTAGATGACTTTAAAAAAGTTAATGACTCTTTAGGACACGAAGTTGGCGATAAGCTATTAATAGAGTCGGCTCATAGGCTAAAACAAGTATTACGAAAAGAAGATACTGTTGGTCGTTTAGGTGGTGATGAGTTTATCATTTTATTAAGACGCCTAACCGATCATCATGACGCGTTAGCCATTGCTGAAAATTTACTTAAAATTTTTAGAACACCTTTTAAAATTGATAATAGAGAATTAATACTGACATTGAGTATTGGTGTTGCTGTATATCCTGAAAATGGTAACGCGGCCTCTGATCTGCTGCGTAATGCTGATACAGCTATGTATCAAGCAAAAGCTTTAGGGAGAAATACTTACTCATTTTTTACCAAAGAAATGAATATCGTTATACAGCGTCGTTTAGCAATTGAAGCGCAATTGCGGGGGGCACTAGATCGCCATGAGCTGGAATTATATTATCAGCCGCAATTTGAAATAAGAAAGAATAGCATCATTGGCGCTGAAGCGTTGTTGAGATGGAACCATCCCACATTAGGTAATATACCTCCTGATGAGTTTATACCCATTGCGGAACACTCGGGCCTTATTGTGCCTATTGGACAATATGTTATTGAACAAGCATTAAGGTTTTTGAGCAAATGGCAATTGAGTGATCAGAAAAGTTACACTATGGCGGTGAACTTATCCCCTCGGCAACTACGAGATACCGAGCTACTTAATTTAATCAAAAACACTCTTGCTGATGTAAACATTAGCTTTGGAAGTTTGGAGCTAGAAATTACTGAAGGTGTATTAATGAATGGGCAATCTTATATAAATGAAGCCTTAATTGAAATTAATGCACTCGGCATAAAGCTATCTATGGATGACTTTGGCACTGGATATTCGTCGTTAAGTTATTTAAGGCAATATCCATTCGATATATTAAAAATAGATCGAAGTTTCATCAATGGTATTACCTTGAATAAATCAGATTGTGACCTAGTAAAAGCAACCATAGCTATGTCGCACAGTTTAGGTTTGACAGTTGTTGCCGAAGGCGTTGAAACTAAAGAACAACTCACTTTATTGAGTGATTTAGGCTGTGATTTTGTGCAAGGTTATTATTTTAGTAAACCTATACCGGCAAAGCAGTTGCTTGATTTCTCAGCCGCACTTTTATAGCTATAAAATATCGTTTTCACCGATATCATTATATCTTTAATATTTTAAATCAGGATGCTTAGGATCTTGCTTTTCTGCAAGGATTGCTAAATTCCTGTATCAGTAGAAAATGCCATTTAAAATGGTGGTTTAATTAGCACTTTTGTTTCGCAGAAGGATACAGGGTAATAGCGGTTATTTATGTTTGGTTGTGATGATATTCTATGCGGTAAACCGTAATCAGTGATGTAAACTACTATCTATTATTGGCAAATTAATTAACGACAATATCATGCTACTTTTTCATCGCTGCATGTTAATCCTTCTATCAGCCTGCAGTTGCTTTAAGGTTATTTTAAGCCTTAAAAATAACCTTAAAAACCCTCTAGCCTACTTAATTTGATTTTTTATCATTGATTACAAAAGAATTAAATTCTCGATAGATAAAAAATAATAGTTTTTATCTATCGATATTACTTGTTGAAAACTAGTTATCAGCATACGCTATTACTAACCCATTTTAAGGCGCAGTATTGAAATTATGGATAGCATAAAAGCAAAGCGTTATTTACTTAACAAATTAGAAACAATTGAATATTTTCCTTTTGGCGATGATGTTAGTGTTTTTAAAGTTAAACATAAAATGTTTGCAACATTAGCGTTAGGTAAAGGTAATGAAAAAGGAACTGGCGGTAAAATGGCAGGGCATTATTGTGTTAATTTAAAATGCGATCCTGAAGAAGCTGTTATGTTGCGCGATATATTTAGTGCGGTTATACCTGGCTATCACATGAACAAGGCACAATGGAACACGGTGATATTAGATGGTTCAATTCCACAAGGCGAAATTGAGCGCATGATTGATAATTCTTATATGTTGGTGGTGAGCAAGATGACTAAGAAAGATCAGGCTTCGCTTTTATTGCATTTATAGAGCAGCATTTATTGGAGATTTAGAAAACGGTAGGATACTCGATTATTTATTTCAATTGATATAACCACCCGTTTGACGAAGTTTAACTTTATATTAGTTTTGTGTGCTTTCAACACGATAAAGCTCAACTTTAAGGTGAGTAATACCCTCTGTGTCAGAATAGTTGTCACCTCAATTAGCTTTTTTAAATGCAGTTCAGAACCATTATTCATTTAGCGTGCCTTGTTCAATGACTCACTTGTAATTATTCATTTGCGAACAGGGTAATACCAAGTTGATTCATCAAATTGGAATAAATACTGACGCTTTGAACTGAAATTGGGAGAGTTTGATCTTAACTTTCTTTTGCTACGTAATTTAATATAGCCGACTAATGCATGGTAAAAATTAACTTATGCTTGTGGTTAATTTAACGTGATTAAAACAGGAGTGTTTAAAATTGTTAGTGAATACATTATTGGGCGTGATATTTGATCTAGATAATACCTTGGTTTCTTCAACTTTGAATTTTCAACAGATAAGGGCTGATTTAGGCTGTGACAATGATATCGATCTATTAGATTTCGTTGATGCTTTGCCAGAAGAACAGCGTATTATTGCCAATAATTTGGTAGTTAAATATGAAATTAATGACGCGCTGAATGCAAAAAACCTTCTTGGCACTGAAGAGCTCCTCGCACTGTTAGCTCAGTTAGATATTCCTTGTGCTATTGTCACGCGCAATTGTCGTGAAGCGGCATTGATAAAAATTAAAAATAACAACCTTAATATTGAACTGCTTTTCACAAGAGCAGATCATAAAGCTAAACCAGCACCAGATGCTTTATTACATCTATCAGCGTTGTGGCAAATAAAACCTGAAAATTTATTATATGTTGGTGACTACTTATATGATCTGCAAGCGGCAAAAAATGCTAATACTATGTCATGTTTAGTAACGCATGGTGACACGCTTGAATATGCTAGCTTGGCAAATATTGTTGTAAACGAGCTCACAGAGTTAAGTGATGTTATTACTAAAGTTTTTGCTCGTGAGCCTGCTGATTTTTCTGGTTAGTATTCATATTTTATAAATGCGTAGGCAAGTATAATGCGAGTAACATCTTACGTACTTTTATGCTTTACTTTGTTCGCAGACGTTTCCGCTGCCAGCACCGAGGTTCAGTATCAATCAAAGAACCAACGGCATATGACTGACAAAAAAGAGTTTACCTTTATGATTGATTTTACCGGGCAACATAACCTTGAAAATTGGCGCATAACTAACGATGGGGTGATGGGAGGAAAATCTCAAGGGCACTTTTCATTACAAAAAAATAAAGCGGTTTTTGAAGGGAATATTTCGCTGGATAACAACGGCGGCTTTAGTTCAGTATTTCGTTCGATAGAACCTCTGTCTAAAGGCCTTAAGACTGTGACTATTAATGTATTCGGTGACGGATTAACGTATCAGTTAAGAACGACCGTAATGCTTGACGGTTATCGTTTAGCTTATAAACAGAGCTTTACAACGGTTGCAGGTCAACATGAAGAATTATCTTTTACACTGGCTAACTTTCAAGCATCGTTCAGGGGGCGTCATATTCCTAACGCACCAACTCTATTAGCTGAAAACATAATCGAAGTTGGATTTTTAGTGACAAGAAAGGATGCGGGACCATTTTCATTAGCGATTGCAAACGTGGCTTTTAAATAAGCCTGTATCGACATTTCACCAACAAGGTTCAGCGATAATTAACCTGTAGGTCGGCATTTATGCCGTCAATTTATCAGCTAGCTCCAAGTGTAAACTTTAATATCATAACCCAACACGTGTTTAGGATATTAACATTTATATGGCTATTAAAATATTTTTAGCTTATATAGCAGCAATTCATAACAACAAAAGTAGACTTAAATTTGGTTCGGCTATACGCCCTATGTATTGTCGAAAAATGGTCTACGAAAACTACCAATTAATGACTTTACCCTGCCAATCAAGATAACTTGCTGTTTGGTCTAATGGCGCTTTTTCAACAATATCTAATAGCTGTTTAGCGACAAACGCTGAGGTGAAAAGCTTATTCGCCGGGACATTTTTTTGAAATGGTTTTGATAATGGCGTATCAGTTGTTCCCGGGTGAAAAGCAATTAACTTAATGTTTTTCGCTCTGCGGGCAAACTCTATTGCCGCGGTTTTAACCATCATGTTTAAAGCCGCTTTTGATGCCCTGTAGCTATACCAACCACCTAAACGATTATCACTGATACTGCCAACTCGGGCACTAAATAGCACGAATTTGCAGGGTGACTTCCCTGTCAATAAAGGTGTTAACTTCTGTATCCACAACATCGGCGTTAAGGTATTTGATGTTATAACTTCCATAAACGCTTGTGCGTCAAAATCTTCTAAACGTTTTTCTGGTTGAATAGTGTCATTATGGAGTATGCCATTACAGACAAATACGCGAGTTATTGGTACATGATCATGTTGTGCTAAAAACGTTATGGCTTGGTCTATAGACTGTGATTGGTAGTCTTTAAGCATAATTTTGGTCACATTATCTGCGAGAGTTTCGCTAGTTACTGAGTCACTACCCACTAAGCCTCGACTGATCAATATTAAACCTGTGTTTTCTGAAGCCTGTATATGTGCGGCTATTGCTTTACCAATATTGCTATTTGCGCCGATGATCAGTGTTTGTTCGGTTGTCATAACATGTTCCTGAAGTACAGTGAGTGGTTTTTATGTTAAATATTTTTGCTAGTAACGCTGAAATTTGGTGACGGTATTTTGCTAAACCTAAATATATCCAATGGCTAATGGTTTTGATTACGGGCCAATTTAATGGTGCAACCCAAAAGCCTTTGCCTACTAGAGTCCAAGCCCTGTGTGTAACCTCAAGCCCAAGTAAAATTTGCCCGTTATAACATCCATGCAATATTTTCATTGCATCGTGAAAACCAATGTTAGGGTAGCGTGCAGAAAAGCCGCTTTGGTGTATATCCACTAGCTGAATAGTATTATCTTTATCATGCATTTTCAGATGCGCCATTTCAGTTGCACATAGCGGGCAGTTGCCATCATAAAAAATTGTTAACATGAAAATATCCCCGTAAGGTTTATTTACCCTTAGCTTAGCTTATCTTTAGGATTTGCCATCGAGTGAAATTTTTGTCGGCAATATACCAGGCTTAGCATAACTTAAACGTGAGAGTCGCTTACTAGTATGGTAACTGTCGAGCCCCGAGACCATCACTGTGTTTAATGATTCAATATCAATATATCCGTCAGCCTTAATCGCTGCTTTATCGCATAGAATATCGGTTATCTCGCCAATGACTAGTAAAGTATTATTTAGTCGAATAGGCACTATTTCGTTAAGCTTTAGGGCATATTTTAGCTGACTTTCTTTTACGAATGGCGCATCACTATTGTCGATAAAGTGTGGCGTTAATCCGGTTTGTTTAAATTCACATTCGCCATCACTATAGCGTGCCGATGTTTGATGGGCCGCCTGCCAAAAATCTGCATTAACCTGATTAATCGTAAACTGCCCTATTTGCTGAATATTCCTTAAGGTATGCCTATCTACGCTGTCTGGACGAGAAATAAACCCGACTAAGGCCGGTGAAGCGCCAAGATGAAATACGGAGCTAAAAATTGCCAAGTTATTAATATTATTTTCATCACGAGTACCAATAAGGTTGGCGCTTTTAAAGCCAGACAAGCTATTAATAACCTGAACTCTATATTGTGGCTCCATTTTTAGCAGTTCTTCGTGGTTGATATATTTCATGTAAATAATGTCTGGTAAGTTGTATCTTATATTCCATTACGTAATGGGTAGCATTTTCGATCACCTCTGTGTTTTGGCTTAGTGAGGAGACAAATTAATGACATGACTTCAATTACCTTCGTCACGTGGCTTAGTGGCAGTATAGATTTTTATTTTTAAGTAAATAAATTGTACGAAAAAATAAACTATTGCAGAAGCTAAAGCGATAACAGCCCCGAATATTGTTGGTAAGACTGCGCCAAAAGTAATACTCATACTTAGGATGAAACCCAAGATGAATTCTTCTCTATACACTCTAAAAAATATCGCAATAAATAGTATCGCTGGAAACAAAATTGCAGATATTTCCGTATAGCCTGTAACGAAAGATAATGACAGCATAGCGCCGTAACACAGGGCAGTAGCAAAGCTGAATAAAGCCTGCTTACACAATAATCGCGTATGTTCTGAAGGCTTTTTTAGTAAACGCTTTTGAACACGCACCATTGCCAGCCATGTAAGAAATGGCAGTAAAAACCCACCCCACCAATTTGAAATTTCTGGCATATCTGCACGTTGGAGAAAATAATGACTAGGTACACCTGTGTGCAAATATTGCCAAATTAGCATTGTCCAAATAGTTAATGTGACAAAACCAACCAAGTACCACTTAATGACAGAAAATTGTTTTTCGTTCATCAGAAACCCTTTTAAACTAATGTTATTTCTTTAGTCTGAGCAATTTTGATACCAGAAAAATATTTACCTTTAGCTGCGCTGTCGACGTTTTTAACAAACCCTAAAGGTAAGTTCACCGATAAAGTGGTGAAGTTGACTATTTACTAAAGTTTTTTACTAAAGTTTTTTACTGAAGATGAAATTGAAAATAATGGCTTAATTTGGATTCTTTAGTTGATTTACTTTTATTGAGGGTGAGCTCTATTTTTTACATGGCGCTTAAATCTTTTCAATTTTTTACAGTAATTAAAAAGCAGTTTATATTTCAACTGCTAATATTATTATTTAATGGCTAGAAGATTAATAAAGATATTATTTATTATTAATAGCTTATGATATTAAATGTGTATCGCCGTAGCGCATAACAAAAGTGAATAGGATAAAACTAAAGCTTGAAAAATTTCTCTGAAAAGCACTCACTAGTATCTTTTATAATCGTGCTCATTATTCTTGGTATTGGAATATCTTATTTTTATTTAAAAAATATTGGGCGTCAGGAAAAAACCTCCATTACGATAGCTGTTTCTAAGACCCCACTGTCTGCGCCTTTTTATGTTGCTAAAGCGATCAATGCTTTTGATAATACTTGTGCCAAAATTGAGTATGAACAGGTGATAGGAGGTCATGCCGCATTTGAAAAAGTGATGAACGGCAAGGTTGATTTTGGTACCAGTTCTGATTCTGTTATTGCTTTTCAAAGTTTAGCTAAACATAAGCCGTCCTTTGTAACCCATGCAATGTTTGTACAATCTGATAATGACGTGAAATTAATTACTCGCGCCTCTGATAATATTGAATCAACTAGGGATCTCAAAGGGCGGAGAATTGGGGTTACTAAAGGTACTTCTAGTGAATATATTTTAAGTACTTTGCTAGCCATTGAAGGCTTAACTATTGAGGATGTTGACTTACTTCATTACAAGCCAGAACAATTACTTCAGGGTTTTAGTAATGGAGAAGTTGACGCAATTCTACCTTGGGAACCTTTTGCATTTCAAACGCGGCAATTACTTAATAATAAAATAAAAATTCACGATACTAAAAGCTTAAGTACGTTGAGCTTTAATTTGCTTTCTCAAACAGCAAATAACCAGCTAGTAGAAAAAGCTCAATGTGTGATTCAAGGATTACGAGTAGCCATTGACTATATTGTTTCGAATCCAGAAGAATCTAAAAAAATAGTGGTCGATGAACTACAAGTTGATCCTGCATTTATTGAGTGGGTTTGGTCTGATTATATTTTTAAGCTTAGCTTGAATCATTCACTTATATTAAATATTAAATCTCAAGCTATTTGGGCAATGGAAGCACAAATAGGTGAGTTTAGTAGCGTTTACAACTCAGCGCTTTTTGTTGATAGTAGAGCACTATCAAAAGTAGAACCAGGGTCTGTGAATCTATCACTGTAAATAAGGATATTTTATGAAGTTAAGCTTTCAGCAACACATATACTCTTTTACAATCAGTAGCTGTGTATTTTTTGTTGTCCTTGTTATCAGTATTTTATGGTCAATTCATGTGGTAAATATTGCCATAGAAAGAGAAAGGTATGCCAATAAAGTTGAGAATCATGCCAATATTTTAAAACAATTTATTAGCAGTGAGAATATCTATGCTAGCGACTTTAATACTGAAAGTTGGTTGGTTTTAGATAGTGAATTTAGTGAGTTATTGAGTCTACCCCCAAGTTTGACGCCACAACAACAAACCATTCAAAATAGTATTGAAAGCCAGAATAAAAATGTACTGCGCTTATTTAATGCAATCAATAAAAATAAATTAATAAATGCTGATGACAAGATAAAAACCCATCTAAAAGTAAGGTTAATAACACAGTTAGAAGCGATAAAAGCTGACTCGATGCAGTTGTTCAGAAACGTGCAAGTAGATGTAAATAATGTTATTCGACAGCAGGTTATACTTATTTTATTTATATTGTCGTTGAGCCTTTTTATTTTAGTTTTTGGTGCTTTTAAGCTAGGTAAAATATTTAGAACCTCACTCAAAGAAATTAAATTAGCTTTTGCAAAAAATCGCAGTGGAAACTTCCAAAAAATACAACTGACCAATAAGTCAGAAGAGTTTGACAGTATTGCCAACGCATTTAACGAGATGAACAAAGAGCTAAGTGAAACCACTGTTTCTTTAGAGTCAATGACCAAAATTGTCGCAGAAAGAACCCAAGTACTGGAGCAATTATCTAATACCGACCCGTTAACTGAAGTGGCTAATCGCCGAGCACTATTTGAACGAGGAAATGCTGAGTTTACTCGTTTTCAAAGAACTAAAAATAAGTTTACGGTTATATTACTAGATTGTGATCTATTTAAAGATGTAAACGACCAATATGGCCATTCATTTGGTGATGAGGTTTTAAAGCACCTTTGCAAAATATGTACTGGAGAAATACGCAACATTGATTTTTTTGCCCGTTATGGTGGAGAAGAATTTATAATTATTTTACCTGATAGTGAGCTCCGCGGGGCAGTAAAAACTGCTGAGCGTATTCAAGTTTCTTTAGCAAATAATTGTATTGAATTTCAAGGTAACGATATCTTTGTGACTTTAAGTCTAGGGATTTGTTCGGTTAACGAAAAACATAGTAACTTTGAAAATGTGATAAAAGATGCAGACATTGCCATGTATAGAGCTAAGGAAAATGGCCGAAATAGAATCGAGGTCATCGATGAGGATTCACCAGACAAAGATGCTAAAGATGATGCTAGCTTAGATACCGCCATTAGTGACGACAATATTTATCATTAATATCAGTTTTTAACGTTTTACACATTTGATATCCACACAGTTTGGTAAGGAGATAACATGATTTCTTGCGTTAATCCGTATATCTGATCCCCACTAATCAATTCTACCCATGCTTGTGTAACAATTAAATTGAGTTCACTTAAAGGTAATGCCACTGGCTTATCTGATATATTACTGACACAAAATATACTTTGTTTTCTATTCTGGCTTTGTCGCCAGAAGCCAAATAACTGTAAGCCTAAATGTAGCGTAAATTGAGTCGCATTAGGGTGAAATGCCCGCTGCTTAATGCGAGTATTTAATAATGATTTTAAAGTAGTAAGCACTTTCTCATGATGCAAACTACTATCTGCCAACGCTGTTTCAAGTTCGTCTTCATCCCAACGATGTCGATTGATAGCGCGGTTATTATGGGTGTTTGCGAGTTTATTATAATCGTTTTGTGTTCCTAGCATGCTGTGAATATAAACTCCGGGGACTCCCTCTAGCGCAAACATAATGGCATGTGCACAAATAAAACGTTCAAAATTCCACTGATCTTTACCTGCTACAGTACCTTGTAAGGCATCGTATAGCGCAATATTCATTTCATACGCTTTTTGCTCGCCATTGTCTGTTGTTCGCCATGAAATTTTGCCCCCAAAACTTTCGATGGTTTGAACTAAGCTATCAAGCTCAGTATGACTTAATAACCCTTCCGCGGGGCGTAAACCAATGCCGTCGTGTGAAGCAATAAAGTTAAAGTACATGGTGCCGTCTTGCGAAGGTGGCATGCTCATAAGCCAGCGTTTTAAATGTGTACAATTCCCGGTTAGTAGGGTGTTTATTAACAAAGGCGGCAGTGAAAAGTTATAAATGCCATGTGCTTCATTGGCGTTACCAAAGTAGGTCAAGTTTTGGGTATTAGGGACATTAGTTTCGGTAATGATGATAGCTTTCGGGTCTGCAGACTCGATTAATGTTCGCAATAACCTTACAACTTCATGAGTTTGAGGTAAATTAATACAGTCACGACCGACAATTTTCCATAAAAAGGCAATGGCATCAAACCTAAAAATTTTTACCCCGCTATCAAGGTATTGTCGAATGATGGATGCAAAGGCTATTAATACTGCGGGGTTGCGAAAGTCAAAGTCGACTTGATCATGGCTAAAGGTACACCACACAAATTTTTGCCCTTTCCCGGTCGCCACCGCTTTTAATAATGGTGATGTTCTTGGTCGAACAACGGTTGATAAGTCATCGTCTAGTTGTGCGGTAAAGAAAAAATCATGCCCTGGTCCTTCGCCTTTTATAAAGTTATCGAACCATGCACTTCGGCTTGAACAATGATTAATCACCAAATCTGACATCAACTGATAATGTTGACTTATTTCAGTAATATCTTGCCAAGAGCCTAATGACTCATTGACCGAAGAGTAATCAATAACCGAAAAGCCATCATCAGAGCTGTACGGGAAAAAAGGCAAAATGTGGACACTATTAATAGTGTCTTTCAGATGGTTATCTAAAAACCCCTTTAAAGTCTGTAACGGTTTTTGGCCTGCTTTAATGATGCTATCACCGTAAGTAATTAATACAATGTCAGTTTCTGACCAATGATTAGTAAAAGGTTGTGGTGGTGTTATATCATCAGTTAGTCGCATAATATCAATGAGTGTTTCAGCAATTTCATCCGTTGACTGCTTAAGTATGATATTTTCATAAATAGTCGAAAGTTGTTGAATTAACTTGTTTTTTAACGGTTCAATGTGCGCCGACATAATCGATAATATCCTTTATATTTGATTAAATTCTTGGTTATCTAGTTCTACAGCTTCTTTTAGTTGCGATAAAATATCAGGAATAGCACTGACAACTCGATTCCAAGAAGGAATAAATGGCGTCTCCATTGGGTTTTCTAAAAAGGTGTTACCTGCAGTAAGAATATTTTGCGCGAACATTTCTACCGCTTTCTCTTCATTATGAATATCAAGTGCAAGGCCATTCATCATGGCGTCATTTCGATAGGTTTCAACATAATCTAAAGCGATACGATAATAAGTAGCTTTTAATGTTCTAAATTTTTCAGCGCTAAACGTTTCACCTTGTGTAGCGAGCTTACGAATAAAGGCTTTGCTGATATCAATCGACATTTTTGACAGACCGCCAGCCGTATTATCTAAAGATAAATCCTGATGTTTATGGTCGTAAGTGGCAGCAATATCAACCTGACATAGACGGTTTGGGGAATAGTTACGATACATTTCAGATAATACGCCTATTTCTAAGCCCCAATCACTTGGGATACGAATATCACTTAAAACATCTCTGCGAAAAGAGAATTCGCCGGCTAAGGGATACAAGAAACTGTCCATATACTCAAGATAGTCGCAATGACCAACGGTTTTTTTCAACGCTTTGATCAACGGGGTAACCAACAAACGAGACACTCGGCCATTAATTTTTCCACCCGCAACACGAGCATAAAAACCCTTGGCAAATTCATAATTAAAGAGTGGGTTTGCAACAGGGTAGAGCAGTCGGTCAAGTAACTCACGCTCATAAGTTAAAATGTCACAGTCATGCAAGGCAATTGATTCTGTTTTACCTGACGCTAAAATATAACCCATGCAATACCAAACATTACGTCCTTTACCGAGTTCTTTTGGTGCTAAACCTAGCGCCTGTAATTTCGCATCAATTGCTTGTAATCTCGGACCGTCATTCCATAACACACGGTGGTGTTGAGGTAATTGGCCAAAAAATGATAACGCGTGTTTGTATTGTGCTAAATCAGCGCGATCTAAGCCGATAACAATTTCAGACAAATACTTAACGTCTTTAATTTTATTAATAATATCAGGTAAAGCTTTACCTTCTAATTCGGAAAATAGCGAAGGTAAAATCAGCCCCAACGAACGTTTTTTTGAGAACTCTAATAATTCAGCAGCCATATTTTCTGGCTCGCGTTGAGCTAAGTTATGTAACGTGGTAACAGTTCCATTTTGATAAAAGTCAGCCATGATATACCTCTGATTAAATTGAGTGTGAACCTTGTTGTGCAGCGAGTAGTTGCTCAGCCAGGAGTTGCTGTATTGATTCTGCCCAGCCTTGTGGTCCATATAATCGGCTTTGGCTAGTTTTATATTGTCGATACAATGTGGGAAAATCATGAACGGGTGAGCGTATTTGCACCGCTATGTCTGCCGCTTCTAACATGGGGGTGTCATTTTCACCGTCACCTAAGGCAATGGTGTAGACCGAACTGCTATTGTAATATTCTCGATATTGTTCGGTTAACCAAATAAGTGCTTGGCCTTTGTCACAAAAGCCTTCAATATGGATAAATCTTCCGCCATGAACAACGCTGGCGCCTAATTCAACTAACTGCTCAATAAAGGCTTTTTTTGTTACCTTATCACCCAACCATTGTATTGGTTCACCGTATTGTCGCTGCTTAGCCCGTTCAGCTTGTGCTAAATCTAAACCGGTTATGTCGCTTAACTCTGCGACTGATAACGATGAAAATCCTCGATAAAACTGACTAAATTCAGCACTAAGCTCAGAGAGTAAATTTAGCCAATGCTGTCTGGGTAAACTGAACGATTTAACCCAATAGTTACCGATAATTTCGGTATCTTCGGGCTGTGAATTAAAGGTGTTGATTGGGATGAATATAGCCGCGCCATTCTCGATAATAAATGGTGTATCAAGTTTGAGTTCGGCATGAATCACTTCAAGTTCAGCAAATGTTTTACTGGTATTTAAAATCACCGGAATGTTGGCATTGCGTAATTGTTGCAGTGTTAGCTCAGCTGCCGTTGATTGATAACTATAATGGTCAAGTAGTGTGCCGTCTAGGTCACTGAATATAATGGCTTTTTTAGTAGTCATACATTTTCAACTATCGGCATGTGTGTAATGTTTCTAGCGTAATCTAGATAAAAAATAGCGTCAGCAGACTGCGAAATGGTATTACATGCTTGCACGCTTAGTCGCTGAAAATATTGCGTGAAATTTAGAATGCCAGCAGATTTCATTATTTTTGAATTCGCTAAATCGATATTTCTGTCCTTCAATTTTTGTTCTTGCTCCAAACGCCATTTGTATACGCAATCGAATGAAGGCGCCTGCAACGCTAACCAGAAATCCATCTGTTCATATAAGGGTTGGTAGTTAAGTTTTAGCTGCTCATTGACATAACAGCGCCAGTCACCGTTAGCATCGTGCTTAAGTTCAAGTTCATTGACTGGGGCTTTTAATTGTTCGTCTGTTTGTGGTTTCACACCCCAGCACCATCCTTCTAATAAAATAATATCTATCGGGTGTTCAACTGCTTGCCATTGTTCTTCAGGGAAAGGTTCGTCAGTTGCTTTGTTAAATCTTGGAATAGAAAAGCCGTTTTGTTTCGCTTTTAACTTTTTTAATACATCCTCCAGCATCTTCATGTCATGAGTACCAGGCACACCACGAGTCGCTAATAATGGGTGTATGTCATGTGCTAATTGCTGGCGTTTTTCGCCTGTGAAGTAGAAGTCATCTAACGACATTACAACAATATTTAATTGATGTGTTTTTGTCAGATATTCGGCAATAAAATCGGTGAGTGTTGATTTACCACTGCCTTGGCAGCCATTAATACCAACAAAGTATGCATTGCTACTTTTTGTAAACTGGCTAAATATTCGCTCGGCAAGAGGTTGGTAGTAGTCTTTCGCTGTTTGTCTAAATTTTTCAGGTAGTTTGTGTTGTTTTATAAAAGTAGAAAGCATAAATTTCACCCTAGCTAAATATTCATATCTTTATACCTTCAACTCTTATGCCACTATCTTTAATGTGTAAGGCTTTAGTGTAGAGTGCTGTAAAATAATAGGTTTTTATTGTTTTTGTAGGTTCACTGGAAAATTTTAAGCAGGCCTGACGTGCACCATAGAAACTAATTGTTCTATATTGGTGCAATTAATCTATGTACTTATGTTGGGAGAGTGCTAATAGACGAGGCAGAATAAAATGGAGTTAAGCAGCGTAATGTAAATGATGCACTTTAACCAATGAAATCTATAATGGTCTTTTTAATAAACTTACTGCGGTTGTTTTCTAGCGAGTGGCGGTTCTGACATAAATACAGTGTTTCATTCACCGAGTGTTCTAATAAATGTACCTTTAACTCCTCGGGGTTACTAAAGGCATTGGCAGCATGCAAAGGTAGCACGGTAAAACCAAGCCCACGACTAACGGGTTTAAGAATTAAGCTAATTTGATTTGAAAAACCTCGGTGCTCAAGTTGGTTAATATGGTCAAACTGAGGATAGTTTTTACTGAGTAACAGCTTTGCATGATGCTGGCCATCAGGATGCCCTATAAAGCCGATTTTTGTCAGTTGTTGCCAAGATATATTCGTGACATTATTGGAAGTTACCAACACCAGCGGCTCAACGGCAACTTTTTGGCTAACAATATTTTCTGCTTTACTCAGTTCAGTGACCAAGCCAATATCAATTTTACGATCAGCTAAGTCTTGCTCAATATTTTTATTAGGAGCAAACCTGTAGTCTATAGCTAATTGGGTGTGTTGTTGCTGTATATCGAGCATATATGGATATAACTTTAAACCAATACTGCCCGGCGAGGCAATTTTTACCGTGCCAGTATACGGATCATCTTGTTTGATTGATTTTTCTAACTCAGCTGAACTCTGTAATAAACTTTGCCCCTGTTGATTCAATTTAATACCTGCGTCGGTGAGGGAAAAAGACTTACCCTCGCGGATCAGCAATGGCGTGTTTAGTTGCTGTTCAAGTTTTTTTATCTGTTGACTGACCCCAGATTGGGTCATAAAAAGCAAGTCGGCAGTTTTGGTGAAGTGGCCAACCTCAACTAATGTGCAGAATGTTCTTAACCAAACAAGATTAATCATAACAAAACGTACTCATGAGTATAAGTAATGATAATTTTTCATAATTTATAATATTACCTATACTTTGTCCATCAAATTAAAAGAGGTTATTAACATGAGCAAAGCATATCCAAGAACATTTTCACATATTGGTATTTCAGTACCAAGCGTCGAACTGGCTGTAAAATTTTATACTGAAGTTTTAGGTTGGTATTTAATTATGGAGCCAACAGAAGTTGTTGAAGACGACAGTGCTATAGGGCTGATGTGTACTGATGTATTCGGTGCTAATTGGGAAAAATTCAAAATTGCCCATATGTCGACAGGCGACCGTATTGGTGTAGAGTTGTTTGAATTTAAAAATCAGCAAAACCCTGAGAATAATTTTGAATACTGGAAAACCGGCGTCTTTCACTTTTGCGTGCAAGATCCAAACCTTGAAGAATTGGTGGAAAAAATTGTCGCTGCTGGCGGTAAAAAGCGTATGGCAGAGCCTCGTTACTATTACCCTGGTGAAAAACCTTACCGTATGATTTACATGGAAGACCCGTTTGGTAATATCCTAGAAATTTATAGTCATAGTTATGAATTAACTTATGCCCAAGGCGCTTATCAATAAAACTCTGCAATCACGTTCCAATGAGAGTAAAACCAAGCGGGTTAATGAATTAGCCCGCTTGTTATTTAGTTGTAATAGTAATGAACTTTCCTGCTCATTAAACCGTATATATTCTTAATAGATAAAATAAATTTATATAAAAATAAGCCAGGAAGGTTACTATGCAATCAAGCTCAACAACTTGTTCAAACGCAATGATTATTGCCGTTGCCAATTCAAATGATTACTTCGTCGGTGTCGTTGATTCAAATAATAACTTTTGTGGCTTAAATCTCGGCTCGGCTGAAGTTGTTGGTTCGATAGTTGAAGCAAAAGCCTATTTGCGTGGTAACAATATTTTTTCTGCAATGCTTGACCTAGACAGTGATTATGATGAAATGTGTGGCGGATCAAACAGTAGCCGTCACCGTCAAAGGATATTATGCTAATGATGAAAAATAATAATGTCGCTTTAAGTGATTTATTACAGGTGTTTAATTTAGTGACTACCAAAGGCAGTAAAACTGAGGGTAACTATGAATTTCAAGGCATAAAAGCTTGGCACGATTTTGATGGTTATACCTGCTTTTTAGGCTACAAAGATTTAACCTTAACTTTGTTGTTTCATGGTCGTTATACCTTTGACTTTCAACAACAAGAAACCATGGACTTATTCTTATCTAAGGTAAATAAACTCTTGGTTGCAGAGCTATGAACAAAGTAAACCCTAAAGTACTACTACAGAGTAAGTGGACGAAGCTGAGTATTGAAAACCGAGAAAAACACTTTGTTATTACTCAGGTGGAATTTGATGAACAGAAAAATGTTATAGAATGTTTAATTACCGCGGTGATTAATAATAATGAATATGCGATAAACTGGCGAGATTTAAAGGAGCCTAAACTTTGGCGCTTTGGCTGGCAATAAATTTTAGCATACGGCGTATTTGGGGCGAGGGACTTTGCTCGATAGATTTTTGAAATAAATAAGCTCTACCTACCAGGCTTATCTTTTTGCAGCTGATAATTTACTACATCTTTATGCTTAAATGCGATAATCCCTTGATTAAGACCTTAAGATAGACAGCACATATTTTTTCAATTTATCATTTTTTTGTAATTTCAATTTTTAAGTTACCTATATTTACCGAACAATTTCTGCTTTGAATTTACCTTCCTTGCCAGTACAGCTAAGTACACCAAACGATAAAAGCAATAATGTGCATTAATACCACAAGTGCTGTGAGATATAGACGCATCTGTAAATAATCCTGTTGTTCAGGTTCAACATGATCAAAGTGATACTCACAAAGTAAAATTAAGAGGTAAAATTTAGCCAGTGCTACAAGTGCAATATAGTGTGGTAACAGTAAAGTTAAAAAAGCCAGTAAACTAAAGGCATTGCTACAAAGCTGCAGTTGAATACTTCGCTTATCATTGTGTTTTCGCCATAGCGTACCTGCAATAAAACTAAGAATGATAGCGCTGTAAAATATAAATAATTGCACTGCTGAGGTATTAAATAATTCTACACTGAATGCTTCGTAAGCGAATGTCAGTAAGAAGGGCGATAATCCCAGATATCCTAAATATTGTTTCGTTTGCATAGTAAATCCTTATCAATGCTGGTTAATTAATATACGCAAATCAAGGGCGTTAAGATCATAAAAAGCTTATTAGACTAATCTTATTTTCGTTTTATTACGTATCAATAAATTAAGATGGTAAAAGGGCTTTATTATGAAAGTGAAATATACCTTATGGAATTTGGTCATGTTCAATGTTGCTTGGTTTGGCCTGGTATTTATTGGCAATTTATTTATTCCCATTGCCGCTATTTTACTCGGTGCCCAGCTTTGGTTCTTTCAAACCACTAAAAACGAAATTATCTTAATTTGCTTAGTTGCAACTATAGGTATTTGGTTAGACTTCGCTTTAATTTCTACAGGTGTTTTTATTTTCCCAGACACCGATGGTATTCCTTTTTGGCTGATAACGCTTTGGATTGTGTTTGCTGGAACCATTCGACATAGTTTAGCGTTCTTGGCAAATTCGAAAATAATGCAATTTTTTATTGGAGCGATATTTGCCCCATTAAGTTATCTTGCGGGCGCGAAATTATCAGTGCTCTATTTAGTGCCATCTTGGGGTTTGAGTTATCTGTTACTTGCCGGTTTATGGGGGCCATTAATGTTAGTTTTTTTTGGCTTAAGTCACTGGTTACAAGTTGAGGATAAATGCCATGTTAGCTCGCTTTAATGTCATTTATAGACTTGCGATATTACTCTGCTTATTTTCTGCCAATGCTCAAGGATATGAGGTTGGTGATAGCGCTTTCAAAAGTAATAACTTAAGTGAGCCAAATAACCTCAGGAAAATAGGGCCGTTAAATTGTCCAGAGACTGAGCTAGATGCTCTTATAGTTAGCGACTTAACAGAAGTAATTACCCAGCAGCACTTTACGCTATTGGGCAAAGCTAAATTATCAGTGCTGTTTTGGGATATTTATGAAAGTTCATTATTAACCACCGATGGTCAAGTACCTTTTAGTCATGTATGTCAGCATTCATTGTTCGAAATTCAATACTTACGTGATATCAGTAAGCAAGACTTATTAGATAATACAGCTGCCCAATGGCGACATTTATCGCTAAATGAAAATGAATATTTAACTTTTCTGCCTTTACTAGAGAAGATTTGGCTAGATATTAACGCTGGCGATCGCTTATCAATGCTAAACCAAAAGGATAAAACTCTATTTTATTTGAATGGTAAAAACATAGGTGAAATCCAAAGTTTAACTTTTGCTGAGACATTTCTGGGTATTTGGTTAGATGAAAACACCAGTGAGCCTAAATTACGACTAAAGCTACTAGGAAATAGTATATGAAACAAAATCTGAAATTGGCGGTAATTTTTTGCTTAGCCTTTACACTTTCAAGCTGTACAACGCCGTTAGAAGATTATCAAGCGACATCTCCTCAGCTTGATATTCAACAATACTTCTCAGGGAAATTGATTGCTTGGGGTATGGTACAAGATTACAGCAGTAAAGTTACGCGTCGCTTCTGTGTCGAGCTTGATGGTCAATGGCAAGACGATGAAGGCTTGTTAAAAGAGGTGTTTTACTTTGATGATGGAGAAGTTACGTATCGAAATTGGCAACTAACCAAACTAAAACAAGGTAAATATCTCGGAGGTGCAGAAGATGTTGTTGGCAATGCTAGAGGGCAGCAAAGGGGCTTTGCTTTCCAATGGCAATATGACTTACTTGTACCAATAGATGACGATGTAATAAAGCTGTCGCTTGATGACTGGATGTATCAAATAGATGAGTATCGTGTTTTCAATCGAACAAAAATGCAAAAATTTGGTGTCACCGTAGCTGAGCTAACAATATTTTTTGATAAGCAGTTACCGTTGAGAACTTGTCCGAGAGCATGAAAGTTAATGAGGTAATTTATGTTAACGATTAATTTGAGGTTTTTATTACTTTTAGTGTGAGTCATTATTTTTTTTGAAGTTTTTTGATCTTTTTTATTTTTATTTCGTATAAAGATTATATACGCAAAATTAATTACTAGCTGTGTGTTCTATTGCCTCTTTATGAGGCTTTTTTTTTAATATTTTTTAGCTTCGTATCTTAACCATTGTGCATAAAAAGGTGAATACTTTGATTTTTAGGGACGTTAAATCGAGGTAGGTGTATTTAGGGATAGTCGTTAATACAAATTTATGTCACGCAGCGTAAGTATGATCAAATTGCGTCCAAAAAATCACTTAGTATTTTCACATAGCACTTCTTTATGTGAAATGGTGTCGCGACTTATCTAGAGAAGCTAATGACTCGCCGTGTAGTTCTAATGCTTTTATATGATCGTTTTATAACTGGGCGACGTATAACTACTATCAATCATTTAACATGAGTTACTTTTTGCTTATGACGACTATTAACCTTCCAATTTTTCCATTACCGATATTCTTATTGCCGCAAGGAGTAACTCGTCTACGTATTTTCGAAGCGCGTTATTTAAAAATGGTATCGCTAGCAATGAAAAACAAAGGCTTTGTGATCGTTACGCATGACAATGATGAAAAGAATAATACCGTGCAAGTGGGCAGTTGGGTAGAAATTATTAATTTTGACCAGGGCGAAGACGGCATATTATTAATTGATGTTCGCTGTAAGTGCCTAGTTGATATTAAAGCTATTACCCAAGATCAAGATAATTTACATCATGGCGATGTAGCTGTTAAAAATCATTGGCCAGAGATCAGCCTGGATCAAACCACCGATAAATTAGCTACGTCGTTATGTAAACTTTTTAGGGAAAATACTGAGTTAAGTGCACTGTATCCAAAACAGCATTTTGAGCAAGCGGATTGGGTGGTTGCGCGTTGGTTAGAAATAATCCCCGTCGAGCTTGCGGAAAAAAGTTTATTTGTTAATAAAGACTCTTTTAATCAAGCGAAGCAGCTTTTACAGCGCATTATTTTATCTGAAGATAAAATATAAACAGTAATGTGATCTAATCTTGTATGTGCTCCGTATAGGCTGCTATAAGTAAAATAAATGGGTTAAATTATGCAGTCGATACATTTAGAAGTGCATTCAGTGTTGCCAAGTCATAAAACAGATGCTACATGTAGTAGTATGACTAATGCTACCTCTAGTAACATGACTAATAAAATCGATCATCCCCAACTTTGTCAATGGCTTAAATCAATAGCTGTTGATAGAGACAAACAAGCATTTACTGAAGTGTTTAGTTTTTTCGCACCTAAAATAAAACGCATTGCCCAAAGTAAAATAAACAGTGAAGCACTTGCTGCTGAAGTGCTACAAGAGACCATGACTAATGTCTGGCGTAAGGCACATTTATTTGATGATAGTAAAGGTGCGGCAACTACTTGGGTATATACCATCATGCGTAACGTTACTTTTGATTTGTTGCGTAAAATGAAAGCTAACAAAGAAGATAATCTCAGTGATGACATTTGGCCACTGGCTGAATCTGCCAACATTGAAGAAGAAGTGTTTAGCGACCACATTCAAAGTCGTAATTTAAAAGGCATAATTGAAACTCTGCCAGAGAATCAGCAACAGGTGGTGAAAGGCTTTTACTTCATGGAAATGTCACAAGAGCAGCTTGCGGTTCATTTAAATTTACCACTTGGCACAATAAAATCTCGACTTCGGCTCGCACTCGGCAAACTGAAATTGAAATTAGGAGAAGACCATGATTAAGCACCACCCTGCATTTGCGTTGTTAAAAAGTTTTGTGGATGGTGACTTACCTGCTTCGCTTGCCGCGGGCATAGCGATACACGCCGACATGTGTCAACTTTGCCAACAAAAAATAGCGCAACTAACCGAACAAGTTGCGGAAACCAGTTTTGAGCAAGACTTATTAGCACCATCTGTTGTTATTGATAATAAAGTTTCGCCTGAAGTTTCAGAAATGAGTTTTGATGAAATTATCGATCAAATTACCGCTACTGATGATGTTGAACCTTTAAAAGTTATTCCAGAAGAACGTTTAATCACCTTTAAAGGGATGGAATATACCTTACCTAATACATTACGAAATATGGAGTTAGGAAGAACGGCTCAAATAGGTAAGCTATCTCGCGCTCGGATAAATTTAGGTGAAGGCGAAATTCATACTAATTTATTGCATATCGGCCCTGGTGGTTCAATACCTGAGCACACCCATAAAGGCTTTGAACTGACACTCTTGTTAGCCGGTACTTTTGCTGATGAACAAGGCGAATATGTGGCTGGGGACTTTATTATGCTTGATAAACGCCATCAACATCAGCCCGCCACTGAACATGGCTGCCTTTGCTATACCGTAGCCAATGATGCATTACATTTTACCCAAGGTATAAATAAGTTACTAAACCCCATTGGTGCTTTCATTTACTAGTCGAGGTGGCTATGTATAAAGATTTTGGTAAAGAAGATGTTGTTATCGGTATCAGTGCCTGCTTAATCGGTGAAAAAGTTAGATTTGATGCCAGTAACAAGCCGTCTAACTTCTGCAACAAAGAGCTAGGGCAACATGTAACTTACAAAGCTTATTGTCCTGAAGTAGCCGTGGGTATGCCAATCCCTCGGCCTACTATTCGTTTGATTAAAGATGAACAAATAATAAAAGTTTCCAGACCCGACGGCTCAGGTGATGTAACTACTGCCATCAAAGCTTACGGAAAAAAAATAGCGTCTATTTCTAAAAATCTTAGCGGCTATGTATTCTGTGCTAAAAGCCCAACCTGTGGCATGGAGCGCGTGAAAGTATACTCACCTTCGGGTGACCCATTGCAAGCCCAAGGTATTGGGGTGTTTTCACGAGAAATAATGAAGGCTAATCCACTATTACCATGTGAAGAGAATGGTCGATTGAATGATCCTATTCTTAAAGAAAACTTTGTTGCTCGCGTTTTCGCTTATCGTCATTGGCAAGCCGTCGTTGAATCGGGTGTTAGCAAGCATAAACTGACCAGTTTCCATGCCCAATATAAGTACACGTTAATGAGCCATGATCTAATTGCATATAAGCAATTAGGTCGTTTGTTGGCTAGTGAAGATATTACTGTTGAAGAAATGGCGGAGCAATATATTTCTGGTTTAATGACCGCATTAAAGCTTGTCGCAACGCGTAAGAATCATGCCAATACGTTATCTCATATTCAAGGCTATTTTTCTAAGCATTTAAATAAAGATCAACGTAAAGAATTATCACAACAAATTGATGCTTATCGTGAAGGTTTAATGCCGTTAATGGTGCCACTGACCCTGATCAATCATTACTTATTAGAGCATCCTAAGTCTTATTTAGCTCAGCAAGCATACTTAAATCCTTACCCTGAGTCTTTAAAACTAAGATACGGCTATTAACCCATTTAATTATTAAGGAATGTCCTTGTTACTTTGGTTTCGCAACGATATTAGAATTCACGATAATCCTGCCTTAGATTATTTTCTTGAGCAAAATAAAGACGCTGAGACGACTAAGGCGATTTTTTTTGTCAGTGAAAAACAATGGTTAGACCATGACTGGTCTGCAATAAAAATTGATTTTATTAAGCGCCACGTTAATGCGCTTGCTGAGCAGTTGCTGTCGTTAAATATTGCCTTAGAGGTTGTACATTGCGATGACTTTTCGGCGCAAATTTCATTTTTACAACAATATTGCCAACAGCATAATGTTAGCGAAGTGGTCGCTAATCAAGAGCTAGAATTCAATGAAAAACAACGGGATAAGTCTTGTCTTGAACAAGGTATTCCGCTGCGTATGTTTGAAAGTGATGTCATTGTCAAAAAAGGCAAAGTGTTAAACAAAACTGGCGAGATGTACAAGGTATTTACTCCTTATAAACGCGCTTGGTTAACCTATGTTAAGCAACACGGTTTTGCTTATCTTGGCAAACCTAGCCCTAAGGTTTCTAAAGAGCAGAGTGATGAAGTAAAGCTAACGTTTAAGCCGCCATTAAATTGCTCTGGAGTATCTGATGCATGGCCTTTAGCTGATCAAGTTGAACAACAAGTTATTCCAGACTTCTACGAATATAAAGTCGCAAGTTATGGCAAAAAACGTGATTTCCCGGCGATTAAAGCTACGTCTGGCTTATCACCCTATTTAGCAATAGGTGCTATTAGCCCTCGTTATTTACTCTTGTTATTTATTCAACGTTTTCCTGACATTTTAGTTGCCTCAGACAGTGAGGAGTTTACTTGGTTAAATGAACTGATTTGGCGAGAGTTCTACCGCAATTTAATTTTTCACCGACAAAACTTATCTAAACATCAATGTTTTAACCCTAAGTATCATGGCGTTGTTTGGCCAAATAATAATGAGCTGTTTACGCAGTGGTGTCAGGGTAAAACTGGTTATCCGTTGGTAGATGCTGCGATGAGGCAACTTAATCAAACCGGGTGGATGCATAATCGACTACGTATGGTGGTAGCGAGTTTCTTAACAAAGCACTTACTGATTGATTGGCGCTGGGGAGAAAAATACTTTATGCAGCAACTTATTGACGGCGATCTTGCGGCTAATAACGGTGGCTGGCAGTGGGCAGCAAGTACCGGTTGTGATGCGCAACCTTACTTTCGGGTATTTAACCCAATAAGGCAAAGCGAAAGATTTGATCCAAAAGGTGAGTTTATACGTAAATTTATACCAGAGCTGGCGCAGTTACCTGATAAAGAAATTCACTTTCCTCATCAATATATTGCTAAAGAAAAATTATCACTTTATTGGCCGGCAATAGTGGATCACAAAGCAGCTAGATTAGCGGCACTAGATTTTTATAGATAGCTAGTTAACGACTTTGAGATATAGATATTCGAGGGCTAAATTCTGCAGGCTTTAGTCGAGTGAATATATCGCCAAATATGAAGAGTATTTATGTCAAATCAAAAGGTTACGATTTCTCCTGACTTAAACAATCCGACACAACATTCACTGTGGTTGGTTAAGTTTATCGAGACTTACCAAAAGCTCTCAACTGATAATTTACACTTGTTAGCTGACATTTATCACCAAGACATAGTATTTATCGACCCTATGCACCAACTTGAGAGTTTTGAACAACTAAAAAATTACTTCAATGAGCTTTATCAAAAACTTAGTTATTGTGAATTTACTATTGAGCAAGTAATCGCGCAAGATTCAGAGGCTGCTATCTATTGGCAGATGAGCTTTCAGCATCCTCGCTTGAACTCAGGCAAAGTCGTCAGTGTTCAAGGTAGTTCGCATCTTAAAGGCTGTGGAGATAAAGTTATTTACCATAGAGATTATCTAGATTTAGGCGCTATGCTGTATGAGCAACTGCCTTTTTTAGGCCGTGTTATTCGCTGGCTTAAACGTCGGGCAGTAACAGAATGAATCATCAGCGCACCATACTCATTACCGGTGCTACTTCTGGTATCGGTGAGTCTTTATTACATCGCTATATTTCCAAGGGTTATCAGGTCATTGCTTGTGGTCGAAATGAAGAAAAGCTGAAACAATTAGCGGATGGTAATCCCCATGTTATCCCACTTGCTTTTGATATTACGGATAGCGAACAAGTCTGCAAAGCCGCCATTAAACTTAATGAAATAAAGCACATTGATATTTTAATGCTTAATGCAGGCGATTGTCGTTATATCGATAACGCTAAAGCATTTGACGGTGCACTGTTTGCCAGTGTTATTACTACAAACTTGCAGTCTTTGGGGTATATGCTGGAGAGTTTTCTGCCAAAAGTAGCTAGCGGAGGACAGGTGGTATTCGTTAGCTCTAGTGCAACTATCCTACCTTTTCCGCGAGCCGAAGCTTATGGCGCGTCTAAAGCGGGGATAGATTATTTAGCTAAAAGCTTACGGCTAGATTTAATAGCAGAAAATATAGCGGTTACTCTAGTACACCCCGGTTTTATCAAAACACCACTAACTGACAAAAACGACTTTCCTATGCCGTTTTTACTCAGCAGTGAGCAAGCCGCCAATCGTATTTATCAAGGCGTTAGTGCTCGAAAATCTTATGTACACTTCCCGAAAAGATTAACCTTAATAATGAAATTTCTCGCACTGCTACCTGACTTTATTTGGCAGAGCATTGCTTTAAAAAGCGAAAAAAACAATAAAAATGTAAGGAATGATAAGCAATGAAGCGAATTGCCATTGTAGGTGCAGGCGTGTCAGGTTTAACTGCCGCTTATTTGTTATCGAAAAAGCATCATGTCAGTGTTTTTGAAAAGTCGGCCCATATTGGTGGGCATACTGCCACTGTTGATGTTGAGTTAGCGGGTCAGCAATATGCTATTGATACTGGTTTTATTGTTTTTAATAATAAAACCTACCCTAACTATTTGGCGTTACTGGACGAAATTGGCGTTGGTAAGCAAGAAACCGAAATGAGTTTCTCAGTACATAATTCAGATACCGGCATGGAATACAATGGCCATAACCTGGACACGTTATTCGCCCAACGACGTAATATATTCAATCCAAAGTTTTGGTGGTTGGTCAAAGAAATTCTTAGATTTAATAAGTTGTGCAAGCAAAGTTACCATGCGAAAAACTATAATGACAGCTTAACCTTAGGCGAATTTTTACAAGAAAATAAATTCGGTTACTACTTCGCAGAGCATTATATTTTACCTATGGGTGCGGCTATTTGGTCTAGTTCATTGGTGCAGATGCAAGAATTTCAATTTCATTTTTTTGTTAAATTTTTCCATAATCATGGCTTGTTAAATATAGCTGACCGTCCGCAATGGTATGTTGTGCCGGGTGGTTCAAGAAATTATTTAACTCCGTTGTGTAAGCCATTTGCTGATAATATTCATCTTAATGCTGATATTAACGCTATAACTCGAAAAAATAACCAGGTGCAACTAAGTTTTGCTAATGGCGATGTGCAAACCTTTGATGAAGTCGTTTTAGCGTGTCATTCAGATCAAGCTTTAGCGTTACTTGGCGATGCTAGCCAGCAAGAGCAAGAAATACTGGATGCTATACCCTATAGCGAAAACTCAGTGGTTTTGCATACTGATATTAATTTATTACCCAAAAGAGCAAAAGCGTGGGCGAGTTGGAATTACCAATTAAGTGCTAATAGAACTAAACCTGCCAGCGTTACTTATAATATGAATATTCTGCAAGGGTTGAGCTCGCAGCATACCTTTTGCGTAACTTTGAACCAGCGTGAAGATATTGAACCCAGCAAAATTTTACGTGAGTTTACTTATCACCACCCGGTGTTTTCAACTAAGTCGATTAATGCTCAACGGCAACGCTTAACAATATGTGGCCAGAATAACACTCATTTTGCTGGTGCATATTGGTATAGCGGTTTTCATGAAGACGGCGTTAGCAGCGCAGTAGACGTTGCGCAGCGATTTGATTGTTATTTGCAAGAAACAGAATTGAAAATAAAAAATGGTTGAGCCTTCGTCGCATAATCGCATTTATCGTGGCCAAATACGGCACAGACGATTTACGCCTAAATCGCACAGTTTTAGTTATGAATTATACATGCTGGCGCTAGATGTTGATGACATGCAAGCCAAGCAAAGCCCGCGAGGAATTTTTGGTTTTTCTTGGTTCAACTTGCTGAGGTTTAAAGAAAAGGATTACCTTAAAGGTGAACCCAAAAGTCTTAATCAACGTATAAAGAATAAAGTAGCAAGGTTATCGGGCTCTGAAGATATAAGCCGTATTATTATGCTCGTTCAGGTCAGATGCTTGGGGCTTTACTTTAGTCCCGCAAATTTCTATTTTTGCTATAACGCTAATGATAACTGTAGCCAAGTGTTGGTTGAAGTGAGTAATACGCCATGGAATGAAAGGCATTATTATTTAGTACCGTTAGAACACAGTGCTAGTAACAACCAAGACACAACGTCGCATATTACGGATAAAGATTTTCATGTATCACCTTTTATGGATTTAAACATGTGCTATAAATGGCTGATTAAACCGCCAGTGGTTAATAGTTCACAATTATTGGTGCATATAGAAAATCATCGTAAGGATGTTGATGACGGCAGTAAGATAAAAATAGACAGAAAAATTTTTGATGTAACAATGAATTTAATCAAAGCGCCATTCACGCAGGCGTCATTATGGCAACTCTGGCTTAATATACCTGTGATGACATTAAAAATAGTGTTGGGCATATACTGGCAAGCCATGAAGTTATTCTTGAAGCGCATACCATTTGTTGGATATCAAAATAGTAAAAAAACGAAATAAAAATCAGGAGATTAGTGTTGGAAAACATATCAGGGATAAAAATAAAAAAACAAGCTAACTGGTTAGATAAGCGGTGCCGTAGTTTAGTTTTCTCAGCTTTTGCAAAAATCAACTATGGTCAAATTGAATTAGTTGATAATGCACAGCGTTTTCTTTTTCCTGAATTTGCTGAAAATAAATCCTTACTTGGTCGTATTAATATACATGACAGTAGTGTCTATAGAGATTTTGTTAAAGGCGGCTCTATTGGCGTAGCCGAAGCTTATATTGCTGGAAAATGGAGCAGCCCAAATTTAACGACTGTTATTCGTATCTTTGCCCGCGCTCAGCAGGAAGTCGATAGCCTTGAAAAGAAAAAACCTTGGCTAACTAAGCTTAAATATGCCTTGCTTCACCGTCGAAATCGCAATAGTCAGACAGGTTCAAAAAAGAATATTCTTGCGCATTACGATTTAGGCAATGAGCTTTATAGCCGGTTTCTTGACCCTGAAATGATGTACTCATCAGCTATTTATCCTAACAAAGATACAAACTTAGCGCAGGCACAAATACACAAAATGTCGACTATTTGTCAGCGTTTGGAGCTAACTGCAGAAGACCACTTATTAGAAATAGGTACAGGTTGGGGCGGGTTAGCTATATATGCTGCACAGCATTATGGCTGTAAAGTCACCACAACGACTATTTCTGATGCTCAGCATGAATATGCTAAAAATCGCATTGAACAATTAGGGCTAACAGAAAGAATTACGCTGTTAAAACAAGATTATCGTGACTTGACCGGTGAGTTTGACAAATTGGTTTCAATTGAAATGATAGAAGCCGTTGGTTTTGAATATTTACCTAGCTTCTTTAAGCAGTGTAATGAAAGGTTAAAGCCAGGCGGAAAATTATTAATTCAGTCAATTACCATTGCTGATCAGCGATTTGAACATTACAAACACAATGTTGACTTTATTCAGCGTTATATATTTCCAGGTGGGTTTTTGCCCTCTATTTCTGTGTTGACAGGACATCTGACTGAACATACTCATTTAGTCACAGAGTCGATAAGTGATATCGGCTTAGATTATGCAAAAACGCTATCTCATTGGCGAGAAGCATTTTTAAAGTCTTGGCCTGAGCTTAATCCTTTTGGCTATGATGAAGAGTTTAAGCGACTTTGGCTTTACTATTTTGCTTACTGCGAAGGTGCTTTTCTTGAACGCTCAACCAGTACCGTACATTTAGTCGCAAGAAAATAGTGAGATTAATATTACCCCAATGATTAAATTTCAGTTATTGGGGTAATTAAAGTATCTAGCGTTTAACTTAGTTCGCCTGCGTTCGAGATACCTTTTACGCGTATTTTATAACGATTGTTCATTGAGTAGCTTAATGAAGTAATCTACATTAATTGGTCGGCTAAACATGTAACCTTGTACTGAGTTACACGCATTGTCTACCAGAAAGCTTAATTGCTCTTGGGTTTCTACACCTTCTGCTGTAACACATAAATTTAAGTTGTGTGCCATGGCAATAACCGCACGTACTATCGCTTTATCATTATCGTCAGCAACAATTTCTTTAATAAATGTACGGTCAATTTTTAAATAATCTAAAGGTAATTTTTTTAAATACGACAGCGAGCTGTAACCGGTACCAAAGTCATCAACTGACACACTCATACCAATGGTTCTCGCTTTACTTAATAATTTTTCTGCTACGGAATAATCATCAACTAAAACATCTTCTGTTACTTCTAGCTCTAATAAGCAGGGGTTAATTTCGTTATCGTAAATACAAGCGCTTAAGTAAGAAAACAAACTGTCATCAGCGACTTGAGATGGAGACAGATTCATTGATATTTTAATATTAAACCCGAGTTCACTTATTTCTTTGGCTATTTGACAAGATCGGCTAATGACCCACTCACCAATCGCAATAATCAAACCACTCCTTTCAGCGACTGGAATAAAGTCATCAGGATTAATTAAACCTTTTACTGGATGATTCCAGCGGATCAATGCCTCAGCTTTATTGATACAATTAGTTTTAATATCGATAATAGGTTGTAAATACAGCTCAAATTCGTTGTTCTTGATTGCCTGCCTTAGCTCTTGTTCTATTATTATTATATGGTGTGAAGCATCTTTCATTGATTGTGAGTAAAATTGGATTGAATTTTTTTTATTTTTCTTGCCGTTATAGGCACTCAAGTCGACAAATTTCATTAATTCTTCAACACTTTGTGCATCTTTTGGGTAATTGGCCGCACCAATGCTGATACTGACATTAAAGCTTTCTGATGTTGTCGAGTGAAAGGGCTTATTTATACTATCAATAATGCGCTGTATCGCCAGTTTACAGGCTTTTTCGCTGTCGATATTATTAATAATTATGGCAAACTCATCGCCGCCAACCCGTGCAATAAAATCTGAAGGTTTTATCACAGAGTTGATACGCTTGCTTAACTCTATTAGCAGCTTGTCGCCTTGGTCATGGCCATAAAACTCGTTATGCCGTCTAAATTCGTTAATATCAATATACAGTAAATAAAACGCTCGATTGGAAGCTATGTGTTTTTCTAGCATTTGCAAAAAAGAAAATCGATTTGGGAGTTCGGTTAACATATCTTGCAGGGCAAGTTGCTCATTTCGCTGCACTAAGTGCTTTATTGTACTGATGTCGTTGGCGAATATTATCCAATTCTCTACTTCATTGAGTTTATTTTTAACAGGATAAAAGCCTACCTTAAGCCACTTGAGTGTCGATGGCGGGGATATCCAACATAATTCACCATCCCAACTAGAGTTAGTGGATAATATTCGCTCGTATTCAGGTAATTGGTTTTGCATTAACCTTAGAATAATTTCTATGGGACGAGCAGGCTCTGTGGAGACCAATGAATCTTGATCAAAAAGTTTGATTGCGGCTGAGTTTTCAATATTCGTGGTGAAATCAGTACTGGCGATTAAAACGGCAAACTCTGCATTTTCAATGACTTTAGTCAAAGCCTTTAAGATATTACTTTGCTCTGGTGGTTGTTTTAAAATAGACAGTAAACGGGTATGTAAATACTCATTTTTTAAAAAAAGCCGATCGTATGATAATAAAACTTCACGAGCTAATTGTTTTGTCTTTTGTTGAAACTCAAAATCTTCTCGTTGATTGGTTATGACCAGAAGGTTGTGTTGTTCATGTTTAATGGCTATCGCTTCTAAATACAGTTCTTTATTGTTTTGAGTTATTTCGGTCCACAAGCCTGAGCGTAATTTACCATTGTCAGCGGCTTGCCATATTGACTTGGCGTCAAAAAGGAAGTCGAGTAAAAATGGTGTATCCTCATTAATAGTAAATGGCTGTTGGTTACTCGATTTTGGAAATAAATCACTTGCCCACTCACCGTCGCCTTCCACCCATTTTACAGTGCCGGTGTTTGGGTCGGTAACTTCTAAAACAATTTGCTCTAATGCATTTATGACTTTATTAAGTAGCGATGTCATCTTATTAACTCCTTAATAATAGCTTCGCTAAGGCGGCAAACATTTCTTCTACATTTGCCCCTGTTTTAGCGCTGGTCGAAAACTGTAGGTCGAACAAGTTTTGATAAGACTTGTTTTCATTATCATCCATATTCCAAGTGGCAGGTAAATCGCTTTTATTGATGGTTAACACTGCTGGACAGTTGGTGACTTGCTGAGCAAGGGCGTGGATGTCTAAACCTTCATGTAGTGAAGTTGTACGGGTTTGATCAACAACGATGATATAAGCGGCAGCACCACGTAAGTACCTTTCTTGGAAAGCATTATAAGTGTCGTTACCTTCCATATCCCAAATCATGAACTGTACTTGCTCATTTTCTATCGATATGATTTTTTTATCAATTTTCACACCAATGGTTGTAAGGTACTTTTCACTAAAAATACCTTCTACAAATTGCTTGACTAAACTTGTTTTTCCAACACTGGAAGCCCCTAAAAGGCAGATTTTCTTTTGAATCAAAGCGTCATCTCCATGTTCGACAGCTTGCTGGTTTTGCTAGGCTTTTAATTCTCGCAGAGTATCAATTATATAAGCACGATAAGTATGAGTAAAATACTACTCCTATTTACAACGGAGTCACCCTCTAATTTTTTTAATCGTTATTTATATGTATTACATTGAACATAACCGTTCTTGCCGCACTACTGATATCTGTAATTTCTATTTGCCCCAAGCCTAAAACGAATATTTTATCTTTATTTATACCTTTATGTTGTAAAACCTCGGCAGCATTGTTTGCTCTTTTGAGGCTAATGATATGATTTGCGGTTTTATTGCCGGTATTATCGCTGCTGCCCAGTATTAATAAGCCAAAATTGATATTAAGTGCTTTAGCTATTGGGGTAAGTTGCTGGATATATTCATAAAGCCGTTGCAATGATAGTTGCATTTCAGGCGTGATAGTTTCAACTGCAACCGGGAAATTTAGCTGAAGTGAGGCTATTCTGCCAATAATTTCATCAAATATTTGTTGGTTTATCTGCTTACTTTGTAACATCGGCATGGCTGATGCTAGTTGTAATTGCTCAGTGCTTAAATTTTTATCGGGAGTAAAACCTGCTATGGCTAAGGCATTAAGTAACTGTTCTGTTTTTGTTATATCTAAAGTGCCCGCAAGTTCAAGCATATCGTTTTGCCAAGTAAAGGTAATACCTGGATATGCTTTAATGATGCGCTGAGCGCGTTGACGTAAAATTGGAGGATCAAAAGAGTAGTAATTTCGTTCATTGAGATTGAACAGTGTCGGATTCATTTCATTACTGTTTAGCCAGTCAGTAATATTCAAGGCATCAGGGTCGCGTAAAATATCTAGCGTTATATTCTCAAGACTATGTATTTTAAGTTGTTTGATCATGACCCCAGGCTGGGCGTCTAACTGCATTATTTTTTCGTGAAGCTGAGTGCTTTTTAGCCAGTTATAGCTTTGGTATCCTGCGTATAACAATACTAGTAAAACTATTGCCCAAGCAAACCAAGGTGTTTTTTTCTTATTGGGGGTAGCTATTTTTTGTTCTGATAATAGGCAGTCACGTAGCAGGCTGTCGGTATTCTCAAACTGTTGGTTATCGCCGTTAAAGCTCTTGAGTTCTTCAATGTACAAACTATGGATGTTTTCAACCGTCAACTGTAATTGGTCACTTATACTTTGGGGGGGATTTCCGCTGACGGCGGCAACGACAAGCGCACTTGGGCCTGGTTTTATCAGTAAATTAAAGTTTTCGGTACTCACCGATTGTAATTGCTCTTTGAGTCGATCATCGTTAGTTATAAATGAGTCACCTACAAAGTCATTAATTGCTGTTAGCATTGCCGATACTACATCAGCATCACTTTTGTTTTCATTATCTAATGCGACGGTATTTAAAAGTAAACCGGTTTCTCTATGAATAAGAAAAACATGTTCAACTCGATAAACAAAAGTTTGAGAGGCTGCATACTGTGCGTAACTAACGCCACCTTGTCGAGCTCTAAGTCGCCATTTTAGGCCTTTTATTGTCAGGCTGTTTTCCAATAGCTGATTGGTTTTTTCCATAAAGTCACTGAGAAAAGCCGCAACAGATTTTCTGACTAAACTACCAACAATGGGATATAAAGAGATAACCATTTGCTCACTATTGTGAGCGACAGATATTTGCACTGAGTCTTCGACGAAGGGTTGGAGTACTTTATCTACTGACTTATCTTGTTTTTGTCTATCACGTAATGCCTCAGTAATAACCTCAGCTACTATTTTGCGAGCATCTCTTTTTATACTTTCTGTAATTCTACTATTATCTTTACCAAGCAGTAGCGTGCGAACTTTGTCTAGTTGTTGTGCTGACTCAGCTTCTTTTTCTGCATCGGTTGACATTATAATTCGTCATCTTCTAAATTAGTCGCCATGGTTGCTAGTAATTTAGCGAGTGTTTTTCTATCGGTTTTTGATGAACTAAGCTCTTTTGATACACTTTCAAGGTGGGTTTTTAATTGTTCAAGCTGTTCATTGAAGTTACGTGAGAGAGTTTGACTGCCACTATCAAGAGACTGTTCCATCGTTTTAAAGTCTTGTTGGGTCGCCGTGGCAAACATCTCATGTTCAGACGCTAAATTGGCAAGATCTTTTTGAATAACCAATTCATTATCATCATGGGTTTTATCTAAGTGTTGTATTTGTTGCTCAATATCAGAAAATCGTTGGTTGATATTTTCCTGCATTTTATCTAAGCGATGAGTAAAGCTAATGCTTTGTGTATTGAGTGCATGCTCCAAATCACTGCGCGTTAATGCAATTTGTTTTTTTAATTGTTGCTCGGCTACGCCAAATACAATTTGTCTAAGCTGGTCAAGCTCATCAACAGGCGCTTCATTTTGTTGTGGTTCTTTTTTAGTGTTTTTATTGTTAGACATCTACTACATTCCATTTTAATTAGACTTTTATGATAAATTTAGTGTAACGCAAAATTCTAAAACATCCTGTTTTTCACGTATTTAGTTATTAGAAACTATACTATTATCAACATTATTACACTTGTTAATGTTTGTCTATAATTCGAATGTAATGTCATTATTTAATATCTAGAGTAAGCGCTATGTTAAACGCCGTTCAATGCAAAGTAGCATAACGTCAATGTCTATTAATGCAGACTCACCTGTATTTTCAATAATTAGGCTACTAAGCCCCTGTCACACCTATGTCTTAAAGTAGTCATCGTTGATGAAGAGATTGCTCTTGGAGATTGTTCAATCGTTAGCGCTAATGAATCAATTACGTCATTAGAAACAGCTGAAATCAAGAGCTTGTCGACAGGGATTATTTCTACTGCTCGGATAATTCATGCAACTTGTTTCACAGAAAAATATCGGTTATTTACTTGAAGTGCACTATGTATGAAAGCTAGCAAAGAGAGTATCAACATTTAAACAGTACTCAACTTATCAAAGTACAGATTATGCTGATATTGGTGATAGCGTCAGTATTTGATTTTTAGCGGCGATGATTAACCAAGGTTTTTCTTTGCCCATTCAGCATCTTACAAGGCCCCTTAATCAGGGGCATCGACACTAGGCTTTGTTTTAAGAGTATTAGCTACCACTATATATGTACTTTTTTGGAATGGGGCTTTGTGCCAAGGTTTTATTTTCTGGTAATTCGATAGTGCCACTCAATAAGTATATAACCTTCTCGCCTTGCTCTGCTAAATCTAAAACGTGTTGCACATTAATTAATATGTTTGAGGCTATGTCTTGAGGATACTTACTGGCGTCACGTCTAATATATTCGATCAGGTCGGTATTGACTTCTTTATCGTAAAAAACAGCATCAGCAAATTGCATTTCTCTATGAGCGTAAAGTGTTAAGTGATCGGGATTACCGTCACCGGTATGTATAAAAACAATTTCACCACTGGGTGGCGGTGTTTGTGTTTTCAAACTGGCAATTAACTGTTGTTCAGCCAAGGTTGTTTCACCCGCTAAAATTGCTTGTCCGATATTGCCTCGTAAAGTCCGTTCCCAAAACGTGCGTCGGTCGCGCAACCCTTTTATGCGCGCTTTAACATGATCTCTAAATTTAAAAGAAAATTCAGCCAACTTGCCATAGCCATTAGGTAATGTTTTCTCGATTTGCTCACGTAACATTCGCAGGAGAATAGGGGCGCTACCAGAACTCGACATTGCTATAATAATAGGACTTCGATCAATAATTGCTGGTGTTATATAGGTACATAGTTCAGGTTGATCGACAACATTGGTGAGTAATTTTAATTGCGTGCTTTCTGCAGCTACCGCGCCATTGACTTCAATACTGTCTGTTGCAGCAATAACAATATTACTATTGTTAAGGTGGCCGGGCTGATAATTATGTTTGAGCCAAGTTAATTGATGTTCATTCACTAAACGCTGAACACTGCTATTAAGCGTTTCAGACATAACAGAAATGTTAGCTGTCGATTTCAAGAGTAATTCTATTTTACGTGCAGCTACTTCGCCGCCACCTATAATCATGGCATCAATATGTTTTGCATCTAGGTATATGGGGAAGTACTTCATTATTAATCTCTAACTATTGGCGTATTTTGAATCTTAGCGATACTGACTTTACTCAGGTTATTGTCATTAAAAGGCTATTAATGCTTTGCTAATGGCTAAACCATTGCTATCACCATATATATATTGACCAGGTGTAAAGCTTAGGTTGGCAAAGCTAATAACTTGGTTAACTTCACCTTGGCCTAACTTTTCAGTTTTAATTGGACAGCAGCCAAGCGCTTTTACTGCGATGGGTAAAGTCGCTATGGTACCTGCATCTCGAATACAGCCATTAATCACAATGGCCTGCCAACCATTTTTTACGGCAAGCTCTGCTAACATGTCGCCGAGTAAGGCATTAGTGATACTCGCTTTACCATCAACGACCATCACTTTATTGGTACCATCAGTAGCAACAAGCTCTTTAACTCTGGAATTATCGTTAAAGCAGCTAACGGTAACAATTTCGCCATGGAATAGTGTATTCCCACCGTAGTCTTTAAAGATAGGAGCAGCCAAAGCAAGCTTATCAGCATGCTCGTCGAATAAGTCGGGGAGAAGATCTAGCATTTTAATCCTTACAGTGTGAATAATTTAAGTAGGCGACTGTGCTTAAACAAGTGCTAGCTACTAAGCTGGCAATGTTCATTAAGACATCAAGTTTATCGCAATTATTAGATTAGTATATGGCTAAAGTGGCTGTTTTGTCGCGGTAGAGAATGATAAACTAGCAAAAAAATTTTAATGAGAAGAAACATGCCCTGGATCCAGCTTAGATTAAGTGCTGATGAAGAAACTGCCGAGAAATATAGTGATTGGCTCAGTGCGTGTGGTGCACAAGCCGTTACCTTTATTGACGCTCAAGATACACCTATATATGAGCCGCTACCTGGTGATGAAGTTATCTATTGGAATAATACCGTCGTGATGGGCTTATATGATGCAGGTCACGATATGGATAAAGTCTTGAATTACTTAAAAGGTATTCATCCAGATAAAGCCAATATGGCATACAAGCTTGAGCAACTTGAAGATAAAGACTGGGAACGCGAATGGATGGACAACTTTCATCCTATGAAATTCGGCCAACGTTTATGGGTATGCCCGAGTTGGCGTGAAGTACCAGATCCGAGTGCAGTTAATGTTATGCTCGATCCCGGCTTAGCCTTTGGTACCGGAACACACCCAACCACAGCTTTATGCTTAACTTGGCTTGATGGCCTAGACCTTGAAGGTAAAACCGTCGTCGATTTCGGTTGCGGCTCAGGTATTTTATCGTTAGCCGCGCTGAAATTAGGTGCGAAAAAAGTTATCGGTATCGATATCGATCCACAAGCACTACAAGCCAGTTTAGAAAACGCAAAACGTAACCATTGTGAAGACCGTTTAGCGTTATTTTTACCGAAAGACCAACCTGAGTTTAAAGCTGATGTCGTCGTGGCAAATATTTTGGCCGGACCATTACGTGAACTTGCTCCGGTGATTATTGAGTATGTCGCTAGTAAAGGTGTGCTTGCTTTATCCGGTGTTTTAGAAGAACAAGCCCAACAATTACAAACGATATATGGTGAATTTTGCCAGATGGACCCGATAACTATTCAAGACGAATGGGTGCGTTTATCAGGTGTTCGTAAATAGTTGTGTAAAACATCTTAAAAAATGAGCAGGTTTTGTTATCAACTTGTACAGAAACTGCTCGCAATAACACTTTATAAAATGTCAATATGAAAAACGTGAAAAAAAGCGCTTTTTGTTCAATTTATATCCTTTTCAATCCTAAAAAAAACACGTAAACTTAGCGCCCTTTTGAATAGTAGCTCAAAAAAACAACAGCGTGAAGATAGGTCCATACACTTTAGCAAGCAATACCATGCTGGCACCCATGGCGGGAATTACTGATCAACCTTTCAGACAATTATGTTGTCAGATGGGGGCAGGGTTAGCAGTATCAGAAATGATGTCATCTAATCCAAAAGTGTGGAATACCGGTAAATCTCAGCGCCGTATGTTGCATAGTAAAGAAGCAGGTATACGTTCCGTGCAAATTGCCGGTTCAGATCCTGAAGAATTAGCTTTTGCTGCTAAGGTCAATGCTGATAATGGCGCTCAAATTATTGATATCAATATGGGCTGCCCGGCAAAAAAGGTAAATAAAAAATTAGCAGGTTCAGCGTTACTGAAAGAACCCTCGTTAGTCGAGCTAATTATTAAAGCTGTGGTTAATGCGGTAGATATTCCTGTAACGTTGAAAATTCGAACTGGCTGGTGTGAAAACACTCGCAACGGTATTGAAATAGCCAATATCGCCGAATATAACGGAATACAATCACTTGCTGTGCATGGTCGTACTCGTAATGACTTTTATAAAGGCAATGCGGAATACGAAACCATTAAAGCAATTAAGCAAGCGGTGAATATTCCTGTTGTTGCTAATGGCGATGTTACTTGTGCGGAAAAAGCGGAACAAGTGCTGAATTACACTGGGGCTGATGCCATTATGGTTGGTCGTGGTGCCCAAGGGAGACCTTGGATTTTTCGAGAAATTAATCATTTTTTGAAAACGGGTAGGCATTTGCCTGCTCCTTCAACGGATGAAGTGCGTTCAATTTTAATTGGGCATGTAATGGAATTACACAAATTTTACGGTGAATTTATGGGTGTACGTTTTGCCCGTAAACATGTTTCTTGGTACATGCAAACGCATGAACAAGGAAAATCGTTTCGTTCTATTTTTAATGCACTCGAGTCAGTTACTGAACAACTTGACGCATTAACTATGTATTTTGATAATTTAACTTTAGAAAGAGTCTGAACTTTATGTTTGAACAAAATATTTCCTCTCCATTTATTACCGGTGATCTACAAACTCAGACAAAGGCCTCGCCTTTACGCACACAAGCGAAAGTAGCTATTAAAAACTACTTGTCACAGTTAAACGGTAATGACGTTGATGATATGTACGACCTTGTACTTTCAGAAATTGAAGCGCCAATGCTTGAAGAAGTCATGCAATACACGCGTGGTAACCAAACCCGCGCAGCTAACTTATTAGGCATCAACCGCGGTACTTTACGTAAAAAGTTAAAAAAATACGGCATGAACTAAGAAGTACGACAGGTTAGCCTGTCAATTAAAAGCACCCTCGGGTGCTTTTTTGTTTTGAGGGATGTAAAAGTTATCCAGTTAGTCAACTTTAATCCCGCTAACAGTAAATAAACATCACAATGATAATGGACGAGATATAGCGTATTACTCAATGCTACGGACATGTGTCATAGATCAGATAACCATTTTATTTTAATTTATAGGTAATTAGAAAAACCATGGATACACCACGCCCAATCAAACGTGCACTATTAAGTGTTTCAGACAAAACCGGTATTGTTGAATTTGCTCGCTCGTTATCAGAAAAAGGTGTCGACCTTTTATCAACAGGTGGTACTGCGAAGTTATTGGCTGAAAATGGCATTAAAGTAACAGAAGTATCTGATTACACAGGTCATCCAGAAATTATGGATGGTCGAGTTAAAACCTTACACCCGAAAGTTCATGGTGGTATTTTAGCGCGTCGTGGTATCGACGAAACAGTGATGACTGAAAATGATATCAGCGCTATTGATCTCGTTGTGGTTAACCTTTACCCATTCGCTAATGCCGTTGCTGATGAAAATTGTTCATTAGAAAATGCCATTGAAAACATCGATATTGGCGGGCCAACTATGGTGCGCGCCGCAGCTAAAAATCATAAAGATGTGACCATTGTTGTCAATGCTCATGATTATGCTCGTGTTTTAGCTGAAATGGCGGTGAACAATGGCTCTTTGGTTTATCAAACTCGTTTTGACTTAGCTATTGCTGCCTATGAACATACGGCTGCTTACGACGGTATGATTGCTAATTACTTTGGTAAAATGTTACCAGCATATAACAGTGATGAAGCTGTTAGCGTAGATAAACAAAAGTTTCCACGTACTTTTAATAGCCAGTTTATTAAAAAGCAAGATTTACGTTACGGTGAAAACTCGCATCAAGACGCAGCATTTTATGTTGAGGCAAGTCCTGAAGAAGCTTCAGTTTCTACGGCAACTCAATTACAGGGCAAAGCCTTATCGTATAACAACATTGCTGATACGGATGCCGCTTTAGAATGTGTTAAAGAATTTGATGAGCCAGCATGCGTTATCGTTAAACATGCAAACCCATGTGGCGTTGCTATTGGTGATGATATTTTAGCTGCTTATGAAGGCGCGTATAAAACAGACCCTACGTCTGCATTTGGCGGCATTATTGCGTTTAACCGTGAGTTAGATGCAGAGACAGCCCAAGCGATTGTTTCTCGTCAATTTGTTGAAGTTATTATCGCTCCAAGCATTTCTGATGCTGCTGCAAAAATTGTGGCGACTAAACCTAATCTGCGTTTACTAAAATGTGGTCAATGGGATACTAAAACAACAGGCTTTGACTTTAAACGCGTTAACGGTGGTTTATTAGTACAAGATACTGACCAAGGTAGTGTTACAAGTGATGACTTAACGGTAGTAACTAAACGTCAACCTACCGCAGAAGAAATGCGCGATTTACAATTTTGTTGGAAAGTAGCGAAATATGTTAAATCAAACGCTATTGTTTACGTTAAAAATAGCACGACTATCGGTGTCGGTGCTGGCCAAATGAGCCGAGTATATTCTGCTAAAGTGGCTGGTATTAAAGCCGCGGATGAAAATCTAGAAGTTGCTGGTTCGGTAATGGCGTCAGATGCATTTTTCCCATTTCGCGATGGTTTAGATGCAGCTGCTGAAGCCGGCATTACTGCGGTAATTCAACCTGGTGGTTCAATGCGTGACGATGAAGTTATTGCTGCAGCAGATGAACATAATATTGCGATGGTATTCACTGGCATGCGTCACTTCCGCCATTAAATCGGCTGAATGAATAAACTATGCTCAGGTAGTGTTATTACCTGGGCATAGTTGTTATGAAAATCGAAATATACGTGTGTGTAGTGCAAAATTAATATTTAGACACACGTAATTAAGTTTAAATGCCGTTTTTTGTCGATAAGATAAGACTTTCGGCACTGAACATCTGAAAGAAATCTGCTATAACTAGCTTCTATAAAAATTTACTAGTTAATGGAAGATAACAATGCATACAACAGCTCAAACGTTCAAAAAAGCTTTTACCGCGTCAATCGTGTCTGCAACTTTATTATGCTCTGGTTTTGTTAACGCTCATCAAGATGCTCATCATCAAAGTCAGCTTGAACAAGCTATCGCTGGAGATCACCGGTCTGCAACTAACAAAGCACGTGATGAATACCGCCATCCGAAAGAAACCTTAGAATTTTTTGGTTTTAATCCGTCAATGACCATAGTTGAAATAACACCTGGCGGTGGTTGGTATACCGAAATTTTAGCGCCAGCAGTAAAAGGTAAAGGTAAACTTTACGGTGCTCAATACCCTGACACTGGCGAAGATAACTATTACAGCAATTCACGCAAACAATTAGTTGAAAAGTTAGCCGGTAACGCGGTTTTTAGTGAAGTGGAATTGACGAACTTTGTGCCACGCCAAGCAAGTGAACTTGCGCCTGCAGGCACCGCCGATATGGTGCTGACATTTCGTAATTTACATAACTGGCGTGATGAGGGGGTAGAACAAGCCTTTAAAGATGCTTACAAAGCATTGAAAAAAGGTGGCGTGTTAGGTGTGGTTGAGCATCGCTTACCTGAAGGCGTAGATCCTAAAAGCGCAGTTGGCTATGTATCGCAAAGCAAAACTATTGAACAAGCAAAAGCGGCTGGTTTTACATTGGCAGCTAGCAGTGAAATAAATGCCAACGCAAAAGATATGGCTGTTTATCCGAAAGGTGTTTGGACTTTACCACCAGTTTTACGCTTAGGTGATGAAGATAAAGCTAAATATATGGCGATTGGCGAAAGTGATCGCATGACATTAAAATTTGTAAAATAATATTGAATCGCTATAACCTGACTTCGATAGGTTATAGCGACTTAACCAACTAGGAATTAAAGTTAATGAATGTTTTGGTAATTGGTAGTGGCGGTCGTGAACATGCTCTAGCATGGAAAGCTGCACAATCATCTTCAGTAACAAAAGTATTTGTTGCCCCAGGTAATGCAGGAACAGCTACAGAAGCTAAATTGGAAAATATCGCGATATCTGCTGGCGATATCCCAGCCTTAGTCGACTTTGCTAAATGCAATCAAGTGGCTTTAACTATTGTTGGACCTGAACAACCGCTTGTCGACGGTGTAGTTGATGCTTTCCAAGCAGAAGGCTTAATGATATTCGGACCCAGTGCAAAAGCTGCACAACTTGAAGGTTCTAAATCCTTTACTAAAGACTTCCTGGCAAGAAACAATATTCCAACTGGCAGTTATCAAAATTTCACTGAAATTGAACCTGCACTTGCTTATGTTCGAGCGCAAGGCGCCCCTATTGTTGTTAAGGCCGATGGTCTTGCAGCAGGCAAAGGCGTTATTGTTGCTATGACACTTCAAGAAGCGGAAGATGCGATTCAGGATATGCTGGCTGGTAATGCTTTTGGTGACGCAGGACATCGCGTAGTGATTGAAGAATTTTTAGAAGGTGAAGAAGCCAGTTTTATTGTTATGGTGGATGGTAAAAATGTATTAGCATTTGCTACTAGCCAAGATCATAAGCGTGCTTACAATGGTGATAAAGGACCAAACACAGGTGGTATGGGCGCATATTCTCCCGCACCAGTTGTTACCCCTGAAATTCATCAACGCGCTATGAATGAAGTTATTATGCCTACCGTTGAAGGTATGGCCAGAGAAGGCGCACCTTATACTGGCTTTTTATACGCAGGCTTGATGATTGATACTGATGGCACACCGAAAGTTATTGAATATAATTGTCGCTTTGGTGACCCTGAAACTCAACCAATCATGATGCGATTAAAATCTGATCTTGTTGAGTTGTGTATGATGGCTTGTCGTGGCGAATTAGACAAAGCAACGATTGATTTTGATCCACGCCCAGCCGTAGGTGTTGTAATGGCGGCAGCTAAATATCCAGCAAGTTACCCAAAAGGCGATGTTATTTCGGGCTTAGATACCAATAAAGCAACCGATCGAAAAACATTTCATGCCGGAACAGCTGAAAAAGATGGCGCTATAGTAACTGCAGGTGGACGAGTATTGTGTGCAACAGCATTAGGTAATAATGTTACGCAAGCGCAACAAGCAGCCTATGAATTATTGCAGGAAATTTCTTGGCAAGGTGTTGAGTATCGAACAGATATCGCTTATCGAGCAATCGAACGTGAACAACGTTAATTGATTTCATGAAAAGTTGATAAAAAAAGCCCAGTAATTACTGGGCTTTTTTATAGAACGTGTCCCGTCCTGAAATGTGTTATGCCAATTAAATTAGCAAGTGAACAATGATTAATTTTCTAATTTAGCCAAGGTTTCTTTTTTAGCTCCACCCGCTACGGCTGCAGCAATTGCAGAATCCCTATCATATCCTGAGTCAATAGCCGCATTTACAATACCATTATTATGGCTATCAGAACTTTGAAGAACGGCAGCTTTAACTACGGTGTCGGCTTGATTAGGAAATAAAGCTAAAATATCTTTCACTATATTCGTTGCTTGCTCTGGAAGTGCTGTAATAGCCGCTGTTAAAATATTTAAAATTTTGCTTGGGTAACTAGATACAGTGTTGTTTACGATATTACTGCTGTCGTAGGGTTCTGTACGTATGGCTACTCGGACAATATTTTCAATTTCAGTTGGATTAAACCGAACGGCAGTATTAACTATTTCTTGAGCATAAGCAGGTTCAGCTGTTATAGCTATTTCAACCAATTCACTACTCGGAGCTACTTTAGCTTTAATAGAGTTCTCTATTACATCACAGGCTAAAACAGGCTGTGCTGATAAAGCGCCTAACATGATTTGTCGATATTCTTCAGGATAGCGAGCAAATGCAACAGCCATAACGACATCAACTTTTTCTGGATAGCGTGAAAGTATTGCATGGACACTACTTTGTATTGTTCTATGTTTCTTTACTTGTTGGTTTAATATCTTAGCTATTAAACGTTCCTGTTTATATTCGGCAACATCCTTCGCCACAACCGTACTACTAATGCCAGCAAGCATTAACAAGATGAGTAATTTTTTCATTTGCTATGCTCTCTGCACAAACATCGTGATGAATTCCACTGTGCTTGTAGGTTATTATTCTTATGTACAAACCAATATAGAGTATAAATTACTATATATCTCCTGTTTATTTGTACATAAGAATAAACATTTTTAGGTAAACTGTTAACCAACTTCGGCTAACTACACACTTATTAGTCTGTAAACTAGTCGATTAGTTCAATTAAAAAGCAAACAAACACTTTTTAGAAATTAAATGCACTTTAGGTGTTGACGTGAGACGAGAAATCTCTAAAATGCGCTCCAGTTCCAAGGGGTAACCCCAACGAGCTGTTTTAATAAGTTATCTAGTACGGTTTAGGCTGAATGAGTTAACTTAACGTTTTAAAGTAGGGTTTTGAATCTTCTGAAAAGAAAGTTTAAAAAAACGAAATAAAACGTTGACATTAAAACTGAGTTGCGTAGAATGCGCATCTCGCTTCAGGCAAGGCTACTAGCCGGCTTCAAGCAACAAGCGGTCTAACAACGAATGAGATTGTTGGCTCGTACCGAACAAAACGTTCATCCATGAACGGTTCGGCATAGGTACTTCGTGTACCCATCTTTAACAATTAGTTATCATGCAATTTGTGTGGACACTCACATTAACGTTGATTTTACATAGTTATCCTCGGATAACAAAAAAAACAGCTTAATATGATGTCACACAAAAAATAAGTATCATTTAGACTTTCGAGTTTAAATAATACGTTTTATGTAGTTTTTATCTTCTTTAGTCGGATAGATAGAAACACGACAGAATTCATTGAGCAGATGTCTTTTCTTAGTCAACTTCGGTTAATTAAGGTGAGCATCACAAACGATTTTTAATTGAAGAGTTTGATCATGGCTCAGATTGAACGCTGGCGGCAGGCTTAACACATGCAAGTCGAGCGGTAACAGAGATAGCTTGCTATCTGCTGACGAGCGGCGGACGGGTGAGTAATGCTTGGGAATATGCCTTTGAGTGGGGGACAACAGTTGGAAACGACTGCTAATACCGCATAACGTCTACGGACCAAAGGGGGGGATGCTTCGGCACCTCTCGCTCATTGATTAGCCCAAGTGAGATTAGCTAGTTGGTAAGGTAATGGCTTACCAAGGCGACGATCTCTAGCTGGTTTGAGAGGATGATCAGCCACACTGGGACTGAGACACGGCCCAGACTCCTACGGGAGGCAGCAGTGGGGAATATTGCACAATGGGCGAAAGCCTGATGCAGCCATGCCGCGTGTGTGAAGAAGGCCTTCGGGTTGTAAAGCACTTTCAGCGAGGAGGAAAGGTTAGTAGTTAATAACTGCTAGCTGTGACGTTACTCGCAGAAGAAGCACCGGCTAACTTCGTGCCAGCAGCCGCGGTAATACGAGGGGTGCAAGCGTTAATCGGAATTACTGGGCGTAAAGCGTGCGTAGGTGGTTTGTTAAGCAAGATGTGAAAGCCCTGGGCTCAACCTGGGAACTGCATTTTGAACTGGCAAGCTAGAGTTTTGTAGAGGGTAGTGGAATTTCCAGTGTAGCGGTGAAATGCGTAGAGATTGGAAGGAACATCAGTGGCGAAGGCGGCTACCTGGACAAAGACTGACACTGAGGCACGAAAGCGTGGGGAGCAAACAGGATTAGATACCCTGGTAGTCCACGCCGTAAACGATGTCAACTAGCCGTCTGTAGACTTGATCTGTGGGTGGCGTAGCTAACGCGCTAAGTTGACCGCCTGGGGAGTACGGCCGCAAGGTTAAAACTCAAATGAATTGACGGGGGCCCGCACAAGCGGTGGAGCATGTGGTTTAATTCGATGCAACGCGAAGAACCTTACCATCCCTTGACATCCAGAGAAGAGACTAGAGATAGACTTGTGCCTTCGGGAACTCTGTGACAGGTGCTGCATGGCTGTCGTCAGCTCGTGTTGTGAAATGTTGGGTTAAGTCCCGCAACGAGCGCAACCCCTATCCTTATTTGCCAGCGAGTTATGTCGGGAACTCTAAGGAGACTGCCGGTGATAAACCGGAGGAAGGTGGGGACGACGTCAAGTCATCATGGCCCTTACGGGATGGGCTACACACGTGCTACAATGGCAAGTACAGAGGGCAGCAATACCGCGAGGTGGAGCGAATCCCACAAAGCTTGTCGTAGTCCGGATTGGAGTCTGCAACTCGACTCCATGAAGTCGGAATCGCTAGTAATCGTAGATCAGAATGCTACGGTGAATACGTTCCCGGGCCTTGTACACACCGCCCGTCACACCATGGGAGTGGGTTGCAAAAGAAGTGGCTAGTTTAACCCTTCGGGGAGGACGGTCACCACTTTGTGATTCATGACTGGGGTGAAGTCGTAACAAGGTAACCCTAGGGGAACCTGGGGTTGGATCACCTCCTTATCTTGAAGTAAAACAGCTTGATGAGAACCTTGGTTCTACGAGTGTTCACACAAATTACATGATAACAAATTAGAAGAAGTCCAAACATGCTAGCTTCGGACGTAAATTCTTGAAAGAGAAATAGGTCTGTAGCTCAGCTGGTTAGAGCGCACCCCTGATAAGGGTGAGGTCGGCAGTTCAAGTCTGCCCAGACCTACCAATTTTGTCCTCTATCGGCGTTGGTTCATCACTCGTGTAGAAAAACTACACTTCGCGATAAACCGCCTTGATATAGAACAAAATACTACGTTTTGGCTAAAGTATGTTTCCCATTGCGGGGCTATAGCTCAGCTGGGAGAGCGCCTGCCTTGCACGCAGGAGGTCAGCAGTTCGATCCTGCTTAGCTCCACCACTTCTTCACTAAGAATTGAAAGACCAAACTTAAGCTATGCTTCATTTAAGCTACTTTAAGTTTGGTTTTTAACCAAGTCACCACCGAATGCGTGTGAATGACAAGTTCTTTAACAATCTGGAAAGCTGATATAAATACCGGTATTTATATGATGAACACGGTGTCGCGCTGTTGTTCATAAATTATAAATACCAAGCTGTTGTTAACGGGAATATCGCCTGTTAATGATGGTGATTACGGGTCCTCCTCGGAAACGTAATCAACCCGGTAGTAAATCGTAAGATTTGTTACCACTCTTATTCAAGACACACTTTGTGTGCGTGAAAATGTCAGACTTTACAATTGCGTCGGATTAGTCTCCGATGTGTACTAACTGTTTTAAACTGAAAGCTTATAGCTGACAGCTGAGACCACTTAGGGTTGTATGGTTAAGTGACTAAGCGTATGTGGTGGATGCCTTGGCAGTTAGAGGCGATGAAGGACGTGTTAATCTGCGAAAAGCTTTGGTGAGGTGATAAAAACCGTTATAGCCAAAGATGTCCGAATGGGGAAACCCACCCGTCGTAAGGCGGGTATCATTAAGTGAATACATAGCTTAATGAGGCGAACCGGGAGAACTGAAACATCTAAGTACCCCGAGGAAAAGAAATCAACCGAGATTTCCTTAGTAGCGGCGAGCGAACGGGAATTAGCCCTTAAGTGGTTTGTAAGTTAGTGGAATCTACTGGAAAGTAGAGCGATACAGGGTGATAGCCCCGTACACGAAAATAAACTTATCATGAAATCGAGTAGGTCGGCACACGTGAAACGTTGACTGAACATGGGGGGACCATCCTCCAAGGCTAAATACTCCTAACTGACCGATAGTGAACCAGTACCGTGAGGGAAAGGCGAAAAGAACCCCTGTGAGGGGAGTGAAATAGAACCTGAAACCGCATACGTACAAGCAGTGAGAGCTAGATTTAGTCTAGTGATTGCGTACCTTTTGTATAATGGGTCAGCGACTTATATTCTGTAGCAAGGTTAACCGAATAGGGGAGCCGTAGCGAAAGCGAGTGTTAACTGCGCGTTTAGTTGCAGGGTATAGACCCGAAACCCGGCGATCTACCCATGGGCAGGTTGAAGGTTGAGTAACATCAACTGGAGGACCGAACACACGTATGTTGAAAAATGCGGTGATGACTTGTGGGTCGGAGTGAAAGGCTAATCAAGCCGGGAGATAGCTGGTTCTCCCCGAAATCTATTTAGGTAGAGCCTCGCACGAACACCATTGGGGGTAGAGCACTGTTAAGGCTAGGGGGTCATCCCGACTTACCAACCCTTTGCAAACTCCGAATACCAATGAGTGATATGCGGGAGACACACTACGGGTGCTAACGTCCGTTGTGAAGAGGGAAACAACCCAGACCGCCAGCTAAGGTCCCAAAGTACTAGTTAAGTGGGAAACGATGTGGAAAGGCATAGACAGCTAGGAGGTTGGCTTAGAAGCAGCCATCCTTTAAAGAAAGCGTAATAGCTCACTAGTCGAGTCGGTCTGCGCGGAAGATGTAACGGGGCTAAACTAGTCACCGAAGCTGCGGATTTGAACTTAGGTTCAAGTGGTAGGGGAGCGTTCTGTAAGCCGTTGAAGGTGTGTTGTAAAGCATGCTGGAGGTATCAGAAGTGCGAATGCTGACATGAGTAACGATAAGGGGAGTGAAAAACTCCCCCGCCGAAAGACCAAGGTTTCCTGTCCCATGTTAATCAGGGCAGGGTAAGTCGGCCCCTAAGGCGAGGCGGAAACGCGTAGTCGATGGGAAACAGATTAATATTTCTGTACTTCTATATATTGCGAAGGAGGGACGGAGTAGGCTAGGTGAGCACGGCGTTGGTAGTCCGTGTGAAAGTATGTAGGCGGTTGTCTTAGGTAAATCCGGGACTTCATTAACGCTGAGATACGAGACGAGACTCTACGGAGTTGAAGTCATTGATGCCATGCTTCCAGGAAAAGCTTCTAAGCTTCAGATATATAGGAACCGTACCCCAAACCGACACAGGTGGTTAGGTAGAGAATACTAAGGCGCTTGAGAGAACTCGGGTGAAGGAACTAGGCAAAATAGTACCGTAACTTCGGGAGAAGGTACGCTCTCTAATGTGAAGCCCTTGCGGCGTAAGCATCGGAGAGTCGAAGTAACCAGGTGGCTGGAACTGTTTATTAAAAACACAGCACTGTGCAAAATCGAAAGATGACGTATACGGTGTGACGCCTGCCCGGTGCCGGAAGGTTAATTGATTGGGTTATCTTCGGAGAAGCTCATGATCGAAGCCCCGGTAAACGGCGGCCGTAACTATAACGGTCCTAAGGTAGCGAAATTCCTTGTCGGGTAAGTTCCGACCTGCACGAATGGCGTAATCATGGCCACACTGTCTCCACCCGAGACTCAGTGAAATTGAAATTGCGGTTAAGATGCCGTATACCCGCGGCTAGACGGAAAGACCCCGTGAACCTTTACTATAGCTTGACAGTGAACATTGCTCCTACATGTGTAGGATAGGTGGGAGGCGTTGAAACTTTGTCGCTAGATGAAGTGGAGCCAACCTTGAAATACCACCCTTGTATGCGTGATGTTCTAACCTAGGGCCCTTATCGGGCTTGGGGACACTGTCTGGTGGGTAGTTTGACTGGGGCGGTCTCCTCCTAAAGAGTAACGGAGGAGCACGAAGGTTGGCTAAGTACGGTCGGACATCGTACGGTTAGTGCAATGGCATAAGCCAGCTTAACTGCGAGACAGACACGTCGAGCAGGTACGAAAGTAGGTCATAGTGATCCGGTGGTTCTGTATGGAAGGGCCATCGCTCAACGGATAAAAGGTACTCCGGGGATAACAGGCTGATACCGCCCAAGAGTTCATATCGACGGCGGTGTTTGGCACCTCGATGTCGGCTCATCACATCCTGGGGCTGAAGTCGGTCCCAAGGGTATGGCTGTTCGCCATTTAAAGTGGTACGCGAGCTGGGTTTAGAACGTCGTGAGACAGTTCGGTCCCTATCTGCCGTGGGCGTTTGAGAATTGAAGAGGGCTGCTCCTAGTACGAGAGGACCGGAGTGGACGAACCGCTGGTGTTCGGGTTGTTATGCCAATAGCATTGCCCGGTAGCTACGTTCGGAACTGATAACCGCTGAAAGCATCTAAGCGGGAAGCAGGCTTTGAGATGAGTTCTCACTGGAGCTTTAAGCTCCCTAAAGGGTCGTTGGAGACTACAACGTTGATAGGTTGGGTGTGGAAGTGCTGCGAGGCATTGAGCTAACCAATACTAATTACCCGTGAGGCTTAACCATACAACACCCAAGTGGTTTTGTTGTATGAAGTTTGACACAGTGTAGGAATACACGCATCACGCATGACAATTGTGTGAATAAGAGAAAATAAACGTATTTATTATCATTGAGACACGTCTTAATGAACGGCTTTCAAGATTGACCCCTTTTTGTCTAGCGACAATAGCGACATGGCCCCACCTGATCCCATTCCGAACTCAGAAGTGAAACGTGTTAGCGCCGATGGTAGTGTGGGAGTTCCCATGTGAGAGTAGGACATTGCTAGGCTTCTATTCAGAGAAACCCGTAGCTGATGCTACGGGTTTTTTGTCTAAACCTTATGACTTAGCTAATTTTTAAGTTAATTAATTCATAAAGTTTTTTTGTCTGATGACAATAGCGACATGGCCCCACCTGATCCCATTCCGAACTCAGAAGTGAAACGTGTTAGCGCCGATGGTAGTGTGGGAGTTCCCATGTGAGAGTAGGACATTATCAGGCTCCTATTTAAGAAGCCCGACTCGAAAGAGTCGGGCTTTTTGCTGTCTGTATTTAACTCATTTACAGTATCGCTAAATTTGTTCACAATTGACTCATTAATCAATTTAGTATAAAAGGACTTTTTTCTACGTATGACGTTGCAAGCTAATTAACTACATTGGTCTTACTCTAACTTAAAGGTAATTGTGTTATGTCATGGCAACCCAGCATGAATTGGCAAGATGCTAAAAAAAGGGCACAGATATTAGCCCAAATTCGGTCATTCTTCTTAGTACGTAATGTCATTGAAGTCGATACACCTTTGCTTTCCCATGCAACAGTTACTGACGCACATTTAGATGCTTTTGTAACTCAATATAACTATTCACCAGAAAGCCACTGCGATCAGTCTACGGCTCTATATGCTCAAACATCTCCAGAGTTTGCCATGAAGCGACTTTTAGCAAGTGGTTATGGCTGTTGTTATCAAATTTGTAAAGCGTTTCGTCATGAACAACATGGTCGATATCATAATCCTGAATTTACTATGTTGGAATGGTATAGGATTGATTATGATCATTTTCAGTTAATGGATGAAGTTGAAGCTTTGTTACAGGTTATTCTAGATTGCCAGCAAGTTGACCGTATCAGCTACCAAGATCTGTTTATGACACAAGTCAATATTGATCCTTTGGATACTGATAAACAACAACTAATTGAAGTTATCACAAAGCATAACAAGTTGAGCGATTGGTTAGAAAGTGAAGATTGTATTGATACATTACTGCAATTTATCATGGCTGAGCTAATAGAGCCTAATATTGGCAGTGATGTACCCTGTTTTGTTTATAACTTTCCTGCAAGCCAAGCGTCATTAGCAAAGGTTTGTAAAATTGATCCACGAGTAGCAGAACGTTTCGAATGTTATTTTAAGGGTATTGAACTCGCCAATGGTTTCCATGAGCTAACAGATGCAGAACAACAAAAAATACGCTTTAAGAAAGATAACGATTTTAGAGCGTATTTAGGTAAAGCTCAGCATGAAATAGACGAAAATTTTATCTCAGCACTAGAACATGGTTTACCATCTTGTGCTGGAGTAGCACTTGGTATTGATCGATTGATCATGCTTGCTATAGCGGCGACTAAAATTGATCAGGTGATTACTTTTGCGATACCGGATGCTTAACTTGCATGCGTATTACCAGATTACTCTACTCACTTTACTAAGATGGATAGTTCATTAGTTAACTGGGTATTCTATCAATTTAACAAGTATCTGGTCACTATGTGCCTGCAGCTTATTAGGCAATACAGGAGCATCTTATCCTGACAACTAGTTATAAATAAAATGCTTTATATTAGGTTTCTCAGTATGTATGAAGTAGAGCCGTTTTTAATAGGGTCGGTGTTAGTTAATCCGGCATATTTAATTCTTTTAATTTCCTGGTTAACGTATTTCTTCCCCAGCCTAAACGTTTAGCCGCTTCTTGTTTATGTCCTTGCGTGTGTTTTAATGCACTCTCCAATAATACTTTTTCAAATTCAGGCAAAGCATGCTCAATAATATTACTTTTTCCTGTAGATAACTCAGTGTCGACCCATTTCTTCAAGCTATCTTGCCAACTACCATTTGAGTCTTTCACAGTAACGGGCTTAACAGTCAGCTCGCTAGGTAGGTCTGACATCAAAATTTCTTTACCACTAGCCATAACGGTAAGGAATCGACAGATATTTTCTAATTGCCTAACATTTCCTGGCCATTCGCAGTGCTCTAAATATGACAAGGTACTTTTATGTAGAGTTTTTATTTCTACCGCTAATTCACTTGCTGCTTGTTTTAAAAAGTGCTGTGCTAATTGACTAATATCTTCTTTTCTTTCGCGTAGGCTCGGTATTTGGATCCTGATGACGTTAAGACGATGAAATAAGTCGTCACGGAAGTCACCGCTAGTGACACGTTCTTCTAAGTTTTGATGTGTGGCTGCTATTATACGAACATCAACTTGAATGGGAGAATGACCACCAACGCGATAAAATTGGCCGTCAGCAAGCACTCTGAGTAGCCTTGTTTGAATATCCAGTGGCATATCACCTATTTCATCTAAGAATAGTGTTCCTTGGTGTGCTTGTTCAAAACGACCATGTCGTACACCATTAGCGCCAGTAAAGGCACCTTTTTCGTGTCCAAATAACTCAGATTCTATTAAATCTTTCGGGATAGCAGCCATGTTCAGTGGTATAAAAGGTGAAGCTGAACGAGGGCTGTGCATATGCAATGCATGTGCAACTAACTCTTTACCTGTACCTGATTCGCCATTGATTAATACACTGATACTTGAGCGGGAGAGTCTGCCGATAGTCCGAAAAACTTCCTGCATTGACGGTGCTGCACCGATTATACCTACGGCGTCAGCTGATGGTACATTATGCTGTGTTTTAGATTTTAATTCACGCGCATGTGTTAAGGCTCTATTAGCTAAGGTAACAGCGTCATCAATATCAAAGGGTTTTGGTAAATATTCAAATGCACCACCTTGATAGGCATTCACGGCACTATCAAGATCCGAATGAGCGGTCATGATGATAACGGGAATGTGGGGGAACTGGTTATTGATTTTTCCTAATAGTGTCATGCCATCAATATTAGGCATGCGTATATCAGAAATAATAACCTCTGGTTGAGTATGTTCTAATGCGATTAAAAGGTCTTCTGGGTTATGAAATGTACCTACGCTTATATTGGCGTTTGACAGGGCTTTTTCTAACACCCATCTGATTGAACTATCATCATCGACGATCCATACTTGTTCGGTGATCATTATTTTATCTCGCTATCAAAAGGTATTAAAATAGTAAACTCTGTATGTCCAGGTCGACTTATACAGGACAATTTTCCGTGATGTTGATGAATAATAGTTTGGCAAATAGACAGGCCTAAACCTGTGCCAGATGCGCGACCTGATACCATAGGATAAAATAGAGTACTTTGGATATGTTCAGGAATACCAGGTCCATTATCAATTATGCTGATTTCGGCGCAAAGCTTTATGCGTTTACCATTGATGGTTTTATTGCTGGCTGCTCTTGTTCTAAGCGTAATTTTACTAGCCCCATCTAATGCTTGAATGGCGTTATGTACAATATTAATGACTGTTTGTTGAATTTTATCTTGGTCAAAAGTTAATTCAGGTATCGAAGGGTCATAGTCACGCGCCAAAGTAATGTTTTTGGGGTTATCAAACTTTGTTAGTTGGAATACTTTTTCGATAACAATATGAATATTTTGTAACTTCATAACGGGCAATTGGTTTGGACCCAATAACCGATCGACTAAGTTTGTCAATCTATCGGCTTGCTCTATGATCATCGCGGTATATTCTTTTTGTTCTACGTTAAGCTCTAAATCTAATAATTGCGCTGCACCACGAAGGCCGCCGAGTGGATTCTTAATTTCATGGGCAAGACCACGAATAAGGTCTCGAGCAGATTCCCATTGTTGCTGTTGAAATGCTTCAGCACTGATGTGCTTTTGATGATCAATTTGTTTGAATTCTAATAAAATATGAGGATATTGATCAAAGGTTACCGAAGAGGCAGTAATTTCAACAGTGATCTTTCGCTGATCAAAAAATTCAATTGTAACATCGCTATCGCTAAACTCTTGACCTGTGGTAAGCAATTGCCGCAAGCGAGCATTGTTGATTGGGGTATTATAAAAGACTTGTTCGATGGGCAGTCGGTATAGTTTACTTAAACTTTTCACCAGGAGCGCTTCTGCAGCGGGATTTACATAGCAAATGTTCAGTTCATCATCTAATACCACAACGGCCGTTACCATTTGGTTAGGTAAAGCTTGTTGATAGTGCTTTTTTATTTCTTTTAAATTTACAACGTTATTAGACATTACCTTTCCTTGCACTAAAATGGTGCGATAAGTAACGAGTGTAAATAAAGATGGTGCAATATGCACTGAAATATGGCTATTTTGCCTTGTTAACCGATATTCTGTGCATATAAAACGTTACTGGGGAAGATGTTGCAATAACCTTGCCTTTATCATCAATTAAAGACATTTTTATTTGATGTTCACCACGATCGATATTTCTCAGTACAAACATGGTATGTGTTTGCGGCTTCTTGTAGGGCTTGTCATCTAAATATAACTGTATTTTAAGACCACGTTTAAATATAGGCTTTATTCGACCTGAAACATAAGCAGAGCCAGTATTATCTCTAACCGTTGCATTGTTTTCTGGCTGTACTATTTCTACTTGATAATTATTGTCTATCGCTTTAGGTTTGATGTCTAAGATTGAAGTGTCAATTGAGGATTTAACGGTATTCGGTTCTTTAATATCAACTTCTTCAGCGCCAGGTTTAGGGCTATCTGAAAAAACTAGTACACCTTGCTCGTTTCGCCATACATAAACTTTAGCAGAGCCCGCAAATACAGCGAAAGCCTGCGTGAGCAGTAGAAAAAAAATGCAAAAACGTGCAATGTTAATCAAAAGTGATAATCCTGTTCCGTAGGTTTAATATTAGTTATTCTCAGTACCAATTGGAATATATAAGCGCTTATTATAAGCCGATTAACATCCAATATTTATGCTGTAAACATCAGGGTAGTCATTAGTTCTTGTTTGGAAATTAAAAGTCGTTCTTTAAACCCTAAAAGCCAAATACAGCCAAAACAAGCGCCTTGTTCTTGAATATTTAGCCTAACTTACTAAATTGAATTGGTATAATCTATCCAAATTATTACAAATGTACCACAAAAAAAGCTCACCGAAGTGAGCTTTTTTAATTACTAGCTAATTGATTTCTTTATACGCTGTAGTACATATCAAATTCAACAGGGTGAGTTGTTTGATTTAATAACTCTACTTCTTTACGTTTTATGCCGATGTAAGCTTCAATCATGTCTTTATCCATAACACCACCTTCGGTTAAGAAGTCCATATCATTTTCTAAAGAATCTAGAGCGTCTCCTAATGATGTTGCCACCTGTGGAATGGCTGAAGCTTCCTCTGGAGGTAAGTCATACAAATCTTTATCCATTGCATCGCCAGGGTGGATTTTATTTTTGATACCATCAAGGCCAGCCATTAGTAAAGCTGAAAATGCTAAGTAAGGGTTAGCTGCTGGATCTGGAAAGCGAGCTTCGATACGCATTGCTTTTGGCGAAGGTACAAGTGGAATACGAATTGAAGCAGAACGGTTGCGAGCAGAATATGCAAGCATTACAGGAGCTTCAAAATGTGGAACCAAGCGCTTATAAGAGTTTGTTGACGGGTTAGTAAACGCATTCAAAGCTTTAGCGTGTTTAATAATGCCACCAATGTAGAAAAGTGCCATTTCAGATAATCCACCATATTTATCACCGGCAAACAAGTTCACACCATCTTTAGCAAGTGATTGATGAACGTGCATACCTGAACCGTTATCACCAACGAGTGGCTTAGGCATAAATGTTGCTGTTTTACCGTAAGCGTGAGCTACATTATGAACAACATATTTGTATATTTGTACTTCATCCGCTTTAAGAACCATAGTATTGAAACGACAAGCAATTTCGTTTTGGCCAGCAGTTGCTACTTCGTGGTGATGCGCTTCAACAACTAAGCCCATTTCTTCCATTACTAAACACATAGCTGAACGTAAATCTTGCGATGAATCCACAGGTGACGTAGGGAAGTAACCACCTTTAACGCCAGGACGATGTCCCATATTGCCTTCTTCGTATTCTGTACCTGAATTCCAAGCCGCTTCTTTGTCATCTATTTTATAGAACGAGCCACTCATGTCAGTATGAAAACGAACATCATCAAAAACGAAAAACTCAGGCTCTGGCCCAATTAAAACATCATCTGCAATACCTGTGCTACGCATGTAGTCTTCAGCGCGCTTTGCTACTGAACGAGGGTCACGGCTGTAGCCTTGCATTGTTGCAGGCTCAAGAATGTCACAGCGAATATTAAGAGTAACGGCTTCTGTAAAAGGGTCAAGTACTGCAGATTCAGCAATAGGCATCATCACCATGTCTGATTCATCAATACCTTTCCAACCTTCGATTGAAGAACCGTCAAACATTTTACCGTCTTCAAAAAAATCTTCGTTAACTTGATGATGAGGAATTGATACGTGTTGCTCTTTACCTTTTGAATCAGTAAAGCGTAAATCAATAAATTTGACGTCATGTTCTTTAATTAAATCTAAAACTGCGTTTGACATTGAAAGTCTCCAGTGTAGTTAGTGCTTAAATTTTTAAAAACTTAATTCTCTATTGTTAGTGCTTAAGCGAATACTGTGCCAAAGATAAAGTCCTTGAATTATATGACTTTAATGTTCCTTGTAAATTCCAGGCGCACCATAACTGTGCATTGGGTGCTGTATTGTGGTGCGTATGCTCTAATTTTGACATTGCCAGTATAGCAACTGAATAATATTTTGTTGGTTATATTTTTCTATGATGGTGTCTTTGCTGAGACTTCTGCTGTATAATACGCGCCCAATTGTAGCCCTATTTCGTTAAATTGCTTGAAGTAGCAAAAAACGATAGTAACAGCGAGTAACGCCTGTGTTAGATAAATTAAGAAATGTGGCAATTATTGCTCACGTTGACCACGGAAAAACCACTTTAGTTGATAAATTACTTGAGCAATCAGGTACGCTAGACGCCCGTGGCGGTCTAGAAGAACGTACTATGGACTCAAACGATATCGAAAAAGAACGTGGTATCACAATCTTAGCTAAAAACACGGCTATTAACTGGAACGGCTACCGTGTAAACATTGTAGACACTCCTGGCCATGCTGATTTCGGTGGTGAAGTTGAGCGTGTAATGTCAATGGTAGATTCAGTTTTGCTTATTGTTGATGCACAAGAAGGCCCAATGCCACAAACGCGTTTCGTAACGAAAAAAGCGTTTGCTCAAGGTTTAAAGCCAATTGTTGTTATTAATAAGGTTGATAAGCCTGGCTCTCGCCCTGATTGGGTTATGGATCAAGTTTTTGAATTATTTGATAACCTTGGTGCTACTGATGAACAACTTGATTTTAAAGTTGTATATGCTTCAGCAATCAATGGTTGGGCTACGCTTGAAGAAGGCGCAACTGGTACTGATATGACACCACTTTTTGATACTATTCTTAAAGAAGTGCCAGCACCAACAGCGGATCCAGATGGTCCATTCCAAATGCAAATATCTCAACTTGATTATAGCTCTTACTTAGGTGTAATTGGCGTTGGCCGTATTACACGTGGTAGCGTCAAGCCAAATCAACAAGTGACTATCAAATTAGCAAACGGTGGCGTACACAATGCCAAAGTTGGTAAAGTATTTGGTTACTTAGGCTTAGAACGTCATGATATCGAAGAAGGTTTTGCCGGTGATATTATCGCCATTACTGGTTTAGGTGAATTGAAAATATCAGATACCGTTTGTTGTCCGACAGAAGTTGAAGGCCTACCAGCATTATCAGTTGATGAACCAACGATCAACATGACTTTCCAAGTAAACACTTCACCATTTTGTGGTAAAGAAGGCAAATATGTTACTTCACGTAACATTAAAGACCGCTTAGAAAAAGAATTAATTCATAACGTTGCTTTACGTGTTGAACAGTTAGAAGATGCTGATAAATTTAAAGTATCGGGCCGTGGTGAACTTCACTTAGGTATTTTAATTGAAAACATGCGTCGTGAAGGTTTTGAATTAGCTGTATCTCGTCCAGAAGTTATTATTCGTGAAATTGATGGCGAACTTCAAGAACCATATGAAACAGTAACCATTGATGTTGAAGAACAGCATCAAGGACCTATTATGGAAAAAATGGGTGTTCGTAAAGCTGAATTAACTGACATGGCACCAGATGGTACTGGCCGTATTCGTATGGACTTCATCATGCCAAGTCGTGGTTTGATCGGCTTCCAAACAGAATTCATGACATTAACCTCAGGTTCTGGTTTGATTTATCATACATTTTTTGAATACGGACCTCACAAAGGCGGCGAAATTGGCCAACGTAAAAATGGTGTAATGATCGGTAATGCTACTGGTAAAGCTTTAACTAACGCTATCTTCAACTTACAATCACGTGGTCGCATGTTGATCGGGCACGGTGTTGATATTTACGAAGGTCAAGTTATCGGTATTCATAGTCGTGATAACGATTTAACGGTTAATGCGCTTAAAGGTAAGCAGTTAACAAACGTTCGTTCATCAGGTACTGATGAAGCACAAACGTTAACGCCACCTATCGTTATGTCACTTGAGCAAGCACTTGAGTTTATTGATAACGATGAGTTAGTAGAAGTAACACCTGAAAGCATTCGTATACGTAAAAAATTCTTGAAAGAGAATGATCGTAAGCGTGAAGGTCGTTCACCTAAATAACTTAAATAAGTTAATTGCGATATCAAGCCACCTGAAGTAATTCCGGTGGCTTTTTTGTATCTGCTCAAGCAGGAAAAAGGTCATTGAAGACGCAGTTAGTGTAAGACATATCTCAAATATGTATTCTTAACAATCTTAATAGCTTGAATAAAATCATTTAAATTCAAATGACTACTGTTTTATTTTTATTAAGTCATCTACATATAAAAAAATTATTATTTAATCGTTCCCTCCTACCTTTTAGAAAGTTTATTAACTGCTATATTTAACCTATCTAATACCAAGTTGTTTAATTATCTCTAGGTTTAATTCCTTGTATTGATTCATTTATCTTCATGAAAAAGAAAAGCTCTGATTGAGTTAAATTGGTAGAAAGTTAATCGTTTGGACTTGAGGAGGCAATAACCATGGAAGCGAATAAACTAGCAAGACTAAGCTGCCTATTTGAGAAAGCTGTTGCCAATAATGCAAAATTATTAGAAAAACACGAACTAGATGAGTTATATAATGAATTTATCAATGACGGGCGAGATCACATCAAAAATACAGTGGTCGCGTTTCCTAAAGGACTAAGGCGTACAGCTAGTTAAAATAATATTCATAAATAAAGAAAAAGGACAATTTCTTAATGTCACCAGAACAACTGAAAACGTTACAAAAATTAAGTCAATTATTTGAAGACGGTGCTGCTAATCCTAGCCATATTAAACAGTTATCGTGCTTATTAGCCGAAATTAATCAATTATCGAACTGGCCGGAAGAAAACTTAGAGCAGAGATATTTCTCACGTTAAAATATTTTTTCATATTTAATACAACCTAGCGACTCTTTGACTTGCTAGGTCATTAACGCGTTTTTTAAGACCCTATCCACCATTAAGCACCTACCGAATAACGTCAGATATATCATATATTATCTTAGATATAAGTAACTGAAAGATAAAATTATTGAGATTATGACTACCGTTATTTTATACATTGCCTTAATATAAATATAATAGCTCTAACTAGTAATGTATATGCACCCAAAATTAGAAGAATTAAAACACCATCGATATGCCGGACCTGCGCTTGGCTTTTTATTATTGTTTATTGAAAACTTTAAAACTGAACGCATTCATGTCACAGCTGGCTATTTATCTTATGTTACCTTAATGTCATTGGTGCCATTAATTGTAGTGATGTTGTCTATGATGACCGCTTTTCCAATTTTTTCCGAAATACGTCAATTAATTGAAAATTTTGTCTATTTGAATTTTGTGCCAGCTTCTGGTGATGTAGTACAAGAACATATCACTGGCTTTGTTAGTAACGCCTCTAAAATGTCAGCGGTTGCAATAAGTGCATTATTTGTGCTCGCCATGATGCTCATTTCTGCGATTGATAAATGTTTAAATAAATTATGGCGCGTAAATGAAAAGCGCAGAGTCATCACATCATTTTCAATGTATTGGATGGTGTTAACTCTAGGCCCAGTATTGGTGGGCAGTAGTTTGGTGATTAGTTCGTATATTATTTCGTTAGTATCGATAGGTGATTATGATTTATTAGGCATCACCAATATATTTGTTCGGGCACTACCTTTAGTCGCTTCAACAACGGCTTTTTTTATTTTATATATGGTAGTACCAAATAAAGTGATTCCAGCTAGATTTGCTATTGCTGGAGCTATATTAGCAGCAGTTTTATTTGAAATTGCTAAAAAAGCGTTTGCTATTTATGTGACACAATTACCTTCTTACCAAGCTATATATGGTGCGTTATCAAGTATTCCTATTCTATTTTTATGGGTATATTTGAGCTGGTTAGTGGTACTTGTCGGTGCGTTGTTTACCGTATCATTAGAGGATTTTGATAACGAACAAAAAGCTGAGTTATCTAAGCAAGATGCGGATTAAAAATAATTATTTCAATGGTATTAAACCGAATAGATTTTATATAAGGAACAGTATATGTCTAGAATGCTTTATCCAAATATTGCGGTTTATCAACAAGAATGGCTTGACGTCGGTGATGGCCATCAACTTTATCTTGAACAATCAGGTAACCCAAACGGTATCGCCGTAGTATATCTTCATGGGGGGCCAGGTAGTGGATCATGCAAAGATCATCGACGATATTTTGATCCCGAAAAATACCGGATAATTTTATTTGACCAACGCGGTTGTGGGCGCTCTAAACCATCACCCAGTATAAAAGATAATACCTCATCGCATTTAGTTGCTGACCTTGAAGTAATTCGTAAGCATTTAAGTATCTCCCGTTGGTTAGTGTCTGGAGGGTCGTGGGGGTCCACTTTAGCGTTGCTTTATGGTATTCAATACCCTGAAACCGTATTAGGCTTTATTTTAAGAGGCATTTTTCTCGGCACAACTGCTGAATATAATTGGTTGTATGGGCAGGATGGAGTGGCAGGTTTTTTTCCTGAATACTATCGCGAATTTACCGCACAACTTGATGAACCTAAAACTAATGATGTGCTGCAGGGTTATTATGATGTCCTTACGGGTGCTAATGAAATAGCAGCTACTGCAGCCAATAAAGCTTGGTGTTTATGGGAACTTAGGTTGTCATCAATAGAACACCGGTCTATTGATAGCCAACATATAGAAGATCCGCATCAAGCGTTATGTAAGGCGAAAATATCTAGCCATTACTTTATTAATAAATGCTTTATTGATGACGACTTTATTTTAGCTTCCATTGATAAGATTAAAAGCATTCCAGCAATTATTCTACACGGACGCTATGACATGGTTTGTCCAATGCGCAGTGCTGATATGTTGGTACAACAATGGCCAAACGCACGCTTACAAATACTCCCTCGGGCAGGGCATAGCGGTTTCGAGTCACAAACTATTGATGGTTTTTGCCAAGCAACAGATACAATGGCAAATTTTATTGCAGAACAGAGTATTGAGTAAATGATAGCATTGATGCAAAGAGTGACCGAAGCGAGTGTCAGCGTTGATAATAAAGTAGTAGGTGAAATAGAGCAGGGCTTATTAGTGCTATTAGCGATTGAACCAGAAGATACCGAAGTGAAGGCAAAACGCTTAGCCGAACGAGTCGCGGGCTATCGAATATTTGCCGATGAAAACGGAAAAATGAATTTAAATGTTAAGCAAGTTGGTGGTGAAATATTGGTGGTTTCACAGTTTACTTTAGCCGCGAATACCACAAAAGGGATGCGACCTAGCTTTACCAGTGCTGCGCCAGCAAAGTTGAGCGATGAACTTTATCAGTATTTTTGTACACAATTACGCAACCTTGGTTTTCGTGTTCCTACCGGGGTCTTTGGTGCAGACATGCAAGTGCGGTTGTTAAATGACGGTCCGGTAACTATTAATTTACAAGGATAAGAGGGTTAATGCCCTCTAATTAGCACTCATGTGTTGGTTAAAAAACTTCCGCCATCTGAGATATTGTACTGAAGAGAGGTAGGTAGCTTTTGAACGTTTTTTTACGTTATCTATCATCCAGTGCTTTGGCAGTAAATGAATAACCACATTGAGGTAGCGTGGTATATGAAAATAAATAATATGATGCGAATTTTGCAGTTGCCTTAAAATGGTCAAGCAGAGGTTAATTTCTTGGTCATCAAGGTCAGGTAAGTTAATCGTTAAACATGCATTATCCTGCAAGTTATCTATCAGCGCGGTTAACAGGTCAACTCTGCTTTGAAAGCTTTTAGCGTGGTGTTGATAAACATCACAAATGTGCCAGTCAACAGGAGACTCAGTTTCACTCTGTAGTTGTTGCAGCCAAACTAAAGCTTCGCTATTCTCAACCACTATAGGGCGATTTTTCGGGTTAAAGTAGCATTGAAAGCAATCAATAACTGTTTGAGAAAACTCAATACTCAACACTTGAATATCTGGATGTAACGTACTTAAAAATCGACTTAAATTACCTCCACCAAGACCCAGCTCTATTACTTTTTTGGGTTTAAAAAACAATAAAGGCAACAACGCGGCATAGTGATGCGGCAGGGTTAATTTTTCTGGGCGACGTAAGTGCATAACACTTTGGATAACATCGTCAAATGCTAACCAGCGATAATATTCATTTTCGCTAATGGTTATTTGGTCTGCCGTGTTACTGAGGTAAACTAGTCGACCTTGGTTAACATGTTGAGTAAGTTTCACGTGTTGTTAAATTCCTGAAATAAT